>NZ_NJGV01000024.1 GCF_002213425.1 Herbaspirillum aquaticum | reverse complement strand
GCAGGATCAGGGCAGCGCTGTTCTGCTGCAAGTGAAGTCATGGATGCAGCTTAAATTCTGGCAAACGCTGTCTTGACGGATGGGTCCACTTTATACATCTGGTACTAGCAAAGGGATACCTGGCAAAACTACTTGAGAACAAGGCGGTGTCGCTCTACCTTCAGCAGCGGCAGCCAGAGATATTTGCCGAATTCGAAATCATTGTGAACACCGTTTCGATTGATCAATAAATAAAATACTTAATTTCAATTTATGTATTTCATTGAACGTGGTCAATCAGATCAGTGACGTAAAGGTCTGTGTTCAGATTAGATCGGACGCAAAAAAGCCCAACAGAAGCTGGGCTTTTTCTATGCCAAACATGGCATAGGTAAAACTAAGGCCTCAAGGGCAATCTCATCAATGTACCAGAAATTCTTGCTTTTTAAAAATCACGTTAGTGCAATCGATACATACGGACCTGCAACAATGCATTATCTTTAATGGATGCTTGCCGGAATTTGCAGCCTGTTTTTTTCAGTTTATCACGCATTGGAAGGCGTTATAACAAAGTCCGCTCTCAAAGAGTACGAAGCACAATGATATTCCCGTGCCGGTCTCCCTGTATCAATTCGCGCTTGCCGTTGGGCCATTCGCGCACTATGAAGCCAGGATAATTTCTATCCCGATATGTAATCCAGCGGCCAGCCTCTAGATGTGATCGCGCTGCTGCCCCATCATCATGCTCAATCAGCCTTTCCAGCTCAATCCATAGATCGTCTTCTCCCGTGCGGCTCTGATCGTCGTTTTGACTGCTCACTTTATCCCCTTAGTGTTACCAGACCTGCCAGGGAGTTACGCCGCCGACACAAAAAAGTCGTGCCCCGCCCGAGCCCCGATGACAGCCAGCCGGCCGAGATCAGCAAGTCGAATTAGCCCGCCCCGCATGGCACCATCAGGAAGCCGCTTCGCTCCGACCAGCTCGATATTGGGCAACAAGCGCGAGAGTGCAGACGCTTTCGTACCCATAGAATGGGCCAGATCAGCCAATGGCACATACAACTGGCGAAACGCTAGCAACTGATGTGGCAATATAACTCGGCACGATTGGCCACGGCGTTCAATAGTTTCGGATGCCAGCAGACCTTCATTCACCCGGTGATCAATAGACTCCCATTTCCAGCCGGTTGTCCTTGCAAGCTGCTGAATAGACATGCCGGCTTCGAGTAATGGCGTACCAAAATATTCCAACACGTCGGTACGCCTAAAAGCCATATTACCGAGTATACGAGCATGCGCGATGGCTTTCACGTCACCATTTGCAATTGCTGTCATCAGAGACTCGATCGCTCTTTTGTCACCCATATGACGAGAGGTGAGTTGCGCCCATGAAATCTTAGTGTCGTCGGTCATGCCGGTAAGCTCTGCTTGCCGGCTTATCCGCAAGAACAAGTCATCTATAGACTGGCGCTCGACCGGACCAGCTTTCATGAGATTTTCGCGCCAACGAACGTCTGAGCGGATAACTCCAGCAGCTTTCATTCGGTCAAGCACCGCAGGCATAACACCTGCCAATTCGCAGGCCACGTTGTCGGAAATCCATCCGGCACGTCGCAGAAGGATCCGCTCCACCTCAGCACATGGAATCTCATACACCTGGCCGCGGGTACCTGTACGACGCGTCCGGTGCTCGCATTCACCAAGCTGAATCGACTCATGGAGACGTGAAACGCTGATACCCATGGCCTTTGCTGCATCTGGTGCCCGCATGTATCCGGTCGTATCTTTGGCGATGGCCTTGGCGGAGTCCAAACCAAGTAGGCAATCGGATTTTTCGGACGCCACATCAATGATGACCTGTAAGAGCGGTTCGAATGCTGAGCTCTGGCATAACTTTCGTAGGCTGATATACCAATCTCCCAGTAACGTGTTCAGCGTGCGCGCATCCTTCCGTCCAGCGACTATCCGCTGCTCAACATGCATCCGAAAGCCCGTTGGCCAGTCAGCACATAGCGCTTCAAGTGGTGCAAGAAATTCGACCGCTTCGGCGATGGATTTTGGCAAGGCGGCACGACGCGGCAATTTGGGTCGGTTGGGATCTATATGTATGCAAAGCGTTCGAATCACCTTCACCAGAACATTAACATCCAGGTCGTTCACAAATAGCTTAGTACTGCCCGGCTGTTGTCGGCCGTTACTCGAGATTAGCAGCGACAGCCAATGTTGTGCCTGGGTCGCCAGCAACCGCGGTAAATTTTTAAGATCGTGTCCACACGCGCAGAATCCGATGTGGAGCCGCTCTGGAGAAAGGTAATGTCCACAGGCGTCGCATTGATCGACCAATTGCACGTGGTGTTGCGGACAGGCCGTGACATATGTATGTTCCCACTGATGTCGAAGGTAAGGCGATTCAGCTAAGCAAACCGGACACACTGCATCATATCTTGTACGGTGTAGATGGCCCCAATTGCGGCAGCACTCTTCTTTTTGTCTAGCGGATTCTGCCCAATCAGGCTCCAGACCAAGATTTAGGGCAACATCCTTCGTCCGCGTGAGCAATGCCTCACGACTACGCTCGACGCAGGCTGTGTCGGCGAGATTACGCCAGCCGGACAGCTCATTATCATCTGAAAGCCGGCGATAGTACCCCATTCCAGATTCATCATCTCGAGATGCATAAGTGACGATAAGGCTCATGATTTTTCTCTTGTCTTTTTACGAATCGGCACCGATGCAGTATTACTGGTCAGAACATGGACGTAAGCCTGCCTCAATATGATCGGTGCCACATCCACTTCTTCGCTATCCGCATCTTCGAAAGCTAACTTGTGCGGTGATCCTGCATGGCTAACGTACTCAACTGCTTTTTGACAGTCTGCATATGTGATGGCGCGCGGCGCTTCAGCCGCCAATGAGCTTGCCAATTCACGCATGAAGTCAGCAAGCACCCCGATCAGGCCACCGGTAAGGAGATAGGTTTGCTGCGTCAACACTCGTGGAAGTACGTCAATGGGGTAGCCAGCCGCAGCAAACAAGCGCGCATAATTCACCACGCATGAAAAGTACGCCGTCATCTGCTGACTGTCGCTAGCATCGTATGGCAGGAAGCTACGCGCAGGACAAGCGCGACGGCGCAACTGTTCATTGGCGGAAAATAATCTCTCTAGTCTAGGAATTCCAAACAGAATCAATGTCATGTTGAGTTTATCAGTCAGAGTCTTAAGCCAGTCACTGGAGGCACGCGGTGGCACCCGCGACCCTTCATCAACGAGGTGAGATATTTCATCAAAAACTACTACTCGTGTGCCGGCTAGGCGCAGCTGCGTCACCATCAAATCGAACATGGCTCCGGCTGTCATCCGGCCAGAAACTTCAATTCCCAATGCACGCAGTACGCTTTTCGGGAGCAATTTTGCTGTTGCCGATTGAGGCACTTCCACCACCAATACGGGCACGCGGCGGCGACCGTCGTTGCGGGTTTCACGGTAGTCGCGCGCGAGTGTGGCAATGAGGGAAGATTTACCCACTCCACTAGGTCCGGGTACCCGCATAATTTTTGGAGCTAAATCAGCGAGAGCGTCATCGATGCGTTGTTTAAGTACACGTAAATGCTCCATAAAAAACGGGTGAGGAAGCTCACAAGTCTCGATATCCCGACGCAATTTTTGAGCTGGCGTCACAGTAGTTTTTCTCCTGTCGTTCTGTTCACAATGGTCATCAGCGGTGCATCGTCGTACGAGACGGGCTCCTGAATTTCTTCAGCGGGTAATGATTGTTTAGCCGAAGGTAAAGGGCCAAACGGGGCAGTCGGTGAAAGCGGCCGATCCATCGTTCGCTGGATGGCCGAGCATTCTTTGGCTCGGCGGACCGTTTCCTTATTTTCTTCACGTTTGCCGCGCGATTTGGCTTTCCGTTCTTTTCTATTTCCGGTAACTGCTTCGTCAAGTTCTCGCTGGAATTTCCCCTTCGCATCTGGAACATCCCAGTCATCCAAGCCCGAATCAAATCGTTCCTTAGCTTCCGCAAACGTCCATGCAGGTGTTTCTGGCCGGACATGTTCGTGCGTTAGCGTGATAAGCGGCAGGTCATCGTCCTCATACACATATACCTGGCGAAAATCGTCGGGGTTATAAACCACGTGGAGCGACGCGCGGTCACCGTATTTGGCCAACAGATATGAGATTGGGTCCCCCTTGTAACGAAACCCATGTGCAATCGTGATGCCAGTCTTGGCACTCAGCGTGCAATTTTTATGCTCGAAGAGCGCTGTAAGCCATTGCTGCCGAGACGGCGGCATGGTGATAGGAATTCCCCTGTCTTCCGTCAGGTAATTCAACCGCTCAAGCGGCGTTTTTCCTTTGACTGATTCGACAAGAAGTTCATCCCAGCGCAGACGGTCGAGCGGAGAATTGATCCAACTCTCGTAAAGCCATCGGACAATCCACTTCTCAAGCTCGTCCATAGTCATCAAGTCATCGCCTAAGGCCTCCGGATCACGCCTACCGTCCTTTCCTTCGAAACGTGTACACCCAGGTAGAAGCTGTAACGCGTCCTTAAGCGACCTGTTCAGACGCTCAATGAATGGCTTACCTTGCGCTTCCTTCGCCTTGCAATGCTTGACGTCTATCTCCAACAATTCCAAGCGAACGATTCGGCCGCCCTTAGTCTCCGGACCATTATCAAAAATGACTTGGCTAGGCGTACCATATATATTCAGTGCATGTGCGATACCCAGCTCCTTGAAGCGGGCCACCTTGGCCGGGGTCAAATACATCTCAATGCATAACAGCGAGTCTATTTCCCGAGGGGCGCCAATCACAAGACGCCATCCCACTGGATACCCAGTGCAGACATCTATTGCCAATATCAAATAGATTGTTCGAGCGACGCCATGGGGAGTGCGTACTACGAATGGTAGATGCAATGCATCCTGTTCAATTCGAGCGAAAGGAAACGCCGCCCGAATGCGCCTTTTAGCGAAAGACTTTCCAGCGACCCGGTTCAGTGGATCCATCCGATCATATTCAGCATCTGCGGTCAGCTCTTCTATAGCGGTAGCTATGAATTTTCGGCTTATAGAGCATTGGGCAACATGTAGTCCGCGACGCCGAGCTTCACGGTTGACGTAGTTGGTCAGATCCAGAACTGTCCACTTGGACTCCGTGACAAGAAACTCATTCTGAATTACACCTTGGACAAATTCGATAAGCTCAATCGAGTACCTAGCCGTTCGATTGCCCTTATTTTTGTCTCCTTTAAGAACCGGCAGGCCGAGTAGTTGGTTCTTATGCGCTCGGAACAGGGTCGGACGGGATGGAAATCTGCAGGAAATTAGTTTGTCTGCGTTTTCTTTCTCGTAGGCTTCACGAGCATGGGAAATCGCTGCATTAAACGATAGTTTCCATTTCGAGCAGATAGCATCGATACGCCGAAGTGCATCCTGGAGCAATCTAACCTGGGCATGAAGTTTCGGATTATCGTACTGGGCGGCGATCCCAACGCGAGGTAGCCCCTTTCGACGCAGTATTAGGCATCCAGTTGCGATTCGGTCCCGAATGCCGGATTCGTCGACATAGCGGGCCTCACGTTTATTTGCATCGAAAATATGAATGGTGCCGGCATGGATACGAGCGTCCAGTACCTCCAAGTAGCTATCCGGATTGCCAGGCAACGTCAGTCTGTCACCAATGCGCAGGTCGGACATCATGGCCGCAGCTCCTCTATCAAGCAAAGGTGACTCAGATCGCCATATCCGGCCGACAGCTCCAGTGCTGCAAAAATATGGTGGCGTGCCAAGTCTGCCTGCAGCACCCCAGTAACAAGCAGTGGCGGGATCAGCGCCGTCGGAATCTGGAGGCTGGTGCACAGTGCGTGTTGAAGCACCGGGCCGGATTCGCAATAGCGCTCGACTCGCTCGATGATGTCCGGCGTCAGATATGTATGGGCTCGCGCTAACGCTGGTTTTAGCAGTTGAGCGTTGACGATGACTGGATGCCGTTCGTCCGCAGGTACAATCACCGTAGATAGCGGATAGCAGTACGCCTCCATGATTTTCCGAGCACGCTCGAGTTTCATCCAGTACTGGTCGTCACCCTCGTAGCCCTGAATTTTGACTTCGTACGCACAAAGCAGACCATCGGTCTGAACCACAGAAAAATCTGGTGTGTACTCCATCTCTCCGGTGCGGCATCCACGCATTCTACGTGCCTCATATACTTCTTCGCGCGTGAACAGCAGCCGTTCGCTGACCAGGTCAACGGTGAACGGTTGTTGCTTAAATGCGCGCACACGCGGGTCGATGCTGAGTATGTGTGCAACCAGTCGTTCTGCGTCGGATTCGACGGTAATGTGGCCATCGGCTTTTTCTGCATAGGTGCCGATGCGAGCTTTACCGTATGTCCGAGCGGTGAACCGGACTCCAACATTCGCCGCATTTCGACGACTACGAGTGCCATAGGATGGTACGCTTTTCATACCAGCCTCCAGGCAGCTCTTGCTTGCTTCACTATAGCTTTTGCCGCAATAGCAGTACTCCATGACAGGCTTGTAGGTTGCCATTTATTTCTTGGCGCCCACCGATGGATGAACTTGCGCTTTGTCATGTGACCTCCAGCCAGATAGATTCCACATACGTATCGCCCTGACGCATCGGGGCAATAGGCGTATCGTGCCAAGCGTCCAAATTTAAGGAGCCAGCAAGAAAATGAAATATCAGGGGACGTACGAACCCACTTGAACGGCCCATTAGGAGTTCAAGGCGTTGACAGTGGATTCGGGAAGGACCATACTCAGTGCCGGATCAGTCAATATCCAAGCAGTAAATACAAGGCCCAAGAGCTCCAACTCTTGGGCTTTGGTCGTTCTAGCACCCCAACTTTACCCGCGATTGAATTGAGGTTATGTCATCAGTCGCCTCCAGATTTAATTGTGGAACCGGCCGCCGGCGTCTCTGCGGCATTCATGATTGCTATATCGTCGCTCAAAGCGCGCTCCCGTTGAGCCGCAAGCCATGCGGCAACATCCTTAACAAGCGCAAACTTGCCACGCCTATTTTCGATCTCGAAAACCGGGATAGGAATTGTCTTGCGTGAAACGGCCTGACGGAAGGCCTCCATCGACGAGTATCCAAGCACCAGCCGTAGGTTGTCGTTTGACACAATGGGGCCGTACCGACTTGTTAATTCTCTATCCAAAAGGACCGCCAGCGGCTCATTGATATGCGTTGGATTCATGTCATTCGCTCTGTCACGATTAGTCACATCAAATACTAGCAACTCCGCTGGTGAAGGCCTAGATAGACGCCGAGGGTAGTATGTCACTCTATTTTTTGATAACTTATGAATCTAACTCTTTGAAAATATTAAGCTTTGCACAATGAACGCGACCTTTAGTAATCCGTCACAAAAGTCAGCATGACCAAAAATTCTGCGTCCAAAGCCGACCCTGTTGAGAGGATAAGGCGGATTTATTGGTACGAAGGTGTTCGCCAAGCGACCGGCCTAACTAGTGCCTATGCGCTTGAGCGACTGTTCGTCACGGACGGTTTCGGAAGGAATAAAGACGGGATCCTATTTAATCGGTCCACCTGGGTAACCTATAAGAAGGGTGACCACACACCGAAGCCGGCACTCGTAGCTCGAGTGGATTTGTTGGTTCCCGGCTCAAGTTGGGAGATACACCATATATGGTGGGAAGTTCTGCGCCCAAGCAGCCAACGCTCAATAAATTCAATAAAGTGGCTGCGGCAACTTGAACCAGAACTGCAAATATTGGTGTTCGATGGCCGAGATAAGATTCGCAATCATGACTGGCCCCAAGTGCTGGAGAAAATTGAGCATAGAGCCAGCATAGATGTCCTTGCTTGCCTGACGATATTAGTATTTTTGAGTCTAGAAAATGGCCACTTCGAACAAGCATCAGAGTTTGCACGAAGCACTCTTCGCGTGCTCCTTATGCTCGGCCATCATTTCGAATGCCGACGGATTGGAAGCGACCTATTTAAACTGTACGTTGAGGAAGTATTTAATAAAGTCCAGTGGAACGAACAGAGGTTTTATTTAGATGATTATGCATTTTCCCAATGGGCAAGTGTTCTGCATCTGGTTGCACAGGATACAACCGAAGCAGAGACACACTTGATGCCTTCAGCTGAGGAAATTCGCGTTATGTGCGGGGTGCTTCGAGGAACGCGCGGCTTGGATATAGCGATTGCAATTGATCCATTGATCGGGCCGGATCTTGATATCGGCCCGCCTAGAAAGAAAGTTATTGACGCTTTTGAGCGCGCCCTCTGCATTCATAGGCAATCAGTGAGCAGCATGTTGCCTGGTGAGTGAAAGCGTAGTACCCCGCCTGAGACATGGAAACAGAATTCATCTAGAGCTGTGAGTGGGGCGCTCCAGAATGATAGATGTGTTATATAATACATCTATGGATGCTAATGCAATTAAAGAACTTCGCCAACGACTACAAGAGTCTCAAACTCAATTCGGTGCGAGATTCTCTGTAAGCCAGATTACTGTCGCACACTGGGAAAGCGGACGCTCCAAGCCAATGTCAAAAAGATTGTTAGAAATTCAAGATCTCTCCCGAATGCCAACTGCTTCAGCTACTGCGCCGCGCCCCTTTCGTCCAATTCAGTACCTGGGAAGTAAATTACGTCTGGCGGAAACTATTGCAACAATCATTGAGCAAGTTGCGCCGCGATCGTGTCGTGTTGGAGATTTGTTTTCGGGGACGGGGGTAGTGAGCTCTGCTATAGCGGTTTCGCATCCGGTAACTGCCGTGGATATTCAATCGTATTCGGCAGTGTTATCTGCTGCACGCTTACGCAGTAGTGCGAGGCACTTCTCCGAACTTCTAAAGCCTGAGTTTGAACACAGAGCTAGAGAAGTCGAAAGCCAGCTTGGACGCGCTTTAGCACCTCTTATTTCAGTAGAACAGGACGCGATAGCCGAAGCGAAGGAAGGAAGAACCACACTTCTTGCCGAACTCATCGAACATGGCTCTCTCGCAGTATTTGAACAACGTCCTGCCGCGACGATTTCTTCTTACTTAGAATCCGCATTGAAGTCGAGCAGCCGAAATCTGAAAAGACTGGGATTATCAACAGCTGACACGACCGCTCTTAGGTATTTTGGTGGGCCTTACTTTTCCTATCCCCAAGCTATCGCGCTGGATTCAATACTGATCGCTAGCACGGACTTTAAGAATCACTCAACTGCGCTCGCGGTAATACTCAGTGCCGCCAGTGAAATGGTGAATACAGTTGGAAAGCAGTTTGCACAACCAATGAAATTACGCAAAGCAGATGGGACGACGCCCGAGATACTTCTGCAGCGGGCGATTCGCGACCGCTCGTTAGACACCTTTCATGTTTTCTCTTCTTGGGCATCTCGTTGGTATGCTCATACTTTGAAGCCGTCAAAAGAGCACAAGGTAGTTTGCGGTGATGTATTAGATTTTGTCTCTCAGGATGAAAGCTGTCGTGCTTGGTATGCCGACCCACCATATACAATCGATCACTATTCTCGTTTCTATCATGTGCTTGAAACAATTTCGCTTCGAGACTCACCGAAATTAGACGAGATGGCTAAACGTGGCGAAATCACTGTAATGCGCGGCGTCTATAGAGGCGGCAGGTATCAGTCCCCATTTTGCATTCCATCAAAAGCCCATTCAGCTTTTGATGGACTATTTTCTGCAACGGCAAAAAATGGGGCTCCTCTAGTCCTATCTTATTCCCCTTATGACGAAGCTCAGGGAAACAGACCTCGTTTGTTGACCTTGAAAGAAATGATGGACATCGCGTCTAAATACTATCGCAATGTATCGTTGGAAGAAATCGACGAGCACAGTCACCGTAAGCTCAATTCCAAGAGCTTGAATTCAGGTATCCGCTCTAACGCGGAATGTCTAATCATTTGCGAAGCGGCTCGCTAATGGAAAAGTACCTAGGCAATAAAGCGACCCTTCTTCCTTTGCTGGAGAGGTTCTTTGTTGAGCAAATACCAGAAGCAAAAAGCATATCGGATGTTTTTGCTGGTACCAACAATGTTTCTCGTTATTTTCGTGCTCGGGGATGGCAGACAGCGACGTGTGATGTCAATAGATTCAGCTATGTATTGGCACAGGCTTATCTTTGTACTAGTAGTTCTCCGCATTTTTTCGGAGTACGCCTGCCAAAGATGGAATCATTGCGCTCCCGTCAATTGCAAACTGAGCTCGAGCGAAATGTAGCCAGATATGGCGCATTATATGCGGCGGAAACAGACATTAAGATGCTTTACCGGTCGATGGGAAATCTCCCATTTGTTCTGTCCGCACTTCAAGACCTTGGCGAGAACAACACGAAGCCAGGAATAATTTATGAGCACTTCAGCCAATGGGGAGCTCACTCGTCGTTTATAAGTAAACGAGGAACTTCAGGTAAGAGAAACTACTTTTCGTTGAAGAATGCCTTATTTCTTGATGGCGTTTTAAATTGCATTCGCGAATGGTGGTGTGAGGGCAGGCTAGAAAGAAATGAAGTATTTTTGTTGCTCGCGTCCGTATTGGAAGAAACGGTCATTACAGCAAATGTTAATGGTACCTTCCATGACTTTAACAGAGACCGCCTCTGGCCGAACGCAGAGCAGAACTTCCAACTGCGGCTTCCTCTTATCTCATTCAATGGCCCGATTGCTGAGACCGCTAACGCAGATGCGATAGCAGCTGCCGCCAGTTTTGCTCATCACGATATTTGCTACTTAGACCCGCCGTATAATTTCCGTCAATACAGCGCGTATTATCATTTACTTAATTTTATTGCGGCTTACCCTTTTTTCTCCGAAATAGAGACCTATGTAACGGGTCTAGCTCACGTGCGTGGTCAACACCCCGAAGATGATTTTACTAGCGACTTTTGTTTCCGAGACCGATTTATTTCTAGCCTTCACAAGCTAATGAGTTCAGTAGATGCCGATCATGTCGTGGTTAGTTATTACGGCGGGCGTAACCATTGGAATCATTGGGCAAACGTAGAAAACCCTACTGATGAAGGACTTCACCAACTGAAGGAGCTTTTTGAAGATAGATCGCTGTTCAAAGGCTGCGAAATAATTCCAGCGCTCGAAATTCGGAAAAATTACCAAAGCAGAGTTGGTGAACAAAAGAGTTTAGTCAATGAGTATCTATTCCACGGCATCAGACAGAAGATTCTGCGCAAGACGGCTCCATCTTTACCCTCACTGGCTGCTAACGAACGCTGGGGCTTGGCTCCGCATTTCGGACATATTCGCCCGAGCAAGCAGAATGGGGTCAATCAAGGAGTTGTGACCAGCGGGGGATTGCGCCACGTAGTGGTTGAGTAACATCACAGGATCAAGCCCCCATGCTTCGATACTTCCAAAATTCCGCTGACCGTTTTCAATAGTCGCGATGCCTAGAAACTGTGCCTTATGAGCACCTGGCAAGGGGAGTAAAAATATAGAGGCTATTTGATCTGATGTAGGCTGCATCGAATCGAGGTAATAAAACTGCTTCACAATATCCTGGGCGCCCGGATGAGAAAATGGAAAACGATAGTAATACTTGGCATCTATGATGAACCGCCACGAATTTCTTATCAAAACCATGTCCGGTATTTGCCGCATCCGGTAGGTTTTAACCTCGCCTCTTTCCAACGGAATTTTCCAGACAGGTTCTCCGAGAAGGGACTCAGGATCAAGAGGAGCTGTGCCACAGAGAACGCTCCGGCAGACGTCTTCCCAAACTGAATAGAATGCTGTGGTGCCGTAGATCTGTGGCTGAGACGCAGACTCAGCGAGCCGAGAATCGACTATTTGAGTAAGCAAATCCAGCAGCCGAACCTTCTCGGATTGATATACTTCACGCTTCTCTAACGCCAGTCGACGCAACAAGAAAGGGCGTTTATTAGGATGGAGAATGTCTCTCAGGAGGTAATTCTCCTGGGACTGTTGCGCTTGGGACACTTGCAACGGCAGGTCTTCGTCATAGCGCTTGAGCAAATATTGAAGGATTTCAATTTGGAGTGAACTTATTTCGTTAAAAGTTGATACCTTGCGTTCCCCGATAACTTCAGGGTAGACAACTCCCGATCTAGACAATAACGGGATTCTTTTTGAGATAGTTTTAGCCCAATGTACTTTTCCAGATTTACCGGTTTCTGCTTCATCACGTCGATATATCCCATGATGGAAAAACCAATCTCTCAAAGCATACATTGCGTCATATTCTCGAAGAATCTGTTCGTTACCAAATTCCGGATCACGACGCTGATCGGTGATTGGACGCCTTTTTTGACTGCGACGAAAGTAAACTTTGAGGATTTCCAGGATACGCTGCATACTAATATTCTGAACGTCGCAGAATTTCGGCAACGCTAAAAGCAGCGAATTGGAGAAAATTACGATCCCCACAAAAGAAAGCTGATAGGAAGCACTTTCTTCGGCCCGAAAAATTTTCGAATTAACAAGAAACTTGAATTCTTCGGAATTAATACCCAAGCGTTGTAGCCACTCCTTATCCCTATATAACTGCCCTTCGAGGACGGTAATTTTGCTCAAGTCTCCTCCGGAGCTAATATCGGATCTTCAGCATCACTCTGCTCCTGAATAGCCTTACTTAAAGCGCTGTTAAACAGCCCAGTTAGGGGACTTCCTTTCCCATCTTTCCAATCTCTACTTACGCCAGAAAAACTCTTGGCTAAAAAGAGTGTCTCCTGTCGAAAGCGTAGAACATCGTCCCACAGGTATAGAAACAGCTTTTGAAGCACTGCTTCAGAATTTGCCAACTGCTGCTCAGTAAGGAAATACGGCCCAATTAATTTATCTTCGTGAATCCCCTGTTCTACCAGATGATTATTGAGCACGCCTCTAAACTGATCCCAATTGTAATAGAGGCCTCCATATTCGATTCTGCAGTTTTCAGCGGGATATCCACATACTTCAGTGTATCCCTTATAGACGTAGTTCCACCGCCGCCGGAAGGCTGTATCCAGAGGAAACACGCCCTGATCCGCATTATTCATTGTCGCCCAGATGAAGAGATTTGACGGTAACCGCAGAGAATTTACCGACACTCCCAGAGATGAGAAATAGCTTTTCTGTTCGGGCGTTATGTCGATTTCATACTGGCTTGCTCCGGTAACCTGGTCTCGGTCCAACAACTGCAGAACATCACCCAAAATTGATGCAGCATTTCCCCGATTAAGTTCCTCGATTACAACCGCAACGGTCTCTGACGGATTTAAAAGGGCATAAGCCAAAGCTCGCATAAATGGCCCAGGCACAAATCGATAGTCAATAAGAGGTCTCCCCCTCAAACCAAGCGTTCCATCGCCTTCGACAAGCGGATGGCTCGAGTCAATTGCTTCATACACCGGGTGCGGCTTATATGCTCCAACAAAATCAAAAAAAGAGGATTCTGGATGGAATTGCGTTCTCACTACGTAGTCAGCTGTTTTAACTAGCTCGTTGACGTAATAGCTTTTACCGGAACCTGGACATCCAGTAATGATGAGTTGACGAGGTAAATCAGGATGAATTTTTCTCGGAGCACGAATTTCCTCCGGATAGTGAGCCTCTGCTCCGTCGTAAACACTACTCCGCAATACAAGTTTTCTATCCAGCCGCGGTAGCTTCTCTCCGAGCTCATCTTTAAGCAGCTTAAACGCTTTAAGAAAGCCGCTAATTCGAAAGCGAACGTCGTTCTGGGTAGTCTGTGCAGCGTCCTTATATTGTGTTGCGGCGATCTCTATTGGCGATTGCGGAGTCCATTCCTTTGAGGGCTTGATTTTTTTAAAAGCCTGCTCAAAAGCCATGCGATCTGCGCTCGACAAGCTGAAGTAACGCCCAATCTCCCACCCATTAGAATTGATATGGAACAAAAACAACATACGCTCTCTATCATTTAGGATGGACGCAATTTCTTCATCAGGAACATAGTCAAAAAATGTTTGAGCACCGTACCATGCGTTCTTGAAAAACTCACTAGATCGCCGGCCGAGCGATAACTCGCGTACCAGGGCACGAATCACTTGAGCTTCGACTTGGTCTCCGCCATCTTCCTGCCAAAATCCACTGTCGGCCCCTTGATCTAATGGCTCAAGATAGAAGTTCGCCAGCGCCGTCAATACCGGACTTGACGCATTACCATCGACTAAACCTTGATTGAATAGAGAATTGAAATAGCGATCGCGACTCCGAGTCACGTCGGACAAAGGCTTTCCGTCACGAATCGTTTTTAGGCACCCGGCAATTTGTTCGCGTCCTTTTAACTCCGATATATAGAGGGACAGAGGTAACAACTTGGGCGTATTTTTTCTTGTAAGCGAGACCGAATAATCTAATACTTTTGTAAGGGCTAACTCATCCAGCGCAGTGAGCGACATTTTTTCCCCGTATAAAAAGCTAGCCTAAGAAAATCGTGGCCAGTCAAAATAGATAATGCCAGTGCTTTATTAAGTCCCACTGCTCATTTGATTTCGTCCAAACTCTCGAACAATTCAGAAAGAGATACTTCTAGAGCTATTGCTATTTTTTCTATAGCAATAAGGGACGGATTGCGAATGCCCCGTTCTATACCGCTAACGTAAGTCCTATCAAAACCGGATAGATCTGCAAATTCTTCTTGCGATAATCCACGCCGCTTCCGCAGTGCACGGACTTTGTCGCCAAAACGTTTTGATATTGTATTCACCCGTTAATTAACCATCCATGTAGACTATTTGGCCACGGACCAATCGTCACATTTTTGATGGCGGCCTTACTTCCGGAGTATTGGATTACGCAACCATCAATTTTGGGCTTTATGAACAACTAACTTTCGAGATACGGCGTCAAATATATAAGCAATGTTTTCCGTATCTTAGTTAGCGCGCAAAGCATGTACAAAAACAGCGGCCACCTCAATGAGGTGGCCGCTGTTCCTTCCGCCAGGGTGGGTGGCCAAGTACGTTTTGTCGAAGCTATAGAGAGAAGCCCATCAATAAATATCTCAACTTATGCTTCTCAAAATCTCAGGTTATAACTCCTGCTACAAGCGAATCAAACGTCAATATTCCCCGCCTGCAACGCATTAGATTCAATAAACGCCCGACGCGGCTCCACATCATCGCCCATCAAGGTCATGAAGATCTGATCCGCAGCAATCGCGTCCTCGATCTGCACCTTCAGCAAACGGCGCACGGTCGGATCCATGGTGGTTTCCCACAGCTGCTCGGGATTCATCTCACCCAGACCTTTGTAACGCTGCTTGTTGACGCCACGCTCAGCCTCATCACGCAACCAGGCCATGGCCTGGCGGAATTCGGTGATGACCGATTCCTTGCGCTTCTCGCCCTGGCCGCGCGCCACGATGGCACCCTTGCCGATGAGACCCTTGAAGGTCTCGGCCGCCGTCGACAGCTGCTGGTAATCCGGGCCGCTCACGAAGTCCGCATCGATCACGGTCGCCTTGATGTTGCCATGCTGGCGACGATGAATATGCAGCGCCACCTTCTCGCTATGCTCATCCACGCGCGCCTGCACGTCGATGTTGATGTCGTTGATGGCCTTCTTCAGTTCTTCCGCGGTGGCGGTGGCCTGCTCGATGTTGTCCATCTTCAGCGCCACGCCGCCGGTCATGATGGCGTTCAGGGCCGATTCATCGATGGCGCGCGACAGGCGCATGATGATCGCGTTGGCCGTGTTGTACTGGCGTGCCAGTTCCACCAGCGCTTCGCCACTGATCGGCGCAGCACCTTCGGAAGGCTTGATCTCGGCGTCGTTCAGGGCGATTTGCATCATGTACTGCGCTTCCTCGAAGTCGTCCTTCAGGTAGCGCTCGTCCTTGCCTGCCTTGACCTTGTACAGCGGCGGCTGAGCGATGTAGATGTGGCCGCGTTCGACCAGCGCCGGCATCTGGCGATAGAAGAGCGTCAGCAGCAGCGTGCGGATGTGAGCGCCGTCAACGTCCGCATCGGTCATGATGATGATGCGGTGGTAACGCAGCTTGTCCGGATTGAATTCGTCAGCACCGATGCTCGTGCCCAGGGTCGCGATGAGCGTCGTGATCTGCTCGGAAGAGAGCATCTTCTCGAAGCGCGCCTTCTCCACGTTCAAGACCTTGCCGCGCAGCGGCAGGATGGCCTGGAACTTGCGGTCGCGGCCTTGCTTGGCCGAGCCACCTGCGGAGTCACCCTCGACGATGTACAGCTCGCACAGGGCCGGGTCGCGTTCCTGGCAATCGGCCAGCTTGGAAGACAAACCCAAACCATCCATCACGCCCTTGCGGCGCGTCAGTTCGCGTGCCTTGCGGGCGGCCTCACGGGCACGTGCGGCTTCGACGATCTTGCCGCAGATGATCTTGGCATCGTTCGGCTTCTCGGCGAGGAAGTCGGTCAGGGTCTTGGCGACGATTTCTTCCACGGGGCCGCGCACTTCGCTGGAGACCAGCTTGTCCTTGGTCTGCGAGCTGAACTTCGGTTCCGGCACCTTCACCGACAGCACGCAGGTCAGGCCTTCGCGCATGTCGTCGCCGGAGATCTCGACCTTGGCCTTCTTGGCGAGATCGTTTTCTTCGATGTACTTGTTGATGACGCGGGTCATCGCGGCGCGCAGGCCGGTCAGGTGGGTGCCGCCGTCACGCTGCGGGATGTTGTTGGTGAAGCACAGCACCTGCTCGTTGAAGGCGTCGTTCCATTGCATCGACACGTCCACCGACACCAGCGTGCCCTGGTCGGATTGCTTCTCGCCGGTGGCCTGGAAAATGGTCGGGTTGAGGATGCTCTTGTTCTTGTTGATGTATTCCACGAAGCCGCGCGTGCCGCCTTCGAAGGCGAAGTCCTCTTCCTTGCCGGTACGCTGGTCGGTCAGCTTGATATGAACGCCATTGTTCAGGAAGGACAATTCACGGATACGCTTGGCCAGGATCTCGTAGTGGAATTCAACGTGGGTGAAGATTTCTTCGTCGGCCCAGAAGTGGACTTCGGTGCCGCGCTTGTCGGATTCGCCCACGACCTTGATCGGGGAGACCTGCACGCCATCGATCATCTCCAGCTCGCGGTTCTGCACGATGCCCTTGGCGAATTCCATCGCGTGGACACGGCCGTCGCGGCGGATGGTGAGCTTCAGCTTCTTCGACAGTGCATTCACGCAGGACACGCCCACGCCGTGCAGGCCGCCGGAGACCTTGTAGGAGTTCTGGTCGAACTTGCCGCCGGCGTGCAGTTCGGTCATCACGATTTCGGCCGCCGAACGCTTGGGTTCGTGCTTGTCGTCCATCTTCAGGCCCGTGGGAATGCCGCGGCCGTTGTCGGTGATCGAGATGGAATTGTCGGCGTGGATGGTGACGTGGATCTCGCTGCAGTAGCCGGCCAGGGCTTCGTCGATCGAGTTGTCCAGCACTTCGAACACCAGGTGGTGCAGGCCGGTGCCGTCAGAGGTGTCGCCAATGTACATGCCGGGACGCTTGCGCACCGCCTCCAGGCCTTCCAGGATCTGGATGGAAGAAGCGCCATAGCTTTGTTGCACGGAATTGGTGTTGTCTGCGGGGCTGGAGGACATGGTTACCTTCTGAAAATGCTAGCCAAACGACTAGGGAGCTGCAAAAAACGGAATTCTGGGGACGAATCTTTGGAATTCTTAAAAGCAACCGAGGGGCCGTCTGGGACGGCCCCTCGGGCGCGTGGAGCGGGCTTGCTCAGATCCGCATCGGCATGACGACGTACTTGAAGTCGGCGTTGTCAGGGATGGTGATCAGGGCCGACGAGTTGGCATCGCCCAGGGCGATGTTGACGTAGTCGTTCTTGAGGTTGTTGAGCACGTCGAGCAGGTAGCTGACGTTGAAACCGATGTCGACGGTGTCGCCGCCGTAGTCGATTTCCAGTTCTTCGACCGCTTCTTCCTGGTCGGCATTGGTGGAGCTGATCTTCAGGCTGCCCGGTGCGATCACCCAGCGTACGCCCTTGAACTTGTCGCTGGTCATGATGGCCGCGCGTTGCAGCGAGCGCAGCAGCTGGTCACGGCTGATGGTGAAGCTGTTCTTGTAGCCCTTGGGCACCACGCGGGTGTAGTCGGGGAACTTGCCTTCCACCAGCTTGGAGATCAGCTCGATGTCGGCGAAGGTCAGCTTGACCTGGTTGTTGGCGATCTGCAGCTGGACTTCATCATCGCTGTCGTCGAGCAGGCGTTGCAGCTCGATGATGGTCTTGCGCGGGATGATGACTTCCTGGCGCGGGAAATCCTGCTCGGTCTCGACCTGGCAGAAGGCCAGGCGGTGGCCGTCGGTGGCGACCGCGATGACGTTCTTGCCTTCCACCACCAGCAGCAGGCCGTTGAGGTAGTAACGGATGTCCTGCTGGGCCATGGCGAAGTGAACCATGTTGAACAGGTGCTTCAGGGTCTTCTGCGGCAGGTTGACCTGGGCGTTGTAGTGCTCGGCCTGGGCCACCGTCGGGAATTCTTCGGCGGCCAGGGTCTGCAGGGCGAAGCGGGACTTGCCCGATTGCACGGTCAGACGCTTGTTGGAGAGGGAGACCGACACTTCGCCGGAATCCGGCAGGGCACGCAGGATGTCGAGCAGCTTGCGGGCCGCGACCGTGGTGGCCGTGGACTCGCTACCCGAACCGACGTCGGCGTGCGTGGTGATCTGCACTTCGATGTCGGTGGACAGGAAAGACACCTTCTCGCCGTCCTTGCGAATGAGAATATTGGCCAGAATCGGCAAAGTGTGCCGACGCTCGACAATACCACTCACGATCTGCAGAGGACGCAGGAGCGTGTCTCGTTGGGTTTTAACCAATTGCATAGTCAGTTTGTCCTTGCTAATAGTGGTTTAAAGGGCGCCGTTGGCCGGCGTTCAGTCATGCCCATGTCGCGCGTGTTCCTCCTCTGGTGAAAAACAGCTGCTGCCTGCAGTGCAACCTGCCCGGCGCACTGCAGAACTCACTTCCTGAAATACGCAACGCTCCTGCTAGTGCATGACCGGCCGCTGCCGGTCCGATACCCGTTCCCGAAGAGCTGGTGATACAGCGACCCGGCATTGTCCATCTGCGCCTGACAAACCCGGGCAGCCAGAACCACTTGGCTATACGTTTGGAACATTTGAATACTTTTGCCGGATCTTGCCGGGTATTTATTCGAAGTTTCCGTGCTACTTCGCGGATTTCCTGCTCCATGGCCGGCCCTTGCGTCCGCCTGCGAAATAACGCCTTCCATTGTACCAATCATCCCCTCTTCGGAGTAGTGCGGCAGGGGGCAGGGAGGGCCGGCCGAAGGCAAAAAAGGAGGGGTGGACGGGCGTGTTGTCTTTTCTTTCATATGCCGCCGAAGGCGGCATTTTTCAATTATCCACAGGCGATTTTGACCAAATTCACCGTCGTTTTGCTGCATTGCCTGTGGAAAAGAAATGCCGCCCGGTTCACGCTGGAAGCGGGCGGCATGTCAATTTATCCACAGGCGTTTTCGCGCCCTTGCCGGCCGGATCAACCCTTCAGGGTTTGCTCCAGCACGTGCAGTTCGTGGTTGCATTCCGGGCTCTTGGCACGGTCGGCGGCGATCTTGCGCACCGCGTGCAGCACGGTGGTGTGGTCGCGCCCGCCGAAGAGGTCGCCGATTTCCGGCAGGCTCTTCTGGGTCAGCTCCTTGGCCAGGTACATGGCGATCTGGCGCGGGCGGGCAATGTTGGCCGGGCGCTTCTTGGAATACATGTCCGCGACCTTGATGTTGAAGAAGTCGGCCACGGTCTTCTGGATGTTTTCCACCGAGATCTGGCGGTTCTGCACCGAGAGCAAGTCCTTCAGGGCTTCCTTGACCACGTCGATGGTGATGTCCTTGCCGTGGAAACGGGAGTAGGCCAGGATCTTGCGCAGCGCACCTTCCAGCTCGCGCACGTTCGAACGCAGGTGCTTGGCCACGAAGAAGGCGACGTCGTCGGACAGCACCACGTCTTCGGCGGAGGCTTTCTTCATCAGGATCGCCACCCGCATCTCCAGCTCGGGCGGCTCGATGGCCACCGTCAGGCCGGAGTCGAAGCGGGAGATCAGGCGGTCATCCATGCCGCTGATTTCCTTGGGATAGGTATCACTGGTGATGATGATCTGCTTCTTGGCCGCGATCAGCGCTTCGAAGGCGTAGAAGAATTCTTCCTGGGTGCGGCTCTTGCCGCCGAAGAACTGGATATCGTCGATCAGCAGCAGGTCCAGCGAGTGGTAATAGCGCTTGAAATCGTCAAAGCCCTTGCGCTGGTAGGCCGTCACCACGTCGCGCACGTATTGCTCGGCGTGGATGTAGCGGATCTTGGCGCCCGGGTTATCCACAAGCACCTGGTTGCCGATGGCGTGGATGATGTGGGTTTTACCCAGGCCCACACCGCCGTACAGGAACAGCGGGTTGTAGGACGTGCCGGGGTTGTTGGCCACCTGGGTAGCCGCTGCGCGCGCGAGCTGGTTGGCTTTACCGGTGACCAGGTTGTCGAAGGTCAGCACCGGGTTGATGCGCGACTGTTCCTGGCGCGGGGCCACCGCGCGTACCGGCTGGGCCGGTTCCGGATCCAGGTGCAGCTGCTCGTGGTTGGGCAGGCCCAGGCCGCTGGCGCCACCGCCATTGGCTTGCGCGTTGGCGGCCGGGCGACGGCCCTGGTTGCCGCGCGGGTCCAGCACGAACTGCACTTCGGTGGGCGCGTCCCAGTATTCGCAGGCCAGCGCGGTGATGCGGTTGGCGAACTGCGTCTTGACCCAGTCCAGCTTGAAACGATTGGGCGCGGCAATGCGCAGCAGCCCGTCCTCGAAGTCGAGCGGGACCAGCGGCTTGATCCAGGCGCTGTATTGCTGAGGCGTCAGCTCCTGCTCAAGTTTGTGGGAGCAGGCCTGCCAGAAGTTTTCCATGAAGCTTTCTTGTCGGATGATTGCGGCGCCCGACTGCCGCGTCCTGGGGACGGGCCTGTGGACGAAGTCGTCCGGGCGCGAAACGAGGGACGCATTTTACTCCGGTAAACTGAAGTTATCCACAGGCGAACCGGCAAAAAACCCTGAAAAACTTGATCTATCCACAGGCTGCGCAGCAGCCATCTGCGTCGCGTTCACGCAAAGGCGCTTGAGGGGCGGGTGATAGGGGGACAGAGTGGTGCGCTTGTGGAAAACACAAGCTCATCCTTGGGGACGAGGTTTTTTGTAACAGCCTGTGCAAAACACGGGAGCAGGCAGGATCCTGTCCCCGATTTTCCCTGTGGACAAATGAAATGCCGTGAAATTCAGGCTGTGGACAAGATAACTGGCCGGCCTCAATCGACCACGGCCCCGTCGACAAAGACCTTCATTTCACCGGCCTGGTATTGCGTCCAGACTTCATTATTGGTCAGCGGCTGGGTGACGATCACGGCCACCCGGTCATGGGTGGTGGTGACTTCCGAAAAATCGACCGACAGATCCTCATCCGAGAGCTTGGCCTTGGCAAAGGGATGCTGGCGGACGATGTAATAGAGATTGGTGGAGCAGTGGGTGTACAGCGCCGAGCCATCCGAGAGCAGCATGTTGAAGGTGCCATGGCTGGCGATGCCGTCGACGATCTCGCGCAACGCCACGCGCAGGTCGGCCAGCAAGGGCAGGGTATCGCCAAAGCGCTTGCGCATCTCCTGCAGGATGAAGCAGAAGGCCAGTTCACTATCGGTGGTGCCGACCGGCCGGAAAGGCCCGTCCAGCGTGGGGGTGAAGTTTTTCAGGTCACCATTGTGGGCAAACACCCAATAGCGGCCCCAGAGTTCGCGCACGAAGGGATGGCAGTTGGCCAGCGTGACGCGGCCTTGGGTGGCCTTGCGGATATGGGCGATGACATGCTGCGACTTGATCGGATAGCGCTTGATCAGCTCGGCCACCGGCGAATCCACGGCGGCCTGGTGATCGACGAAGGTGCGTACCCCGGAGCCCTCGAAGAAGGCGATCCCCCAGCCATCGCGGTGATGGTCGGTCAGCCCGCCACGGGTGGCAAAGCCGGTGAAGCTGAAGACGATGTCGGTGGGGGTGTTGCAGTTCATCCCGAGAAGCTGGCACATGATGTCTTGCGGTAAGGCTGTAAGGATAGTCAGATGGACAAGTTATCACGATTGCCGCCGCCCATGACGCGGGCTGTGGACAAAAAAAGCCCCGCGAGCTTGCGCTGGCGGGGCTAATCCTTCCTAAAGAGGGAGGAGGAGACACAGTACGACCTACAAAACTTCAACTACACGACCAGAAGCCGGTGGGCCTCGAACTACGGTCAGGCGGGGACTGGATCAGTCACGCGCGGCCATGTTGCGCAGTTCGGCGGCAAAACTTGGTTGGGACAGGCTGTATTCGTTGGCCATGCGGTTCAACATCATCTTGCCGCTGAACTTGTGCGCCAGGATGCGTTGCTCCAGCGACTTGCGCGGCTTGACCAGCAGCACGGCGGCTTGCGCCAGTCCCAGGATCAGCGGCTTGAACACCATCACCAGGGTCACCAGTGCACCCAGACCCAGCGCCGGACGGACATAAGCCGCCATCAAACCGAGGAAGGACTGCGCGAAGGGCAGGGCTGCTTCTGCGGGAAAGGCCAGGTTCAGGAAGGACATGATATTTCTACCTCTGATAATCAGGCCGCGGCACGATTGCGCGGCGTTCAAGTTCACTGTTGTTGCGTCGCAGTATGATGGTTCGCCTCCTGTATGACTACTTTAGAGTTCTCATATCAGTTATAGCGTTTGTGAATAAAGCGGTTTCTGGCCACAAAATTCTTCATATCGCCCCGGAACCCGCTTCAAGCGGGAGACAAGATCACCAGGGTGTGCCGATGAAGTCGTCCGGGCGGCCCTTTCTTGACGGCACTGATGCAGATTTACAACGGGGTTTGACGCCAAGGCCGGGCGCGCTGAATATCTGGCATGGGGAATCGGGCGAAACGCTCATATCCGGCGATGCGGAGATGAAGCCTCCAAGGACAGGAAGCCCGCCGGTTGCGGCTTGTCGCGGACCCACGAAAAAAAACCCCACAGGCTGGGCCTGCGGGGTTAATCCTTCCTAAAGAGGGAGGAGGAGACAACGGATCGGTGTCCTGACGCGTTGATCGAATCAGCGTCAACATAAGCGCCGTACGCGCCGGGAACTACCGAAATCCTTCACTACCGGCATCGGCCGCTCGGGGCTGATGCCAAGGTCACGCAGAAGTCATGCGCGACCGGTAAAACTTGAATCTGGTGAAGCAGAAACCTTCAATTAACCGCGCGAAGCGATGAAGCGCAGTTCAGCAGCCAGGTTCGGCTGGGTGGCTTCGAACTTGTCGGCCATGCGGTTCAGCTGGCGGGCGCCGGTAGCGCGATCCTGTTCGGCGGCGACCAGAGCAACGGCTTGCAGCTCGTGGGCCTTGACGAAGTGGATGAAGATGTTGCGCATGACGGCGGCGAACTTGCTCTTGAAGGTGCTGTTGGTGCTTTGTGCGATGGTTGCCATGATTCGATCCTTGACGTTGTGTGTTATGTTGCATTGCAGTGTAGTGAACTCACATTTGTTTGCCCACTTTCCGTTTCGGATATCAGTTATATAATTTGTGAATAATCTTTCTGCCGGCGATCACCGGCGTCCATACTGCCTCTCCTTACCGCCGCAAAGGCCCGCCCTATGAGCTTTCTCACCCTGGACCTGAACCTGTTGCGCGTATTCGACGCCGTCATGACCGAGCAGAACCTCACGCGCGCCGCCAATTTGCTGGCCATGACGCAGCCGGCTGTCTCCAATGCGCTACGCCGCCTGCGCGACACCCTCAACGATGACCTGGTCATTCGCACCGCCCACGGTGTGAAGCCCACGCCGCGCGCCGAAGAGCTGTGGCCGACGGTGCGCCGGGCGCTATCGGAGCTGGAAGCGGTGATCGCGCCGGAAAGCTTCGACATTTCGCGCGCCCAGAACACCTTCCGGATGGCGATGGTCGATGCCACGGCCGCGCTGTGGCTGCCCTCGCTGGTGCGCACCATCATGCGCGACGCCCCGCGCATCAAGATCCGCATGATGCCGTTGACGACCCGCGACCCGCGCGCCATGCTGCTGCGCGGCGACATTGACCTGGCCGTAGGTTTCTTCCCCGGCGTGACCGCCCAGCTGGCCGATGGCCAGGGCATGGCCAAGAGCCAGATCAGTCATGCGCGGCTCTATACCGGGCAATATGTCTGCGTGATGCACAAGAACCATCCGCTGGCCGGCCAGCCGCTGACGCTGGACAGTTATTGCAGCGCCGACCACCTGCTGGTGAGCCTGTCCGGCAAACCCCATGCGGTCATCGATGACGTGCTGGCGGGCATGAACCGCGAGCGCAAGATCCTGCTGACGGTGAACCAGTTCTTCACGGCCGGGCGCATCGTGGCCAGCTCCGAGCTCATCACCGTGCTGCCGCGCCACCTGGTGGCCGCCACCGGCATGGCCGAGGCGCTGGTGGTGAAGGAATTGCCCTTCCAGACCCCGGAAGAACACGTGGACATGCTCTGGCATGAACGCGACGCCCGCAATCCGGCCCACAAGTGGCTGCGTGCGCACTTGTCTGCAACAACCCATGACGAATTCGGTCGTATCAACATGAAGCGCTGATGCAGCGCGTGCGGACAACGGCTTTCCCGAACTGATTCATCCACAGGCGTCCCGGAGACAGGCGCCTGGAAAACCGTCCCCCGCGCGCATCGGCGCCTGTTGATAACCCCAACCAGGGAAGCCGACCCGATGCCGCGCCTGACCAGAATCCTCCTTTGGCTGCTTGCCAGCCTCCTCCTCGTGATCGCCGCCGCGGTCATTTTCATCCTCACCTTCGACTGGAACCGGGCCAAGCCCTGGATCAATACCCGCGTCTCCGAGGCCACTGGGCGCGAGTTCGCCATCGACGGCAATCTCTCCCTGCATTGGCAGCGGCCGGAGCCGACCACCCCGCCGGCGGGATTCTGGGCGCGCTGGGTACCGTGGCCGCGCTTGCAGGCGGAGAACCTGCGCCTGGGCAATCCGGCAGCCTTCGCCAGCTCGGGGCAGATGGCGACGGTGCGGCAGGTCACTTTCACGCTCAATCCCTTGCCGCTGCTTGTGCACAAGATTTCCCTGCCGTCGCTGGAGGTGCAGGATCCTTCCGTATCGCTGCTGCGCAACCGCGAGGCTGTGAACAACTGGACCTTCAAGACCGACAGCGGCACGCCGTCTTCCTGGCAGCTGCAACTGGGCCGCATCAGCCTGCGCCAGGGCAAGCTTGCGCTCGACGACGCTGTGCAAAAGATCAATATCAAGGCCGACATCGACACCCTCGATCACGGCAAGGAAAAAGTCTACGGACTGGGCTGGAAGCTGGCCGGCAGTTTCAACGGCGCGCCGGTGTCGGGAGAGGGCAAGGCCGGCGGGGTACTTTCGCTGCAGGACCAGCAGCAACCGTATCCGCTGCAGGCACAGGTGAAGGTCGGCAAGACCGCCATCGGCGTGCGCGGCACCCTGACCAAGCCGGCTGAACTGGCCGCGCTGGACTTGCGGCTCTCGATTGCGGGTGCCAGCATGGGCAATCTCTATCCGCTGACCGGCGTGCTGCTGCCGGAAACGCCGCCCTTTGCCACCGAGGGTCGCCTGATCGGCAAGATCTCGCCGGAACGCAGCGAATGGCATTACCAGGACTTCAGCGGCAAGGTCGGCGACAGCGATCTCAACGGCAGCCTGGACTACCTGACCGGTGGCGCACGTCCCCAACTGACTGGCGCGCTGACGTCCAATGTGCTGCGCTTTGACGACCTGGCCCCGTTGATCGGCGCCGACTCCAACGCCGAGAAAGCCCAGCGCGGCGCGGAGGAGCGCCAGCCCGGTGACAAGGTACTGCCCGTCAAGACCTTCAGTACCGATGCCTGGGGCGCGCTGGATGCCGATGTGCGCTTCACGGGAAAAAGCATCACGCGCCAGAAAGGACTGCCCATCAGCGACCTGCAGGCGCACCTGATCCTAAAGGACAAGGTGCTCACGCTTGATCCCCTGAACTTCGGCGTGGCCGGCGGCCATCTCACCTCCACCATCCGGCTGGACGGCCAGGGGGCGCGGATGAAGTCCGAGATGAAGCTCTCTGCACGCAAGCTGAAGATCCAGAAACTCTATCCCCAGCTCGATGCCTCGCGCACCAGCTTCGGCGAGATCAACGGCGATGCGAAGCTGAGCGCCACCGGCAACTCGGTGGCCGCCATGCTGGGTTCGGCCAATGGCGAAGTGAAGACCCTGGTCAACCAGGGCGCCATCAGCAAATTCCTGCTGGAGGCGGCCGGGCTCAATGTGGGCAACGTGGTCATCAGCAAGCTGTTCGGCGACAAGGAGGTCAAGCTCAATTGCCTGGCCGGCGACCTGCCAGTGCATGACGGCGTTATGACCGTGAAGACCCTGCTGCTGGACACCGAAGATGCCCTGATCGTGGTCGATGGCAGCATCGACATGAAGCGCGAACTGCTGGACCTGAACGTTCATCCGCGCAGCAAGGGCTTGCGCATCATCTCGCTGCGCTCCCCGCTGTACGTGAAGGGCAGCTTCAAGAATCCGGATGTGGGCGTGGACAAGGGGGTACTGGCCCTGCGTGCCGGTGGTGCCGTGGCACTGGGCCTGCTGGCACCGGTGACGGCCATCCTGCCCCTCATCAATATCGACGGTGACCAGAAGGCCGAGTGTGGCCAATTACTGGAAGAAGTGAAGAAAGCACCGCAGGCGCCTCCACCGGGCAAAAGCACTGTGCAAAAGCGCGCGCCTAAAAATTAGGCAGCTGCAAAACGTGAAGATTCTTGCCGCCGGGCCAGGGGATAACTTTCCTGGCCCGGTGTCATTTCAGGGCTGCATCTTGTCGCTTGCAGTACGTACGCTTTTGATGCCTGTGGAGAAAATCCCCTCAAACCCGGGCCTAGCTACCCTTTTGGGCGGTCCGACGGGGGTAAATCGGTGACCAAATGTCCGAAATCGGTGACTTCTCGAAAATCTTTATCCGCCAGCATCGAATCCATCAAATTCGGAACTGCCTGTGGATAAAGTTCTGAATAACTTTTTCATCGTTTGGGGAAAAGTCAAAAAGTTATCCAAAGGCGGATTTTTATCCAAGATCGGTTATGGGCTCATACAGAGCTTGCCCAAGGCTTTGTCCTTTGCGTAAACGGCTGATTTTTCTTGTGTAAACCAAGTTATCCACAGTACCCCGGGGACGTTAACCATCACTACTAATTTTATAAACAGCTTAGATTTAAAGCCTAAGCGCGCGCGCTTTCGCACGCGACGCGGCTTGGTCACCAGGACATCGGAGGCACGACTGACTTGGCCAAAACGCCGTCATTCGGGGATCCAGGCGCTGGAACCGGAAGAAAAAAGCGGCTGCACACAGGTTTTCAGGGGGGATTGCCCGCAGCTGCCCTGGATGAGGCCGTGCGCAACGCCAGCAAAAAGAACGCAGGGTGCAGAGCGCTGTGGAAAAGAAAGCCAGCCAAGGCCCTGTACGGTGGCTTCGCCAGCTTTTTTTATCCACAGGAGAGGGCGGGATGGGGGTGTGAGCTCAATAACGGCCGGTGCTGATGACCGCAGTGGATAAATCAGCCGGCCTTCAGGTCGACCGCGCCCCGGACATCGAGCACCAGGTCGCTGCGGGCCTCGGCCACGCACGGCAGGATCCAGCCTTCGGCCTTTTCTTCGCGTGCAAGACCGGGCCATTCGATCTGGTATTCAATCTCGCCTGTGGACAATTTGCACATGCAGGTCCGGCAAGTGCCATTGCGGCAAGAGTTGGGAAGCCGGACGCCGGCTCGCAAGCCAGATTGCAACAAGGACATTCCAGCAACTTGTTCAAATTGCAAACCCACGGGCTGGATTTCTATCAAGAATGCTTTTTTGGGGTCCATGCCGTGATTTTCCGGGGTTTGAAGGCCGCCTGTGGATAAGTCTCTGCATATCCGCTGGGCGTTTTGGGTATATCTCGCTGATTTATCCACGGCCGAAAAATTGTCCAGAATCTGTGCCTCGGCAATGCAGAAGCTTACCAAGCGTTTATCAGAAAGCTAAAGTCTTGATTTTTTTCGTGTAAACTGAGTTATCCACAGTTTTCGGCGACGTTAACAACTACTACTACTTATATATATCCACATCTAAATTAAAGAACCGAAAGCGCGTGCGCAGTGGACATCTTTCCAAAAAATTGGCTTTCAAACACCAAAACCCGCTGAAAAGCCCTTGGCAAGCCGCTGATCAGCTAGAAAAGTCCTTCAGGTTCGGCAGGAAGACGGTGATTTCAGAGCATGATTTCCATGGAGCAACCACCGGAGATGTCTTCAAAGCAAGTTTCTTTACAGTTTCAGCTCTGCCAGACTTGTTGCAGCAATTGGAAAACAGCCTTGATAGCCGCTTCATGTTGTCTTTTTTCTAATGTAATGAAGCTCAGTTCGGTCGACAGTTCGACCGCATCCGCAATCACCAAGCCATGGGCGTGCGCTTGGCTCAAGGCGATGGACTCCCGCGCCAGCGAAAGCCCGACCCCGGATTTCACCAGGTCGAGCATGGAGGATTCCTGGTCCACCAGGGCAACGGTCTGAGGTTTTGTCTGATTTTGAGCGAAGATCTTGCTTAATAGGCGATGATGTGCGGATTCTGGCGGGGTCCAGATCCACGGCAAGCGCGCCAGTTCTTTCCAGCCTTTCCCCGACACGCGATTTTTCCAGCCAGCCGGGGCGATGACGTTGTAGCTGAATGAAGTCAGCGTCATGGCATGAAAGCCCTTGCCGGGGTCGCCCAGGAAAAATCCGACGTCCAGCTTGCCCGCGCGCACTTCGTTGAGAACCGAACCCGACATGTGATGCGACAACTGGGTCGACAACTGCGGATGCCGCTCGACCAGCAACTTCAGGAAAGCACCGAGCCGGATGAATTCCGGATCGAGGATGGTGCCGATGGCCAGGCTGCCGGAAAGAAGGTTGTCGCTGGAACGCAATCCGGTCGCATGACGCCGCAATTCCTGGACATCGCCCAGCACCCGTTCGGCGAAAGGGAGCAAGGTATTGCCCTCGGCGGTGAGGACCATGCCGGATGCACTCCGATTGAACAAGGCCAGGCCCAGGCTTTCCTGCAGCGCCTTGATCTGCAGACTCACCGCGGGCTGGGTCAGATGCAGCTTTTCCGCGGCCCGGGTCAGGTTGCCTTCGTGGGCCACTGCGATAAAAGCACGTAATTGCGTCAGATCGATGGTCTTCTTCCGTGATCGCTCAGCATTTCAAGCAGGCCGGGATGTGGATAAGCCCGTGGATATCCCGGTGTATAGCTTGTGAGGATCTTGTGGGTAGCGTGTGAACAATCAGGAGATGATTATAAGCATTCTTTATATTGCTCTTGATAATTCCTCATTGGATGCGAAGCCGGCAGGCGACTATTCTTGCTCTTCCATGCCAATCGTCCGTCGGGGTGACGGACTGGCCCGCTTGCAGGAGGGAGCAGGAGACAGCACCTTCCACCTTCATTGAAAACACCAAAGGAAACCTTATGAGCCTCCCGCAGATCGATCACTTCATCAATGGCCAGATTTCCCGCTCCGAGAGCGGCCGCAGCCAGGATGTCTTCAACCCGGCCACCGGTGGGGCCACGGCCAAGGTGTCCCTGGCCTCGGTGCAGGAGGTCAATGCGGCCGTGGCCGCTGCCAGTGCTGCGGCACCGGCCTGGGCCGAGACGGCACCGTTGAAGCGGGCGCGGGTGCTGTTCAAGTTCAAGGAGCTGATCGAGCAGAACCACGATGCCCTGGCCAAGGCGATCACGCTGGAACATGGCAAGGTGTTCTCGGATGCGAAAGGGGAGGTCACGCGCGGCCTGGAGATCGTCGAATTCGCCACCGGCATCCCGCAACTGCTCAAGACCCAGTTCACCGACAACATCGGCGGCGGCATCGACAACTGGAACCTGCGCCAGCCGCTGGGCGTGACGGCCGGCATCACGCCGTTCAACTTCCCGGTGATGGTGCCGCTGTGGATGGCGCCGATTGCCATTGCCACCGGCAACAGCTTCGTGCTCAAGCCCTCCGAGCGCGATCCTTCACCTTCGCTGATGCTGGCTGAACTGTTCAAGCGCGCCGGCCTGCCCGATGGCGTCTTCAACGTGGTGCAGGGCGACAAGGTGGCCGTGGATGCGCTGCTGGAGCATCCGGAGGTACAGGCGGTGTCCTTCGTCGGTTCCACCCCGATTGCCGAATACATCTACCGCAAGGCCACCGAGCGCGCCGGCACCTTCCCGCTGCGCGCCCAGGCATTGGGCGGCGCCAAGAACCACCTGGTGGTCATGCCCGATGCCAACCTGGAACAAGCCGTGGATGCCCTGATCGGTGCGGCCTATGGTTCGGCCGGCGAACGCTGCATGGCGATCTCGGTGGCGGTGGCCGTGGGCAGCGTGGCCGACAAGCTGGTGGAAGCCTTGATCCCGCGCGTGAAGGCGCTCAAGGTCAAGAACGGCATGGAAGACGATGCCGAGATGGGCCCGCTGGTCACCGCCGCCCACAAGGCCAAGGTGGAGGGTTATATCCAGAGCGGCGTGGATGCCGGTGCCAAGCTGCTGGTCGATGGCCGCGGCCTGAAGGTGCCGGGCCATGAGGAAGGATTCTTCATCGGCGGCACGCTCTTCGACCATGTCACCACCGAGATGAAGATCTACCAGGAAGAAATCTTCGGCCCGGTGCTGTGCGTGGTGCGCGTGCCGGACTTCGCGTCGGCCGTGCAGCTGATCAATGCGCACGAGTACGGCAATGGCGTCTCGCTCTTTACGGCCGACGGCAATACGGCGCATGAATTCTCGCGCCGCATCCAGGTCGGCATGGTCGGCATCAACGTGCCCATCCCGGTACCGATGGCCTGGCATTCCTTCGGCGGCTGGAAGCGTTCGCTCTTTGGCGATACCCATGCCTATGGCGAAGAGGGCATCCGCTTCTACACGCGCTACAAGTCCATCATGCAGCGCTGGTCGGCCACCATCGGCAAGGGGGCCGAGTTCACCATGCCGGTGGCGAAGTAAGCAGGGTGGCGGCCGCCTCTTGCCAGGGCAGGGGGCGGCGGCAGACGACAAGATCACAAGATCACAAGATCACAAGAACAAGCCAGCGGAGACACCATGCAATCGGCAGGGCAATACGACTACATCATCATTGGCGCCGGCACTGCCGGCTGCGTCATGGCCAACCGGCTCTCGCGCCAGACCGGCAAGAAGGTCCTGCTGCTGGAAGCGGGTGCCAAGGACGACTACATCTGGATCCATATTCCGGTCGGCTATCTCTACTGCATCAACAATCCGCGTACCGACTGGATGTTCCGCACCGAGGCCGATCCGGGCCTCAACGGCCGCAGCCTGATCTACCCGCGCGGCAAGGTGCTGGGCGGCTGCTCTTCCATCAACGGCATGATCTACATGCGTGGCCAGGCACGTGATTACGATCACTGGGCCGAGGTCACGGGCGACGACAGCTGGCGCTGGCAGAACGTGCTTCCCTTGTTCAAGAAGAGCGAGGATTACCACCTCGGCGCCAGCCAGTTCCACGGTGCCGGCGGTGAATGGCGCGTGGAGAAGCAGCGCCTGCGCTGGGACATCCTCGATGCCTTCCGTGATGCGGCCGCCGAGAATGGCATCCCCAAGGTCGAGGACTTCAACTGTGGCGACAACGAGGGTTGTGGCTACTTCGACGTCAACCAGAAGCGCGGCGTGCGCTGGAACGCTTCCAAGGCCTTCCTGCGGCCTGCCATGAAGGATGGCAACCTCACCATCATGACCGGCTCGCACGTGAGCCGCCTGCGCATGGAGCAGGGCGAACAGGGGCCGGTCTGCACCGGCGTCGAATTCACCGGCGGTGGCAGCGCCTGGTTTGCCGAAGCCCGGGAAACCATCCTGTGCGCGGGGGCCATCGGTTCGCCGCATATCCTGCAGATGTCGGGCATCGCCGATCCTGCGCTGCTGCAACAGCACCAGATCCCGGTGGTGCAGGCGCTGCCGGGCGTGGGCGAGAACCTGCAGGATCACCTGCAGATGCGCATGGTCTTCAAGGTCGATGGTGCCAGGACTCTCAACGCCATGGCCTCGACCCTGGTCGGCAAGATGAAGATCGGGCTGGAATACCTGCTCATGCAAAGCGGGCCGATGTCGATGGCGCCCTCGCAGCTGGGCGCCTTCGCCAAATCCGATGCGCAGCAGGCCAGCGCCAACCTGCAGTATCACGTTCAGCCGCTGTCGCTGGAAAAATTCGGCGACCCGCTGCATGCCTTCCCGGCCTTCACGGCCAGCGTGTGCAACCTGCGTCCGACCTCGCGCGGCCACGTGCGCCTGGGCTCGACCGATCACGCCCTGGCACCCAGGATCACCACCAACTATCTCTCCACCGAAGAAGACCTCAAGGTTGCCGCCAACGCGCTGCGCCTGACCCGCCGCATCGCGGCCTCGCCGGCGCTGTCGCGTTATCGCCCCGAGGAATACAAGCCCGGCACGCAGTATGAAAGTGAAGCCGATTTGTATCGCGCTGCCGGTGATGTGGGCACCACCATCTTCCATCCGGTCGGTACCTGCCGCATGGGCCGCAGCGATGATGCGATGGCCGTGGTCGACGCCCAATGCCGGGTGCGCGGCGTGTCAGGATTGAGCGTGGCCGATGCCTCCGTGATGCCCTCCATCACCTCCGGCAACACCAATTCCCCGACTGTCATGATCGCCGAGAAAGTCGCGTCCAGCCTGCTTTCCCGGGCTTGAGACGGCAATTCCCAGCCGCTGGACCATACGGTACTTATACGTATTGTATGAATGGTACGAACCGGCTACTATGCGCCAAATATTAAAACTAGCTTCTCGATTCGCCAGGTAAACAACGCGGTTCCTGAATCCAAAAGATTCAGTTTGTCCGCAGCAGGCAGGCCTTGACGACCGGATCCACCGGCGCGGGCATCAAAGGGAAAGAAGAGACCATGACAGACGTCATTCTGGAGACACGAAACCTGACGAAGGAATTCAAGGGTTTCACGGCAGTAAGCGCGGTCAACCTGCAAATTGAGCGCGGTCACATTCATGCCTTGATCGGCCCCAATGGCGCCGGCAAGACCACTTGCTTCAACCTCCTGACCAAGTTCCTGGTACCGACCTCGGGCCAGATCCTGTTCAACGGCAGAGACATCACCATGGATGCGCCGGCGCAGATCGCGCGCCAGGGCATCATTCGCTCCTTCCAGATTTCCGCCGTCTTCCCGCACATGAGCGTGCTGGAAAACGTGCGCATCGGCCTGCAGCGCAAGCTCGGTACCTCCTTCCATTTCTGGAAGAACGGCGAGAGCCTGAAGCAGCTCGACGAGCGCGCCATGCAGCTGCTGGAAGAGGTGGACCTGACCAGTTTTGCCCGCACCACCACGGTGGACCTTCCCTACGGCCGCAAGCGCGCCCTGGAGATCGCCACCACCCTGGCCATGGAGCCGGAACTGATGCTGCTGGACGAACCGACCCAGGGCATGGGCCACGAAGACGTGGACCGCGTCACCGCACTGATCAAGAAGGTCTCGGCCGGCCGTACCATCCTCATGGTGGAGCACAACATGAGCGTGATCTCCGGTATCTGCGACCGCATCAGCGTGCTGCAACGTGGTGCGCTGCTGGCTGAAGGCAGCTATGAAGAAGTCTCGCGCAATCCGCAGGTGATGGAAGCCTACATGGGCAGCACATCGGCCGAACTGCAAGGGGCTCACTGATGAGTACCGCCACCATGAATGCTGATGCCATGACGACGTCTTCTTCTTCCGCGCCGCTGGTGCTGCAGATCAGCGATCTGCAATCCTGGTACGGCGAATCGCACATCCTGCACAACGTCAACCTCAACGTCCACCAGGGCGAGGTGGTCACGCTGCTGGGCCGCAATGGCGCCGGCCGCACCACCACGCTGCGTTCCATCATGGGCCTGGTCGGTACCCGCAAGGGCAGCATCAAGATCAACGGCCAGGAAACCATCAACCTGGCCACCCACAAGATCGCCCACTACGGCGTGGGTTACTGCCCGGAAGAGCGGGGCATCTTCTCCTCGCTCTCGGCCGAAGAAAACCTGATGCTGCCGCCCTTCGTCTCCAAGACTGACAAGGGCATGTCCATCGACGAGATCTACGAGATGTTCCCCAACCTGAAGGAACGTCGCAACAGCCAGGGCACGCGCCTGTCCGGTGGTGAACAGCAGATGCTGGCGGTGGCCCGCATCCTGCGCACCGGTGCCCGCCTGCTGCTGCTCGACGAGATCTCCGAAGGCCTGGCCCCGGTCATCGTGCAGGCCTTGGCCCGCATGATCACTACGCTCAAGGCCAAGGGCTACACCATCGTCATGGTCGAGCAGAACTTCCGCTTCGCCGCGCCGCTGGCTGATCGCTTCTATGTGATGGAACACGGCCAGATCGTCGAATCCTTCGCTTCCTCCCAGCTGGAAGCGAAGATGCAGACCTTGAACGAACTGCTCGGCGTTTAAGCACCGCTCCCCGGCAATGCACTGCATTGCCGGGTCCGGCCTCCAGATTTTTCCGGTATCACCAGCTTCACGACTAGAAGAAGTACTGCCAACAAGTACGTCCGCGGGGGTGAGCGATCCTCTCCCCGTTCCACCAAGTTGTCTCGCATCGAAATCATCAAGCGGGCTTCATAACAGAGGAGATGAAAATGAAACTCAAGGCAATGGCACTGGCCGTTACCGCAGCTGCTGCGGCATTCGCGACCGCGCCGGCTTCGGCACAGATCTCGGGTGATGTGATCAAGATCGGTTTCATTACCGATATCTCGGGCGTGTATTCGGACATCGACGGCCAGGGTGGCGCCGAAGCCATCAAGATGGCCATCGCCGACATGGGCGGTTCCATCAACGGCAAGAAGATCGAACTGGTCGTGGCCGACCACCAGAACAAGGCCGACGTGGCCGCCAGCAAGGCCCGTGAATGGTTCGACCAGCAGGGCGTGGATGTGTTGATCGGTGGCACCAACTCCGGCACCGCCCTGGCCAGCGCCAAGGTCGCAGCCGAAAAGAAGAAAGTCTATTTCTCGGTCGGTGCTGGCACCGCCCGCCTGACCAATGAAGAGTGCTCGCCCTATACCGTGCACTACGCCTACGACACCGTGGCCCTGGCCAAGGGCACCGGTTCGGCGGTGGTGAAGCAGGGCGGCAAGAGCTGGTTCTTCCTGACCGCTGACTACGCCTTCGGCCACTCGCTGGAATCCGATACCGCCAACGTCGTGAAGGCCTCCGGCGGCACCGTGGTGGGCTCGGTCAAGCACCCGCTGGGCGCCTCCGACTTCTCCTCCTTCCTGCTGCAGGCACAGAGCTCCAAGGCCCAGATCATCGGCCTGGCCAACGCCGGTGGCGACTTCATCAACTCGGTGAAGGCGGCCAACGAGTTCGGCATCACCAAGACGGCCAAGCTGGCGGGCCTGCTGGTGTTCATCAACGACGTGCATTCGCTGACCCTGAAGAACACTGAAGGCCTGTACCTGACCGACAGCTGGTACTGGGACTCCAACGAGGAAACCCGTGCCTTCGCCAAGCGCTACTTCGCCGTGCGCAAGAAAATGCCGTCTTCCCTGCAGGCTGGCGATTACTCGGCCGCGCTGCAGTACCTGAAGGTCGTCAAGGAAATCGGTACCGATGATTCCGACAAGGTCATGGCGGCACTGCGCAAGGCCAAGTTCAACGACCTGTACCAGAAGAACGGCTACCTGCGCGCCGACGGCCGCGTGGTGCACGACATGTACCTGTACCAGGTGAAGGCCCAGGCCGATTCGAAGTATCCGTGGGACTACTACAAGCTGGTGCAGACCATTCCGGCAGAGCAGGCGTGGACCACCAAGGCCGAATCCAAGTGCGCGGCCTGGAAGTAATCCTTTCGCATCGAGCTGCACGCATCAAGCAGTAAGGCCATCGCACAGCCAGCAAAATCTGTCATTTCTGTTCACGCGGGGATGGCAGATTTTTGCTGTAAGCGGTGGCGTTCTTCACCCATCTGGATGAACGGGTTTTTATGGAACTATTCGGCATACCCCTGCAAGCCTTGTTGAGCCAGCTGCTGCTGGGCCTGGTCAACGGCTCCTTCTACGCCATGCTCTCGCTGGGCCTGGCGGTGATCTTCGGCTTGCTCAACGTGATCAACTTCGCGCACGGCACGCTCTACATGCTGGGCGCTTTCCTGGCCTGGATGGGCCTGACCTATCTGGGACTCAATTACTGGGTCATGCTCATCGTGGCACCGATCCTGGTGGGCCTGTTCGGCATCGTGATCGAAAAGACCATGCTGCGCTGGCTCTACAAGCTGGACCACCTCTACGGGCTGCTGCTGACCTTCGGCATCACGCTCATGATCGAGGGCATCTTCCGCTCCATCTATGGCGTCTCGGGCCAGCCGTATTCGGTGCCTGACCTGCTGCAGGGCGCGACCAACCTCGGCTTCATGGTGCTGCCCAACTATCGCGCCTGGGTCGTGGTGGCTTCGCTGGTGATCTGCTTCGCCACCTGGTTCGTGATCGAGAAGACGCGCCTGGGTGCCTACCTGCGCGCCGGCACCGAGAACCCCAAGCTGGTGGAAGCCTTTGGCATCAACGTCCCCCTGATGGTGACCCTGACCTACGGTTTCGGCGTGGCCCTGGCGGCCTTCGCCGGCGTGCTGGCCGCCCCGGTGATCCAGGTCTCGCCGCTGATGGGTTCCAACCTGATCATTACCGTCTTCGCGGTGGTGGTCATCGGCGGCATGGGCTCCATCCTCGGTTCGATCATCACCGGCCTGGTGCTGGGCCTGATCGAAGGCCTGACCCGCGTGTTCTACCCGGAACTGTCGGCCACCGTGGTCTTCATCATCATGGCCATCGTCCTGATGGTCCGTCCGGCCGGCCTGTTCGGCAAAGAGAAATAATCGGAGACCGGCATGAACAAGAAAATCGGAATTGCTGTTTTACTAATATTGTTGTTGGCGGCACCGTTCGGCATCTACCCGGTGTTCCTGATGAAGATGCTGTGCTTCGCGTTGTTCGCCTGCGCCTTCAACCTGCTGATCGGCTACACCGGCTTGTTGTCCTTCGGCCATGCGGCCTTCCTCGGCTGGGCGGGCTATATGTGCGGCCAGTCGCTGAAGGTGTGGGGTTTGCCGACCGAGCTGGGCCTGGTCATCGGTACCCTGACGGGTGCCTTGATCGGCCTGGTGATGGGGCTGCTGGCGATCCGTCGCCAGGGTATCTACTTCACCATGATCACCCTGGCGCTGGCGCAGATGCTGTTCTTCGTCGCCTTGCAGGCACCGTTCACCGGTGGCGAGGACGGCCTGCAAGGTGTCCCGCGCGGCAAGCTGCTGGGCATGATCGACCTGAGCAGCGACATGACCCTCTACTACGTCGTGCTGGCCATTGCCGTAGCGGGCTTTGCGCTGATCGTGCGGACCATCCATTCCCCGTTTGGCCAGGTGCTCAAGGCCATCAAGGAGAACGAGCCGCGCGCCATCTCGCTGGGCTATGACGTGGCGCGCTACAAGCTGCTGGCCTTCGTGCTGTCGGCGGGCTTGTCGGGTCTGGCGGGTGCCACCAAGACCCTGGTGCTGGGCTTCGAGACCCTGACCGACGTGCACTGGAGCATGTCCGGCCTGGTGGTCCTGATGACCCTGGTGGGTGGCCTGGGTACCATCGTTGGTCCCATCGTCGGCGCCATCATCATCATCATGCTGGAGAACAAGCTGGGTGATATCGGTGCCTGGCTGGCCAACGTCACCAGCATCGACTGGTTCAATACCTTGGGAGATTCGGTGACGATTGTGACCGGCTTCATCTTCATCGTCTGCGTGCTGGCTTTCCGGAAAGGCATCGTGGGCGAGATCCTGGCCTTGGCCGGGAAGGGGCAGGCCAAGGGATCGCACTAGTGTTTCGCTGAAGTTTTAAAACTTCATCTGCCGCCGGCAAGTCACCCCAGGGTGATTTCCCGGCGGTAATTTTTTGTCTTCATGACGGGCCAGCCAGAACAGCAGGGATGTGTTCCGCAACAGTCCCCAAAGCTTCATCTCTGTGGCTGATGCCGGGCGGGGCAGGGCGGTAGAATGTGGCCCGGCTGCTCCCTTGTTTATTTCACCGTCCATTCATTTCCCCTCGTCCCATGTTCATCCCTGTTTCATCCCTTGCCGATTCTTCCGCTCGTTTCTTCACTTCGTCAGCGGAGGGCAAGTGATGCTGGACTATGTGGTGTTGTGCAGCGCCGCCTTCGTGGCCGGCTTGATCGATGCGGTGGTGGGAGGAGGTGGACTGGTGCTGGTGCCGACCTTGTTCTCAGTATTTCCCAATACTGCCCCGGCGACCTTGCTGGGGACGAACAAGGTCGCGGGAGTGATGGGGACGAGTGCGGCGGCCATCAACTTCGCGCGCAAGGTTGCCGTGAGGTGGAGTACCGTGACCCCGGCTGCGATGGCGGCTTTCGCGTTTTCCTTCTTCGGGGCCTATGTCGTCACCCATATCCCGACCGAGCTGATTCGCAAGGCGTTGCCCTTCGTCCTGATCGCAGTTGCCCTCTACACCTTGAAGAAGAAGGACTTCGGTACCACCCATGCGCCCACGCTGACCGGCACCCGGGAAATCGTGTACGCCGCGCTGATCGGTGGGGCAGTGGGTTTCTACGATGGTGTATTTGGTCCGGGTACGGGCAGCTTCCTGGTGTTCCTGTTCGTGCGGGTATTCAGCTATGACTTCCTCTCGGCATCGGCGGTCTCCAAGTTCGTCAACATTGCGACCAACCTGGCAGCCTTGTGCTGGTTCGGGTATAGCGGCCACGTCATCTGGCAATTGGGCTTGCTGATGGCGGTGTTCAACATCGGGGGCTCCCTGGTGGGTACACGACTGGCTATGAAACATGGCAGCGTCTTTGTGCGCAAGTTGTTCCTGGTCGTGGTGGGCGCATTGATCTTGAAGTCGGGTTACGACGCCTTCCTCAAATAGCGGAAAACTTCACCGGGTGTTTCACGTGAAACATCCGGCCCCCGACACAAAAGACGGAGCGCGATGCTCCGTTTTTTTATTCATATTCCGACTTCAACCTCCAAAGCCAGCCCGCTGTTTCACGTGAAACAATCCCGACCGATGTTTCATTGATCAGCTAACGCTATCGAATTCGCCCGCCGATAGTGTCCAGCAGGGCAGGTAAGTGCGGTAAACCAACAGCTACCGACCCCGCCTCCGACCCCGCCAGATAAAAGGTCTTATAATCTCGCCTCTGTTCTCACCTCTACGCGAGGCCCGCATCATGCTATTCCCCACACAATTTGACGTCATTGTCGTTGGCGGCGGTCACGCCGGCACCGAAGCTGCACTGGCCGCAGCACGCATGGGCCAGAAAACCCTGCTCCTGACGCACAACATCGAAACCCTGGGCCAGATGTCCTGCAATCCCTCCATCGGCGGGATCGGCAAGGGCCACTTGGTCAAGGAAGTCGATGCCATGGGTGGGGCGATGGCGATCGCCACCGATGAGGCGGGCATCCAGTTCCGCATCCTGAACTCCTCCAAGGGGCCGGCCGTGCGCGCCACCCGCGCCCAGGCTGACCGCATCCTGTACAAGGCGGCGATCCGCTCGCGCCTGGAGAACCAGCCGAACCTGTGGCTGTTCCAGCAGGCCGTGGACGACCTGATGCTGGAAGGCGACCGCGTCGTGGGCGCCATCACCCAGGCCGGTATCCGCTTTGCCGGCCGTGCCGTGGTGCTGACTGCCGGGACCTTCCTGGACGGGAAGATCCACGTGGGCCTGAACAATTATTCCGGTGGCCGTGCCGGTGATCCACCTGCGGTCTCGCTGTCGGCACGCCTCAAGGAATTGAAGCTGCCGCAGGGCCGCCTGAAGACCGGCACCCCGCCGCGCATCGATGGCCGCACCATCAACCTGGCGATCCTGGAAGAGCAGCCCGGCGACCTGGACTCGGTACCGGTGTTCTCCGTCATGGGCAACGCCGCCATGCACCCGCGCCAGATGCCGTGCTGGATCACCCATACCAACAGCCGTACCCACGACATCATCCGTGGCGGCCTGGATCGCAGCCCCATGTACACGGGCGTCATCGAAGGCGTGGGCCCGCGTTACTGCCCCTCCATTGAAGACAAGATCCACCGCTTCGCCAGCAAGGATTCGCACCAGATCTACCTGGAACCCGAGGGCCTGACCACCCACGAGTTCTATCCCAATGGCATCTCCACCAGCCTGCCGTTCGACGTGCAGCTGGAACTGGTGCGCTCGATGAAGGGCATGGAAAACGCCCACATCCTGCGCCCCGGCTACGCCATCGAATATGACTACTACGATCCGCGCGGCCTGAAGTCCTCGCTGGAAACCCGCCAGGTCCAAGGCCTGTTCTTCGCCGGCCAGATCAACGGCACCACCGGATATGAAGAAGCGGCCGCCCAGGGCATGCTGGCCGGCATCAACGCCGCCCTGCAGACGCAGGGACGTGAAGCCTGGACCCCGCGCCGCGATGAAGCCTACCTCGGCGTGCTGGTCGACGACCTGGTCACCCAGGGCGTGCAGGAGCCGTACCGCATGTTCACCAGCCGCGCCGAATACCGCCTTTCGCTGCGCGAAGACAATGCCGACCTGCGCCTGACCGAAATCGGCCGCGAACTCGGCTGCGTCGGCGATGCGCAGTGGGAAGCCTTCGAGCGCAAGCGCGAAGCCGTTTCACGTGAAATGGAACGCCTGAAGTCGACCTGGGTGAACCCGCGCATCCTGGCCGCCGCTGAAGCCGAGCGCGTGCTGGGCAAGGCCATCGAGCGCGAATACAACCTGCTGGACCTGCTGCGTCGTCCCAACGTGACTTATGACAGCCTCATGGGCCTGACCGGCACAGAAGGCCAGGCGCTGGCCGGCCCCGGTATCGAAGATGGCCCGGTGCGTGAACAGGTAGAGATCCAGGTCAAGTACGCCGGCTACATCGCGCGCCAGGCCAATGAGATCAGCCGCCAGGATCACAATGAAAACCTGAAGCTGCCGGCCGACCTCGATTACATGGACGTCAAGGCCCTCTCCATCGAAGTGCGCCAGAAGCTCAACAAGCATCGCCCGGAAACCCTGGGCCAGGCTTCCCGCATCTCCGGCGTGACCCCGGCGGCACTGTCGCTGCTGCTGGTGCACCTGAAGAAGGGCGGCCTGAAACAGGCGGCTGGCACCGACAACCAGGCTGCGTGAAGAAAAATACCGGACCCCAGTCCCGAACCAGATCAATACCAAGGCATCACGGATGAGCAACACTGCAGACCTGAACAATCTGACCCGCACCCTGGAGGAAGGCGCCAAGTCCATGGGCCTGGCGCTGTCCGCTGCCCAGATCGACAAGCTGATGGCCTACCAGGCCCTGCTGGCCAAGTGGAACAAGGTCTACAACCTGACGGCCTTGCGCGATCCGGCGCAGATGGTGACGCACCACCTGCTCGATTCGCTCTCGGCGGTGTCGGCCTTCGCGGGTGCCCAGCGTGTGCTGGATGTGGGTGCCGGTGGCGGCCTGCCGGGCATCGTGCTGGCCATCTGGGCCGCCGAGGCGCAGCCGCAGATGCAGATTACCCTGGTCGATACGGTCTCCAAGAAAACCGCCTTCCTCAATCAGGTGAAGGCCCAATTGCACCTGGGCAATGTCTCGGTGCTGCATGCGCGGGTCGAGCAGTTGCCTGTCGAGCAACAATACGATGTCATCACCTCGCGTGCTTTTGCGGAACTGAAGGACTTCGTCACATGGTCGAACCACCTCCTGCAACAAGGTGGCAAGTACATCGCCCTCAAGGGCGTGCTGCCGCAGGAGGAAATCGACCGGTTGCCGGCGGGGTGGAAGGTGCAGCAAGTGCAGCCCCTGCAGGTACCGGGCCTGGATGCCGAACGGCATCTCATCTTCATGGAAAGAACGACCTGATGAATAAACTGAAACTGGCCCTGGTGGCCACCATGGTCTCGATGGCAGCCTATGGCGGCCTGGGCATGGCTTCGGCCAGCGCCCAGGAGGTCAAGACGGTGCCCTCGGTGGACCTGAAGCGTTACGCCGGCAAGTGGTACGAAATCGCCAAGATTCCCAACAGCTTCCAGAAAAAATGCATTTCCAGCACCAGCGCTGAATATTCCGCGCGCGATGATGGCATGATCGATGTCGTCAACCGCTGCAAGACGGCCGACGGCATGGATGAAGCCAAGGGCGTGGCGCGGGTGGTCCCGGGCAGCAACAACAGCAAGCTGGAAGTGCGCTTTGCGCCGGCCTGGCTGTCGTGGGTACCGATGGTGTGGGGCGACTACTGGATCATGGACCTGGACGATCAATACACCCTGGCCACCGTGGGCAGCCCCTCGCGCGAATACCTGTGGATCCTCTCGCGCACGCCTACCATCAGTGACGAGCAATACGAGAACGCACTCAACAACGCCACCAAGCAAGGTTTCGATACCGCGCGGGTGGTCAAGAGCAAGCCGTAAGCCGGTAGCTCACATCAGGCCAGCGGCCCGGGCAGCAACCCGGGCCGCTCACATTCAAGGAGACCCACCATGCAGGCGATCTTTCACACCCTCGGCATCACCGACATCTGGCAACTGATTGCGGCCACCATGGTGTTCCTGCTCCTGCCTGGTCCCGGTACCTTCTGTGTGCTCACCTGCGCGGCCAAGGGCGGCTTGCGCGGCGGCTTCATGGCGCAGGCGGGTCTCATGCTGGGCGACATCGTACTGATGTTCATGGCCGCGGCCGGCGTGGCTGCCTTGCTGCATGCCAATCCCTTGCTGTTCCACGGCCTGCAATACCTGGGCGCGGCCTATCTGGCCTACCTGGGCGGACGTCTCCTGTTTGCAAGAGGCGAGGGCGGTGGTACAGTCGTACCCTTTTCCAATGCCGCTGACTTCCGGCGCGGCTTTTTGGTCACCTTGTTCAACCCGAAAGCCATCGTGTTCTACATGGCCTTCTTCCCGCTGTTCCTGGATCCGGCCACGCAGCAAGGCGCGCTGACCTTCTTCACGATGGGCGCAGTCATCAGCAGCTGCACCCTCCTGTATGGCAGCATCCTGGTCATCGTCGGCAATGCCGCCGCGCGCCGCATGGCCCGCAATCGCACCATCGCCAAGCTGGCGTCACGGGCAGCCGGCGTATTCCTGATCGGTTTCGGCATCAAGTTGACCACGCAATAACGCACTTATAAGAACGAACTATGGCAAAAATATTTTGTGTCGCCAACCAGAAAGGTGGCGTAGGCAAGACCACTACCGCAGTCAATCTCGCGGCTGGACTGGCACAACTGAACCAGCGCGTGCTGCTGGCCGACCTCGACCCGCAGGGTAATGCCACCATGGGGGCCGGGATCAACAAGGCGACGCTGGAAGCCTCGATCTATGAAGTGCTGCTGGGCATGTCCGACATCCGCGCCGTGCGCAAGCGTTCGGAGGCCGGCGGCTTCGACGTGCTGCCCGCCAACCGCGAGCTGGCGGGTGCCGAAGTGGAAATGGTGGAACTGGAACAGCGTGAAGCGCGCCTCAAAATCGCCTTCGCCGCCGTCGCCGAGGACTATGACTTCATCCTCATCGACTGCCCGCCCGCGCTGTCCATGCTGACCTTGAACGGCCTGTGCTCGGCGCATGGCGTCATCATCCCGATGCAGTGCGAGTACTACGCATTGGAAGGCCTGTCGGACCTGGTCAACACCATCAAGAAGGTGCATGCCAAGCTGAACCCGGAGCTGAAGGTCATTGGCCTCTTGCGCGTGATGTTCGATCCGCGCATGACGCTCTCGCAGCAGGTCTCGGACCAGCTGGAACAGCACTTCGGCGACAAGGTCTTCAAGACCGTCATCCCGCGCAATGTGCGACTGGCCGAAGCGCCGTCGTATGGTCTGCCTGGTGTGACCTTCGATCCTTCGTCCAAGGGCGCACAGGCTTACATCGCATTCGGCGCAGAAATGGTCGAGCGCATCAAGACGCTGTAATTCGCGCAGTCATTCGCGCTGTAACCCGCATCGTCATCACGCATCGTTTTCATCAGGCAATCGCATGGCAACTCTACCGAAAAAATCCAAGGGTCTGGGACGCGGACTGGACGCGCTTCTCGGCGGCTCCTCCGACATCACCGAAGAAGCCCAGACGCAAGCCGCGCAGGGCTTGCCCACGGTAATGGCCGTGACCGAACTGCAGGCCGGCAAGTACCAGCCGCGTACCCGCATGGATGAAGGGGCGCTCAATGAACTGGCGGCCTCGATCAAGGAACAGGGTTTGCTGCAGCCCATCCTGATCCGCGCCATCGGCCAGAAGAACGGGAAAGATACCTACGAGATCATCGCCGGCGAACGCCGCTTCCGCGCCGCCAAGATCGCCGGCCTGACCGAGGTGCCGGTGCTGGTCAAGAACGTGGACGACCAGACCACGGCCGCCATGGCCCTGATCGAAAACATGCAGCGCGAGGACTTGAATCCCCTGGAAGAAGCCCAGGGCATCCATCGCCTCATCACCGATTTCGCCTTCACCCACGAGCAGGCGGCCCTGGCCGTGGGACGTTCGCGTAGCGCCGTCTCCAACCTGCTGCGCCTGTTGAACCTGGCCAAGCCGGTGCAGACCATGCTCATGGCTGGCGACATCGACATGGGCCATGCCCGTGCGCTGCTGGCCGTCGATTCGGCGACCCAGATCCAGCTGGCCAACCAGATCGTGGCCAAGCGCATGTCGGTGCGCGATGCCGAGAAACTGGTCACCCGCGCCAGCGCCGAGCAGGCTGCCAAGCCGCGCGAAGCCAAGGACAAGTCGCGCGATATCGCGCGCCTGGAAGAAGAGCTCTCGGACCTGCTGGCTACCCAGGTCAGCATCAAGACCGGTGCCCGCAACAAGGGCCAGCTCATCATCAACTTCAATGACCTCGATGCGCTCGATGGCGTCATCGCGCGCCTGCGCGGGGAGTCGGTGGAGAGCTGATCGCGTCATCTTTACGCATCAAAGAAAAAGGGGCTGCTCCATTCGGAACAGCCCCTTTTTATTGATATAAATAATTTACGGCGACATCAGAAAGTCCGCTGCACATCCGAACGCGGCGGCAGCTGATAGCTCCAGGTCTCGGTCAGCGGCTTGCCATTGGCGGTCAGCGCTGCGCGCAATTCCACCGCCTGGGCCACGTTGCGAATCTTCACCCGCAGCGTCAGGCGCCAACCGTTGATGGCCGGATTGGGCTGCAGCTGGGCATCGATCAGTTCGCCATTGTTGGAAACGCTCACCTGCGGCTGTACCGCCGTTCCGGCGGGCAGCGAGCCCAGCGGGCCACCGGTGAAGTCCACCAGCAGGGCGGTGGTACCGTCGAAGGCGCGGATCAGGTTGGCTTGCGTGAGCTCACCATCGGTATGGAAGGTCTGCTTGACCCAGCCGACTTCATTGTTGAGGATGGCGGGCTCATCCATGGTCCAATGGATGCGGTAGTCATAGGCCAGCGGCGTGCCGCGTGCCGGCTGTTGCGCAGGCACCCAGTAGGCCACGATGTTGTCGTTGGTCTCATCGGCCGTGGGGATTTCGACCAGCTGCACGGCTCCCTTGCCCCAGTCGCCCTTGGGCTCGATCCAGGCCGAGGGACGCAGGTCGTAGCGGTCCTTGAGGTCTTCATAGGAAGAGAATTCACGGCCGCGCTGCAACAGGCCAAAGCCGCGCGGATTGGTGACCTCGAAGGAACTCACCTCCACGTTCTGCGGATCGTTCAGCGGACGCCACAGCCACTCGCCATTGCCCGTATGGATCGCCAGCCCGTTGGAATCATGAATGGCCGGACGGAAGTTGCGGCGCGAGGATTGCTGGTTCGGTCCGAACAGGAACATGCTGGTCAGCGGCGCAATGCCCAGGCGGCCGACATCAGCGCGGAGGAACACGCGGGCCTGCACATCGAGCAGGGCATCCTTGCCGGGCGTGAGCGTGAACTTGTAGGCGCCTGTTGCGCGCGGCGAATCCAGCAGCGCGTAGAAGGTCAGCTGCTTTTCGCCCGGGGCCGGACGCTGGATCCAGAACTCGGTGAAGTTCGGGAATTCCTCGCCGCTCATCATGGCCGTATCGATGGCCAGCCCGCGCGCCGAGAGTCCGTACACCTGTCCCTTGCCGATCACGCGGAAGTAGCTCGCGCCCAGCACGCTCATGACTTCATCTTCCTTGTCATCGCGGTTGAGCGGATAGACCACGCGGAAGCCCGCATAGCCCAGGTGCGCCGTGCTGTCCTTGGCCAGCGCCAGGTCACCGAAGTTGAAGCGGTCGGTGCTGTAGCCCACATCCTGCACGCGGCCATCGATGATCTCGTGGATCGCCACGGGGGCATTGAATTGCATGCCCTGGTGATAGAAGGCCAGCTTGAAGGGCGTCTTCTGGTCGCGCCATTCGAACTTCTCGCTCTTGGGCTGGATCTTCATGTAATCGGCGAACTGCATCGCCGCGAAGGTCGGCGAGAGATTGCTCACCGGTTTCTGGTAGGGTTTGGCGGCCATTTCCCTGGCGCGCGCCACGGCCTGGTTGAGGTCGAAGCCCTGCGCGCTTTGTGCCTGTGCGGAAGCCGCCAGCAGGGTCGCCGAGAGCACCAGTCCCTGCAGCAGGGGCCATTTCAATCCATGTCTGATCAATGCATTTCTCCACGAAGAAACGGCGCGCAGGCAGGAGAACCTTCGACGCCGCCATGCGCCTGCGTGTCCCGCAGGCATCAAAACAGAATAATATAGCGAACCGTCCGGCTGGCTAAGCATCAAACAATGCAAGCAATAATTGCTCCCGCCGCCCCGGCTGCTGTCCCGCTTGTGCAGGTCACAGAGTAGAGGGCAGACCGCCGCCAAAGTTTAAAAAAGAGAGAGGAAACCCGTGCCCCACCAGCTTACCAAGCGGCAAGCCGCGCCCGCGCGCCGTCCGCGCCTGGCTCTTGCCATGACGCTGTGCGCGCTGGCCTGCAGCGCCGTGCTCACCGGCCCGGCTGCCCATGCGCAAGCCAATCCCGCCTTGCTCGGCGACAAGACTGCCTTCATCGATGACCTGCTGCGCCAGATGACGCTGGAAGAAAAGATCGGGCAGTTGCGGCTCATCAGTATCGGTCCCGAGATGCCGGCCAAGAAGCTGGCCGAGGAACTGGCCGCCGGCCGTGTCGGTGGCACCTTCAATTCCATCACCCGTCCCGAGAACCGGCCGCTGCAGGAGGGCGCCATGCGCTCGCGGCTGAAGATCCCGATGTTCTTCGCCTATGACGTCATCCACGGCCACCGCACCACCTTCCCCATCGGCCTGGGGCTGGCCTCCAGCTGGGACATGGAGACCGTTGCGCGCGCCATGCGCATCTCCGCCGAGGAAGCTGCGGCCGACAGCATCGACATGACCTTCGCGCCGATGGTCGACATCAGCCGCGATCCGCGCTGGGGGCGCACGTCTGAAGGCTTTGGTGAAGATCCTTACCTGGTCTCGCGCATTGCCGAGGTCTCGGTACGCGCCCTGCAGGGCGACACCAAGCCCATTGCCGCCAACCGCGTGATGGCCAGCGTGAAGCATTTTGCGCTGTACGGTGCGGTCGAAGGCGGGCGCGACTACAACGTCGTCAACATGGATCCGCAGCGCATGTACAACGATTACCTGCCGCCGTATCGTGCCGCTATCGATGCAGGCGCAGGGGCGGTCATGGTGGCGCTCAATTCCATCAACGGTGCACCGGCCACCTCCAACACCTGGCTGCTGCAGGACCTGTTGCGCCGCGATTGGGGCTTCAAGGGCCTGACCGTGTCTGACCACGGTGCCATCACCGAACTGGTCAATCATGGCGTGGCGCAGAACGATGCCGAAGCCGCGCGCCTGTCCATGAAAGCCGGTACCGACATGAGCATGGCCGACCAGGTCTACATCAAGCAATTGCCGGAGCTGGTGCGCTCGGGCAAGGTCTCTCAGCAGGAACTCGACAACGCCGTGCGCGACATCCTCGGGGCCAAGTACGACCTGGGCCTGTTCAAGGATCCGTATGTGCGCATTGGCCGTGCGGCCGATGATCCGGCCGACGTCTATGCCGACAGCCGCCTGCATCGCCGCGATGCGCGCGAAGTGGCGCAGCAGTCCATGGTGCTGCTGGAGAACCGCAATGCCGCGCTGCCGCTGAAGAAGAATGCGCGCATTGCACTGGTCGGCCCGCTGGCCGATTCGCACATCGACATGCTGGGCAGCTGGTCCGCTGCGGGCAAGGACAAGCAGACCATCACCTTGCGCCAGGGTTTGCAGGCGGCCATGGGCGGGCAGGGCAAGCTGGTCTACGCACGCGGTGCCAACATCACCGAAGACAAGCACATCGTCGACTACCTCAACTTCCTGAACTGGGATGATCCGGAAGTGGTGCAGGACAAGCGCAGCCCCAAGGCCATGATCGATGAAGCCGTGAAGGCGGCGCGCAATGCGGAGGTGATCGTGGCCGCCGTAGGCGAATCGCGCGGCATGTCGCACGAATCCTCCAGCCGCACCTCGCTGTCGCTGCCGCAGAGCCAGCTTGATCTGCTCAAGGCGCTCAAGGCCACCGGCAAGCCGCTGGTGCTGGTGCTGATGAATGGCCGTCCGCTGGACCTGAACTGGGCGCGCGAGAATGCCTCGGCCATCCTGGAAACCTGGTACACCGGTACCGAGGGCGGCAATGCGATTGCCGATCTTCTTTTCGGCGACGTCAATCCGTCCGGCAAGCTGCCCATCACCTTCCCGCGTTCGGTCGGGCAGATCCCGAGCTACTACAACCATCCGCGCGTGGGCCGTCCCTTTACCGAGGGCAAGCCGGGCAACTATACCTCGCAGTACTTCGATGAGCCCAATGGCCCGCTGTATCCGTTCGGATACGGTCTGAGCTACACCGAATTCAAGCTCTCGGAAGTACGTCTGTCGCAGCCGAGCATGACGGCCGATGGCAAGGTACAGGCCAGCGTGACGGTGAAGAACACGGGCCGCCGCGCAGGTGCTACGGTGGTGCAGTTGTACATCCGTGATGTGGCCGCATCCGTGGTGCGCCCGGTCAAGGAGTTGAAGGATTTCCGCAAGGTGATGCTGCAGCCGGGTGAAGAAAAAGAGGTGCAGTTCAGCATTGACCGCAAGGCGCTGTCCTTCTACAACGCCAAGCTGGACTACGTGGCCGAGCCGGGTGAATTCCAGGTGCAGATCGGACTGGATTCCAAGGATGTGAAGACGGCTTCGTTCAATCTGCAATAAAGCCGGGCAGGAATGAAAAATGGGCGCACTCGACAGTGCGCCCATTTTTTTTGCAACGGCCATCAATGATTTAAATCATTTATAACGATTGGATGTTTGACGATCCGGGGTCATGCCATCTCGGCGGCATCCTCTTCCTCTTCACCGAGGAAGCCGCCACTCTGATGCGACCACAAGCGCGCATACAAGCCACCCGCCGCCAGCAGTTCAGCGTGCGACCCTTGCTCGACGATACGGCCCTGGTCCAGCACGATGAGCCTGTCCATCGCCGCAATGGTGGAGAGGCGGTGCGCAATGGCCACCACGGTCTTGCCTTCCATGAGCTTGTAGAGCGAGGTCTGGATGGCCGCTTCCACTTCCGAATCGAGTGCACTGGTGGCTTCGTCCAGCAGCAGGATGGGGGCATCCTTCAACATCACGCGGGCAATCGCGATGCGCTGGCGCTGGCCACCGGAAAGTTTCACGCCGCGTTCGCCCACGTGCGCATCGTAACCGGTACGGCCCTTGGCATCGGCCAGGGTGCCGATGAAGTCATGCGCCTCGGCCCGCTCAGCGGCGTGGATCATCTCGGCATCGCTGGCATCGGGACGGCCATAGGTGATGTTCTCCCGCACCGAACGATGCAGCAGCGAGGTGTCCTGCGTGACCATGCCGATCTGCGCGCGCAGGCTGTCCTGGGTAACGTGGGCGATGTCCTGGCCATCGATGGTGATGCGGCCGCCCTCGATATCGTAGAAGCGCAGCAGCAGGTTGACGATGGTCGACTTGCCCGCGCCGGAGCGGCCTACCAGGCCGATCTTCTCACCGGGGCGGATCACCAGGTCCAGCTTGTCCACCACCGGGCGCGGGGCCGAGCCGCCATAGCTGAAGCTGACCCCTTCAAAGCGCAGTTCGCCCTGGCTGACCTTGATCGGTTTGGCGTCCGGCGCATCCTTGACCTCGTGCGCACGCGCGAGCGTATTGATGCCATCCTGCACCGTGCCCACGTGTTCGAACAGCGATGACATTTCCCACATCACCCAATGCGCGATGCCGTTCAGGCGCAATGCCATGGCGGTACTGGCTGCCACCGCACCGACACCGACCTTGCCCTGGGTCCACAGATACAGCGAGACCCCGGTGGCGCCGATGATGAGCACCATGTTCAGGATGTGATTGACCACCTCGAAGCCCGACACCAGGCGCATCTGGCGATTGACCGTGGTGAGGAATTCGCGCATGGCGCTGCGGGCGTAATCGGCTTCGCGCCCGGCATGCGAGAACAGCTTCACGGTGGCGATGTTGGTATAGGCATCGGTGATGCGCCCGGTCATCAGCGAGCGCGCATCGGCCTGGTTGCGCGCCACGGCCGACAGGCGCGGCACGAAGTAGCGCAGCGCCACCGCGAAGGCGGCCAGCCAGACGAAGAAGGGAGCCAGCATCCACATGTCGAAGCTGCCGACCACACCGATCAAGGTGGCGAAGTAGATGGCGATGAAGACCAGGATGTCGCCCACGATCATGCAGAAGTCGCGTACCGCCAGCGCACTTTGCATGACCTTGGTGGCCACCCGTCCGGCGAACTCGTTCTGGTAGAAGCTCATGCTCTGGCTCAACATGAGGCGATGGAAATTCCAGCGCAGCAGCATGGGGAAATTGCCCGCCAGGGTCTGGTGCTTGTACATGGTCTGCAGCGCGATCAGTAGCGGACTGGCCGCCAGGATCACCACCAGCCACACCAGGGTATGGCCTTCCTGTGTCCATAGCTGCGCCGGCTCGATCTTGGCCAGCCAGTCGACGATGCGACCGAGCGCAGCAAAGAGCAGCGCCTCGAAGACACCGATGATGGCCGTCATCAGGGTCATGGCGGCGATATAGGGACGCACGCCCTTGGTACAGAACCAGATGAAGCGCATGAAGCCGCGCGGCGGCGGCAGCGGCTGCGACTCGGGATAGGGGTGGACCAGTTTTTCAAACCAGCTGAACATCAGGGAACTCCAAAAATCGGATCAGGGCCGACGGCGGTGCGCCAGGCAGGCTGCCAGCGAGGCAGCCACCAGCGTAGCGGCGCGGTCGGGCGTTGTTACTGTGGCGTACCGGAAGGGAATGTTGCGCGTGCGGTATGCCGTTCATGCGCGGCGGGCAGATCGCTGCGGCAGCAGGGCCGCTATCGTGATCCCGGGGCAGGCCGCGAAATTGATGGAAGCCGCATCATCTCACATGCGAACGGCTTGCGTGTAGCAGAGCCTTGGGAAAACACTTGTCGGAAAATCGGAATGGTGAACCACGCCGCGTTTTCCGGCCCCTGCGATTGATCTGCGATACTGATGAATTGTCACCCTTGTATCTGTTTGAATCATGAATCTTTCCCAGGTTGCCGCCGCCTTCCGCCCCTTCGACACGCTGGCTGCGCAATTGTTGCCGCAGGTCGAGGATGACGCTGGCGATGGCTCGCATGACCTCTCGCATCTCTTGCGCGTATGGAACAATGCCCGCCGCCTCCAGGCCGAGGAGGGCGGCGACCTGCGCATTCTGCTGGCGGCCGTCATCCTGCATGACTGCGTCCGGGTGGAAAAGAATTCGCCGCTGCGCAGCCAGGCTTCCACGCTGTCTGCCCAACGCGCACAGGAGATCCTGCTGTCACGGGGATGGACGCAGGAGGACGCGCAGCGCGTGGCCCATGCCGTGCAGGCCCACAGCTATTCGGCGCAGGTCACGCCGCTGACGCTGGAGGCGAAGATCGTGCAGGATGCCGACCGGCTGGACGCCATCGGCGCCATCGGCGTGGCGCGCTGTTTCTATGTGGCGGGGAGAATGGGCTCGAGCCTCTACGAAGCACTCGATCCGCAGGCGCAGCAACGGCCGCTGCAGGATACGCGCTATGCGCTGGATCATTTCCCGGCCAAGCTGTTCCGCCTGCAGGACGGGTTCCAGACGGCGGCCGGTGCAGCCATGGCGCAGGCGCGCCAGGAGAGGATGCGGGGGTTTGTGGAGCAGTTCCTGGACGAGCTCTGATCTCTCGTCCCGGTGCGGCCGGCCTGCTTGCGCCGTGAGGCGAAACAGGCCGGCTGCAGCGTTGGATCACGCCGCCTTGCGCACCACTTCCAGCTTGGGCACCACGCGCAGCGGGAGCTGCACGGTGTTGAGCGCAGGCGCGGGTTCAGCGGCCACTGCCAGGCCTGCGGCATCGGGCGCTTCCAGCTGGAACACACCGACTGCCCGCGTCAGGCTCACGGCCTGCTCCTGCAGCGTGGCCACGGCGGCGGTGGCTTCTTCCACCAGCGCCGCATTGTGCTGGGTCACCTGATCCATCAGCGCGATGGCCTTGTTGACTTCCTCAATGCCCAGGCTCTGTTCGTGGCTGGCCGCGGAGATTTCGCCCATCACGTCGGTGACCTGCTGCACGCTGGCCACGATCTGCTCCATGGTCTCGCCGGCGCGCTCCACCAGGCGGGTACCGGTTTCCACATTGCTGACCGAGGCATCGATCAACTGCTTGACCTCCTTGGCGGCGGCGGCACTGCGCTGGGCCAGGTTGCGCACTTCGGTGGCCACCACCGCAAAGCCGCGTCCCTGTTCGCCGGCACGGGCCGCTTCCACCGCCGCGTTCAGGGCCAGGATGTTGGTCTGGAAGGCGATGCCGTCGATCACGCCGATGATGTCCACGATCTTGCGCGAGGAGGTGTTGATGGCCGCCATGGTATCGACCACTTCGTCCACGATGGCGCCGCCCTGCTTGGCGATGTCGGAAGCATTGCGCGCCAGCTGGTTGGCTTCACGGGCATGGCCGTCGTTCTGCTTGACGGTGGCGGTGAGCTGCTCCATGGCCGAGGCGGTTTCTTCCAGCGAGGCGGCCTGGTCTTCGGTGCGCGCCGAGAGGTCGCTGTTGCCGGCGGCGATCTGGGCGCTGATGGTGGCCACGCCCGTGGCGGCATCGCGTACATCGGTGACGGTATTGCGCAGGTTGCCGCTCATTTCCGAGAGTGCGGCCATGATGCTCTGGCGCTTGCCGCCAAGGCCAGCCGGATTGGCCGCAGCATGGATGTGATAGAGCTCGCCGCGATCCACCGCCAGCGCCAGCTGCTTGACTTCATCGGGCTCGGCCCCGAGTGCGCCGCGGATGCTGCGCGTGATCAGGGTGGCCAGTACCGCGCCGGCCACCAGCGCCGCACCCAGCAGCACCAGCATGAAGGCCTGGAAGCCGTGGGCCGTGCTGCGGGCCTTGGCGGATTCGGCCTGGCTCATGCTTTCTTCCAGGTCGATGAAGTGGTTGATGGCCGCCAGCCACTCGACGAAGGCCGGTTTCACCTGGGTCAGCACCAACTGGCGCGCGCCTTCGGCATCGCCGGCATTGCGCAGCGCGATGGCCTTGGCGGCCAGCGGCATGGCGCGGGCTTCGATGGCCTTGATGCGCTCCAGGCCGGCACGTTCATCGGCACTGACCTTCATGGTGGAAAAGGCGGCATCGAGGGGCCGGGCCGATTGCTGGTAGTCGGCATCGAGCTTGTTGATCAGGGCGATCACGTCCTTGACCTCGGCCTCGCCCACCAGGGTGAGGTCACGCAGGGCAATGGCGCGGTCGTGCACGCTGCCGCGGAAATTGATGGCGTAGCGCTGCTTGACGCTGTTGTCTTCGCTCACGGTGGCCAGGCTGCCTTCGATGGCGTTGACCTTGGAGATGCTGGCCACTGTCAGCACCAGCATCATGGCCAGCACCAGCGCAAAGCTCAGTGCCAGTTGGGCCGCTACGCTGAGCGAACGGCGCTTGGGGGATAGGGCTTGCATGGGATTCTCCGGAAAATGTAAGCCGATGCTCTGGCGGTGCGTTGCAAGGATGGGTGGCGCTGACGGGGCCGGACACGGAACCGGACCTGGTGCGTCGGATTATTGCGGTCTGCCCGGCCGGCGCCAATGACACAAAAGTATTAGCCGGCCACCCCGGCGATGGCATTGATGCCAGGCAACATCAGCAAAGACCGCAGTCTAGCCGCGATAGGAAGCGGCCGTGATTGATTGTTTCGATGCATTCAATAGCCGTGAATGCTGGATCCATGAAGCATTAAGCCGGGCTTAATGCTCTCCTCATGCGCTTCAGGACCGGTTCAAGCGCGGTTCAAGCCTGGTTCAAGCCGGGTTTAAGCCTGGTTTAAGTCTTGTGCGGCAAGCTGGGCAGCAAGGAAGACAACCTCCACAGGATTCACCATGACCGAACAAACACCGGCCCAGCAGGCCAGCCACGCCAATCGCGCCACGCGAGCGCAGATCTGGCGCCTCATCAAGCCCTTCTGGGTCTCCGAAGAAAAATGGAAAGCCTGGGCCCTGCTGCTGGCGATCCTGGCCCTGAACCTGGGCATGGTCTACATCAACGTGCGGCTCAATTCCTGGAACCGCGACATGTACAACGTGCTGCAGTCGCGCGACTATCCGCAATTCAAATCACTGCTGTGGCAGTTCTCGGGACTGGCCTTCGTCTTCGTGGCCATCGCCATCTACAGCGTCTACCTCAAGCAAGCGCTGCAGATCCGCTGGCGCTACTGGATGAGTACGCGCTACCTCGATCGCTGGCTGGCGCATCGCGCCTACTACCGCATCGAGCAGGGACAGGAGGGCCGCCTCTCCGACAACCCCGACCAGCGCATCGCCGAGGACCTGCATGCGCTCACCAGCGATACGCTCTCGCTGGTGCTGGGGTTCATTTCCAGCAGCGTGACGCTGTTTTCCTTCATCCACATCCTGTGGTCGGTGAGCGGGCCGCTGTCCTTCACGGCGCTGGGGCAGGCGTGGGTCATCCCCGGCTACATGGTCTGGTTCGTGATCGCCTATGCCTCCATCGGCTCCGGCGTGGTGTGGTGGATCGGCCGCCCGCTGGTCGGTTTGAGCTTCAACCAGGAACGCTTCGAGGCCAATTTCCGTTTCGGACTGATCCGCGTGCGCGAGCATGCCGAGGCCGTGGCCCTGTATCGCGGCGAGCCGCAGGAACGCGCACAGCTGACCGCGCGCCTGGATGACATCCGCGCGAACTGGTGGAACATCATGCGGCTGACCAAGAAGCTCAACGTGGCCGTCAATTTCTACGGGCAGTTCGCGGTGATCTTCCCCATGCTGGTATCGGCACCGCGCTATTTTTCCGGGGCCATTTCGCTGGGGGTGCTCATGCAGATCAGCGATGCCTTCGGACAGGTGCAGGATGCGCTGTCGTGGTTCATCAATGCCTTCACCACCCTGGCCAGCTGGAAGGCCTCCATCAACCGCCTGGCGGGCTTCCATGCGGATGTCGAACGTGCCGCCGGCATGCCGCGCACGCTGGCCGTCACGCAGCATGGCGGCAGTGCGGTGACGCTGGACGGCGTGCAGCTGTCCTTCCCCGATGGCAGCCTCATGCTGCGCCGCCTGGACGCGCGCGTGGAGTCGGGCGAACACGTGCTCATCAGCGGTCCCTCCGGATGCGGCAAGTCGACCCTGATCCGCGCCATGGCCGACATCTGGCCGTACGGCGAGGGCCGCATCGCGCTGCCCCAGGATGCGCCCGCGATGTTCCTGCCCCAGCGCAGCTACCTGCCCATCGGCACGCTGCGTGCAGCGCTCTCCTATCCGGCCGCCGAGGGCAGTTTTGATGATGCGCTCATCATTCGTTACCTGGGGTTGTGCCGTCTTGCGCATCTTGCTTCGCGACTCGACGTGGCGGCCAACTGGAGCCAGGCGCTGTCGCCGGGCGAGCAGCAGCGGCTGGCGTTCGTGCGGGTGTTCCTCAACCGTCCGCGCCTGGTGTTCCTGGACGAGGCCAGCAGCGCCATGGATGGCGAGACCGAGGAAGCCCTCTATGCCGCCTTGCCGCGCGAGCTGCCGGGCGTGACCGTGATCAGCATCGCCCACCGTGAGACGCTGGCGCGCTTCCACGACGTGCGCTGGAAATTCGTGCCGCCGGCCGACGGCGAGGGGGCCGGGCATCGTGTAGAGGCGCTGCCGATTGCAGCGTGAGGGCAGGGCGGCGTTATACCGTTTTTGCATAGGGATGCCGGGAGCCGCGTGACAGAATGGATTCATCGCGGCACGGTTGCCGCCTTCACCCGATCATCCTCGATTACCTGGAAGCCCATCATGAACGATCCCATCGTCTACCTCAACGGCGAACTCACGCCCCTCTCTGAAGCCCGCGTGCCGGTGCTGGACCGCGGCTTCATCTTTGGCGACGGCATCTATGAGGTGATCCCCATGTATGGCCGCAAGGCCTTCCGTGGCCAGCAACACCTGGCGCGGCTGTTCCGCAGCCTCGACAGCATCGGTATTCCGAATCCGCATGACGAAGCCGGCTGGAACGCCCTCATCAGCCAGGTGGTGGAGGCCAATGGTCTGGAAGACCAGATGATCTACCTGCAGGTCACCCGGGGCGTGGCCAAGCGGGCGCATGCCTTCCCCAAGGAGGTGGTGCCGACGGTGCTGATCATGACCAATCCGATGGCCCTGCCGCCGGCGGCGTCCATCGAGAAGGGCGTGGCCTGCGTGAGCATGGAAGACCGCCGCTGGCTGAACTGCCAGATCAAGTCCACCTCGCTGCTGGGCAATGTGCTGGCGGCGCAGTTTGCGGCCGAGCACCAGGTGACCGAAGCGATCCAGTTCCGCGATGGCTATCTGTCGGAGGCGTCGTCTTCCAACGTGTGGGTGGTCAAGGATGGCAAGATTTCCGCGCCGCCCAAGGACAACCTGATCCTGGAAGGCATCCGCTATGGCCTGATGGAAGAGCTGTGCGCCGAGCAGGGCATCGTGCTGGAGTCACGCCGCATCACGCGCGAGGAAGTGCTGGCGGCCGATGAACTCATGATTTCCTCGGCCAGCAAGGAAGTGCTGCCGGTGGTCTCGCTCGATGGCCAGCCGGTCGGCAGCGGCCAGCCGGGGCCGGTGTTTGCCAAGGTGTATGCGGCTTACCAGGCGGCCAAGGCGCGGCTGTGAGAGCTAGTGGGCGGCGTGCAATGCGCCGCTCACGTCCTGCGTGAACAGGTTGGATTGCCTTGTATTGACATGCAGGGCAGGGAGCACGTGTTCCAGCCCGAGCTTGCGCTGCGCTTGCAGGCGCGCTGAGGTGCTCATGCACGACAGCAGGGCCTCGATCCTTTCCGCGCACTTCACCGCCAGGAATCGGGTAGGCGGGTCGATGAAGACCCAGGAATATTTCTGGCGATTCAGCAGTTCGATCACGTTGCCGAGCGTGCCGCTACTTTTGGCGTCCCAGATCATCAGCCCGGAATCGGCGATGTTGGCCATGGCGATATCCTTGGCCGTGAAGAAGGCACGCGTGCCCGGGCGCTGCGTGGTGTGGATGCGTCGTACGGGCCACTGACCGATATTGTTGCGCGGCGCCTGCCCGCTGCAGAAGACCGTCACGCGCCGGTAAGCCATCGCGTGCAGGAACTGTTGGATCGCCGTGTCAGCGCCGTCGGCATCGCCAACCACCACGTCGAACTCCTGGCGCACGATGTTCATGATCCTTTCCCTGACCTTGGGATGCAAGTGCCGGATGCTGATGGAGCCAGCAATGAAAACGGTAGTCATGGGCTTACCTCCACGTCAGCGTTGCCACGAAAATATCCCCGATTTTCTCATAGCCGCGCAACGCATCGCATGCAGCATCGACCGAAGCACCACTATCGTACAAGTCGTCGAGCAGCAACGTGTCCCAGCGGCCTTCTCCGTGGATAAGGCGATTCAGGATCAGCGTATCGGTGAGCACGGCGTCCTTTTCGGCGCGCGTGCGCAAGTCTTTCAGAAGCGCTGCACCCTTGGCCTTGCTCAGCAGCGCAAGCACGGGTTTGCCGACCAGATGTCCCAGCGCATGCGCGATGGCGGCGACCGGCTGCACGCCCCGTACATGCGATGAAGCCATTGGCACGATCAGGCCGAATGCGGGCAGCAAGGGCAGGATGTGGGATTGCACGGCCAGGGCCAGCGGCAGGACGTAGCGCTGCTGTTGCCGGTATTTCAGCTGATACAGCGCTTCTCCCACTTCGGTGCGCTGCGTGTGCCATTGGATGTGGCCCGCCGCGTTGTACCCGGCCGGGAGACTGTAGAGGGAGTGCTTGTCGAGGGCATACCCCCTCTCAAAGCGACCTTGGAGCATTTTGAGGTTGACTTGCATGGGACACCGCATCTTGTCGGGAAGACACAGAGTCTTGTGCGGCAGCGCATGCTCATCAATCGCGATAGTTGGAGATGTTGGAACAGATTGCTTGCGCGGACGTCCGGGCCGATGACGCTTTCTGCACGCCGCCCCGCCCGCATGGCGTAGAATGCAGGCATTCCCCACCCGATTCCCCCCGCTTGAAGCCCGCAGGTTCATCCCCATCTGGGAGCATTGAAACCGGAGCGCCAGGCGGACAACGCCAAGGCGGTTTGCCATGACTATGCCCACTATTTCCCCTGAAGAATCCCTGATCGAGTATCCCAGCGACTTCCCCATCAAGGTGGTCGGGATCACCCATGACGCCTTCGCCGAGACCATCGTCGCCATGGTCATCGAGCACGACCCGGAGTTTCACGCGGGCAAGGTCGAGATGCGTCCCTCCACCCAGGGCAAGTACCTCTCGCTCACCCTGACCGTGCGCGCCACCAGCCGCGCCCAGCTCGACAACATCTATCGCGCGCTCTCCACGCACGAGATGGTCAAGTTCGTGCTCTGAGGTCCACACTCTCCTCGCGAAAACCGGCGCAGCCCGCAAGGCGCGCCGGTTTTTTCATGGCCGCATCACTTCTTGCGGGTTGACGTTTTCTGCACCGTGCCCGGCCATTCCGACTGCGCCTGGAATTGCCGCATCTCTTCCACGATCCATTTCCTGAAGGCCGCCACCCCCGGCTTCTCCAGCCCCTCCGGCAGGTGCACCAGGTAGTGTGCCTCCTCACACAGCTGCGCCACGTCGAACAGCCGCACCAGCGTGCCGCTGGCGATCTCCTGCCAGGCAATCGTATGGCGTGACAGCGCCACCCCCTTGCCCTCCACCGCGTGGCGCAGCGTCAGCGAAGAATCCTCTACCACCAGCGTGCCGCGCGGCTCGGGCAGGTCCAGCCCGGCCAGGGTCAGCCACGGCTGCCAGGATTCGCGCGTGTCCATGCGCAGCAGCGTGCAATGCACCAGGTCGGCGGGGCGCGCGAGCTTCTTGTTCTGCTTGCCGCGATAGCCGGGCGCGGCCACCGGGTAGTAGTAATCATCGCTGAGCTTCTCGGTGACTACGCCCGCGTACTGGCCGCGCCCGAAGCGGATGCCGATGTCCACCCCGTCCAGCCGCAGGTCGGCCAGGTGGCTGCCCGATTGCAGCACCACCTCGATTTCCGGATGGGCATCGATGAACTTCCACAGGCGCGGCGCCAGCCAGCGTGAAGCGAAGGAGGGCGTGGCCGAGATCACCAGCCGCTGCTGGCGCGTGAGGCTGCGCAGGTGGTCGGCCGCTTGCGCGATCTCGCCCAGGGCCTTGCGGATGGTGGCGGCGAAGCGTTCGCCGGTCTCGGTGATGGAAATGCGCTTGCCATGGCGATGGAACAGCTGCAGGCCCAGGTCTTCCTCCAGCGCGCGCACCTGGTGGCTGATGGCGCCGGGCGTGACGTGCACTTCTTCGGCCGCACGCGAGAAGCAGCCACGGCGGGCGGCTGCATCAAAGGCGCGCAGGGCGGCCAGGTTGGGGAGCTTGCGCAAATCGGCCATGACGGCTCCTTGTGAATTCAATTAGCAAGGAGAACCAATATATATCGTTTTGCCGCGCTTGCGGGCTTTCCTACAATGATGACTCATCACACATCATTCCAGGCATTTCCCCCCTTGCAGCCGCACCCTCCCGGGCATCGCGGCAGGGACGCGGCTTGCCTGGCGAATCAGGCAGTCGAGCAAAGGAGCCAGCGCCATGACAATTTCATTCACAGATCCCAGCCTCCCGGGCCAGTTGCAGGAAGGCCAGGTACAGACCCGTCGCCTGCAGGGCGGCGTGCGCATCCGTGTGAATTCCGGACTGGTGTGGCTGACCATTGCCGGCTGCCGCGAGGATATCTGGCTCAAGGCGGGGCGCTGCTTTGATTTTCACGGGCGCGGCGAGGCCATCTTCGAAGCCGTCAACGGTGCGGCCGAATTCACGGTCACTCCCTTGCCTCCCAAGGGGTGCAGCGACGATACGGTACGTATTGCCAAGCTCCTGCCGCACGGCCTGATCCGCTGGTTCTGATACGGGCAAAGAGGAATTTCGCTACACTGGCGGGCATGCAAACTGCACTGCCCACCGCCAGCACACCCGTGGCTGGCGCCCGCCGGCCCGAGATCGTCCGGCGCGGCGTCGAGCCTTACGAGGCCAGCTTCGCCGCCATGCGCGCCTATACCGATACGCGCACCCCCGAGACCCCCGACCAGCTCTGGATCGTCGAGCATCCCCCTGTCTACACGCTGGGTTTGGGCGCTGACCGCGCCCATGTGTTGAATCCGCACGACATCCCCATTGTCCAGACCGACCGCGGCGGCGAGGTCACCTACCACGGCCCCGGCCAGGTGGTGATCTACCTGCTGATGGACCTGCGCCGCAACCGCAGCGGGGCGCGCCTGTTCGCGCGCGAATTCGTGCACAACATCGAAGAGGCGGTGATCGCCACGCTGGCGGCGTATAATCTGGCCGGTGTACGCAAGGAGGGGGCGCCCGGCATCTACGCCGCCGACGGCCCCTGGCAGGGCGCCAAGGTGGCCGCGCTGGGCTTGAAGATACGGGGCAACGGCTGCACTTACCATGGTGTTTCGCTCAATGTGGCGATGGACCTGGCACCGTTTTCCTGGATCAACCCCTGCGGCTACGAAGGCCTGGCCACCGTGGACATGCAGACCCTCGGGGCTGCCCACGCCCGGCTGGACGCTGTCCAGGACTTGCTTGCCGACCAACTGATCGCCCGCTTCGCGGGCATGGCTTGAGCCCCACGCGCCGTGTGCGCCCGGGGCCGGAACGACCGACATGACTACCGAACTCACTCCCGCAGCAGATTCTTCCTCCAATGCCACCGGCTCGGCGCGCGCCAATCCGCTGGACAAGCAGAAGGGCGCCGGCAAGACCGCCTGGATCCCGATCAAGGTGGTGGCCGCCGAAAAGCTGAAGAAGCCGGACTGGATTCGCGTCAAGGCCGGTTCGCCGACCACCCGCTTCTACGAGATCAAGGACATCCTGCGCGCCAACAACCTGGTGACGGTCTGTGAGGAAGCCTCCTGCCCCAACATCGGCGAATGCTTCGGCAAGGGCACCGCGACCTTCATGATCATGGGCGACAAGTGCACCCGCCGCTGCCCCTTCTGCGACGTCGGCCACGGCCGCCCCGATCCGCTGGACCCCAACGAGCCGGAAAACCTGGCCAAGACCATTGCCCAGTTGCGCCTGTCCTACGTGGTCATCACCAGCGTGGACCGCGACGACCTGCGCGATGGCGGTGCTGCCCACTTCGCGGCCTGCATCCAGCGTGTACGTGAATTGTCGCCCGAGACCCGCATCGAGATCCTGACCCCGGACTTCCGCGGCCGCATGGACCGTGCGCTGGAAATCCTCAAGATGGCCCCGCCGGACGTCATGAACCACAACCTCGAAACCGCACCGCGCCTCTACAAGGAAGCGCGTCCGGGTTCGGATTACGAATATTCGCTGAGCCTGTTGAAGCGCTTCAAGGACCTGCATCCGGAAGTGCCGACCAAGTCCGGCATCATGGTGGGCCTGGGAGAAACCGACGAGGAAGTGCTGCAGGTCATGCGCGACATGCGCGCGCACAACGTCGACATGCTCACCATCGGCCAGTACCTGATGCCCAGCGGCGACCACCTGCCGGTGCGCCGCTACGTGCACCCCGACACCTTCAAGATGTACGAGGAAGAGGCCTACAAGATGGGCTTCGTGCATGCCGCCGTGGGCGCGATGGTGCGCTCGAGCTACCATGCGGATCAGCAGGCGCACGGCTTGGTCTGACGCCATTAGCAGGATCGTTTGAACAAGGCCCGGAGTGACCGCTCCGGGCCTTGTGCTTTGCGAGACCCTTTGCTTGAGATGGCACCAGTCTGCGGAGGCAGTCAGCTCAATCGCCTGATCAACCCCATCACCCATTCAAACGTTTTTCCATAAGGCGGATGCAACAGCGTCCCGCCGTTCCAACGCGCCTGCCGGAACACCGGCTTGCGCTTGCTGAAGGTATCGAAGCCCCAGCGTCCGTGATAGGCCCCCATGCCGCTTTCGCCGACACCACCAAAGGGCTGCTCCTCCTGCACCAGGTGCCACAGGCAATCATTGATGGTCACACCGCCCGCATGGGTCTGCCGCAGCACCTGTTCGCGCCGCGCCGCATCCTCGCCGAACCAGTACAGCGCCAGCGGGCGCGGACCTTGCCGCACATGGGCGATGGCCTGCTCGGGCGTGTCGTATTCCAGGATGGGCAGCACCGGCCCGAAGATCTCTTCCTGCAGCACCCGCATCGACGCCGTCGCACCCAGGATCAGCGTGGGCGCCAGCTTGCGGCTCTGGCCCAGGTCTTCGCCTGCCGGGTTCACCTCGATCACCTGCGCCCCTGCCGCACGCGCCTCTTCCACCAGCGCCTGCAAGCGCGCCCGATGGCGCGGGCTGATGATGGCGGTGTAGTCTGGATTGTCGTGCAGGCGCGGATACAGCCGGCCCATGGCCCCGGCCAGTTGCTGCGCCACCCCGGCCGCCTGGCCGCGCGGTACCAGCAGGTAATCCGGTGCCACGCAGGTCTGGCCGGCATTGAGCAGCTTGCCGAAGGCGATGCGCTGCAGGCTGCTCGTCATGCGGCACGAGGCATCAAGAATGGCGGGCGACTTGCCGCCCAGTTCCAGCGTGACGGGTGTGAGATTGGCCGCCGCCAGTTGCGCGATCTCGCGTCCGACCTGGGTCGATCCGGTAAAGAACAGGTGATCGAACGGCAGCGAGGCAAAAGCCTGTCCGATGCCGGCGTCCCCGGTGACCACGGCCATTTCCTCCGGGGCGTAGCTGCGCGCGACCAGCTCGGCCAGCAGGCCCGAGAGGCGAGGCGTCAGTTCCGAGGGTTTGAGCAGCACCCGGTTGCCCGCTGCCAGCGCCGCCAGCGCTGGACCCAGCGCCAGTTGCAACGGGTAATTCCACGGCGAGATGATGCCGACCACGCCCAGCGGCTGGGCCAGCAGGCGGTTGCTGCCGGGCAGGAAGTGCAGGGCGGTGGCCACGCGCTGCGGGCGCATCCAGCGCTTCAGGTGCGACTGCGCATGACGTATTCCGGCGCGCAGAACGAACAGTTCGGCCATGCGCGTTTCATGCTGCGAGCGGCCGCCGAAGTCGGCGTCGATGGCGGCGATGAGGGCCGCTTCGTGCTCGTCCATCAGGGCCTGCAAGCGCGCCAGCCGGTCCATGCGCACAGCATGGGAGGGATCACTGTCGGCAGCGAACGCCTGCTGCTGGGCGCTGAAAAGCTGCTGCAATTCTGCAGCGGTGGTGTCAGTCATTGATGCATCCTTGCATGGTGTGATCGAACGGTGTCAGGCCGCGTCGGCATGCGCCTGGCTGGCGCGGATCATGTCGGCCGCCTTCTCGGCAATCATGATGGTGGGCGCATTGGTGTTGCCGCTGACCAGCGTGGGCATCACCGAAGCATCCACCACACGCAGGCCCTGCAGTCCATGCACCCGCAATTGTGCATCGACCACCGCCATCTGGTCCTCCCCCATGCGGCAAGTGCCCACGGGATGGTAGATGGTGTCGGCACGCTGGCGGATCATGGTTTCCCATTGCGCGTCATCCATGCCCTCGCGGCCGCCGAACAGTTCCTTGCGGCAGTAGCGGCGCAGCGGTTCGGTCATGACGATCTGGCGCGCGATGCGGGCCCCCGCGATCATGGTGGCCAGGTCGCGCGGGTCGGAGAGATAGCCGGCATCGATGAGCGGATCGGCCATCGGATCGGCCGATTGCAGCCCCACGCGCCCACGCGAATGCGGACGCAGCATGCACATGTGCAGGGAGAAGCCATAACCGGCATGCAGCTTTCTTGCATGGTCATCGACGATGGCGATGCAGAAATGCAGCTGGATATCGGGCCGCTCCAGCTCCGCACGGGTCTTGAGGAAGGCCGCGCCCTCCGCGAAGGGGGTGGCGATGAGCCCCTCCCCATGCCGCTTCCAGGGCAGCAGCTGGCCCAAGAGGCGCAGGCCGCCGACCACGCCCAGGCCGAAGTTGTCGGTGTCGCGGGTGGTCCATCCCTGCGTGAAATCGAGGTGATCCTGCAGGTTCTGGCCCACGCCCGGCAGGGCGTGATGCAGGGCGATGCCGTGCGGCAGGATGTCCTCGGGCCGGCCCACGCCGGACAATTGCAGCAATTGCGGCGAGCCAAAGGCCCCGGCGGCGATGATGACTTCACGCGTGGCGCGCACCTGCGCTTCTTGCTGCTGCTGGCGATAGGCCACGCCCACCGCACGCTTGCCCTCGAACAAGACGCGCTGTGCGCGCACCTGGCGCAGCACGGTCAGGTTGGGCCGCTGCCCCATCACCGGATGCAGATAGGCCGCCGCCGCCGAGCAGCGCTCGCCGCGATGAGCGGGCGTGTGGAATTGCGTGACCTGGTACAGGCCCACACCTTCGTTGTCGCCGGTATTGAAGTCGGTGCGCAGCGGATAGCCGCGCGCTTGCGCTGCCTCGATGAAGGCGCGCGTGATGGGGCGCGGGCGATTCTGTTCCGAGACTTGCAGCGGGCCGCTGCCCCCGTGCCAGGCATCGGCCCCGCGCACGTTGTTCTCGGATCGCTTGAAGTAGGGCAGCACCGACTCCCAGTCCCAGCCCGGGCAGCCGGCCTGGGCCCAGCCATCGTAGTCCTGGCGCTGGCCGCGGATGTAGAGCATGGCGTTGATGGCCGAGGAGCCGCCCAGGGCGCGGCCGCGCGGCTGGTAGCCACGGCGGCCGTTGAGGCCCGCCTGCGGGGTGGTTTGCAGCGCCCAGTTGTTGAGCTTGCCGTAGCCGGGCAGCATGGCCACCACGGCGGCCGGGGTGCGCACCAGGAGGCTGTCGCCCTGGCCGCCGGCTTCCAGCAGGCAGACCGTGACGCGTGGATCTTCCGACAGGCGGGCGGCCAGCGTGGCACCCGCCGAGCCGCCACCGGCGATGACGTAATCGAACAGCACGGTTGTCTCCCTTTTTTATCGTTGACCGGCTTGCAAGGGGGCGCCGCCCTGGGGGCTGGCGCCGTGTCCGGTGTCTCCCGGACTGGCTGGCATTATGACGCGGCCGGCCCGGCCTGTTCAAATTCCCTGCACGAATTGGACAATTGGCTTCACGGGGCGGCCCGCGCGCTGAAATAAACCCGGGCGCAAGGTAAGATACGCGGTTCTGAGCATTCGATTCGAAAGCAGGTTGTCATGTCCTCACCGATCGCACCGGCCGCTGCCGCGCCGGAAGAAAAACTGGTCTTCGTCAGTTCGTGCAAGTTGCCCATGCCCTGGGCGACCTTCGAACTGCACGCCTTCTACGATGAAGTTTCCGGCAAGGAACACCTGGCCCTGACCCTGGGCGACGTCGGCAACGGCGAGGCGGTGCTGGGCCGCGTGCACTCCGAGTGCCTGACCGGCGACGCCCTGTTCTCGCAGCGCTGCGACTGCGGTGCCCAGCTGGAGGCCGCCTTGAAGAAGATCGCCAAGGAAGGCCGTGGCGTGCTGTTCTACCTGCGCCAGGAAGGCCGTGGCATTGGCCTGTTGAACAAGATCCGCGCCTATCACCTCCAGGACCAGGGCGCCGATACGGTGGAAGCCAACGAACGCCTGGGCTTCCCCGCCGACATGCGCCGCTACACCATCGTGCTGCCCATGCTGGCGCACCTGAAGATCACCAGCCTGCGCCTGATGACCAACAATCCGCGCAAGGTCAAGGCGCTCGAAGACAGCGGCATCACCGTGGCCGAGCGCATCGCCCTGATCGCCAACCACAATCCCTTCAACATCGGCTACCTGGGCACCAAGGCGCGCAAGCTGGGCCACCTGTTGCCGGGACTGGCCAAGACCGAAGAGAAACCGGAAAAAGTGCCGCTGGACGCCCACGACAACGAGTAATGCACATCCATCACCCGGGTGAATGCATGGCGGGCGGCTATTCAGGTGATGAATTCCCGCCAGCCGGTAAAACCAGGTAAAGATGCCGGCCCGCGCCCGGCGCGGCTTGCAGCCAGGACGGACCCGGTGCGGTCCGTCTTTTTTTTGCCTTGCGCAGTCGGCCCTCTTGACGCATCAGGTAGCATGACGGCTGGATCGACCATTCTCCCGTCTTCACACCATGAACCCATCCTTACCTGCTGGCGCCGCACCGATACCCGTTTCCCTCCTGACCGGTTTCCTGGGCAGCGGCAAGACCACGCTGCTGAACCATCTCATCACCCAGCCGGAGATGAAGAACACCCTGGTCATCATCAACGAATTCGGCGAGATCGGCCTGGATCACCTGCTGGTGGCCCACAGCCAGGAAGAGACCATCGTCGAGATGAGCAGCGGCTGCCTGTGCTGCACCATCCGCGGCGACCTCAAGAAGACCCTGAAGGACATCACCTGGCGCTTCGCCGAAGGCGGCCAGCGCAAATTCGACCGTGTGGTCATCGAGACCACCGGGCTGGCTTCCCCCACGCCCATCCTGCACACGCTGATGACCGATGCCTTCATCTCGGCACGCTATCGGCTCGATGGCGTGATCGTCACCGTCGATGCGGTCAATGGCATGTCGACCCTGGACCATCATCCCGAAGCGATCCAGCAGGCCGCCGTCGCCGACCGCCTGCTGCTGACCAAGACCGACCTGGTCGACGCCGATACGCTGTCGGCCCTGCAGGCACGCCTGCGCACGCTCAATCCGGGCGCACGCCAGCTGCAGCCGCAGGTCGGCCAGATCGCTGCAGCCGAGCTGCTCGATGCGGGCCTCTTCAAGCCCGGCGAGAAGATGCCCGACGTCGCGCGCTGGCTCAACGAGGAAGCCTTTGCCGAGAAAGAGGCCCATGCGCATCATGCGCACCATCATCATGGCCACGGACATGATCACCACGATCATCACGATCATCACGATCATCACGATCATCATGGCCACCATCATGACGATCACGCCCATGACGTGAACCGTCACGATGACCACATCCGCGCCTTCTGCTTTACCTTCGACGAGCCCATCGATCCGGTGCTCTTCGATGAATGGCTGAGCTTGCTGGTCGGCTTCAAGGGCCCCAACATCCTGCGCATCAAGGGCATCCTCAACCTCAAGGGCGAGGACAAGCCCACCGTCATCCACGGCGTGCAGCACATCTTCCACCCCACGGCCACGCTGCCGCAGTGGCCCTCGGAAGACCGTCGCAGCCGCATCGTCTTCATCACCCGCGATATCGAGCGGGCCACCATCGAGCGCTCTTTCGATGCCTTCATGCAGGCCCAGGCCATCGAGCGCGAGCAGCGCCAGCAACGGCAGTCGCCGCCGGTCTACTGAGCCGGCATGCAGGGGGGAAAAGGCTGCATTGTTCCCGTGTGGCAACTCGCGGGCAGGTACCAGGGACTTGCCTGATTAAAAATAACTGCGCTTGGGCCGATAACGAGGGATAAGCCGGATTATGATCGGGCTCACCTTAGGGATATAACGATTCGTATATGCAGCGTGTGATCAACAAGCTGGGGGCAACGTTGTCGGCATCGCTCACGCTGATGCTTGGCGTATGTGCCACCGTGACGGTCTTCGTCGCCACCAGCCATCTGGAAGAGGATGCCGTCCACCTGGACTTCGAGCGCCGGGCGGGGCTGCGTGCCTTCACCATCCAGCGCGGGCTGGAAGAGGCCGTCCAGGTGCAATCGGTGGTCAATCACTTCTATGCCACCGTGGGCGACCCCACGCGCGAACAGTTCGAAAGCTTCACCCGCCCGCTGCTGGAACGCTATCCCTACGTGCGTGCCTTCAGCGTGCAGCGTTTCGTGGCCGACGAAGACCGGCTGGTGTTCGAGGCCCTGCGCCAGGGCGCCAAGCCGGGCTTCGAAATCACCGCCCTCGAGGGCGATCGGCCCGTGCGCGCTTCGCAGCAGCCCACCTACCTGGTCGTCGATTATGTGGAACCGGTGGCCGGCAATGAAGCCGCGCTGGGGCTGGATGTCTCGCGCAACGCGGCCATCACGGGCGCGCTCGATGCGGCCGTGGTCAGCGGCCGGCCGTCCTCCACCCCGCCAATCCGGCTGGCCCAGTCCGGGCCGGATGAGCGCGGACTGCTGGTGATCCAGCCGGTCTATCGCGGCGGCGTGCAGCCGACCGATACCGCCGCCCGGCGCGCGCTGCTGGTGGGCGATACCACGGCGGTGCTGGAGTTGAACGGACTGGTGCAGAAGATCCTCGACGGTGCCGGCCTGATGGCTGACCACGAGATCGGCCTGCGCATCTACGTCGGCCCGCAGGCCGATCCGGCCAACCTGGTCTACCGCCATGAAAGCGTCGCCCAGCCAACCCAATGGCTGGACCAGATCATCAAGCCGGGCAGCTTCTTCCGCCATCCTTCTTCCACCCTCACCAGTTTCGACATCGCCGGTCAGACCTGGCACATGGAGATCAGCATCCCGCCGCGGTCAGTCTTTGCCGATCACTACGGCTCGCTGCTCATCGGCCTGGTCGGCGTGATCGCTTCGCTGCTGGGCGCGGCCTACATGCGGGCACTGTCGATGCGATCGCATCGCGTGCAGCAGCTGGTGGAAGAGAAGACCGCCGAGCTGCGTACCACCAATGCCCTGCTGTCGGATGACATCAAGGCCCGCCGCCTGGCCGAGCGCGCGCTGCGCCTGCGCCACCAGGCCATCGAGGCCAGCGCCAATGCCATCCTGATCCTCTCGGCCCAGGCCCCGGAGTACGCCATCGAATACGTCAACCCGGCCTTCGCCCGCATCACCGGCTACAGCGCCGGCGAAGCGGTGGGCAAGAGCATTCGTTTCCTGGAAGGGCGGGACAGCGATCCCGAGGGGTTTGAGACCGTCTGGATCGCCATGCGCGAGCAGCGCGAGCACAACGTCGTGCTGCGCAACTATCACAAGGATGGCTCGGAGCTCTGGAACGATTTCTACATCGCGCCGGTGCGCGATGAGAGCGGCATGGTCACCCACTTCGTGGCCGCGCTCTACGACATCACCTCGATGAAGCGTTATGAAGCCGAACTGGAATTCCAGGCCAGCCGCGATACCTTGACCGGCCTGATCAACCGACACATGCTGCGCCATCACCTGGAGCAGGCCATCGGCGCGGCCGAGCGGCAGAAGCAGGCCTTGTGGGTGGTGTTCGTCGACCTGGACCGCTTCAAGTTCGTCAACGACACCCTGGGCCACAAGGCCGGCGATACCTTGCTGCGCACCGTGGCCGGGCGACTGCGCGCAGCCGTGCGCGAAGCCGATACGGTGGCGCGCCTGGGCGGGGATGAATTCATCATGATCCTGCCGGAGCAGGATGAACTCACGCTCGATACCCGCAGCCTGCAACGCATCATGGATGCGGTGGCCGCACCCGTGACGCTGGGGGGCCATACCCTCTTCATGACCTGCAGCATCGGCGTGGCCTGCTATCCCAACGATGGCACCGATGGCGAGACCCTCATCAAGCACGCCGACATCGCCATGTACCGCGGCAAGCAGACCGGCCGCAACAATTTCCAGTTCTACACCCCGGCCATGAACGAGCAGGCGCTGGAACGCCTGCGCATCGAAGGCGACCTGCGCAATGCACTCGATCACGGCGAATTCCTGCTGCACTACCAGCCCAAGGTCGACCTGGCCTCGGGCCGCGTGGTGGGCAGCGAGGCGCTGATCCGCTGGCTGCATCCGCAGCTGGGCATGGTGTCACCGGCGCGCTTCATTGGTCTTGCCGAAGAGACCGGGCTGATCCTGCCCATCGGTGCCTGGGTCCTGCGCACCGCCTGCACCCAGTGCCGCCAGTGGCAGCTGGCCGGGCATGACGACATCAGCGTGTCGGTCAACCTCTCGGTGGGCCAGTTCCTGCAGAAGGACCTGGTCTCTTCCATTGCCGACGTGCTGGCCGATACCGGCCTGCCCCCGGCTTCGCTGGAAATCGAACTGACCGAGAGCCTCATGATGACCGACGTCGAGCACGCCATCGGCATCCTGGCAGGCATGAAGAAGCTGGGCATCCGTCTTTCCATCGACGATTTCGGCACCGGTTATTCCTCGCTGGCCTACCTGAAGCGCTTCCCCATCGACGTGCTCAAGATCGACCGTTCCTTCGTGCGCGACATCACCATCGATGCCGATGATGCGGCCATCACCGCCTCCATCATCTCGCTGGCGCGCCACTTGAAACTGCGCGTCATTGCCGAGGGCGTGGAGACCGATGAACAGCTGGACTACCTGCGCCACTATGGCTGCGACGAGATCCAGGGCTACCTGTTCAGTCCGCCGGTGGCCGCCGAGAAGTTCGAGCAGATCCTGCGCGAGGAGCGGGTGATCCTGTAATTTTCCTTCACGCGCTGTTCTGGAATGAGGCCGCACGGCAATGCCGCTGCGGCCTTTTTCATATGCGGCTCAATGATGCGCAATCCAGGCCAGGATGAGCGCGATGGTCGGTAGCGAGAGGGTGGTGGAGAAGAGGATGGCGCGCGACATGGCGGTGACTTCGCGCTGGTACAGCTCGGCCAGCATGAAGGGCCCGGTGCCGATGGGAAGCGCCGCCAGCAGCACTGCGCTGTCGGCCCACAGGCGCGGCATGGGCAGGATCCAGTAGGCCAACACGGCGGTCACGGCCGGCTGCAGCAGCAGCTTGAAGGCCACCAGCAGCCACACCGGCGAGCCGCCCGCCGTGCGCACCGGCTGGGCCAGGAACAGTCCCAGCGAGACCAGCGCGCAAGGTCCGGCCGCCCCGCCCAGAATCTTGAAGAGTTGCTGTACGCCAGGGGGGATGGCCACGCCGCTCAGGGCCACGATGATGCCGGCCACTGGCGCGATCATGATGGGATTGCGCAGCAGCGAGCGGCCCACCTTGGCGACGGTCTGGCCGAATGCCGCCTGGGCATGCAGGCAGGTTTCCAGCAGCACGATGGCCACCGCAAAGAGCAGGCAGGCCGTCATCACCATGGCGATCACCGAGGGCGGCAAGCCGTCGCTGCCGAAGGCCAGGTAGCACAGCGGAATGCCGATGAAGCCGGTATTGGCGTAGGAGCTGCCGAGGCTGTCGATGATGACGTCAGGAGCGGCCGCCTTCTGGCGCAGGCGCAGCGCGGCCGTGACCAGGAACACCACCGCCACGCCGATGGCGAAGACGGCGATGAAGCGCAGGTTGGCGAAGTCCGCAGGCTTCAGGCGCGACATGGAGTCGAACAGCAGCGCCGGCAGCGCCAGCCAGATCACGAAGCGATTGAGCTCGCTGGCCGCGCCCGCCGAGAGAATGCGGCGCTTGCGGCATATCCAGCCCAGGAAGATCAACGAAAAAATCGGGAAGACGATATTGAAGATGGCGAGCATGGCGTGGCGCAGCCATGCTGCGGGGCGGGTTGATCGGCGTCGGATGTGGCCCTAGACGCTACGGAGCCGCTCCTGCTTTGTCAAGGCGCAATGCCGCACGGGGAGGGCGGCGTAGAATGGCGGCCTTGTCTGATTTATCCACAGGGCTTTTCACGATGCCTGCGCGTCCCCTTCAACTTGCCTCTTCCGAATTGCTGGTCGCCTGGCGCGCCGAGGCCGATCCCATCACCGCCGCACTGCAGGGCGTTCCGGACTGCCTGCGCGAACAACGCAGCGCCACCGTGCTGGACCTGCATTTCGGGCTGGGACAGTCCTTCTTCGCCACCTGGCATGCGTTCGCCCGCCAGCGCGCGCAAGGGGAGGGCGCGGTGCATCTGCACTACATCGCCATCCTGCCGCATCCGCCAGCCGTGGAGGCCCTGTCCGAAGACTTGACTTATGCACAGGCCTTGCGCGCGGCATGGCCGCTGCCCTTGCCGGGCACGCACCGTCTCTTGCTCGATGAAGGCCGCGTCACGCTGACCCTGATCTGGGGTGCGGTGGAAGAAGAGCTGGCCCGGCTGGACGCACCGGTGGACCTGTTCTACCTGCATGCCGACCCGACCCGCTTTGATCCTGCTGCGCCAGCCTGGCATGCGCATGCCTGCAAGCGCTTGGCGCGCCTGGCCTGGACCGGGGCGCGGGCGCTGGTGTTCGGTGGGGCGGCGGATGTGGCGCTGATGGCGGCGATGCGCCAGGTCGGATTCCACGGAGCAGCGCGTGACGGCGTGCTGGCCTTGCGTTATGCCCCGGCCTGGGCGCGGCCTGCCACGCATGTGGCGGCGTCCGATACGCCCTTGCGGCGCGATCTGCCGCATCCACGGCAGGCCCTGGTGATCGGCGCCGGGCTGGCCGGAACGGCCGCCGCCGAGCGGCTCACGGCACGGGGCTGGTGCGTCGATCTCATCGATGCGGGACCGGAGGTGGCCACCCGCGCTTCCGGCAATCACGGTGGTCTCTTCATGCCCGCGCTGGCTCGCGATGACAGCCCGCTGGCGCGGCTCACGCGTGCGGCCTTCCTGTTTGCCTCGCAGCGTCTGGATGATCTGGGCGGGGTGGGGCTGGACGATCACGCGGCCATTCGTGGCGAGCGCTGCGGCATCCTGCAATTCGGCCGCGATGCCAAGCAGGCGATCTCCTTCCAGCAGGGCGCGCAGGAGTGGCAGTATCCGCCGCGCTATGCACGCTGGATGTCCGCCGGCGAGACGGCCAACGCACTGGGCATGCCGACCATGGGCGGCGGCTATTTCTTCCCGGAGGCGGGCTGGCTCAATCCGCCGTCGGTGTGCCGCCGCCTGCTGGCGGTGGCGCAGGCGCAAGGTGAGGTGCGCACGCATTTCAATCGCGCCGTCGCGCGCCTGGTGCGCGTGCACGATCAATGGAAGGCGGTCGATGCCGATGGCGTGCTGATTGCGCAAGCGCCGGTGGTGATCCTCGCAGCGGGTGCGCAGGCGCGCGTCTTGGAGCAGGCGGCGGGTTTGCCCTTGAATGCGGTGCGCGGCCAGGTCACGCATCTGCCGGCAACAGGCTTCCCCGATTTGCCGCATGCGCTGTGTGGCGACGGCTACCTCACGCGTCCCTATGCCGGCCAGGTCTGCATGGGCGCCAGCTACGATCGCTTCGACGATCCTGCGCTGCGTGCCGACAGCCATGCCGAGAACCTGGCCCGCCTGCAGCACATGCTGCCGCAGATCGCCGCGCACATGTCATTGCCGCAAGCGGATGCGCATCTTCCCGGCCGGGTCGGCCAGCGCTGCATCGCGCCGGACCGCTTGCCGCTGGTCGGTGCCTTGCCGGGCGAGGCGGGCGTGTATGGCCTGCTGGGCTATGCCTCGCGCGGCCTGATCTGGGCGCCGCTGATGGCCGAGTTGCTGGCCGCGATGATCGAGCGCGAGCCCTTGCCGCTGCCGCGCGAACTGGTGGCAGCGCTGGACCCGGCCCGCTTCGGCGCGGATTCAGCTGCCGGCCTCAACGCACCCAGTGACCCGGAATGAACACCCAGCCGCCGGGGCCCGGTTGCCAGTGGGCCGGTTCATAGCGGGCGTAGTGGCGGCGCATGCGTTCCCAGTGGCCGCCGACCCAGACGTGGCGATGGCCGTTCCAGGCCCAGTAGCCGGGCGCCCAGGCATAGCCGTGACGCGGGGCGGGGACGACTTCATAGCGCGGGGCGGGCGGCGGTGTGCCGATGCGCACGTCCACGCCGACCACCTGGGCTTGCGCGGCAGGGGCCAGGGCTGCGGTGGCTCCGAGGGTGGAGAGGGTAGCGAGAAGGACGAAGGCGAGGCGAGTGGTCTTGGTTTTCATGTCGGACTCCTGCAAGTGGGTGTTGCGTGGATGCAGCGCCAGTGGGGCGCGCTGTGAAAACCACTGTAGGAGCCGGGCTTCTTTAAGACTGTAATGTTGTGTTTCCAGGTGTATCAGCGGCTTCGCGCCCGCCGTGCAGCGCGCGGGAAGAACGCGCCGCAGCGCCGGTTCCGGTAACAAATCACGGCAGACCGATACATGCGCACCCTCACTTCTTGCGCGCCGGGCGCACGTAACGCTGCTCCACCACGCGGCTGCCCCATTGTTCGCCCGGCGACTCTTCGGCCAGTTCGAAGCCGGCCGACAGATACAGGTGGCGTGCCGCATCCAGCCCCTGGAAGGTCCACAGGTAGCAGGCCAGGCGATGGGCATCGACGAAGGCCATGGCCTGTTCCAGCAAGCGCCGTCCCACGCCGCTGCCGCGCAGGCTGTCGTCGACGATGAACCAGCGCAGGTGCGCTTGCCGCTGCTGCAGGTCGCCATCGATCACGATGGAGGCCAGGCAGCGCCCGTGTTCGATGTGGGTCCAGAGCTGCTTGCCGGCCCGGGGCAGGGTTTGCGCGAAACTGCCCAGTTCGCTGGCCACCTTGTGCTCGAAGAACACCCCGAAGCCGGCCGCCTCGGCGTAGTAACGCGCATGCAGGCTGGCGATATCGCCGATGCAGCCGGGCTGGTAGCCGGTGCTCAATGGCACCGTCGCGCCTTTGGCCGGGCGTGGTGCAGCATTCGGGTTGTTGCTCGACAACGCCTCGGAATACAGCGCCAGCGCCCGCACCAGGCCCTGCTGGTCTTCCGGCAGGATGCGCCGCAGGGCCGCGGAGACCTGGTCGGTGGCGAACTTGTCGATCTTCTTGCGCAGGGTCTGCCCCTCTTCGGTCAGCGCCAGGCTGTAGGCGCGCCCGTCGCCCGGTACTGGGCTGCGCTGCACCAGCCCCAGCGCTTCCAGCTTGGCCAGCTGGCGGCTGGTGTTGGACTTGTCCAGGTACAGCAGTTCGCCCAGCTCGCGCGCCTGCAGGCCGGGTTTGAGTCCGATCTCGATGAGGGCGTGCACCGCCGAGGGCGCCAGGTCGCTGCCGGCCAGGGTGCTGCGCATGAAGCCCAGTTCGCGCACCAGCTTGCGCGACAGCTCGCGCAACTGGCGGATGGTCTGGTCGCGCGGGGGAGAGTGCAGGCCGTCATAGTCCATGGCAAGATCCGGTAATGGTTGCGAAGTGCAATCAATGTTGCGCCAGATGATTGCGTTATGCAACTTGTTTGGTGGCATGGGGCAGGCTCGCTGTCGCACCTGCGCAACTGGCGGGGCCGGGCTGGGAGCGCCTGCCGGGGTGGAGTAAAATGTCGCCTTTCGCGCAGCCTTCCGCCGTGAGCACACCGGTCATCGTGGCCTGCGCCACCTCCTGCATCCCCAGTCTTGTTGAAAGTCCCCGCACATGTTGCGCATCTCTGAACTGACCCTTCCGTTGAGCCATACGGAAGAAGAACTGAACGCCGCCATCCTCGATCGCCTGGGCATCCCGGCCGGGGAGCTGCTGTCCTTCACCCTGTTTCGCCGCAGCTACGATGCCCGCAAGAAGACGGCCATCACCCTGAACTACACCATCGACGTCGAAGTGAAGGACGAGCCGGCCGTCCTGGCGCGCCACGCCAAGACCACCAATGTCGGCCCCACGCCCGATACCTCCTATCACTACGTCACGCGCGCCCCGGCGAGCATCAAGAAGCGTCCGGTGGTGATCGGCTTCGGTCCCTGCGGCCTGTTTGCGGCGCTGATCCTGGCCGAGATGGGCTTCAACCCCATCATCCTGGAACGCGGCAAGACCGTGCGCGAGCGCACCAAGGACACCTGGGGCCTGTGGCGCCAGCGCGAATTGAAGCCGGAATCGAACGTGCAGTTCGGCGAGGGCGGGGCCGGGACCTTCTCCGACGGCAAGCTCTACAGCCAGGTCAAGGATCCCAAGCACTATGGCCGCAAGGTGCTGGCCGAATTCGTGGCCGCCGACGCGCCGCCCGAGATCATGTACGTCAGCAAGCCCCACATCGGTACCTTCCGCCTGGTCAAGATGATCCAGTTGATGCGCGAGAAGATCGAGAAGCTGGGCGGTGAATTCCGCTTCGAGCAGCGCGTCGAGGATGTGCTGATCGAAGATGGCCAGATCCGTGGCCTCACGCTCAACACCGGCGAACAGATCGAAGCCGACCACGTGGTGCTGGCCATCGGCCACAGCGCCCGCGATACCTTCGAGATGCTCTACGAACGCGGTGTCTACATCGAGGCCAAGCCGTTCTCGATCGGCTTCCGCGCCGAGCACCCGCAGTCGCTGATCGACAAGTGCCGCTTCGGTCCCGGTGCCGGCCATCCCATCCTGGGCGCGGCCGACTACAAGCTGGTGCACCACGCCTCCAATGGCCGTTCGGTCTACAGCTTCTGCATGTGCCCCGGTGGCACGGTGGTGGCAGCCACCTCCGAACCGGGCCGCGTGGTCACCAATGGCATGAGCCAGTATTCGCGCAATGAGCGCAATGCCAACAGCGGCATCGTGGTGGGCATCTCGCCGGCCGACTATCCGGGTCATCCGCTGGCCGGCATCGCCTTCCAGCGCGAGTGGGAAAGCCGCGCTTACGAGCTTGGCGGCGGCAACTACAACGCGCCGGGGCAGCTGGTGGGCGACTTCATTGCCAATCGCCCCTCGACCGGGCTGGGCAGCGTGGAGCCGTCCTACAAGCCGGGCGTGACGCTGGGCGACCTCAACCCGTCGCTGCCCAAGTACGCCATCGACGCCATCCGCGAGGCGCTGCCGGCTTTCGAAAAGCAGATCCGTGGCTACTCCATGCATGACGCCGTGCTGACCGGCATCGAGACGCGCACGTCCTCGCCCATCCGCATCAAGCGCGATGACCACACCCTGCAGAGCCTCAACACCAAGGGCCTGTACCCGGCCGGTGAAGGGGCCGGTTATGCGGGCGGGATCATGTCGGCGGCCATCGACGGCATCCGCGTGGCCGAAGCGCTGGCGCTGGATATGATGGCGCAGGGCTGAGGCCTGGTCAGACAGCTTGCCTGTCTGGCCACCCAAAGCAAAACGCCGCTCCGGTGACCCGGGGCGGCGTTTTGTTTTTACGGCCTGAAGTGAAGATTACTTCTTGGCGCGGGCCGAAGCGACGGTCTTTTCAGCAGCAGCGGTGAACTGTTTGGTCGCGTTGGCCAGGTTGGCTTCCAGCGTTTCGACCGCTTGCTTGGAGTTCTTGGACAGTTGCTCGTAGGCAGCGTTGGCGTTGGTCAGGGTGGCCTTCAGGATCGAGACGGCTTGCTCCGAACCCGGGGGCGCGTTCTTGCTGATCTCGTCGATCAGGGCCGACAGCTTGCGGCTGGTTTCGGAGATCTGGGCTTCGGCAGCCTTGGTGAATTCAGCCTGGGTCGAGGACACGATGCCGGCCAGGTGGCGGCTGTAGGCGGTGGCCTTTTCAGCGCCCGGCTGGGCTTGGGCGGCGGCCAGCGACAGCAGTTCCTGCGGGTCCTTGGCGGCGGCCAGCTGCTTGGCCGCAGCGGTGGCTTCTTCCAGGGTGGCCTTGGTGGCCGACAGGTTCAGCTCAACGATCTTTTCCACGCCTTCGAAAGCCTTGGCGGTCAGGTTGTTGATGAGGTCCAGGTGGGCTTGCAGGTTGGCCTTGGTGGCGGCGGAAAACTGATCTTGGTACGAAAACATGTGCATCTCCTAGGTGATATGACAAATGAGCTTGCCGACGAGCGTGACGATCAAAACAATCGGCGTTCGAGCGCGGCTTTCGACCAGAATCAATCAACAATCATGATTTGTGCGCCGCAACAATTCTTATTCTATGCACTTCTTTGGTGAAATCAAGTGTTATTTGTGCGGCGCACAAAAAATAATCCGCCGCGTGGACATTTTGCTACGCCGCACCAGCAGCGGCTTTGCGGGTGATCAAGCCGAACGTTCGGTCGTTTTCTCCGGACGGTCGTGGGTGTCGCCGCTGGGAAGGTCATGGACCACGATGCCGGTCTCGCTCTCGGAAAACGGACAGCCCTTGCCCAGCGCGATGGCACGCAGGCCATCCTGGTAACCCTGTTCCCAGCGCCACATCACCGAGCCCCTGGCGAAGTTGACGTCCTTGGAGGCCATGTTCCAGTCGCGCCCGGCATAGGCCAGGCGCACGATGTGGATGGTGCTGTCGGCACCGAGCTCCTCCATCATCTGGCGATCCTGCTGGGTCAGCATGCTCGGGGGCAGGCGCTTGTAGAGCGCGTGGGCCGCGCGGCGCAGCTTGTATTGCTGCAGGTAGGCATCGATGTGGCGCTGCGAACGGGAGGCGAAGGTGACATCCTTCTCGCGCGTCTGCACCTCTTCCAGGGTGCGCGGCTCCGGTCCGTCGGCATGCCACAGGTCGACCATCATGCAGAGCAGGTTGGTGCGCGGCTCGTCGTTCAACACGGCTTCCAGCGGCGTATTGGAATACAGCCCGCCATCCCAGTACAGCTCCCCGTCGATGCGCACCGGCGCAAAGCCCGGGGGCAGGGCACCGCTGGCCATGACGTGTTGCGGCCCCAGCGGCCGCTGGCGCGAATCGAAATTGACCAGGGTGCCACAGGTGACCTTGACCGCCGAGACCGTCATGCGGATGCCGGAGGGACCGTTGAGGTATTCGAAATCGACCAGACGCGACAGCGTCTCGCCCAGCTCGGCGGTGCTGTAGAAACTGGCCTCATCGGGCGGCACCGGCAGTCCCAGCGCAAAGGGGTTCAGCGGACGCGGACGGAAGAAGCCGGCGGTGCCGCGCAGAAACGTATCGAGCGTGGTCAGGCGGGTGGCCCAGGGGCGCAAGGCGTCCGGGACCTGGCGCAGGTCGAACGCGTCCGGATGCGCCACGGTCTCCCAGAATTCACGCAGGCGGTCGATGCGGGTCTCGCGCGGGTTGCCCGCAATCAAGGCGGCATTGATGGCACCGATGGAGGTGCCGACCACCCAGTCGGGGGTCAGGTCGTTCTCGTGCAGGGCCTGGTAGACCCCGGCCTGGTAGGCGCCCAGCGCACCGCCTCCCTGCAGCACCAGCGCCACGCGCGGCTTGGCGGCCACGGCGGCGGTGGCGGATTTGCGGCGGGGGGAGGGCGGCGACTGATCCTGGTCCTTGCGCATCGTTCTTCCTTTCAGGGATACCGGATGGATCCGGCAACAACGTGAAGGTTCTGCAACAACAGCAGGAGTCTAGGATAACGCGCTTACGGGGAAGTGACCGAAAAGGGCGCAGGCGCGCCCGCAACGCCAGCGATCAGCTGGCCAGCCAGGCCTCGATCAGCTGGCGCGCCTGGGCATCGATCTGCTCCAGGTCCACTTCATGGCGGCGATGGAAAATCATCATCGCGTACAGGCCCGCCAGGGCATTGACTTCGGGTGACAGTGCGCACTCCTCTCCGCTGGCCGGGCGCTGGTGGCGCCAGTAGTTGATTGCATCTTCGAGTTCGGTGAGGGTGAGCATGGCGGTATTTCTTGATAAAGACGTAAGGTAAAACGTCGGCGCATTCTACTCCATTTCGGCCTCCGGTACTGGTTGAAAACACAGTATGGCCGGGCTTGCCGAGCCTCCATGCAATTTCCGCATAAGCATCTGCGCACGCTGCAGCATGCGAAAAACAAGCAAGCACATGCGCAATGCTTCGTTCGGATTCGCTCCCCGCTTTGCTCTAATGAGACCCCTCGCGCGCGCCCTTCGGCGCTGCCCGCACTATCCCTCAGGAGTGGTTCATGTCCGCGCACATCCTAGAAACCGTCCGCCGTCCCGGCCTGCGCCAGGCCCAGCGCATTACCAGTCAAGCGCAGGCACTGCAGGTTGCCGCCGAGCTGGCCGCCGAGTTTGCCCGGAGCGCCGCCGAGCGCGACCGTGCACGCATCCTGCCGTTCGACCAGATCGAACGCTTTTCGCACAGCGGCCTGTGGGCCATTACCGTACCGCGCTCCCATGGCGGTATCGGCGCGTCCTGGCAGACGGTGGCCGAGGTGTTTCGGCTGATCTCTGCCGCCGATCCTTCCATCGGCCAGATTCCGCAAAATCATTTCGGCAATCTCAACCTGATCGCCAACCTCGCCAGTGAAGACCAGCAGCGCTTCTTCTTCAACGAGGTGCTCGAAGGCGCACGCCTGGGCAATGCCGGGCCCGAGCGCAACGGCAAGAACGTGCTCGACGTGCGTACCCGCGCCACCCTCGACACCGCAGCAGGTGATGGTAGCTACCTGCTCAATGGCACGCGTTTCTATTCCACCGGCGCGCTCTATGCGCACTGGATCCCCAGCCGCGCCATCGATGACGAGGGCCAGCCGCTGGTGGTCTACAGCCGCCACGATGCGCCGGGTTTGCGAGTGATCGATGACTGGTCCAGCTTCGGCCAGCGCACCACGGCCAGCGGCACGGTGGTGTTCGACAACGTGCGCGTGCCGGCTGCGCAGGTGCTGCCCTTGAAGGACGCGCTGCAGCAGCCCAACAACATCGGCCCGGTCTCGCAGCTGATCCAGGCCGCCATCGATGCCGGCATCGCCCACGCGGCCGTGCAGGACACCATCGCCTTCGTCACCACCCGTTCGCGTCCCTATGTGGATAGCGGCCTGGAGCGCGCCAGCGACGATCCCTACATCCTGCGCGACATCGGCAACCTGAGCCTGCGGCTGCATGCGGCCGAAGCGCTGCTGGAGGATGCGGCCGCCGTGCTCGACAGCCTGCCCGCCAAGATCAGCTTCGAGCAGATGGCACAAGCCTCGGTGGCCGTGGCCGAGGCCAAGGTGCTATCCACGGAAGTGGCCTTGCTGGCCTCGGAAAAACTGTTCGAACTGTCGGGTTCGGCCGCGACGCTGGCCAGCCACAACCTCGACCGCCACTGGCGCAATGCGCGCGTGCACACGCTGCATGATCCGGTGCGCTGGAAATATTTTGCGGTCGGCAATTACGCCCTGAACGGCACGCCACCGCCGCGCCACTCCTGGATCTGATGCCCTGACCCTGCCTTCCCTCATTCGAACGCGAACCCTCATGACCCAGACCGCTACCGCCCAGGCCACCCACACCACGCTCGATTCCCTGCCGCCGCCGTCGAGCACGCCGCCGCGCCTGGTGGCGCGCATCCGCGACGATGCCGAGGCCATTGCCGCCGCACGCAAACTGGCCGAAGACTTCAGTCGCGAAGCCGCCCTGCGCGACCGCGAGCGCAAGCTGCCCTGGGATGAGCTGGAACGCTACGTGCGTTCAGGCCTGTGGGGCATCACCGTACCCAAGGAATACGGCGGCGCGGGCGTCAGCTACGGGACGCTCGCCGAAGTCATCGCCACCATCTCGGCAGCGGATGGTTCCATCGGACAGATTCCGCAAAACCATTTCTATGCGGTGGAACTGATCCGAGTCAACGGGAGCGAATCGCAGAAGCGTTTCTTCTTCGACCGCGTGCTGCAGGGCGACCGCTTCGGCAATGCCCTGGCCGAACTCGGCACCAAGACTTCGCATGACCGCAAGACCCGGCTGACCCGCAACGAGCATGGCCCCGGCTACCGCATCAACGGCCGCAAGTTCTACGCCACCGGTGCGCTCTATGCCGACTGGGTGCCGACCTCGGTGATCGATGAGGAGGGTGTGCAGCAACTGGCCATCGTGCCGCGCCATGCACCGGGCCTGACCATCATCGATGACTGGTCCGGCTTCGGCCAGCGCACCACCGGCAGCGGCAGTGCCGTGTTTGAAAACGTCCGTGTGCCGGCCGATGCCGTGATCGGGTTTGCCACTGCCTTCTCGCGCCCCACGCAGATCGGCCCGATGGCGCAGATCCAGCACGCGGCCATCGATCTGGGCATCGCGCGCGTGGCCTATGCGGACCTGCTGCAATTCGTGCGCACCCGTTCGCGCCCTTGGGTCGACAGCGGTGTGGAACGCGCGGGAGACGATCCGCTCACCATTCGCGAAGTGGGTGACCTGACCATCCAGTTGCACGCCGCCGAAGCGCTGGTGCGCCGCGCCGGCCGCAAGGTCGATGCAGCGGCCGCCGAGCCCACTGAAGACAGCATCGCAGAGGCGTCCATTGCGGTCGCCGAGGCACGCGTGCTGACCACCGAAGTCTCGCTGGCGGCCGGCAGCAAACTGTTTGAGCTGGCCGGTTCGCAATCGACCCTGTCCGAACACAATCTCGACCGCCACTGGCGCAATGCCCGCACCCATACGCTGCATGACCCGGTGCGCTGGAAATATCACGCCATCGGCAATTACGTCCTGAATGGCAAGAAGCCGCCGCGCCACGGCGCGATCTGAGGAGCCCGCATGGCCAAGAAGGAAATCCGTCTCAACGCATTCAACATGAATTGCGTCAGCCACATCAACCACGGCCTGTGGACGCACCCGCGCGACCGCTCGCAGGACTACACCGACATCACCTACTGGACCGACCTCGCGCGCCTGCTGGAACGCGGCAAGTTCGACGGCCTGTTCCTGGCCGATATCGTCGGCGTCTATGACGTCTACCAGGGCAACACCGACCTCACCCTGCGCGAGACCATACAGCTGCCCGTGAACGACCCGCTGATGCTGGTCTCGGCCATGGCGGCAGTGACCGAACACCTGGGCTTTGGCGTCACCGCCAACCTCACCTATGAGGCGCCATTCCTGTTTGCACGCCGCATGTCGACGCTGGATCACTTGAGCCGTGGCCGTGTGGGCTGGAATATCGTCACCGGTTATCTCGACAGCGCCGCGCGCGCCATGGGCCTGCACGAACAGCTGGAACACGACCAGCGCTATGACCGCGCCGATGAATTCATGGAAGTGGTTTACAAGCTCTGGGAAGGCAGCTGGGAAGACGGTGCCGTGGTACGCGACCGCGCGCGCCGCGTCTATGCCGACCCGGCCAAGGTGCACAAGATTGCGCATCACGGCGACTACTACCATGTTGAAGGCATCCACCTGAGCGAGCCCTCGCGCCAGCGCACGCCGGTGCTGTACCAGGCCGGTTCGTCCGGACGCGGACAGGCCTTCGGTGCACGCCATGCGGAATGCGTGTTCATCTCCAGCCAGAGCAAGGATGCCACCCGCAAGCTGGTGCAGAGCATTCGTGACGGAGCGGTACGCGAGGGACGCGATCCGGATGCCATCAAGATCTTCATGGGCCTGACGGTGGTAACCGGCCGCACCGACCAAGAGGCCCAGGAGCGCTTCCGCGAATATGCCAGCTATGCCAGTCCCGAAGCGGGGCTCGCGCATTTCTCGGCGGGCACCGGCATCGATTTTTCTAAGTATGAGCTGGATGAACCGATCCGCGCGGCCAAGACCAATGCCATCGAATCGCTGACCAAGGTGGTCACGCAACCGGAGCTGAACTGGACCAAGCGCAAGCTGCTGCAACAGCTCGAACTGGGTGGCCGCTACTCCAGCATCGTGGGCGCGCCCGATCGCATCGCCGATGAACTGGAAAGCTGGGTGGCCGACACCGGCATTGACGGCTACAACCTGACCCGTACGGTCACGCCGGAGAGTTTCGAAGACTTCGTCAACCTGGTCATCCCGGTGCTGCAGGAACGCGGTTCCTACAAGCGCGACTATGCCCAGGGGACCTTGCGTGAAAAACTTTTCCAGCGCGGTGCTACCTTGCCGCAAGAGCACGTAGGTGCGGGTTTCCGGGTGGGAGCGGCGGTCGAGCACGCCTGAAGAAAATCGCCTGGTGGCTGCGCGCAGACACATGCGCGCAGCACATAAGCAAAGCGGAAATGATTCCTTCCGCACCGGTTGAGGGCTCGCTACATTGGCCTTTTTTCAACCGGGGAAAACAATGAAATCGTTCGTCACCAACTGGCTTTCTGGCCTTGCCATGGGCGTGCTGGCCAGCGCCACCATCACGGTCCAGGCCGCCACCGACCAGGTGATCCGCGTGGGCGTGACCAGTGGTCCGCATGCGCAGATCTTCGAGCAGGCACGCCGCGTCTTCGAGCGTGACAATCCTGGCTACAAGGTCAAGATCATCGAATTCAACGACTACATCCAGCCCAATGCGGCGCTGGACGCAGGCGAGCTCGATGCCAACAGCTACCAGCATCGTCCCTTCCTCAATGCGCAGATCAAGGCGCGCGGCTACAAGCTCTATGCCGAAGGCAAGACCATGATCGGGCCCATGGCGATCTATTCGCGCAAGTATCGCAAGCTGGACGATGTGCCGGTGGGGGCCAGGATCGGCATTCCCAATGATCCGGCCAACGAGAGCCGCGTGCTGCTGCTGTTGCAGAAGCAGGGCATCATCAAGCTGCGCGAGGGCATCGATCCGCTGACCGGCACCAATGCCACGCCCATCGACATCACCGAGAATCCGAAGAAGTGGAAGTTCGTCGAAATCGACGCCGCGCAATTGCCGCGCACGCTCGATGACCTGGATGCCTCGGCCATCAATGCCGACTATGCATCCAAGGCCGGCTTCAATCCCGCGCGCGACAGCCTGCTCGTGGAAAGCGGCGACAGCCCCTATGCCTGCCTGATCGCCGTGCGCGACAAGGACCGCGCGCAGCCTTGGCTGGGCAGGCTGGTGCAGGCGTATCAGTCACCGGAGGTGAAGCGGTATATCGAGACGGAGTTCAAGGGGGGGATTTTGGCGGCTTGGTGAGTGCGATCGTTATTGCCGGACGTTGATTTGTTTTGATGGCGCGGCAAAAGTTTTTGAAGCGCGTCAACGTCGAGAGCGCGGCCCTTATAGTGAAGTCCCGGCGCATGTCCGCATGCGGCCGGTTCAACGTTCACGAGAGGGAATTCGCTCATGTCATTTTTCCGCAAGCTCTGGCAGGATCTTAAAAACGGCGAAATGCATGCCGGTGCGCTGGTGGCTGAGCTTGGCACTATTGGGTTCGTATTGCTGCTTCTGCTGTTGAGCGGTGTCAAAAAGCTCATCGAGACTTTCTGGCAGTGACCTCGCCGCATTTGTCTTTTCCACAGGGCTGCACGCCCTCATCCGGTTCACTTCGTTCGAGCAGGTAAAATGCTGGCTCCATTCACCGGAGCCAGCGTCGTCCATGCCGCCGGCCTCGACACGATATCCGAACCGAACATGAGCTACACCCCCAGCCGCCCGATGGGCTATGGCTGCCTGATCCTGAGCATGTCCCTGGTCGGCGCCTACGTCGCGCTGACCAAGCCGCTGGCGGCGCTGCTGCCGGTATTCCTGCTGGCCTGGCTGCGCTTCGGCATCGGCGCGGTCGCCATGCTGCGCTGGCTGAAGAAACCGGCCGATGAAAAGCCGCTCTCCACGCAGTCGCGCTGGCTGGTCTTCCTCGAATCCTTCCTCGGCAATTTCCTCTTCACGCTCTGCATGATTACCGGCGTATCCATGACCAATGCGGTCTCGGCGGGCGTGATCATGTCCTCCATTCCGGCGGTGGTGGCGGTGATGAGCTGGGTCTTCCTCAAGGAAAAAATCAGCCTGCGCGTCTGGGGCGCGGTGGCCTGCGGCGCCATCGGCATCGGCTTGCTGTCGCTGGCCAAGGACAGCCATGGCGCGGCCGCCGCCACCGGCTCACAGACCGCTTGGCTGGGCAACGTGCTGGTGTTCTGCGCCGTGTTGTGCGAGGCCGCCTATGCCGTCATCGGCAAGAAGCTGACCACGGTCCTCACGCCCAAGCGCATCAGCGCCGTCATCAACCTGTGGGGCCTGCTGCTGATGACCCCCATGGGCTTGTACACCGCACTGCAATTCAATTTCTCCACCGTGCCGGTCAACATCTGGCTGCTGCTGGTGTTCTATGCCCTGGCCGCCAGCGTCTGGACCGTGTGGCTGTGGATGACGGGATTGAAGGTGGTCCCGGCTGCACGTGCAGGCGTCTTTACCGTGATGCTGCCGGTCTCGGCCGCCGTGGTCGGGGTGCTGGCGCTGGGTGAGAGCCTCTCGGCCCTGCAGGCCGGCGCCTTCGCCGTGGCCCTGGCCGGGATGCTCCTGGCCACGCTGCCGGGCCGCAATACCGCCGAAAAATTACCGCTGAACTGAGCGAGGAAAAAAATGAATCAAGCCAAACGCCCCTCCGGCAAACCACATTCCCCCGGCCCCAAGAAAGCCGCCCCCGGCCACGCCAAGCCAGCCGCGAAGGCGGGCCCCAAGCCCGCTCCCGCCGGCCCGGCACGCGACAAGCCCAAGACCCACGTCTCCACTGAAGCCGCCCGCCGTCGCCAGCACCAGGCGCATGCTGCCTCGCAGAGCCTGGATGAAGATGAACTGCGCGTGCAGCAGATGGTGGCGCTGGCCAGTGCCGTGGCCGCCGATGCGCCGGACCGTGCAGGCCGCCGTGTCGGCCAGGATGAACTGGAACGCATGGTGCGCAATACCCTGCGCGAGCGCGATGACGACACCCTCTATGAAGCGCTGGAACAGCTGCGCTACGACGATCCGCGCGGCCATGGCTTCCTGCGTGAAGTGGTGGAAGAGGGCGCCGACATCATCGTGCTGCGCCGGGGCGAGAAGGAGCTGGAAATCAATGCCTTCCTGATCCCCTTGCTGGCCCGTACACGCGGTGGCCTGCGCGAGGAGCAGGCCCTGGCCGATGGCGATGCCTTCGACACACTGCGCGAGAGCATCCAGAAGGCCGGACTGGAAAGCCCCAAGGCGCGCGTGGTGCTGGTGCACCACCTCTACCACCCGGAAGAGATCAACGCCTTGAGCTTCAGTGAAGTGGAGGCCATGAACCGCGATGCCTTCGCCTCGCTGACCGACAAGAAGATCCTGAGCGTGCCGGCCATCGAGCGCAGCATGCGCGGCTGGCCGGCCAGCCATTTCGCCCCCGACGATGAGGCGCTGGAACTGCGCTTCCTGCTGGGTTTTTCGCTCAAGGATGTGGATGATCCCTTCTACGCGATTCCGCAGGAGGAAGCCGCCGCCGATGCTTACTTCGAAGCACGCGCGCAGCGCTTCCGCCAGTGGAGCGAAGAGATCACGCCATTGATGCAGCAATGCCTGACCGGGCAATCCGGCGAGGTTGCGCAGTGCCAGTTGCACTTCCTGTACCAGGATCTGTTCCATGGGGCCAAGCACACCGGCAATGGCGAATACCGCACCTTGCAGATGCTCTCCGAACTGGAGGCCGGCCTGGCGCAATCCGGTGCGCAGGCAACTGAGGCCAGCGCCTTCCTCGCGCTGGTGGACGAGGACGACGAGACCACCCTGCAGGTCGTGCTGCGCAATGCGCAAGCCACGCTGGCGCGCTCTGAACATCTGGTCGAGGGCGATCTGCAGGCGGTGCTGTTCGATGCCGCCGATGCGGTGGCCTCGCTGGGCGTGACCGCTGTGCGCCTGGCCGATGGCTTTGATGCGGATGGGCAGCCGCTGCGGGCGCGCGATCTGCCGGCGGCCTGACCTGCGCGTTCAGTCCAGCAGCGCCTGCAGGCTCGTTCCCGCAGGCTGGCAGCGGAAAATCAACTCGACCTGCATCGGTCGCCAGCCACGGATGAGCTGGCGCAGGTCGGCCTGCATCTGCTGCTTGCCGCAGAAGGCGGTGGCTTTTTCGCGGGCTGCCGAGGTCAGGGCAGGGATCGACATGGTGTAGCTCACCCCCGTGGCCGAGACCGTGTAGAGATCGTCGCGGCCAGCGCTGACTTCGCTGAAGTTGGCGCAGCCACCCAGGGCGGCGGCTCCGAGGCAGGCGGCGACCAGGCTGCCCCGACGGCGATGATGATGAAGTTGAGTGCGCATGAGATCCCCCGTTGTGCTCGTGACGCGTGCCGTCGGCAGAATTGCCCTGCGGCATCAATGCGACAGCGCAAGCCTACGCGCAGCCTGGCCGCCGTTGGAGGTGGCTTACCCGGTTTTACCCGGATGGCGTGGCTGTAAAAAAATCTTCAATGAGGCTCGTTAAAGAGGGGCAGCTGTCAATTTTCGTACAGGCGTGTCGGGGCGACGCTACTTCACGTGAACAGTAAATAATTTCCTGCCTGCTGGGAGGCAAGGGCATGCGGCTCCCCGTGCCTGGTATTTGCCTGCGCGAGCCGCTGGCGGCTGGGCTAAAATCATTGACGCCGTCCGGCTCGGGCCGGGCTGCAGACCACGTGTGCCATGCTGCCGATCACAGTGCAGCGGCGCCATCCGCCAAATCAGGGAGAACCGAGAATGACCAACCGTCGCAGTTTCATCACCGGCGTGGCCGGCCTTGCCGCCGCTACTGCCATCCCCAATGTCTTCGCCCAGGCCGCCGCTGCGACCGGCTCCACGGAACCGACCCTGGCCCGCGTGCAGCGGACCAAGACCCTGCGCATCGGTGCCGTGCGCGGTGCCGCACCGTACTACAACAAGGACCTGGCCAGCGGCGAGTGGGGCGGCTTCATGATCGATTTCGCCAAGAGCCTGGCGGCCAGCCTGAACGTGAAACTGGACATCACCGAGACCACCTGGGGCAACTCGGTGCTGGACCTGCAGACGCACAAGATCGACCTGTTCTTCGGCATGAACCCGACCCCGGCGCGCCGCGAGGTGATCGGCTTCACCGAGCCACTGTTCCTCAATGCCTTCACGATCGTCTCCAAGAAGGAATTCAAGACCTGGGCCGACCTGAACAAGCCGGAAGTGAAGATCGCCGTGGACATCGGTTCCTCGCACGACCAGATGATCAGCCGCGTCTGTCCCAACGCCACCATCGTGCGCCTGGAAAAGGCCGACGATGCCACCCTGGCGCTGCAGACCGGCCGTGTCGATGCGCAGGTGCTGGTGTGGCTGCTGGCCCTGAACATCCTCAAGAAGAATCCTTCGCTGGGCAAGATGACCGTACCGCAGCCGCTGGAAGCAACCTCCACCAACATCGGCGTGCCCAAGGAAGAGGACAAGGCCTGGGTCGAGACCATCAACAAGTGGATCGTCGCAGAGCGCGCTGCCGGCAAGATCAAGCCGACCGTGCTGGGCAACCTGCAGAAGCTCTCCGGGGTGAAGCCTGAGGATGTGCCGGCGCAGATTCCGCTGTAATGGCGGTTGGCCCGATCGGCCCCGCTGCAAGCAAGGAAAACCCGCACGGCATTGCCAGTGCGGGTTTTTTATTGGCGGGTCGGAGGGCGCTTGTGGGCAGAATTCAGTTGCCCAGCAAACGCATGCCGGCGGTTCTGGCGGCCTTGCGATCAAAGGTCAGCGTATCGCTGCATCCAGCCTGGTAGCCGTTGCGTTCGATCAGGCAATCCGCAAATCCTGCTGTTGATTCAGCGAAGCGGTGCAGAGCCTGCAATGCGCTTTCGGCGTTTTCCACAATGATTTCAGGCGCCAGCAGGAGCCTCTCGATGATGCGCACCAATTGGGGTTTGCGCACCTTGTAGGCAGCATCCAGCACCCATACCAATTCTGCCAGGGCGATCTGGGAGAGGAAGCCCGGATGCTGTTCGTCCAGCGATTCGATCAGTGTCGTGGCTTGCGCTGACTGCAGCGGATGGTCTTGGGCGAAGTAGCGGGCCAGCACATTGGTATCCAATCCGATCATCGCGCTGCCCCGCCTCGTTGGGTGATGGCGCGCTCCATTTCCTCCAGGGACACGGTACGCTGCGGCGACCGTACGCACCCCTTGAGTGCAAGGATGGATCCTGAAGGGACACCACGACTGGCTGGTGAAGGGGATTGCGACCGGGGCTCGGCCGCGATGGCTTGCTTGTTTTTCGCAGTGGACTCAAGTACGTGGGGAGCGATGGCTGCGGTAGGCACGGTGAACCTCCAGTCAGGGGAAAGGGGAGAGCCGCGAAGTTGCCAGATGCCCTCTCCGAAGTCGAGGCCATGACGAATTTTTGCAGGAGAGTCTCGATTTTCTGCGGCGTCTCTCTCGCCCGGTGATTGGCGAAACCGGGCCTGCGGGAGCGGCCATCCATGCGACAAGCCGCTGTCGCCATCCCGCCATCGACACCTGGGCGATTGGCCCCGTCGCTCCTTGAGACAAGCGTCTCACCATCCCCCGATGCTGCGCCGCAGGACAACTCCCCGCGCACGCTGTGCTACAACATCACCCATCGCTTCACCGTCGTCTGCGCCCTGGTCCGCATTGATGCCAAGGGATCTGCGCAGTATCGTCCAGCCAGGAGCCCCCCCATGCCCTTCGTTGCGAAAGTCAGCCATCTCGACCGCGTGCGCCGCCTGCTCGACGGCCAGCCTGATCCTGCCGCCAGTCCCTACCTGCAACGGCTGAGCTCATCCTACCTGCGGTCGCTGGACCAGCACCACCTGGACCCGGCCGACATGCGCGGCCCGCGCGTGCTGAGCTCGGGCGAGCTGCGCCAGGTACAGCAGGGCGAGGAAGATTTCCTGCGGGCATCCGGCCAATGCCTGTCGATGCTGCACCAGACCGTGCGCGAAGCCGATTACTGCGTGATGCTCACCAATGCCGGCGGTACCACCATCGACTATCGCGTGGACCGCGAGCGCCGGCATGACTTCAAGCGCGCCGGTCTCTACCTCGGCTCCTGCTGGTCCGAGAGCGAAGAGGGAACCTGCGGGGTGGCCGCCGTGCTGCAGGACGCCTTGCCGATCACGGTCCACAAGAGCGATCACTTCCGCGCCGCCTTCACCACGCTGACCTGCAGCGCCGCGCCCATCTTCTCACCGTCGGGCGAGCTGATCGGCGTCCTCGATGCCTCGGCGATACGCTCGCCCGATGCACGCGACAGCCAGAACCTGGTCAACCGCATCGTCCTGCAAAGTGCCACCCTGATCGAGGACGGCTATTTCCTCAATGCGATGGCCTGCGCCTGGGTGCTGCTGGTGCACCGCAGCCGCCATTATGTGGAAGCGCAACCGGAAATCCTCATCGCCTTCGATGCCCTTGGCAACATCATCGCCGCCAATCGCCGGGCGCGCGAATGCATTGCGGGATTGCAGCAACTGCCGCGCCCCATGGGCGAGATCTTCGACCTGCACTTCGAAGGCCTGCTCGACAGCCGTGCCCTGCAAGGCTTGCACCTGCTGCGCCTGCATGGCGGTGCCACGCTCTATGGCCGGGTCCGCGCACCGGTCTCGCGTGCGGTGCGTCCGGCCCGCGCGCATGCAGCCGGGACGCAGGCGCCAGCGGGCAGCGAGAGCCAGGCCATCCAGGCCGATGAACGCCAGGAGCGCGACCAGATCGTCGCCGCCCTGACCGAATGCAAATGGCGTGCGCCGCACGCCGCCCAATTGCTGGGCATGTCACGCGCCACGCTGTACCGGCGCATGGCGCGCTACCGCATCCTGCCGCCGCATCGACGTTAGCGCTGCAGGCTTCACCCAGGCGGTCAAAGAACCGCCACCCCCATCCAACCACGAGATCTATTGTCGAGATAGAGGAGACTTGTCATGCCCGAAGAAACCCCCAGCCAGTCCATCGCCCACACGCTGGAAACCCTGCAGGCCGCCCTGCGCGAAGGCAATGCCGCCAAGGCCGCCGCCCTGTTCGAGGAGGATGGCTACTGGCGCGACCTGATCGCCTTCACCTGGAACATCAAGACCCTGGAAGGTCGCGAGCAGATCCGCGCCATGCTGCAATCGCAAGTGCCGCAGCTGGGACCGATACAGCTGCGCCTGGATCCGGATGAGACGCCATCGCAAGCCGATGGCGTGACCCAGGGCTGGATCCTGCTGGAGACCGGCATCGCCCGCGGCAAGGGCTACCTGCGCCTGCGCGACGGCAAGATCTGGACCCTGCTGACCACCGCCGCCGAACTGAAGGGCCACGAAGAGCCCAAGGGCGTGAACCGCCCGCGCGGGGCGGTGCATGGCGTGCATACGCAGCGCCGTACCTGGAAGGAAGAGCGCGAAGCGGAGGCGCGCGAACTGGGCTACCAGCAGCAACCGTACTGCCTCATCATCGGCGGCGGGCAGGGCGGCATTGCGCTGGGTGCGCGGCTGCGCCAGCTGGGTGTGCCCACCATCATCATCGAACGCAACGCGCGCGCCGGCGACAGCTGGCGCAAGCGCTACAAGTCGCTGTGCCTGCATGATCCGGTGTGGTACGACCATCTGCCCTACATTCCCTTCCCCGAGAACTGGCCCGTCTTCGCGCCCAAGGACAAGATCGGCGACTGGCTGGAGATGTATGCCAAGGTGATGGAGCTGAACTACTGGGGTTCCACCGTCTGCAAGTCCGCCAGCTTCGACGAGAGCACGCAGAAGTGGACCGTCGTGGTCGAGCGCGAAGGCCGGGAAGTCGTGCTGCAGCCGACCCAGCTGGTGCTGGCCACCGGCATGTCGGGCAAGCCCAATGTGCCGCAGTTTCCCGGAGCGGAAAATTTCCAAGGCGATCAGCATCACTCCTCGCGCCATCCCGGCCCCGATCCTTATCGCGGCAAGAAGGTGGTGGTGGTCGGCTCCAACAATTCGGCACACGACATCTGCGCGGCACTCTGGGAGAACGGCGTGGACGTGACCATGCTGCAGCGTTCGTCCACCCACATCGTCAAGTCCGATTCGTTGATGGAACTGGCCCTCGGTGATCTCTATTCGGAGCGCGCGGTGGCCAGCGGCCTCACGACCGGCAAGGCCGACCTGCTGTTTGCGTCGATCCCCTACAAGGTCTTGCCGTCCATGCAGAAGCAGGTGTTCGACAAGATCCGCGAGCGCGATGCGGACTTCTACCGGCGGCTCGAAGAGGCCGGCTTCCTGCTCGATTTCGGCGACGACGATTCGGGCCTGTTCATGAAATACCTGCGGCGCGGCTCCGGCTACTACATTGACGTGGGTGCCTCCGAGCTGATCGCCGACGGCAAGATCCGCCTCAAGAGCGGCGTCGACGTCAAGGAGATCCGCGCGCACTCCATCCTGCTCTCCGATGGCAGTGAATTGCCGGCCGACGTGATCGTCTATGCCACCGGTTACGGCTCCATGAATGGCTGGGCTGCCGACCTGATCTCGCACGAGGTGGCCGACAAGGTCGGCAAGTGCTGGGGACTGGGATCGGCTACCACCAAGGATCCGGGACCCTGGGAAGGCGAGCAGCGCAACATGTGGAAGCCCACGCAGCAACCAGCGCTGTGGTTCCATGGCGGCAACCTGCACCAGTCGCGCCACTATTCGCTGTATCTGGCGCTGCAGTTGAAGGCGCGCATGGAGGGCATTGCGACACCGGTGTATGGCTTGCAGGAGGTGCACCATCTCCGGTAAGGCCTGCAGCTGAGTCCGGTAAAAAAAATGGCGCGCAGGGAAATCTGCGCGCCAATTTTTCGTCCGGCTGAAATGCTGCTGTCAGCCCGGGTTCAATGCGATGTCCATCGCTCCCGGTCAGGCATTGAAACGGGCCAGGAAAGCCTGCGTCGCGGCCTCCCGCGGATTGTCGATCACCTGCGACGGCGGGCCGGCTTCGACCACCACGCCATCGCGCATGAACACCACCTGGTCCGCCACTTCACGGGCGAAGGCGATCTCGTGCGTGACCAGGATCATGGTCATGCCATCGGCGGCCAGGCCGCGGATCACGTTGAGCACTTCGCCGACCAGCTCCGGGTCCAGCGCCGAGGTTGCTTCATCGAACAGCATCACGTCCGGCTGCATGGCCAGCGCGCGGGCGATGGCGATGCGCTGCTTCTGGCCACCGGAGAGCTTCTGTGGATACATGTCGGCGCGGTCCGACAGGCCCACCTTCTGCAGCAGCGCCATGGCCTTGGCGCGCGCTTCGGCCTTGGGCGTGCGCAGCACGGTGACCATGCCTTCCATCACGTTTTCCACGGCCGTCATGTGCGGGAACAGGTTGAAGTGCTGGAACACCATGCCGGTGCGCGCCCGGAAGGCGGCCAGCTCGCGGTCCTTGGGCAGGCGCGACTTGCGCCCGCTGAATTCGAAGTGGCGCTCGCCGATGCGCACCGTGCCCAGGTCAGGCACGGTCAGCAGGTTCAGGCAGCGCAGCAGCGTGGACTTGCCCGAGCCCGAGGGACCGATCATGGCCACGACGCTGCCACGGGGCACGGCGATGGAAATGTCCTTGAGCACCACGTGCTCGCCAAAGGCCTTCTTGAGATTGCTGATCTGGATCATCGCGTCCGAGTGTTGGTTGTTCATCGTGATCTCCTCAACCGTGCTGGACCGACAGGCGGTTTTCCAGGCGCTTGGCCCAGATGGTGGCCGGCAGCAGGATCACGAAGTAGATGATGGCCACCAGGGTGTAGATCTCCAGCGGACGATAGGTTTCGTGGGCGATGATCTGGCCCTGGTAGAGCAGGTCCGGCACGGCCAGCACCGACAGCAGCGAGGTGTTCTTCAACTGCATGATGGACTGGTTCACCAGCGGCGGTGTCATGCGCTTGAAGGCCTGCGGCAGGATCACGCGCTTCATCAGCTGGAAACGCGTCATGCCCAGTGCCCAGCCCGCTTCGGACTGGCCGACATCGATGGAGACGATGCCGCCGCGAATGATCTCGGAATAGAAGGCACCGCCATAGAGCGCCAGCGACAGCATGGCCGCCGTGCCGGCCGACATCTCGATGCCCAGCAGCACCGGCAGCGCATAGTAGAACCACACCAGCTGCACCAGCACCGGCGTGCAGCGGAACACTTCGACGAAGGCGCGCAGCGGGCCGGAGATGAAGGGGTTCGACGACAGCCGGCCCAGGCCGACCACCAGGCCCACCAGGAGGCCCAGCGCAATACAGGCCACGGTGTAGGAGAGGGTATAGACGAAGCCGATTCCGATGATGCTCCTGAATTGCCAGAGCGAGCCGAAGTCCCATTGATACATCTGCGATTTTCCTTGGTTGCCAATTGCATGAGCCCGGGGAGGGCAGGGTGTGCTGCGCATGCACGAACCATGCCCTGTTCATCCGGGACACTTGCGCGCCGGGTGCCGGGAGGAGGGAGGACATGGGAAGAACTGCCCGCGCATGGATTGCAAGCGATTGCAACCGACGCTGCGGCGTGCCGCGAACCCGGCCATTGTAAAGGAGAACGCCTGGAGCACGAACTGAACAAAACGTCTCATCATGCGCCGGGAACCCCCGTAGATGCGGGCTTTGGCTAAAATGACGGGATTGCGCAAGTGAAGTGTTTTGCCAAATTCCCGGTCAGCGGGAACGCGCTGTTTCACCTTTTGGATCATGAACCCGTCCCCTTTTCCTTCCCTTCCTGCTGCCACTCCACCCCATTGCGGGCGTGTCATCCTCATCACCGGTGCCGCGCGCGGCATCGGTGCGGCGGTGGCCTTGAGCGTGGCCTCACCCGATGCCGCCCTGGTCCTGCATGCCCGCACCGAGTCGCCGGAGCTGCAGGCGGTGGCGCAGCAATGCCGCGCGCAGGGCGCACAGTGTACGCTGGCGCTGGGCGACCTGGCCGATCCGCACACCGCAGCGCAGTTGCGCGACACGGCGCTCACGCACTACGGCAGGCTCGATGCGCTGGTGGCCAATGCCGGCTTTGCCGATCGCAAGCGCATCGGCGAACTCGCTGATGCGGACTGGTCGCGCTCGCTCGATGCGCTCCTGGGTGGCTTCTTCCGCCTGATCACCGCCTGCCGCGCGCCGTTGGAGGCCAGCGGGCAGGGCCGCGTGGTGGCGGTGAGCTCGTTCGTGGCGCATGTGTTCCGCCTGGGCGAATCGGGCTTTCCGGCGTCGGCAGCGGCCAAGGCCGGCATCGAGGCGCTGGTGAAATCGCTGGCGGTGCAGGTGGCCGCGGCCGGCGTGACGGTCAACGCGGTAGCGCCCGGCTACGTTCAGAAAAGTGACCCGGCCAAGTCGGCCATCGACCCGGCCGCCTGGCAGGCGGCGCTGGCGCGTATCCCGCTGCAGCGCCTGGGACAGCCGCAAGAGATCGCCAACGTGATCGCCTTCCTCCTGAGCCCGGCCGCTTCCTACGTCACCGGACAGGTGTGGCATGTGGATGGCGGACTCACCCTGTAATGCGCAAACGATTCAAATAATTTAAATCATTTATATCATTTATATTTTTCGGAAGTTGAACTGAGACCATGCGCATCATCGTGCTGGGCGCCGGCATCGTCGGCGTCACCACTGCTTATTTCCTCCGCGAACGCGGCCACGAGGTGGTTGTGGTGGAGCGTCGCGCCGAGGTGGCCGCCGAGACCAGCGTCGGCAATGCCGGCCATGTCTGCCCCTCGTATGCCACGCCGTGGGCGGCGCCGGGCATGCCGGCCAAGTCGCTGAAGTGGTCGGTGCAGAGCTGGCTGGGCATCGAGGCGGCCTTGCGCTTCACGCCGCGCCTGGATGCGCACCAGTGGAAGTGGCTCAAGACTTTCCTGGCGCAATGCACGCCCGAGCGCTATGCCGTCAACAAGGCGCGCATGGGGCGCCTGGCGCGCTACAGCCACAGCCAGCTCAAGCAGATCCGCGAACGTCTGGACATCCGCTACGAACAGACCACCGGCGGCAACCTGCAATTGTTCCGCACCCAGGAAGGACTGGACAACGCCGGGCTGTCGACCCAGGTATTGGCCGAAGCCGGTGTGCCCTACGAGCTGCTCGATGCCGATGGCTGCGTGGCATTCGATCCGGGCCTGCATGCGGCCCGCCACGAATTGAAGGGCGGCCTGCTGCTGCCCATGGATGAGACCGGCAATTGCCCGCTCTTTGCGCGGGCCCTGGCAGGATGGCTGCAGGCCCATGGGGTGGAGTTCCACTTGTCCACAGAGGTGCAGGCCATCGAGGTGGCCGGTGGCCAGGTCAGCGGCTTGCGCACGCCCACCGGCACCTTGCGTGCCGATGCCTACGTGGTCGCTTGCGCCAGTGCGTCAGTGCCCATGCTGAAACCCCTGGGCCTGGACCTCCCGATCTATCCGGTCAAGGGCTATGCCATCACGGTACCGGTGGCCGATCCCAAGAGCGCGCCGCGCAGTGGCGTCATGGACGAGTACTACAAGGTTGCCATCACCCGCATGGGCAATTCCATCCGTGCGGCCGGCACCGCCGAGATCGGCAGCTGGGATACGCGTGTGACCCCGCGCGATTGCGCCACTGCCCTGAAGTCGCTGAAGAATCTTTATCCACAGGGCGCCGACCTGGCCAAGGTCGAGTACTGGGCCGGACTGCGCCCGATGACACCGGATGGCGCACCGCTCATCGGCGCCACCCGCTACGCCAACCTGTGGCTCAACGCCGGCCATGGCTCCAATGGCTGGACCACGGCCTGCGGTTCCTCGGCCATCATCGCCGACAAGATCTCGGGCGTGGCCAGCGCCATCGACAGCGCCGACCTGGAACCGCAGCGCTCATTCTGAAGGCCGTGCGCTTGATCAGCGCTCAAACAGCGCATCCACGTTGGCGCCATTGCTGAAGCTGCTCACGGCCCAGCCGGCGGGGGCCTTGTAGAAGATGAACATCCAGGGAATGGCCTGGCGTTCGGTCTTTTCGATATAGGTCAGCTTGAGCAGCGATTCCCCCACTTTTTCAGAGCGGATGAATTCGTAGCCGACCGAATTGCCGACCAGCGCTTCGATGGCCATGCGCGCGCTGCGTGCATTGGTGCGCGCCCCCTCGAAGGCGCGGATGTCCACCAGCGCATAAGGGGAGAGCAGGCCGTAGGCGTCATCGGTGCGGCCGGCGCCGGCCTGGGCCATGACCTTGTCGGCCAGGGCGCGTACTTCGGTTTCGGACTTGAGGGTGTCGGCGTGGGCGGGCTGCAGCAGGCCGGTGAATGCGACAGCGGCCAGCGAAGCCAGCAGTGAACGGAGGGTGAGCGAGGGCATGGAAGTCTCCTTGTAAGGCAGCACACAAATTGGCACAGGCGCCTATTGTGCCAGCACTGCGCCAGTCTTCCACCGGGTCTGCCGGTGCGCCGCGTACACGCCTGTTAAGCGTGCGCAGGGTCAGCGTAAATCAAGGTAAAACGATCCTGAAGCAGCAACAGGCGCCGCTATGATGGGCAGCCTGCAATCCCGGCCACCTGCGCCATGCGGGGATCGTGAAAGCCAAGGGATTGCGCTCGGGGAGAGCATCATGCGCACCATCATCATCGCCACCTTGCTGGCTTCATCGCTGTCGGGCTGCATCGTCACTTCCGGCAATGCCCTGGTCGACGCCGTGGGACTGGTCGGGTCCACCGCCTCCAGCGTGCGCGCGATGACGCCCAATTCGGTCCAGAATCCCATCGTCTACAGCAAGGATCCGATCCACGAGGTCTGCATCGAGTGGAACGGTTCGGTGGCGCTGAGCGACTTCGTGCCCGGCCTGCAGGGCGAGCTGCAGAAGCACGGCGTGCAAAGCCGCGTCTACGATGCCGGCACCCAGTCCCTGGCCTGCCCGGTGACGTTGAGCTATGTGGGCTACGTCAAGTGGGATACCAAGGTCTTCACCGATGCCTATACCCCCTATCTCACCTATGCCGCGCTGACCCTGCGCCGCGAGGGACGCGTACTGGGGACGGCGCAGTACCGGCTGGGTTCCTTCGGCCAGGACAAGTGGGCCAGCGCCGGCGACAAGCTGGCGCCGCTGGTCGATGCGCTCTTCCCCGGCAACCCGCAGGTGGCGGACAACTCTCCGGGCAACATGCGCAGTGCGGCCAACGGATTTTGAACACCGGGGGTGGTATTGCACCCTTGCGCTATCCCTGGCCCAATGAACAACGGCAAGCCCCAGGCTTGCCGTTGTCGTTTCTGGCGGGCCGTCTTCGCGTGCGCAGCGCCGACGCCATTACCCGTTCACCCGTTCACCCGATCATCCGATCACCAGATGGTCAGCAGGCGCCGGAAGAAATTGCCATCGCTGCTGGCGTCGGCAATGGAGCCGCCACCGACCTGTTCCAGGCGCGCATCGGCCACGTTGGAGGAGGCCACGATGCCGCCGCGGATGTCGCGCGTGCGCACCACGCCCGAGAAGCGCAGGGTGTTGGTGTTGCCGTTGACGCCGATGCGCTTTTCGCCGGCCACCACCAGGTTGCGGTTGGGCAGCACTTCGACGATGGAGACCATCAGCGTGCCGCTCATGGTGTTGGTATTGCTGCTGTCGCCGGAACCCTTGAAGGTATTGCTGCCGCTGGCCGAATAATTGGCGTTGTAGAGTTGCGTGAACAGTCCGCCCAGCGGCGCGCCCGAGCCCGGTCCCTGTTGCGAGAGCGTGGTGTCGCGGCTGTTGGTGGTGGCAGCCTTGTTGCTGCTGCTGATGGATTCGGAGATGTCGATCTTGATGATGTCGCCGACGTTGTAGGTGGTCGGTTCCTCGAACAGCTGGGCGCTGGAGACGCGGAAGATGGCGCCATTGTTTTCCACGTTGGCCACCTGGTAGGCCGGCCGCACGCTGGTGGGCCCGGTGACCATGGGCGCCGGGCTGCTGCAGGCCGACAGCAGGGCCGATAGCGATGCGGCCAGTGCGCAGGCACCGGCAAGGCGATACTGGAATGTCATGCTGCTCCCCCGATGGCGGCCAGGCTGGATGCCGGGCGGCGCGTGCAGGGATGATGGCCGCTGGCGGCGTAAGCAGCGGTTAGGCCCGTGTAAAGTGCGGCAAACAATCATCAATGGCGGTTAAGTCGTATGCCTGGCAGCATTAAGCGCAGGTTAATGCTGGATCGAACCAGCATTAAATACCGGTGAGCCCGGCCGATTTCGCCTGCCGCGTGTCACCGCCGTGGATGGCACACCACAGCCGCGCTGTTGTGATCGCTTTGACTCGGGCTTGACGCTGGTTTGCCCTCAATGCGTCGGCGTTTTTCCGTGCATAATGGCGCCACCCCCAACTCAGCGGTCCCGCTTGGCGTGACTGCCCTCCATCATGGCAACAGACAAGAACCAGGCCGCACCCAGCGCCGAGATTGCAGCGCCCAGCGTGCATGACCAGCTGGTATCGTCCCGCATCCGCCAGCGCATCAAGGCGGCCGGCGTGCGTTTCCACGCCAACGACAATATCGCCGCCTTCATCAAGGAAGGCGAACTGGAGCAATTGCAGGCCGAAGTGCAGTCCAAGCTGGCCGCGGTGCTGGAGAGCCTGGTGATCGACGTCGAGAGCGATCACAACACCCAGGACACCGCCAAGCGCGTGGCCAAGATGTACTTGAACGAAGTCTTCAAGGGCCGCTACCAGGCCGCGCCTCCGGTGACCGAGTTTCCCAATATCGAGCGCCTGAACGAACTGATGATCGTGGGCCCGATCACGGTACGCAGCGCCTGCTCGCACCACCTGTGCCCGATCATGGGCAAGGTGTGGGTGGGTGTGATGCCCAATGAGCATTCCAACCTGATCGGCCTGTCCAAGTACGCGCGCCTGCTGGAATGGATCATGAGCCGCCCGCAGATCCAGGAAGAGGCGGTCTCCCAGGCCGCTGACCTGCTGATGCAGAAGCTGCAGCCCGATGGCCTGGCCATCGTCATGGAAGCGGATCACTTCTGCATGCACTGGCGCGGCGTCAAGGATGTGGAGTCGAAGATGATCAACAGCGTCATGCGCGGCTCCTTCCTGCGTGACGCCAACCTGCGCCGTGAATTCCTGGCGCTGATTTCCCAACGTCAACGAGGTTAATCATGCTGGTTCGTCTGATCTATGCAAGCCGCTCGCGCGAGACCATTACCCACGACACCATCGAGGGCATCCTCGCGGCATCGCGCCAGCGCAATCCGCAGCAGGGCATCACCGGCGTGCTGTGCTACAGCGACACGACCTTCGTGCAGGTGCTCGAAGGCGGGCGTGACCAGGTCAATCGCCTGTATGGCCGCCTGCTGCGTGATGACCGCCACCAGGACGTGATCCTGCTGGCCTATGAATCGATCGACGAGCGCCAGTATTCCTCCTGGACCATGGGCAAGATCCGCCTGGACAAGATCAACCGCTCGCTGTTGCTGAAGTATTCGGTCACGGGTGAGCTCAATCCCTACGATGTTTCCTGCTGTTCCACCGTGGCGCTGTTGAATGAGCTGGCCTCGACGGCGGCCTTCGCGCAACGTGACTGATCCTGCCAGACCGGATCGGCAGCAGATGTGAAAACGGCGCCCCAGGGCGCCGTTCTTGTTTGCGCTGGTGCAGGCTGCGCTTACTGCAGGTCGATGCCGGGCACGTTGCGGATACCCCATTTGGCCGGATCGGCATAGGCCACGATCTTGTCGCTGCCCCGGGCCAGGTCGATGATTTCCGGCTTGAGCGGCATGCGGCTGGTGGTGGAGTAGAACACTTTGATGCGCGGGTTGAGCAGGTGCTCCGGGCGCTGGTCCACCACAACGCCCAGGCGGCCCGATTGCAGGATCACGCAGGAACCCGTCGGGTAGATGCCGATGGCCTTGACGAAGGCTTCCATGGTGATCGGATCGAAGTGCCCGGCGCTGGCGGCCATGTGGCGGATGGAGCGGGCCGGATCCCAGCCGGCCTTGTAGGGACGGTTGGAGGTGATGGCGTCGTAGACGTCGCATACCGCACCCATCTTGGCCATGATGGAAATGCTGTCGGCCTTGAGGTTGAAGGGGTAGCCGCTACCGTCGATCTTTTCGTGATGGTGCAGCGAGACGTCCAGCGCGGCTTCGCCGATGCCCTCGATCTGCTGGAGGATGCCGTGGCCCTGCACGGTGTGCGAGCGCACCGAGGCAAATTCCTCTTCGGTCAGCTTGGCCGGTTTGTTGAGGATGTCCAGCGGCACGGCCATCTTGCCCACATCGTGCAGCAGCCCGGCCATGCCGGCCTGCTTGATCTGTTCTTGCGTCATGCCGAGCTGGTTGGCCAGCGAGATCATCATGGCGCACACCGCGACCGAATGCATGTAAGTGTAGTCGTCGGTGGTCTTCAGGCGCGCCAGGCTGATCAAGGCATCGGCATTGCGCGAGACCGAGGAGGTGATCTCGGTCACCAGTTCGGCCGCATCCTTGACGTCGACCGTCTTGCCCATGCGCGCTTCGGAGAACATGTTGAGCACGGTGGACTTGGAGGATGAAATGATTCGCGCGGCGCGCTCGCGTTCCACCGCAGTCTCGGTGCGCGTGGCCGGCTTGCGCACGGCCACCGTGGCGCTGGCGCCCTCGTGGGCGATGGCGATCCCGGCGGGAGGGGCGGCTTCATCGTGCTCGCCCTCGTCGTCTTCGTCGGCCTCGTCGTCGATCTCGTGTTCGGGCGCAATGTCGCGGCCCTTGGCCGTGTCGATGGTGACTTCTTCGACCGGGCACTCGCGCAGCGTCTGCAGGTCTTCCAGCGTCTCGATCTTGAAGGATTTGCGCCAGAAAGGATGATTGATCCATCCGCCGGGGATGGAATGGACGTACATGCCCAAACGTAATTGGGTCAAGGCGATGGATTTCAACATATCGAATTCAGGTCTGAGCCTGTCGCTGGTTTCCGTACTGAAAGCGGTTCGATTTCCCTGATGAAATGGACGCCTGTTCTCCGGAGGAAGAGGTCCAGGGATGGTCCGTGAACATCTTCCGACTGACGAGCTATCGTAACAGAATGGCATCGGTTTTACGCGCCTTGTCGTCGTCTTGCCGAGGATTTTTACCTGTCGGCGCGAGGAAGTTTATGTGCGGAAAATGTTTGATCTGAAGATCGTTGCAAAACTGGCGTCTTGCCGAGACAGGCAGCCACCGCCTGAGAATCCGGGCGACGGTGGCTGTGAGGAATGGTGAGAAAAACTTACTTTTTTGATGGCGGGGCGTAAGGGTTGCTGGTGAGCAAACGCAGGAAGCTGGCAATGCAGGCCACGCCGGCAAATGCTGCACCGAAACCGAGGGCAAAGCGTGAGCCCTGGGTCTCTGACAAGTTGAAGCACAGCGCCACCAACGAAGCGCCCACGCTCTGGCCCAGCAGGCGCGCGGTGGCCACGATGCCGGAGGCGCCGCCGCTGCGGTGGGGCGGTGCGCTGGTCATGAGCGCCTTCAGGTTGGGCGACTGGAAGAAACCGAATCCCATGCCGCAGAGCAGCATGCGCCAGCTGATCTCCCAAACGGTGGGCGCAGCCGGCATGAAGGTCATCGACAGCAAGCCCGCACACAAGAGCGCCAGGCCGACACCGCCGAGGATGCCGACCGGATAGCGGTCCGAGAGCCGTCCGGCGATCGGCGCCATGATGGCCACGGCGACCGGCCAGGGCGTCATGAGCAGGCCGATCTCGACCTGGCTGCGACCCAGGTCATGGTGGAAGAAGAAGGGCAGGGAGACGAAGGCCAGGCCCTGTGCCGCGAAGGAACACACGGCGGTGATGGTCGAGAGCGTGAACATGGGATGGCGGAACAAGTCCACCGGCAGCATCGGTGCCGGGTGCGACAGTTCGCGCTTGAGCAGGAACAGTCCGCAGAGCAGGGCGGCGGCCAGTTCCAGCCCGACCACCTGGGCCTCGGCCTGGTGCGCACCTTCGCCGATGGCCAGGATCAGCAGGCCGAAGGCGGCGGCGTTGAGCACGGCACTGCGCAGGTCGAAGGCGTGCGAGGACAGCGCGGTGTGCGGCAGCGAGGGCAGGGCCAGGATGACGGCGGCCACACCCAGCGGCACGTTGACCGCAAACAGCCACGGCCAGGGCGCAATGGCGAGGATGCCCGAGGCCACCGAGGGCCCGACCGTGAAGGCGATGGCCACGATGAGCGTATTCAGGCCCACGCCACGCCCGAGCGAGCGGGTGGGGTAGATGAAGCGGATCAGCGCGGTATTGACGCTCATGATGCCGGCCCCGCCCAGTCCCTGCAGGAAACGCGCCATCACCAGCGTGGGCAGTGACCAGGCCACCGCGCACAGCAGCGAGGCGGCGGTAAAGAGCACCAGTCCCCAGATATAGATGCGGCGGTAGCCGATGATTTCACCGAGCGCCGCCAGCGGCAGCAACGCCACCATCATCGCCAGCTGATAGGCGGTGACGATCCATACCGAGGCGGCCGGGGTGGTGTTGAGGTCCAATGCCATGGCCGGCAGGGCAGTGTTGGCAATGGCGGTATCGAGGGTGGCCAGGCCCACGGCGATGCCCAGCGCCAGGATGGCGCGCCCGCGCTGTTCGGGCGGCAAGCCCTCGCCGGCGATGACGATGTGGTGGGCGGGATCGGAAGGGCCGGGAGTGGAAGGCTGCGATGACATGGGGTCGTAGGGTTCTGGCGTAGCAAGCGTGCTGGTGCAAGGCAGGCAAGGCCGCCGGTGGCGCCGCCGCCGCTTGTTGTCGTGGTTGTCTTGGAGGTCCGGGACTGCGCGCGGCCCCGCAGGGCAGCGCCGGTCAATGATAGCGGGGAACGTGCGACTACGCAGGAGGCGGCCATGTGCCGGGCGGCTGCGCTATGATGGCGGTTTGCGCCAGCGCGGCTGGCGACTTTGATCACGGAGTGGCAAGCATGTCCAAACAGCAGTTCTCGGAGCGCCTGTGCGCATGGATCGATCAGCATTTCGAGGAAGAGGTCGCGGTCCTGCAGCAGTTGATCCGCATCCCCACCGATACCCCGCCCGGCAACAACGCCCCGCACGCCGATGCGGTCGCCGAGCTGGTGCAGTCCTGGGGCTGGCAGGCCGAGAAGCACGCAGTGCCCGCCGAGCAGGTGCGCGACTACGGCATGCAGAGCATCACCAACCTGATCGTGCGTCGTCCCTATGGCGACGGCGGCCCGACTCTGGCGCTCAACGCCCACGGCGACGTGGTGCCGCCGGGCGAAGGCTGGACCCATGATCCGTATGGCGGCGAAGTGGCCGATGGCCGCATCTATGGCCGTGCTGCTGCAGTCTCCAAGAGCGACTTCGCCAGCTACATCTTCGCCACCCGCGCGCTGGAGTCGCTGGGCGCCGCACTGCGCGGTGCCGTCGAGCTGCACTTTACCTATGACGAGGAATTCGGCGGCGTGCTCGGCCCGGGCTGGCTGCTGGAACAGAAGCTGACCCGCCCGGATTACGTGCTGGCAGCCGGCTTCAGCTACAACGTGGTGACCGCCCACAATGCCTGCCTGCAGTTCGAGGTGACCGTGCATGGACGCGCTACCCACGGCTCCATGCCCGAGACCGGCCATGATGCCCTGCAGGCGGCCAATGCCATCCTCAATGCGATCTATGGCGCCTTGCCGGGATTGAAGGACATCCGCTCCTCCATCCCCGGCATCAGCCATCCGACCATGATCGTCGGCCGCATCGATGGCGGCACCAATACCAACGTGGTGCCGGGCAAGGTGGTGCTGAAGATGGACCGCCGCATGATTCCCGAGGAAGATCCGGCGCAGGTCGAAGCCGGCGTGCGCAAGCTGATCGAAGACGCAGTGGCCGGCCTGCCGGGCATCCGCGTGGAGATCCGTCGCCTGCTGCTGGCGCGCGCGCTGCGCCCGCTGCCCGGACACGAGAAGCTGGTGGACAGCCTGCTGCGCAATGCCCGGCAGGTCATGGGCGAGACCCTCACCACCAATGGCTCGGCGCTCTATACCGATGCCCGCCTGTATGGCGAGGCCGGTATTCCGGTGGTGCTGTTCGGTGCCGGTCCGCGCACCCTCATGGAATCCAATGCCAAGCAGGCCGATGAGAACCTGGCGCTGGATGATCTCAAGAAGGCCACCAAGGTGGTCGCGCTGATGCTGCTGGATTTCCTCGGCCCGCAGGACTGAGGGCGGCGCGAGCCAGGCGCGCCGGCGGAAATCTTGGCCGGCTGCGCCTGCAGGATTGCCGTGTGGAAATACGGCCGCATCGCAGGCCGCGCCACAAATGATTACAATGTGTGCCCGCGACAGCGTGGCCGACGTTTCCTGTCGGCATGTTCCGGGCCGGAGGGCTGTGCTGCCATCCGGATAACCAAGCAAGCCTTGTGGGACCGAGATCAATCGCATGTTCAACGCCATCGAGCACACTCATCCGCCCCAGTCGCCGGCCGGCCGCAAGCCCGGCTATCTTGGCCTGTCGTTCCGGCAATTGCTGCTGGCCGCCTTCCTGCTGATTGCCGCGCTCCTGAGCGGCACCTCCATTCACGCCCTGTTCACGCTGGACCGCATGTCGGCCAACAGCCGCGAGACCGCGCGCCAGGCGGTGCAACTGACCGAATCCGCACAGCGCCTGGCCGAGCGCACCGTGGCCATGGAGCGCAGTGCGCGCCAGTACCTGGTGCTGGATGACCCTGCCTTCCATGACCGCTTCACCGAGGCGCGCGAGCAGGCGCGCCAGGCCGTGGGCGAATTGTCGGATTCGCTGCCCATGGCGCCGCGCGAGCTCTTCAGCCAGTGGGGTGTGTATGTGGATGAAGCCGCCGGCGTGCTGGAGGGCGAGGCGCGCAAGGACAAGGGCGAGCAGGCCCGCTTGTTCCAGGACTTCGCGCGCCTGCCCGCACTCAACGAACGCATCGCGCTGGAGAGCCGGCGCGAGGTGGATCGTCGCAACAATGCGCTGTCGGCGGCGCTGGAGCAGCAACGCCAGCTACTCACCGCCCAGGTGGTCGGCGCCATCGTGCTGGCGGTCTTGCTGGCCTTCTGCTTCGGGCTGTGGCTGTCGCGCCCGATGGCGCGGCTGGAACAGGCCATCGGCCGGCTGGGTGACAACCGCTTTGACCAGCCTATCGACGTGCGCGGCCCGGCCGATATCCGCCGCCTGGGCCAGCAGCTGGACTGGCTGCGTCAGCGCCTGGCCGACCTGGAGGCTGAGAAGTCGCGCTTCCTGCGCCACGTCTCCCATGAATTGAAGACCCCGCTGGCCGCGCTGTGCGAAGGCGCGGCCTTGCTGGATGACGGCGTGGCCGGGCAACTGACCGACAACCAGCGCGAGATCGCCCGCATCCTGCGCCAGAATACCCAGTCGCTGCAGACCCAGATCGAGGACCTGCTGCGCTATAACGAAGTATCCTTCGATGCCCAACGCATCCATCCCGTACCGGTGGACCTGCGCGCGCTGCTGCACAAGGTCGTCGACGACCAGCGCCTGCAATGGCTGGCGCGCGAGCTGAAGGTGGAGATCGAGGGGGCGGCCCGGACCGTGGTGGTCGATCCCGAGAAGATGGCCATCGTGCTGGCCAATTTGCTGTCCAATGCCGTGCGCTTCAGCCCCCAGGGCGGTTTCATCCGCTTTCTGCTCACCGAGGCACCGGGCATGGTCCGCGTGGAATGCCTGGACCAGGGGCCGGGCGTGGCGCCGACCGACGCCGCACGCATCTTCGAACCCTTCTACCAGGGCTTGCACCAGCCCTCCGGTGCCCGCCGTGGCAATGGTATCGGCCTGTCCGTGGTGCGCGAGTACGTGCAGGCGCACAGCGGCAAGGTCTATCTGGTCCCGCGTGAGGGCGGGGCGCATTTCCGAATCGAGTTGCCTGATGAAAAATAAGATCCTGATCCTGGTGGGCTCCCTCGTGCTGGCCGCCTGCGTGGGGCCGCAGCCGTCCGCGCCGACCTCCACCATCCAGCTGGTCCAGTCCACCAGCAACATCGATGAGCTGCTGGCCTACAACGTCCAGTTGCGCAAGATGACGCCGGCCGAACTGGGCCGCGAACTGCAGCGCATCAACACCTATCCGGCCGGTCCGGCCACCAACGTGCGCCGCGCCATGGCGCTGTCCCTGACGCGCGACGCCATCGACCTGGCCAAGGCCGAAGCCCAGCTATGGAACGTCATGGCCGATCGCAGCGTCGAAGCGGAGAAGCTCAAGCCTCTGGTGCAGTTGTTGGTTGGACATTATTCCGACCTGCGCCGCGTAGCCGACAGTGCCGAGAAGTCCTCGGTGCAACTGAAGGAAGCGCAGCGCAAGGTCGATCAGCTCAACGACAAACTGGAAGCGCTCAAGAACATCGAACGGACCCTGCCGGCTGGCGGCAAGTAATTTCACTCCCCGACGACCGGGGAGGCCGCCATCGGGTCGGGCCCGTTCCCTTTATTGGAACTGGAGTCCCGATGGGAAAGACTGCCCCCCTGATGCTGGTCGACGATGATCCCGACCTGTTGCGATTGCTCACACTGCGCCTCAACGCCAGCGGCTACCGCATCCTGGCCGTGGAAAGCGCCGAGGCCGCCCTGGCCCAGCTGGCCATTGCGTTGCCGGCGCTGGTGATCACCGATGTGCGCCTGCCCGGCATGGATGGGCTGGCGCTGTTTGCCGAGATCCGCAGCCGTTATCCGGCCTTGCCGGTGATCCTCCTCACCGCGCACGGCACCATTCCCGATGCCGTCGAGGCCACCACCCAGGGCGCGTTCGCCTATCTCACCAAGCCGTTTGACGGGCATGTGCTGCTCGACAAGGTGGCCCAGGCGCTGAGCCTGTCCGCTCCCGCCCAGGAGGCGCCGGACGAAGCCTGGCGCGCCGACATCATCAGCCGCAGCCAGCGCGTCGATGAGCTGCTGGCCGAGGCGCGGCTGGTGGCGGCCTCCGATGCCAGCATCCTTATCCGCGGCGACAGCGGCACCGGCAAGGAATTGCTGGCCCGCGCCATCCATCGCGCCAGTCCGCGTGCCGACAAGCCCTTCATTGCCGTCAATTGCGGCGCCATTCCGGAGCAGTTGCTGGAGTCCGAACTGTTCGGCCATGTGAAAGGCGCATTTACGGGCGCTGTAGAGCATCGTGAAGGTTTGTTCCAGGCGGCGGAGGGCGGCACCCTGTTTCTCGATGAAATCGGCGATATGCCGCTGGCCTTGCAGGTCAAGCTGTTGCGGGTACTGCAGGAAAAGAGCGTGCGCCAGGTCGGCGCCAACCTGGCCGCCGAGGTGGACGTCCGGGTGATTTCGGCCACGCACCGCGACCTGGAGGTGGCCATGAACGAAGGCCACTTCCGCGCGGACCTGTATTACCGCCTCAATGTGGTCACCCTCAGCCTGCCGCCGTTGGAAGAGCGGCGCGAGGATATCGCCCTGCTGGCCAATCATTTCTTGAAGTCCATTGCCGCCAAGTATCCAAAACGATTGACCGGGTTTGCGCCCGATGCGCTGGAAGTCTTGAGCCTGGCCCATTGGCCGGGCAATGTGCGCCAGCTTTATAACGTGGTGGAGCAGGTGTGTGCGCTGTCGACGGCACCGCTGATCCCGGCTTCCCTGGTCCAGCGCGCCCTGCGCGTGCCGACGCTGGATCTGCTGCGCTATGCCGAGGCCAAGCAGAAGTTCGAGCGGGATTACCTGGTGCGCTTGTTGAAGTTGACCGATGGCAATGTGTCCGATGCGGCCCGGCTGGCCGACCGCAACCGCACCGAGTTCTACCGGCTGCTGCAGAAGAATGGCCTGGACCCGCGCCGCTTCCGGGGAGGGGAAGAGCCCGTCGTGCTGGAACGACAGGACGGAGTCGTTTGAAATCAAGGACTTGCGAGCAGCAGGGATACACGTTGTCGGGCGAGGCCGACGGAAATGGCGTTTTTGTTTGCTCATCCATGGCCTGACGGCCCGTGGTGTCCGCTGTAAGTCATTGATTTCATTGGGGAGTTGAAGGGGTGGCACGTCCTTTGCGATAGGGTATGCCAGCGTTGCCTATATATATGAAGCGTTGGGCAATACCAGGATCACCCCATTGAACAAGGAGAACGCCATGAATACATCTTCACTCGCAGCGCGATTGCTGGCAGCCGCCATCACGATGGCCGCTGCCGCCCCAGCCGTCCACGCCGCGGATGCGGGCAGCGCCAGTGCGCCGTCTGCCCAGAAGGCAGGCGCTTATATAGACGACTCGGTCATTACCGCCAAGGTGAAGGCGGCGCTGGTGGAGGACAAGCAGATTTCTTCCATGAAGATCAAGGTCAGCACCAAGGATGGGGTGGTGACACTGAAGGGTTCCGTGCCCAGTGCGGAACTGGGTCAGCATGCCTTGCAGCTGGTCGCCGGCATCGAGGGCGTGCGGGATGTGAAGAGCGACCTTACCGTCAAGGCAGGTTGAGCAGCATCTTCAGAATGGAACAATATTCGCTAATTATTTGAATCATTTGTAGCAGTAAAAGAGAAACCGGGCCGTCCCGTCAGGGATGGCCCGGTTTCTCTTTGTTTTTGGCTGAGCTTGCCAATACCGCTGTACGCCAAGCTGGGCAAGGCTTTGCGGGGTAGGGTAGGCGGCTGGGAAACTATCCTTCTAAATTATTTTCGATTATTTTTCAAAAAGTACTTGCGCGGTGGATGGGGCGTTGCTATAGTTCGCCCCCTGCTGACGCGACACACGAAGCGAAGTTGAAAAACAGAGCGACGGATGTCGGCGAAGCGAAGAGGTGTGAAGCAGGTTGTAAGGCGTTTTAAATGGAAGTAGTCAAAGCGGAAGTTAAGCGAGACGAAAAAATTTAAAACGAATCGCAAAAAAGTAGTTGACGCGATAAACA
>NZ_NJGV01000001.1 GCF_002213425.1 Herbaspirillum aquaticum | reverse complement strand
AGGCTATAAGGGGTCGTACGACCGCGTCGCAGCCTTCGGAAGGCGGTGGAAGGTGGGTCAGATGGAGAGGGTCAATTCTGCGAGCAAATCAACAGGCCACGCTTACGAACAGACGGGCTTGCCAATATCCAGAGGGGCCTGAGCAGCGCTTCGAGCCCCTCCTCGCACCAGACCATCCGTTTCGGATCTCCGATTTGACCAGGCGAACACCATCGCCGAAGTCCGACCAGCCGTCACATTGCACGCCCTCAAGCGGCAGATCCCGGCTGCTCCGCCTGGCTCCTGCCGCCACCCACGACCACGGTGTGAAGAAAAAGTCACGCCTCCCCTCTTGCGCGTTTTGAGCTGCACACCCCAGCTGAGCCCACCCGCACCTCTTTGAGCGACCCTTGGTTGCCTCAGGTTGGCATTTTCCCTTTTGCTTCAGCTTGCCAACCAGCAAACGGCACTTTCGTGCGATTTACTGAAGTATTTCAATCCGATTGAATCCCTGCGGGACCAACAAAACAAGACCTGCCCATCCAGCCACAGTCCGTGGCCCGTGCGGCAGGAAACAGGTCCCCGGGGCAGGACGCCGCGCGCGAAGACCTGCCCCGCATCACAACGCCATTCCATGGCGCACTTGAAAGGGAATGGCGTCAATGTGCTGGTCTATGGCATGCCGCGTTCGTACCAGCTGGATTACGACCAGGGCGGTGAAGTCGAGGGCTACTGGGGAACCTGCGGCGAGACCAGCGTAGCCAACGTCACCTTGATGGGCGGCCATGCGGCTTCGGAAAAGGAAGTCGTCCAGCGCGGCATCAAGGAAAACCTCTGCGATACCGCCGCCGAGTCCGCCGACATGCGTGGCGCCACCTCGGAAGACGACCGCCAGGCCTTGCTGCAGGACTTCGGTTTTGCCTCCACCATCGACGAGCAAGTCGATCTCGCGGCAGTCGCCCAAAGCATCAAGGACGGCAAGGGCGTCATCATCAGCGTCAGTGCCAGCAAGCTATGGGACCTGCACGAAGCGAACGAGGACACCAGCGACCACGCCATCACCGTGACCGGCGTGGCCTGTTCGGCGGCCACCGGCAAGACGGTGGGGTTCTACATCGCCGACTCGGGACGCGGCCTGTCCAGCGACATGTGCCGCTTCGTCTCCCTGCAGCGCCTGCGCGAAGCCACCAGCGTCTACGGGGCCGATACCGTCACCACCGACGATCCCATCAAGCTGCGCAACCAGGACCTGGACGCCACCGGCAATGCACTCGCCAACATCCTGGTCGGCAATCGCGGCAACAACCTCCTCACCGGCGGGCGCGGCAACGATCTGCTCATCGGCGGTGCCGGCAACGATAGCTACACCTTTGCCAAGGGCGACGGACAGGACGTGCTCTACGACCACGATGCCACCCAGGGCAACCTCGATACGCTCACCTTCAGCGACGCGAAGCAGACCAATCTCTGGTTCAGCAAGGCCGGCAACGATCTGCGCATCGATGTGCTGGGCGGTACCGACGAGGTACTGGTGAAGGACTGGTACCAGGGCACAGGCAGCGAGAACCACGTCGAACGCATCAAGACCACCGACGGCAAGACGCTCTACGACACCGACATCGACAAGCTGGTGCAGGCCATGGCCAGCTTTGCCGCGCCGTCCGCCACCCAGACCAGCTGGCCGACCACCCAGGGAGGCGATGGCAAGGTGCTGCTGGCCGTCACGCATTGAGCCAGGAAAATTCGGCTGGTTTCGACATAAAACTTCACCAAGCCTGAACAGGGATGCCGTCCCAGGGCGGCATCCCTGGCTTGCCCGCAGGAAGCTTCATTTCGGGCCGCAACCACCTTCATCCGGCCATCCTCACGGTTCAATTCACCGTCCTGCAGCCCTTAACTGCTACAATCCGCGCCTTTGCCGGCCGGGTTGCCGCGCAGTCTCACCATCGGAGGACCACCCATGCCCACCCAGGAAGAATTCGACGCTTTGAAGCAAAGCCACAACGCGCTGTTGAACAAGTTCATCGAGAACAACACCGCTGACCAGATCCTGTTCTCCACCCTCTTCACGGCCGCGGCCGTGCTGTCCAAGGATGGCAAGCAGTTCACCGCAGGCGCCATGGGCATCGCCCGTTCGCTGGCCGCGCAGTTGAATGCCGGGGGCACCATGCCCCAGGCCCTGCTGGAGACGGTGGAAACCCGCATCGCCACCATCGAGGCGCTGCTCAAGGACAAGTTCGACTGAGCCGCCCGCGTCCAGCAAGCCGGATCTCCCATGGCCGTCGATCACTACGAGAACTTCCCGGTGGCCTCGCTGCTGCTGCCGGCCCGCCTGCGCCCGGCGGTCACGGCCATCTATGCCTTTGCCCGCAGCGCCGACGACATCGCCGATGAAGGCGAGGCCCAGCCCGAGGAGCGCTTGGCCGCCCTGCATGCCTATGAGGCCCAGCTCGACCTGATCGCGCAGCAGTCACCCTGCACTCACCCCATCTTCAAACGGCTGCAGCAGACCATTGCCGAGCATGACTTGCCGCTGCAACCCTTCCGCGACCTGCTCTCGGCCTTCCGCCAGGATGTGGTGACTACCCGTTACCCCCGCTATACGGACCTGCTGGACTACTGCCGCCGCTCCGCGAACCCGGTAGGAACCCTGATGCTTCACCTGTACGGCGGAGCAAATGAAGAAAACATCCGGGACTCGGATGCCATCTGCAGCGCCTTGCAGCTCATCAACTTCTGGCAAGACGTCGCCATCGACTGGCAAAAGGCGCGCATCTACCTGCCGCTCGAAGACCTGGAGCGCTTCGGGGTCAGTGAAACCGACATCGCCCAAGCCCGCAGCGACCAGCGCTGGCAGCAGCTCATGCAGTTCGAGCTCACCCGGGCGCGCACGCTGATGCTCTCCGGTGCGCCACTGGCGCGCCGCCTGCCGGGCCGCATCGGGCTGGAACTGCGCATGGTGGTGCAAGGTGGCCTGCGCATCCTGGAACGCATCGAGGCGGTACAAGGCGATGTGTTCGGCCGGCGCCCCAAGCTGGGCAAGACGGACTGGCTCATCGTGGGTTGGCGCGGGCTGACCCGCTAAGCCAGATCGGCAATGAAAAAACCCCGTCCGGCGCATCGGCCAGGCGGGGCTTCAACAACAAACCAACAACAAACGGCGGCGCGCAGCTTCAGACCAGCAAGGCGGCGGTCAGGGTACGGATCTGTTCTTCCGAATCATCCAGCATCTCGCGCAGCGAACGGTCCCCGATATAGTCATCCACCAGGTTCTCGCCACCGATGCCGGCTTCAGCCACGGCAGTGCGCTGCAGCGGCGAAGGCACTGGCGACAATTCCTTGGCCAGCAGCAGCACGTCGCCGATGGTCTGGGGCGGCAGCACCCGCACGCCATGCCACAGGGATTCGATGGCGTCGACCACCGGCTGCGGCACGCCCAGCTTCTTGAGCACGGCGCGGCCGATCATCTTTTCGCCGTATTCCATCCAGTCCTCGGTGCCACCATCCAGCAGGCCCGGGAAGTCATCCGTGCGCGAGAGCAGGTAGAAGCCGCCCACTTCATGCACGATGCCGGCAAACATCGCCGTCTCCGGATCGGCCTTGGTCAGCTTGGAGGTCAGCACATAGGCGGTGGCCGCCACGTGGGCGCAGTGCTCCCACAGCTGGGCCGACTTGATGCGCATGCCGGGGTTGTTGATGGTGCGGCCCAGCTGGCGCACGATCACCGAGGTAGTGATGGTGTTGAGGGTACGGAAGCCCAGCCGCATCACGGCCGCCCGCACGTTGTTGATCTCGCCGCCGGAGCGGTTGTAGGCCGCCGAATTGGCGATGGCCACGGTGCGCGCCGAGACCAGCGGCTCGGCCATCACCAGCTTGGCGGCCAGCTCCAGGTGGCATTCCGGGTCGGCCAGGGCCTTTTGGAGCTTCAGCGATGCGCTCACGTTGGCCGGGAATACCAGCTCGCCGCGGCCCGCCTGCGAGGCGATGTTGCGAAAAATTTCCAGTCTGTCCATAGTGTCTCCAGCCTCCAGGGGGCCATCGTCGATGACCGGGGTTGCCGATGTGCCGCGCCTGCGCCGGGTGTATCCGACGCTGCGCCACGTCTGCATAGCTTAACGGCAGAATTCATCCGGATTTGATGTCATGTGAATTTGTTTTTCCGGAATGCGCTTGACCCGAGCTTAATGGACAACGCCGGGCCCCGCAATAGAGGGCTTGGAGGCACTGTTTCAAGAGCGGGTCAGCCACAGGCGGCATTTGCCCTGCCGGGCGCACTCGGCTAGCATAGCGCCTTTGCCGCAGGGGGCCATCAGGCCGCCTGCCCCATGCTTCAACCGCCCGCCACGCATCCATGTCTCCAGACGAATACTGCCAGCAGAAGGCCGCCGCCAGCGGTTCCAGTTTTTATTACAGCTTCCTGTTCCTGCCGCCGCAGCGCCGGCTGGCAATTACGGCGCTGTACGCCTTTTGCCGCGAGGTCGACGATACCGTCGATGAAATCGAAGACGCCATGGTGGCCCGCACCAAGCTCATGTGGTGGCGCAAGGAAATCGCCGCCATGCTGGAAGGCCAGCCCACGCACCCGGTGACCAAGGCCCTGCATCCGCACGTGGCCACCTACCAGTTGAAGGGCGAACACCTGCAAGCCATCATCGATGGCATGGAAATGGACCTGGACCAGACCCGCTACCTCGACTATCCCGGCCTGCAGCGCTACTGCTGGCATGTGGCAGGCGTGGTGGGCGTGCTCTCGGCCAGCATCTTCGGCCATACCCAGCCCGGCACCCTGCTCTTCGCCGAAAAGCTGGGACTGGCCTTCCAGCTCACCAACATCATCCGCGATGTCGGCGAGGATGGCCGCAAGGGCCGCATCTACCTGCCCGTCAATGAGTTGCAGCAATTCAACGTCACTGCCGCCGACATCCTCAACGCCCGCCACAGCGAGCGCTTCGAGGCATTGATGAAGTTCCAGGTCGAGCGCGCCCAGGCCGTCTATGACGAAGCCTTCGCCCTGCTGCCCAAGGAAGACCGCCGCGCCCAGCGCCCCGGCCTGATGATGGCCGCCATCTATCGCACCCTGCTCGACGAGATCACGCGTGACGGCTACCACGTGCTCAACCAGCGCATCTCGCTCACCCCCATCCGCAAGCTCTGGCTGGCCTGGAAGACCTATGTCTTCGGCTGACCGGGCCATCTCCCGATGAGCGCCCCGCGCCATTACGCGGTCATCGGCGCCGGCTGGGCCGGATGTGCCGCTGCCGTGGCGCTGGCTGCCGCGGGCCATCGGGTGAGCCTGTTCGAGGCTGCGCGTACCCTGGGCGGGCGCGCACGCCGGGTGGAGCTGGACGACCGCGCACTCGACAACGGCCAGCACATCCTGCTGGGGGCCTATCGCTCCACGCTGGCGCTGATGAAACAGGTTGGTGTCGATCCGGCCAGCGCCTTGCTGCGCCTGCCTTTGCAGATGCGCTATCCGCTGGCCACCGGGGCTGAGGGCATGGATTTCGTGGCACCCCGCCTGCCGGCGCCCTGGCATGTAGCGGTGGCGCTGCTGCGGGCCAAGGGGCTGGCGCGCGAAGACAAGATGGCGCTGGCGCGCTTTTCCACCACGGCACGCTGGATGGGCTGGCAGCTGCACCAGGATTGCAGTGTGGCCGAGCTGCTGCAACGCTATGAACAGACCCCGCGCCTGATCCGCCTGATGTGGCGTCCGCTGTGCATCGCCGCGCTCAATACGCCGCCGGAACGGGCTTCGGCGCAAGTCTTCCTGAAAGTCTTGCGCGACAGCCTGGGCGCGCGCCGCGCTGCCTCCGACATGCTGATTCCCCGCGTCGACCTGGGCGCGTTGCTGCCCGATGCGGCCGCGGCCTATCTGGGCAAGCGCGGCGGTCTGGTGCAGGCCGGCGTGGCCGTGGCACGCCTGCTGCCGGGCAATGACGAGGGCAGCTGGCGGCTGGAAGACCGGGCCGCTGAAAGCCTGGGCGAATTCGCCGGGGTGGTGCTGGCCACCGGCCCCGACGCCGCCGCGCAGTTGCTGGACGGCCTGCATGACACGGCGCTCCTGCAGGCACTGGAACACGAACCGATCACCACCTGTTACTTGCAGTACCCGCCCGGCGTGCGCCTGCCGGCCCCCTTCCTGGCGCTGGCCGATGATGCGCAACGCCAGGCCTGGGGCCAGTTCGTGTTTGACCGTGGGCAACTGGGCGGCGAGGCGGGCTTGCTGGCTGTCGTCGTCAGCGCTGCCGGCCAGGCCATCGCCGATGGCCACGCGGCCCTTGCCGACGGCATCACGCGCCAACTGGCGAGCGACTTCGGCGATACGGCCCTGGCCACGCCCGGCTGGAGCCGCGTCATCACGGAAAAGCGCGCCACCTTCGCCTGCACCCCCGGCCTGCAGCGTCCCGACAATACCGGCATGCCCGCCGGACTGGCACTGGCCGGGGACTATGTGGCCGGGGACTATCCTGCCACCCTGGAAGGCGCGGTGCGCAGTGGCATGGCAGCGGCGCGGCTGCTGGCGGCCTGATCGTAAAATTTTCATGGGTGGTGGCAAAGGGATTCACCCCAAGCCCGGCAGGTATGCACTAGCATAACGGGCATTGAGCAATCCCTTGTCCGCAGCCCGATTTCGGTACCTGCCTGCAATCCCAACACACGGCGGCCCCGGCCGCACCCAAAAATAACGGAGAAAAAACACCATGCCGGTCATGACCTGTATCGAAGACTTCCGCCTGCTGGCCAAGAAGCGCGTTCCCAAGGCGTTCTACGATTACGCCGACAGCGGCTCCTACACCGAGAGCACCTATCGCGCCAACAGCCGCGACCTGGCCTCCTTGAAACTGCGTCAGCGCGTGGCCATCAACGTCGACGAGCGCAGCACCCGCAGCACCATGATCGGCCACGACGTGACCATGCCGGTCGCCATCGCGCCCACCGGCCTGACCGGCATGCAGTGGGCCAATGGCGAAATGCTGGGGGCCATCGCGGCCGAAAAGTTCGGCATCCCCTTCACCCTCTCCACGATGAGCATCTGCTCCATCGAGGACGTCGCCAGCGTGACCACCAAACCCTTCTGGTTCCAGCTCTACGTGATGCGCGACCGCGGTTTCGTGCAATCCCTGATCGACCGCGCCAAGGCCGCCAAGTGCTCGGCCCTGGTGCTGACGCTGGACCTGCAGATCCTCGGCCAGCGTCACAAGGACCTGAAAAACGGCATGTCCGTGCCCCCCAAGCTGACCCTGGACACCCTGCTCGACCTGGCCAGCAAGCCTGGCTGGGCGCTGCGTGCCCTGGGTGGCCGCAAGACCTTCGGCAACCTGGCCGGCCACATCAAGGGCGGCGAAGGGGCCGGCGGCGTGCAGACACTGTCCAAGTGGACCGCCAGCCAGTTCGACCCGACCCTGAACTGGGAAGACGTCGCCTGGATCAAGCAGCAATGGGGTCGCAAGCTGATCCTGAAGGGCATCCTCGATGTGGAAGATGCCAAGCTGGCCGTGCAAAGCGGTGCCGATGCCATCGTGGTCTCCAACCACGGCGGCCGCCAGCTCGATGGCGCCATGTCCTCCATCGAAGCCCTGCCGGCCATTGCCGAAGCCGTGGGCGACCAGATCGAAGTCTGGTTCGACGGCGGCATCCGTTCCGGCCAGGATGTGTTGAAGGCGGTCGCCCTGGGCGCACGCGGCACCATGATCGGCCGCGCCTTCCTCTACAGCCTCGGCGCCATGGGCGGTGAGGGCGTGTCGCAAATGCTGGAGATCATGCGCAAGGAACTCGACGTCAGCATGGCCCTGACCGGCACCAAGGACATCCAGGACGTTGGTCCGCAGATCCTGGTGCGCTGAAGCGGCTGTCCATGAAAAACGTCCCGGTCCACCGCGAGGTGGCCGGGACGTTTCTTTTTGCCCAGGCGTATGCGCGGCGGGCTTACTGGCGCGGTTTGACGTTGAGCACGTCGATCACGCCCTCCTGCCCGTAGCGCCGGGCCAGGTCCATGGCGGTCAAGCCATCCTTGTTCTTGAGCGTGAGGTCGGCGCCGTTGTCGCGCAGCACTTCCACGGCCGCAACGCGGCCGCGCATGGCGGCCAGCATGACGGGTGTCATCTTGTCGTCGGGGGATTCGGCATCGACATAGGCCGAGGCATCCAGCAGCAGCTTGACGATCTCCGAGCTGCCATTGATGGCGGCGTAATGCAGGGCGGTCCACCCGGGCCGGTTGACCTCGACCTCGCGCGCCAGCAACAGCTTCACGACCGGGATATTGCCGTAGAAGGAGGCCAGCATCAGCGGCGTGTCACCATTGGTGGCCTGGGCTTCCAGGTTCACATCGGGCGCATTGACCAGCACGTCGAAGGCCTTCATCGAATCTTCACGGATGGCCAGCATCAGGCCGGTATAGCCACGTTTGGGCTCGATCAGGTTGGGCCCCATGCCGCGTTGCATCAGCTGCTTGAGGAAATAGACGTTGTCCATGCGGATGGCCTGGAAATAATCTTCATAGGCACCCGCGCGAGCGGCCCCCGGCAACAGCAGCGAGGTATATAGGACGATACGGCCGATGCCGCCGAAGCGGGCGCGCAGCTTTTCCAGCAGGGTCATGGCTTGATTCCGAACAGCTTGAAGAAATTGTCAGAGGTCTGGCGCGCCACGTCGGCCGCGCTGATGCCGCGCAGGTTGGCGATGAATTCACCGACATGGCGGACGTAACCCGGCTCGTTGGTCTTGCCCCGGAAAGGGACCGGTGCCAGGTAGGGCGAATCGGTTTCGATGAGCATGCGCTCCAGCGGAATGGTGCGGGCGACTTGCTGCAGGTCCTTGGCCGACTTGAAGGTCACGATGCCGGAGAAGGAGATATAGAAGCCCAGCTCGATGGCCGCATCGGCCACCGCCTGCGATTCCGTGAAGCAATGCATGACACCGGCCACGCCGCCCGCCTGCGGGCTGGCACCCTCTTCCTGCAGGATGCGGATGGTGTCTTCCGAGGCTGAGCGGGTATGGATGATGAGCGGCTTGCCCGTTGCCCGCGAGGCGCGGATATGGGTGCGGAAGCGCTCCCGCTGCCATTCCAGGTCGCCCTGCAGCCGGTAGTAATCCAGCCCGGTTTCGCCGATGGCGACGATGCGCGGATGGTCAGCCAGGCGGATCAGCTCATCGAGCGTCGGCTCGGGGGTGTCTTCGTAGTCCGGGTGCACGCCGACCGAGGCGTAGACGTTGGGATACTGCTCGGCCAGGGCCAGCACCTGCGGGAAATCCGGCAGGTCCACCGACACGCACAGGGCATGGCTGACCTGGTTTTCGGCCATCTTGCCGAAGATCTCGGGCAAGCGCGCGGCCAGGTCGGGAAAATTGATGTGGCAATGGGAATCGATATACATGGCCGCTATTGTAAAGCCATGCCGACAGGCTGTCGCCCCTGCTTGGCGGGTGCTTACCTTTCGTTACAGGGCGCGGCGATGGCCGCTCAGCGCGCCACCGGCCGCTTGGCCAGCTTGCGCTGCAGGGTGCGACGGTGCATGTTCAGCGCCCGCGCCGTCGAGGAAATATTGCCTTCATGCTCGGCCAGCACGCGCTGGATGTGCTCCCATTCCAGGCGCTCCAGCGACAACGGCGAGGCTTCTTCCACCGGCAATGCCGGCTCAGCGACCGCCTCGCCTTCGGCCACGTAGGACAGTGCCGAGAGGATGGAATCCACATTGGCCGGCTTGGCCAGGTAGTTGTCGGCGCCGGACTTGATGGCCTGCACCGTGGTGGCGATGCTGGCATAGCCGGTCAGCACCAGGAGGCGCGCCTGCGGCAGCGCCTGGCGCAGCGGCGCGACCCACTGCAAGCCGGAATCTTTCTCCAGCTGCAGGTCGATGGTGACGTAATCGAAGCGTTCGCGGCGTGCGGCTTCCTGCGCCTCTTCGCCGCTATGGGCAACGACGGCACGAAAGCCGCGCCGTGCCAGCGAACGTGCCAGCGTGCTGGCAAAGACGTCATTGTCATCGAGGATCAGGAAGGCGGCGCTCATGAGGAAATCCGTAAAACCAGGAGAATGAAAAGTGGGGGCTCACACCAGGGGGAAGCACAATCGCGCGACCGTGCCCTGCCCCGGTGAAGAGCGCAGCTTGAGCTTGCCGCCCAGGTGGGTGGCACTGGCCGAGGCCAGCATCAGCCCGATGCCGGAGCCGCCCGAACTGCTGGCCACCGGCCCGTGGCCCAGGCGCTGCAACAGCTCCGGGCTGATGCCTGCGCCATTGTCGGAGACCTCGATGATGGCCATGGTGCGCCCCGCCTTGCCGGCGGTGGCAGATCCGCCCTCGCCCGCCTCGTCCGGCGCCAGGCGGATGCGGATCTCGCCGCGGTGGCCCAGGCCGCGCACGGCGTGGGCGGCGTTGTCCAGCAAGGTCAGCAGGATCTGTGAGAGGTCCTGCAACTGGCTGGCCTGCCAGCCCGGCTGATGCACCTCGGCCGCCAGCAGCACGGCCGGATGGCGCAACCGCCAGCCCTCCAGCAGGCTGGTGAGCCAGGGCGTGATGGGCGCGCTGTCTTCGTTGCGCGCTTGGGCATCGGCGTCGAGCCGCATGTTTTCCAAGGCGGCCTTGCAGACGGCGATCTGCTCCTCAACCACGCGCACGTCTTCCTCATAGGCCGCCAGCGCGGCATTGCTGGCCATGTCACGGCGCAGTTCCCCGGCGATCACGGCCACCGTGGACAGCGGCGTATTGAGCGCATGGGCGGCGCCAGCGGCCTGGGTACCGAGGGCGACGATGCGATGGCTCTGCAGCTGGCGCTCGCGTGCCTGTGCCAGCTGCCCGTCGCGCAAGCGCACGGCGGCCGCGATACGGCTGACGAACCAGGTGATGAGCAAGGCCGAGATCGAGAAATTGATCCACATCCCGGCCAGGTGATAGGCCATCGCCTGCCCGTGGTCGTGGATGTGCAGCGGCTGGTAGAAGTACACCAGCCCCGAGTAGCACCCCAGCGCGCACACGGCCAGCAGCAAGGCATAGGGCCAGGCCAGCGTGGCTGCGCCTGCCGCCAGTGCCGGCAGGTAGAAGGAAACGAAGGGATTGGTCGAGCCGCCCGAGAAATACAGGAGCGCCGTCAATACCGCCACATCCAGCAGCAATTGCATGAACAGTTCGGCCTGCTCGGCCGGCCGCGCCCAGCGCATGCGCAGCCAGGTGGCAGCGTTGATGAGGGCCTGCAGGGCGATCAAGGCCAGCAGCGCCGGCAGGGGCAAGACGATATGCAGCCAGGCATGCGCCCCCGCCAACACCAGCAGCTCGCCGGCCACCATGGCCCAGCGCAGCCAGTACAGCCGCGAGAGCAGCAGGTGCTGGGGCTGGTTCACCTGATCCTGTACGGGAATGAAGAAGGAGGTCAGAGACGTCATGCCCGGATTATACGATCCGCTGCCCCGCTTCCCATCGGGCGCGGCGATTTGCCGCAGCGGTCCGGCCTGCCTGGAGAGCGCACGCGTCGACTACCGTCGGACAGCAAAAGATGCACAGGTGACAAACCTTTCATGCAAACCACGCAGAAAGTGAAATATTGAACGCTAATGATAACGATTTGCACTTATACTTGGCGCCGTTTCGCTTTCAACCGTTCATTTCTCGCTGAAATTCCTGAAAGAATCGTCATGACTCCAGTTGCTTCTCCCCGCCTCCATCCGCTCGCTGCCGCCCTGGCGCTGGCCTTTTTCGTTCCGCTGCCGGCACTGGCGCAGACTGCCGAGACCGGCAGCGCCACTGCAGCTGCGACTTCCGCTGCCCAGCCGCTGCCTACCGTGACGGTCAATGCATCGGCGGATGCCTCCGCCGATGGCTTGCCGGCCGAATTTGCCGGGGGCCAGGTGGCGCGCGGCAGTCGCCTGGGCGTGCTGGGCAATGTCGACAACCTGGACAGCCCGGTCCGTTCGGTGGCCTATACCCAGCAGCTCATTGCCGACCAGCAGGCCCAAGGCGTGGGCGACGTGCTCAAGAATGATCCCGTAGTGCGGACCACGCGCGGCTTTGGCAACTTCCAGGAGTCGTACATGATCCGCGGCTTCATCGCCAACTCGGACGACCTGATGTACAACGGCCTGTTCGGCATCCTGCCGCGCCAGTATGTGGCCGCCGAGATGATGGAACGGGTCGAGGTCCTGTACGGCGCCAGCGCCTTCCTCAATGGCGCCACCCCGGGCGATGCCGGCCTGGGCGGGACCATCAACATCGTTCCCAAGCGCGCCGCCAACGAACCGCTCACTGATGTGACCCTGGGCTACGGTTCCGGCAACAGCAAATCGGCCGCACTGGACGTCTCGCGCCGTTTCGGTCCGCAAGATCGTATCGGCGTGCGCGTCAATGTCGCGCGCCATGCCGGCGGTACGGGCGTGGACAACGAGAAACGCGAGACCAACCTGTTCTCGCTGGGCGTGGATTATCGCGGCAATGACTTCCGCCTCTCGGCGGACTTGGGCATACAGGAAAACAACCTCAACAACATGCGCCCCAGCGTCACCCTGGGCAGCGGACTGACCAGCCTGCCTGCGGCCCCGAGCGGTTCGGCCAACTATGCCCAGCCCTGGTCGTACTCCAACGCGCGCGACATCTTCGGCACCGTGCGCGGCGAGTGGGACTTGTCTTCCAGCACCACCGCCTGGGCGGCCTTCGGCGCGCGCCAGGGAACGGAAAACAATTCGCTGTCAGGCGTGCGCGTGAACAATGCCAGTACCGGCGCGGCCTCCACCTACCGCTTCGACAACGCCCGCCAGGACGACGTCGCCACCGGCGAAGTGGGCGTGCGCACCAGCTTGAAGACCGGTACGGTCTCCCACAAGCTGGTGGCAGCTGCCTCGGCGTATTCACTTGACTCGCGCAATGCCTACGGCCTGTCGCCCTCCTATGCGCTGGCCACCAACCTCTACAACCCCAGCAGCTACGCCCGGCCGGCCCTGACTACATTGGGCAACAGCCTGGCCGATCCGCAGACGACCATCAAGACCAATCTGCTCAGTGCCGTGGTCTCCGATACCCTGGGGTTCTACGACGACCGCCTGCTGGTGACCGTCGGCGTGCGCCAGCAACAGCTCAAGTCGGACACCTACGCCTACAACACCCACCTCAACACTGCGCACTACGACCAGAGCGCCACCTCGCCGATGGCCGGTGTGGTGTTCCGGCTGGCGAAGAATCTTTCCCTCTATGGCAACTACATCGAGGGCCTGCAGCAAGGCAAGCAGATCACCGACACCACCGCCGCCAACTACGGGCAGGTGCTCTCCCCCTACAAATCCAAACAGAAGGAAGTCGGCGTCAAATATGAACTGGGAGGGCTGGGCCTGGGCGCAGCTTTCTTCACTACCGACCGGCCGCTGTCCTACAAGGATGCCGTCACGCGTATTGAATCCACCAACGGCAAGCAGCGCAACCGGGGCGTGGAGCTGACGGCCTATGGCGAGCTCGCCAAGGGTGTGCGCCTCCTGTCGGGCCTGACCTTCCTGGATGCCAAGCAGGTACAGACCAGCGGCGGCGTCAACAATGGCAAGTATGCGATCGGGGTGCCCACCATGCAGGCCAACGCCGGTCTGGAAGTCGATGTACCGGGCGTGCGTGGGCTGACCGTCAATGGTCGCGCCACCTATACCTCGACCCAGTACGTCGATGCAGCCAACCAGCTGGAAGTGCCGTCCTGGGTCCGCTATGACCTCGGCGCACGCTACCTGACCGACATCGGTGGACGCGCCGTCACCTTCCGCGCGGCCATCGAAAACCTGGCCAACCGCAATTACTGGCAATCGGCCGGCGGAGCCTCCAATTCGGGCTATCTGGTCGCAGGCAATCCGCGTACCTTCACTACCTCAGTCTCGGTCGCCTTCTAACGGGCCTGCAGGATTGTCCAAAAAAATCGCCCGGCGTCCCCTCCAGGGGAAGCCGGACGATCTTGCATGCAACACGCGCAGCGTCAGTCGAAGAGCCGCGCGTAATCGATCAGCATTTCTTCAATGAACAACTTGGCCGACAAGGGATGATCGGCGATGGCGCGGCGATCGCCCATGCCGCGCAAGGCCTTGGACACCGCCAGCACATCGACCCGCTCGGCCAGACGTCCCAGTTCCTTGCCATAACGCGGGTAGTAGCGCACCACCCCGGCCGACTTCAGCGAGAGCAAGTCGTACAGCCAGCGCTGCACCCAGCCGACCAGGTCAGCCGCCGGCGTCTTCTGCAATTTGTCGGCGGCCCGCAAGGCACCGTCAACGCCCGGCTGGGCCAGGTGGCGCAGCAATTCATCCAACGCTTCACGGCCCTCGCCCTGGGCGGCTTCCAGCGCGGCCAGCGGTGCTCCGCCCTGCTCGGCCAGCCAGGCATCGGCATCCTTGACGCCCTGCTGCTTGAGCCAGGCCAGCGCCTCATCATGGCCGGGCGCGGTCAGGGCGAACTTGCGGCAGCGCGACAGGATGGTCGGCAGCAGCCGGTCCAGGCGGTTGGACAGCAGCAGGAACATGGTGCCCGGCGGCGGCTCTTCCAGCGTCTTGAGCAGGGCGTTGGCCGCTGCCGTGTTGAGCGCTTCGGCCGGATAGAGCATCACCACCCGCAAGCCCGAGCGGTGGGTCGACACGTTCATGAAATCGGCCAGCGCACGGATCTGGTCGATTTTGATGTCCTTGGAGGGGGCCTTGCTGGCCTTGGCAGTTTTCTTTTCTTCACCTGCCTCGTCTTCAGCGGTCTCATCGTCCAGGACTTCGGGGCGCACGCGCCGGTAGTCAGGGTGATTCGATTGCGAGAACCAGGTGCAGGAGGCGCACACGCCGCAGGCATGGGCTTCCGGGGTGGGCGATTCGCACAGCAGGGACTTGGCGAAGGCTTCGACGAACTGCGTCTTGCCGGTACCGGCCGCCCCATAGAACAGCAGCGCATGCGGCAAGCGCTCGCGCAACTGCTGCAGCTGGCGCCAGCTCTCGCCCTGCCAGGGCAGCAATACCTCGGAAGAAGTCACGGACATGCAGCCTCCCTTACAGCGCTGCCACGATGGCGCGCAGTTCTTCCTGGATCACCGGGATGGGACGCGTGGAATCGATCAGGCGGAAACGCTGCGGGAACTGCGCGGCGCGGCGCAGGTATTCGGCGCGGGTGTTGGCGAAGAAGTCGGCTTTTTCCTGCTCGAACTTGTCCAGCGTGCGCTCGGCATCCAGACGCGCCCGCGCCACTTCCAGCGGCACATCGAAGAGCAGCGTCAGGTCCGGTTGCAGATGGGGATGGACCCATTGTTCGAGGCTGTCCAGCTTGTCCAGCGCCAGCTTGCGGCCACCGCCCTGGTAGGCGAAGGTAGCGTCGGTGAAACGATCCGAGATGACCCAGTCGCCGCGCGCCAGCGCCGGCTCGATGACCTGGGCCAGGTGTTCGCGGCGCGAGGCGAACATCAGCAGGGCTTCGGTTTCCAGGTGCATCTTGTGATGCAGGACCAGTTCGCGCAGGCGCTCGCCCAGGTCGGTGCCGCCGGGTTCGCGGGTGGCGACCACGGCCAGGCCGCGCTGGCGCAGCAGATCAGTGACGAAAGGAATATGGGTCGACTTGCCGGCGCCGTCGATGCCTTCGAAGGTGATGAATTTGCCTGATGCCATGAAGGTATCGCTACTCAATGAATAAAACGTAAAAGAAAGACCGGCTCAACGCTGGTAGCGGTTCACCGCCTGGTTGTGCTCGTTCAGGTTGCTGGAGAAATGGCTGGTGCCATCCCCGCGCGCCACGAAGTATAAGGCCTCGGTCTTGTCCGGGTTCAAGGCGGCGGCCAAGGAGGCCGCTCCGGGCAAGGCAATCGGCGTGGGCGGCAGCCCTGCGCGCGTATAGGTGTTGTAGGGTGTGTCGGTGAGCAGGTCGACCTTGCGGATCTTGCCCTGGTAACGGTCGCCCATGCCGTAGATGACGGTCGGATCGGTCTGCAGCAGCATGCCGGTGCGCAGGCGGTTGACGAAGACCCCGGCCACCATGCCGCGCTCGGATTTCTGCCCGGTCTCCTTCTCGACGATGGAGGCCATGGTCAGTGCCTCATAGGGTGTGCGGTACGGCAGCGAGAGATCGCGCCGTGCCCAGGCTTCGTTGAGCTTCTTGCTCATGAGGGCGAAGGCCTGCTTGTAGACCTGCATATCGCTGGCCCCCTTGGCGAAGAGATAGGTATCGGGGAAGAACAGGCCTTCCGGATAGGTGTACTCGTTGGTCAGCTTGGCCAGGATCTGCTGGTCGGTCCAGGTGGCGGTGTCATGCTTCAGGGCGGGTTGATCGGCGATGGCTTTGCGCATCTGCTTGAAGGTCCAGCCTTCGATGACGGTCAGCGCTTCCTGGGCGAATTCACCGCGTACCAGTTGCAGCAGCAGGCGCTGCGGCGTGTAGCCGGGCTTGATCTCGTAGCTGCCGGCCTTGATGCGGCCGCCTTCGCCGGACAGGCGTGCGTAAAGCGCAAACAGGTCGGGGTTGACCGGTACGCCGGCAGCGGCGATCTGCTGGGCGGCACCATTGACGCCGGCACCCGGCGTGATCGTGAAGGCAATGACCTGGCCGCTGGGGTCGACGATGGGCTGCTTGGACCAATACACGCCCGCCCCCGCCACCAGGGCCGCCAGCACCAGCAATGTCACAAATAACTTCTTCATACCAGAGGCGAAATCCTTGTTGCTCCGACGCGATTTTTCGGAGATCACTATAATCGAGGCATCAATGATAATCGCTGGCACGACAGTTGCCTAATTTGCCGGACAGACCGACCTGGCAAGACGTAATCCGTAAAAGATTTCCTATGACAGAAATGACCTCCTCGCACTCCGGCTGGCGTGACTTCCTGGCGCAACAAGGCGCCCAGTTCGACGCCGAGAGTGCCGACGTAACCGGCTTCGGTGCTACCGCCCTGGCACCGCAAAGCCTGGAAAGCTTCATGAGCCCGCTCACCAGCCTGGGCCTGATCACTGCCACCGGCGAAGACGCCGCCAGTTTCCTGCACGGCCAGCTCACCAATGATGTGCAACAGCTCGACGGCAGCGCCGCCCGCCTGGCCGGCTATTGCTCGCCCAAGGGCCGCCTGCTGGCGACCTTCCTGATGTGGCGCGACGAGCAGGCCATCTGGCTGCAATTGCCGCGCAGCCTGCAGCCGGCGATCCAGAAGCGCCTGCAGATGTTCGTCATGCGGGCCAAGGCCAAACTGGCTGATGCCAGCGATGAGCGGGCGATACTGGGTCTGGTTGGACCGGCCACGACCAATGCGCTGGCGGAGTGGTTCCCGGTCCTGCCGGCAGCCCCCTACGGCAAGATCGACAACAGCCATGGCACGTTGATCCGACTGGCCGATGCCGCCGGCAGTGCGCGCTATCAGTGGATCGCCGCGGTCGATACACTCACCGCCGCCTGGCCCAAGCTGACCCAGCACCTGACGCCCACGGCCAGCCTGGCCTGGCGGCTCTCGGAGATCCGTGCCGGCGTGCCGGGGATCGTGCAAGCCACGCAGGAGCAGTTTGTGCCGCAAATGATCAATTTCGAGCTGATCGGGGGCGTCAACTTCAAGAAGGGCTGCTATCCCGGCCAGGAAATCGTGGCGCGCAGCCAGTACCTGGGCAAGCTCAAGCGCCGCACCATGCTAGCCACCATCGCCAGCGCCGGGGTGCGCGCCGGCCAGGAAGTCTTTGCGGCCGCCGATCCGGGGCAGCCCTGCGGTATGGTCGTCAATGCCGAAGCACTGGACGCGGACCATGCACTGGCGCTGGTGGAAATGAAGCTGGCCGCCGCCGAGGATGCCGTGCACCTGGGTGCGGCCGACGGCCCGGCATTGCATTTCCACACGCTTCCCTATGAGCTGGCCGATCCGCAATAAGCGGCGCGCCTTCGCTACCGTGCAGCCATAGGGACGCAACCATGGATCTCTACATTTACTACCGGGTCGACCGCGCACACGCGACGCCCCTCTTCGGCAAGATCAAGGGCGTGCAAGCCATGCTGCAAGCGCGCCTGGGTATCGCTGGCGCGCTCAAGCGCCGTCCCGGGGAACAGGACGGCCTGCAGACCTGGATGGAAATCTACCAGGGCATCCTGCCGGCTTCGGCAGAAGACTTCACGCGGACCCTGGACCGTGCGCTGGAGGATTCCGGCGCCGCTGCCCTCATCCGCGGCGAACGCCACGTCGAACAGTTCGAGGATGTCGCGCCATGTGCCTGATCATCTTCGCCTGGAAAGTCATCCCCGGCATGCCTCTCATCCTGGCGGCCAACCGTGACGAATTCTATGCCCGCCCCGCCGCCGATGCCGGCTGGTGGACCGACCATCCCCAGGTCTATGCCGGGCGCGACCTGCAAGGGGGCGGCACCTGGCTGGGCGTGACCCGGGACGGACGTTTTGCGGCGCTCACCAATGTGCGCGCGCCTTCGGAGCGACGCGCCGACGCTCCCACACGTGGGCAGCTGGTGGCCGACTATCTCGCCGGCGACCTCGATCCACAAGCCTACCTGCGCCAGATCGAACCGCAGGCGCAGCGCTACAACGGCTTCAACCTGCTGCTGGGCAACCGGGAAACGATGGTGTGGTATTCCAACCGGGGGCAGGACGATCCGCGCAACGGACAGCCCCTCGAATATGGCGTCTATGGGGTATCGAACGCCTTGCTGGACACCCCCTGGCCCAAGCTCACCCGTGCCAAGGCGCAATTCGCCAGCCTGCTGTGCCAGGGCGCGCCGGAAGAGACTTTTTTCGAGATGCTCACCGACGGCACCCGCGCCAATGATTGCCGCTTGCCCGATACCGGGGTGGGATTGGAAAAAGAGCGCATGCTCTCGCCCATCTTCATCCGCTCCCCGGACTACGGCACCCGCTGTTCGACGGTGCTGCGCGTGCCCATCGTCGGTGAACCGGTGTTGACCGAGCATGTGGTCGATCCTATGGCGATGCAATATAGTGCCGAGCCGGCCACGGACAAGGCTTGCAAGATTGCGTGCAAACCACGCGTGCAGGAAACTTCACCAAGAGACGGTCTGCAGGACGAGACCGTGCGCCCAGCCTGATTACGCGGCTTCACATGAGCACATCAAGAAATAAGCAAATCGAATATCTGATATACGAAAGATAAATTGGCTGAATTTGGTGCGGAGCAGTAAAGTTACACCTGTCTCCTCCAATTTCCTCCTAAAGAATTGGATTGAAGCCCACACCGCAAGGTCGTGGGCTTTTTTTTCGCCTGTGCCATTCGTCCCGGCAAACCAGCTGGCCCGACCGCCCACGCAGGTGAAAAAGACAAAGGCTGCCCGCCAGCGGACAGCCCTTGGTTCTTCCCGGCAGCGTCGACGATCAGGCGCCCAGTTCCAGCGCTTCCAGCAGCATCTCTGCCACACGTTCGGAGGACTGCGGATTCTGGCCGGTGATCAGCTGGCCATCACGGATGGCAAACACCTGCCAGTTGTCGGTCCCTTCAAAGACACCCCCCAGCTCACGCAGACGGCTTTCCAGCAGGAAGGGCACCACTTCGGCCAGTCCGACTTCACGCTCTTCGGCATCGGTGAAGGAATTGACGCGCTTGCCGGCCACCATCGGCTTGCCATCGGCCTTCACGGCCGAGACCAGGCCAGCGGCACCGTGGCAGACTGAAGCAATGAACTTGCCGGCGGCATAGGCGCTTTCGACGGTCTTCTTGACGTTGGCATCGGTGGGCAGGTCCCACATGGTGCCGTGGCCGCCGGGGAAGAACACGGCGTCAAAGGCGGCGACTTCGATCTCGCCCAGGGGGCGCGTGGCCGCGATGCGTTGCTGCAGTTCCTCGTCAGCCAGCATGCGTTCGACGATGGCATCGTTCTGGCCTTGCGGCTTGACGCTGCCCGGATCGATCGGTGCCCGGCCACCGGCGGTGGACGCGATGACCACCGAAGCACCGGCATCCACCAGGGCGTAGTACGGCGCCGCCAGCTCTTCGGCCCACAGGCCGGTCGGCTTGTCGGTATCGCCCATGCGGCTGCTGGAGGTGACGATCATCAGGATATTGGGCTTTTTCATGTTGTTCCTTTCTTCACGAGGGAGGGATGGCATCTGCATAAAAACAGCATTACCACGCTGGCCACCACTTTATTCCCATCACCATCGAAGATAAACTGCCTCCAACTCAAATCATTCATTACCTCACTGAACAAATGCGCCACTTCGACCCGGTCCAGCTAGGCAGTATCGAATTGTTCTGCAAGGCGGCGGAACTGGGCAGCTTCACCGCCGCCGCCGAGGCGCTGGGGGTGACGCCGGCCTCGGTGAGCCGTTCCATCAGCCGGCTGGAGGCCAGACTGGGTGTACGCCTGTTCGCCCGTACCACGCGCCAGATCCGGCTGACCCGCGAGGGCGAGCTGTATCACGAACAATGCCGCCAGGCGCTGGAACAGATCGCCGAGGCCGAACGCATCCTCACCGGCCAGCAGAAAGTGCCCAGCGGCCCCCTGCGCATCAGCGTCGGCACGCCCTACGCGCACTACCGGCTGCTGCCGCTGTTGCCGCGTTTCCAGGCGGCTTACCCGCAGATCGAAGTGGAACTGAGCATCGCCAACCGCGTGATCGACTTCGTCGAAGAGGGCTACGACCTCGCCATCCGCCTGGGCGTGCCCCAGGATTCGCGGCTGATCGCCCATACGCTGGAGGAAGCCACGCTGGGCGTCTTTGCGGCGCCCTCCTATCTGGCGCGGCGTGGCACGCCCGCCAGCGTGGAAGCACTGAAGGAGCATGACTGCATCCAGTTCATCCTGCCCAGCACCGGGCGCGCGATGCCGTGGATCTTCAAGGACGGACAGGGACGCGACATGGATTTCCATTTCCAGAGCCGGCAACGCATCCATGACGATGTACTGGGCTGCGTCAACTGGGCCATCGCGGGCGGGGGCTTGTTCCAGATCTATCACTTCATCGCACAATCGGCCGTGCAACGCGGCGAGCTGGTGGAAGTGCTGCAGTCAGCCGGACACCGCACCCGGCGCTTCTCCATTTTGTATCCGCACAATCGCCATCTGTCGGCGCGGGTGCGGGCGTTTGTGGATTTCGTGATGCAGGCAGTGCGGCCATAAAACATCGGCCCCATCGCCACGCCAATCAAGACGCGGGGATGGGGCCGATGAGGCAACGAGTGCGGGAATGTTTCCCGCCTCCCTGCTTAGTGATGCATCTTGGCTTCCGTACGATCCAGGATCGCTTCCGGTGCTTGTGCGTCTTCCACGGTCTCGTTGTTCAAGACCTTGTTGAGGCGCTCGCTGTCCAGTTCACCGCTCCACTTGGCAACCACCAGGGTGGCCACACCGTTGCCGATGGTATTGGTCAGCGCGCGGGCTTCCGACATGAAGCGGTCGATACCCAGGATCAGCGCCAGGCCGGCGACCGGCACGTGGCCCACGGCCGACAGGGTCGCCGCCAGCACGATGAAGCCCGAACCGGTGATGCCGGCTGCACCCTTGGAGGTCAGCAACAGCACGCCCAGGAGCGTCAGTTCCTGCACGAAGGTCATGGGGGTGTTGGTCGCCTGGGCGATGAACACGGCCGCCATGGTCAGGTAGATCGCGGTGCCGTCCAGGTTGAAGGAGTAACCCGTCGGGATCACCAGGCCGACCACGGTCTTCTTGGCACCGGCGTTTTCCATCTTGGCCAGCATGCGCGGCAGCACCGATTCCGAGGACGACGTACCCAGCACGATCAGCAGTTCTTCCTTGATGTACTTGACGAACTTCCAGATCGAGAAGCCGTGCAGGCGGGTGATGATACCCAGCACCACGAAGATGAACAGCAGGCAGGTCAGGTAGAAGGTACCCATCAGCTTGGCCAGCGAGAACAGCGATCCGACGCCGTACTTGCCGATGGTGAAGGACATCGCACCGAAGGCACCGATCGGGGCCACCTTCATGATCGCGCCCACCACCGAGAACAGCACGTGCGAGATCTTTTCGATGAAGTCGAACACCAGCGTGCCGCGGCCGCCGAACTTGTGCAGCGCGAAGCCGAACAGCACGGCCACCAGCAGCACCTGCAGCACGTCACCCTTGGCGAAGGCGTCCACCATGCTCGTGGGGATGATGCCCAGCACGAAGTCGGTCACCGAACCCATCTTGCCCGGCGCGGTGTAGGCGGCGATGCTCTTGGTATCCAGCGAAGCGGGATCGACATTCATGCCCACGCCCGGTTGCAGGAAGTTCACCAGCAACAGGCCGATGATGAGGGCCACGGTACTGACGATTTCGAAATACAGCAGGGCCAGGCCGCCGGTCTTGCCGACCTTCTTCATGTCTTCCATGCCGGCGATGCCGATGACGACGGTACAGAAGATCACCGGCGCGATGATCATCTTGATCAACTTGACGAAGCCATCGCCCAGCGGCTTCATGGCTTCACCGGTGGACGGATAGAAGTGGCCCAGCGCGATACCGATCACGATGGCACACAGGACCTGGAAATACAGGGATTTGTAAAGGGGCGGTTTTTGCGCCGACATAGTGCTTTCTCCTTGAAACATGGATGACCGGCGGGTCCGTGGAGACCTGCCGCCTGCCATTGTCGGATCGTCGTCCGTTCTGGCGGGTGCTTATTGTTTGTCCGGGAGAACTCCCCCTCCCCGGTTCGGCCGCAAGTATCTCGCAGTCATTTCCGGGCGGGTATTGTGGGAAACCACATAGCGTCACTAAAGAGGCAGGCAAACAGCTTTATTCTTCATTCTGCATAGCAACAAGATTCGCTATATTCTGTGCTGGACTGAACGGAAACTCTTGCTCCGGACCCAGTCGGCACTCACAAGGAAAACATCGTGCAACGAAAACTGACGGTCACCGCGCGCCTGGCCATCCTGGTGGCGGTACTGTGCGGCAGCGTGCTCCTGCTGGCCTGGCGCGACATGCAGGGCATGGCCTCAAGCAATGACAAGCTGCGCTATGTCTATGAAGACCGCACCATGGCGCTCATCCACATCGCCCGAGTACGCGACGCCCTCTACCTCAATCGCGACGTCATGGGCCGCGCCCTGATGATGGCCAATGTCCCTGCTCCCGCCGGTGACGACAGCAGCAGCAGCGATCGCATCAAGCCCCTGCTGGAACGCATTCCGGCACTGGACGCCGCCTTCGAGCAAGGCTGGCAGGCCTACCGGGCGACCCGGCTGGAGCCGGAGGAGCAAACCGAGGCAGAACGTTTCGAGCAGAATTGGCGGCGCTACGTCGCCCAACGCGCGCAAGTGCAGGACCTGCTGCGCAGCAACGAGCCGCTGCAAGCCAATCGCCGATGGACCGCGCTGACCGGCGAACTGGCGGGCCTGGCGACCCAACTGGCCAAGCTGGGCCAGTTGCAGGAGAGTTTTACGCGCAACTCCTATGAAGCCGCCCTGGCCGACTACCGGCAACTGCGGACCCACAACCTGCAAATGGCCGGCCTGGCCCTGGCCATTGGCGTGGCCATCGCGCTCTGGATCATCCTCAGCCTGCGCCGCCAGCTGGGCGGCGAGCCCGATTATGCCGCCCACATCGTGCACCAGATTGCCGACGGCAATCTCGGTGTGCCCGTGAGCTTGCGCCGTGGCGACCGCAGCAGCCTGCTCTATGCGATGCACGGCATGCGCGACCGGCTGACCGACATCATGCGCAGCGTCACCCTGCTCACCCAGTCCCTGGGCGACTCTGCGCGCCAGCTCAATGCCACCGCCCATGCGCTGGCCAGTGCCTCCAGCGAACAGGCTGCCGCCGTGGAGGAAGTCCACAGCGCCATCAGCAGCATCAGCCTGGCCATCCAGCAAACCGGCGAACATGCGCGCCGCACCGACCAGATTGCGCTGAACGCAGCGGCCGATGCCGACCAGAGCGGCGCAGCCGTGCAAAGCACGGTAGCCGCCATGCGCGGCATCGCGCGCCAGGTTGGCGTGATCGACGACATCGCCTACCAGACCAATCTGCTGGCATTGAATGCGGCCATCGAAGCAGCGCGCGCCGGTGAACATGGACGCGGTTTCTCGGTGGTGGCCGCTGAAATCCGCAAACTGGCCGAGCGCAGCCAGGGCAGCGCCCAGGAGATCAGCGTGATTGCCCAGCAAAGCGTGGAATTGGCCGAAGCGACCAGCCAGCGCCTGGCCGCCGGCACGCTCAACGGCATTCGCGAGGCCTCGCAGCAGATCAACCAGATCACGCTGTCGGCACGCATGCAGGAGGAAGGGGTGCAGGAGATCGGTTCAGCGGTGATGCAGCTCAATGACACCACCCAGCGCAATGCCGCCGCCTCCGAGGAACTGGCCACCACCGCCGAAGTGGTGGCCGAGCGGGCGCGCGACCTGAGCGCCCAGCTGTGCTACTTCAAACTGCACGAGATCAAGCCGCTGGCAACCCCAGCCTCACCGGCCTGAACAGGCCCTAACCGGCCGCCCCTTGCAGCCGGGCGCGCATGGTGATGTGGGGGATGCCGGCTTCCATGAACGGCTCGCCCTCGCGCGCAAAGCCGTAGCGCTGGTAGAAGCCCTCGGCGTGGTTCTGCGCATTAAGGATGACCTCGGCATCGCCGCGCGCGCGCGCCGCCGCGATCAACACCTGCAGCACTGCCCCGCCTACGCCCCGTCCGCGTCCGGCCTTGCGCACGGCCATGCGGCCGATGTGGCCATCCGGCAGCAAGCGGCCGGTGGCCAGCGGCTGGCCGGCCTCGTCATAGGCCACCGCATGCACGCAATGCGGGTCCATGTCGTCGAGCTCGATGTCGGCCGGCACTTTCTGTTCGTCGACGAAGACCTCGAAGCGGATGGGTTGGGCGTGGGCGCGCAGCTCGTCCCAGCTGCCAGTGATGATGTTCATGTGGGGTATTCCAGCAAAGTAGGGAAAGAACGCCGGCCGCGGCTCACTCGTGATCCAGCTTGCGCGAGATGTCCAGCCGGCGGATCAGCTTGAAGGTGCCCATGGCCTTGGCCACCAGGCGATCGCCATTGAACAGTTCCGCCTGGCAGAAGCATATCGTCGTGGAGCGATGATAGGTATGGCCGCGCGCGATGATGGTTTCGCCGGCATGTCCGGCCGGTTGCAGGAAGCTGGTACTCATCTCGACCGTGGCCGAGGATTTGGCATCCGGCGCCCCCGAGCGCGCCGCCAGGCCCATGGCCACATCCAGCAGGGTCATGCTGATGCCGCCCTGGGCCACGTGCCAGCTGTTCATGAACTCGGGCTTGAGCGTGAGCGCCATGACGGCGCGGTCATCGCCGTATTCCAGCACTTGCACGCCCAGCGCTTCCAGGTACGGATTCCCCTGCGGGAATACCTCGGTGATGGGCAGACTCATGCCTGCCTCAGATTTCGTAGTCCATGCACTGGCGCGCTTCGCGCACGGCACCGATGAAGGGCTTGATGGCCACGTGGTCCGGATGTTCCTGGTAGGCGTCCAGGGCTTCACGCGAAGCAAATTCCGAATAGAGCACCACATCGTAGGTGGCTTCCAGGCCCGGCTGGGCCAGCACGGCTTCGAACTTCAGGATGCCCGGCACCACGTTGGCGCAGCTGTCCAGCAAGGCCTTCATCTTGAGCAGGTTGGTGGCCTTGTCGGCGCCTTCTGCATGGTCTTTCAGTTTCCACATCACGATATGCTTGATCACGGTAGGACTTCCTGGTCAAAAATGAACAATCCGTAATGATAAGCCAAACTGTCTTTGCATCAGGCGCCTGCCTTGCCTGAGTTGCGCTGGGCGATCTTCATGAAGGAGCCGACCAGCCGACCTTCCCTGCGCTCGGCCAGGCAATAGACGTAGGTGTGGGTGCTGACCGGATCGCCCTCGATGCGCACCATGCGGAAACGTTCATCCGCAATGAACTCCGCCTCGGAAACCGCCCCCAGGCCCAGTCCCCGCGCCACCGCCTCGCGCAAGGCTTCACGACTGCCGATTTCCATCACCACCCGTGGGCTTGCACCGGCCTGCTGCATGGCTTTCTCCAGCGCCAGGCGGGTGGTGGAGCCTTGCTCGCGCATGAGCATGGGCTGCTGGTCGAGCTCGGCCAGGGAGACCGCATCGCGTTGGTAAAAGGGATGACTGCGATGGGCGAACAGCACCACCGCATGGTCGGCGTAGGGCACCGCATGAAAGCGCACATCGTCGGTGAAACTGGCCAGCACCGCCACGTCAGTCACGTAGTTTTCCAGGTCCGCCAAGGATTGCGCGGAGTTGCCCAGCTTGATGGACAGCTCCACCTGCGGATAACGGGCGCGATAAGCATCGACCATCTCGATCACGTGGAACGGGCCGACCGCGCCGATGCGCAGGTGGCCCACGTGCAGCGCGCCCGAATTGACCAGCAGGTTCAGGGCATCGAGCTCAAGCTCGGCGATGTTCTGTGCAATCGGCAGCAGGCGCTGGGCGGTCTCGGAAAGGTCGACCCGCCGGCCGCGGCGGAAGAACAATTCCACGTTGTGTTCGCGCTCCAGCGATTGCACCTGGGTGGTCAGCGTGGGCTGGCTCACGCCCAGCGCCCGGGCAGCCGCCGAGAAGCCGCGATGGCGGGCGACGGCCAGGAAAGCGCGCAATTGGGAAGGGGTCATCTATAGATCCTATCAATAGCTTTATCCGATTTTCACGATTATATCGATAACAGGGGCGTCACAATGTCTCTTTAAGCTTCTGTCCTGTCGGCGCCGCATCAACCGCAACGGCTCCTGACGAGTGCCATGGCCAACCCACCGGCCCGCTGGCGCCCCGCTCACCACGTCCCGTTCCCGGGACGCCCTCAACAAGGATGCAATCATGCTGCGACGTAGCTTCTTCGCCCTGTGCCTGGGCGCTCTCACCTCTGCCTTGCTGGCCGGGCCGGCAGCCGCAGTGCCGCCGCTGACCGTCGGCCTGATCCCGGCCGAAGATTCGCAGGCCATGCTGGAAAACAGCAAGGCCGTCATCGACAGCCTGCAGCAGCAACTGGGCATGCCGGTCAAGCCCTTCATCGCCACCGACTACAACGGCATCATCGAAGCGCTGCGCTCGCGCAAGCTCGACGTGGCTTATCTCGGCCCCTTCTCCTACGTGCTGGCCAGTTCGGTGGCCAACGTGGAAGCCTTCGCCGTGGCCGAGACCAAGAAGAGTGGCCGCAGCTTCTACAAGAGCCTGATCATCACCCGCAAGGAAAGCGGCCTGCAGAACCTGGAACAGTTGAAAGGCCGCACCATGGCCTTCGTCGATCCCTCGTCGGCCTCCGGGCACCTGTTCCCGAGCGCCGGCCTGCAAAAACTCAACATTGATCCCAACAAGTATTTTTCGCGGGTGATCTTCTCCGGCTCGCACGACGCCAGCATCCTCGCCGTGGCCAACAAGAAGGTCGACGCAGCCGCCGTGGCCGATCGCATCCTGGCCGCTGCCGTGGCCAAGGGCGTGGTGCAGCAGTCGGAACTGAACGTGGTGTGGACCTCGCCGGACATTCCCGAATCGCCCATGGTCTGGCGCAAGGACCTGGACCCGGCCCTGAAGCAGAAGATCGCCGCCGCCTTCGCCGGCATCAAGGACGTGAAGTGGGGTGACCAGGGCGTCCTGAACGGTTTCGTCCCCACGACCGACGGCGCTTACGACGTGGTGCGCGAGACGGCCAAGATCCTGAACCTGGACCTGAAGGCCATGAAATGATCCACATCCGCGGCCTCGCCAAGCAATATGGCAGCCATGCCGTATTGCGCGGGATCGACCTGGACGTGCCGGCCGGCCAGTTCCTGGTGGTGCTGGGCCCGTCCGGGGCCGGCAAATCGACCCTGCTGCGCTGCCTGAACGGACTGGTCCAGCCCAGCGCGGGAGAAATCCGGGTGGCCGGCTTCGATGCCACCGACACCGGCGCCCGTCAGGTACGCCAGTTGCGGCGCCAGGTGGCAATGATCTTCCAGCATCACAACGTGGTGCCGCGCCTGTCGGTGCTGAAGAACACCCTGACCGGCCGCCTCGGCCAGGTTTCCCTCCTGGCCTCGATCCTGCAGCTGTTCTCGCGCCAGGACATCGCCCTGGCACTGGAATGCCTGCGCCGGGTGGAACTGGAACACAAGGCGCAGCAACGCACCGATGCGCTTTCCGGCGGCCAGCGGCAGCGGGTCGGCATCGCCCGCGCCCTGGCGCAACAGCCGCAGGTGATCCTGGCCGACGAGCCCATTGCCAGCCTGGACCCCAAGACCGCGCGGCTGGTGCTGCATTACCTGCGTGCCGCCTCGCGGGAGCTGGGCATCACCGTGCTCTGCAACCTGCACCAGGTGGATTACGCCCGCGAATTCGGCGACCGCATCATCGGGCTGGCCGGGGGCCGCCTGGTCTTCGATGGCACCGGCGAAAGCCTCGATGAGCGGCATCTCGACGCCATCTACGCCGGAAAGCCGGAAATGAACGATGCCGAATCACCCCTGATGGCATCGGACGCGCAGGCAGGCATAGGAGCACTGACATGAATTTTTCTTCCCCGTCCGCCACCGCATCAAAACAGCGCGGCTACCTGTGGACCGGTCCGCGTCCGGCGACCCTGCGCGGCTGGTTCGGCTTCCTGGCGGTGTTGCTGCTGGCGGCCTGGATCCTGGCCTGGAGTGCTGCCGGCACGCAACTGTCGTGGAGCGAACTGGCCAACGGCCTGCCGCAGATCGGCGACTTCCTGGCGCGCTCCTTCCCGCCCAACTGGGGCTTGCTGCCATCACTGCTGGCGCCTGCCATCGAAACCTTGCAGATCGCCCTGTGGGGGACCTTGCTGGGTGTGCTGGGCGCCGTGCCGGTGGCCTTGCTGGCCGCGCGCAATCTCAACGGCAACCGGTCCCTGCATGCGCTGGTACGCCAATGCCTCAACGTCACACGCAGCATCAATGAACTGATCCTGGCACTGGTGTTCGTCTCGGCAGTGGGGCTGGGGCCCTTTCCGGGAGTGCTGGCGCTGGCCGTGCATGGCGTCGGCATGATCAGCAAGTTCTTTGCCGAGAGCATCGAGGAAATCGACCAGGGCCCGCTGGAAGCCTTGCGCGCCACCGGCGCCCGGCCCTTGCAGGTGATCGTCTTCGGGGTGCTGCCCCAGGTGGCCACGGCCTGGATCGCGACCGTGCTCTACCGTTTCGAAGTCAACCTGCGCCAGGCCACCGTGCTGGGCATGGTCGGTGCCGGCGGACTGGGCTTTGAACTGGTCAACAGCCTCAAGCTGTTCAAGTACCAGGACACCGCCACCTGCATCGTCGTGGTGACCCTGATGGTGGTGGCAGCGGATGCCCTGTCGAGCCGGTTGCGGCGCATGATCCAGGACGGCCACGCCCACTGACCCCGCCCTTTCCCGTTTTGATGCAAGAAGAGAAAAAAACCATGTGGCATTTCCATAATCCTGTCGATCTCCATGCTGGCGCAGGCAGCCTCGCGCAATTGCCGACACTGCTGGCGGGCCGACCGGCCTTGCTGATCACCTTTCCCGAAGCCGCTGACTTGGGGCTGCAACAGAAGGTCGCCGAACTGCTCGGTGGACAGCTGGTCGGCATCGACAACAGCGTCCAGCCCAATCCTGACGTGAGCTGGCTGGCCAGCATGTACCAGCGCGTGTGGCAGCGCCACGCCGAGGTACCCTGCCTGATCGCCCTCGGCGGCGGCAGCGTCATCGATTGCGCCAAGGCCATGCTGGCACCGACGCCATCGGGGCGCTTTGACGAACTGCTCGCGCATCTGCGCGAAGACAGCTGCTTTGAACCCGACCCGGCGCAGCTGAAATCGCTGATTGCCATCCCCACCACGGCCGGCACCGGCAGCGAAGTCACCCCCTGGGCCACGCTGTGGGACGCGCAGGGCGGGCGCAAGTATTCGCTGCATCGTCCCTGGACCTGGCCGCAGGCCGCCATCATCGATGCCAGCCTGATGCTGAGCCTGCCCGCCCCGGCGACGCTGGCCAGCGGCCTGGATGCGCTCTCGCATGCGCTGGAGGCGATCTGGAACGTGCATCGCAATCCGGTCTCCTCGACCCTGGCCTGCAGCGCCGCCCGTACCATCGTGGCCACGCTGCCGGCGCTCGTACGCAAGCCTGGCGACCTGGCCCTGCGCGAACAGATGGCATTGGCGGCGCTGCAGGCCGGCCTGGCCTTTTCCAATACCCGGACCGCGCTGGCGCATTCCTTGTCCTATGACATCACGCTGCAGCGCGGTGTCCCGCATGGCATTGCCTGTTCCTTTTCCCTGCCGCACATCCTGCGCCTGGCGATGGGACGCGACGGCGCGGTCGATGCCCTGTTGCTCCAGATCTTCGATGCCAGCAGTACCGAGCAGGCCGTCGCGCGCCTGGGCGGCCTGCTCGAATCGCTGGGCGTGTCCACCGATCCGGCCCACTACGGGCTGGAAGGCCGCTGGGAAGCAGCCGTGCAGGCCGCCCTGTGCGGCCCGCGCGGACGCAACTTCATCGCCGCAATTCACTGACCTCTGCTGACCTACCCCAAGGAGAATCCCATGCAACCATCCCTCGCCCGTCCGCGCAACCTGCAAGCCGTCATCTTCGACTGGGCCGGCACACTGGTCGACTTCGGTTCGCTGGCGCCTACGCAAATCTTCGTCGATGCCTTCAAGAGCTTCGGCATCGACCTCACCCTGCAACAGGCACGCGGCCCCATGGGCCTGTCCAAGTGGCAGCACATCCGCGTGCTGCTGGACGATACGGCCATCGCAGCACAATGGCAGCAGCACAACGGCCGGGCGCCCTCCGACGCGGATGTCGATGCCATCTACGCCCGCTTCATGCCGATGCAGATCGCCAAGGTCGGCCAGTATTCGCAGCCCATCGAGGGTGCCGCACAGGTGCTGGCCTGGCTGCGCGGACAGGGTCTCAAGATCGGCTCCTGCTCCGGCTATCCGCGCCAGGTGCTCGACGTGCTGCTGCCGATGGCGGCCGACGACGGCATCCGCCCCGACCACGTGGTCGCGGGTGACGAGCTGCCCGCCGGCGGCCGGCCCGGTCCCTACATGGCACTGGCCAACATGCTGGCGCTGAAGATCGATGACGTGGCCGGCTGCATCAAGGTCGACGACACCGTCCCCGGCATCGAGGAAGGACTCCGTGCCGGCATGTGGAGCGTCGGCATTTCGTTGTCGGGCAATGAAGTCGGGCTGACCCGCGCAGAACTGGACGAGCTTGCGGCAGAAGACATCACGCGCCTGAAGACGCAGGCCGAGGCTCGCCTGCGCGAGGCCGGCGCGCATTACGTCATCGATTCGGTGGCCGATCTGCCACAAGTCGTGGCGCACGTGCGCGCGCGCATGGCCATCGGCGAACGTCCCTGAACAGGGCCCGCCAGTCGTTGACAAGCCCGGCGCCGGGCTCATAGAATTGCCCGGCAGATTTTTTAGATAAGAGACCATCTGTAGGATGGTCTCACCACGCGCGCAGTTTGCTACGGCCTCTTACAGACATTTTCAGGAGAGCCATGTGCAAACTGCAGTCCCCCTGCGCGGCATCGACGATGTCGTCGCCTTCATCGATTCCCGTCCCGTCCTTTCTGGCCATGCTGGCCTGGTGTGGTGGCTGCTGCTGGGCGGGCTGTTCCTGGAAGCCCTCTCCCATTCGGCCGTCAGTGCAGGCCTGGCGCCCATGAGCCGCCAGCTCGGCCTGGGTCCGCCCGAGATTGGCCTGCTGGCCTCCGCTGCCGCCCTGGCCTCCTTGCTGGCGCATCCCCTGGGCGGCTGGCTGGCCGATCACTGGGGCCGGGTGCGGCCCTTGCTGCTCTCCAAGATGCTGGCCCTGGCAGGCGCCGTACTGGTGGCCTGCGGCCAGGACGTTGCGGACATCGTGATCGGACGCATCCTGACCGGCCTGGCCTTCGGCCTGGATTTCGCGGTCGCCATCGCGATGCTGGCCGAGCTCACCCCGGCGCGCCTGCGGCACCGCCTGAACCTGTGGCAGGCCCTGTGGTACCTGGCCGTCTGCGGCAACCTGCTGCTCACGCTGGCGGCCGATCAATGGGTGGCCGACGACAGCCTGTGGCGCTATCCGGTCGCCGCCACGGCGGCGGCAGCGCTGCTGCTGCTGAACCTGCAGATGCTGTTCCTGGTCGAGAGTCCCTGCTGGCTGGCGCGGCAGCGGCGCTGGCAGGAGGCCGCCGATGCCATGGGACAGCTTTATCAGTGCCACCGCTTCACGGTGCCGGACGCGCTCCTGCACCAGCCCGTAGCGCCCACGCCGTCCTTGCTCCCGGCACCCGCCCCGCGCTTGGCGCGGCTGATGCGCCGGCCCTACCGCCTGCGTATGGCATTGGCCGCCGCCGTGCAAGCCGGACAGGCCGTGCAGTACTTCGCCGTCGGCTGGTACCTGCCCCTGCTCAGCTTGGACCTGTTCGGCGACGATCCGCGCCAGGCCACGTGGGGCACGCTGCTGTTCAACCTTGCCGGGCTGTGCGGCGCGCTGCTGGCGCCCTCACTGGCACGGCGGCTGGGCCTGCGGCAGGCGTGCGCTTGGGGCTTCGGGGCGACCTGCCTGGTACTGCTGGCGCTGGCGGGCTCGTGGTCGCGTGTGGGGAATTGGCAAGCGCTGCTTCTGCCGGCGCTGTTCCTGCTGTGTCATGCGGCCGGACCGGGAGGCAATGGCAAGAGCCTCTCGACCTTGTCCTTTCCCAGCGAACTGCGGGGACGCGCCAATGGCGTGACCGGGGCGCTGGGTTCGGGCGGGGCGGCATTGGGCCTGTTCTCCTTCCCGCTGCTGCAAGCTTGGCTGGGTACGGCGCATTGCCTGCTGCTGGTAGCGATGATCGCGCTCATGGCCTGCCTCACCTGCTGGCGGCTACGCTGGGATCCACAGCGCGCCGGCTTTCATCCGGATCTGGAAGGCGCGGGCCCGCACGTCTCCGCGTCCGACGCACACGGCATCGCCACCGACAGAAGACGCCATGAACGCCCGTGAGGCCATCCTGGCCATCGACGCCGGCACCTCCAGCACGCGGGCGGCGGTGGTCACCGCCAATGGCCTGGTCACCTGCCTGCATCGGCGCCCGCTGCCCACCCACTCGCCGCGCAGCGGCGTGGTGGAACAGAATGCTGCGCTGATCTGGCAGCAGACCTTGACGGTCTGCCGCGCCGCCCTGCACCAGGCACGCCAGAAGGGCCTGCGGATCCGCGCCATCGGACTGTGCAACCAGCGCGCCAGCGCCGTGCTATGGGATACCGCCAGCGGCCGCCCGCTGGCCCCTGCGCTGGCCTGGCAGGACAGCCGCCACGCTGCCGACCTGTCGGCGCTGGCACCGCACTGGGACCCTCGCTTGCGGCACCGCCTGGGCAGGCCGGTCGGCAGCCGCTCGCCCTACCTGTGGGCCGCGCGCCTGTTGCGCAGCCACCCTGCCGTAGCCCGGGCCTGGGAACGTGGACAACTGGGCTTTGGCAGCATCGATACCTGGCTGCTGTGGCAGCTCAGCGGCCGCCGCCTGCTGGCCACCAGCGCCACCAATGCCACCGCCTGCAATGCCTATGTACTGGCCCACCATGCCTATGCGCTGGACTGGCTGGATGCGCTCGATTTCCCGCCCGCCTTGCTGCCCGCGCTCTACCAGGATGCCGACGATTACGGCAGCAGCGATGCCAAGGTCCTGGGCGCGGTCCTGCCCATCCGCGCCTGCGCCGGCGACCAGCTGGCCGCCGCCATCGGCCAGGGATGCCTGGAGGCGGGCCAGGCCCTGTGCCAGCACGGCACCGGCAGCTTCATCGATGTGCTGGTCGGCCCCCGCGCTGCGCCAGCCGCACTGGATGGCGAGCGCAGCGGCAGCGTGGTGGTGACGGCCCGGCGCCAGAACGATGTCTCGCACTTCGCCCTGGAGAGCTACAGCGCCACCACCGGTGCCGTCCTGGCCTGGGCCTGCCAGCGCCAGCGCTGGTTTCCCGATGCGCGGCGCTTGCTGGCCCTGGCCGGCAGCGTGGAGTCGGCCGGCGGGGTCAGCTTCGTCCCGGCACTGGCCGGGTTGCAAGCCCCCCAGCGCAGCAGTACCGCGCGTGCCGCCCTGCAGGGCCTGTCGCTGGCTACTGGCCGCGCGGAAGTGGCCCATGCGTTGGTAGAGGGCATCGCCCAAGTGGTTGCGGCCTGCGTCAGCGCCAATGCCGAGGCCGCCGGACTGCCGCTGTCACAGGTCATGACCGGCGGCACCCTGGCCACCAGCGACCTGCTGCTGCAGATGCAGGCCGACCTGACCGGCGTGCCGGCCTGCCGGACCCACCAGGCCGCCCATGCCAGCCTGCGCGGCATCGCCTACCTGGCCGGCAGCCATGGCCTGCTGTGGGACGACCTGTCCCACGCCTGCGCCCGCACTCGCCTGCAAGCCGTGTTCAAGCCGCGCATCGACTCCGGAGAACGCGCTCGCCGCCGTGCCCTGTGGCAGGCCCGCCTGTGCGCGGAACTGGAACATGGCTGGCCGGAGGGCGGGCGTTGAGTGGTCCCGCCTGATCTGCACCAGCCCCTTCTTTTACCCCCCTTGCATCCCCTTTTTTCACCCACCAGGAATCCCAATGCGTGCCCCCTCCCCCTCCGACGTCGCTTCTTCTGCACTGCCCCCCGACCTGTCCCTGCAATCCAGGCTCAGGCGCCACCCCGTCATCGCCGCGCTCTATGGCACGGCGCCTCTTCCCGTCTTCCTCGACAGTGCCGCCGAAGTCGGCATCCTGGCGCATGTGGAGCTGAGCGAATTGCAGGCCGTCATGACCACCTTGCACAGCGCAGGCAAATTCATTCTCCTCAACATGGACACCTGTGAAGGACTGGCGCACGACAAGGCCGCCATCGATTACCTGGCCGGAATCGGCGTGGCGGGGCTGGTGTCCACCCGGGTGGCTACGCTGTTGCGGGCCAGTCGTGCCGGCATGATCACCATGCAGAAAGTATTCGTGACCGATCGCACCACCTGGCCGCGCAGTCTCAAGGCACTGGAACAAAGCGCGCCGAACCTGGTGCAGCTGATGCCGGCACCGATGCTGTCGCGCCTGGGTGCGGCCGACCGCGAGCAGCTGCCGCCCATCGTGGCGGCCGGCTTTGTCTCCAATGAGAAGGAGGCGCGCGCCGCGCTGGCCGCAGGCGCGATCGCGCTCTCCACCAGCGAGCAGCGCTTGTGGAAGCTGCCTGCCGGTGCGCTGGGCGCACCTTGAGCACGGGCTCAGGGGCGGCGGGGACGGGGCTTGGCGGCCTTCGCTGGCTGGTCGGCAGCCGCCGCTTTCTTGGGCTTGGCTGCGGGCTTTGCTGCGGGCTTGGCGACCGCCTTGGCCGCCACGGCTTTGCGGGGCGCACGCTTGGGCGCTACCGCTGGCGCCGGATCTGGCTGGACCGTCGGCAGCGCCTCGCCGTCTTCGCCAATGGCCGCGGTGAGCTTGCGCGCCAGCGCAATCACGCGATCAGGCTCGGCATCCAGCGTGCCCATGAGCAGCTCGATGATTTCCGAGCGCGGGTTGGCCAGGGTCGGTTCAATCATCATCACCGCTGCGGCCAAGGCCAAGGCACGCTCGCGGCTGGCCTTGTCCGGCAGCATCTGCCCCAGCGCGTTGAGCGCCTCGACGGGCGCCACCGCAGTGATGCGGGCCTGCTCCTTCAACAGCTGCACCCAATTGGTCTGCGGCGAGACGCTGGCATGCATGTTCGGCAGTTGCGCCAGCAGCCGCGCCAGGCGCAGGCTGCGCCGTTCGAAGGCGCCGATGGACACCATGCCGGCAATGACGATGCGGCATACCGCTTCGGCGAAGCCGCCGTCGGCGATCTGGCCGATGACGGTATCCCGGTAGCGGCCCAGTTCCTGCTGCGCCCAGCGCTGGGCAAGCTCGGCATCGGGCTCGCGCGGCGGCAGCCAGGCACCCAGGCCGTTGGGGCCGAACAGGCGGCGCGTCATGCGCACCGTGCGGGCATCGCGCTGGTCGCGCCAGGCGTTGAGTTCGTCGGTGATCTTCTGCGCCATGCGGCGCTCGTATTGCTTCAGCGGATGGTCCGGGTCGAGCTCGACCCGATGGGCGCGCGCCGCAGCAGCCTGCTGGCGGATGAAGGCGGCCGCCGGATGCTTGTCGGAGAACAGTTGCCGCTGCATGCGCAGCGGATTCATGCGCATCAACGCGTTGGCGCTTTCGCGGGTGGCGCTCATGCGCACCCACGGGCGCACCCAGGTCTTGTACCACTGCGCATTGAGTTGCGACCACTGGCTGATGGTCGAGAAGAGCGACTCCTCCTCGCGGCCTTCGGGATTGAGCTTGCGCAGGTCTTCCATGGTGCGGTGCTGGTAGTGCACCGTGTAGTCACCCGGCTCCAGCGCATCCCAGCGCTGGCTCGCGCGATCGTCCTTGCGTTCCAGCTTCATCTCGTAGAGCCCTGGTGGCAGGCTCTCGATGACGTCCAGCGAACTCACCAGCTGGTCGTGCTCCTTCAACGCCACCGATCCGCCCACGAAGATGCCCAGGTGGCCCACGCTCTCGTGCAGCACGTAGATGATGGTGCGTCCGGCCGCCGCGATGGCGCGCTCGTCGCCCCACACATCGATGATCCAGTTCAGTGCCTGCGGCGGTGGCGTGATGTTGTCCCCCCATGAGGCGAAGACCACGATGGGTGCGGTGATGTCGCGCAGATTGACCGGCCTGCCCTTGACTTCCAGCTCCCCGCGCGCCAGCTTGTTGCCCACGAAGAGATTCTCGGTGATGGCCTCGATCTCGGCCCCGGTCATGCGGAAGAAACCGCCCCACCAGCGTTCGAATTCCAAAAAGCGCGGCGCTTCCTGGTCAACCCCGGCCCACAGGTTGTAATACTTGCTCCAGAAGGTGTTGGCCGGATTGAGTTTCTCGAAATTCTCGACCAGGTAGGCGCCATCGAAACGGTCGGCCCCGAGGTCGGCAGCCAGCGAGGCCAGCCAGGTCCCGCCGAGGTTGGCACCGCTGTAACGCATGGGGTTCAGCGTGGAACTGCCAGCCCAGTAGGACGCCGGCGCGCCGACCATCATCAGCGGACCAAACAGCTCCGGCCGCACGGCATCGAGCGTCATCATGGCCCAGCCGGCCTGGCAATTGCCGATCACCACCGGCTTGGCCGGGCATTGCGGATGGCGGCGGATCACTTCTTCGAGGAAGCGCGCCTCGGCATCCATGACGGTGACCAGCGTCTGGCCATCCTCGGGCTCGGGACGGAAAGTGACGAAATACACGGTATGCCCGGCCTTCATCGCCATGCCCACTTCCGAATCGAACTTGAAGCCGCCAATGCCGGGCCCGTGCCCGGCACGCGGATCCACCACCACCACGGGACGCGCCTGCGCATCGACGGGCAGCCCCGGTGGCGGCTGCAGCCGCAACAAGGCGTAATTGCAGGGCTCGGGCAGGTCGTGCCCGTCCAGCACCAGCTCATGGTCGAATTTCAACAGCGGTGGCGTACCCTGCTCCAGATGCTCCAGATAGTCATTGCCACGGTCGAGCAAGGTATCGAGGAAGAGGAAACTGCGCTGTACGCAATCCTGTACATAGTTCGGGACATCGCCCCAGGCCGCAGCGGGCGTGGCGGGCTGCAGAGGGGGATGGAGGTCGGACGTCTTGCGGCTTGCCATGGGTGCACTCCGGTCAAGTAAGAGTTCCATCATACTGACCTGGATCGTCAGCAAATCGTCCGATCTCTGCGACAATGGAACCGCAATTCACGGAATTGGACGTGAAAACCACTAAAACCATTGCACGGAGGAACTTTCATGGAGCTCAAGAGCCTGGTGGACCAACCCGGAAAGTTGCCGACCATTCCCAAGGTGGTCCAGCAGCTGATGGCCAGCTTCAACAGCGAGGAAGTGTCCGCCCACGAGATCGCCCAGCAGATCGCCGCCGACCCGGCGCTGACCGCCAAGGTGCTGCGGCTGGCCAACTCGGCGTTTTTCCATGCCTCGCGCACCATCGGGACAGTCGACGATGCGTTGCGCATGCTGGGCTTCATCATGGTGCGCAACCTGGTGCTGGGCAATGGCATGGTCGCGGCCTTCAAGAGCAGCCGCGGCATGGACTTGCAGCAGTTCTGGCGGCATACCCTCTACACCGCCGTGGCGGCGCGCTGGCTGGCGATGCATGCCGGGATCAACGGCGAAGACAACGGGGATGCCGTCTTCACGGTAGGGATGATGCACGGCATCGGCCAGTTGCAATTGCATGCCGTAGCCCCGGCCGCTGTCGCCCCGCTGGACAAGCAATGCAATGTGCTCGACGCCGGCCGCGCCGAACAGGAAAAGGCGGCCTGGGGCTTCCACTACGCCGATGTATCGGCCGAACTGGCGACGATCTGGCACTTCCCGGATGCGCTGGTGACCGCACTGCGCTCGGTTCCCGATCCGCTGGGCGCAGGCCGCCTCGATCGTGCCGCCGCCTGGGTGCACCTGGGTGCGTGGGCTGCGCGCGTGACCGTGCTGTCACTGGAGGACGAGGCCGCACTGGCCACCTACCCGGCAGCCGTGGGCAAGAAGCTGGGGGTGGACCCGGCGTGGATGCCGGTGCTGGTCAAGCACGCCCCTGACAAGGCCGAACGCGCCATGCCTTCGCTCACGGAACTGGCGGCGGGGCTGGACGCGATGCTGGAGTAGCCGGCGCTATCTGGCCTCAGGTCGCGCAAATACTGCAGCTGTGTCCCTTGCAGTTGTGCAGCACGCTGCTGCGGCCGGCGCCTGCATGCGTCCCCGGCCCGGTCGCACCCTGCCCGGCTAGCTGCTCGGCACCGTTGCGGGGCTGCCAGCGATGCTTGACCTGCAAGCCCACATGGCCGCCCGTGGGCATGGGCGAGGCCGCCGTTTCCTGCTTGCAGTAGGGACAGCAGGTCTGGCCGTGCAATCCCTGCAAGGGAATCAGGCGCTCGAAGATGCCTTCGCAATGGCTGCAACGAATGTCGTACAAGGGCATGGCGCCTCCTTCATCAATCCTGTGTCTCGAAAAAACCCGGCCAGGCCTGCGCCCGGCCGGGAACACACACGTCACTGCGTTGATCGCTAGCCCTTGCGGCCCCAATACGATTTGTCATTGAGCATGCCCTTGGGCGTGATGTCCTGATCGAAGATGGAGGTCGGCAAGGCCACCGTGCAGGCGCAGTTGGGGATGTCGACGATGCCGCCGATGCGCCCTTCCACCGGTGCGGCGGTCAGCAGCATGTAGGCCTGGCTGCCGGTGTAGCCGAAGTGGGTCAGGTAGTCGATGGCCTTCAGGCAGGCCTGGCGATAGGCCACGGTGGCATCGAGGTAGTAGTTCACGCCGTTTTCCACGCTGATGCCTTCGAAGGTCAGCCACTGCTCGTAATGCGGCTTGACGATGCTGGGCATGAAGATGGGCGAAGTGATGTTGTACTTGGCCATGCCGCCCTTGATGAGGTCAAAGCCGACGTGGCTCACCCCATCCATCTCGATGGCACCGCAGAAGCCGATCTCGCCGTCCCCCTGCGAGAAGTGCAGGTCCCCCATCGAGAAGCCCGCGCCCTTCACGTACACCGGGAAGAAGATGCGGGTGCCCGCCGACAGGTCCTTGATGTCGGTATTGCCGCCATGCTCGCGCGGCGGCACGGTGCGGGCAGCGACCTTGGCCATTTCGTCGAACTTGGCGCCGGTCAGGCCGCGCAGCACGGCGGTGCTGGGGTTGGGCGGCTGGGCCAGGCCCTTGGCGGCCAGCGGCGCTTCGCGGCGATTCCACTCGGCCAGCAGATCGTGGGAAGGCAGGCAACCCATCAGACCGGGGTGGGTCAGGCCGGCGATGCGCACGCCCGGGATATGGCGCGAGGTGGCATACAAGCCCTTCAGGTCCCAGATGGCCTTGTCGGCTTCGGGGAAGTAATCGGCCAGGAAGCCGCCACCGTTTTCCTTGGCAAACACGCCGGAGAAACCGACCGGGGTCACCGGCTTGATGTCCAGCAGGTCGATCACCAGTAGGTCGCCGGGCTCTGCCCCTTCCACGTGGAAGGGACCGGTCAGCGGATGGGCGCGGGTCAGGTCGACGTTCTTGACGTCGGAGACATCGTCGGTGTCCTGGATCTGCGCGTCCAGGAAGTCCAGCGACTCGATCAGGATGGATTCACCCGGCTTGACCGAGGCCAGGAATGGCAGGTCCGGATGCCAGCGGTTGTGGCCCAGTTCAGCCTGCTCTGCCAGCGGGACGCCGGGCTTGATCTTGAAGTGTTGCATGCGATCTCCTTGGTGGTGGGTGTGTGATGAGGCCTTGCGCCTTCGGCCTCAGGCTGCCGGCTCGGTAGGGATCCCCGGCATCGGGCATTCGGGCGTACCGGCACTGTTGCGCGTCAATGCCTCGACCTGGGCGCGCGCGGCCTGCGGGTCATTGACCCAGGTGCGATAGAAGTCGAAGGGACACGCGGCCACGCCCGCCGGCGATTCGCCCGAATTGATCTTGCCGGTGTAGCCGCGATGCAGCAGCTTGTAGAGGTGGTTCTGCGATTGCCAGTTGCGGCGCGCATCGCGGATGGCCGAGACCGACAGTTCGGCATACTGGATGCCCATCTCCTCCGTGCCGCATTCGCCCAGCGTGCGGCCATCGAAACCGACGATGGCCGAATGGCCGAAATAGGAATAGACGCCATCGAAACCGGCCGCATTGGCCACGGCCACATAGAGGTTGTTCATCCAGGCCATGGCCTTGGAAACCATGATCTGCTGTTCCTTGGCCGGATACATGTAGCCCTGGCAGCGCACCACCAGTTCCGCGCCCTTCATGGCGCAGTCGCGCCAGATCTCGGGATAGTTGCCGTCATCACAGATGATGAGGCTGATCTTCAAGCCCTTGGGACCGTCGCAGACATAGGTGGTATCGCCCGGATACCAGCCCTCGATGGGCGTCCACGGCATGATCTTGCGGTACTTCTGCACGATCTCGCCCTGGTCGTTGATGAGGATCAGCGTGTTGTAAGGGACCTTGCGCGGATGCTCTTCATGGCGCTCGCCGGTCAGCGAAAACACCCCCCACACGCCGGCGATGCGGCAAGCTTCGGAAAAGATGGCCGTCTCGTCGCCGGGGATGGTGGCGGCGGTCTCGAACATTTCTTCACGGTCATACATGATGCCGTGGGTGGAATACTCGGGGAACACCACCAGGTCCAGCCCCGGCAATCCCTGCTTCATGCCGACCAGCATGGCGGCGATTTTCCTGGCGTTCTCCAGCACCTCGCCGCGCGTATGCAGGCGCGGCATCTTGTAGTTCACCACGGCCACGCCGACGGCGTCGCAGCTGGCTGAAATGTCTCCGTGTCGCATGGGCTTGCTCCTCTGAAAAGACGGTCGGATCAGACCGACAGATACTTGCTGATGGTGGGCGCATCGACGTTCTCGCGCGTGTCTTCGTAGACGAAGCGGCCCTTGTCGATGACCAGGAAGCGATCGGCAATCTCCAGCGTGAAGCTCAGTACCTGCTCCGAGACCACGATGGTGAGCGCACGGATCTTGCGGATTTCCTTGAGGCTCCTGGCGATGTCCTTGATGATGGAAGGCTGGATGCCTTCGGTCGGCTCATCCAGCAGCAGCACGCGCGGATTGGTGGCCAGCGCGCGCGCAATGGCCAGTTGCTGCTGCTGTCCGCCGGACAGGTTGCCGCCCTTGCGGGTGCGCATGTCATAGAGCACCGGGAACAGCGAATACAGCTCGTCGGGCACCTTGCCCTTGGCCGACGCGGGCAGGCCGGTCTGGATGTTTTCCAGCACCGTCATGTGTGAGAAGATCATGCGCCCCTGCGGCACGTAGGCCACGCCGCGCTCGACGCGCTGGTGGCTTTCCAGGCCGCCCAGTTCCACACCATCGATGCTGATGCTGCCGCCGCGCAGCGGCAGGATGCCCATCAGGGTCTTGAACAGCGTGGTCTTGCCCATGCCGTTGCGGCCCATGACGGCGACGATTTCTTCCTTGGCCACCGACAGGTCGACATCGTGGATGACCTTGCTCTGGCCGTAGCCGGAAGCGAGTTGCGAGACTTTGAACATGGCAGGCTCCGGGGATGAGGGAAGTTCAGTGACCGAGATAGACATCGATCACCTTGGGATCGGACTGCACCTTCTCCATGCTGCCTTCGGCCAGGATCTTGCCCTGGTGCAGCACGGTGACCTTGTGGGCGATGCTCTTGACGAAATCCATGTCGTGCTCGATCACCACCACCGAACGGCCCTGGCTGATGCGGCCCAGCAGTTCGGCCGTCTTTTCGCGTTCGGACACGCTCATGCCGGCCACCGGTTCATCCAGCATCAGCAGCTCCGGCTCCTGCATCAGCAGCATGCCGATTTCCAGCCACTGCTTCTGGCCATGCGAGAGCAGGTCAGCCTGGGTGTGCAATTGCGCTTCCAGGAAAATCTCCGCCGCCACCGCCTCCACCCGCGCCACCACATCCGGCGAACGCTTGAAGGTCAGCGCGCCGAACACCTTGCGGCCGCGCGGGAAGGACATCTCCAGGTTCTCGAACACGGAAAGGTTCTCGTAGATGGACGGGGTCTGGAACTTGCGCCCGACACCCACCCGCACGATGGCGTGCTCGCTCATCTTGGTCAGTTCGTGATTGTTGAACTTGATGCTGCCGGAAGTGGCGCGGGTCTTGCCGCAGATCAGGTCCAGCACCGTGGTCTTGCCGGCACCGTTGGGTCCGATCACCACGCGCACCTCATTGCGCTGCACGTAGAGATTGAGCTTGTCGACTGCCTTGAACCCATCGAAAGACACGGTCAGGTCTTCGATGGCCAGGACCGGATGGGCATCCGATTCGAAACCGATGGCGTGTTCGCTCATTTGCTGGCCTCCAGGGTCGCGCCTGGCTCGATGCCATCACGCTTGGGTTCAGGGGTGGATGGTCGGGAGACCGGCTTGGGGACTTCTGCAGCGACGGGGGCTACCGGTTTGGATTCACCGCGCAGCTTGGTCATCAGGCGCTTGCCTTGGGACTGCCAGAGCCCGGCCAGGCCATTGGGGAAATACATCACCACCGCGATGAAGAGACCGCCCATCAGGAACAGCCACAATTCGGGGAAGGTTTCGGAGAAGTAGGTTTTGCCAAAGTTCACCAGCAGCGTTCCATACACCGCGCCCAAGAGCGACATACGGCCTCCCACTGCAGCAAAGATCACCATTTCGATGGAGGGCACGATACCGACGAAGGACGGCGACATGAAGCCCACCTGCAACGTGAACATGGCCCCGCCGATGGCCGAGAACATGGCCGCCGCGCAGAAGACGAAGACCTTGAAGCTGGCCACGTCATAGCCGGAGAAGCGCACCCGTTCTTCCTTGTCGCGCATGGCCACCAGCAGCCGGCCCAGCTTGGAGCCGAGCACGTAGCGGCCGAACAGGATGCAGCCGAACAGCAATCCCGCATTGACGAAATACAGCACCAGCTTGGCGTGGTCGGTACGGATGTCCCAGCCCATCAGGGTCTTGAGGTCGGTGATGCCGTTCACACCGCCGGTCAGACCCTGCTGGCCGATGATGAGGATGGACAGGATGGCGGCGATGGCTTGCGTGACGATGGAGAAATACACATCCCCCACGCGCCGCTTGAACATCGCCAGCCCGATCAGCATGGCCAGCACGGTCGGCACCACCAGCACCGCAAGGATCGTGAAGGCGAAACTGTGGAAGGGCTCCCACATGGCCGGCAAGGCGGTGATCTGGTTCCAGTCCATGAAGTCGGGGATGCCCGGGGTGGACTGGATCTTGGTGCTGATGGGGTCAGAGGCTTCGAGCTTGAGGAACATGGCCATGCAATAGCCGCCCAGCCCGAAGAACACGCCCTGCCCCAGGCTGAGGATGCCGCCGTAGCCCCAGCAGAGCACCAGGCCCACGGCCACGAAAGCATAGGACAGGTACTTGCCCACCAGGTTGAGTCGGAACATGTCCAGCGTCAGCGGGAACACCACCAGCAGCAGCGCTGCCATCACCAAGAGGCCAAGCGCACCGGAGCGCCCGCCCAGCAGTTTTTCATAGGCTGCATTCATCATCGGACCTCGCTCATGTAGTTGGATCGGGAGTGGCCATGCTTGACATTCATTTGCGCACCTTCGCCGAGAACAGGCCTTGCGGACGCAGCATCAGGATCAGGATCACCGCCGACAAGGTCAGCACCTTGGCCATGGAGCCGGTCAGGAAGAATTCCGCCGTGGATTGCGTCTGCGCAATCGAGAACGCCGAGGCGATGGTGCCGATCAGGCTTTGCGCGCCGCCGAAGACCACCACCAGGAAGGTATCGACGATGTAGAGCGATCCGCTGGTCGGGCCGGTGGAACCGATGGTGGTGAAGGCCGCCCCGGCCACGCCGGCGACGCCGCAACCGAGTGCAAAGGTGGTGCGGTCGACCTTGCGGGTGTTGATGCCCACGGCCCCGCTCATGACCCGGTTCTGCATCGTGGCCCGCACCTGCAAGCCCCAGCGGGAGCGGAACAGCAACACGAAGATGGCACCGGTCAGCAAGACCGTGAGCCCCATCATGAAGAGACCGTTCAACGGGATGTCGATGGCATCGGTAGGCTTGAAGGAGCCCATGAGCCAGTCCGGCAAGGTGGCGCTGACTTCCTTGGCGCCGAAGATGGAACGGAAGGTCTGCTGCATCGCCAGCGACAGGCCCCAGGTGGCCAGGAGCGTATCGAGCGGACGCTTGTAGAGGCGGCTGATGAGCAGCAGCTCGGTGAGATAGCCCACGCCATAGGCCACGGCGAAGGAGAGCACGATGGCCACGAAGAAATAGAACGGCTGCAAAGCCGGGGCATAGGTGGTGGTCAGGTGCGACAGCAGGTAAGTGATGTAGGCACCGATGGTGAGGAATTCACCGTGGGCCATGTTGATCACGCCCATCTGCCCGAAGATGATGGCCAGGCCCAGCGCCATCAGCAGCAGCACGCAGAAAACCGAGAGGCCGTTGAAGCCCTGCATGGCGAAGATCGCGCCGAATTCGGATAGAGAAACCATGATGACTCCCGACGGGGCAGAGTTGCAGATTGGAGGAAGGGCGGCGGCACCCGCATGTCACTACAGGCGCCACCGCTTTGCTGCACGAAGGGCCGGTGCGGCACCGGCCAGGCCGCCTTACTGGTAGCCCTTGGGGAAGGGATTCGGCTCGATCAGTTCGGACTCGTAGACCACCTTGAACTGGCCATCCTTCTGCGCCTCGCCGATGCGGGTCTTGCTCCAGAGGTGATGGTTTTCGTGGACCTTGACGTAGCCTTCGGGCGCGGTCTTGAGTTCGATGCCGGGCGAGGCGGCCACCACCTTGTCGACATCGAAGCTGCCGGCCTTTTCCACGGCGGCCTTCCACAGCCAGGGGCCGAGATAGGCTGCCTGCGTGACGTCGCCGATGACCGAATTGGCGCCGAACTTGGCCTTGAACTCGGCCACGAATTTCTTGTTGTTGGCGTTGTCGAGACTCTGGAAATACTTCATCGAGGCAAAGAAGCCTTCCACGTTCTCGCCGCCGATGCCCAGCATTTCATCCTCGGTCACCGAGATGGTCAGCAGGTTCTGGGTCTTTGCGGTCACGCCCGCGGCCTTCAGCTGCTTGTAGAAGGCGACGTTGGAGCCGCCGACCACGTCGGCGAAGATCACGTCGGGCTTTTTCAACTTGATCTTGTTGATGAGCGAACCGAATTGCGTGTTGCCCAGCGGGTAGTATTCCTCGCCCACCACCGAGCCCTTGAGCACGTTCTCGATGTGCTTGCGGGCGATCTTGTTGGAGGTACGCGGCCAGATGTAGTCCGAGCCGACCAGGAAGAAGGTCTTGGCCTTCTTTTCCTTGGCCACCCAGTTCAGGCCCGCCAGCACCTGTTGCGTCGCCTCCTGCCCGGTATAGAACACGTTCTTGGATTGCTCCAGGCCTTCGTAGAAGGTCGGGTAATACAGCAGGCCGTTATCCTTCTCGAACACCGGCAGCACCGCCTTGCGCGAGGCCGATGTCCAGCAGCCGAAGACCGCCGCCACGCGGTCGTTTTCCAGCAGCTTCTTGGCCTTTTCGGCGAAGGTCGGCCAGTCGCTGGCACCGTCTTCCTGGATGATCTTGATCTTGCGGCCGAGGATGCCGCCCATCGCATTGATCTGATCGATGGCCAGGCGCTCGGCCTGGATCGAACCGGTCTCGCTGATGGCCATGGTGCCGGTGGCCGAGTGCAGCTGGCCAACCGTCACTTCGGTATCGGTGATGGCCAGCTTGGTGGTGTTGACCTTGGCGGTCGGATACTGCTGGGCCGAGGCCATGCCCGGCAGGGCCGCTGCTGCTGCCCCGGCGGCCAGGCCCATCAGGATCTTGCGGCGCGGGAGCGAGGGAGGATTGGAAGACGAGGAATGCGACATGCGGTACTCCTTTCGGGCGTTGTTGTTGGACTCGGTCTGGGCCATCGTGGCGTCATGCAAGCAATAAAACGAAGACCGGACAACGCACTGCCCCGGCAGCGGCGCAGCCCGGGGAACCCCTTGCAACACACGGGTCCGGCGCTTCGTTCTGAGGCGCAGAATAGGGTTGCCGATGCAGCGCAACAATACGTTGTTTGACGTAAGCCCCCTGCTGGTGCGGCCCGGCGGCCTGCACAGCTTTTGACCATGGCTTGCCTGCTGTTGGTGCGCACTTTGCGTGCGTGGCGTCGGGATGCGGCGGCGGCATCCACGCAGCCTGCCATTTGTTGGTGAATTCTCATGGTGTGCAGACAGGCATCTACGTCATTTGACGTATGCCCTCCTACCCGGAATGGTTTGAAAATTGCTTGGACATAAACACGAGCGAACCTGATCGTGTGCGCTGCAACGAGCCTGACAAGACACTGACGACGACAACCCTCCGGATCCCTGACCTCACCAAGAGCCACCGTGACCCATCCCGCCACTCAACGCATCGTCAAGGTCCGGCGCGACTACAACACCTGGGTCGCCAACGAGACGCTGGAAGACTACGCGCTGCGCTACACGCCGCTGTCGTTTCGCCGCTGGTCGGAATTCCGCCTGGCCAATACGGCGCTGGGGGCCACCTCTTTCCTGGCGCTGGAAGCCATCAGCGGTGCCATCACCCTGAGCTATGGCTTCACCAATGCCTTCTGGGCCATCGTCTGCGTGATGGTGCTGTTCTTCGCCACCGGCCTGCCCATCAGCTATTACGCGGCACGCTACGGGGTGGACATGGACCTGCTCACGCGCGGTGCCGGCTTCGGCTACATCGGCTCGACCATCACCTCGCTGATCTATGCCAGCTTCACCTTCATCTTCTTCGCGCTGGAAGCGGCCATCATGGCGCAGGCCATCGAGATCTATTTCGGCCTGCCGCTGGTGTATGGCTACGTGCTCTGTTCGTTGATCATCATCCCCATGGTGGCCTACGGCATCACCCTCATCAACCGGCTGCAGATGTGGACCCAGCCACTGTGGCTGGTGCTGCTGGTGCTGCCCTATGCCTGCGTGCTGTACAAGGAGCCGGAAGCGCTGTCGAACCTGATGAGCTTCGCCGGCCGTGCAGAGGAAGGCAGTTCCTTCAACCTCACGCTCTTCGGGGCCGCTGCCACGGTGGCCTTCTCGCTCATTGCGCAGGTGGGCGAACAGGTGGACTTCCTGCGCTTCCTGCCGCAGAAAACCGCTGCCAATCGCGGTCGCTGGTGGAGCGCCCTGCTGCTGGCCGGTCCCGGCTGGATCCTGCTGGGCGGGGCCAAGATGCTGGGCGGCACGCTGCTGGCCTTCCTCGCCATCCAGCATGAAGTGCCCATGGCGCGCGCCGTGGAGCCGACCCAGATGTACCTGATCGGCTACCAGTACGTGTTCGGCAATCCGGCCTTTGCGCTGGGGGCGGTGGTGCTCTTCGTGGTGGTCTCGCAGATCAAGATCAACGTCACCAATGCCTATGCCGGTTCGCTGGCCTGGTCCAACTTCTTTGCGCGCCTCACGCACAGCCATCCGGGGCGCGTGGTGTGGCTGGTGTTCAATGTGCTGATCGCAGTCCTGCTCATGGAGCTGGGCGTGTTCAATGCACTGGAACACGTGCTGGCGCTCTACAGCCTGGTGGCCATCTCCTGGATCGGCGCCGTGGTGGCCGATCTCGTCATCAACAAGCCGCTGCGGCTGAGCCCGGCGCACATTGAATTCAAGCGCGCCCACCTGTATGACGTGAACCCGGTCGGCGTGGGTTCGATGGCCATTGCCACCCTGCTCTCCACGCTGGCCATGTCGGGCGTGATGGGCAAGACGATCGCCGCGATGGCTCCCTTCATCGCACTGGGCACGGCGCTGGTGACGGCGCCCCTGATCGCGCTGGCCACCGGCAGCCGCTACTACATCGCGCGGCGCGATACGCTGTCCGAACAGAACTATCGTCCGGTCTCGCCGGGCCAAGCGCATTCGGTGCTGGACTGCGTGATCTGTGGCAACGCGTTCGAGACGCCGGACATGGCGCACTGTCCTGCCTACCAGGGGGCCATCTGTTCGCTGTGCTGTTCACTGGATGCGCGCTGCAAGGATCGCTGCAAGACGCCCCGCGCGCGCCTGCCCAACCAGATCCTGCATACCCTGCACCAGTTGATCCCGGCGCGCTTTGCGCTCAAGCTCAATACGCGCATCGGGCATTACCTGAGCGTCTTCGGCCTGCTCGCCGGCGGGCTGGCCATCGTGCTGTGGATGCTGTATTTCCAGCAGATGGCCGATCTCTCCGGGCTCAGCTTGTCTGCACCGGATTCATTGCGGGGCGTCTTCATCAAGCTGTTCTGCCTGCTTCTGGTGGTGGTCGGTGTCGGCGCATGGTGGTTGGTGCTGACCAATGAAAGCCGCGCCGTGGCCCAGGAAGAATCGGAGCGCCAGACCAACCTGCTGCTGCAGGAAATCGAGGCCCACAAGCAGACCGATGCCGAACTGCAACGCGCCAAGGAAGCCGCCGAATCGGCCAACCTGGCCAAGAGCCGCTTCGTGGCCGGGATGAGCCACGAATTGCGCACGCCCTTGAACAGCATGCTCGGCTACGCACAAATCCTGCACGTCGATGCCACCATCCCGCCGGCCCGCAAGGAAGCCATCGCGATCATCCGCCGCAGTGGCGAACACCTGTTGAGTCTCATCGATGGCCTGCTCGACATCGCCAAGATCGAAGCCGGCAAGATGCGCCTGGCCTCGGACGAACTGGCACTGGAAGCCTTCCTGGAACAGATCGTGGGCATGTTCGCGCCACAGGCCGAGCAGAAGGGCCTGCACTTCCGCTTCGAGAAATCGGGCCGCCTGCCGCAGATCGTGCACGCCGACCAGAAACGGCTGCGCCAGATCCTGATCAACCTGCTGGGCAATGCCGTCAAATTCACCGACCACGGTGGCGTCACGCTCAAGCTGCGCTACGCCCGCGAGATCGCCTATTTCGATGTGATCGACACCGGTATCGGCATTGCCGACGAGGACCTGGAACGCATCTTCCTGCCCTTCGAGCGCAGCAGCGCCGCCAATCTGCGGGAAGACATCGGCACCGGCCTGGGGCTGGCCATCAGCCGCATGCTGGTGCACATCATGGGCGGTGAACTGAGCGTGCAGAGCCGGGTCGGCCAGGGCAGCAGTTTCCATCTCAAGATCTACCTGCCTGAAGTCCACGTGCCGCGCCCGCGCCTGAAGCTGGAAGACCAGATGTCGGGCTACGCCGGGCCTTCGCGCCATATCCTGGTGGTGGACGACCAGGCCTCGCAGCGCCGGCTGCTCAGGGACATGCTCATGCCCCTGGGATTCGTGGTGAGCGAAGCCGACAGCGGACTGGCCTGCATGGAACGATTGGGACGCGAAGTCCCGGACCTGATCCTGCTGGATATCGCCATGCCGCAGATGGATGGCTGGACGGTCGCCCGTGCCATCCGCGCACGCGGGCTGGCGCACTTGCCCATCCTGCTGGTCTCGGCCAATGCCTTCGAGAACCTGCACGAGCGCAACGAGCCACCGCTGGTCAATGACTTCGTGGTCAAGCCGGTCTCGTACAACGAATTGCTCGCCAAGATCCGGCAGCACCTGAAACTGGACTGGGTAGCCCAGGCGACACCGGAGGTACCGCCGTCGCTTGTGCCGGCGAATGCGCAAGCGACGGCGCAACCGCTGATGCTGGTGCCGCCGCATGACAAGCTGGCCACCCTGCTGGAACTGGGCAGCATCGGCTACGCCAAGGAAATCCTGCGCCAGCTCGACGCCATGGAGCGCCAGCAGTCGGCCTACCTGCCCTTCACCACCGAGTTGCGGCAGCTGGTCAAGCAATTCCGATTGAATGAATATGTCACCCGCATCAAGGAGCTGATCCGACATGATCTCAACGACGTTCGATAGACACGTGGTGCTGATCGTCGATGACATGCCCGACAACCTGGCCATGTTGTCCGACGCGCTCGATGAAAGCGGCCATATCGTGCTGGTCGCCACCGACGGCCTGGCGGCGCTGCAGCGGCTGGACCACATCACGCCGGACCTGATCCTGCTGGATGCGATGATGCCCGGCATCGACGGTTTCGAGACCTGCCGCCGCATCAAGCAGGTCAAGCGGGTGGCGCATGTGCCGGTGGTGTTCATGACCGGCTTGTCGGAGACCGAACACGTGGTGCGCGGCTTCGAGGTCGGCGGCATCGACTACGTGACCAAGCCGATCCGTCCTCAGGAAGTGGTGGCACGCATCGGTGCGCATATCCGCACCGCGCGCATGATGACGCAAACGCGCGGGATGCTGGAACATGCGGCGCATGCAGTGATCGTGCTGGGCGGCAATGGCTTGCCGATGTGGCAGACCAGCAAGGCCTCACAGTGGCTGGAAAAATACTATGGTCCGGCGGCACCGGCCAGCCACAAGCTGCCGGGGCCCTTGCAGGTCTGGCTCAACGAGCAGCTGGTACGGCAGCGCCAGGGCGAGGGCCTGGATCACGTGCCGCCGTTGATCGTGCGCCAGCAACAGGACGAACTGCACATCACGCTCTCCGGTCCGGGCCAGGGGCATGGCGTGAGCCTGGTGCTGGAGGAGAAGATCGCGGGCGCGTCACCTCGCGGCGAAGAAGCCATGACCCTGCCGGCCACCCTGGAAGGCGCGCGCCTGACGCCGCGCGAAAGCGACGTCCTGCTCTGGCTGGGCAAGGGCAAGACCAACCGCGACATCGCCGAAATCCTCGGCATGAGCCCGCGCACGGTCAACAAGCACCTGGAACATATCTTCGTGAAGCTGGGGGTGGAGACGCGTTCTGCGGCGGCGGTGCTGGCCAGCAGCCTGGCGGCGGCCAGCGTTGCCAGCAGCGGCAGCCAGTTGCTGCAATGAACCCTGCCCAATAAAAGCGCGCACGCATGGCCGGTTTGGCCTATCCTTGCACAGGGCACTCACGCCCATCATCACCGAAGCAAAGGAGTCAACATGCCCAAGAAAGAGAAACTGGACCCGGAAACCGAAGCCCTGATCCAATGGTGTACCGAAGTCGAGCAGTTCCTGGTCAAGGGCGGTGCCACGCTGGACCAGGCACAAGAGCACATCGAGGAACAGGTCGAATGGTTCACTGACCTCTACTACGATGGCCTCACCCCGGAAGAAGCCGCCAAGGAAGCCCTGGCCTGATTCCCATCCGCCACTCCCCCAACCGCATCCCGGCCCGCAAGGCCGGGATTTTCTTTGGTGTCACGCCGTATTACTTCGGCGCAAACCGCGTCGGCACCCGCTGCAAGGCCTCATACAAAGGCCGGCAGGATTGGGCCAGCCGCTCCAGGCTGGCCTCGCGCAGCGCATCCAGGTCCACCGGCTCCGTTCCCGCCAGTCCTGCCCAGGTCAGCAGCGCGCCAAAGGCTTGCGGCGTATCGAACATGCCGTGCAGGTAGCTGCCCAATATCTGCCCATCCTCAGATTGCGCTCCCTCGCCGCGCCCGTCGATGACGAACGCAGGACGCTCCAGTGCCGGGCCGGAGGAGACGCCCATATGGATTTCATAACCGCTCACCGTGGCAGCCACCTCACCGAAGGCGCATTGGCCGGCGACCTGCAGCAGTTTCTTCTCACGCGTCAATTCGGTACGCATCGGCAGCAAACCGAGGCCGACACTGCTGCCGGGCGCACCTTCCACGCCGTGCGGATCATCCACGCTCTCTCCCAGCATCTGGAAGCCGCCACAGATGCCGATGAGCTTGCCGCCATAGCGCAGGTGCCGCGCGATGGCCGTGTCCCAGCCATGTTCGCGCAGCCAGCGCAGGTCACCGCGCGTGTTCTTGCTGCCGGGCAGGATGATGAGATCGGCGGGTGGCACCGGTTGCCCTGGCCCGATGAAACGCAGGTCCACACCGGGATGGGCGCGCAGCGCATCGAAGTCGGTGTGGTTGCTGATGCGCGGGAAGACCGGCACCACGATGCGGAAATCGCCCTTGGTCTCCTGCGTGGCCGCCACCGCATCCTCGGCATCCAGATGCAAGCCATGCAGGTACGGCAGCACCGCCAGCACAGGCTTGCCGGTGCGCGCTTCGAGCCAATCAAGACCCCCCTGCAAGAGACTGATGTCGCCCCGAAACCGATTGATGACGAAGCCGATCACGCGTTCGCGCTCACTCTCCGAAAGACAGTCGAGGGTGCCGGTCAGATGGGCGAAGACGCCGCCGCGGTCGATGTCGGCCACGATGATGACCGGGCAATCGACCGCTTCCGCAAAGCCCATGTTGGCGATGTCGCGCGCACGCAGGTTGATCTCGGCCGGACTGCCCGCGCCCTCCACGATCACGCAGGCATACTGCGCACGCAGGCGCTCATAGGATTGCAGCACCGCCTGCATGGCCTCGGTCTTGTAGCGGTGGTAGTCGCGGGCGTTCATGTCGGCACGCACCTTGCCATGCACGATGACCTGGGCGCCGGTATCGCTGGAGGGTTTCAGCAGTACCGGGTTCATATCGGTGTGAGGCGCGATGCCTGCGGCCTGGGCCTGCAGGGCCTGGGCCCGGCCGATCTCGCCGCCATCGCTGGTGACGGCGCTGTTCAAGGCCATGTTCTGCGGCTTGAAGGGAGCGACACCGATGCCATCCTTCTTCAGCAGGCGGCACAGTGCAGCGGCCAGGGTGCTCTTGCCGGCATCCGACGTGGTGCCCTGGATCATCAATGTATGGAAGGGAAACTCAGCCACGTTGGCTCCATGTGTTCAAGGCCTCTTGCAGCCGCGACCAGCCCGCCTCATCCGGCGGCAGGCCCAGACGGATGCCTCCGGCGCCGCGCGTGAAGAGGCGCACCCAGATGCCGGCACGGGCCATCGCTGCATGAAACGCCTGCGCCTCGGGCTCGGGCCACCACTGGAACAGTGCCGTTCCGCTGGCACGAATGCCGTGCTGTGCCAGCAGCGCTTGCAGGCGCGCTCCTTCCGCCAGCAAGGTCTGCAGCGTGGCGGCCTGCCACGGACGATCACCCAGTGCGGCGCTGCCGATCTGTTGCGCCGGGCCACTGATGGACCAGGGACCGAGCCAGTCGGCCAGTGCATCCAGCACGGCGGGCGCTGCGCCCACGAAACCCAGCCGCAACCCGGCCAGCCCGAAAAACTTGCCGACCGAGCGCAGTACGATCAGGCCCGGCTGGTCGCAGTGGGCGGCCACGCTGTGGGCCTGCACGGTATCGCCAAAGGCTTCATCGACCACCAGCCAGCCACCGCGTCGCGCCAGCAGCGATGCCCAGCGCAATACATCCTCCGGTGCCACCATGGCACCGGTCGGGTTGTTGGGATTGCACAGGACCAGCACCTCGCAGTGCGATCCACGGACCGCCTCATCCAGGTCGTCATACGGCACTTCACGCAGGTCATGCCCGGCGCGCCGCCAGCAGTGGGCGTGTTCGGCATAGATGGGGGCCGCGACCACCACCTGTGACGGACGGCCTTGTTGTTGCAGGCGCAGTTGCGGCAATGCCTGTATCGCCGCCTGCGTCCCCGCCACGGCCAGCAGGCGCGGGGCGCCGTAATACGCGCAGGCCGCCTGTTGCAGCGCGTGCGAGGGCTCGGGCAGGCGATGCCATGCATCGGGCGAAGGCACGGGGGCCGGATAAGGACGCGGATTGATGCCGGTGGAGAGGTCCAGCCACTCACTGCGCGGGCGGCCGTAATGGCGCGCCGCCTCGTTGAGATTGCCGCCGTGTTCAAGCATGAGGCGCTCCCGCTCCGATGGCCAGGCCCAGCAGCGCCACCGCGCAGACGACCGCCAGCCACAGTGCCGTGCTCATCGCTACCAGGCGCCAGGCCCGCACGATGTCCGGCCCTTGCGCAGGCAGGCCACGGCCCAGCGGCGGGCGCTCTTCCACTTCACCGTCGTAGATGGCAGGGCCGCCCAAGGCCAGGCCCAATGCACCGGCGCCGGCAGCCATCACGGGGCCGGCGTTGGGACTGCTCCACGCGGGCGCCTGCGCCTTCCAGCAGTCCAGGGCTTGGCGGCGCTGGCCCAGCCACGCATAGGAATAGGCGGTCAGGCGGGCGGGCAACCAGTTGAGGACATCATCGATGCGGGCCGCAGACCAGCCGAAATACAGGAAACGCGCATTGCGATAGCCCCACATCGCATCCAGCGTATTGGCCAGCCGGAACAGCAAGGCCCCGGGACCACCGGCCACCAGGAACCAGAACAGGGTGCCGAAGACGGCATCGTTGCCATTCTCCAGCAGGGATTCAACACCCGCCTTGGCGAGCTCGCCCTCACTGGACTCACGGGTATCCCGGCTGACGATGTACGAGGTCAGCCGCCGCGCCAATGGCAGATCGCCTTGCGCCAGCGCCCGGGCAATCGGCAGGGTATGCTCGCGCAGGCTGCGCAGGCCGATGCAGAAATACAGCAATGCCGCGTGCACCAGCGCGCCCAGCCATCCAGGCAACAGCGCGATCAGCCAGGCGCAGGCCAGCACCGGCGGCACTACCGCCAGGCACCAGGCCAGCACCCCGCGCAGGCGTAGCGCAGCAGCGTGATTGAGTGCACCCTCGATACGCTTGGCCAGGTTGCCGAAGCCCACCAGCGGATGCCAGCGCCGCGCCTCGCCCAGCAGCAGGTCCAGGGCGATGCCCAGTGCCATCAGCACGGCCAGCGAGGGCCACGACAGTCCGCTCAACATGGGTTGTCCTTGAAGGTCAGCGGCAGGCCGGCCGCGACCCATTGCACGCGTTCGCACAGCGCCGCCACAGCCTGGTTCAGGCGCCCTGCCTCATCGACGAACCAGCGCGAGACCGCCCCTTGCGGCACGATGCCCATGCCCACTTCATTGGAGACCAGGATCACGGTGCCCTGCACTTCCTGCAAGGCCAGCAGGAAGTCCACGCGCTGCTGCGTGAAGGCCAGCGGCGGCGTGATCGGCCCCATCTCCGGATAATCCACGCCCTCGGCAAACAGCAGGTTGGCCAGCCAGACGGTGAGGCAATCGACCAGCACCACGGACCCGGGCCGGCACAGGCTGCGCAGCGCCTGTCCCAGTGCCAGCGGTTCTTCCACGGTGCTCCAGTGACCACCCAGCGCGCGGCGGCGCTGCTGGTGATGGGCAATGCGTTCCTGCATCTCGGCATCGTCGCGGCTGGCGGCGCGATTGGCGGTGGCCAGATAGACGATCTCGTGAGGACCGGACTGCGCTGCTGCCAGCGCCAGGCGTTCCGCGTGGGCGCTCTTGCCGCTGCGGGCGCCGCCGAAGATGAGGCTGCGATGCCGGGATGAGATTGGGGAAGTCATGCTTGTGATGCTCCTTGCGCGGGCCAGCGGTCTTCAAAGACCAGGTCTTGCAAACATTGGCGGGGCGCCCATTGCTCCTGCTCCAGCATGGGCTTGTCATAGAAAGCGGGCACGTGGCCCAGGCACAGTACGGCCACCGGTTCGGCGCCCTGCGGCAAGTGCAGCAATGGGGCCAGCGCGGCCGGATCGAACAGCGACACCCAGCCCATCCCCAGCCCTTCGGCACGGGCGGCCAGCCACATGTTCTGCAACGCGCAGGACAACGAGGCCAGGTCCATCTGCGGCAAGGTGCGGCGGCCGAAGACGTGGGCCTCGCGCCGGTCCATCAGGGCGGCCACCAGCAGCTCGCCACACTCGCGAATGCCTTCCACCTTCAGGCGCATGAATTCGTCCTCGCGCTGATCCAGTGCGCGAGCGGTGGCGATGCGCTCCTGTTCCACCAGGGCATGGATCTGCTGACGCAAGGCATCGCTGCGGATGCGAATGAAGCGCCAGGGTTGCATGAAGCCCACGCTGGGGCCTTGATGGGCCGCCTGCAGCAGGCGTTCCAGCAGTGCCGGCGCGACCGGGTCGGGCAGGAAATGGCGCATGTCGCGCCGCTCGCCAATGACGCGGTAGACCGCGTCGACCTGTTCCTGCGGATAACGATGAGGGGAAGAAGTACTCATGCCCTTGCCCCTCCGAAGAGCGCCGCCACCGTGCGCGGCGCCGAGCGGAAATACGCGTGCAGGTAACTGGCCGTGACCTGGCCACGGCGATAGACCACCTCCCCTTCGGACGAATCGAACAGACGCTCGCCACGCGCGATGAACTCCGCCCCGACCACCGCACGCGAATAGTGGAAGGTGTGGCAGCGCAGATGCTCGCCGACTGCGCCGGGCAGGTTCAGTTTCAGCGTCTGGTAACCCAATCCCTGCAGGCGCGGCTGCACCGTGGCCTGGCCGGGCAGGATGCCGCACAGCTGGCCGCTGCTGCCGTCGCCGGCAATCACCGTCTCCAGCAGGAACAGCATGCCGCCACATTCGGCATAGAGCGGCTTGCCCGCCTCGGCATGGGCACGCAGGCTGGACCGGGTTCGCTGCGCCGCTTGCAGCGCAGGCAGGTGCAACTCGGGATAGCCGCCGGGCAGCCAGACGGCATCGCACTCCGGCAAGGGCTCATCGGCCAGTGGCGAGAAGAAGGCGACGGCAGCCCCCATCTGCGCCAGCAGGTCGAGGTTGGCGGTGTAAATGAAGGAAAACGCCAGGTCCCGCGCCACGGCAATGGTCTTGCCTTCCAACAGGCGCGGGAACGCGCGTTCCGGCGGGGGCGTGCCGAAGTCCACCTGGGCCGGCAAATTGGCCAGTGAAGTCGATGACATTCTCTCGGCCACGGCATCCAGGCGCGCGTCCAGGTCGGCAATCTCGGGCGCGGCTACCAGGCCGAGATGGCGCTCCGGCAAGGCAAATTGCATGTCGCGTTGCAGGCCGGTCAGAAGCGGTACCGAGGGCCGCGCATTCTGCAAGCCCTGGCGCAGCATCTGCGCGTGACGCGGACTGGCCACGCCGTTGGCGAGCACACCGGCAAATTGCAGCTCGGGACGGTAGGCCAGCATGCCTTGCGCGAGCGCGCCGATGGTCTGCCCCATGCCGCGCGCATTGATGACGGCCACGATGGGAATGCCCAGCAACTGCGCCAGATCGGCGCTGCTGGGTTCCCCATCGAAGAGGCCCATCACGCCTTCGACCAGCAGCACGTCCGATTCGGCGGCCGCCAGCGCCACCTGGCGGCGGCAATGATCCTCGCCGCCCAGCCACAAGTCGAGGTTGACTACCGGCTGGCCGCTGGCCTGCTCCAGCACCATGGGATCGAGGAAATCGGGGCCGGTCTTGAACACGCGCACCCGCTTGCCCTGGCGCCGGTACAGGCGCGCCAGGGCCGCGGTAATGGTGGTCTTGCCGTGGCCGGAAGCAGGTGCCGAGATGAACAGGGCGGGACAGCGGTGATCCTGGGATGACATCAGAACTCCACGCCCTTCTGCGCCTTCACGCCCTGCTCCTTGTAGGGATGTTTCAGGGGCCGCATCTCGCTGACCAGGTCGGCCTGTTCGATCAAGGCCTCCGGCGCATGGCGGCCGGTGACGACGATGTGCAGCATCTCGCGGCGTGCCGCAAAGACCCGCAGCACTTCCTCCAGGTCGAGGTACTGGTATTTCAGGACGATGTTGAGTTCATCGAGGATCACCATGTCGTAGCTCGGATCCTCGATCATGCGCACGGCCTCTGCCCAGCCGCGTGCGGCGGTACGCATGTCGGCGTCACGGTCCTGGGTATCCCAGGTGTAGCCTGCGCCGACGACGTGGAAGTCGCAGTTGGCATGTCCGCCCAGGAAGTCCCGCTCGGCGCTGTAGAGCGCGCCCTTGATGAACTGCACCACCCCCAGCTTCATGCCGTGGCCGAGGATGCGCATGCCCATGCCGAAGGCGGCACTGGATTTGCCCTTGCCGGTACCGGTGTTGACGATCAAGAGTCCCTTTTCTTTCTGGGCGGCGGCCTTCTTCTTCTCGAAGCCCTCCTTGTGACGCTGGGTCATGCGCTTGTGCGATTCGGGATCGGTTTTCATGGTGAGGTAGTTTCCTGATACTGCAAAAAATCAAATCCAGTCGGTGCCGGTCAACGACGACAGCAACTGCGCCACACGCGCACGACTGGGGTGGTAGCCGATGAAGACCAGTTCCGACCGTCCTGCGCTCGTGCCGCCCTGCGCACCGGCCACGACGGCACGCGCACGCACGGCTTGCAGCAATTGCGTGCTGCCCTCGCCGGTGGCGATGAAACCCTTGGTCCGCAGGATCGGCTGGTCCAGCGCCACGGCCACGACGGCACGGCGCAGGGCCTCGGGCTCTTGCGCTGTCTGGCTGCGCAGCGTGAAGGATTGCCAGCCGGGGTCCTGCTCGTGGAAATGCTTGTGGGTGGACATGCCGTGGCTGTGCGCCCCCAGCCCGGAGTGCGCATGCCCATTGAAGCGCCACTGGTCCGCTGCCACGGTGGCGCGTTCGCCCGGCATGGCCACCGGCGTGTAATGGTGATGCACCGTGCTGCCCGCCTGGTGCAGGCGCAGGCCCAGTGCGAGGCGGATGTCCAGCCTCGCCCCATAGGCCAGCTCCAGGAAGCGCACATTGGGGGCCAGCGCGCGCACGGTTTCTTCGGCCTGCAGCAGCGGCGCTTCTTCCATGCCATCGATCTTGTTCAACACCACCACGTCGGCGCACTCGAGCTGCTGGCGGAACAGCTGTGCCGTCGCGTCGCGCACGGCGTCCCCGCTGGCGAAGGCTTCCTCCAGCAGCAGCGGCGTATCGACCACGGCCAGCGTGGCGTCCAATACGAAATGCGGGGCCAGTTCCGGCGATTGCAGTACTTCCATGACGGCGCTGGGCAAGGCCAGGCCTGAGGTCTCGATGAGCACATGATCGATCTGCGCCCGCCGCGCGGCCAGGGCCAGCATGGCCGGCACGAAATGTTCATCGTCACCGTAGGCGATGAGGCCATGGGCGAAATCCTGGATCTGCACGTGGCCCTGCGCATCCCCTTCGGCACGCAGCAGGTCGCCATCGATGGCGACCTCGCCGAATTCATTGATGAGCAAAGCCAGGCGGCGCGACTGGCGACGCTGGACCAGGCCGCGCAGCAAGGTCGTCTTGCCGGCACCGAGGAAACCGGTCACCACCGTGACCGGTATCGGCGGCAAGGGCGGCGGCAGGGAGGGTGCGACGCTGGCCATGCTCAGCCCCCGGCCAGTGCCGCCAGTTGCGCCTGCAGGGCCGGCACGTCATGGGCCACCTGCGGATAGGCCAGTACTGGCCGGCGCACCGTCAACAGCGGGATGCCCAGGGCGCGCGCCGCCTCTACCTTGGCCCGATAGCCACCCGCCTCGCCCGAATCCTTGGTGACCACGCAGTCGATGCCCCAATCCCGCCACAGCGCTTCGTTGAAGGCCTGCGAGAACGGTCCCTGCATGGCGCACAGGTGCGCGCGCGGCAAGCCCAGCTCCAGTGCGCGCTGGATGAAATCGGGATCAGCGGTGACGCGTGCGAACCATTGCCTGCCCCCTGCACCGGGTGCCTGCAGGAAGCTGCCCAGGTCCTTGGAGCCGGTGGCCAGGAAGATGCGGCGGCCCATGGCGATGGCGCGCGTGGCGGCGTCTTCCATGTCGGCGCAGGCGTGCGGATCATCGGCAGCCAGGTCGCTCGGACGTTCGTAGCGCAGATACGGAATCGCCAACTCTTTGGCCAGCATCATGAGCTGCTGCGACATCTGCACCGCAAACGGATGCGTGGCATCCACCAGCACGCGCGCCTGGCTCTCGCGCAGGGCCTGGCGACGCGCTTCCACGCCTTGGCGGCCGGACCAGACATGGGCACCCGGGCAATCCTGACTGGCCAGTTCGCCGCCATAGGCGGTCGCCGTGGAGATCACCACCTGCTCACCTTGCGTGGCCAGCTCACGTGCCACCCGATTGCCATCGCTGGTGCCGGCAAAGACCCACACTGCCTGTCGCGGCAGTTGCACCGCTTCGGCGGCTTGCGATTCCTCGCTCCAGTCGTTGTAGCCGCGCGGCGTAAAGATCCAGTCGCGCTTGCGCTGGGTAAACCGGTTGCCGATGACGATCGAGGTCAGCATGTCGAACTGCAGGCCCGGCAATTCGTCCAGGCGATGGATGGACACCTGCTGGCCCGGCCGATAGGCGTTGCGCACCACGCCGCACAGGGTGTGGGGAGCCTTGTGCTGCAGCATCAGCTGCAGGATGCGGTAGACGCCCTCCTGCCGGCCGGCGCTTTGCACGTTGTAGAGCACACAGGCCAGGTCGGCCTGGGCGATGTGGCTGGCGCGCTGCTCGATCCATGACCACGGGCACAGCAGGTTCGACAGCGACAGCGTGGCGAAGTCATGCGACAGCGGCGACCCCAACAGTGAAGCGCAGGCATTGGCCGAGGTCACGCCGGGAATGACGTTGACCTCATAGGTATCGTCCTCGCGCATGTCGTCGAAGGCCAGCGCGGCCATGGCGTAGATGCCGATGTCGCCGCTGGAGATGAGCGCCACACGGCGCCCGGCGCGGGCCTGCTCGATGGCCAGCAAGGCGCGCTCGCGTTCTTGCGTCAGCGGCGGCGTGTGGATTTCCTTGCCCTCGATGTGCGAGGCGATCCAGCGCAGGTACAACTCGTAGGCGACGATGACCTCGCTATCGCGCAAGGCCTCGATGGCGCGCGGGATGATCATTTCTTCGAAACCGGGTCCGACCGAGACCAGGTTCAATACGCCTTTTTTCTTGACGGCTTCCATCTGCATACTTTCCATGTTTTACTGCTTGTCTTTGAATATCCGCCAGGCATCGGCATCGTCCACCACGGCCACGGTCACCCCATCCAGTGCCGTCTTGCCCAGCAACAGCCGGCCACGCGGGCTGGCGATCAAGGCCGCCGGTTCGCAGACGCCATCCACGCCGACATTCTGGCGCACCCACGCCGAGGGCTTGCCGACCCAGGCACGCTGGGCGATCTGCTCGCGGGCAATCACGCGCAGCGGCAGATCGTGGGTGGCGCAAAACGCCAGCAGGCCCGGCTCTTGCGCCTTGATGTCGATGGTGGCTACTTCCCGCACCTTTGCCAGTGACGTGCCGGGGCACAGGTCCAGCGCCTGTGTCACCGCATGGGAGATCTGCTGCGCCGAGGCCAGCTTGCGGCATCCGATGCCCAGCACCAGCGGCTTGACCGCTTCAGTGGCGGTCGTCACCACCGGCTGCGCCCCGCTCACCTGCGCCACGCGATAGGCCAGGCCGTTGGCCCCGCCCTCATGACCGGCCAGCAAGGCGATGGCAAAGCGCGCCGCCTCATCGACCACCACCAGCGCCGGATCGCTGTGCTTGTCCTGCGGCAGGCCGTCCAGGAAGCGCACGGCGATGCCGGTGGCGCCGATCATGATCCATTGACGATGACGGCGATAGGCCAGCGCAAACTGCTGGCGCTGCGACAACCCGCCCTCGGCCTGCAGCCACGGCTGATACAGCTCGCCGCCCAGCTTGTCCTGCAGGTGCAGGGCCAGCGCCGCCGCCTCGGCGCGCACCGGCCACAGGCCAAGTTCAGCCGGGCCGACGGGCGGGTTCATGCGGCGTCCTTGTTCTTCTTGACCACGCGGAAGAGGTGCGTGAAGTCCTTGGAATAAAGACTGGACTCGGCGACCTGCTCCTTGTCCAGGGCGGCACCGACCAGCATCATGGTGGTCAGGTTCCACTCACCACGCTTGTTCTCTTCCAGCACCTTGTCGAGCGAGCCCTGGTAAATGCGCTGCTCCGGCCATGTGGCGCGGTAGACCAATGTCACGGGCGTGTCCGGCGGATAGTGCAGCAGCAGGTCGTTGACGATCTTCTTCAAGTGCGGGCCGGAGAGGAAGATGCACATGGTGGCGCGATGCGCCGCCAGCGAGGCGATCGATTCCGATTCCGGCACCGCCGACGCTCGTCCCGACACCCGCGTCAGGATCACGCTCTGCGACACTTCGGGCTTGGTCAGTTCGGCCGAGACTGCCGCTGCCGCAGCGGTGAAGGAGGATACGCCCGGCACCACTTCATAGGCAATGCCCAGTGCATCGAGCCGGCGCATCTGTTCGGCTGTCGCGCCGTAGATGGCCGGGTCGCCCGAATGCAGGCGCACCACGTCGATGCCCTGCTCCTGCGCACGGACGTAGCAGGCTTGCTGCTGCTCCAGATCGAGCGCCGCCGTATCGATGATCTCGGCCTCGGGGTGGCAATGTTCCAGCAAGGCGGTCGGCACCAGCGAGCCGGCATACAGCACCATGCGCACCTGGCCCAGCAGGCGCGCACCGCGCAGGGTGATGAGGTCGGCCGCACCGGGGCCGGCACCGACGAAATAAACTTTCATGCATTTCCTTTCGAATTCTCGTGGGGCGCGCGGTGGCGCTGCGCCTGGGCCGTCTTGCGGATCAGCAGCACGGCCAGGTAGCCACTGGCTCCTGCCGCATCCAATGCGGTCAGGTCACTGGCCAGCACTTCGCCTTCCAGCCCGATGCGGCGCGCAAAGCCGCAGTGCTGCGCAATGCCCATCTCCCGCAGCAAGGCCAGCACCCAGGGCAGGCGCGCGCCGACCTTCATCAATACGACGATGTCATGCCCTTCGATCTCGGCGCGCAGCGTGGCGGCGTCTTCGGGACAGGGCAGGATCAGCGTGCGCTCCTTGCCCACGCCCAGCGGCCATTCCAGGGCGGCGGCCGCAGCGGCGTAGCTGGTGATGCCGGGCAGCGTCACGCAGTCGCACTCGGGATACAGGTCACGCACGGCCGCCAGCACATAGCCGTAGGTCGAATAGGTCAGCGCATCACCGATGGTGAGATACACCACCTGCAGGCCTTCACGCAATTGCGCCGCCAACTGCTGGCCCAGTTGCGCGTAATGTTCCTGCAGGACCTGGCGGTCCGGGTCCATGTTGAACTCGATCTCGCACAGGCGGCTGCGATCGAACTCCACGCCCTCCAGGCATTGCAGGGCCACCGACAGCTCGGCGCCGCGCGCACGCGGAATGTAGATCACATCGGCCGAGCGCAGCGCAGCCAGCGCCGCCAGCGGCAGGTAGCCGGCCGGACCGGGGCCTACGCCGATGCCCGTGAGACGCCCGCTCATGCGCCCTCTCCCAGCTGCTGTCCGTCCAGGTCGAACAAGCGTACTGCAATGCGTTGGACCGCCGGCACGCGCGCATGGGTGAGCGCCGCAATGCGGGCTTCGATCTCGCACCAGAGGCGGCGCGACAACGCGGCATCCTGCTGGCGCACCAGTTCTATGATTGCTTCCACCGTATTGGCTTCCTTCATCTGCTGCAGCAGGGCGGCGTCAAACAAGACGCCCTGCCCTGTCGCGTTCATTTCTTCGGCCACGCGGGCCACGCCCTGCATGGCCATGTTGCTCTTGCTGGAGTGCGTATCCCACACCCCATCCAGCACCTTGGCCAGTTTGCCCGGATGCCCCGCCAGCCACAGCAGCGGCAGCGTGCGGGCTTCCTCGGCCAGTGCCTGTTGCGTGAAGTCCAGCGCATCCCCGAGGAAATTGGCGATCTGCACGCTGCGCTTGTCGGGCAGGCCTAGCGTCTGTGCCACGAACACGCGGCCGATCTTGCCCGGCAGGTAGGCCACCGCATCGCCCGGCGCACAGGCCGCCAGGGCCACGCGGATGTAGACCTCGATGGAGGCGATCCAGGACGCCATCGACATCGGCTCCACAATGCCCGAGGTCCCCAGGATGGAAATGCCGCCGACGATGCCCAGCTTGGGGTTGAAGGTCTTGGGCGCGATGGCGAGGCCTTCACGACAACCGATGGTGAGGTCGAATCCACCAGCGCTTGCCTCCGCCTGCACCTCCGCCAGCACCTCAGCCACGGCCGCCCGCATCATGGCGCGCGGCACCGGGTTGATGGCCGGCTCGCCAACCGCTACGCGCAGGCCCGGCATGGTGGCCGTACCGACGCCCTCGCCAGCGAAGAAGCGGATCTCGCCTGCTCCATTGCGCCGCACCTGCGCAAAGATCGTGGCGCCATGCGTGTTGTCGGGATCATCGCCGCCGTCCTTGAGCACTTCCGCCTGTGCGGTCTCGGCATCGATCATGCTCACCGACTGGATCGGCACGCTCAGGTAATGCAAGCCATCCGGCAGGCTCACTTCGGTCTGCTGCACCGTCATGCCCGCCAGCAAACGATACAAGGCCGCACGCACCGCAGCCGTGGCGCAACTGCCGGTACTGCGTCCGCGCCGCAGGCCATTGGGCGCAAGCACGGACAGGTCGTACTCGGCACGCCGCAGCTCGCCGCCGGTCTCCATCACGGCACGCCTTCGCTCTGCGCTTCCTGCGCGACCAGCCAGGCGATGGCATCGATCATCAGTGCATTGACCACGCTGGCCGCCCAGGGCGACCCGCCGCGCGTGCCGCTGTTGGTGATGCGCGGCACCTGCAGGCAGCGGCGCAGTTCGTCCTTGCTCTCGCGCGTACCGACAAAACCGACCGGCAAGCCGATCACCAACTGCGGCCGCCAGCCATGTTCGCGGATCAGGCGTACCGCCTCGGTGATGGCCGTTGGCGCATCACCGATGGCCAGCACCATGTCATTGCCGAACTTCTGCCAGGCGCGGCGGATACCGGCGGCCGAACGCGTCATGCCCAGGTTCTGCGCCATCAGGTGCGATTCGGGATCGTGCACGCCGCACCAGGTCTCCACACCCAGCTGTTCCAGAACCGCGCGCTTGAGGCCGGTCTGTACCATGGTCACATCCGTGACTACCCGCTTGGTACGCAGCAAGGCCTTCATGCCGGCCTGCACGGCACCGGCAGAAAAATAGATTTCATCGGCCACGGCGAAGTCGCCGCTGGTATGGACCAGGCGCTGCAGGACCGTCAGGTGTTCGGGCGGGAAGCTGCTCCAGTCGCGTCCGGCCTGGATGATCTCCATGCTTTCGGCTTCGATGGGATGGGGCACGTAAGGCGCCGTGCCTGCCGTGGCCGGCGCCAGCTGCTCGCGCGCGGAAAGATCGCGCACCTGCAGGTGGTGCGCACGCTGTGGCTCGCCGACCTGCTGTTCGAAACCGACGATCTGCACGCGGTACTTGCAGAGCGTGCAGTTCATGGCGGCACGGCCTTCAGCGGCATCGCGCGCGCGCTCCAGCATCACGTCGGCTACGTGCGCATGCACGCCCAGATAGGCGGCTTTCAGCACTTCCACGCCCGGCTCGCGCTGGGCCAGTTCATCGGCAGCGGCGTAGATGCGCTTGACCAGCACGCCATCGAAGAGGAAGAACGGCAACACCACCAGGCGCTGCCAGCCTTCGCCTGCGGCCTGGGACAAGCCGTCCCGCACCAGCGGCGTGGCCGTGCCCGAGAAGCACACCTTGACGCCGCCAAAGCCCATGCCCTCCTGCACCATGCGTGCCAGCTTGGCGATCTCGCCATTGGCGTCCGGGTCGGTGGTGCCACGGCCGACCAGCACCAGGCAGGCATCCTGGCGATGGATGATTTCTTCGGAGCCCGCCTCGGCTTCCACCACGCGCTGCTGCACCAGTTGCAGCAGCAGCGGGTGCAGGTCCATGGGCGCGCCGAAATGGAAATCGACCTGCGGATAATCGCGGGCCAGTGCCAGCAGTTCGGCCGGCATGTCGTTCTTGGCGTGGCGCGCGCCCAGCAGCACTCCGGGCACGACCGCCACTTCGGTGGCGCCATCGGCCACGCAGGCAGCGGCCGCTTCCGAAATCGTGGGCGCCGCGAATTCCAGGTAGCCATGGCGCACGATGCGGCCTTGGGCGCGTTCCCGCACCAGCGCGACCAGTGCCTCGAATTCCCGCAGGGCATCGGGATCGCGGCTGCCATGGCCGGCGATCACGACGGCCGATTGGCGCGTGGCGCTCATGCCGGGGCTCCCGCTGCCAGCTTCTCCGGCGGCGGTTCGATCTGGCTGTCCATGGGCGTCAAGGTGCGGATGAGCATGATGCTCATGTCGCTGAATTCCTTGTCGGCACAATCGGAGAGCTTGCCGTGCCACTCGGCTTCGCCCCGGGTCAGGTTTTCCCAGACTTCGGTGGGGTGGTCCGGATTGACGCCCTGCTGCAGCAGGTAAGTCGCAATGTGGCGGGGCATGAAGGAGCGCGCCGCATCCCACGGACAAGGGATGACGATGGCATTGCGCCCATCGTTCAACACGTTCACCAGGTGGCGCTTGAAAGGCTCCAGGTCGCCGCGCCGGTGGAAGGTGATGAAGGTAGTTTCATCAAAGCACACCCGCGCCTTGGACGCGAGGATCTGCGCCGAGGAAATGCCCGGCAGGGTTTCCACGCGATGGCCGCAGGCGCGCTCCACGCGCTCCAGGTACTGGAAGCCGCTGAAGTGGATATCGCCCATGAAGACCACCACGCAGCGCTTGCCTGCGTGATGCAGGGCGGCGACTTCGTCGAGCTTGGCGACCTGGTCGCGGTAACCCATCAGCACGACCTGGGCGCTGGCGGGGATGAGGTCCCTGACCACATCGACCACAGCGTTGAAGCCGGCCACGACGTCGGCATTGCGGATCAAGTCCGCGCCGCGCAGGGTCAGGTAGGAATGGTCGCCGGGTCCGGCACCGATGCAGATGATCATGTGTGTTCCTTGTTCAGCGCGCGCCCAGTTGCGCACGCACCGTCAACGCCAGGGCGTCGCCGGTCAGTTGTTCGAGGGTCAGGCAAGGCGCACCCAGCGCCTCGGCCAATTGGGCTGCACGGCCCAGCCGCAGGTAGCCGGCTTCGGTGTCCAGCACCAGGGCCGGCACGCCCTGTGCGGCCAGCGCCTGTGCGGCTTGCAGGGTTTCGCTCCAGGGGTCGCCGCTGCTGCCGGGCAGGCTGACGTTGGCCTTGCCGTCGGAGAGGATCACCAGCAGCGGCGGTGCTTGCTGCGCAGTGTGTTGCGCCGCCTGTTGCAGCACTTGCGCTGCCAGTTGCAGGGCGTGCGGCAAGGGCGTGCGGCCGCCGGTCGGCAGTTCGCGCAAGCCCTGCTCGGCCAGGTCGGCGCTGCGCGTGGGAGCCAGCAGCAATTGCGCCTGCTCGCCACGGAAGGCGATCACGGCCAGTTGATCACGGCGCTGATAAGCATCGGTCAGCAGCGCGAGCACCGCGCCCTTGACCGCTTCCATACGCCGTTGCGCGGCCATGGAGCCGGAGGCATCGACCACGAAGACGATCAGGTTGGCACCGCGCCCGCTGCGGACCTGGCGGTGCAGGTCATCGCGCGTAACCGTCAGTGGCCCGCCAGCCTCACCCGCAAGCGCGCCACGCACGGCGGCACTGCGCAGGGTGGCACCGATGGCCAAGCGGTCGGGATTCACGTCGGGGACGGCACGCACGGCGCTGCCCCGGTTGGCATCAGCGACTGCACTGCGGCGGCCGCTGGCGGTATTGGGCGCAGACTGCGGCGTGGCGGCCACGCTGATTGCGCGGGCCGTTCCTGATGCCGCAACGGCGAAGGTCTGTTGCCCGCCCTCACCTTCCTGTTCGTGCTCCTGCTCTTGCTCCTGCTGAGGCTCATCGGAAGCTGGCGACCCTGTGGCTTGCTCACCCGGGGCGTCGTCGTGCGCGTCTTGCGGCTGCGGCGGCTCTGGCTGGCGCGCCTGGTCAACCAGATCGTCCAGCTTGTCCTCGTCCATGCCGGCCTGCTCGAAGGGCTTGCGTCGGCGGCGGTGTGGCAGCACCAGCAAGGCCGCTTCGCGCACATCATCCGGCGTGACCTGCGTGCGCGCCTGCAAGGCGGCGATGGCGCGCGCGGTCTTGTGCATGACGATGTCGGCACGCAGGCTGGCTACCTCGAACTCGCAGCAGAGATGGCTGATCAGCTCCAGCATGGCATCGTCCAGCACCACCTCCGGCAGCAGGCGCTGGGCCTCGGCCACCTGCGCGCGCAAGGCATCCTGTTGCGGCTGCCAGCGCTGCCCGAAGGCGGCAGGATCGGTCTCGAAGGCGATACGGCGACGGACCACCTCGGCGCGCACGGTCTTGTCGGTTGGTGCGCTCACTTCCACCATGAGACCGAAGCGGTCCAGCAATTGCGGCCGCAGATCGCCCTCTTCCAGGTTCATGGTGCCGATCAGCGTGAAGCGCGCGGGATGGCTGATGGAGATGCCCTCGCGCTGGACCGAGTTCACGCCCATGGCGGCCACGTCCAGCAGCACATCGACCAGGTGGTCAGCCAGCAGGTTGACCTCATCGATGTAGAGGATGCCGCGATGCGCCGCTGCCAGCAGGCCCGGCTGGAACGCGCGCTGGCCGCCTTGCAGCGCCTGCTGCAGGTCGAGCGAACCGAGTACGCGATCTTCGGTAGCGCCCAGTGGCAAGGTCACGAAGGGGACGGTGTCCTGGCGCTGTACCGGATCTGTATTGCAAACTGTACAGGCAGTGGCCGGGTGGCCTGGGGCGCAATGGAAAGCGCAGCCCTCGCTCACGGCAATTGGCGGCAGTACCTGGGTCAGGCCACGGGCGGCGGTGCTCTTGGCCGTGCCCTTGTCGCCACGCACCAGCACGCCGCCGATGCCGGGATCGACTGCACACAGCAGCAGCGCCTGCTTCAGCAGCGGCTGGCCGACGATGGCCGCGAAGGGATAGGCATGGAGCGCCGTCATTGCATGTCCTTGGTATGTTCACTGCCGCGCACGGTTTCACCGCGCGCTTCCAGCAGGGCTTCACTGTGCAGGTACAGTGAGCGCAACTGTTCGATGGTCTGTACTGCAGGTGTCTGCCACATGCCCCGGCTGGCGGCTTCCAGCAGGCGCTCGGCGATGGCGTTCTGGGCCCAGGGGTTGGCCTGTTCCAGGAACTCGCGCATGGCCGGATCGAAACCGTAGGTTTCGGCCAATTGCTGGTACATCCAGTCTTCCATCACTTGCGCGGTGGCATCGTAGCCGAACAGGTAATCGACGGTGGCCGTCAGTTCCAGGCCGCCCTTGTAGCCGTGGCGGCGGATGCTGGCCAGCCACTTGGGATTGACCACGCGGGCGCGGAAGACGCGCAGGGTTTCTTCCTTCAGGTCGCGCACGGCGGCGCGCTGCGGGTCGTGGCTGTCGCCGAAATAATGGCGCGGCTGCTGGCCCGACAAGGCGCGAATGGTGGCGATCATGCCGCCGTGATACTGCAGGTAGTCATCGCTGTCGAAGATGTCGTGTTCGCGGTTGTCCTGGTTGTGCAAGGCCACCTGCACGCCCGAGAGACGCTGGCGGAAGGCCTCGCGCTGGTCCGCACCCTGCACCTTGCGGCCGTAGGCATAGCCGCCCCAGTTGATGTAGGCCTCGGCGAAGTCGGCCTGGTCCTGCCAGTTCTTTTCCTGGATCAGGGGCAGGATGCCTGCGCCATAGCTGCCCGGCTTGGCGCCGAAGACGCGATAAGACGCCTGTGCAGCCGCCTCGGCCTGGCCCAGTCCGCCCTGCATGGCCTGCTGCAGATCGCGCAGGTAGTGCTTGCGTACGAAGTTCAGGTGTTCGGGCTCATCCGCGGCGATGGCAAGCTGGACGGCATCGTCGATGAGTTCGATCAACTGCGGGAAGGCATCGCGGAAGAAGCCGCTGATGCGCGTGGTCACGTCGATGCGCGGACGCTGCAGCTGATCCAGCGGGATCAGCTCGACCCCGGCCACCTGCCGGTTGCCCTCGCGCCAGACCGGCTGCGCGCCCATCAATGACAGGATCTGCGCCACATCGTCGCCATGGGTACGCATGGCGCTGGTGCCCCAGATGCTGATCGCCACGCTCTCGGGATAGTCGCCGCTCTCGCGGTGATGGCGCTCCAGCACTTCGCGCGCCAGTTGCTGGCCCACGCGCCAGGCCGATTGCGAGGGTACGCTGCGCGGATCGACCGAGTAGAAATTGCGGCCCGTCGGCAGGATGTGGGCCATGCCGCGTGTGGGCGATCCGCTGGGTCCGGCCGGAATGTAGCCACCGCGCAGGCCGTTGAGCAGGTTGCTGATTTCCTCCTCGGTACGCTGCAGGCGCGGCACCAGCTGCTCGCAGGCGAAGGCCAGGATGCGGCGCACGGCGCTGGTGTCGGTGGCCTTGATGGCAGCAGCTGGTACTGCGCGCTTGAGCGGTGCGGCCGGTCGCGCCATGGCGCGCATGCCACCCAGAACGCTGCCTGCGCTTTTTTGCTGGGTCGGTTGCAGGCGCGGCTTTTCTTCGGCGGGGGTACTGAACAGCGGGGCGAACATGGCCTGGATGACTGGCTCGATGGCCTGCACCGCGAAGTCGTGCTGCTGCAGGGCCTGCAGCAGCGACAGGCACAGCGCATCGATGGCTTCCAGCGCATCGGCGCGGGTGACGATGGCGCGTCCGGCCGTGCGGGACAGCGCATCGTCGATGTTGAGGCGGCGGCCCTTGTGCTCCAGCAGCATGTCCAGCGACAGGCCGAAGAGCCGCGCCACTTCCTCCTGCAGGCCGGGCAGGTCCTGGTTGGGCAGGCGCGTCAGGGCCACCAGCATGTCCGGCAGCTGCTGCGCATCGGGCATGCGGCCGAGGATGTGCAGGCCATCGCGGATCTGGGCCGCGCCCAGTTCGCACAGGTAGCCGTCGAGATCCTCGATCAGGTGGGCCACACCGGCACCATCCAGTTCGCTCAGGGCGTGCGGCAGCGCGCCGTCGTCGTGCGCGTGGTCATGGTCGTGACCGTGATGATGATGGCCATGGTCATCGTGGTGATGTCCGTGATGATGGTGATGCGCGTGGTCGTGACCGTGACCGTGCCCATGGTCATGATCGTGGTCATGATGCAGCAGCTTGTATTGCAGGTCCGTATCCAGATTGGTCTGCCGCACCAGCTCCCAGATCTGCTGCTGCAACAGCGGCAGCTTGGCGGGATCGAGCACCTCGACCTGGTAATACTCGTCCACCAGTTGCGTCAGCTGGGCCAGCGCGCCGTAGCTGTCGGCGGTGGTCATGGGCGGCGTCAGGTGGTCCACCACCACGGCATGGGCGCGGCGCTTGGCCTGCGAGCCTTCGCCGGGATCGTTGATGATGAAGGGATAGAACAGCGGCACGTCGCCCAGCAAGGCATCCGGGAAGCATTCTTCAGACAGGCCCACGCCCTTGCCCGGCAGCCACTCCAGGGTGCCGTGCTTGCCGACGTGGACGATGGCATCCGCGCCCCATTCTTCATCCAGCCAGCGGTACAGCGCGTAGTAGTGATGCGTGGGCGGCAGGTCGGGCTGGTGGTAGATGGCGTCCGGGTCCATGCCGTAGCCGCGCGGCGGTTGCAGCGCCACGAAGGCGTTGCCCAGGTCGAGGCCGGCGATGACCAGGTGCTGGTCGTGCACGTAAGCCTCACCGGGTGCGGCGCCCCACTGGCGCTGCATCCTGGCCTGCAAGGCGGCGGGCAAGGCGTCGAACCATTGCGCATAGCGCGCCGCCGGGATGCGTGCGGCAGCACGGCGCAGCTGGTCTTCGGTGAGCAGGATGTCGTCGTAGGAGCAACGATCCACCAGCTCGTGGATCAGCGCCGTGCCGGTGTCGGGCAGGTCGCCGATGCCGTAGCCATAGGCCGCCAGCGCGCGCAGCACGGCCATGAGCGACTCGGGCGCATCCAGTCCCACGGCATTGCCGATCTGCGCGGCCTTGCTGCTGGAATTGGTGAAGATGAAGGCGATGCGCTTTTGCGCATTGGGCGTGCAGCGCAGGCGCACCAGGCGCTGCGCCAGCCCGGCGATGCGGCGCACACGGTCCGGCAGGGCCTGGTACTGCACCACGCCGGCTTGGCTGGTGTGCTTGAAGGATAGCGGCACACCGATGACGCGGCCGTCGAATTCGGGCAGGACCACGTTCATGGCCGCATCCAGCGGATTCATGCCGCGCGTGGAATGCTGCCACTGGTCCAGCGTCATGCCGCTGGTGATGGCCTGCAGCACCGGCCTGTCCAGCTGCTCCAGCACCGAGACCGACCAGCCTGCGGGCGTAACGCCGCCAGCCGTGATCTCGCCCATGGCGAAGCTGGTGGTGTTGATGATGAGATCGACCCGGCCCTCGGCGAAATACGCCAGCGCCGGGGGCAAGGCCGCGCCAGTACTGGCCGACACGCGCAGCGAGGACGTGAAGACCGGCAGCACATCCATGCCGCGCGCCTCCAGTGCCGCTACCAACGCATCGATGAAGGCGGTATTGCCCGAGAGCCAGTGCGCCCGGTAAAAGATGATGCCCACCGCCGGCTTGCCCGCCGGGGCTAGTGCACGCAGGGCCAGCCAGTCGTCGAGGCCGGCGTCCTGTTCCAGGTCGGGATGGTAGAGGCCGTGTTCGGGCAAGGCTTGCGCGGGCTCGTAGCCGTAGCCACTGAGCAGCAGGCGGTCGGACAGGCAGCGCAGCAGCTGCGCCAGGTTGACGCTGCCGCCGCCGTTGAAATACGCCAGCGCCTGCTGTTGCACATCCGGTGCGGCTGTGGAAGCGGCGGCCAGTTCGGCATCGGGCTCGCCGGTGCCGGAGAGCACGATCAGGTGGCGTCCTTCGGCGCGCGCGGCCCGCAGCAATTCAGGAAAACCGGCCACTGCCCCCAGCCGTCCGAGTACCCGCAGCACGATCACCTGCGCGCTGGCCAGCTCCGCGCGCAGCAGGGTCGCCAGCGTGCGCAGCGGCTGGCCCTGCTCATCGCTGCCCGATTGCAGGGCTTGCATGTCGTAGCCCGCCACGGTGGGAAAATCCGCCGGCAGTTGCGCGCGTGCCGCGGCCAGCAGCGCCAGGTCGGTCGGGGCGTGCGTCAGCAGGACGATACGGGCCATGGATTCATGCATCGGTGGCCTCCGCTTCCGGCAGTACGTCGCCGCTCCCCAGCCGATGGAAGACCAGGTCACTCACTTCGCGCCCGCCTTCCAGGTGCTCCACCACCACGCGCTCGATGGCGGCGGCATCCGCGCAGCGATACCACACGCCCTCGGGATAGACCACCACCACCGGCGCCTGCGCCTTGCAGGCCACCATGCAGTGGGTGCGGGTACGCTTGACGCGCAGCTCGGGACGGGCGTCGATCTGTTCGCCCAGCACGCCGAACATGGCTTCGGCCAGCACGCCGTTTTCGGTACAACGCGGACCCACGCACATGAGCACGTGACGATGATGAGTTCTCATGGCTTTGATGCTTTGCTTTCCCCGGCGCCGCAACGCCGGACAGGGGCCCGCCTGGGCCCGCCAGACCCGCCAATCAGGCGAAACGGCGATAGAAGAAACCGGTCAGCCCGCCCAGGGCCAGCCAGAACACGGCATTGGCTGCCGCCGTGGCGCGGATGAAGGCCTGTGCCAGCTCTTCCGGGGCCACGCTGCCGTGGACTTCCGGCTGGGGCGCGCCGATGAAGTGCGGCGCCACCAGCAGCAGTACGCCCACCAGCTTCCAGGGCCAACCACGGGTGAAGACGAACAAGCCCAGGCTGGCCGCCGTCGCTGCCGCCGTCATCACCCACCACAGCTGGCGCGCCTGCAGCGGCGCGGCCAAGGTACCCGGCACTTCCGGCGGCAGGCCCAGCGAGGGCGCGACGAAAAACACACCATAGCCGGCCAGGCCCCACAGCAGGCCGCTGCGCCAGGTGATGCGGCGTCCGCTCAGGGCAAAGGCCGCCACCAGCATCAGGGCGAAACCGACCGCCATGCTGACGTTGGCCAGCACGGTATAGCCGGTGCGCTCGGCGCCGTCAGCCGGCTCCCAGGCATTGGCGTCATGCGCGTGTTCGTGCTCATGCGCGTTGGCGTGGGTGTGCTCGTGTGCAGCCGCCGGCGCACCCGGCTCGTGGGCATGGTCATCGGCTGCCGGGGCCGCAGATTCGCCGGCCTTTTCATATTCCTCGGCCTTGAGGATGATCTTTTCGACCTGGAATTGCTGCACGCCCGACAGCAGCACGCCCGACAAGGCGCCTGCCACCACCACTGCCGACGCCATGCGCCGGAATACGGTCCAGTTCATCGTCCGCTCCTCAGTGGCAGGGGAAACCGGCGGAATGGCGGCCGTCATGGGCGGCATTGTGCAGCTCCACCTTGGAGGCGAAGCCGGCCCCGTAGATCAGCGCCACGCCCAGCGCGAAGGCCAGCAGCGAGGGCGCGATGCGGTCGCGCCAGACCTGGCTGCCGGTGTGGCTGGAAGAGGAAGAATCAGCGGTGTGACGGGCATTGAGGCCGGAGGGAGTGGACATGCGATTTCCTTGGACGGGTGGATGAAACGAAGGAAACCACACGGCGAGCGCCCAAGCACGATCCCGCCGTCGGCTGACGGCGCCGGTTCACACCAGCGGGAAATGATGGAAGCTTTCCGCATGATCGCCCTCCGCGATGCATTCAAGAACTTGCCTCGGGCCGGTCTCCGGGCTGGCGAGGGGAAGCCTGGGCTTCGGGACAGGCGCCTTCCCATGCGCGGGGCACAGTGGCGTAGTGCGTGTCCTTCCTCGCTTACCGTTGCGGGGGCAGCGCCGGCTTTGGCACGATGCTGTGGCACCGGCCGCACCGGCTTCCCGTTTCAATCCCGGGCGCGGCTGCGCACGGGATACCAGAAGCAATGCTAAGGGGCGAAGTATAAAGCTGGGGGCAGGCTTGGGCAACCTGCATTATCACGTATGAAAGGCAGTCAGCCTCAAGCGCCCTCAGCGTGGCAACGCGGCCGGCGCCGGCGAAGAGGACGAAGGGGATGGCAAAGCAGGCAGCTGCGGCGAGGCCGGCAAAGCCGCCAGCTTGTAGTAGAGGCTCATTTCCACGCCCATGCGCATGGGAATGCGGGCCACATAGGCCGAGCGTTTCCGGTTGCGGCTGCCCTGCCCGTGCATTTCCATCAGGCAGAGGTAGCGCTCGCCCAGGTAGCCCAGCATGGCAAAGGAGGCTTTTTGGGGGCGCTCCAGCCGGGCTGGGGCGTCCGGCGCCAGGCCGATGGCACGGTCGAGGTAGCCGCGGTGCGAGTTCACGAAGAGGTAATCACGGCCGGGCGGCTTGCCGCTGGCATAGCCGATACGCAGAGTGCGGTTGTCGCCATCTGGCAGATAGAGGCGGTAAGGTGAAGCGGGACCGCCTTCCATAACCTCCACCCGCCCCGCCACGGGATCAATGCTGACCGCACTCAGGGGAATCCGGTCAACCGCCAGGCAGCTGTCCAGCACCTCGTCCGGCGGCTCGGGTGAACCCGGCAGTGCCGCGAAGCAGACAAAGAGCAGCACCAGCGGCAGGCAGCGCAATGCGCTTGCTTTCCAGGCAGAGGCAACGGCAAGGAAGCGAATCATGGAGAGCTCCTTCTACGGACGACGGGTCAGGACGGCGGCGTGGCGACACACTTGTCAGACATGGTTGCAGAAGGAGCAGGCCGTGAATATCAGAAAACTCTCAATGCACGGCAGGAAGTCAGTTCTGCCCGGCAAGCAGATCCAGCGCGATGAAGTGCCATTGCGCCGATTCAGCGTCGTACAGCGCCAGCTGGTTGATCTGTTGCCCGGGGAGCGCCTTGCCCGGTATGCGCATCAGGGCGCGCTCGGCGTGGCGATGGCGTTCTTGCGGGGACAAGGCCAGCAGGCGGGCATGGGTCTCGCTATGGGCGAAGAGCCCGGCATCCTCCCAGAGCCGGGCATAGCCGGCCAGTTCGGCGTGGCTGATGGCCAACGGGATGGTGTCCGTCATTGCAGACACCTGGGCCACGCTGGCCGACGAAATCCGCACCGGACCGCCCTGCGCGCGTACCGCCAGGCAGCCGTCCTGCGCGCCCCAGGCCAGGTGCAGGCAGACCGGCAGGCGTCCGTGGTGGCGCCTCAGCAGGTCATCGGGCGTAAAGGCCGAGACCGGGAGAACCTGGTAGCGCTCCGGCGGCAAGTCCTGCCAGAGCGCGTCGATACTGGCTTCCAGGGGAGAAAAATAGAGCACCATGGCATCGGTGCCTGCGGCCTCCCCGCTGGTCACGGGTTCGCACAAGACCTGCTGCGGCCAGGCGCTGCCGGCCCCATGCCGCACCAGCACGAAAAGAGGCAGCGCCGCCTGCACCACAGGACGGCGCGCGGGCGGAAAACCGGAAGGCTGCGGGGGATAGGGGAACACGGCGCCACTCCTTGTTCGACCACAGCGGGATGGAGGCCCGGGCGGGACTGGCTCCATCGACCTACTGCGGCCAAAAAAACCGAATGGTTCCACAAATGCAAGCGGAGTTGAACCTGAAAAGTCTCAATCAGCAGAGGAGATTGGGGCGAGGTTTTCCGGCCGAACCCGCGCTGGAGAAGGCTGGTTTGATGCTGAAATGAAGGAAAAAGCTGGCAGCGCGGCGCTGGGCCACGAGAAATGCGGGCGGCAAGAAAAGGCAGTTTTTCAGAGATGAAGAAAATGGCTACACGCGCAGCATGGGCTGGGCATGTAGCCATCAGGCAAGGCAAGCCTGCGGGGCCGCAACCTCCTTACATCCGCAGCGGCTTGTCCGTCGGCACAGGATTGGCCGGCGGATCCTCCACCGGCACCGGTTCATCTTCGGGCAGCGTTGGCGGCGGCATGTTGGGTTCGTTGACGGGCGGTATTTCCTGCGGGGTATGCAAGGACTGGTTCAAACGGGCCTCCTGCGGGATGGCAATCGGGTTCAATGGAAAGCCGCGCGCCTCAGCGCTGGCCAGCCATCGGGTTCTGATGCGGGATGGGATCCTGCGGCGGGGTGGGATCCAGGGGCGGGACTTCTACCGGCGGGGTGTCCTGGGGCTTGTGCATGGCGTTCTCCTGAGGGGGTGAAGGTTGGGGTGCGGGCTGGCCCGGCTGGGGCAGCAGGCCGTCATCGGCATTGGCCAGGGGATCCTCGGTCCCATCCGGCTCCACCACATGGCCGGGGTCGGCCACGATGTGGTCGGGCGCGGGACTGGCTTGGGAGCCGCCGGGAATGCCGGGCGGACGCAGCAAGGCTGCCTGCGAAGCAGGCGGCGGCGGACGCCGAGACGATAGGGGATCCTGCTGAGACGGTTCCATGGCAGTCCTCCTGGCGAAATTGGATCGATGCACCATCTTAAGAAGCCCCTGCCCTGTCCTCAGCCAGACATCGGCCCATTCGCCTGTAGGAACTCACGAAAAAAACGCCGCCAACCCAAAGGGCGGCGGCGTTCTCCACGCAGAGGACAGAGGACAGCGGCGCTTCAGCTCGACTTCAGCGCACGCGTCACGATCTCTTGTGCCTCGGCGAAGATGCGCTCCAGATGCGCCTCATCGCGGAAGCTTTCACCGTAGATCTTGTAGATGCTCTCGGTGCCCGACGGGCGCGCGGCAAACCAGCCATTGTCGGTGACGATCTTCAGGCCACCAAAGGCCTTGCCATTGGCAGGCGCGGTGGTCATGACTTCGCGGATGGTTTCACCGGCCAGTTCGGTGGAACTCACGTCCTCAGGCGAGAGCTTGGACAGGCGCGCCTTCTGCTCCGGTGTGGCAGCCGCTTCCTTGCGGCCATTGACGGGTGCACCCAGTTGCCGGGTCAGGTCCTGGTAGATCTGGCCGGGGTCGCTGCCGGTGCGGGCAGTCATCTCGGCGGCCAGCAAGGCGGCGGTGATGCCGTCCTTGTCGGTGCTCCAGGGCTGGCCATCGAAACGCACGAAGGAAGCGCCGGCGCTTTCCTCGCAGCCGAAGGCCAGGCTGCCGTCATACAGGCCGTCGACGAACCACTTGAAGCCCACCGGCATTTCCAGCAGCTTGCGGCCCAGGTGGTTGGCCACGCGATTGATCATCTGGCTCGACACCAGGGTCTTGCCCACGGCCGCATCGGCGCGCCAGGCGGGGCGATGGCGGAACAGGTAATACACCGCCACCGACAGATAGTCATTGGCCGGCAGCAGCCCGGTGCTCTTGGCGACGATGCCATGGCGGTCATGGTCGGTATCGCAGGCCATGGCCACGTCGAAGCGGTCCTTCAGGGCGATCAGCTCGCTCATGGCATGAGGCGAGGAGGGATCCATGCGGATCTGCGCGTCCCAGTCCAGCGGCACAAAGCGGAAACTGGCATCCACATCGGTGTTGACCACTTCCAGGTTGAGCTTGTAGCGATCGGCGATCGCCGACCAGTAATGCAAGCCGGCACCGCCCAACGGGTCCACGCCGATCTTCACGTTGGCCGCCGAAATGGCGCCCAGGTCAATGATGTTGGGCAGGTCGCCAACGTAGTTGTCCAGATAGTCGTAGCGACGCGTGGTGTCGGCCTTGAGCGCCTTCTCGAAGCTGATGCGGCGCACGCCTTCGAGCTTGTGCTCCAGATAGCCATTGGCGCGCTTCTCGATCCAGCTGGTGACGTTGGAGTCCGACGGGCCGCCATTGGGCATGTTGTACTTGAAGCCGCCGTTGTCGGGCGGATTGTGCGAAGGCGTGACCACGATGCCGTCGGCCAGCTTGTCGCGGTGCACGCGATTGTGGGAAAGGATGGCATGCGAGACGGCCGGCGTGGGCGCATAAGGGCTGCCCTCGGCCAGCATGGTCACCACCTCGTTGGCCGCCAGTACCTCCAGCGCGCTGTGCCAGGCCGGTTCCGACAAGGCGTGGGTATCGATGCCCAGGAACAGCGGCCCCTTGAAGCCCTGCTCCTTGCGGTAATCGCAGATGGCCTGGGTGATGGCCAGCACATGCCATTCATTGAAACTGTGGGCATTGGCGTTGCCTCGATGGCCGGAAGTGCCGAAGGCCACCCGATGGCCCGCCTCGGCCACATCAGGACGCAGGCTGTAGTAGTTCGACAGCAGCACCGGCAGGTTCACCAGGGCGGAAGGCGCGGCACGCTTGCCGGCAAGGGGATTGACGCTACTCATGATGTTTTTTCTGGATGAAGGAATACCTGAGGAATCGAAGGCGCAGGCCAGGGGTGCGCCCCTTCGCAACTTAATCTTTTACTAACGTCACGACTATTGTAACGCGGGGATGGCGCGCTGCAACATCGATATGAACATTCTTGCAGGAGTCTTGCCGCAGATCACAATTTTTGCGCTTGGCGGGCCGAGATCCCGGCCATTTGCCGCTGCCGCATGAAGCATGATTGCGCAAAGCAAAACGCGCCCGGGCGCAGGCACGGACGCATTCATTGGAGCTTCACGCCGGCCGGGGTATCCCCGGCCGCGTGTGGGCCTGGTCAGGCACGCCGGAAGGCACGCACGATCACCAGCAAGACGATGGCGCCCAGGGTGGCCGTGACGATGGAGGCCAGGATGCCGCCACCCACGGCGATGCCCAACAGGCCCGCCAGCCAGCCGCCGATGACGGCACCGACGATACCGATCAAGATGTCCGCCAGCAAGCCGAAGCCGCCGCCCTTGACCAGCACACCGGCCAGCCAGCCGGCGACGGCACCAATGATCAGCCATGCGATGAGTCCGTGTTCCATGATGTTCCCTTTCAATCGTTCTGTCGTTCTTGGGTTGATGTCGGAATCCGCCGGGCGGCTTCCTCTTCTCTGCAAGCGCTCGGCGCAACAGATGAGGTGATCATAGAAAAACCAGTCCGGGAGAGGTATCGGACAGCGGCCCATTCCCCTGTAGGACAAGCCCGCCATGTACGGCTGTCGAGCCTGTACGGGGATGCGGTTACATCGTCGCGGGGGTCGGCGGGGTAGATGCAGACCAAGCTTCCTCTTTTCCTACACAGCAAAAGGCGGCATTCCTATAGAGAGGAAGCGAGAGTTTTTTTACTCTTGCTTCCCATAGGCGCAGTGCAGCATGCAATCGTTTGCGGCACCCAGCCCCAAGCCAATACCAATAAGCGCATTTGCCAGCCCGATATGTTGAGAGAGCCGCCGATCATGTCCGCCATTCAAACCAGTGCCCGCCCGTCGCCCGTTTTCGCCAATGCCTTCGCGCTCAATGCGTTCGCGCCTGCGCCGCAAGCCGCCGATGGGGCCGACCTGGCGGAACACTATGCGCGCTATGCCCGCGAATCGGCCGACATGCTGCACCAGATTGCAGTGAAGGCACCGCAACTGGCTTCGGTGCTGGAGCAGCTCAACGAAGGCAGCCTGCCGCAGCGTATCGAGCTGGTGGATGAACCGGCCCGGCCGGTGGCACAAGAACCGCGCCGCCAGCCGCGCACCTCGCTGCTGGAAACGGTTGCGCATGCGCTGAGCCACGCATTTCCCGGTGTGGCTCCCCTGTTCCAGGGGTGCCGCGCGTTTTTGCAGATGAAGATGATCAAGAACAAGAGACAGGCGTGAGGAGCGCGAGCGAGCCTGCATTGTGTGCATGAGGGTGTCACGCCCTTCACTCAACCAAACCTGGACTTACCATGAAAAAAATCACCAAAGCCGTTTTCCCCGTCGCTGGCCTCGGCAGCCGCTTCCTTCCCGCCACCAAGGCACAGCCCAAGGAAATGCTGCCCATCGTCGACAAGCCGCTGATCCAGTACGCTGTCGAAGAAGCCGTGGAAGCGGGCATCACCGAGATGATTTTCATCACCGGCCGCAACAAGCGCGCCATCGAAGACCACTTCGACAAAGCCTACGAACTGGAATCCGAACTGGAAGCCGCCGGCAAGGTAAAGCTGCTGGAAACCATTCGCAACGTCATTCCCAAGCACATCAACTGCGTCTACGTGCGCCAGGCCGAACCCCTGGGCCTGGGCCATGCCGTGCTGCTGGCCAAGCCGCTCGTGGGCGATGAGCCCTTCGCCGTCCTGCTGGCTGACGACTTCATGGATGCCGCACCCGGCCAGAAGAACGTGATGGCACAGATGACCGAACTCTACGAGCGCGAAGGCAAGAGCCTCCTGGCCGTGCAGGACGTACCACGTCCGGAAACCCGCCAGTACGGCATCGTCAGCGGCACCGCGCATGGCGAGCGTACCGAGCTGCTCAGCGGCATCGTCGAAAAGCCGTCCCCGGAAGAGGCGCCGTCGACCCTGGCGGTCGTGGGCCGCTATGTGCTGACACCGGCCATTTTTGAACGCCTGGAAAATATCGGTACCGGTGCCGGTGGCGAGATCCAGCTGACCGATGCCATCTCGGCCCTGCTGGAACAGGAACAGATCCTGGCCTATCGCTACGAAGGCCAGCGTTTCGACTGCGGCTCCAAGCTGGGCTACCTGAAGGCGGCCGTGGCCATGGGCTTCAAGCACAAGGAAGTCGGTACCGGCTTCGCCCAGTTCCTGCAGGAGTTCACCAGCCAGAACGATCTGGCGCAAGCCGCCCAGCCCAAGGGCCCGGCGACCGTCACCCCATTGAAGACCGCTGCCGGCAACCAGCCGGCCGGCACGCCGGTCGCCAGCGACAAATTGCCAGCAGTGGCCAACAGCATCATGTAAGTCCCCGGTAGAGAGCGTTGTTGATTGCAGTCCGTCCGCAAGGCCGGGCTGCTTTTTTTTTGGACGTGGCGCTTCGTATAAATTGTTTTGACCTTTGTCACAGAGTTTTAACCTGGACTTGCTAGCATCGCGGCCATGAATCTGGAGAAGTTCATTTCGCCCGGGACATGGTAATTCGCCGCAACCTGCGGCCACACGCGTATGCTGTGGTCACCGACCATCCCTGAAAACGTTTGCAGACACGAAAAGTGACGATGAAATCGTTGCCAGGCGGCAGGAATGTTGCGGCAAAGGCGCAAAAAATATATATTGTTTATATCAATTTTCAGAGGAGCGTTCATGGCCACCAGAGTTCAAGCCGCAGCAGCAACCGAAACGAAGAAACCTGTCGCCAAGGCGGCAGCCCCCAAGCCCGCCGCGGTGAAGAAACCTGCCGTCAAGCCTGCCACCCGTGCAGCCGCCAAGCCCGCCGCCGCACCGGCAGCCGACAAGAAGGTCGAGAAAGTCGCAAAGCCGGAGAAGACTGACAAGCCGGTCAAGGCCGAGAAGGTAGAAAAAGTCGAGAAAGCCCCCAAGGCCAAGAAGGTCAAGCAGGTGCGCGACAGCTTCACCATGCCCGAGAACGAATACGCCGTGCTGGCCCAGGTCAAGAAGACCTGCCTGAAGGCTGGCGTGGAAATCAAGAAGAGCGACCTGCTGCGTATCGGCGTGTCGCTGATCAAGAACCTGAAGATCACCGAATTGAAGGACATCCTCGGCAGCCTGACCCCGCTGAAGGTGGGCCGCCCCAAGAAGTAAGCACACTGCAGGCAAACCTGCCGTTGCCATTCGATGCCGCCCGGTTCACGCCGGGCGGCATTGTTTTTTGGGCGCCCTCAGTTCTTCTCGGAATGGCCCATGCTGCGGATGACGCGCCAGCGCCCCTGGCTGACCTGGTAGAGGGTGAAGACCGGATCACGCAGGTTGCCTTGCGCATCGAAGGCGATATTGCCGGAGATCCCCTTGTAGCGGATCCGGTGCAGGCTGGCCGTGACCTTGGCCGCATCCACGGAATCGGCCTCGCGCATGGCGGCGGCGATCACGCGCACGGCGTCGTAGGCAAAGGGGGCGTAGAGATAGATGTCCTCACGGTAGCGCGCTTTCCAGGCCTGCTCGAAATGGGTCCATTGCGGACCCTTGTAGGAAGGCAGGCCCGGCTCGACGACACTCACGCCCTCGCCTGCCGCACCGGCCAGCTTGAGAAAGGTCGGCCCGACCACACCGCCGATGCCCACCAGACGCGCCCGGACCTGCAGGCGCCGCATGTCCTGCACCAGTTGTGCGGCCTGGGCATCGAGTCCGGCGAAGAACACCACGTCCGGATCGTTGTCGCGAATCGCTCGCAGGATGCTGTTGAAGTCCGAGGTCTTGCTGCTGACCGTATAGCGTGCCCCCACCCTGCCCTGCAAGGCCTTGACCGACTTGACGAATTCATCGGCATAGGTGGTGCCGAACACGGTACTGTCATCGATGACCGCGATGTTGCCGGCCTTGAGGTCGCGCACCACGTAGTCGGCCGTCAGCAGCGCCCCCTCGCCATCGTGCGGCACGATACGAAAGGCGCTGGCATCACCCTGCTGCGTGTAGGCGGGTGCCGTGACGGCGGGCGCCACGTGGGGGATGCCGGCAGCGGCATAGATGCGCGCAGCAGGAATGCCCACTCCGCTGTTCCAGTGGCCGACCACGGCAGCCACACGGCTCTTGACGAAGTAGTCGGCGATCAGCTCGCCGGTGCGCGGGTCGGCGCGGTCGTCCTGGGCCAGCAACTTGAAGAGTACCGGCTCGCCGGCAATGACGGGCTTGCCGCTGTTGAGGTCATCCACCGCCAGCTGGGCCGCGCGCTCCAGGGCCACCCCGGTACTGCCGGAGAGCCCGCTCATGGGTGCGGCCAGGCCGATCAACACGGTGCGGGGCTCGGCACTGGCGCTCCCCATCATGAAACTCCCGACCGCGCCCAGCAGGGCCAGGGTCAACAGGAGCGGTCTACGTAATGCCTTGATCATCTTCTTCCTTGCCGCAGTACGAGTGGCGTGTGGCTTGATGTTGCATGGATGTCGCTTGACGGCGCCCTGGTGGACGCTCTCAGAAATTCAGTTCCCATTGGACCGGCTGCCCGGTCTCGATCACGCCGCCCTCGCCGCCGATGACGATGGCGTTCTGGCCGAAAGTGAGGCCGCCACCCACCCGGGCATTGGCGCGATAGGTGGCCAGGGTGTCCAGCGGTTCATCGGGCCACTGCGGATCGCGCTGGCCGGTGCGCTGGTCGACGCCGGGGATGGGGCACCTGGCACAAGGCTTCACCAGCTTCAACGCCACGGCATCCGCGCCGCTGCCCAGGCGCAGGGTATCGATGAAGTCTTCTTCATAGGCCTCCCAACCGGCGATCACCAGGTTAGGGCGGAAGCGATCCATGGGCAGGATCGGTGCGCCCTTGGCCGCAAGACGAGCGTTGAGTTCATCCAGCGAGGCCTGGCCGATCACCAGCAGCGGGTAGCCATCGGAGAACTGCGTCGTGGCGCGGTGGTCGCCCGTCCAGCGGGTACTGCAGGTGCGCGTCACGGCCGGGTTGAAACGGACCAGCCGGGCGTCTTCCTGCAGGTAATGCGAGAACCATGCCCGCGCCTGCTCACCCTGGTCCAGCGCTTCCAGGCGGCTGTCCCAGACCTGCACAGCGAGTGTGGCACCGTCCTGGCCGGCAGCGGCCAATTCCAGGGCAGGCATGCCCGGCGCGCGCACTACCAGCGCCTCGCCCTCGAAGGCGGGCGTGATGCAGGCCATCTGCGGATGGGTGCGCTGGCTCAGGAACTGGCCCTGGCGGTTGACCAGCATCCAGTGGCGGTCCAGGGCCAGGCCCAGCGGACCGATCTCGGCACGGGGCAAGGACAGTCCGCCGCAAGACTTGATGGGATACAGGTAAATGGCGCCGATGGTGGTACTGGAAGTGCTGGTGGTCCTGGTGCTGCTGGTGTTCGACATGGTGAAACCGTCCCCCCGGATGGCGGCGCAAGCAAGCGCCCGATGAATGGTGATGCTGGAGTTTCGGCAAGACATTACCACAAGCTGGCGTTTTAGCTCGGCAGACGATACGCCGTGTTCCCACTCATGCGACAATGCGGCGAAAGCTGAATATGAACTTTCCTGACGGGAGCGCCATGCTGTTTGCCAAATTCTTCCATCTGCTGGGCCTGACCCTCTGGGTCGGCGGCATGTTCTTCGCCCACATGGCCCTGCGGCCCGCCTTGGGGGTGCTGCATCCCGAGCAGCGGCTGACCCTGATGGCGGCCGTGCTGGCCAATTTCTTCATCTGGGTGTGGGTGGCCATCGCGCTGGTGCTGGGCAGCGGCCTGCACATGATGGCCGTGATGGGAGCCGGCGCTGCCAAGCTGCCGCCGTATGTCCACGCCATGACCGGCATCGGCGTGGTGATGATGCTGATCTTCGCCCATATCTTCTTTGCGCCCTTCCGCCGCCTCAAGCTCGCGGCCGCCCAGCAGGACTGGGACCGCGCCTCGCGCGCGCTGCGCCAGGTGCGCATGCTGGTGGGCATCAACCTGTGCCTGGGACTGCTGACCATCGCCATCGGCGCACTGGGTCCCTTGAGCGCCTGAACCAGATCATCTTTGTAGGGGGAAACCTTGGTGCTGACCGATACACAATGCCAGGAAGCGGCCGACCTGCTGTGGGACTGCTGGGCGCACAACCGCCGCATCGCGCAGTTGCCGCCGCAGCTGCAGCCGGCCGACCGCCGCCAGGCCTATGACATCCAGCGCCGCCTGGAAGCGCGCAGCTTCGCGCCGCTGGCCGGCTGGAAGATCGCCGCCACCGGCCCTGGCGGACAGCAGATGCTCAACGTCGATGCGCCGCTGGCAGGCCGCCTGCTGGCAGAACGCGTGCACCGCAGCGGCGCGCACATTACCCTGGGCGACAACCTGATGCGGGTGGCCGAGGTGGAGGTGGTCTTCCGCATGGGCAGCACGCTGGCCCCGCGCAGCACGCCCTACACGCAGGACGAGGTGCTGGCGGCCGTGGCGGCGATCCATCCTGGCATCGAGATTCCTGATACCCGTTACGACCTGTTCCGCCAGGTCGGCGCGGCGCAACTGATCGCCGACAACTGCTGTGCCGACCAGTTCGTGCTGGGCGCCCCGGCCAGCGTCGACTGGCTCAGCCTGGACCTGTCCACGCTGGCCACCTCGGGCCGCATCGAGGGGGGTGAAGAACGCGCCGGCAGTGGTGCCCAAGTGCTGGGAGACCCGCGCGTGGCCCTGACCTGGCTGGCCAATGAACTGCGCGAGCACGGGCTGACGCTGGCCGCCGGCCAACTGGTGGCCAGCGGCTCGACCATCGTCCCCATGCCGATACAGGCCGGACAGACCATGCATGCCAACCTGGGCGTGCTGGGATCGGTCGTGGTGACACTGGATTGATCGCCGGCCGGACCGACGTAAAAAAAGGGGGATGCGCCATCGCGCATCCCCCTTTTGCTTTGGGCAGTCCCGACGGCTGGCCTCAGCTGGCCTTGTCATTACCCGGCTTGACTTCCTCGTAGCGGCGCGCCAGTTCCTGGCGCAACGACTTGCGGATCACGGCGGCGTCGAAGCGGCGCTTTTCTTCCTGCGAGAAGGGACGCAGCGGCGGCACCGGGATCGGCTTGCGCTGGTCGTCCACGGCCACCATGGTGAAGAAGCAGCTGTTGACGTGGCGCGTTTCCTGGGTGCGGATATTCTCGGCGACCACCTTGATGCCGATTTCCATGGACGACTTGCCGGTATGGTTGACGCTGGCCAGGAAGGTCACCAGCTCGCCCACGTGGATGGGCTGGCGGAACATCACCTGGTCCACCGACAGGGTCACCACGTATTGGCCTGCATAGCGGCTGCCGCAGGCGTAGGCCACCTGGTCAAGCAGCTTCAAGATGGTGCCCCCGTGCACGTTGCCGGCGAAGTTGGCCATGTCCGGGGTCATCAGGACCGTCATGGTGAGTTGGTGAGATGGCAGATCCATGGTGCGTGGCTCTCTCTGTAGTGTGATGGCGATGGGTTGATCTTGGAATGAAATGAGACTGCGGCGCCGGCCGCCAGCACGCTCCCCCGAGCGCGCGCAGGCAACCGGCCGGGCGGCTTTCGTGGAGGAAAGCGCACCGGCCGCGGCCGACATTATCGGCCAGCCGGCCCGGCTATGGCAAAAAAACTCGCGTCAGCGGTCCCACGGCGGCCCGCTCAGGCCCGCACCACCGGCTCGGCTGCGGCGAAATGCTCCTCGCAATTGCGCAGGAACTGGCGCACGGAGGCACTGATGGCTTCCGGCGACCAGCCGGCGATGTGCGGCGTCAGTACCACATTGGGCAGACCGACCAGGGCCGCCGGCGGCTTGGGTTCACCCTCGTAGACATCCAGGCCGGCACCGGCCAGGCGTCCGGCCGACAAGGCCGCGGCCAGGGCTTCGGTATCGACGATGCTGCCGCGGCCGATGTTGACCAGATAACCCTTGGGACCGAGTTCTTCCAGCACGCGCGCATTGATGAGGTGATGGGTCTGCGCACCGCCCGGGGCTGCCACGATCAGGCAGTCGGCCCAGCCGGCCAGTTGGGCCACGTCGGGGAAGTAGTGGAAATCGACGTCGTCGCGCTTCTTGCGGTTGCAGTAGGCGATCTCGGCGTCGAAGGCGGCGGCGCGGCGGGCGATCTTCTTGCCGATATTGCCCATGCCGACGATGCCCACGCGCTTGCCGGCCAGCTGCGGTTGCAGGGGGATGGTCTCGCGCCAGCCGCCGTCGCGGGTGTAGCGGTCCAGCACCGGGATGTTGCGCAGGATGGCCAGCAGCAGGCCCAGGGTATGGTCGGCCACGCAATCCTCGTTGGTGCCGGCACCGGTGGCGATCTCGATGCCATGCGCCTTGGCATGGGCGGCGTCGATGTTTTCAAAGCCGGCGCCGAGGGCGCAGACCAGCTGCAGATGCGGCAAGGCACGCATTTCATCGGCGGTCAGCCCGGTGGAACCGTTGGTCAGTACCACGGCCACCTTCTTGGCCGGGCCGGCGATCATCGCGTCACGGCGCTGGCGATCCGGCGCGTAGAGGATGTCGTAGTGGGCGGCGATGGTGGCGGTGCTTTCTTCGGAAAGATGAATCAGGACGAGCAGAGGGGGTTTCATGAGGGGACCTGGCCAGACGAGGAAAAGGAAGAGGTGAACGAAAATGCAATCAACGCCATTCTATTGCGAAACTGCAGAATAGGCTGAGTGGACAGCCTGTCGCCTGAAAGCCGCTATCGTCTTCAGTATGCGAATTTCATGCCATGAGCGTCCAATGTGAAGAAGCCCGATGCGCCACCAGGCGGATCGGGCTTCTTCAGCGGAAAACGGCAGTCAGTGTCGCGCCGCCTGCTTCTCCAGCATGTCATGCGCGGCCTGCCGTGCGCCCTCCTCGGCCGCCTTTTCATCTGCAAAGGTCTGGTCGGGCAGCACGCGCTGCACCGGGAATACCGGGTTGCGGTGCATGGGATTGGTGGAATGGCCGAAGATGGCTACCTGGGCCACCCATTCGTCGCCGCCAATGAGGCGGACGCCCGCGTATTCCACTTCGTAATCGCCTACTTGTTCGGTGGGCATGATGGTCTCCTCTGCGGATGGGCAGGCGGTCTCAGGCCGCGCCGTCCCCGCTGCGTTGGTCCAGATGGGTGATGGCATAGCCTTTCTCGCCGATCTGCATGAAAGCATCCTCTGCCTCCAGCGTGAAATGCCGCTTGCCGTCGCGCTCGAAGTCCACATCCCGCTCGTGGAGCTGCCAGTCGGTATTGGTCACCTCTTCCGGCAGCGGCTTTTCATGGGGCAGGACGAGGTAGGAAAACAAACCTTCGCCGTCCGGGCGCTTGTACACATCGACTTTCATCTTGGGGCCTCCTGGTCGGGTTGAACATGGGCACTGCTTCAAGATGCGACTGAGGGATCGCTCATTGGTTCGCGCCTGCAGGCACAGGCATGCACAAAGCGGGTTGCACTGTCAGCCGGATCCGACAGGGGCGCGGGCGCTGGAAGAAGTCTTCATATCACGATAGCACCGGCATCGCGCAGATGCCAGCCGCGGGCGTACCGCCGCGCGATTCAGTCAGTTTGCCGCCCCAGCCACGCCAGCGCGCCCGAAATCGTGCGGAAGTCCGCCAGCGAACGGCAGGCGATCTGTGGATGCCGTTCGCGCAGCATGCGCGACAAGGCTGCCCCGGGGCCCAGTTCCAGCGCAACCGTCACGCCGCGTTCGGCCATGGCATCCATGCAGCCGGCCCACTGAATGGGCTCCACCAGCTGGCGCACCAGCAGCGCCTGCGCTTGCGCGGCATCGGTAATCGCCTGGCCGGTGACGCCCGCCAGCAAGGCCGGACCGGGTGAGCCCAGCTGGAGTGCGGCAAGCTCTGCCGCAAAGATGCCCGTCGCGGCCTGCATCAACGGGGTGTGCGAGGCCAGCCCGACGGGCAAGGCAGAAGTCCGCGCGCCAGCGGCGGCAAGCTCATCGGCAGCGGCTTGCAAGGCGGTCCCGGCCCCACCGGCGATGAGGGTATCTTCACCCGTGACGATGGCCACGTAGGCAGCGTGATTGACCAGGCATTGCTGCGCAACAGACAGCGGCAGTCCACCAATGGACATCAAGCCTTGTGCCGGTTGTACGCTGGCCGCCTCGGTCATGGCGGTGGCGCGCCGTGCGGCCAGCGCGACACTCTCCACAGGATCGATGACCCCGGCCACCGCATAGGCGGCCAGTTCGCCAACGCTGTAGCCCGCCACCACCAAAGGTGCGCCGGCCAAGTCTGCCAACGGCTCGCGCAACGCCTGCCAGGCGGCCAATTGCGCCGCGACGATCAGCGGTTGGGCATTGCGATTGGCAAACAGCTGGGCCGGATCGCTGAGAACCGTTTCCATCGGTGCTTGCAGATGCGACGACAGCCCGCTTTGGGTCAGGAAGGTGCTGGCCAGCGGATCATTGCGCAGCAGGTCGAACATGCCCGCATGCTGCGCGCCCTGCCCCGGACACAGGATAGCCAGGCGCAGACTCATAGGTAGACGGCCTCATGGACCAGGCAGGCCGCTGCCAGCAGATCGGCCGCACCGCCCGGCGACAGGCGACGCGCGACGAACTCGCGATGGCAGTCCAGCGCCTGGGCCTCCCAATCGGGCAACGCAGTGCCGCCGGCCGCCAGGAACGCGGCGCTGCGGCTGCGGACCAGGGCCGCGCCTTCGGCTCCGCCGCGATGATAGACGTTGGTATCGCTGAGATGCGCCATCAGCGCGAAGAGCGCATCGATACGGGCGTGATGGAGATCGCGTCCGGCCGCAAGCGTGGCCTGCAATTGCGGCAAGGCCACCTCGAACACCGCTGGAAAGCCCAGCGCGCCCTCTTCGCGCGCCCCGCCCACGGCATGTACGGCGGCCACGCGCTGGCCATGGCTGTGCTGGCCGCCGGGCAGCGCCGCAGCGCTATGGCGAGCCAGCGCATCGCCCCACTGGATCAGCAAGGTGGCACGGAGGGTGGCCGCTTGCAGTGGCATGTGACGGCCCCGCGCATATCCCATGGCCGCGCACAGCATGCCCAGCGCGAAGATGGCACCGCGATGCGTGTTGATACCGCCCGTTGCGCGCAGCATGCGCTGCTCGGCGCCAATCGCCAAGCTCTGCAGGGTGGGGAAGGAAGCTCCTTCCAGGCCTGCGACAGCAATCTGGAAAAAGTAATGGCGCAGCGCGAACAGGCTGCGCAGGAAAGTCTGTGCCGTCATGTCGGTGTGGCTGCCGTTGTCCACGCGCGAGACCAGGCCCGGCTTGGGGTAGAGCACCAGCTCCTGATACAGGCTGCGCACCGCCAGTCGCGCGAGCTGGCGGCAGAAGACCAGGTTCTCGCGGTCAGCGCGGCGCTTCTGCATCGGGTGCAGCGGCCGGTCCAGCGTATCGGGATGCTGCATCAGGCGTCGCACGTCTGCTCCTGCGGCAGGCTGGCGCGCAGCAAGCCCACACGTTCGAGCGCCACGCTGGCGGGCCGCTTGACCAGTACCTGGCCTTCGGGATGGCTGCCCAGCACGGCAACTTGTCGCCATTCCTTCCACGACACGGCAGCCCCGTCGGGAAACACGATTTCGCCATCCAGCGGCAGGAACATGGCCTGCCAGGCCAGCAGCCGCACGCCGGCTTCCAGCTGGGACTGGCTGCGTGGCTGGAACAGCAGGTCGATGTCGGAACTGCTGCGCAGATAGGCTTGCGCGGTCACTGCCTGCCAAGCCAGTGAACCGAACACCGAGAGCGCAATACCAGCGCGCGCCATATGTTCCTGCAACTCCGTGAGCCCCGTCTGCCAGGCGGCGGGCAGGCCGGACAGACGCGCCGCGACGATGTCCCGCAGCAGGAAAGGAGCACGGCTTGATGCCACGTCATCGGCCCTCACCCGCAATGCGATGCGCGGCTTGTTGCCTTGGGGATCGGGCGGCAAGGCAATGCCGACGCAGATCTCTTCGTCACTGGCCTCGACGTCGCGACGACGCACGATCAGGGGCCAGCGCATGCGCTGCCAATGCTGCAGGGTGGCCTGCTGGCGTGCATCGCCGCCACCGGCCAGCAGGCGCGCCCAACCCGCCTCGTTGAGCCACAGCAGGTGATGACGCGAGCCAGCAAGCGCGGGGGCGGACGACATGCTCATCCGTTCAAGGGCGTATCGTTGGCCACCGCATCGATGACGCGCTGCGCCCACTTGCGGCCGCCGCGTTCCAGACCCGTGGCCGCACGGGTGTCGGCACTGCGGTCCTGGGCGAGCGCCTCGGCCAACGACTTGGCCAGTTCACCATTCCAGATCCCGGCAACGCCGCCCATGCGTAAATAATTTTCAGGACCAGGCGCAAACACCGGATTGCTCTTGGCCAGCTCGGTGAGCCGCTCCTCGGGCACCTTGGTGATGCGTGCCATGGCGGGCAGGCCCATCACGCGAATGGTCGCCTCCGGCAAGGCATAGCAGGCATCGGCGATCAGTCCGCTGGTGATGAAGCCGCCCGAGAGCGCCTGGTCATAGACCAGGCCGACCACACGATGGCCCTGGCGGCGCGCCAGTTCCACGCACTTGCCCAGATGCGCCATGTAGCTGTTGATGCCCAGCATTTCATCGCGGTGGCGCAAGCGCTGGCCCTGGGTATCGACCAGGATCACGATGGGCCGGCCCGGATGTTCACGCACCGTCTGCAAGATCACGCTGGCCTGGGCCAAGGCGATCTCGATGCCGATGGGCGTATGCCCGGTGGTGCCGACCACGGTGACGGTACGGCCATCAACCTGCGCCGTGCCGGAGAGGAACTGATCCTGCTCGGTGATCGCATGGCCCTGCGGGAACAGGTCCTGCGCCAGTGCGCGCCAGTCGACCTGGGGTGGAGTAACAGTCTGGTTCATGAATTCCTCTCAGGCCTTGGGGACAATGCGCAGGGGCTCGGCCAGCGCAGTAAAGGCAGCGGCTTCCAGCATCGGCACCGTTTCCGGTCGGGCCACGCCCAGCTCGGCCCAGATGTCCATCGGGTCCTCGGCATGGCCGAAGGTAGCGATGCGACGGCGTAGCATCTCCTGCTCGGCTTCCAGGCCGGCCAGCGTGAGCTTCGCATCACTGACGGCGGACAAGGCGGCAATCGCTGCCGTGCGGAAGGCATCGATGTCGTCGCTCACCAGTTGCTGGCAATCGCCGATCAGGTAGCGATGCTTGCCACCGGTGGTACGCCAGACCAGGGCACGATCGCGCGAATCGAATTCCTCGACGCCGTTGGCAGTCTCGATCACTTCCGGACCGGACATGGCCAGCCGCCCTTCCTCGGACATGATGACGGTATTGGCACAGCGCGCCACGATGCCCATGCCGCCGAAACAGCCATTGGCACCACCGACCAGCACGATCACCGGGATGCCGGCGGCACGGGCTTCCAGCACCGCGCGCATCACTTCGGAGACGGCGATGAGCCCGGCATTGGCTTCATGCAGCCGCACGCCGCCCGTTTCCAGCAGCAGGATCACGCCAGCCGCTTGCCGTGCAATGGCGCGCTTGAGCAGGCCGACCAGCTTGGCACCATGCACCTCGCCCACGGCCCCGCCCATGAATCCGCCCTCCTGCGCGGCGGCCATCACGGCGCGTCCGCCCAGCAGGCCCTCGCCGATGATGACGCCATCATCGAAGGACACCGGCGCATCGAGCTGGCCCAGGTGCGGGCTGACCACGCGCTGCGCGGGGGGCAGCAGTTCCTTGAAGCTGCCGGCGTCGAGTACCGCCAGGATGCGCTCGCGCGCCGTGGCTTCCAGATAGCTCGCACTCATGCGCCCTCCTCCACCATGGCTTCCACGGCCTGGTCCAGGCGCAGGCTGACCACGGCAGGCGTGGCGCCCATGTCGTTGATGGAGATGCGGGTATCGGCCAGTTGCCAGCGTTGCTGGAAGTCGGTCATCACGGCTTCCCAGATGGTGCCGAAACCGCGCGCGGCAGTCTTGACCTCGATGGCGCAGGCGCCATTGAGCGGCGCGTTCTCGATCAGCACTTCCAGGTTGCCCGAGCTGACCACGCCAACCAGTTCAGGCGCGGCCTTGAGACGGCGCTGGCCGTGCTCGAAGCGAAAAGTCAAAGTTTCCATAGTGTCGCTTTCGTTGCAGAGCAATTACCAGTTGCGGAAGCGCTTGGGCGGGTTGTACAACCCGCCGGAGGCTCGCACCAGGTCTTTCATGTTCTTGGCCGCCAGCAGGTCGCGGGTGGCCATGCGCTTGTCGATGCCGAGGTCCTCTGCGCGGCGGATGATGCCACGGTCGCGCAGGTTTTCCACCATGCGCTTGTCGCGACCCATGCCCACGGCGGTATAACCGGCCACGCCGCGGATGGCCTGCTCGCGCTCCTCTTCGGTACGGCACAGCAGCAGGTTGGCAATGCCCTCTTCGGTGAGGATGTGGGTGACGTCTTCACCGTAGATCATCACGGGCGGAATCGGCATCTTGGCCTGCTCGGCCAGCTGCCAGGCATCCAGCTTGTCGACGAAAGCCGGCTGCATGTGCTCGCGGAAGGTTTCTACCGTCTGCACCACCAGCTTCTGTCCGCGCGGGATGGTATTGCGGCCGGCGCGCGCCTGCTGGCCAGCCTTGAGCCAGGCTTCGCTGGCATGGCGGCGGCCACGGGCGTCCGCCCCCATGTTGGGCGCGCCGCCGAAACCGGCAATGCGGCCCAGCGTGGCCGTGGAGGAATTGCCCTGCAAATCGATCTGCAGGGTCGAGCCGATGAACATGTCGCAGCCATAGTGCCCGGCCGTCTGCGAGAAAGCGCGGTTGCTGCGCATGGAGCCATCGGGGCCGACGAAGAAGACATCGGGACGCGCACGGATGTAGTCTTCCATGCCCAGCTCGGAGCCAAAGGAATGCACCGATTCCACAAACCCGGCCTCGATGGCAGGAATCAGGGCCGGGTGCGGATTGAGCGCCCAGTGCTTGCAGATCTTGCCGCGCAGGCCCAGTGATTCGGCATAGGTCGGCAGGATCAGCTCGATGGCCGCCGTATCGAAACCGATGCCGTGGTTCAGCCGCTGCACGCCATATTCGGCATAGATGCCCTTGATGGCCATCATCGCCATGAGCACCTGGATCTCGGAAATCTGCGCCGGGTCGCGCGTGAACAGCGGTTCGATGTAATGCGGCGTGGGCGCCTTGATGGCAAAGCTCACCCAGTCGGCCGGGATATCCACCCGCGGCAGCTCATCGACGATTTCGTTCACCTGAGCAATGACGATGCCGCTGGAGAAGGCCGTCGCTTCGGCAATGGCGGGCGTATCTTCAGTATTGGGCCCGGTATAGAGATTGCCGTGGCGATCGGCCGCCTGGGCCGCCACCAGCGCCACGCGCGGGGTCAGGTCGACGAAATAGCGGCCGAACAGCTCCAGGTAGGTATGGATGGCACCGATGTTGAGCTTGCCGGCCGAGGCCAGCTTGGCCAGGCGGCCGGCCTGCGGACCGGAGAAGGAAAAATCGAGCCGGTCGGCGATGCCCTTTTCGAACACGTCCAGATGTTCCGGCAAGGCCAGCACCGAAAACAACATGTGCAAGCCATTGACCCGGGCCGGGTCGAGCGCGGCCAGGCCCTTGGCCAGGAAGTCGGCCTGCTTCTGGTTGTTGCCCTCGACACAGACCCGGTCGCCGTTTTCCAGCACCGCATAGAGCAGGTCGGCCAGCTTCGCTGCAGGCGCGATCTTGCCCTGCAACTGGCTACCCAATGCGGCGGTGGCGCGCGCCAGCCGCTGTTCACGGTTCTTCTGGCGCGCATTCCACACGCGTTCGCTACTACTCATTTACTTGGCTCCCATCAACAGGTCAGGCAATACGGTCGCGATGCCCGGGAACATGCACAAGAGCAGGACCGCGAGAAACATCAGCGCCAGGAAAGGAATCGTACCCTTGATGACATCGCCCAGTGCGATATCGGGTGCAATGTTCTTGATCACGAACAGGTTCAGCCCCACCGGCGGGTGGATCAGCCCCATCTCCATGACCACCGTCATGACGATGCCGAACCAGATCAGGTCGAAACCGGCGGCCTTGAGCGGCGGCAGGATGATCGGGGCGGTCATGAGGATGATCGACACCGGCGGCAGGAAGAAGCCCAGCACGATCACCATGCCCAGGATCACGGCCAGCAGCAGCCACTTGGACAGGTGCAGGTCCACCACCCACTGCGCCGCCGACTGGCTGATATGCAGGTAGCTCATCACATAGGAATACAGCAGCGACATGCCGATGATGAGCAGCAGCATCCCCGATTCCTTGATGGTGGAACTGAGGAACGGCGCGATCTCTTTCGGTTTGTAGATGCGATAGACCACCGCGATCAGCACCAGCGCCAGCAGCGCGCCCAGGCCAGCGGTTTCCGAGGGCGTCGCCAAGCCGCCATAGAGCGCCACCATCACGCCGATCAGCAGGATCAGGAAAGGCAGCACGCGCGGCAGCATTTCCACCTTCTGGGCCAACGTGAAATGCTCGTCGTCCAGGTAGGCCGACTTGACACCACCAGACGTGTAGACCGCATGCGCCAGCTTGTATTCCTTGCGCGCCCGGAAGACGGCATAGCCAGCGAACAGGATCACCAGTAGCACGCCCGGCCCGATACCGGCCAGGAACAGGCGTCCCAAGGACTGCTCGGCCGCCACCGCATAGAGAATCATGGTGATGGACGGTGGCAGCAGGATGCCCAGCGTGCCACCGGCGGCGATGATGCCCGCAGCAAACCCGGGCGAGTACCCGCGACGGCGCATCTCGGGGATGCCCGCCGAACCGATGGCCGAGCAGGTCGCCGGCGACGAACCTGCCATGGCCGCAAACAGCGCGCAGGCAAACACGTTGGCAATGCCCAGGCCGCCCGGCACCTTGTTCAACCAGGCGTGGATGGCCGAATACAAGTCCTTGCCGGCAGGTGATTTGCCGATGGCCGCCCCCTTCAGGATGAAGAGCGGAATCGACAGCAGCGTGATGGAAGCGATTTCTTCATAAACGTTTTGCGTGATGGTATCCAGCGACGATTCCGGCATGAAGAAATACATGAAGCCGGTCGCCACCACACCCAGCGCAAAGGCGATCGGCATGCCCGAACACATCACGAGGATGGTGACCACGCCATAGAGCATACCCAAGGTCAGCGGACTCATTGCGCACCTCCCGACGACGCAGCGGGAACGGTACCGGTGATGCGGGTGAGCACCTGCACCAGCAATTGCAGCGTCAGCATGCTCATGCCCAACGCCATGAGCGAATACGGAATCCACAGCGGCGGCGCGAAGGTCGACGACGTGGTCTGCCCTTCCACCCAGGCTTCATGGAACAACGCCCACGACTTCCAGGTGAAGAAGGCGCAGAACAGGAAGGACACTACATCCACGATGAACATGCGCACCTTGTTGGCCAGCGGCGAGAGCAAGCCCGCCAGCGCCTCGATGCCGATATGCCCGCGCAGCGACTGCACGTAAGCCGAGCACAGGAAGATCACCCCAACCAGCATGAAGACCGATGCTTCATCCTGCCAGTCGGTGGGCTGATGGAAGAAGTAACGCACCAGCACCGAATAGGTAAGGATGCAGGAGGTGACCAGGAGCGCAATCATCCCCAGGAACACGGCCACGCGGTGGTAGCCCTGCAGGAAGGCCGCCAGCCAGGCCACCGGGGCGCTGGCCGGTACGGCCGGGCGCGTGGCCGCCGCGCCGGGCATCTCGAAGCCGTGGCTCATACGGTCTTCTCCGCCAGGGCCAGCAGCTTGGCGCAGTTGGCATTGCGGGCCGCGAAGTCCTTCCAGGCGGTATTGCGGGCGATGTCCTGCCACTTCTTGACGACCTCGGCGTTCAGGTCGACCACCTTGGCGCCGGCCTTCTGGTAGACCTGGGCTACGGCGATGTCGTCGGCCTGGGCGGCCTTGGTGGCGAATTGCTCCATCTCGGCACCCACGGCCATGATGACGGCCTGCTGGTCCTTGGGCAGGCGCTCGAAGACGGCCTTGGACATCATCAGCGGTTCGAACATGTACCAGTAGGCCTTGTCACGCCCGGTGGTGAGGGACTTGGCCACCTCCTCCAGGCGGAAGGACATGAAGGAAGTCGACGAAGTCATCGCCGCATCCATCGCGCCGGTCTGCATGGCGGCGTAGATTTCATTGGAAGGCAGGGTCACCACGGCGGCGCCAGCTTCTTTCAGGATCAGGTCCATCTCGCGTGAACCGCCGCGCACCTTCATGCCCTTGGCATCGGCCGGATCGACGATGGGCTTGCCGCGCGAGGCCACGCCCCCGGCCTGCCAGATCCAGCTGACGATGACCACGCCCTTCTCGCCCAGGATACGGGCCAGTTCCTTGCCCACTTCGGCATTCTTCCAGGCGGCGCCCTGCTGGTAGGAGGTCACCAGGCCGGGCATGAGGCCGATGTTGGTTTCCGGGACTTCGCCGCCCGCATAGTTCAGCGGCACCAGCGACATATCCAGCGCACCCTTGCGCAGGGCGGAGAACTGGGCGTTGGTCTTCATCAGCGAGGAGCCGGGATAGATCTCGAACTTCAAGGCCCCTTTGGTCTTTTCGTTCACCTGCTGGGCGAACATGCGCACCAGGCGGTCTCGGAAGTCGCCTTCGGTCAGCGTTCCGCCGGGAAACTGGTGGGAAATCTTCAGGCTGCCTGTTTGCGCCCAGGCGGCGGGCATGGCGGCGGCAAGCGGTGCAGCGGCTAGGCTGCCAAGGAAATGGCGACGGGTAAATGTGGTCATGCTGGTATCTCCTCCAGGAATTGATGGAACTACTGTGTTTTTATGCTCTCATCGTGTATACAATTTCAGGCGAAACGCATACATTGTCAAGCATTAATCCTGTGGAAGCCCTTCCCTTTACAATGCTTGTTTTAGAGGCAACACACCATGGACACGCCAAAGACCCGTTCTGAAACCCTGCGCGAATCGATTGAAGAGCTGATCGCCGTCGGCAAGCTGGCGCCGGGCCAGCATCTTGATGAAACCTCGCTGGCCGAGGAGTTCGGTGTCTCCCGCACGCCTATCCGTGAGGCGCTGATCCAGCTGGCTTCGATGGGCATTGTCGAGATGCGGCCGCGCCGGGGCGCCATCGTGGCCGAGATCGGCCCGCAGCAATTGATCGAGATGTTTGAAGTGATGGCCGAATTCGAGGCCATGTGCGGCCGCCTGGCTGCGCGCCGCATGACGCCGGCCGAGCATGCCGAGCTGCTGGCGGCACACCAGGCCTGCCAGGCGGCGCGCGATGCCTGCGATCCGGATGCCTACTTCTACCTCAACGAGGCCTTCCACGACCACATCTATGCCGGCAGCCACAATGGCTTCCTGGCCGAGCAGGCCAGGGCCCTGCACCGCCGCCTGCGGCCGTATCGCCGCCTGCAGTTGCGGGTGCGGGATCGCCTCAAGATGTCCTATGACGAACACCAGGCCGTGGTCGACGCCATCATCGCCGGCGACCCGGAACGCACCGTCGAAGTGCTGCGCCAGCACATCATGATCCAGGGACAGCGGTTTGCCGACCTGGTGGCTTCCCTGCATCAGCTCAAATCGGCCGCCTGAACTGGGTTAGCGCATTGGCTACAGGCTGCGCTGGCTGACGAAATGCCGCTCGCTGCCATCGAGCGGATCGATGAAGAACAGCGAACGGGCCAGCAGTTTGAGAGGCTTGTCCAGGTCATCGGCCACGCCCACGGGCACGGCGTGCGGATAGAACAGGTCGTTGAGGATGGGAATGCCCAGTGAAGCCATGTGCACCCGCAACTGGTGACGCCGCCCGGTGACCGGCTCCAGCTGGTAGAGGCCCAGTGACCCCCGCTGCTCCAGCAGGGAAATGTGGGTTTCCGAATTGGGCGCACCTTCAGCCTCGTACATCTTGAAGAACTGTTCAGGGATCTCTTCGACCCGGCTGCGGTGCACCCGTGGCAATGCCAGATCCGGCCGCAGCGGTGCAATCGCTTCATAGACCTTGAACATGGAGCGTTGCTGGAACATGGACTGATACTTGCCCCGGCTGGCCGGCTGATGCGAAAAGACGATCACCCCGGCCGTCTCCCGGTCCAGCCGGTGGATGGGGACCAGGTCCTGCAGGCCGGTGGCTTTCTTGAGCCGCACCAGCAGCGTCTCCTGCACGAAGCGGCCGGTCGGGATCACCGGCAGGAAATGCGGTTTGTCCGCCACCAGCAGGTGGTCGTCCAGGTGCAGGATCTTCTCTTCCACCGGGATGCGCGCTTCACCTTCGGGCAATTCACGATAGTAGAAAATGCAATCACCGCTGCGATAAGGCGACTCCGGGCGCAATGCTTCACCATGCTGGTTGCGTACTTCCCCGCGCAGCAGGCGCTCGCGCCAGATCGCTTCGGGCACGGCCGTAAAGCGCTCGACCAGGAAGGACAGCATGTCGCGCCACGGTCCCGGCTGCAGCCACAGGTAGCTGGGCGACAGGCCTGCGCGCATGGGCAAGGTTGGCGTAGGTCTCATGCGCCCTCCCCGCTGGCAGGCTTCCTGCGCGCAGCGCGGCGGCGCCAGGCGGCTACGCTGGCGTTGGCCTCCAGGTGCGCCAGCAGTTTGCCGCGCTGGGCGTCGGTGAAGGGGAGGCTCTCGATGAGCGACGGCCATTGCGTCATGGCGCGCTCGACCGTCTCCACCAGTACCGCCTGCAAACGCGGCTCCGGCAGGCGCCAGAGGTTGGCGAGCTGGCGCAGGATGGCGGGCGTGAGCAATTGCTTGCCCTTCTGCCCCGGCACGAAGGCCAGCGCATGGCCGTCACCGCCTACGTAAGCCGCATAGGCGACGATGTCATAGGCGGGCGACAGCGCGGCGGCTTCGGGCGTGTGATACAGCAGGCTGAAATTTTTCAGGTGCGCGTCGAAATTGCCGAGCAGCTCGTTGACCTTGATCCGCCGCAGCAACTCGTAGACGTCGTCGGCCCCGCGCGTACTGCGCTCAAGCAGCACCACGCCGATGGCCGCATAGGTGCCGACATACTTGGCCGAGGGTGCTGTGCCGGTGACCTGGGCGAAATCTTCCATGTGCAAGCGCCCGGTGGGGGTGGGTGCGTCGCGGTCGAAACGCTGCACCAGCAGGAAACGGCTGGCATCGTTGCGCAGGCCGAACGGCAGGTGATCGCCGATGGCCGACAGCGGCTCCAGGCTGAACCGGCAGGTCTGCACGCCAGCGGCAGCGGCCAGGGTCAGCGAGGCAAACTCCACCTGCGGCATGTTGGGGTAGTCGGTGGCCGGCAGCTTGGCGATGAAATGGCTGCCCTGGCTGTCCTTGGAACGCATGACGTAGCGCCCCCCGCTCTCCCGCACCAGCGCCAGCTTGGGCTGCACGCCCGAGAGCGATTCCCCGCCCGGCACCGGCAACTGGCCGGAGCTCATCTCGTAGCTGTCGTGGCCCTGGCCCAGCAGGCGGCCGAGACCGCGTTCATCCAGCTCTTCGGCCAGCGCCGAGACATCGCCCGGCAGATCGCGTCCGCAATAGGCCAGCAGACCAAATTCATCGTCCGGGGCCAGTCCGGCCCGCTGGATCAGGTGTTTGCGCAACTGGCCCTCGGGCAGGAGATTCTGGAAGAACGGAGGCAATCCGCCACGACCATCGCCCCGGTTGGCGGCCAGCGTGGGGTCCAGCAACTGGGCGCGGGTGCGCTCTTCGGTGGAGGCCAGGTAGAGCTGCGAAAGGACGGGGCGATCCTGCCCTTGCAAGGCATAGGCATCATCGAAACGGAAATAGCAGCGCCCGTCATCCAGGGCGAACAGCGAACCGACCTCGGTCTGGCCGAGGCGGATGCGCAGTGAACGCAGCATGCTCATGTGCCGCCGCCTTCGCCCATGAGCGCTTGCAGCCGCGCGCCCAGTTCGGTCTGGCTGCCAAGGCCTTGCGCCTCGGCCGCACGCAGCGGCGCAGCCTGGCGCGGCAACAGCAGCAGGTCCAGCTCCAGCTCCTCGCACAGGGCCAGCAGCTTGACCAGTTCGATGTTGCCGCGCCCGGTTTCCAGGGCCAGCAAGGTATTGCGGTGCATGCCGGCCAATGCGGCCAGCGCGACGGCCGTGATCCCCCGCGCCTTGCGGGCGGTGCGGATGCGATGGCCGATATCTTGCAGGTTGGTCATGGGAAGATCCAATTAAATGGTTCTTTGATCATATGACCATTTTATTGAACATTTTGTAGAAGACAAGACCAATATATTATTCTTTTTTAATGATGCATAATTTATTGTTCTTTTTTGATCAGCCAACTCAAGAAGGGAGCGGCGCTCGTGCAATGAAAATGGAATAAAAAAATCGCAGTCCGGGTGGACTGCGATTTCAAGGGGGCCAGCTTGTTCAGGCGGTGGTATTGACGTTGCGCCCGATGTTCGGGTTGGCCGGCAACGGCGGCAGCGCTTGCAGCAAGCCCACGGCAGCAGCAGCCTGGCTATTGAGCGCCTTCTTCAGCATCAGTACGTTGACCGAATCCGAAGTCTGCGCCGAAGCCATGCTGGTGGCCAACGATGCGATTTGATTGACATCCATGACGCTCTCCTTTTGGGGGATGCCGGATGACAGGATGCGTCAGCCGGTGCCTTGATTACGGCATTGGACGCTGTTTCTTTACATCAATCAAGAAAAATTTCGAGAAGGAAAAAACAGGCTTGCAACTTCCATCGCGGATATTCGAGATCATTGTGTTAAATGCAATCAGCCACAGGGCATTTACCTGAACAGGTATAGCCTGTTACGATGCTTACCAATGAGAAACCGCTTGAATGGATCGCCAGCAGCTACAAGGACTTGCTGGCCCTGCCCGCCGAGGTCCGCCAGCGCTTCGGCTTCGCGTTGTCACTGGCCCAACTGGGCGACCGCTACGAAAAGACCAGGATATTGAAAGGATTCGGCGGTGCCGGTGTGCTGGAGATCGTGGAAGACCATATTGGCGACACCTATCGCGCGGTCTATACGGTGAAGTTCGAAGAAGCCGTGTTCGTACTGCACTGCTTCCAGAAAAAAAGCAAAAGCGGAATTGCCACACCCCAGACGGACATGGAAATCATCCGGACCAGACTCAAGATCGCCACCGCCAGAGCAGAGGAGCTACGTCATGCAAAAAACAATCGTTGAGGGAACCGAGATCCTGCGCAGCAGCGGCAATGTCTTCGCCGATCTTGGCCTGCCAGACGCCGACAAATTGCGCATCAAGACCGGACTGGTCATCGAAATCCGCAAGGCCATGCGGGCACTGGGACTGAATCAGCAGGCGGCGGCGCAACGCATGGGAATTCCACAACCGAAAGTGTCGGGCATGATGCGTGGCGACTTCAGCAACCTGTCCGAGCGCAAGCTGATGGACTGCCTGACACGGCTGGGCTACGACATTGAGATCCAGGTGCGCCCCACAGCCGCCTCCCTCGGATGCCTGACCTTGACCGTAGCCTGAAACGACGTCCGCAACATCCCAGATCCCCAAAAAAATCGCACCCCGAAGGGTGCGATCAAGCGAACGCCAATCCAGCACGCCCTGGCCACCTAGACGATGGTATTGATGATGCGCCCAATATTCACATTGGAAGGCAGGCGCGCCACTGTCGTGGCCACGCCCACCACATCATCCACCGCCGCCTTGGCGACCTTGCCCAGATCGATGCCGACGGACTGCGCCGCCTTGTCGACCAGCCAGGCCGTTGCTGCACCGCTGGCGATAGTTGCTAGCTCCATATGAAACTCCTTGTCTGAAGTGCAACCGGACCATGTCGCCAGCCTGGTCGTCCATGTTTCCACATCCCCCCACCATGGTTGACCGGGCTTTACGTCATGGGTAAATGTGTTAGCGGCAGGCAGCCAGCGGTCTTGACGGGAGTTGCCCGGTCCTTACCCGGTTTTGCATGTGTAAACGGCAAGGCCACCGCCCTGCCTGCGCCTGGCTCAGCGCGCCGGTGCCGGCGAAAGCGGCGCCAGTTGCTCGTAGACCGAGCTGGCGATGCGGGAGAGTTCGCTGCGGGGAACGCCCCCGGAAAGCGCATACCCGAACTGGCCATCGATCCAGTAGAAGACGTTGACTTTCCCTTCCTGGGCGAAGCGGAAACCGGTCTCATGGTTCTGCACCTGGTCGTGCGAGACATAGAGCGTGAGCCGCTGTCCGGCCGCATCCTGGTACATGAACTGCGCCACCGGACCGCTCTGGCCCGGCAGCAGCCGTCCGCCGATCAGGTCGTATCCCAGCGGGGCCAGCTTGGGAGCGCGCACGTTCACACCCAGCCGGCGCGACAACCAGGTCACCAGCGCCTGCTCCTGGTCGGCCCCGACCTCCACCGGCCTGCGCAAGTCGGCACTGAAGACGGTATGGGCCACCGCCGCCTGGCGCGCCAGCACGGCCGGGCCTGCGGCCAGCGTACTGCGGGCGCGGCTGCCAACACTCAGGTCATGGGCCAGCCAGCCGCCCGCAGCACCGGCCAGCGTCAGCAGCAGCATGGCGGCGTAACGCCACCAGTGCGGCCCATTGGCGGGAGTCTGGTGTCCTTCGTCGCGCCGCCGGTGCGGCTCTGACGCACCCGCCAGCACGGCGGCGGCCAGGCGCGGCGGCAAGGGTTCTTCCAGTACAGGATCGTAGTGCGCGTGCAAGGCGCGGTTCTGTGCGCGCCAGGCGCGCACGCGCTGCAGGTCCTCGGCGTGGGCCGGGTCCTGTTCCAGCCAGGCGGCCATTTCACTGGCGCGCGCCGCCGGCAGTTGGCCGTCGGCGTAAGCGTGCAGGTCTTCTTCGGGGACTGCGGGGGTCTTCATTTCACCACCTTCAGGGTCGAACCGGCCTCACTGCGGCCGCCGGGCCCCTCCATCCATTGCCGCAACCGCTCGCGGGCGCGCGACAGGCGGGACATCACGGTCCCCGTCGGAATACCCAGCGTGGCGGCGACTTCTTCATAACGCATCTCTTCGAGCACCACCAGCAGCAAGACTTCGCGTTGTTCGGCCGGCAGCAGCTGCAGTGCCGCTTCCAGGTCCAGCGCCATCCCCTGCTCGGCCAGCGACGGCGGGGCTGCGGCGTGCGCCGCCTGCTCCAGCTCCACCGTGACCAGCGCCGGCTGGCGACGCTGGTCAGCGTGCAGGTTGTGCATGATGGCAAACAGCCAGGGCCGCATGTCGCTGCCCCGCTTCCAGCTGTCCAGCTTCTGCCAGGCGCGCTCCAGGGTGTCCTGTACCAGGTCGTCGGCACTCTCGCGTGCGCCGGTCAGGGCGCGGGCATAGCGCCGCAGGCGCGGCAGGCAGGCCAGCATGGCTTGCTCATCGGCCTGGCGTTCCCGTTGCTGTCGCTGCAGCCTGGCAGTCCGTCCGAACATGGAGCGCGCGCCTGGCTCAGGGCTTGACGACGTGCCAGACGTCCTTGAAGTTGTCGCCGGTACGGTCGCCGGCCTTCTTGTCGGCTTCGTACAGGTACAAGGGCTTGCCCTGGTAGGCCAGCTGCGCGCTGCCGTCGTCGCGGGTCACGGTGGAATAGGGTGCAGCCGGCATGCCCATCGGGGCGACCGGCGGCCACAGCTTGGCACAGGGGCCGTTGCAGACGCTCTTGCCGCTGTTGGCGGTGTCCTTGTCGAAGGTATAGACGGTCATGCCATTGGCGTCGACCAGGATGCCATCCATGGTCTTGACGCCGGCGCTCTGGGCCGAGGCGGTGAAAGAAACCGAGGCGCAGGCCAGCGCCAGCAGGGAAGTTGCGAGCAGTCTCATGGTATTTCCTTTCGTGGTCGGGTCAGGCGGGATGCCAACCCATGCCGACGTATACGGAAAGCGGCCCTGCTTTATTCCCGCCTCCGGAAAATATTTTTGCTAGCGGCTCACCGTCTCGCGCTGCATCGGGGCCAGCAAGGCCAGCAGACGGTTCTGCGTCCGCGAGGGGATGCCGTTCTTGTCCATGGCCAGCTGCAGGTCCTCGACCAGGGCATTGAAGTCGGCATTGCTCAGCTTGAGGCCCTGGTGCACTTCACGCATGGGATCGCCCGTGTAGACACAGCCGCCACCGCTCAACTGGCAGAACTGCTCCACCAGCTTGTCCTTGACGCGCTTGATGTTGGAATCCTTGAAGGTGTGGCGGATGCGCGTATCGTCCAGCATGTTGCGCATGAAATCGTCGACGACCTGCTGGATCACGGGCAGGCCGCCCAAGTCGCGAAACAGGCTCCCGTCGGGTGCCGCAGGCGACTGCGCATGGGCAGCACCGAGCACACAGGCCAAGGCCAGGGCGGTGGCGGCTTGTTTCATCCTGAAATTGATCATCGCTGCTCCTGCTCGCTCAGAAACCAGCCTGCAGCGACAGGTAGACGCCGCGCTGCCGCTTGGGGTTGTAGACGGTGATGTCGCCCAGCGCCACGTAGGCCAGGGTCATGGACAGGTTCTTGCTGGGGAACCACGCCAGGAAGGCATCGTAATAATCCTTCTCGTGGTCGGCGGCCAGGTTGCGCGGCTTCATGCGGTATTCAACGCCCAGCGCCAGCTTGCGGTTGATCATGTAGGCCGCGGAGAACTCGCCCATGGCCTGGTAGCGGTCGTTGAGGTCGCCACCGAAACCGAGCAGCCCCATCTGGTTGGCCTTGGTCAGCCGCAGCGTGCCGTTGAGCAGCAGGCTCTGCGCCAGCAGCAGCTTGGTGGCCGACAGGTAATAGTCGATGCCGGCATTGCTGGCCGCACCGAGCTGTTTGACGCTGGTCACCCTGCCCAGTCCGCCGATGCCGTTGTTGTGCTTGAACATGGCGCCCACGGCAAGCTGCGGCAGCCAGCGATCCTGGTCGTAGACGGCATCACCCGCCAGCTTGACCTTGATGCCGACGATGTCCTGGGTGATCTTGAGATCGGCCAGCGGAGCCAGGCTGCCATAGAACTCCTGCTTGGCCAGCGACAGCTCCACGCGGTCCATCAGGCCCACGGCCACGCCATAGGACTTGAGCGTGTAATCCTGCGTGGACAGATAGGTGTAATGGGCGTTGGCGCCATAGCTGTCGCGGGTGCCGTAGCCGGTGATGAGGGCCCAGGGGGTGAGGCCGCCGCCGCCGGCGCCCTCGACCTGGATCACGCCGCCGGTGGCGGTGAGCTTGCCCAGGTCGGGCATCCAGGCTGACTTGTCCTGCTCGATGGCAGGCGCCGGCGTCACTGCGGCGCTCCCGGCAGAAGCGCGCATGGCCTGGGCAGCCTTGCGTTGCTGGGCTTGTATCCAGGCCTCCTGCCCGGCCTCGCTGGTCTGCGCCATGGCCGGCGCGGCCAGCGTGGCCAGCAGCGCCAGCGCGCTGCTTCTGGTCAAATTCTTCATGCAGTCCCCCTGCCCCTTCTTGTTGGTTCCCTGCCGGCGCGGCCTCCCGCGCCGATGTTCATATCGCCATGTTTTCCGACTGATCCAGCATCTCCGGTGCCCGCCACTGCTGCAGCCATTCCAGGAAGCGCTCCACCGGCATCGGCTTGCCCATGAAATAGCCCTGCCCCTGGTCACAGCCCATCTGCCGCAACAGGAACCAGACTTCCTCGCTTTCCACGCCTTCGGCGACCACCCGCAGGCCCAGGTTGTGGCCCAGGTCCACGGTGGAGCGCACGATCTTGGCATCATCCTGGTCCTGCGCCATCTTCATGACGAAGGATTTGTCGATCTTCAGTTCATCCACCGGCAGCCGCTTCAGGTAGGCCAGCGACGAGTAGCCGGTCCCGAAATCATCGATGCTGAGGGCAAAGCCCATGGCGGCCAGCCGGTCCAGGGTAGCCTGGGCGCGTGCCGGGTCGTCCATGATGGCGCTCTCGGTGATCTCCAGGCAAAGCGCCGCCGGGGTCAGGCGATGGCGCTCCAGGATGGCGCCAAAGGCGGCAGGCAACTCCTGGTCCAGCAGGTCGCGGGTGGAGAGATTGACGGAAAACTTCAGCTGCAGCCCCTGCGCCTGCAACTGGGCCGAGAGGCGTGCCACCTTTTCCATCATCCAGGTGGTCAGCATGCGGATGAAACCGGTGGTCTCGGCAAAGGGAATGAAATTGTCCGGCCCGATGAAGCCCTTCTCCGGATGTACCCAGCGCACCAGCGCCTCGCCGCCGACCACTGCGCCGGTGGCCAGGTCCAGCTTGGGTTGCAGGTAGAGCATGAATTCGTCGCGCTCCAGCGCGCGGCGCAGTTCGGACAGCAGCGACAGGCTTTCCTGGCTGCTCTGGTCGATGGCCGGGTCATAGATCACCACGCCGCTGCCCTTGCGCTTGGCGGTATACATGGCCACCTCGACATGGCTGAGCAGCACCTCGCTGCTCTCGCCATGGGCCGGATAGCCGGCCACGCCGATGCCGGCACCCAGGTCCACGGTCTGCTCCTGCAGCGACAGCGGCTGCTCCAGCGAACGCAGGATGTGCGCCGCCTGGTCCAGCGCGCCGTCGAGACCGACACCCGGCAGCAGGATGGCAAATTCGTCGCCGCCCAGGCGCGCCACCTTGGCGCCCGGATACAGCAGCTGCCCCGCCAGGCGCACCGCCACCTGGCGCAGCAGGTCGTCGCCGAAGCTGTGGCCGAGCACGTCATTGACTTGCTGGAAGCGGTCCAGGTCCATCATGAGGATGTGGCAGCTGCTCCCGGGCTGGGCCTGGGCCTGGCCGATCGCTTCGCGCAGCAGGTCGGTGAACTGCACCCGGTTGGGCAACCCGGTCAACTGGTCCTGATAAGCCAGGCGGCTGATCTTGAGTTCGCGGCTGGCGATTTCGGAGCGCATGGTCTCAAAGGCGGCACCGAGGCGCCCGATTTCATCCTGGCGGCGGATGTAGAGGCCTTCGCTGTAATCGCCCTCCCCCAAGCGCTTGGCGACCGAGGCCAGGTCACGCAAGGGACTGGTGATGCGGCGCGCCATGACGGCGCTGGCCACGGCCGCACCCAGCACGCCCAGCACCGTGATGCTGAGCAGGATCAATTGCAGCCGTTGGTAAGGCGCCACCGCCTCGCTGACCGAACGCTGCAACACGGCCACCGCTTCCTGGCCATTGCTGGCGCGCGCCAGGGGCAGCACGCGGGCACGGTACTGGTTGCCGTCAATCTGCAGGTCGGTGGCACCGGCCTGGCCCATCTGCGGACTGCTGGCCTCCTTGGCCATCATCTGCGCTTGCGGCTTGGGCAGGGTCGATACATCGGCCGACCAGGCCGCACTGCCGCGCTGGCGCACCAGGATGGAGACCTGCAGTTGCGACAGGGCCCGCATGTCGTTGACCAGTTCGCGGTCCACCGGGAAGCCCATGACCACCCAGGCGATGGTCACCGGCGCCTTGATCGGCACGGCCACGATCTGGAACAGGTTGTCGCCGACCACGGCGCTCTCGGCGGCACCATTGCCATTGCCGGCGCGGCGCACCAGTTCCAGGCTGCTGCGCTGCAGGTCGGTATCGGGATATTCCAGCGTGGAGGCATGGATGTTGCCATCGGTCCCGACCAGCATGCCCATCGAAGCGCCGATACGGGCCCCGTGGTTGGCTAGCACCGAGGCGATGGTGTCGCGGTCATCGGTGCCGATGGCCTGGCGGAAGCCGAAGTCCGACGCCAGCAGGCGTGCACCCTGGGTCAGCTTCTGGGCGTTCTGGTCCAACAGGCGCGTGAAGACGCGCTCGCCAATGACCAGCTCCTCGCTGATGGCGCTGCGGGCATTGCGATCGATGGCGGTTCGGATCGCCACGAAACCGGCCAGTTGCACCACCACGATGAGGGTGATGAACAGCGCGACGATCTTGCTTTCCAGACGGTAAAGACGCACCCCTGCCCCGTTTTCTCTAGTGATGTTATCGGTATGTTGCGCTCACGGCGCCCTACAGCGGCACGGCCTTGACATTGAGCTTGATGCTGGCCCGGCCCTCGCCCTGCACTTCCAGCGGCTGCTCCACGGCGGCCTGGTTCGGCCCCATGGTGAAATACCAGGCCTTGAGCGCGTAGCGGCCGTTGGCGATGCCCTCCAGCCGCACTACCCCGCGGGCGTCGCTCACGCCGAAATGGGGCGTATTGACCACTTGTACATACGCCACCATTTCGTCATGAATATTACAGCCCAGCACCACGGTGCCGGCCTTGTCGAAGAGTACCGGGCTACCCGGTACGCCTGAATAAAGCTTCAGCTCGAAAGTCTTGGCCGGCGAAAACGAATAGACGTGATGCCGCACATTGTCGTGATTGGGGAAGATGATCGGCGTCCCGGTCTGGACCACGGTGACCAAGGGGATGAAGGTCTTGTTCTTCTGCTCGATCTCGACCTGCTTGGCTGCCTTGGCGGCCGATCCCCCGCCCGCCGGTTCGGCATACACCACGGCATTGGGTACGGGCTGGCCGGCGCTGTCGAGCACCTGCACCGACACGGCGGCCTGGGCAGTCCAGGCCCAACTCCCTGCCCACAACAGGAAGGGCAGCCAGAGGGGGGCATGGCGAATATTCTTTTTCTGCATATCGCTGTCACTGAAAAATAAAGGAAGGGAGAGCAACGGCGGCGGCCGTGGCGACCGCGCACGCAGCCGCATCCCTTTACCCCGCACTATACGGAAGCCTGGCGCCCTGCCTATCGGGGAGTTTCTGATTTGCCGAAAGGCAACATACCCGAGTCCGGCAGCGGTCCCTTCCGCGATCACCCGTCGCGGCAGCCGCCAGAAACTTCAGTTTGGCAATTATGCCCGTGAATTCGAACGGTGGATGCCCCCCCGCCGCCCATCTCATCAGACGGGCCTTGCCTGCTCTTCTTCTCCGCGCTCTGCGGTGAGGTAGCCGACCACGGCCGGCAGGATCTCGGTGCGTACGCTGGCCGGCGATACGCCGCCATAACCGGTCAGCACGACGGCCTTGATGAGTGCCTTCATCATGCGCTGCACCACGAAGGTGGCAACATCCAGGTCAGGCGGCGTGATGCTGGCGCGGTGCTTTTCCAGCACGCGGCGGATGGAATCGAAGAAGCCCTGGCGGATCTCCTGGGAGATCGGCAGGTTGTAGGCGGGGAACTCCTCTTCCAGGATGCGGTTCAGTTCCGGTTCCAGCAGGTGCGCCGCCACCAGCGCGTTGATGAGTTTCTCGAAGTCGCCAGCCAGGGTGCCGGAGGCATCGATATGCGCCACCACGTCTTCGAAAAGCGTGAGCATGCGCGTGCTGTGGCGCTCGCGCAGCGCAAAGATCAGGGCATCCTTATTGGGGAAATACTGGTACAGCGAACCGACGCTGATGCCGGCCGACTCGGCCACGAGATTGGTATTGGTCTTGGCATAGCCACGCTCGACGAGCACGCGCGACATGGCATCAAGGATGGTATCGACCATCGCCCGCGAGCGCGCTTGGCGAGGTTCTTTTCTGGGTTGCAGTTTCATTGGCAGCTTTGGTGAGGAATTCGCCCGCCCCCGACGCGAATTCACAACGTGAGTGATTGTTCGTATATCGAAGTATAATACGAAAAATGAGTTTTTACTCGCCCGACCTCCGGATGGTACTCGTAAATCAAGACAAGTGCTTGCCACCCCCTCCGGCCGGTCCCGCGAGTGTTCGCGGCTCAAGGCTGGAACATCGGTCCGGCGCACATCGCAAAACTCGAAAAAGAACTCGTATCGCCAAAAACCTCTTCGTGGAGAATTCTATGAAATGCATCAACTCGCCCGCCGCCCGGCCGCGGGCGAAGGCGGCCAACGCCGTGCTGGCGGCGCTGATCGCGGCCATCGGCCTGGCCGGCTGTGCCAGCTTCGAGGGCATCGGCACCGACAAGCAACCAGCCCAGGCAGGCGACTTCACCACCGCGCGCAGCCTGTCAGATCCCAATCCGGGTGCCCCCAACGGGCAATGGCCGGGCAGTGACTGGGTACGCCAGTTTGGTGACGCCCAGCTGACGGCCCTGATCGAGGAGGCCCTGGCCGCCAACCCGACCTTGCAACAGGCGCGCGCCCGCATCGGTGCGGCCGCCGCACTGGCCGAGTCGCGTGGCGCCCCGCTGCTGCCGACCGTGAATGCGGAAGCCTCGGTGATCCGCAACCAGTTTTCCAGTACCTCGATCTACCCGCCGCCTTACGGGGGCAACTGGTACAACGAGAAGAAAGCCGGCCTGAACGTCGGTTACGAGCTCGACCTCTGGAACAAGAACCAGGCCGCCCTGGAGCAAGCCATCTCCAGCCAGAAAGCCGCCCAGGCCAGCGAACAGGAAGCGCGCCTGGCGCTGACGGCGTCCATCGTCTCGGTCTACAGCCAGCTGGCCGCGCAATATGCGGTGCAGGACATCCTGCAGCGCACCGTTGAGCAGCGCAGCAGCCTGGAAACCATCACCGCCGACCGTGTCAGGACCGGCCTGGACAGCCAGATCGAACGCAACCAGTCGCGCACCAGCAGTGCTGACGCCCGCGCCCAGCTGGAACAAAGCGCCGGCCAGATCGTGCTGCTGCGCCAGCAGCTCGGTGCCTTGAGCGGCAAGGGGCCGGACCGCGGCCTGCAACTGGCCCCGCCTTCCATGCAGAACCTGGCCACGCCGGGCTTGCCAGCGGACCTGCCGCTGAACCTGCTGGGCCGCCGTCCTGACATCGTGGCCGCGCGCTGGCAGGTGGAAGCCGCCAGCCGTGGCATCGATGTGGCCAAGGCGCGTTTCTATCCGGACATCAACCTGAGCGCCATGATCGGCTTCGACAGCCTGGTCGATGCCAACCCCTTCACGGCCGCCAGCAAGAGCATCGCCTTCGGTCCGGCGATCACGCTGCCGATCTTCGAAGGCGGCGCCCTGCGGGCCGGGCTCAAGGGCGAAGTGGCCAGCTACGAGCTGGCCGTGGCCACTTACAACAAGACCTTGAACGATGCCTACGCCGACGTGGCGCGCCAGATCGCGGCGATCCACTCCCTCGAGCGCCAGTTGCCGATCCGCCGTGAAGCCCTGCAAGCGGCCGAGCGCGCCTACGACCTGGCGCGCGAGCGCTATCGCCTGGGCCTGGTATCGCAACTGACGCTGCTCTCGTCGGAAACCGCCGTACTGGCACAGCGCCAGTCGCTGGTGGCGCTGCAAGCCCAGCGCCGTGACCAGCAGGTCGCGCTCTACAAGGCCCTGGGCGGCGGTTTCGACGCCCAGCAGGCAGGCCTGGCGCAGGCCCCGGCGCCGTCGCGTTGAAGCACCTGCCTGAAGGCGGCATGAACATTTGAATTGAACCCGCCCGCCACCGGCTTCTCCACCCTGCGCCGGTGAGCGGGACGGCCCTGCCTTCACGGCAGGGCTGATCGACCGACTACAAAAAGATAGAACGGAGTCCTCCATGAGTGACAGCACCACCCCACAAAACCCGCCAGCCAACACCAACAGCAACGGAAACGGAAATGGCAACGGCAAGCGCAAGCGCCAGCTGATCCTGCTCACGCTGGTCCTGCTGGTGATCGGCATCGCCTGTTTCCTGTACTGGTTCCTGCACGCCCGCTTCTTTGAAGAAACCGATGACGCCTACGTCGGCGGCAACGTGGTCCAGATCTCCGCCCAGGTCGGCGGCACGGTCGTGGCCGTCAAGGCCGACGACACGCAAGTGGTCAAGGCCGGCCAGCCCCTGGTGGCCCTGGATGCGGCCGACACCAAGCTGGCGCTGGAGCAGGCCCAGGCCGCACTGGCGCAGGCCGTGCGCCAGACGCGCCAGCTGTTCCTGAACAACGACACGCTGGCCGCCAATGTGGCCGCCGCCGACAGCAACCTGGCCCGGGCCAGGGAAGACCTGCAGCGCCGCCAGGCCGGCCTGTCTTCCGGTGCGGTCTCGCAGGAAGATGTCTCGCACGCACGTGATGCGGTCAAGAGTGCTGTCGCTGCTCTCGACCAGGCCCGCGCCGCTGCTGCTGCCAACCGCGCCCTGACCGACCACACCAGCGTGACCGAGCACCCCAACGTGCTGCAGGCGGCCACCGCCGTGCGCAACGCCTACCTGAACTACGCTCGCGTGAACATCGTGGCACCGGTCGCAGGTTTCGTCTCCAAGCGTTCGGTGCAGGTCGGCCAGCGCATCGCCGCCGGCAGTCCGCTCATGGCCATCGTGCCGCTGGAACAGATCTGGATCGACGCCAACTTCAAGGAAAGCCAGTTGCAGCACATCCGTCTCGGCCAGCCGGTGGAAGTGATCGCTGACGTCTATGGTTCCAGCGTGAAGTACAAGGGCACCGTGATCGGCTTCTCGGCCGGGACCGGTGGTGCCTTCTCGCTGCTGCCGGCGCAGAATGCCACCGGCAACTGGATCAAGGTGGTGCAGCGCGTACCGGTGCGCATTGCGCTCGATCCGGAACAGGTGCGCGCGCATCCGCTGCGCATCGGCCTGTCCACCACGGCCACCGTGGACATCCATGGCGATGGCCGTGCGCTGGAAGCAGTGCCGACCAATTACCAGACCAATGTCTATGACGACCTCGGCAAGCAGGCCGATGCCATCGTCGAGCGCATCATCAGCGACAACGCCAGCGGCCTGCCGCAAGCGCGCAAGAGCAAGGCGGCCGCCGCACCGGTGGCGGTGCCGCACACCTGATGGAGTGCGGCTGTCCTTACCCGACATTGAATGGACTTTGATCAAGCCTTATGGCCACTACTCCCCCCAAACCCTACACGCCGCCACCGCCGCTGACGGGTGCCAACCTGGTGCTGGGCACCTTGTCGGTGTCGCTGGCGGTGTTCATGAACGTGCTGGATTCGTCCATCGCCAACGTCGCCATTCCGACCATCTCGGGCAACCTCGGTGTGTCGGTCGATGAAGGCACCTGGGTCATCACCTCCTTTGCTGCTGCCAACGCCATCTCGATCCCGCTGACCGGATGGCTGACGCAGCGCCTGGGCGCGGTGCGCCTGTTCGTGACCTCGGTGCTGCTGTTCGTGCTGGCCTCCTGGCTGTGCGGCCTGGCGCCCACGCTGCCCATCCTGCTGGCCGCGCGCGTGCTGCAAGGCCTGGTGGCCGGCCCCATGGTGCCGCTGTCGCAATCACTGCTGCTGGGGGCCTACCCCAAATCGAAATCCTCCTTCGCCCTGGCGCTATGGGGCATGACGGCGGTGGTGGCCCCCGTGGCCGGCCCCGCGCTGGGCGGGTGGATCACCGACAGCTACACCTGGCCCTGGATCTTCTACATCAACATCCCCGTGGGCCTGATTGCGGCCGGGATCACCCTGGCCATCTACCGCTCGCGCGAGACGCCCACCCACAAGCTGCCCATCGACAAGATCGGCCTGGCGCTGCTGGTGACCTGGGTAGCGGCCTTCCAGATCATGCTCGACAAGGGCAAGGACCTGGACTGGTTCTCCTCTCCCACCATCGTCACGCTGGGCATCATCGCGTTGATCGCCTTCGCCTACTTCGTGGTGTGGGAGTTGAACAATGACCATCCGGTGGTGGACCTGCGCCTGTTCGGCCGGCGCAACTTCGCCGGTGGCACCATCGCCATTTCCATCGGCTACGGGGTGTTCTTCGGCAACCTGGTGATCCTGCCGCAATGGCTGCAGCAATACCTGGGCTACCGGTCGATCGACTCGGGCCTGTCCACGGCGCCCATCGGCATCTTCGCGGTGATCCTGATGCCGCTCATCGGCCGCTTCCTGCCGCTGGTGGATGCACGCAAGGTGGCCACGGCCTCCTTCATCGGCTTTGCCATCGTGTTCTGGCTGCGTTCGCGCTACAACCTGCAGGTGGACCAGATGACGGTGATCCTGCCCACGCTGCTGCAGGGCATTCCCACGGCCATGTTCTTCGTGCCGCTAACGGTGCTGCTGCTCTCGGGCCTGCCACCGGAACGCATCCCGGCGGCGGCCGGCCTGTCGTCCTTCGTGCGCGTGTTCTGCGGTGCGGTCGGCACTTCCATTTCGACCACGGCCTGGAACAACCGCAGCATCATGCACCACGCCCAGCTGACCGAACACGCAACGCCCTACAGCCCGTGGCTGCAGGAGACCGTCAACAACCTCAGCAGCACCCTCGGCCTGAACGCCGAGCAGACGGCAGGCATGCTGGAACGGACCATCACCTTCCAGGCGGCGATGCTGGGCATCAATGACATCTTCTATGTCTCGGCGGTGATCTTCATCGTCATCATCCCGCTGATCTGGATCATCAAGCCCTCCAAGGGTGGCGCGGGCGCGGCCGAAGCCTCGGCGGCACACTGACCAGCCAGTTGTCGCGGCTATCGCAGCCGCGACAGGCCGTGCTGCACGCGGATGATGTCGATGAGCTTGCGCAAGGCCGGATGCGCGTGGCGCCGGCTGCTGTAGTACATGTGGAAAGGCTCGCTGGGGGCCGCCCATTCTTCCAGGATGGCTTCCAGCGAGCCCTCGTCGATTTCCTTGCTGATCCTTCCCTCCAACAGATAGGCGATACCGACCCCGGCCTTGGCCGCCGCGATGGTGGCGGCGGTATTGTTGATCGTCACCAGGCCCGGCACGCGGATGCGCTGGCGGTGCTTGCCACGGCCGAATTCCCACTGGTAGCTGGAGTTGTCGCCCAGCAGCAATTGCAGGCAGGTGTGCTGCTGCAGGTCCTCCAGGGTGAGCGGCCGTCCGTGCCGGTCCAGGTACGCCGGCGAGGCCGCGGCCACCCAGCGATGCGCGCGCGTCAGCGGCGCGGTCACCATGCCCTCCGGCACGTAGTGGCCGTAACGGATGCCGGCGTCATAGCCTTCGCTGACGATGTCGATGGGCTTGTCATCGACCACGATGGTGAGCTTGACCTTGGGGCAGAGGCGCACGAATTCGGGGATGGCCGGTTCGATCAGCAGATGCGCGGCATCGGCGAAGACGTTGATGCGCAATTCGCCCAGGCTGCCTTCGGCCGAGCTTTCCAGCTGGCCCAGCGCCTGTGCGATCTGCTCGAACCCTTCCTCCAGCCTGGCCGCCAGTTCACTGCCCGCCGCCGTGGGCGAGATGGCGCGGCTGGAGCGGTACAGCAACTGGGTCGAGAGCCGCTCTTCCAGCCGCTTCATGGCATGGCTGGTGGCCGAGGGCGTCAGGCCGAGCTGGATCGCGGCGGCCTTGAAGCTGCCGGTGCGCAGGATGGTGACGAAGATCCGCAGTTCGGAAAATTCGATATGGTCGAGGAGGGACATGGATGAATTGAAATCACTTCAGCAATGAATCCAGCTCATCTTAAACCAGACATCCTCGCGCGTGGTGCGCGGTATAACTACGGCTTTTGGAATGCTCACAAGGAGTTCTGCATGAAATCAAGACGCTTTGGCCGCACGGGTGCGGAAGTCTCGGAAATCGGATTTGGCGCCTGGGCCATTGGCGGCTCGTGGGGTGACGTCTCTTCGCAGGATGCCAAGGCCGCCCTGCACGCTGCCCTGGATGCAGGCGTAAGCTTCATCGATACGGCTGATGTGTACGGCGATGGGCGCTCCGAGCAGCTGATTGCACAGGTGCTCAAGGAACGCGGCGGGGCACGTCCCTTCGTGGCCACCAAGGCCGGTCGCCGCCTCTCCCCGCATGTGGCCAGCGGCTACAACAACAAGGACAATCTCACCGCCTTCGTCGACCGTTCGCTCAAGAACCTGGAGGTGGATTGCCTGGACCTGGTGCAACTGCACTGCCCGCCCACCGAGGTGTATTACCAGCAGGAAGTGTTCGCCCATATGGATGCGCTGGTGGCGGCCGGCAAGATTGCCCATTACGGCGTCTCGGTGGAGAAGGTGGAAGAAGCCCTCAAGGCCATCGAATATCCGAACGTGAAATCGGTGCAGATCATCTTCAACATCTTCCGCCAGCGCCCCATCGGCGTGTTCCTGCAGGAAGCGCAGCGCCGCGATATCGCCGTGATCGCCCGGGTGCCGCTGGCCTCGGGCCTGCTGACCGGCAAGATGAATGCGCAGACCACCTTTGCTGCCGACGACCATCGGCAATTCAACCGTCACGGCGAAGCCTTCGATGTCGGCGAGACCTTCTCGGGCGTGCCGTATGAGGTCGCGCTGGCGGCCGTGGAGAAGATCCGCGCGTTGCTGCCGCCGGGTGTTCCCATGGCGCAATTCGCGCTGCGCTGGATCCTGATGGAAAGCGGCATCAGCACCGTCATCCCCGGGGCCCGCAACGTCGCGCAGGCGCAGTCCAACAGTGCTGCCAGCGAATTGCCGCCGATCACGGATGAGGTGATGCAGGCATTGCGCGAACTCTACCTGCACGACATTGCACCGTACGTGCATCAACGCTGGTAATCTGTGGCCCCTCCCTTTCATGTCACCAATAACAAGCAAGGACACCATGACACCCATCCAGCTCGCCATCGCCGGCGTCGGCAAGATCGTTTATGACCAGCATGCCCCGGCCATTGCCGGCAATGCCGATTTCAAGCTGGTCGCCACCGCCAGCCGCAACCACCGCATCGAGGGCGTGACCGCCTACAAGAGCATGACCGAGATGCTGGGCTCGGGCACGGCCATCGAGGCCATCTCCCTGTGCATGCCGCCGCAGTACCGCTATGAAGCCGCACGTGAAGCGCTGGAGGCAGGCAAGCACGTCTTCCTGGAAAAACCGCCTGGCGCCACGCTTTCCGAAGTCGAGTCGCTGAAGCAGCTGGCGGCGAAAAAAGGCGTGACCCTGTTCGCCAGCTGGCACTCGCGCCATGCGCCGGCGGTGCAGGTGGTCAAGCGCCATCTGCAGGAACATGCGCCGCGCCAGGTCAAGGTGATCTGGCGTGAAGACGTGCGCCACTGGCATCCGGACCAGGAATGGATCTGGCAGCCGGGTGGCCTGGGCGTGTTCGATCCGGGCATCAATGCCTTGTCGATCGTCACCGAGATCCTGCCGCAGGCGATGTTCCTGAAGCAGGCCACGCTGGAAGTGCCATCCAACCGCCAGACCCCGATTGCCGCGCGCCTGGGCTTTACCGATGCGCTGGGCACGGATGTGCAAGCCGACTTCGACTGGCGCCAGACGGGCGAGCAGACCTGGGATATCGTCATCGAGACCGACAGTACCCGGGTCCACCTGAAAAAGGGCGGACATGAACTTTGGATCAACGATGCGCCGTGCGAGCTGCCGGTGGAGGGGGAGTATCCCTCGCTGTATGCACATTTCTGCAAACTGGTCCGCAGTGGATCGTCCGATGTGGATGTGGCGCCGCTGCGGCATGTGGCCGATGCGTTCATGCTGGGGGAGCATGTGGTCACTGACGCTTTTGTATAAAAAAAGACCACTACCGGGCAAGCACGGCTTGCAAGGTAGAGGTCTTTCAGAACGGGAGAACGGGAGAACGGGAGTTCAGTCCGACAGGTTGGCATGATGGAAGCGCAAATGATCTTCCATAAAACTCTCGATGAAGTAATACCCGTGGTCATACCCCGCATGCCGGCGCAAGGTCAGCGGCTGTGAGGCTTCCTTGCAGGCCGCTTCGAAACGTTCCGGCTGCAGCTGCTCGGTCAGGAATTTGTCGGCCAGCCCCTGGTCGATCAGGATGCCCTGCGGGAACGGCGCATAGAGCTTGCCCATCAGTTCGCTGGCGTCATGCGCCTGCCAGCTCTGCTGGTCATCACCCAGGTAGTGGCTGAACGCCTTTTGGCCCCACGGGCAATGCACCGGCGCAGCAATGGGTGCGAACGCCGATACCGAACGGTAGAGGTCACGATGGCGCAAGGCCAGCGTCAACGCCCCATGTCCGCCCATCGAATGCCCGAAGATCCCCATGCGCTGCGGGTCGGCCGGAAAACGGTCCAGCACGGCGCGGCGCAGGTCCTCCACCACGTAGCTTTCCATGCGGTAGTGCCGGCTCCAGGGCGCCTGCGTGGCATCCAAGTAAAAGCCGGCGCCGACGCCGAAGTCCCAGCTGTCGCTTTCACCAGCGATGCCCGCGCCGCGCGGACTGGTGTCGCAACTGACCAGGATCAGCCCCAGCTCGGCCGCGACCCGTTGCGCGCCGGCCTTGATCATGAAGGTTTCTTCGGTGCAGGTCAGCCCGGCCAGGTAAAACAGCACGGGCAGCTTGCTGCCGCCCTGCCCGGCCTGCGGCGGGACGAACACCGACAAACGCATGTCCAGCCCGATGGCGGGCGAGGCATGGCGATAAAAGCCCTGCACGCCGCCAAAACAGCCGTGCTCGGAGAGGGTCTCCAGCATCGCGCCCTCCTCAGAACTCGACCACGGAGCGGATCGACTCCCCGCTCTTCATCAGGTCGAAGCCCTCATTGATGCGCTCCAGCGGCAGCTTGTGCGTGATCAGGTCATCAATGTTGAGCTTGCCTTCCATGTACCAGTCGACGATCTTGGGCACATCGGTACGGCCCCGCGCGCCACCGAAGGCCGAGCCCTTCCAGACGCGGCCGGTCACCAGCTGGAACGGACGCGTCGATATCTCCTGGCCGGCTGCGGCCACGCCGATGATGATGGACTGGCCCCAGCCCTTGTGGCAGCACTCCAGCGACTGGCGCATGGTGGTGGTATTGCCGATGCACTCGAAACTGTAATCGGCGCCGCCATCGGTCATGCCGATGATGGCATCGACCACGTTGGGCACGTCCTTGGGATTGATGAAGTCGGTCATGCCGAACTTGCGCGCCATGGCTTCACGCGCCGGGTTCAGGTCCACGCCGATGATCTTGTTGGCGCCCACCATCTTGGCCGCCTGGATGACGTTCAAGCCAATACCGCCCAACCCGAACACCACCACATTGGCGCCCGCTTCCACCTTGGCGGTAAACAGCACCGCGCCCACGCCGGTGGTCACGCCACAGCCGATGTAGCAGACCTTGTCGAAGGGTGCATCCGAACGGATCTTGGCCAGGGCAATCTCCGGAACCACGATGTAGTTGGAGAAGGTCGAGGTGCCCATGTAGTGGAACAGCGGCTTGCCGTCCAGCGAGAAGCGGCTGGTGGCATCCGGCATCAGGCCGCGACCCTGGGTGGCGCGGATGGCCTGGCACAGGTTGGTCTTCTGGGAAAGGCAGAACTTGCACTCGCGGCATTCCGGCGTGTACAGGGGGATGACGTGGTCATCCTTCTTGAGCGACTTCACGCCCGGGCCAACGTCGACCACCACGCCCGCACCTTCATGGCCGAGGATGGCCGGGAAGATGCCTTCCGGGTCGGCGCCCGAGAGCGTGTAATAGTCGGTGTGGCAGATGCCGGTGGCCTTGATCTCGACCAGGACTTCGCCGGCCTTGGGGCCGCCGAGTTCGACTTCCTCGATGGTCAAGGGCTTGCCTGCCTGCCATGCTACCGCTGCTCTTGTCTTCATAGGGATGGGTCCTTTGCGTGATGATTGAAGTAAAACCTCCCGACCCCTGCACGGAGAACCGGCGCGGTCAGGAAAATTCAGTGAAACGATGATGCAGATGAAACTGCTGGCTGGGCAGTATTATCGCATTGCAAACGAAAATGCATGCGCACCCTTTACACACCTTCATGTTGATAACGGAACAAGTGAAAATTTCCTTCCGACATGAAAATCACGTTGTTGCGTTGCAGCGACGTTGCACCCGGGATGACAAAGCCTTGGGCTTGCGGTAAGGTTGCTACAAAACAAACGGCGAACGTGGCTGGCAGGATGGCCATCGATGAGCACACAAACAAGTACAACGGAAGCAAGGACAAGCGCCAACAAAGCGCAGCAGGACACGGGATGGCATACTGGCGTCTCGCGTATCAGCAAGTGGGGGCATCCACGTAATTTTGGCGTAAGCACTCACCGCACGTGGGCGCTGCGGCTTGCCGTCGCGCTGGCGGGGAGCGCGCCATGTGCGTGCGAGGGCTGTCGAAACGGTCGTCCGGTGTCTTTCCGGGCCAAGGGACGTGCAGCGATCCGCTGCCTAACGACAGGTGATGTGATATCGGTCACATGGGAAAACAGAAAAAATCGCCGGGACGCCCAGGCACTACCCTGAAGACCTTGCTGCTCTTTGTCGGCTTCGTCGGGTCGTTCATCGTGGTGCAGACCTGGTGGGAAATCCGCCAGGACCGCCAGCTGACCATCGACGCCGAACGCGCCAGCTCGATGGCGGCCGTGCGCAGCGTGCAGGAGCATGCCGAACGCATCTTCGGTGAGCTCGACCAGTTGCTCTGGTCGGGGGCTGAACACATCCATGGCGCCGGGCCCGACCTGCTCGACGATGACCAGGGCCTGTACCGCTTGCTGTCGGTCATGCAGCAGCGCCTGCCCACGGTGATGGTGCTGCGCTACATCGACCGCAATGGCAATACCCGCGCCAGCTCCCTGCGCGCCCTCGATACCACCAGCATCCCGGAAGACCACAAGCTGACCCATGTGGATGGCAATCCGGCCCGGCCTGGCCTGTTCGTCGGACAGCTCATGCGCAGCCGCTACAACCGGGAGCTGGTACTGCCGGTGGCGATGAACCTTTACGACAGCAGCAGCCGGCCCATCGGACTGCTGGTGGCCGAACTGAAGGCGGCGACCTTCTTTGACTTCTACAAGCGCATCACCAATTTCGAGGCCATCGTTTCACTGCGTACCGACAGCGGATCGATGATGTTGCGCTCGCCCTTCGAGGAGCGCTGGCTCAGTATCAGCCTGGCCGACGCCAAGAGCATGGCGCGCATCCGCGCCGGCGCCGAGGAAGGCGCGTTCGAGGAGATCTCGCACCTGACCGGCGAGCCGCTGCTGTTCTCCTACAAGCGGCTGGACAAATGGTCACTGGTGGCTGTCTATGCGCGGCGCATGGACGATGTGCTGGCGCCCTGGCGCAGCCGGACCGAAAACCGCATCCTCCTGGCCACCGGCATCTTGGGCTTCATCCTGATCGCGCTCATTGCCTTCCTGGTGTATTACCGCTACCAGCGCCGCCTGGACCATGCGCTCTCCTCCAGTGAATACCGCTACCGCAAGCTCTACGAAGAAGGCAGCGATCCCATCGTGCTCATTTCCTCCGAACTGCGCTACCTGGACTGCAATGCGGCGGCGCTGCGCTTTTTCGGGGTGCCGGACAAGGAGCGCATCATCGGCCGCAAGGTCGGGCTGTTCTCGCGCCAGAAAGCGCGCCAGTCTGAGCAGCCGGACATCGATGAACTGGTCGGGCGGGTCCTGGCAGGACAACCCCAGCAGTTCGAATGGGTCACGGTCCGCCGCAACAAGATCATCCACACCGACGTCACCTTGAACCGCGCCGAGTTCGAGCGCGGCTATGCGATCTTCGCCATCCTGCGCGACATCAGCGCCCGCAAACGCGCCGAGCTGCTGCAGAGCGAACAGAACCGTGTCCTGCACATGGTGATGGCCGATGACGACCTCGACGGCATCCTCAACGAGATCGTCGGTTTTGCCGATGCCCAGCTGCCCTATGGGGCCAGTTGCGTGATGCTGGTCAATGAACAGGCTTCGCACTTTACCTCGGTGCTGAGCCGCCGCTACCCGCCGCGCCTGCTGCGCGCCTTGCAGGGCATGCCGATTCGCCACGGCTGCGGCGTGGGCGCGGAAGCGGCCCTGCGGCGCGGCCCCTGCATCGTCACCGACATCGCGCGCGATCCGGTGACCGAGCATCTGCGGGTACTCATCGACGTGGAGGTCTACCCTTCCTGCGGCGCCTGGCCCATCATGGGCAAGGAGGGCCAGTTGCTGGGCGTGTTCGCCGCCCTGCTCAAGGAAAACCAGGCCCCCAGCAACGAATACCTGCAACTGGCCAATATCGCCGCCGACCTGGCCAGCGTGGCCATCGAGAGCCGCCGCGCCGACGAGCGCATCCGCCACCTGGCGCACTACGACGAGCTCACCGGACTGCCCAACCGCTTCCTGTGCACCCAGCACGTCTCCAACGCCATCACCCACGCCGAACACCGCAACGGCATGGTGGCGGTATTGCTGATGGACCTGGACCGCTTCAAGAACATCAACGATACCTTTGGCCACGAGGCCGGCGAAGCCGTGCTGCAGGAGATCGCCCAGCGCTTCCGCAATACCCTGCGTGAACTCGACATCCTGGCGCGCGTGGGCGGGGATGAATTCATCGTGCTGGTGGATGACTTCGACGATCCGCTGCAGCTGGGCGAGATCGCCCAGAAGCTGCTGACCGAGGCTCGCAAGCCCTTCATCATCGATGGCCAGGAAGCCATGCTCTCGGCCAGTATCGGCATCGCCACCTATCCGGGCGATGGCGACAATGCGCAAACCCTGATCAAGAACGCCGACATCGCCATGTACCGCGCCAAGCACCATGGCAAGGATGACTATCGCTTCTTCTCCGACGAGGTCAACACCAACACGGTGGAGCGCATCGCCATGGAAGCCGAACTGCGCCGTGCCATCGAGCGGGGCGAATTCGTGGTGCACTACCAGCCCAAGATCAACCTGGCCACCGGTGGCATCGTGGGTGCGGAAGCGCTGGTGCGCTGGCAGCATCCGGTGCGCGGCCTGGTGCCGCCGGGTGAATTCATTCCGCTGGCTGAAGAGACCCGGCTGATCGACCAGATCGGCCTGATCGTACTGGAAGAGGCGTGCCGGGACATCGGGCTGATGCTGGAACGCGACCTGGTGTGCGGTCGCATTTCCATCAACCTGACCGGCAGCCAGTTCGGCGACGAACACCTGCTGGACGACATCAAGAGCGTGGTCCAGCGCCACGCAACGCCGCCAGCCTGCCTGGAGTTCGAGATCACCGAGAGCATGGTGATGCACAACCGCGACCGCGCCATTGCGATCATGGATGGCATCCGCGCAGAGGGCTTCACCATTTCGATTGACGACTTCGGCACCGGCTATTCCTCGCTGGCTTACCTGAAGCGTTTCCCGGTCAATACGCTGAAGATCGACAAATCCTTCATCAATGACATTCCCGACGACGCCAACAGCAGCGCCATCGTGCAGGCCATCATCGCCATGAGCCATGCATTGAACCTGAAGGTGGTGACCGAAGGCGTGGAGACCGAGAAACAGCTGCGGGCCCTGCGCGAGTTCGGCTCGGATGAGTACCAGGGCTATTACTTCAGCAAGCCGGTTCCCTACGCGCAGTTCCTGCAGATGCTGTTGTTGCAGCAGGAGCTCACGCGCCAGCCCAGCCAGGCGCTGGTGACCGAGGGCGATCCGCCGTGAGCGCCTGGCCGCTTGCTGCCGGCTTCAAGACTGCCGCGCAGCCAGGCGGTCGACCTGGTAGAGCGAGGGGAACAGGCGCATCCACAGCAGCACGATCAGCAGCGTGCCGATACCACCGATGAGCACGGCCGGTACCGCGCCTAACCAGGCGGCGGTGAGCCCCGATTCGAATTCGCCGAGCTGATTGGACGTTCCGATGAAGACCGAATTGACGGCCGAGACCCGGCCGCGCATGGCATCGGGCGTTTCCAGCTGGACGAAGGAGGAGCGCACCACCACGCTGATCATGTCAGCCGCGCCCAGAACCGCCAACGCGGCCAGCGACAGCGGGAAGGAGCGCGACAGGCCGAAGACGATGGTGGCCAGCCCGAACACGGCCACGGCCATGAACATGGTGCGCCCTACCCGGCCACCCAGGGGAAAGCGCGCCAGCAGCAACGCCACGATCAAGGCCCCGGCCGCCGGTGCCGAGCGCAGCAGCCCCAAGCCGACCGCACCGGTATGCAGGATGTCGTTGGCAAAGACCGGCAGCAAGGCCGTGGCACCACCGAGCAGCACGGCAAACATGTCCAGCGAGATGGCACCGAAGATGGCGGGCTTGCTGCGGATGAAAGCCAGTCCTGCGAACACCGACGACAGACTGGCCCCGGTCGGCTTGGCCGGTGCAGTCTGGGCCGCCGCCACCTGGGCCGGACGCCGGATCAGCGACAACAGGACGCTGCAGGCGATGAACAGCGCGCAACTGCTGGCATACACCACGGCCGGCCCGGCCACGTAGAGAAAGCCGCCCAATGCCGGGCCGATGATGATGGCGAACTGTGTCGCCGAGGCCGAGCCCGCCACGGCGCCCGGCAAGGCCTTGGGCGACATCAGGCTGGGCAGCAGGGCCGACATGGTCGGCTTGGAAAAGGCCCGGCCCGCGCCAATGACGGCCACGATTGCGAAAATCATCTCGCGGCTGAGCCAGCCCTGCAGGCTGCCCACTGCCAGCGTGGCGGCAGCGGCGGCTTCCACCAGCGAACTGACGCGCGCGACGTTGCGGCGATCAAAGCGGTCTGCCACATGACCCACCACGAAGACCAGGATCAACGAAGGGATGAACTGCACCAGGCCCACGATGCCGAGATCGAAGGCACTGTGGGTGAGCTGGTAGACCTGCCAGCCGACCGCGACGATCTGCATCTGCAAGGCGATGGTGGAGGCCACGCTGGCGCACCAGAAAAGTTTGAAGGGGGTGTGATGACGCAGCGGCTCGGCGGCATCATCGGGGGTCGCGCTGGGGGAAGTGGATGACATGTCTCGTGTAGGGGAAGGCGGTGTTCTGGCGTAATGGAGTCCGGCACTGCAAGCAGCAACCGGGCTGGCGCGCGCGGTCTTGGCGCCGCTGCGGCCCTGCCCTGCAAGGCAGGACGGGCGCCGCTATACTACCCGATCCCGCGCCAGCCGGCAGGAGGCGCCCCGTCCCTGCCTGCGCATTACAAGGAGAATCCGCATGCAGTACCGCCAACTCGGCCGCACCGACCTCAAGGTCAGCCTCATCACCCTGGGGACCATGACCTGGGGCGAGCAGAACACCGAAGCCGACGCCCACTCGCAACTGGACTATGCCGTCGAACGCGGCATCAACCTGATCGACGCCGCCGAAATGTATCCGGTCCCGCCCAAGGCGGAAACGCAAGGACTCACCGAACGTTATCTCGGCACCTGGCTCAAGAAATCCGGCAAGCGTGACCAGTTGCTCATCGCTACCAAATGCACCGGCCCGGCCCGCAAGCCGCACAACCCCCGCCACATTCGCGGCGGCATCAATGACCTGGACCGCAAGGGCCTGACCGATGCACTGCATGGCAGCCTGGAGCGCCTGCAACTGGATCACGTGGACCTGTACCAGCTGCACTGGCCCGACCGCAGCGTGAACAGCTTCGGCCAGCTGGGCTACGAGCATGTGGAAGACGAAACCACCGTGCCCATCGAAGAGACGCTGACGGTGCTCTCCGAATTCGTGAAGGCCGGCAAGATCCGCACCATCGGCTTGTCCAACGAAACCGCCTGGGGCGTGGCGCAATTCCTGCGCGCGGCCGAGCAGCACGGACTGGAGCGCATCGTCACCATCCAGAATCCTTACAACCTGCTCAACCGCAGCTTCGAAGTGAACCTGGCTGAATTCGCCCATCGTGAGCAGGTCGGCCTGCTGGCCTACTCGCCGCTGGCTTTCGGCATGTTGAGCGGCAAATACCTGGACGGTGCGCGCCCGGCCGGTGGCCGCCTGACGCTGTTCGAACGCTTCGTGCGCTATAACAATCCGCAAGCGGAAAATGCCACCGCGCAATACGTGGCGCTGGCACGCCAGCACGGCCTGGATCCGGCCCAGATGGCGCTGGCCTATGTCAACAGCCGCCGCTTCCTGACCTCCAACATCATCGGCGCGACCACACTGGAACAGCTGCGCAGCAATATCGACAGCGCCCAGGTGCAACTGAGCGACGAGGTACTGGCCGGCATCGAAGCCATCCATCGCAAGCAGCCCAATCCGGCGCCCTGAGTCGAAAAAAAACGTGCGCCGCACAGGCAAAAAAATGACCGGCAAGCCGGTCATTTTTTTTGGTCGAGAAAGCGTCCTGCAGGATCAGTCACCGCCGCTTTCGGTGGCCACGGCCGCCTTCACCTGTTCATCACGTGCCCCATACCGCGCGGCCATGACGGCGCACACCATCAGCTGGATCTGGTGGAACAGCATCACCGGCAACAGCACCATGCCGATGGCACCGCTGGAGAACAGCACCTTGGCCATGGGCACGCCCGAGGCCAGGCTCTTCTTGGAGCCGCAGAAGACGATGGTGATTTCATCCTCCTTGTTGAAGCCCAGGCGGCGGCTGCCGAAGGTGGTCAGTCCCATGATGATGGCCAGCAGCACCGCATTGATGACCAGCAGCGCCACCAGCATCGACACCGGGACCTGGTGCCACAGGCCCTGCACCACCGCCTCGCTGAAGGCCACATAGACCACCAGCAGGATGGAGCTCTGGTCAACGAACTTGAGCCAGGACTTGTTGCGCTCGACCCAGCGGCCGATGAAGGGACGCGCGATCTGGCCGGCCACGAAGGGCAGCAACAATTGATAAACGATTTTCAGGATGGAATCGAGCGAGGAATGCCCGCCGCCATCATGGGCCACCACCAGCACGCCCACCAGCAGCGGCGTCAGGAAGATCCCCAGCAGGTTGGACGCCGAGGCCGCACAGATGGCCGCAGGCACATTGCCGCGCGCCACCGAGGTGAAGGCGATGGATGATTGCACCGTGGACGGCAGTACGCACAGGAACAGCAGCCCGAGATACAGCTCTGGCGTGATGAATTGCAGCAGCACCGGTTTGAGGGCCAGGCCGATGAGCGGGAACAGTGCAAAGGTGCACAGCAGTACGGTGACATGCAGCTTCCAGTGCGTGAACCCGGCCACCACGGCTTCCCGCGAGAGCTTGGCGCCGTGCATGAAGAACAGCAGGCCGATCATGAAGGTCGTCAGCCCATCGAAGGCTTCGGCCACCTGGCCGGTACAGGGAAGGAAGGATGCGGTCAGCACGACGGCCAGCAGCATCAGGGTCATGTTATCGGGCAGGAAGCGGGGACGGGCCATGGCGGTTTCGTTGTTGTCGTGATCGAAGGCCCGCAGGCTTATGTATACATAGGCTGCAGGCAAACCGCCATTCTACGTGAGAGCGGGCCGGTCTTGCAGGGCCCGCTCATGAGGCTGGCTAAGATCAGGCCTTGCGCACGAATTCAGTCTTCAGGCCCATGGAGCCGAAACCGTCGATCTTGCAGTCGATGTCGTGATCACCCTCGACCAGGCGGATATTCTTGACCTTGGTCCCCATCTTGACCACGCCCCCACCGCCCTTCAACTTCAGGTCCTTGATGACGGTGACGGTATCGCCATCCTGCAGCACGTTGCCCGAGGCATCGCGCCAGACGCGGGCCTGCTCGGCGGGAGCGGCCTGGGCGCTCCACTCGTGGCCACATTCGGGGCAGACGAACTGGCTGCCGTCCTCATAGGTGAATTCGGACTGGCATTGGGGACAGGCGGGCAAGGTGCTCATGTAAAAACTCCGGCAATTGGCTTGAAAAGGCAGCGATTGTACTGCTTCGGTCGCCAACTTCACATAGCCTGCGAGTCCCGAGATCAAATAAGGCGCAAATAAAAACGGCAGGCTCGCGAGCAAGCCTGCCGTTTTACTTCACATCGGTACTTCCAGGAAATGCTTACCAGCCCCAGAACATCAGCCACCAGGCAGTATTGACCAGCGCCAGGCCACCGATCAACGGCAGCATGGCCAGTATGTGCTGAACCCAATGGGTCGCATGGCGTGCCACCACTTTCCAGCACAGCCAGAGGCTCCACAGGGTCATGGCCGTGAGCAGTGCCGCGCGCACATCGTTGGCCCAGTACACCGGCCAGTGCTCGGCCCGCAGCAGGCTGATGGTGGTCGACGACAGGCCGATGAAGACACCGCAGCCGGCCAGCGGGATCAATGCCTGCACCAGGTGGTTGAAGCGGCTCCACTCCCACTTGCCCAGCAGGCGGGTGGCCAGCCCGAACATGACTGCGACGCCGGTACCCAGCACCAGGCCGGTGGTGAGGATGTAGCCCACGACCATGGCGCCATCGAGCCAGGTGAAGACATCGCTTTGCTGCGGATAATTGGTCAGCAGCCACCACGGCGCCTGGGTGCCGAAGGGCCACATGATGTCGCGGTCGATCAGCCAGGTGGCGATGTCCTGCTTGATGGCGATGAACCAGGGACTCACCGTCCAGTGGAAGGCACCGATGGCAATGCCCAGCAGGCCGTAGAGGACCAGGGCGCTTTCCCACAGGTTGTTCTGGGTCTTGCCGAAGTGCACCACCTCCACCGCAGGAGGACGGAAGCTCAGGGCAATCGCATCACGATGGCCACTGCAGCGGCCGCACATGTGGCAGTCGGAAGCCCCCTTCATATTGCGCAAGGGGACCAGCGGCGCGCAATTGATGGGAATGATCTTGTGCTCGGGGTGATAGGAGGCGCGCCATGCATCTTCATTCACCTTGTAGTGAACCGGGGCCAGTTTGGCCAGCAGGCCGAAGACGCCATTGACCGGGCACAGGTACTTGCACCAGACGCGCTTGTCGCGGCCATACAGGTAGCCGATGATCATGGCACCGACCGTGGAGCCGCCCAGCACCAGCAGCACCGCCTTGGGATACTGGTAGACGCTGACCATCTGGCCATAGACGGTGGTCAGAGCAAAGGCGACGAAGGGCCAGCCGCCCCAGCGCACCCATTTGGGAATGGCGCGTCCGCGACCATGGCGGCTGGCGAACTCGGTCAGCGCCCCTTCCGGACAGAGCACCCCGCACCACACCCGGCCCATCAGCACCATGCTGACCAGCACGAAGGGCCACCAGATGCCCCAGAAAGCGAACTGGGCGATCAGGGTGAGGTTGGACCAGAGATGCGCGGTCTCGTCGGGTAGCGGGAGGAACACCGGGACCAGGATCAGCAGCGCATAGACAGCCACCACGATCCATTGCAGGCCTCGGATGAATGCGCCATGGCGGCGCATCCAGTCTCCGGTACGCGTGAGCAGAGTCGGCGATTGCGTACAGGTTGTCATGAGGTTCAGACGGCTTCCTGCCTCTTGCTCTTGAGCTGAGGCTGGGGTTTTCGATAAAGGGCCGAACATACCACAACCCAGTAGAGCGCATAGACGATCACCGACAGCAGCGCCGGACGGGCGCGGTAGCCGGTCAGGGTCGAAACCAGGCTGCCCAGGGTGGTGGAATCATCCAGCAGCGCCGAGGTATCCCAGAGCTGGCCGGTCAGGGTCATGGTCCAGTTGGCCGAGGCCAGCATGTCCGAACTTTCGAGCAATACGTCGAACAGCTTTTCCACGCCGGTCACCAGCAAACCGGCGGCCAGCAGCAGCAGGATCACTTCGGTGACCTGGAAGAAACGGCGCCAGGAGAAGATCTTGCCGCCCAGTTGCAGCAGATAGAAGGTCAGGAAGGCCAGCCCGAAACCGATTGCGCCGGCCAGCACCAGCGAGGCCGTACTGGCATCCTGCTGGCCCAGGCCAATGCCGTAGAGGAAGACGGCGGTCTCGCTGCCTTCGCGGGCGATCGCCAGCATCACCAGCACGAACACGCCCCACCAGTTGCCGCTTTCATAGCTGGACTGCATGGAGCTTTCCATCTCCTTCTTCAAGGTGCGGCCGTGCTTGCGCATCCAGAACACCATCTGCACGATCAGCACTGCTGCAATGAGGACGATGGCGATCTGGAAGTAGGTCTGCGCATCACCCGAGAGCAGTTCCGAAAAGCCCAGCAGCGCTGCGCCCAGGGCACCCGCCAGGACCACGCCGGCCACCACGCCACCCCACAGATAGGGAATGCCGCGTCGCGCGCCGACATCGCCGTTCTTCAGCCAGGCATAGAGGATGCCGACCACCAGAAGCGCCTCGACGCTTTCGCGCCAGACGATGAACATGACCTGTCCCATCAAACTTTCCCTTCCTGAAAACCTGGACTTCCCTGCTCGCGCACAGCCTGCGCGCGTCCCCTCTTACTTGGCGACGATCACGCCGGGCGGCATGTTGAGGTGGAAGTCATCGAAGAACTTGTATTCGCCCGGACGCAAGGGGGCGATCACCACGAAGGACTGGGCACCCGGTGCCAGCACCTTTTCCTTGCGCAGTTCGACGCTTTCGAACTCGGCGGCCGACTTGCCGATGTTGTGCACTTCGATCTTGATACGCTGTCCGGCCGGCACTTCGATGCGCGGCGGAATGAGCTTGCCGTCCTGCATCTCCAGCTTGAAGGTCGGCAGGTCGGAAGCGCTGGCCTGCGCGGCGCTGCCCAGCATGGCCATCGCGGCCAGTGACAGGCAGATCAGTCGGACGATTCTTGCGATCATGAAAACTCCGGAACTCTCAAAACGGTGAAGCCGGTCCGCCATCACGGCGCGGACCGGCATCGCATCACTGCAAACGTGCGGTCTGGATCAAGATCCGCCGACCAGCTTAGTAGCCGCCCTTCTTGCCGATGCCGGCGAAGGTGAAGTCATAGCTCAGCTCGAAGGTCTTGAACCACGGGCCGACGCCGGTTTCCTTGTCGACGTGACGGCCGAAGTGCGCGTGTTCATTGGCTTGCGGCGAGGAGATGGTCAGCTTGAGCTTGTACTTGCCCGGGCCTTCCAGCTTGACGTTGTCGCCGTAGTGCGGACCGTCGTTGGCCACCATGGGCATCATGTCGCCCTTGATGGACTTGGTGGAACCGACCTTGGTCAGTTCGTACTTGATGACCAGGTAGGGCATCCAGTCGCCTTCGGCGAAACCGTTGGGGTTCTTGGCGACGGCGCGGATGTCGGCTTCGAGGTGGATGTCGGATTCTTCAGCCTTGCGCATCATGCCGTCCGGTTCCATCTTCACCGGCTGCAGGTAGACGGCGTTGACTTCAAAGCCGTTCTGGATCTGCGGTTTGCCGATGGGGTACTCGGCGGCCGAGGCGGCGCCGGCAAAGGACAGGCTCAGCGCTGCGGCCACAGCCAGTTTCTTGAAACCGATCATTGCGTATTCTCCAAGGTGGGTCAAATGATAATGATTAGTATTAAGTATATCACCCTTTGGGGAAGCCGGCTCCCGCCCTTTAGTTCAATCCTTCACAGCAATGCTGACCAGATAGGTAAAAACAGGCAAAGATGAAAAAACGCCCGGCACGGGCCGGGCGTTGCTTGAGGCAGGCAAAGCGGCTGGAGGCGGCATGACGCCGCCGCGCAGCCAGGTTCAGAACTCTTCCATCTCTGCCACCGGGCGTGCCGCCGACACCTGGGCACGGCCAGGGGCGGGAGCAACCTGCACCGTGCGCAAGCTTGCGGGCACGCGCCCTTCCAGTTTGAAGACCGCCACCACGCTTTCCAGCTTCTCGGCCTGGCCCTGCAGGGCCTGGGCCGCGGCAGCCGCCTCCTCCACCAGCGCGGCATTCTGCTGGGTGCCCTGGTCCATCTGCGAGATAGCCTGGTTGACCTGGGTGATGCCGGCGCTCTGCTCTTCGCTGGCGTCGGCGATGTTGCCCACGATCTGGGTCACGCGCTGGACGCTGTCGACGATGTCGCTCATGGTCACACCCGCCTGCTCCACCAGCTTGCTGCCGCTGCCGACCTTGTCCACGGAATCGTCGATCAATTCCTTGATTTCCTTGGCCGCGGCCGCCGAGCGCTGGGCCAGCGAACGCACTTCCGAGGCCACCACCGCAAAGCCGCGTCCCTGCTCACCGGCGCGGGCCGCTTCAACGGCGGCATTCAGGGCCAGGATGTTGGTCTGGAAGGCGATGCCATCGATGACCGCAATGATGTCGACGATCTTGCGCGAGGAAGCATTGATGGAGTTCATCGTATCGACCACCTGGCGCACTACATCCCCGCCCTGCGAGGCAATGTGCGAGGCCGATTGCGCCAGTTCGTTGGCCTGGCGCGCATTCTGGGTATTCTGCAATACCACCGAGGTCAGTTCTTCCAGGCTGGACGCGCTTTCCTCCAGGGCTGCAGCCTGCTGCTCGGTGCGCGCCGACAGGTCGGCATTGCCGGCAGCAATCTGGCGCGCCGCGACCGTCACCGAATCGGTGGAACTGCGGGTCGTGGCCACCACCTCGACGATACGGGCCAGCAGCTTGTTGAAGGCGGCAGCGGTACGGCCGATTTCATCCATGCGTTCCACCGGCACCGGGCGCGACAGGTCCAGGGTCTGGCTGACGTGCTCGAAGGTCTGCTGGATCTTGCCCAGGCTGCGCGTGACACTGCGCAGGGTGCGCAAGCCAAGCACCGCAGTCAGCAGCACCGCCACCACGATCACGGCGATCATCGCGCGCAGGGCGAAGGCGTAGGCGGCATCGCTTTCCTGCTTGACGGCATCGATCATCTGGCGGCCCACCAGGATATGGTCGTCAAAGCCCTTCTTGGCAGCGGCAGCCGACACGGCCAGGGGCGTGCCGGCCTGCAGCGTGGCGCGTACGCCATCCATGTCATTGGCGTAAGCGGCCGCGAAGAACGGCACGAGGGCCTTGCGGTAGGCCTCGATGTTGGCCTTGTCGGCCTTGATCAGGGCACGGTCCTTCTCATCGAAGATGAGATCGCGCTCGTAGTGGGCGAATTCGTCATCCAGCGCCTTGTTGGCGGCATCCACCGCCTTTTGCAAGGCAGTCTTGTCGGGCAGGTTGGCGAACACCGACAGGCGATAGCCTGCCAGGCGCGAATCAGCCAGGTAGCCCTTCAACAGGTTCAGGCTGTCCATGCCGGGAATGATGCGGTTCTGGATCAGTTCCAGCCGCTGCTGCGCACGCTGGAGTTGCCAGAGTCCGGCGGCACCGACGAACAGCAGCGCCAGCAGGGCTGTCGAGAGAGTGAGGATGAGGCGCTTGGTAATGGTCATGATGGAAAACTCACCGAAGGAAATGAAGCGCGCCGCAGCACGCGGGTTCAGCTACAGAACAAGAAAAATGGATGAAGCAATGGGTCCGCCGCCAACCAGCTCCGCTCAAGCAGCCAGCGGCGCATCCTGCGCTTGCGCCCCGAGCAGCTCGCCGTGCTGGCGGCAGAAATCCACCCCCGCGCGATAGCCCACCTGGAACAGCAACTGCATGTTGGAGGCCGACCAGTCCAGTACCTGCGGCCAATGGTCCTGCGGTACGCCGGCCATCAGGTCGACCTTGAGCACCTGCCGCAACGGCGCACCGGTGAGCGGATCACGGTTGTGCTCCAGCTCGAAGAGGCGTTGCTCGGTCTGCGAGATCTTGACCAGCGGTGTGATGATGGAACGTACCCACGCATCATAGAGATTGCGGGGCTTGCGGATCAGGCGATCCTCCCCGAGGATGTCCAGCACCACCAGGGTATCGACCTCGCTGGCGGGGGCTACGCCCGTTTCCGGATCGGTGATGAAGGGAGTGAAGTTGAGCGTATCCAGCGCCGCGCCCTCGATGTAGTGTTCGCCGTCGATCTCGGTGGGCGCATACAGGAAGGGGAAAGACAGTGAAGCCCGCACGTGCGCCGGGGTGATCTGGTCCTTGCTCCAGATCTGCATGCGATGGCGGTCGAGGTTGTAGGCGTTGATGTAGAACTCGGGAGCCATGCGCGGCACGGCCGAAAAATCGATGGACTGCTCCAGGAACGGGAGGTGGGCGCACAGCCCGAGGCTGCCCGAATGCAGGTCCGAGGGCGACAAGGCCGACATCATCAGGTGCATCCAGTCATTCCACTTGGCCGAGGCGTCGGCGAAATGCTGGCTGAACATCGCCGCGAAGGGGGAGGCAGCCAGGCCCGGCATCTGCTGGAACTGGTTCAGCATCGCATCGCGATAGCTCTCGGCCTGGGCACCTGGCTTCTTGAAGACCTTGTAGTTGACCGGGAAAAGCTTGTAGATGCTGTCGGCCACGCCGACTTCGGCCCATTGCATGAGCGCGGCCTGCGGCGAGGCATCGCGTGGCGCAGTGGCCAGCAAGCCCATGAGCACGCCTGCGCCGGAGGCCGAGATGACATCGAACTCCACCCCTTCCGCCAGGAAGGCAGCCAGTGCCCCGGCGATCAAGGTCGAATTGGGCGCCCCGCCCCCGATGACCAAGGCCTTCCTGTTTCGTCGTGGCGAAACCTTCATTGCACTCCCCTTGTTGAGCTGCATGTCCTTCAATTTTTTTGGATTTTTTGTGCGATGCACCGGAAGCATCGCTGTTGCGCCCTCGAGGATTTTCTCGAGGTAAATTTGCCCCAAAGACGACTCAGCTGTCAGGAATATAGCCGAGCAGCAACGCATTAATGTTGCAGTGCGAGATTTTATTCCCGTATATCTGGCATTCAGAAATTTAATGAATCAGTCCTGAGGCGCTCAAGCGCGGCGAATGGAGGATGTGGATAGCAATCAAGCTGGCTTTGTAATTCTCACGTAAGATCACTGCGGTAACCGCCGCTCGATGCGCCATCGCGCCACGGCGTAGACCAAGGCGCAGGCGGGCGTGTGCGTGAGTATTCAGGAATGGATTTCTGTATCCCGCTATGTCAAACTTGCCGACAACCAGAAATGCAACATTCAAAAAACAACGCCCAGTTCCGCACATAACGCATGTCCCGCCCCAGCATATTGATGGTCGATCCCAGCCCGGAGTCGGTGGAACTGGCGCGCTTCAGCCTTTGGCGCAGCAAGCTGGAGTGCGACTTCGGCTGGTTCGAGGATGCGGAACGGGCCATGGAATCGATCTTCAGCCCCCAGGCGCTGCAGCACCCCGACACCCTGCCCTGCCTGATCCTGCTGGAACCTCGCCTGCCGCGCATGGAAGGACTGGATCTGCTGCACATGCTGCGCAGCCAGCCCCATACGCGCGCACTGCCGGTCATCATGTTCGCCACCTCGTATGACGAAACCGACGCCGCCCGTTCGCGTGAAGCCGGAGCCAACGACTACCTGGTCAAACCGGTAGATGCGCGCGAGTTCATGCAGCTGGTCAATCAAACCGTGCAGCGCTGGCTCCCTGTCGCCTCCCCCCAAGACTGAACCCGGATACGTCGCATGACACCCAACGGCGCGCGCCGTTGCGAGCCAGGCGCACGGGACCGCCCGGAATGCGGCTACACATTCAAGGCGGCTCGAAAATGATGGCGCATCGTGAGAAGACGTTCTGAATCCGGCGGCCGCCCTTGCGGGGGCGATGCGGCGAAGGCTGGCGGGGGAGCGATCACTGAAGGCGGATGCCTGCGCCATGACGAAAAAGCTGCGCAGAAAAGACAAAAGGGCCCATCTTGCGATGGACCCTTTATATCTGGTGCGGCTGGCAGGAATCGAACCCACGACCCCTTGGTTCGTAGCCAAGTACTCTATCCAGCTGAGCTACAGCCGCGAAAAACAAAATTATAGCAGCAAGTTTTCCCGTTTGGGAAGCCCTTTCTTTCATTTTTTTGCCCGGCGGGAAAATCTGCATGCATCGCCTATTTTGAACCGTCGGTATTTCCCCCGGCTGGCCGCGCCGGGGGAACTCACGATGCTGCGGGGGTGACCCTGCGGTGCTGCAAGGCTATCATGAAGAATTATTCAGCATTCTTCATTCACATCGCCTGCATGTCTGCCCTTGCCGCCCCCGACCTCTCCCATGAACAACGCCTGCGTGAAGAAGAACGCGCGCGCATCGCTCGCGACCTGCACGACGACCTGGGCGCACAGCTGACCGGCATCGGCATGGCACTGGGCCTGCTGCGCGAGCAGCTGGCCCGCGAGCAGCATGCGGCCCTGCCGCAAGCCGACTATGCGCAGCAATTGCTGGACCAGGCGCGCGAGGGCATGGAACGGCTCATCGATGACCTGCACCCGCCTGTCGTCGAATTCGGCCTGGCCGACGCGCTGCGCTGGCAATGCCGTCATTTCAGCCGACAAACTGCACTGGAGTGCCACGTACAGTGCCCCGATACGCCATCCGTGCAAGAGCCTTTTGTGGTGGTGAGCCTGCTGCGCATCCTGCGCGAAGCACTCGCCAACGTGGCTCGGCATGCGCAGGCAGGCAAGGTGGAGGTCAGCCTTGCTGTGGGCGAAGAACTCATCCTGGAGGTAGCTGACGATGGCATCGGCTTGCCACCCCAGGACGCCGGGCTGGATCAACAGCGCCGCAGCGAAGGCCACGGCTTGGCCAACATGCGTATGCGCGCAGCAGCATTGGGCGGCAGCCTGATGCTGGAAGCTCGTCCTGGCGGCGGCAGCTTGCTGAGCGTGCACCTGCCTGTCGCACACTGAATGAACACTATAGAATACACCCTCGCCCGCCGCAGCCCGCAGCACGGTTTCACGAGGAGTTTTGCAGTCCGCCCATGAGCAAGAAAGCCACCGCCGCCATCAAGGTCCTCATCGCTGATGATCACGCCATCGTGCGCGAGGGCCTGCGCCAGATCTGCGCCGGCAGCAAGGACATCATCGTGGCCGGCAATGCCGCCAACGGGCTGGAGGCCATCAAGCTGGCCCGCGAAGGCAATGGCGATGTCATGTTGCTGGACATCGTGCTGCCCGACCGCAGCGGCATCGACATCCTCAAGCAGATCCGCAAGGAACAGCCGGAACTGCCGGTCCTGATCCTGTCCATCCACCGCGAAGACCAGTACGCGATCCGCTCGCTCAAGGCCGGTGCCGCCGGCTTCCTCAACAAGCAGGCCAGCCCGGGCGAACTGCTCGCGGCCATCCGCCAGGCCGCCGCCGGGCGCAAGTACGTGAGCCCCTCGCTGGCACAGGAACTGGCCAACCAGATCGGCTTCGACCACGACACCCCCCTGCATGAAACGCTATCGGACCGGGAATACCAGACCATGGTCATGATCGCCTCCGGCAAGACCGTCAGCGACATCGCTACCGAATTGCTGTTGTCGGTCAAGACCATCAGCATGTATCGCTCCCGCGTACTGGCCAAGATGAAGATGCGTCACAACGCCGAACTCACGCACTACGCGCTGAAGAACAACCTGGTGGAATGAGCGCAGCCCCGCTCCCGCCTGACGGGAAACACCGGCTTCCCAGTTGGAAAGGGGCTTTTCTCCTCCTATTAAATGCATCCACGGAACAAGCGCTGACGTACAATTAGTTGTCATTTTTGCCTCCCCCTGCCGGGGAGCGGCAACGGACTGTGGCCTAGGGGGGGAGACGAGGCTGCGTTTGTGCGATGACCGGGGTGGATGGCCGTGCTCAAGCAAAGCCTGCCTGCGCCGATACCGTAGGAAAATCCCCGCGCACACCGACAATCACACCAACAATACAGTCACCAGCCGGCATGTCCAAGAAACCGTCCACGCTCACGCCTGTCGAGATTGCCCGAGAAGCTTTCCAGCGGCTCGGAGCCCGGCGCATCTCGCCCACGCCGGATGCCTACCGCATCGCCTATGAGGAAATCCAGGGCGGCATGCCGGGCGTGACTGCCGAGTCGGTACTGAGCACCTTCGCCACCAAGCTCTCGCGCCAGCCGGGCGAAAACGGTCTGCTGGGCACGCGCCTGGTGCGCGCCCGCGAGAACGGCGACTGGACCGAGTTCGAGCGCCAGCTCATCGAGTTCGCCGACGCCAACTGGCAAAGCCGCCCCATCGTGCCGGCCAAGCCGGCCGTGCCTCATGGCGAGCTGGTCCCCATCGACCTGGAACGACAATTCATCCGCGACAGCATCAAGGAGAAGATGCTGCGCGAGATGCTGGCGCGCATCCTGGTCTTCAACCTGCCCTCGCTGCTCTCGACCGCACCGGAACTGGCCAATGAATCGCGCAACAGCGGCCAGGATCTCAAAATGGCGTTCTCCGAGCAGGCGATGAACGAGATCATCACCCGCGTCAAGCAGTTGAGCTTCCAGATCGAGCTCAAGACCGACGACATGGCCCAGCAGCAGGAATTGCTGATGCGCCTGTTCCAGCTGCTGCTGGAAAACATCAACGGGCTGCTGGAACAGGGATCCTGGCTGTCGAGCCAGATCGAGACGGTACAAAGCCTGATTGCCGGCCCGTTGAGCAACACCTCGCTGGCCGACGCCACCAAGAACCTGAAGGAAGTGATCTACAAGCAGGGCCTGCTGAAGAACACCTTGTCGGAAGAAAAAGTGGTGGTCAAGAACATGATGCTGACCTTCGTGGACCGGCTTTCGGCCATGGTCTCCACCACTGACAACTACCAGCGCACCATTCGCGGCTTCTCCCAGCAGATCAGCCAGGCCGGCAACATCGCCGATCTGAACAGCGTGCTCAGCGAAATCATGACCGAGACGCAGAAGGCCCAGGAAGAAGCCACCCGCTCGCGCGACGCCATGGTCGATGCGCGCCAGGAAGTGGAAAAGGCTGAAGAGCGCATCCAGGCGCTGGAACAGCAATTGCAGCAGATGGGTGAACTGGTGCGTGAAGACCAGTTGACGGGCAGCCTCAACCGGCGCGGCATGGATGAATCTCTCGATCGAGAGATCGCCAACGCCTTGCGGCGGGAGACGCCGCTGTGCGTGGCCTTGCTGGACCTGGATGATTTCAAGCGTATCAATGACACACATGGTCACGCCACCGGCGACGAAGTGCTGGTGCACCTGGTACAGGTGATCCGGGAAACCCTGCGCAAACTGGATGTGATTGCGCGTTTCGGCGGCGAGGAGTTCGTCATCCTCATGCCGGAGACCAGCCCGCAGGACGCGGTGCAGATCATCACGCGCGTGCAGCGCGAACTGACCAAGCGCATCTTCATGCATGAAAGCCAGCGCCTGCTCATCACCTTCAGTGCCGGTGTGGCCGTGTATCAGCCGGGCGAGAGCCAGGCCGATCTGCTCAAGCGCACCGATGTAGCACTGTACAAGGCCAAGAATGCCGGCAAGAACCGCATCGTCTTTGCCGATCCGCCAGCCGCGGAGTTACCGGGACTGCCGCCCTCGCCATAACTTTTCACACCGGCGTTTCAAATGCCTTTTCAGCCTGCCGCGCGGCGCCAGCTGCGCCAGCCGGCTGCGGCCATGAGCACGAACAGCGCATACAGGATGGCAGTCAGCGTGAGGTGCTTGTAGAGATACAGGCCCACGTAGAGCACGTCCACCGCAATCCAGACCAGCCAGTTTTCCAGCTTCTTGCGCGACAGCAGGAACTGTCCCACCAGGCTGCCCGCCGTGAGGAAGCCATCCATGTGCGGCACGTCGGTATCCGTATAGCGCTGCAGGAACCACGACAGCAGCAGCCACCCGGCCAACCAGCTCATGGCCATGGCGATCCAGCCGCGTGCGGCGAGCCTGGACACCTGCAGCGGGCGATGATCCTCGCCACCGCGCAGCCACTGGCTCCACCCCCAGACCGACACCGCCACGAAGACGAACTGCAAGCCGGCATCGCCATAGAGGCGCGCATCGGCAAAGACTGCCGCGTACAGCAGCGAGGAGAGGATGGAAAACAGCCACGCCCAATGATTCTGGCGGATGTTGAGCCAGACGGTCAGTACGGCCAGCGCAAAGGACACCAGCTCCAGCGGCGTAGTGGTGAGGCCCAGCCAGGTCAGCGGGGTATCAGGATGCATGTGAAGGAAAAGACGACAGCGATTCAGCGCGTGGCCACACGGCCAGCGGTAGACGGCGCATTGGCCGGCACGGAGACACTGTTGGGCTGCCCGGAACCGGGCATGTAGGGATTCGGATTGATGGCGGCCGCAGGCTTGCCGGAACTGCCATCGAGCAGCTGGATGAAGATTTCGTTCTGGCGGATCATGCCCAGTTCGAAACGTGCACGTTCCTCCACCGCCCCCTTGGACTGCTTCAGGTCGTCCACTTCGGAGGACAGCTTGGCGTTGCGCTCCTTGAGTTCGTCATTCTTCTTGTGCGCCAGTTGCACCTGGCGATCAAGCTCCCAGACCTTGAACCAGCCACCCTTGCCCAGCCAAAGCGGGTACTGGATGACGACCAGCAGGAAGGACAGGCAAAGGATGATCAGGCGCATAGCCGGGAGCTTTCAGTGCGGCGCCGGCCGAAAGGACGGCGCCGCCAGCTTCTTACTTCAGGTTGTAGAACGCAGCGCGGCCGGGGTAGCTGGCGATGTCGCCCAGGTCTTCCTCGATACGCAGCAGCTGGTTGTACTTGGCCATGCGGTCCGAACGCGACATCGAGCCGGTCTTGATCTGCAGGGCGTTCATGCCCACGGCGATATCGGCGATGGTCGAGTCTTCGGTTTCGCCCGAACGGTGCGAGATCACGGCGGTGTAGCCGGCACGCTTGGCCATTTCGATGGCGGCGAAGGTCTCGGTCAGGGTACCGATCTGGTTGATCTTGATCAGGATCGAGTTGGCGATGCCCTTGTCGATGCCTTCCTTCAGGATCTTGGTGTTGGTGACGAACAGGTCGTCGCCCACCAGCTGGACCTTCTTGCCCAGGGTCTCGGTCAGCAGCTTCCAGCCGGCCCAGTCGTTCTCGGCCATGCCGTCTTCGATGCTGATGATCGGGTACTTGTCGCACCAGGAGGCCAGCAGGCCGGTCTTTTGCGCCGGGGTCAGCACCATGTTTTCACCGGCCAGGTGATAGTTGCCGTCCTTGTAGTACTCGGAAGCGGCGCAGTCCAGGCCCAGGGCGATCTGGGTACCCGGCTCGTAGCCGGCCTTCTCGATGGCTTCGATGATGAGCTTGATGGCTTCTTCGTGGCTGGAGACGTTGGGGGCGAAGCCGCCTTCATCGCCAACCGACGTGGCCAGGCCACGGTCGTGCAGGATCTTCTTGAGGGTGTGGAACACCTCGGCACCGTAGCGCAGGGCTTCACGGAAGCTCGGTGCGCCGACCGGGATGATCATGAATTCCTGGATATCCAGGTTGTTGTCGGCGTGGGCACCGCCGTTGATGACGTTCATCATCGGCACCGGCATCTGCATGGAGCCGCTGCCGCCGAAGTAGCGGTACAGGGGCAGGCCCGATTCTTCGGCAGCGGCCTTGGCCACGGCCATCGAGACGGCCAGCATGGCATTGGCGCCCAGGCGGCTCTTGTTCTCGGTGCCGTCCAGGTCGATCAGGGTGCGGTCCAGGAAGGCTTGCTCATTGGCATCCAGGCCCATGATGGCTTCCGAGATCTCGGTGTTGATGTTTTCGCAGGCTTGCAGCACGCCCTTGCCGAAATAGCGGCTCTTGTCGCCGTCACGCAGTTCGATCGCTTCGCGCGAACCGGTGGATGCGCCCGAAGGAACAGCCGCGCGGCCCAGCACGCCGGATTCCAGCAGCACGTCGCATTCCACGGTCGGATTGCCACGCGAGTCGATCACTTCGCGGCCGATAATATCAACGATTGCACTCATTCCAGATCTCCATCGAGGTTTTAAAAATTGTTGGCGGGTGCAGGCCCGGTGGCCGGGACAGCCGCATCCTGTCAGCGTGCGCTGCGCCCATGATGAAACGGCCGCCTGGCGGCAGCCGTTTCATGCACACATCAGGAAAAATTGTTTTCCAGGAAGCCTGCCTTCTTCACGATGCAATCCAGATCGATCATCGTGCCCAGCAAATCCTTCATGCGTGCCAGCGGCACGGCATTGGGACCGTCCGACTTGGCCTCGGCCGGGTTCGGGTGGGTCTCCATGAAGACGCCCGAGATACCCACGGCAATGGCGGCGCGCGCCAGGACCGGCACGAACTCGCGCTGACCGCCCGACGACGTGCCCTGCCCGCCCGGCAACTGCACCGAGTGAGTGGCATCGAACACCACCGGAGCGCCGGTTTCGCGCATGATGGCCAGACTGCGCATGTCAGACACCAGGTTGTTGTAACCGAACGAGGCACCGCGTTCGCAGGCCATGAACTGGTCTGTCGGCAGGCCGGCTTCCTTGGCGGCAGCACGTGCCTTGTCGATGACGTTGACCATGTCGTGCGGCGCCAGGAACTGACCCTTCTTGATGTTGACCGGCTTGCCCGATTGCGCACAGGCGCGGATGAAGTCGGTCTGGCGGCACAGGAAGGCCGGCGTCTGCAGCACGTCCACCACAGCCGCCACGGGCTTGATCTCGTCGATCTCGTGGATGTCGGTGAGCACCGGCACGCCGATTTCCTTCTTCACCTTGGCCAAGATCTCCAGGCCCTTCTCCATGCCCAGACCGCGGAACGATGTACCGGAAGAACGGTTGGCCTTGTCAAAGGACGATTTGTAGATGAACGGGATGCCCAGTTCAGTGGTGATCTCCTTCAGGGTACCGGCGGTGTCGAGCGCCATCTGCTCGGACTCGATCACACAGGTGCCTGCAATCAGGAAGAACGGGTGTTCCAGACCGACATCAAAACCGCACAGTTTCATGCTTTGCCCTTTGCAGCGGCATCCTGTTGCACCTCGGCGTGATGCGCCAAGGCTGCACGGATGTAGGAAATGAACAGCGGATGCCCATCACGCGGAGTGGACTTGAACTCCGGGTGATACTGCACGCCGATGTAGAACGGGTGAGCGTTCTCGCCGGTGCGCGGCAGTTCCATGATTTCGCACAGGTCTTCGGTCGGGGTGCGGGCCGAGACGACCATGCCGGCTTCTTCCACGCGGGTCAGGTAGAAGTTGTTGGCTTCATAGCGATGGCGGTGACGTTCGGTCACGCTGTCGCCGTAGATCTCGGCAGCCAGGGTACCCGGCTTGACCGCACAGGTCTGCGCGCCCAGGCGCATGGTGCCGCCCAGGTCGGAATTGGCGTCGCGACGCTCGACCTTGCCGTCATGGTTCTGCCATTCGTCGATCAGGGCCACCACCGGTTGCTCGGTATCCGGGTCGAACTCGGTCGAGTTGGCCTTGGACAGGCCAGCCTTGTTGCGCGCATATTCCAGCAGGGCCACTTGCATGCCCAGGCAGATGCCCAGGTACGGGACCTTGTTTTCACGGGCATAGCGGGCCGCGGCAATCTTGCCTTCCACACCGCGCTTGCCGAAGCCGCCCGGCACCAGGATGGCATCGTACTTGTCCAGGCTGTCAGTGCCGTTGGCTTCGATTTCTTCCGAATCCAGGTACTCGATGTTGACGCGGCTGCCGGTATGGATGCCGGCGTGACGCAGCGCTTCGGTCAGCGACTTGTAGGACTCGGTCAGGTCGACATACTTGCCAACCATGCCGATGGTGACTTCGTGCGAAGGATTGTTCTGCGCATCGATCAGCTTGTCCCACATCGACAGGTCGGCCGGCTTGGGCGACAGGCCCAGCTTTTCGCAGATGATGGTATCCAAACCCTGGTCGTGCAGCATCTGCGGAATCTTATAGATGCTATCGGCATCCCACACCGAAATGACGGCGTCGGCGGCAACGTTGGAGAACAGCGAGATCTTGTCGCGTTCGTCATCCGGAATGCGGCGGTCGGCACGGCACAGCAGCGCGTCGGGCGAAATGCCGATCTCGCGCAGCTTCTGTACGCTGTGCTGGGTGGGCTTGGTCTTGAGTTCACCAGCCGAGGCCAGGAACGGCACCAGGGTCAGGTGGACGAAGGCGGTGGCGTTGCGGCCGGAGCGCAGGCTCAGTTGGCGCGCGGCTTCCAGGAAGGGCAGCGACTCGATGTCACCGACGGTGCCGCCGATTTCCACCAGCGCCACTTCGAAACCTTCGGCGCCGCGATGGATGAATTCCTGGATCTCGTTGGTGATGTGCGGGATCACCTGGACGGTCTTGCCCAGGTATTCGCCACGGCGTTCCTTGCGGATCACCGATTCATACACCTGGCCGGTGGTGAAATTGTTCACCTTCTTCATCTTGGCCGAGATGAAACGCTCATAGTGGCCCAGGTCGAGGTCGGTCTCGGCGCCGTCATCGGTGACGAACACTTCACCGTGCTGCAACGGGCTCATCGTGCCGGGGTCGACGTTGATGTAGGGATCGAGCTTCAGGAGGGTGACTTTGAGGCCGCGCGATTCGAGGATCGCAGCCAGGGACGCGGCGGCAATCCCTTTACCCAGGGAAGACACGACGCCGCCAGTGACAAATACAAACTTGGTCATTACAGATGAGTGCCGAACGGCACATGCGGGAAATTCAAATTATACCCCAAAACCGGCTCGTTTTTTAAGCCTGCGTGCGATTAGTGTCTCGTCATCGACAATCTTGCAGCAGGAAAACATGACCGGCCGCCGGGACTGGCTTCTTGACCATCATCCCGGCAGATTGGTTCATCTCCGCACTATTTAACCTGAAGCCCCCTGCCCTGCAACAACTGTCCGATCATGGTGTGCGTGGCCTGGGCCGCCTCCACCGGCGACTCCATCGGGAACAGGTGCCCTCCGGCGATCTGCAGGAAATTCGGACCGACCAGCCGGCGCGTGGCATCCAGTCCGGCCAAGCGGCACTCCACTGAATCGATACCTCCCACGAAGCCCACCGGCACCGGGTAAGTCTGGCGCGCCAGACGTCCGAGGTGATGCGGAATGGTGCGATAGACCGCCGTTTCGGTCTCCCGCGAGAAGCGCAGCCTGACGCCGCCGCCGGGCTGCGGCACCAGCCCGTGCTGCACATAGTCGCGCAGCACCTGCTGCGGCCAGGCGGCAAACAGGGACTTGGCCGCGTAGTGCTGGTAGGCCGCTTCCACGTCGGGCCAGTTGTCGCGGCGTCGCGCCGATGCCACCGAGGGCGAGTGGCGGCTTTCGTACTTCAGCAGCTTGGCCAGGCGCAGCAGGTGCGCACGCCAGCCAGCCACGATGGGCGAATCCAGCAGCACCACGCAGCGCACCAGCGCCGGTCGCTTGCGGGCGGCCATCAGCGCCAGGATGCCGCCCATGGAATGGCCCACCAGGATCACCGGCTCGGCATAGCTGCGGTCCAGCTCCTCGCGCAGCTCGCGGGCCAGGGTCCGCCAGCCGTCATCGACCGGGAAGCGCGGATTGTGGGCGTGGATAGGCAAGGCGCGCACATCGTAATGGGCGCGCAACTGTTCGAAGAACATGCCATAGGTCCCCGCCGGATAGCTGTTGGCGTGGGCGAAATGAAGAATCGGGAGGCTCATGGAAAGGCACTGGCTGGGCAATGGCCGCAGCATAGCAAAACGGCAAGCGCCGCGAGCGTGCTATTTTCCCGCATCGCGAAATGAAGAATTGCGCCACCGGGCCGGCAAGGCCACCCGCTGGCGTCACTGCTCGTACCAGTAGCGCGCGTGCTGCTTGCGATATTGCTCGACCTGCAACTGGTCGCCCAGGGTCATGGTCAGCGCGCCGGTTTCGTCAGTGCGCAGGCGGCGGATGCCCAGCTTGCCATAGCGTTCATACACTTCCGGCTTGGGGTGATTGAAACGATTGCGATAGCCGACCTGGAACACCGCCAACTCCGGCCGCACCGCCCGCATGAAGGGTTCGGTGGAGGAGGTTCCGCTGCCATGATGCGGCGCCAGCAAGACGGTGGAGGGCAAGCGGTCTGCCAGCGGACCGCTGACCAGTTCATCTTCCTGCACCGCTTCGATATCCCCGGCCAGCAAGACGGACTGGCGCCCGATCTGCACCTTCAGCACGCAACTGCGCGCATTGGGCCGCCATTTGTCGCTGTCGTAACTGGCGGCGTCCGGATGCAGCACGGTAAAGCCGATGCCATCCCAGTTCCAGGATTGCCCCGCCTGGCAGCGCGTATGCGCCGGAGCAGCCCGCAGGATGGGACTCTCCGTGGCCAGCGAGGAATAGACACTATCCACCGGCAGATTCTTGAAGAGCGACAAGGCACCCCCGGAATGATCGTTGTCGTTATGCGAAATCACTACCCGGTCCAGATGGTCGATCCCCCTTGCACGCAGGTAAGGCAGGATTACCCGCGTGGCACCGTCCGATTCAGCGGTGTAGTACGGGCCGGTGTCGTAGAGCAGGCGATGGCCCGGGGTTTCCACCAGCACCGCCATGCCCTGCCCCACATCGAAGGCGGTCACGCGCATGCTGCCTTCAGCCGGCGCCACCGGCGCGTTGAGCAGCAAGGGCAGCCAGCCGAACAGCCCCAGCCAGCGCACAGGCCAGCCACGCGGCGCCAGCACCAGCAGGGTGCCGCCCAGGGCCAGCGCAAACATCCACGCGCCAGGCAGCGGCGTTTGCCAGACCGCCCAGGGCATGGCGTTGAGCACTTGCAGGAAATCGGCCAGCCACACCAGCAGCTGGTGCGGTATCTGCAGCACGAATTGCGCAAGCACGGTGGGCAGGACGCTGCCCAGCAGGGCCAGCGGCGTAATGACCAGCGACACCAGGGGAATGGCCACCGCATTGGCAATCGGACTGACCAGGGAGTATTGGCCGAACAGCAGTACCGTCAGCGGCACCAGCCCGAGGGTGACGACATACTGCGCATAACCGGCCTCCTTGAGCCGTTGCAGCAAGGCCGGCCACCAGTGCTTGCGCGAAGCCGCCGCCGCCATGGCTTGCGGCGGCTGCATGCGACCGACCGAACCATACAGCAGCAAGGCCACGGCCCCGAAGGAAAGCCAGAAGCCGGGCCACAGCACCGCCCAGGGATCGAGCAGCAAGACCAGCGCCAGCGCCAGGCACTGCACCACCGAGACACGCACGATGCGGCCGCGCCAGAAAGCGATCCCGACCACGATGAGCATGTAGAGGGTGCGTTGCGCCGGCACGCCGAACCCGGCCAGCAGCACATACACGAAGGCCGCTGCCATCCCCACGATCACGGCCACCTTCTGGGCCGGCAGGCGCAGCGGCAATTGCGCCCCCGTAAAGAAGGAGCGCCGCCACAGCCAGCTTGCCAGGCCGCCGCACAAGGCGGCCAGCATGGTGATGTGCAGGCCGGAGATGGCCATCAGGTGGCCGATGCCGGTACGGTTGAACACCGTCCAGTCGGCCTGGTTGATGCCGCGCTGGTCGCCCATGACCAGGGCCGCGATCACGCCGGCATAGGGGGCCTCGGGCAGCGCCGCGTAGATGCGGTCGCGCAGCCAGCCGCGGGCGCTGTCGATCATATGGGAAGGCGTCCAGACGAAGTCATCGACACGCCGGTTCAGCGCGGTGAGCGCAGCCCCCGCCGCTGCCGGACGGCCCACGACATAGCCGGTCGCCCTCACATCATCCTGCAGCAGCCAGAGCTCGTAGTCGAAGCCATCCGGGTTGGCATTGCCATGCGGACGCTTGAGCCGCACCTGCAGGCGCCAGCGCTCACCCGGCCGCAGGTCAGGCACGGCCATCCGGGGCGGGGCGGCCTGTTCGCCATCCTCGGCGGGCTGCTGGTAGCGCTGGTTGCCGTACCAGGACAGCGTCAGGCGGGGCGGTACCGGCGGCTTCACGCCCCCCTGCACCACCACCTGCTCCACATCGAAACGGAAGCGTACGCCCTGCTCGGTATGCGCAGGCAGGTCCGCGACGGTGCCAATGACGGTGATGTCACGCCCTTCCCAGGCTTTGGGTAGCTCCTGGTCCAGGTAATAAAGTGCGAAGGAAGCCGCCCACAGGAAACCCAGCCAGGCACCGCAGGTCAGCAACAGCGGCACCCGCAGGAAAGGCTGCCAGAATTTCCAGGCCGTAAAACCCAGCAAGAGCGCCAGCACCAGCCCGACCGCATACCACTCGGCGCCGGGCAGTTGGCCCTGCACCTGCAGCAATCCCACGCCGATGGCAAACCCGATGATCAGCGCGCGCATCAGAGGGGCAACCCAGCATGCGCCAGGCGTGGCAGCGCGGCTTGTGCATTGGCGGTGGTGGCGGCGGCGATCTCCTGCAAGGGCAGCTGGCGCAGCTCGGCCAGGACTTCCCCGATGCGCGGGATCTGGTCCGGCGTATTGATGTCGGGATGGCGCCAGGCCGGGGAAATATCCGGCGCGTCGGTCTCCAGCACGATGGATGACAAGGGCAGTTCCTTTGCCAGGCGGCGAATCTGCAGCGAACGCGGGAAGGTCATGGCACCGCCGAATCCCAGGTGCAGCCCCAGTTCAACAAAGGTCCGGGCCTGCTGGTCACTGCCATTGAAGGCATGGGCGATGCCGCCCGGAACGCGGATACGGCGCAGGTATTTGAGGATGATGTCCTGCGAACGCCGCACATGCAGCAGGACCGGCAGGTCGAACTCGCGCGCCAGCTTGAGCTGCTCGGCAAAGAAGAATTCCTGCTTTTCGCGCAGCGGCGCTTCTTTCAGTGCGGGCACGAAGAAATCCAGCCCGATTTCGCCAATACCGACGAACAGCGGATCCTCCAGCGCCTCGGCGATGGCCGTGCGCAAGACGTCAAGATCGGATTCCTTGGCCGTGGGCACGTAGAGCGGATGAATGCCCAGCGCATAAACCGCATTGCCGACTTCGCGTGCCAGCCGCCCGACCTCCTTGAAGTTCACTTTGGCGATGGCGGGAATGACGATGGCGCGCACGCCGGCCTGCGCGGCCTCGGCGGCCACGGCAGCGGAACGGTCGCCGAATTCCCCGGCGTCGAGATGGCAGTGCGTATCGACCCACATGTGCTGGCTTGGCGAAAATCGGAAAGACCGGCCCACAGGGCAGCGGTTCCGGATAACGACACCCGCCACGGGGGCCGCGCAAGCATGATTCAGCCAGGCTGATGCGGCTCGCTTCCCCCGAAGCGTCTTGTTGTTTGAACAGCATAGCCGGTTTGAACCGGCTTCAACCTGCGCAGTTTACCGTCTAACGCCCTCTTGCAGTAATTAACAATGGTAAAGAAACACCGGATTATTCACGCGAAGGCATGAAAAAAGGACGCGATCGCTCGCGTCCTTCATCGCGCCCGCTACCGGGGCGCAGCGATCAGGCCTGATCAGGCCGGCTGCAGCGACTTGCCCAGCTTGCGCAGGAACTGCTCGCAGCGTTCCATCTGCGACAGCGTCACGAACTCGTTGGGCTTGTGGGCATTGCCGATGTCGCCAGGACCGCAGACGATGGTCGGGATACCGATCTGCTGGAACAGTCCAGCCTCGGTGCCATAAGCCACCTTGCGGGTTTCGCGGTCGCCCGTCAGGGCGCGCACCAGCTCGGTGATGGCCGCCTGTTCGACCGCCTCCAGCGCCGGGCTGCCGGCAAAGTTGTCGATCTCCACGCGGGCGTCCGGGAATTCGCTGCGCATCTTGGGCAGCAGCACCTCGGCGATGTACTTGTCGATCTGCGCCTGGATGTCGGCCACGCTCATGCCCGGCAGGTTGCGGAATTCGTAAGTAAATTCACACAGCTCGGGGATGGTGTTGACCGCGATGCCGCCACGGATCTGATTGGTGGTCATGGTGCTGAAGGGCACATCGAAGAACTGGTCATACGGGCCATTGGCCTTGTAGCCATCGGCGAAATCGCGGATGGCGCAGATCAGGCGCGCAGCGTGCTCGATGGCGTTGCAACCCTGCGGGGTCAGCGAAGAGTGCGCGGACTTGCCGTGCACCTTGCAGGCAAACACGTTGATGCCCTTGTGCGCCACCACCACGTTCATGCTGGTGGGCTCACCCACCACGCAGCCATCGACCTTGATGCCGCGCTTGACGATTTCTTCCAGCATCACGGGCGCGCCGATGCAGCCGATTTCTTCATCATAGGAGAACGCCAGGTGAATCGGCTTCACGCGCGGCATGGCCAGGAATTCCGGCACCAGGGCCAGCGACGTTGCGATGAAACCCTTCATGTCGCAGGTACCGCGACCGAACAGGCTGCCATCCTTCTCGGTCAGCTTGAAGGGATCGGTGTCCCATTTCTGGCCGTCCACCGGCACCACGTCGGTGTGGCCGGAGAGCACGATGCCGCCCTCGGTGCTGCCCGCGTTGGGGCCGGCGGTGGCGGGCAAGGTGGCAAACAGGTTGGCCTTGGTCTGCTCCTTGTTGTGCGCCAACCAGGAGGAGATGCCCTGCTTTTCCAGGCTGTCACGCACGGTGGTGATCAGTTCCAGGTTGGAATTGCGGCTGGTGGTATCGAAGGCGACCAGGGTCTCTAGCCATTGGCGGGTGTTCATTGTCTTGCTCCAGTTTCCGTCTGTACAGGTATTCGTGTCTTCAAAAGCACACCGCCGTCTTGCATGAAGACGGCGGCGTCAGGGGCATTAGCTTACCCGGAATGCATCAAGGCTGCTGGCCAGCCACTTTCAGGCCCTGGTCGGACAAGCGCAACACACGTGCGCAGCGGCCTGCCAGTTCGATGTCGTGGGTCACGATCACGAAGGCCGTGCCCAGCGTGCGCGAGAGTTCGATCATCAGTTCGAAGGTGCGGTCAGCCGTGCTGCGGTCCAGGTTGCCGGTCGGTTCATCGGCCAGCACGCAGGCCGGACGCGTCACCAGCGCGCGCGCCAGGGCCACGCGCTGGCGCTCGCCACCAGAAAGCTCGCCCGGCACGTGCGTGACACGCTGCGCCAGGCCGACCTTCTCCAGCATTTCGCGCGCCTGTTCCTGCGCTTCGGCCCGCTTGACGCGGCGAATCATCAGCGGCATGGCCACGTTGTCCAGCGCCGAGAATTCCGGCAGCAGATGGTGGAACTGGTAGACGAAGCCCAGCGACTGGTTGCGCAGCGTGCCGCGCTCGCGCTCGCCCAGGCTGGCAAAATCCTTGCCCAGCAGGCTGACGGTGCCGGTGCTGGGCGTATCGAGCCCGCCCAGCAGGTGCAGCAAGGTCGACTTGCCGGAGCCGGAGGCACCGACGATGGCGACTTGCTCACCGTGGTAGACGTCGATATCGACATTACCTAAAACCTTCACCGAATACTTGCCCTGGGTGAAGGTCTTGCCCAAGCCGCGCGAAGACAGCACGGCCTGGCGGTTCTTGATCGGATCGTTGTTATTGTTGTTATTCATAGCGCAGGGCCTCCGCCGGTTTGACACGGGCCGCTGCCCAGCTCGGATACAAGGTAGCCAGGAACGCCAGCACCACGGCCAGGCCGCCGATGGTGGTGACATCCGACCAGATCAGTTCGGACGGCAATTCAGAAATCACGTAGATGCTCTTGGGCAGGAACTGCACGTGGAACGCCCGCTCGATGGCCGGGACCAGCACATCGATATTGAGCGCCACCAAGACCCCCAGGCCGACGCCAATGGCCGTCCCCACCAGGCCCACCAAGGCGCCCTGGATCACGAAAATCTTCATGATGGAGGCGGGAGAAGCCCCCAGCGTACGCAGGATGGCGATGTCGGCCTGCTTGTCGGTGACCGTCATCACCAGCGTGGACACCAGGTTGAAGGCCGCCACCGCGATGATCAACGCCAGGATGATGAACATCATGCGCTTTTCCGTCTTGACGGCCGCGAACCAGTTGCTGTTCTGCTGCGACCAGTCGCGCAGGTACAGGTCGCCGGAGAGGGTACGCGCCAGCTGCTGGGTCACTTCCGGGGCCTGCAGCATGTCGCGGATGCGCAGGCGCACGCCGGTCGGGGCGTCCATCCGGAACAGGGTTTCCGCATCCTGCAGGTCGATGAAGGCCAGCGACGAATCGAATTCATAATGACCGGCCTCGAAGATCCCGGTCACCGTGAATTGTTTCAGGCGCGGCAAGACGCCCGCCGGGGTCACCTGCCCTTGGGGCACGATCACCGTGACCTTGTCGCCCAGGCCCACGCGCATGCCGCGCGCCAGCTCGCCGCCGATGACGATGTTGAATTCGCCGGGCTTGAGGGAATCGAAACTGCCCTGCTTGACCTGCTTGGCCACGTCCGAGACCTTGGGCTCTTCCTCGGGCAGCACGCCGCGCACCAGCACGCCGCGCAGGTTGTCATCGCGCGTCATCATGGCCTGGCCCGATACGTAAGGCGCAGCGCCCAGCACCTCGGGGTTCTGGAAGGTCTGCTTGGCCACGGCCTGCCAGTCCTTCATGGAACCGGAGGCATCGAAGACTTCGATGTGGGCCAGCACCGAAAGCATGCGGTCACGCACTTCCTTCTGGAAGCCGTTCATGACCGACAGCACCACGATGAGCGCAGCCACGCCCAGCGCGATGCCGGCCATGGAAATGAGGGAAATGAAGGAAATGAAACTGTTGCGGCCGCTGCGCTTGCCGGCCCGCGTGTAGCGGATACCGACCAGCCATTCGAACGGCAGGTTTTTAATCAGACTCAAAGTTGCTCCGGGAGAGGGCCTGCACAATGTGCCGCCAGTCGCCTCGCGCCCCGGTTCAGGGACGCAATCCTCTGGCTGCACGCCAACACGGGCGAAGACAAAGCGCGAAGTTTGCCACAGTTTGGAGCCATGGCCCATCCCTGGCCGCCTGCCCCGTCCTCGCGCCTGACCCGTCGGTCGCCCGCCGTGAAGCTTGTAGATTCACTTCCACGGCAGAGGTTCGCGGCAGGATGCTTCATAGGAAAGATGTGCATGATGTTGCATCAGGAACTGGTTATATATACAGTACCTCCTTGCACTCCGCTCGCCGATATGAATTTTTCCGCCCCATGCCATCCGAACTCGTCCAGGACACCACCGACACCAGCAGCCCGCCAAGCGGCGAGCGCGATCCGTTTGCGCGCCTGAACGCGCAGCAGCGCGAGGCGGTCGAGCATGGCAGCAAGCTTGCACCGGCACAGCAGCCGCCGCTGCTCATCGTCGCCGGTGCCGGTTCGGGCAAGACCAATACCCTGGCGCACCGGGTCGCCAGGCTGATCCTCGACGGCGCCGACCCGCAACGCATCCTGCTGCTGACCTTCTCGCGCCGGGCGGCCGCCGACATGGGCCGGCGCGTGGGCCAGGTGATCCGCCAGGTGCTGGGGCTCGCAGCCACCGACAGCCCGCCGCAACTGCCCTGGTCAGGCACCTTCCACGCCATCGGCGCGCGCTTGCTGCGCGAGTACGCGGCCGTCATCGGCCTGGAAGAAGACTTCACCATCCAGGATCGCGGTGATTCCGAAGACCTGATTGGCCTGCTGCGCCATGAGATGGGGCTGTCCTCCACCGACAAGCGTTTCCCGCTGAAGGGCACTTGCCTGTCCATTTATTCACGTGCGGTCAATACCCGGCAAGACCTGGGCACCGTGCTGCAGACCCAATTTCCCTGGTGCCGGGAATGGGAAAGGCAACTGGGCGAACTCTTCAGCCGCTATGTCGATGCCAAGGAAGCCCAGCACGTACTGGATTACGACGACCTGCTGCTGTTCTGGGCCGACATGCTCTCCGATCGCGAGATCGCGCAATCGGTGGGGGCGCGCTTCGACCATGTGCTGGTGGATGAATACCAGGACACCAACCGCCTGCAAGCCGAGATCCTGCAAAGGATGAAGCCCGACGGGGCCGGGGTGACCGCCGTGGGCGACGATGCCCAGTCCATCTATTCATTCCGGGGCGCCACGGTGCGCAACATCCTCGATTTTCCCGAGCTGTTCACCCAGCCGGCGCGGCTGTTGACGCTGGAACAGAACTACCGCTCCACGCAGCCCATCCTGCAGGCGTCCAATGCGGTCATCGCCGATGCCCCCGAACGGCACGTCAAGCAGCTCTGGAGCGACAAGCCGTCCTCACAGAAACCGCAGCTGGTGGTCATCCCGGATGAGGCCGAACAGGCGCGCTGGGTGGCCAACCGCATCTTGGCGCATCGTGAAGAAGGGCTCACCCTGAAATCCCAGGCGGTGCTGTTTCGTACCGCCACCCACAGCGCGGCGCTGGAACTGGAGCTGGTCCGGCGCAACATCCCTTTCGTGAAATTTGGCGGACTCAAGTTCCTGGAAAGCACCCACATCAAGGACCTGCTCTCGCTGCTGCGCCTGGCGCACAATCCCAGCGGGCGCATGGCGGGCTTCCGGGCGCTGCAACTGATTCCCGGCGTCGGTCCCGCGACCGCCAGGAAGGTGCTGGACCGGATGGCCGCCGCCAGCGATCCGGCCGATGCGCTGCTGAACTTCGGCGCGCCCGCCGCCATCGCCCTGCAATGGCAAGCCTTTGCCGACACCTATGCGCTGATGCGCCGCGCCAGTGCCAGCTGGCCCACGGACATCCAGGCCGCGCGTGACTGGTACCTGCCGCAACTGGAGCAGCGCTACGAAGACGCCGACGCCCGCGCCGCCGACATCGAGCAACTGGCCGCGCTGGCCAATGGCTATGCCTCGCGCGAGAAATTCCTGACCGAACTGACGCTGGATCCGCCCGAAGCCAGCAGCGACTTCTCCGCCCCGCCCTACCGCGATGAGGACTACCTGACGCTCTCCACCATCCACTCCGCCAAGGGCCAGGAATGGCGCTCGGTGCACGTGCTCAACGTGGTCGATGGCTGCATCCCCTCGGACCTGGCCACCGGCAGCGAGGCCGAGATTGCCGAAGAGCGGCGCCTGCTCTACGTGGCCATGACGCGCGCGAAGGAATATCTGCACCTGGTGGTGCCGCAGCGCTTCTACATCACCCAGCAAACCGCACAGGGCGACCGCCACGTCAACGGCATCCGCAGCCGCTTCATCACGCCGCGCATGCTGCCCTTCTTCGAAGACAGCCTGTGGTTCTCGGCCGAGACCAATGGCGCCCGCACGCCGATGCCAGAGAGCGTGCGCATGCTGGTGCGCCAGCGGGCCAAAAAGGCCTGGAACAGTGGCTGACCCCGCTTTGAAGTGAAGCCTTGTTCAGGCAACCGGGGCCAAGCGGCGCGCCAGCCGCTAAAATAGCGCCCCATGAATCAACTCGACATCCTCATTCCCTTTGCCCTGCCGCCGGCTGAACTGGCGCGCGACCTGCTGCGCCAGAGCCAGGCACCGGCCCTGGCCATGCTGCTGGGCCGTGGCAAGGCCGCGCCACGCCAGGCGCATGATCCGTTTTCGCGCGCCCTGCCCCATGAACACTGGCTGGCCCGCCGCTTCGGCCTGCCTCCTGCGCCCCAGGACTCCAGCCCCGCCGCTGCCAGCGCGCTGATGCAGCGCCTGGGCCATCCGCCTGCGGCCGGTCACTGGTTCGTCCTGCATCCGGCCCACATCCACGTGGCGCGGGACCATCTGGTGCTGACCGACATCGGCCAGTTGCAGCTGGAAGAGGATGAATCGCGCCGCCTGTTCGCCGCCGCCCTGCCCCTGTTTGCCGAGATCGGCCACGAGCTGGTCTATGGCGATGCCCGTACCTGGTTCATCCGGGCCGACGCCTGGGCCGGGCTGCGCACTTCCACGCCATCGGCCGCCAGCGGGCGCAACGTCGACATCTGGATGCCGGAAGGTCCGGGGGAGCTGGCCTGGCGCAAGCTGCAGAACGAAGTGCAGATGCAGTGGTTTGCCGAGTCGCTTAATGAACAGCGCGAAATGCGCGGCCAGAAGGCCATCAATTCGATCTGGATCTGGGGCGGTGCCGATGCTGGTGTGCGCGCTGACGACGCCTACGCCCAGCACTTCGGCCTGCGCGGCTGGCTGCGCGCCTTCGGCGAAGAGGGTGCCGACGGTGGCGCTGCCCAGGTTGCCCAGGGCAGCGGCTATCGCCTGCTGGTACTCGATGCACTGGCCGAAGCGGCGCTGGCCGAGGAATGGGGCCTGTGGCTGCAGCACCTGGAACACCTGGACCGCGACTGGCTGGCGCCCTTGCTGGTGTCGCTCAAGGCCGGCAGCCTGGAATCGCTGAACCTGATCCTGACCGGCGCTGACCGCAGCCAGGAAGTGGCGGTCACGCGGGGCGCGCTACGGCGTTTCTGGCGCAAAGCTTCACTTTCGGGGCTGGCGGCATGATTCGAGTCACCACCCGGTCCTATGACATTTCCCAAGCCGAGCAACTGATTGCCGAGGGCGTGCACCCGGTCCTGGCGCGCGTCTATGCGGCGCGCGGCCTGTCCACCGCACGCGAACTGGCCAGCGAGCTCAATGCCTTGATTGCCCCCTCCGGCCTGCTGCATATCGAGGCGGCCGCCAGCTACCTGGCCGACGCCATTGCCCAGCGCAAGAAGCTGGTCATCGTCGCCGACTATGACTGCGACGGCGCTACCGCCTGTGCCGTGGGCCTGCGTGGCCTGCGCCTGCTGGGCGCGCAGGTGGACTACATCGTGCCCAATCGCTTCGAATACGGTTATGGCCTCACGCCCGAGATCGTCGAACTGACCGTGCGCGAGAAGAATCCCGACATCATCGTCACCGTCGACAACGGCATCGCCAGCATCGACGGCGTGGCCGAAGCCAAGCGGCGCGGCATCGACGTCGTCGTGACCGACCACCACCTGCCGGGCGACGCCCTGCCGGACGCACGCGTGATCGTCAACCCCAACCAGCCGCAGTGCGGCTTCCCCAGCAAGAACCTGGCGGGCGTGGGGGTGATGTTCTACGTGCTGCTGGCCTTGCGCGCCGAGATGCGCAAGCGCGGCCTGTTCGATGCCCAGACCCAGCCGCGCCTGGACAGCCTGCTGGACCTGGTGGCCCTGGGCACGGTGGCCGACGTGGTCAAGCTCGATGCCAACAACCGCATCCTGGTGGCCCAAGGCTTGAAGCGCATGCGCAGCGGCAAGATGCATCCCGGCATCGCCGCCCTGTTCCGCGCCGCCGGCCGCGAAGCCCGTCGCGCCACCCCCTTCGACCTCGGCTTTGCCGTGGGCCCGCGCCTGAACGCCGCCGGCCGCCTGGCCGACATGTCGCTGGGCATCGAATGCCTGACCACCGACGACGAAGGCCGCGCCTGGGCCATCGCCCAGCAACTCGACGCCATCAACCGCGAACGGCGCGACATCGAGGCCGGCATGCAGGACACCGCCCTGCTGCTGCTGGACGACTTCAATCCGGCCGACCGCCGCACCATCGCCGTCTTCGATCCCTCCTGGCACCAGGGCGTGATCGGCATCGTGGCCTCGCGCCTGAAGGACAAGTTCTACCGCCCCACGATCACCTTCGCGCCCGGCGATGAAGGGTTCATCAAGGGCTCGGGCCGTTCGATTGCGGGCTTCCACCTGCGCGATGCGCTGGACCTGGTGTCCAAGCACGCGCCCTCGGTGATGACCAAGTTCGGTGGCCACGCCATGGCGGCCGGATTGACCATCCATGCAGACGCCTTTGATGCCTTCTCGCAGGCCTTCGAGGCCGTTGGCCGCGACTGGCTCACGCAAAACCAGCTGGAACGCGTCATCGAAACCGATGGTGAACTGGAGGACAGCTATTACTCGGTCGAATTCATCACCCTGATGGACCAGCAGGTCTGGGGCCAGGGCTTTGCACCGCCCGTGTTCTGCGACCATTTCCGCGTGCTCAGCCAGCGCATCCTGAAGGAAAAGCACCTCAAGCTGCAGTTGGAAAAAGGCGGCCGCAAGTACGACGCCATCTGGTTCGGCCATACCGATGCCCTGCCCGATCATGCCCAGGTCGCCTTCCGCCTCGATGCCAATGAGTACAACGGCAAGACCACGGTGCAGCTGATGGTCGAGCACGCTGAACCGGCCTGAGCTGGCACGCCCCCCCTTCGCGTCAGAAAACTGACGGATCATCACACCCTTGTCTGGCGCAATCCCGCGCCAGACAAGGATTGCGGCACGGCAACTAGCGTAAAAAAAGCCGACAAGCGCTTCGTTGCAGTGGCACAATATTGACTTGGAGCGACTTCCGGATCGATTTGAGGGAAGCGGACACCACGGGCGCTCCGAGGAATAACAACAACATCAAACCCTGAATGAAGATCAAGCGCATCCATTGCAGCCTGGTGACTCGTCTCGTCCTCTTCGGCCTCATGCTGATCGTGGTCAGCGCAATCATGCGCTACAACATCCTGATCGGCTTTCTCGAAAAGGAGCAGGCCCAGGTCGCCGCCGAGCAGCAAAGCACCATCGCCAGCTATCTGGCAGAAGACATCGGCTACCGCGTGCAGGAACGTGCACGTTACCTTGAACGCCTGGCGCAGCATCTTCCTCCGGCGATGCTGGCCGACCGCGCCGCCGTGCGCACCTGGCTGCAGGAACACCAGGAACTGCAGCCGCTGTTTGCCCAAGGCCTGTTCGTGGCCGACGCCAATGGCTTGATCGTGGTGGACTATCCGACCCTGAACGGCCGGCGCGCGCTGTCGCTGACCCAGTTTGCCGATTTCGAACGCGTACTGCAGGGCGCCACCGTGATCTGCCCGCCCCTGGCCAGCCCGGCCAGCGGCAAGCCCATCATCGCCATGCTGACCCCGCTGCGCAACGTCCAAGGCACTGTGGTGGGCGTACTGGGCGGCAGTACCGAACTCAATGCACCGGGCTTTCTCGACCACCTGCAGCGCGCCAGGCTGGGGCCGGCCGGCGGCTTCCAGCTGATTTCCCCGGGCCAGCGCATGGTCATCGCCTCCAGCGACGAGGCGCTGTTCTACAGCCAGCTGCCCCCGGTCGGAAAAGATGCGCTGATGGACCAGGCCGTGCAGGAGGGTTTCCGTGGCAATGGCGTGGGGCAAGCCGCCAATGGCATCAATGAAATCAAGGCGTTTGCCTCCGTACCCGGCACCAGCTGGATGGTGGCCGTGACGCTGCCGCTGGCCGCTGCCCTGCCCACCGTGGAACACACCCGTGCCCTGATCGGACGCGGTGGACTGATCCAGGGCGCAATGGTGATCGTGCTGGTGGTAATGGCTTATCTTTGGTTCTTCCGCCCCTTGCGCCGCGCCGCCGCGCTGGCCGACCGCATGACGCGCGGCGAATTGCCCCTGTCGCCGCTGCCGGTGGAACGGCGCGATGAAGTCGGGCACCTGACCATGGCCTTCAATGGCTTGCTGTCGCGCCTGAAGCTGCACCAGGCCGAACTGCAGCACCAGGCGCATCACGATGTGCTCACCGGCCTGCCCAACCGCATGATGCTGGCCGAACGCATGGAAGCCGCGCTCACCCACGCCTGTCGCGAACGCAATGGCGTGGCACTGCTGTTCCTCGACCTGGATGGATTCAAGCCGATCAACGACACCCTGGGCCACAAGGCCGGCGACCTGGTGCTGCAGGAAATCACGCGAAGGCTGCGCCAGGTGGCCCGCCATGGCGATACCTTGGCGCGGGTGGGCGGGGATGAATTCGTGTTGCTCATCACCGACCTCGGCCAGCCCTACGAAAACGGCGCACAGGTGCTGGCCGAAAAATGCATCCGGGTGGTCTCCGAACCGCTGCACCTGGCGCAAGGGGAATATCAGCTGGGGGTCTCGGTCGGCATCGCCGTGTGTGATGGTAGTTGCGACGCCGACAGCCTGCTGCAGGCGGCCGACAAGGCCATGTATGCGGCCAAGGGCAATGGGCGGGGTTGCTACGTGATTGCCCCGGCGCGCTCCGCCGTGGCCGATGAACTCAACGCACCGGCAGGAACTGCAGGAATGACCCGCCCAGCAGGTTCTGCACATAGCTGATGCCAGCACGGCGATAGCGCTCGGTCATGAATTCGGCCATCAGGTCGAGACGGCCGACGATCTTGCCGAATTCCCGTTCAAAACTCAGGTTGCGCGCCTCGCTGCCGATCTCGTCGGACAGCAGCAGTGGCGCACCGGCGGCATTCTTGCGGCTGGAGAGAATCCAGGCAGCGATTTCCACATTGCGCGCGGCGTTGTAGAGATGCTGGGCATCGAGCCCGTCGACCAGGAAGAATTCGATCTTGTTGCCATGCGCGACGATGATCATGTCGGCGGTGGCATCGATGAAGGCCGCGACCCTATCCCCCTTGAATTCCGGCGACAAGGCCAGCGTCATGGCCTGGATATCGCGCTTGCCCTGCAATTCAGGCCAGGCCTGGCGCTGCTCGATGGCTTGCTTGACCTTCTTCTCGGCCTCTTCGCGGCTGGCGGCGGTCTTCTTCCATTCAGCCGGGTTGCGCCGGTACAGCTTGGACATCAGCAGGTACAGGCTATCGAGATTGGCGCGCATGGCCAGGCTGGCCACGCGGTTGCTGTCGGATTGTCCCATCTCGCGTGAACTGGCCTCGGCGCCCTTGACTTCACCATGCGGGGCAGGCGTCGAGGCGCAGCCGGCCAACAGGGCGGCGCACAGCAAGGACAGCGGCAGAAGGGAGAACAGCTTTCTGGTCATCGGCGGGCGGGACGAAACGCTGATAGGACTGATCCTAGCAGAATGCGTTCCGTCCGCCCCCTTCAGACTGAAGCCTTTTGCTTCACCTCAGGCCTTGCCGGTCTGCGGCAAACCGGTCAGGTAGCCCACCGTGGCGCCGAAGCGGTCCTTGAAGTTGGCACGCACCAGCGGATCGAGGGTGTCCTTGACCTTGTCGTGCAGGCCTTTTTCCCAGTCGCCGGCGTGCTGGAAGTTGCTCATCACGTAGGTCCAGCCGTTGATCTCGTCCACCGCATGCAAGCCGGTCGATTCGGCCCCCGCCGGGCAGGACAGCACGCGGGTGAGCGCCTTGGTGTCGACGTTGTAGGCCCACAGGAAGTTGTTGACGTGCATGCCGCTGTCTTCGCCGATGAACAAGGTGCGCAGCTTTTCGGAGAACTTGATGTTGTCCGGATTGGCGATGTGCTCCTGGTCAGCCAGGTTGCCCAGGGCATCCGGGGTCTTCAGGTCCACGCCCACCAGCGCCGCCGGCGGGGCCATGTCGATGGCCACCCATTCGCTGTCGATGGCATTGCCGCCGGCATCGCGCTGGCCGCCGCGCAGGTTCAGGGCATACACCGCACCGGCCTTGGGACCTTCCACCTTGATGTGGCCGGAGCCGTTGAGCATCGACGTCTGCACATAGGACATGGCCGAATACGCGATCTTGTCGCGGGCGTTGACGGTGGTGCCTTCCATCTTGGTGAAGCCCAGGCTGCCACCGGCCAGTGCCGCGTAGCGGTGGGTTTCCAGGAAGGCAGCGGCCTTCTGCATGCCAGGCTTCACACGGACCCAGTTGAACTTGCCATTGAAGGGGATCTTGGAGAAGGAACCGTCCGCCGGATCGGTGGTGCGGATGTCCATGATGTCGGCGGCCTTGTAGCGGTCCGCCATGGCCTTGATTTCGGCGCTGGTGGCGCTGCCCAAACGTACCCAGGACAGCTTGCCGGCACCCGGACCGACACCCGAGACCTGCTCCCAACGTGCCACATAGAGGGTGCCCGAGGACAGGTCAGCCGCGCGGTCGGCGATGAACATGAACAGCCCGCCATTGGTGGCGTCGTCGCCCATGAGCACGGTACGCTGGTCCGGCATGACCTGCACCAGTTCGTGCGAGATGCGGCCCAGGCAATAGTGCTTCTTGATGGAACCGGTGCCGTCCGGGTTGACGGTCACTTCCGGCAGGTGGCCGTAGTGATAGGGATTGGCACGGTTCTCGTCGCCAAAGAGGTTCTTGCTGAAAGCCTTGAACTGCGGATTGGAGGCGATGGCCGAAGCATCCGGTTCATATTCTTCCGACGACAGGTGCGTATTCCAGGGCGACAGGCTGGCGCCGCAGGTGATCCACAGGCCATTGACCTGGGAGGTATCGACATTGTGGTATTGCACCAGCGACAGCTTGCCCGACGACGGGTCCTGGTCCAGGGTCAGCACGGCGATGGGCGATGGCAGCTGGCCGTACATGGCCGCCTGCTTCTGGTCGCGGGTGGTGTATTCGAATTGCACCACGGCAAATACCGCATTGCCCTTCACGCCGGGCACCTTGGCACCGGCCACGGTCAAGAGCGAAGAGCCGTCCGGGCAGTCGGAATAGAACTGGCGCTCCTTGCCCGGCACCGAACGGTCGATGATGGGCTGGTTGTTGATGTCCAGGTAGCCGCCGGCCAGGATGGTGCCGCCCTTTCCGTTGGGCACCATGTCGCCGGTCATGAAGAAGGGCTGGTAAGCCAATTTGTAGCTCTGCTTGCTGCCGTCCGCGAAAGTCACTTCCAGGGCAGAGCCCACGGTGGTGGTGGCCATGGCGGCCGGATTGTCCAGGGTCGGGGCCGGCATGCCGGTAAAACGCGCCGAGGCGAAGGGCTTGCCCGCACCCGGGGTGGCGCAGGCGGCCAGCAGGGCCGAGGCCGACAGGCCGCCGGCCAGCGGCAGCAGGGGCGCGGCGCCCAGGGCCTTGAGGAGGTTGCGGCGGCCGGCTTGCGGCTGGTCGGCGGCGGCGGGGGTGGCGGTGGGGGCAGGCTGTCTCATCGAGGATTCTCCGGAAGTGGCTAGCAGATGTCGGGCAGCGGCGGACGCACCCGTCAGTATTTTGTCAGTCAAACAAGCGCGCCGATGGTAGCGACGGAAAATGACAGGCGCGTGACGGAGGTGAAACTGCCCTCCTCCTCTTGTATAATTCGAGGTTTGATCGCAAAAGAAACCATCATGGAAGCAGAACGCCTCAATTCCCTCCAATCCTTGCTCGACGACCTGGCCACCCGTGCCACCGAGCTTCGGAGGTATCTTTGACTTCGATGTGAAGTCGGAGAAACTCGAACAAGTCAACGCCGAACTGGAAGACCCCAACGTCTGGAACGACCAGAAGCGGGCCCAGGACCTCGGCAAGGAAAAGAAATCGCTGGAAGCGATCGTCCATACCCTCATCAAGATCGACAGCGAGTTGTCGGATGCGCGCGATCTCTTCGAGATGGCCCGCGAGGAAAAGGATGAAGACACCATCGTGGCCATCGAAGCCGATGCCGAGACCTTGAAGAAGCTGGTGGAAGACATGGAATTCCGCCGCATGTTCAGCGGCCCCATGGACGCCAACAACTGCTTCATCGACATCCAGGCCGGTGCCGGCGGTACCGAAGCCCAGGACTGGGCTTCCATGCTGCTGCGCCAATACCTGCGCTACTGCGAGCGCAAGGGCTTCAAGGCCGAGATCCTGGAACAGTCCGACGGTGAAGTGGCCGGCATCAAGACCGCCACCATCAAGGTCGAGGGCGAATACGCCTATGGCTTCCTGCGTACCGAAACGGGCGTGCACCGCCTGGTGCGCAAGTCGCCGTTCGACTCGTCCAATGGCCGTCATACCTCGTTCTCCAGCCTCTTCGTCTACCCCGAAGTGGATGAATCCTTCGAGATCGAGATCAACCCGGCCGATGTGCGTGTCGATACCTACCGCGCCTCCGGTGCCGGTGGCCAGCACATCAACAAGACCGACTCCGCCGTGCGCCTGACGCACGCCCCGACGGGCATCGTCGTGCAGTGCCAGAATGACCGCAGCCAGCACCGCAACCGTGCCGAAGCCTGGGACATGCTGCGCGCCAAGCTGTTCGAACTGGAACTGCGCAAGCGCATGAGCGAGCAGCAGAAGCTGGAAGACTCCAAGACCGACGTCGGCTGGGGCCACCAGATCCGCTCCTACGTGCTGGACCAGTCCCGCATCAAGGACCTGCGCACCAACTTCGAAACCGGCAATACCAAGGCCGTCCTCGATGGCGACATCGACGACTTCATCGCGGCCTCGCTGAAACAGGGCGTCTGATCCCGGTGGCCGCGCGGCCTTGCTGCGCGGCCTGCTCTTGCTGATCCGACCGTTCAACCTTCAAGAATTCCAACCATGACCACGCAAAACACCCCCGCCGCCCAGCCGGCAGCCGACGAGAACAGCATCATCGCCGAGCGCCGCGCCAAGCTGGCCGCCATCCGCGAGCAGGGCGTCGCCTTCCCCAACGATTTCCGCCCGGCCAACAATGCCGCCGACCTGCATGCGAAATACGACGGCTTCGAGAACGAAGCCCTGGAAGCCGAGCCCGTCAGTGTGACCGTGGCTGGCCGCATGATGTTGAAGCGTGTCATGGGCAAGGCGGCCTTCGCCACCCTGCAGGACGCCTCGGGCGCGCGCGCCGATGGCCGCATCCAGCTGTACGTGACCCGCGACGTCACCGGCGAAGAAGCCATGGCCGCCTTCAAGCACTATGACCTGGGCGACATCCTCGGTGCCGAAGGGACGCTCTTCAAGACCAAGACCGGCGAACTGTCCATCAAGGTCACCAAGTTGAAGCTCATCACCAAGTCGCTGCGCCCGCTGCCGGACAAGTTCCACGGCCTGGCCGACCAGGAAATGAAGTACCGCCAGCGCTACGTCGACCTGATCATGAGCGAAGAGACCCGCCGCACCTTCAAGGCGCGTACCGCCGCGATGTCGTCGATCCGCCGCTTCATGGAAACCAACGGCTTCATGGAAGTGGAAACCCCGATGCTGCACCCGATCCCGGGCGGCGCGGCGGCCAAGCCCTTCATCACCCACCATAATGCCCTGGACATGCAGATGTTCATGCGCATCGCTCCCGAGCTGTACCTGAAGCGCCTGGTGGTGGGCGGTTTCGAGCGCGTCTTCGAGGTCAACCGCAACTTCCGCAACGAAGGTGTCTCGCCGCGCCACAACCCCGAATTCACGATGATGGAGTTCTACGCCGCCTACGTGGATTACCAGTGGCTGATGGGCTTCACCGAGCAGGTGATCCGCCAGGCCGCCATCGATGCCCACGGCACTGCGGTGCTGACCTACCAGGGCCGTGAGCTGGACCTGTCCAAGCCCTTCGACCGCCTGACCATCACCGGTGCGATCCTGAAGTACGCCCCGAACTACACTGAAGCGCAACTGGCCGACATCGACTTCCTGCGTACCGAACTGAAGAAGTTCGGCGTCAAGACCGACCAGGCGCCGCTGGCAGGTGCCGGCATCGGCGCGCTGCAACTGGCGCTGTTCGAAGAAACGGCCGAATCGCAGCTGTGGAACCCCACCTACATCATCGACTACCCGGTCGAAGTCTCGCCGCTGGCGCGCGCTTCCGACACGGTGGCCGGCATCACCGAGCGCTTCGAGCTGTTCATCACCGGCCGCGAGATCGCCAACGGCTTCTCCGAGTTGAATGATGCCGAAGACCAGGCCGCTCGCTTCCAGGCGCAAGTGGCCGCCAAGGACGCCGGCGACGAAGAAGCCATGTACTACGACGCCGACTACATCCGTGCCCTGGAATACGGCATGCCGCCGGCCGGTGGCTGCGGCATCGGTATCGACCGCCTCATGATGCTCATCACCGACTCGCCCAACATCCGTGACGTGATCCTGTTCCCGCACCTGCGCCGCGAAGACTGATCGACGCACACGCAAACGCGGGAGACGGCCCTGCGCCGCTCCCGCGTTTGCGTGCCCCGCCTCTACCTGCGCCTCCCGTCCGGGATGCGCAAGCCTGTCCCGCCTGCATCGCCCTCCCCGCCTGAACCACCTTTCGCTTGCTCCAGGGCAGCGTTGCCTTGCCGCAAAGCCTTGTCCAGCCCCACTGTTGCAGGATTACAAGTCCTTACAACTGACACAGAATCGGGATTTTTTTTGGCCCATGACCACTCCATAATCCAGTCATCCACTCATCAACGACAACAGAACAACTAGAGAGGTCATCATGGAAACCAATACCAATACCCCGCAAAACCTGAACGCCAGCAACAACGCCGTGAGCCAGCCTTCCGCACCCGCCTCGTCTGGCCGGATTCATCCGCTGGTCGCCGGTGCCTCGGTGGCCGTGATCCTGGTCAGCCTGATCGGCGTGGCCGCCATGACAGGCCTGTTGCCCAGCTCCAAGAGCGCCAATTCCCCGCAGCAGGTCGCGGCGATGGAACAGGCTGGCCAACCCGCCCAGAACCAGCAGCCGCTGGCGCAGCAGCAAGCCCCGCAATCGACTTCCTACCAGCCCCAGCCTGGCGCCTACCCGGCCCAGGCAGCAGCACCGGTGGCCCAGCGCGCCCCGGCCATCTGCAGCAGCTGCGGTGAAGTGATCGGTGTGCGCACCGTGCGCCACAGCGTCCCCACCAGCGGCGTGGGCATTGCCGGTGGCGCCGTGGTCGGCGGCCTGCTGGGCAACCAGATCGGCGGCGGTACCGGCCGCACCCTGGCCACCATCGCCGGTGCCGTCGGCGGCGGTTATGCCGGCAATGAAGTGGAAAAGAACGTGCGCTCCACCACCAGCTACGTCGTCGATGTGCGTATGGAAAACGGCAAGACCCGCAGCTTCCCGCAAACCAGCGAAAACTGGCGCGCGGGTGACCAGGTACGTGTGGTCAACGGCCGCCTGGAAGGTCGCGGCTGATCCTGGCAGAGCAGCAAACCGTCCCGGTCCTTCGCCGGGATCAGGGCAAGCCCTTCGAGCCGCTTCGAAGGGCTTTTTCGTTGGTGCCTCCCCTCCCGGAGGGTGCCGGCTATAAGTATTTGGTGCTGGATGTGAAGATTTGTGCACCGATTGCGTCTTTACAACGTTATCCTGTCGTCAGGTTGTCATATTCCTGCCGGATGGCACGCCACGCCACCCTCTTCCGGCGATCCTGGGAGTGCAATTGATAAACGCTGGCAACATTTTGCCGAGGCAGTTAGACTTTTGCCAAAAGTCATCCGCCAGGACGCAGCGGAGTTGGTAGCCGGGAAACAGAACGCTCAAGCGTCGGCCCGCTTACTCGTACTGAACGGGGGGCGAACGATTCGCCAGGGCGCGCCAGAGGGCGCAAAAGCGTTTGAAGATTTATGGACTCACAGTCATCCACACATAGCGCCGGCACTGCAAGCACAGCGGCCGGATCCGCCGACCAAAGGCACACCGAAGAACGACACGGCGGCCCTCCCAAGGACCATGCCGTCATCCTGCTGCACGGGCTGTGCGGTTCGCACCTGGAAATGGGCTCCATCCCCAAGCAGCTGAAGAAAGCCGGCTGTACCGTCATCCCCCTGAACATCGACAATTACTCGGCTTCGCTGACCAATCCGCGCGTCTCCCCCGATTGGGAAGCCTGGTGCGCCGTGGTTGAGAGCCGCGTGGCGCGCCTGAAGGAAGAATTCCGCACCGTCTCGCTGTGCGGCCTGTCCATGGGCGCCACGCTGGCGCTGGCGGTGGCGGCCCGCAGCAAGGAATTGCTGTCGGTGGTGCTGCTCTCGCCGGTGCTGCAATACGACGGCTGGTCGGTGCCGTGGTACTGGAAGCTGCTCACCGTGGTCTACGACATGGGCATACGCAACTGGTCCTACAAGGAAAGCGAACCCTACGGCATCAAGAATTATGAAATGCGGCGCCGCGTGGCCGCCGCCCTGGAAAAGGATGGCGTGGCCGCCGTCGGCGCCGCCTCCATCCCGGCGCGCCACCTGCGCGCGGCCCTGCGCATGATTGCCTTCGTGCGCCAATCGCTGCCGCTGGTGCGTACCGATACCCTGATCATCCACTCCATCGACGATGAGACGGCCTCCCCGCGCAATGCAGAATTGATCCAGCAGCAGATCAATGCGGAAGTGCGCAAGGTGGTCTGGCTGGGGGATTGTTATCACATCATCACGGTGGACAATGAACGCGAAATCGTCACCAACGAAACCGTGATGTTCATCAAGCGCAGCATCGAGATCCACGGCAATGAGATGAGCCGCAAATATCTCGGACATTCTTCGCCGCTCAAGGACCGACGCGGCTGAACTGACGCAACGAGACAACGGCGGTAAGCCTTTTGAAAGACAGCATTCTTAACATGAGCCCATTGCGCCGCAGTGCAATGTGAACCAAGATGGATACGACGCGCCCCCATTCCAGAACCATCATGAGCCTGATCCGACTCAAGAATGCCAAGAGCTGGCGCCCGCAAGGGTTCCGGCCGATCTACGTGAGTACCTTCGGCTTCGTGGCGGCGTTCGGGCTGCGCTATGCGCTGGCGCCGTTTGTCGAAGAATCGCTGTCGATGCTGTTTTTTGCCGTCAATTGCATCGTGATGAGCTATCTTTTCGGCTACCTGTATTCACTGGGGCTGCTGGCCATCAGCATTCCCACGGCCATGTTCTTCTTCCGCAAGCCCTATTACACGATGGATGGCCTGGACGACAAGGACATCTTCCTGATCCTGGTCTATACGGTCATCGTGGCCACCGCCTCCATCATCATTGAATGGCTGCAGCGCGAGCGCTATGCTGCGGTGCTGCAGCAGCGGGTGTCGGAAACCCGCTATCGCCTGCTCATCGAATCGGACCAGGCGCGCCGCGCCGAGTACGCCAGGCAGTTCGAGAGCCCTGCCAGCGACGGCGCCTGAACCGGCGGAACTGTCCCGCCTGCCTGCGCCGCCCGTGCGCAGGCACCACCCCATCAGGAAGCCCCTGATAGTCCTCCCGGCGCAGCTCTCCTAAGATGCTTCCATCCCAGCAAGGAGGCCGCCATGTCCCAGACCCATCACCTGCCCCGCATCCTCGTCATCGACGGCGATCTGGATGCCATCGAATCCGCCCGTTTTGCCCTCTGGCGCAGCCAGCTGCCCTGCCAGTTCGACTGGTCCGATGATGCCGAGCTGGCCAATGCCTCCCTGCTGACGCAGGCGCTGTGCCACAGCAAGGACTTGCCCGCGCTGATCCTGCTGGACCCGCGCAGCTGCTTCGGTACCGAAGGCTACGAATTGCTGCGCACCCTGTGCGTCTACCAGCAGCTGGCGCAGATTCCGCTGGTGCTCTTCACGGCGGCGCCCATGTCGGCCGATTTCGCCCAGGAGCAGGACAGCCGCATCTGGTACGCCGCCAAGCCCGTGCGCACGGCCGACTACATGGATGTGGTCACGCAGTGCGTACAGCAGCGCCTGCATCACCCGGCCACGCTCTGAGCCCGCAAGCTGCGCCGCACGATCACGGCCAGGCGCCGGATCAACGGACCGAACTGTTCGGCCGCGGTGTTGCCGTATCCGATCACCAGCCCGTTGTGGCCCCCCTGCGCCTGCCCCTCTGAAAACGAAGATACTGCCCCCACGTTCATGCCTGCCGCCCGTGCCGCCGTACTGACGGCGCCGTCCGGACAAGCCGGCGGCAGCTGCAGCGTCAGGTGCAGGCCGCTGTCGCCGCCTTGCACTGCCAGCTCCGGCAGGTGCGCCTGCAAGGCCGTGCGCAAGGCCTGCTGGCGCTCGCGATAGAGCCGCCGCATGCGACCCAGGTGGCGCGCAAACTGTCCCCCGGCCATGAACTCGGCCAGCGCCAATTGCTCCAGGCGATGTCCGCCGCGCAGCAATTCGGCCAGCGCCGGACCGGCCCCCTCCCCGGCTGACGCCGGCAAGACCAGGAAACCGATGCGCAAGCCCGGGAACAGCGTCTTGCTGAAGGTCCCCACATACAGCACCGGCGCATCCGGCACCAGTCCCTGCATGGCCGGGATCGGATGGCCGTGATGACGGAATTCACTGTCGTAATCGTCCTCGATGATCCAGCAGCCGTGTTCACGCGCGCGTGCAATGAGCGCCAGGCGGCGCGCCAAGGAGAGCACCGCGCCGGTCGGGTACTGGTGCGAAGGCGTCACATGGATCAGCCGTGGCGGCCAGCGCCAGGCGCGCGGGTCAATGACGACGCCCTCGTGGTCGACCGGCATGGAACGGATCTTCATATCGCCTGCATGGAAGGCGGCACGCACCCCGCCGTAGCCAGGATCTTCCAGCCAGGCGCGCTCGCCCGGGTTGGCGAAGAGCCGCACGCACAGCGACAGCGCACCTTGGGAACCCTCAGTCACCACCACCTGGGCGGCCTCGCAGCGCACCCCGCGCGCCACCCGCAGGTATTGCGCGATGGCTTCACGCAAGGCCGGCTCCCCCAGCGGATCGCCGTAGGCCAGCGCCATCGGCCCCGCTCGCTTGAGGGCACGCTCCTGGCAGCGCAGCCAGGCATTCAAGGGAAATCGATTGAGCGCCGGCATGCCGGGCGTGAGTGGCAAGCTGCGATCACCGGCATCCCGCGTGGGCTTCATGGTACTGACGCGGCGCGACTGGCGCTGGCTGCCGTTGCGCGGCACGGAGGCAGTGGCGTGGACGATGGCGGGCGCGGCCTGCAGCGTAGCCACCCGCGTGCCCTGGCGGTCGGCCTGGGCGTAGCCTTCGGCCACCAGTTGCTCGTAGACCGCCAGCACCGTATTGCGTGCCACCTGCAACTGCTCGCACAGGCTGCGGGTGGACGGCAGGCGGCTGCCGGGCGGCAATTGGCCGCCCAGGATGGCGCGCTTGAAGCGCCCCAGCAATTGCTGCTGGCGCGAGGCCGCACCGGGCCGGGCATCAAGCGGGGAGGACAGCAGGGCAAGCGGCATCGTCAATGGCTTTCGTGGCTCCATCAAATCATCGTCGTGTGGCACTTTTGATGATGCCACGAAAACGCTATCGTGCCAGCTCCGAACTCGCCTGAAAGTGACCATGACCGTTCTGCCGCCAACCCGCCTCAATGCATATCAGCAACCCGTGGGCCCCGCCCTGCCCGACTGGCAGCCTCGTGCGCGTCCTGCAGGCCAGACCCTGCAAGGCCGCAGCTGCCGGCTGGAGCGGCTCGACGCCGCCCGCCATGCCGCGCAGCTCCACGCCGCCTTTGCTACCGCGCCGGATGGCCGCGACTGGACCTACATGATGAGCGGCCCCTTCCCGGACGCCGCCAGCTATCGCCACCAGGCCGAGCAGATGCAGGCCACCCAGGACCCGCTGCACCATGCAGTGATCGACCTGGCCAGCGGCCAAGCGGTCGGCACCATGGCGCTCATGCGTATCGAGCCGGCCCACGGCGTGATCGAGGTTGGACACATCGCCCTGTCACCACTTCTCAAGCGCAGCCGCATGGCCACCGAGGCGCATTACCTCTTGATGCGCCATGTTTTCGAGGACCTCGGCTATCGCCGCTACGAATGGAAATGCGACAGCCTCAATGCACCGTCGCGCGCAGCGGCGCAGCGCCTGGGCTTTCGCTTCGAGGGCATCTTCCGCCAGGCCGTCGTCTACCGGGGACGCAGCCGCGATACCGCGTGGTTTTCCATCATCGACAGTGAATGGCCAGCGCTGCGGCAGGCATTCGAACAGTGGCTGGACGATGGAAATTTCGATGCCCAAGGACAGCAGCGCCAATCACTCTCCGCCCTCACGCGCGCCACGCTCACGAACGAACACGCGGTGTCTTCAGCTGCTTGAGTTCCCATAGCGCCTCCAGCACATGGCGCGTGGCCGGCTCCAGGTGGCTGGCACGGTGGGCGATGCCCAGCGGCCGCCACAGGGCGGGCCGCAACGGCCGCATGACGATGCGCGGGTCCAGCGGCACCGGTCCGCCCCGGGCGCTGGCCTCATGCGGCAACAGGGTGGCACCGTAACCGGCCGCCACCAGGCTCTTGATGGCGTCATTGAAATTGAGCTGGATGCGTGCAACAGCTTGCTCTCCGGCGCCCGCGAACCACTCACTGGTCAGGCGCGAGAGCCGCGTCTCGGGGGCATTGAGGATCAGCGGCTGCGCGGCCAGCCAACCCGGCGTGACCTGGCGGGGCGCGTGCCACGCTGCTGGCAGGAAGGCCATCACCGGATCACGCCGCCAGGGTTTCACGCTCAAGCCACCCACGGGCGATTGCGGCAGGGCCACCAGGCCGATGTCGAGCCGCCCCTCGCTCAGTTGCGACAGGGTTTCCTGCGAGGTCAGGATGTGGATCTGCACGTCGATATCAGGATGGCGCTGACCCAATCGCTCCAGTACCTGCGGCAGCAGCGTGGCAATGGCGCCGGTGGAAGCGCCCAGCCGCACCCGCCCGGCCAGTCCCTGCACCTGCCGCCCCACTTCCTCCAACGCCTGGTCGGCCGCTGCCAGCAGCTGTCGGGCGCGTGCAACCAGGGTGGCGCCGATGCCCGAAGGCCGCACCTGGCTGCGCTGGCGCAGCAGCAGCGGTGCGCCGATGCGCTCTTCCAGCTCACTGATGTGCAGGCTGACGGTAGGTGGCGCCAGGTGCAGCTCGCGCGCAGCAGCGGCAAAGGAACCGAGGTCGGCGATGGCGACCAGGGTACGCAGGCGGTCCAGGCTCAGTTCACGCATGGCAGGGCTCCTTCGGAAAAAAATCGATATTCAGGAAAACTGAACGATCTCTTTGTGATATTCAACTTTTCCAATTATACGTTTGCCTTCACCATGCAGGTCTTCGGCAAGCGCCGGCCGTTTTTCCTCGGCGCCCTTTCCTGCACTGGAGCAACCCGTGAGCACACTTCCCCTGATCTTCATCGATGGCGACCAAGGCACCACCGGCCTGCAGATCCACGAACGCCTGCGCGGTCGCGACGACCTGCGCGTGCTGACCCTGCCGGCCGCCGAGCGCAAGGATGCACGCCGCCGCGCCGAAGCCATCAACAGCGCCGACATCGCCCTGCTGTGCCTGCCGGACGCCGCCGCGCGCGAAGCCATCACCCTCATCGAGAATCCCAAGGTCCGCGTGATCGACGCCAGCTCGGCCCATCGCACCAGCCCTGGCTGGGTCTATGGCTTCCCCGAACTGTCGGCAGAACAGCCGCAGGCGATCGCCCAAGCACAACGCGTGACCAATCCAGGCTGCTACCCGACGGGTGCCATTGCCCTGCTTCGTCCGCTGGTCCAGGCCGGGTTGGTGCCGGCTGATTACCCGCTGGCCATTCATGCGGTCTCCGGTTATTCCGGCGGCGGACGCGCCCAGGTCGAGCAGTACGAGGGTCCCGAGGCCGCGCAAGCCGCACCTTTCGTGCTCTACGGGCTGGGCCTGGCGCACAAGCACCCGCCCGAGATGCAGTTGCACGCCGGCCTGTCGCAGCGCCCGGTCTTCGTGCCCAGCTATGGTGCCTTCCGCCAGGGCATCGTGCTGTCCATCGCCTTGCAGACGCGCCTGCTGCCGCAACACGCCACGCTGGAGACCCTCCGCGCCGCGCTGCAAGCGCATTACGCCGGGGCGCGTTACGTCACGGTGCTGGATGCGCAGCAAAGCGCGACCACGGCCCAACTCGACCCGACCCGCCACAATGACAGCAATGACATGACGCTGGGCGTCTTCGGCAATCCGGAACACGGCCACATCCTGCTGTGCGCCGTCTTCGACAACCTGGGCAAGGGTGCCTCCGGCGCCGCCGTGCAGAACCTGGACCTCATGCTGGGTGCGCAGTGACTCGCGTATTCGGAGCGAGCTCATCAGCACAGGTGCACTGACGCGCGGACGACAGCCACAAGGCTGCGCCCGCCGTCAAGCCAGGCACTCGTAAATAGTGGTAAAGGACTGCAGCAACGCACGGCAGGAAACGGCAGGCTGTGGCATGATGGCACCTCGATTTGCCACCCAACCTGCAGGTGGCGGCCCTCCCCCCCCAGCAGTGACCGCCGCCCCCGCTTCGAAGCAAGATGTCCACCACCTTAGGCGCTATCGCGTGCAAGTATCAAGACGCGACCATCAAACTGACTCCCGTATTGCGTACCGATGGCAAATGGACGGCGTTCGTCCATATCGACTTCCCGGATCGCAGCACGCATGAGTTCGGCGATTTCAAGCCAGGCAATTCCAAGATGGAGGCCCTGCAGAATGCCGTTACGGCCGCCGAGCAATACGTCCGCGAGCGCAAGAAAAAGTAAGTTTTTCCGTCGCGCCACGGCCCCATGAAGAAACGGCCTGCATCGCTGCAGGCCGTGCTTTCGGCTTTTCCGGGCGGCGTACTCAGTTCATCTTCACCCCTGCCGCCTCGCTTTCCTTATAGATCGCATCGATCAGGTCCTGCCCTACGCGCGAGGCCATGCTCTTGTGCACGGGCAGCAGCGCGCGCCGCCATTCGGCTTTCTCGTCCTCGCTCAGGGTATAGACCTTGGTCTTGCCACTGGCCTTGATGGCGGCCAGGGCATCGTCGTTTTCCTTCTGGGCGATGGTATTGGCATAGACCGTTGCTTCCTTCATGGCCGCTTCCAGCTGCGTGCGCACGTCCGCTGGCAGCGCCTCCCAGAACTTCTTGTTCACGATCACCGCATAGCCGATGTAGCCATGGTCCGAGACGGTCAGGTTGGACTGCACCTCATGCATCTTCTGGGTATAGACGTTGGAGGGCGTGTTCTCGCTGCCGTCGACCACGCCGGTCTGCATGGCCTGGTACACCTCGGAAAACGCCAGCACCTGCGGATTGGCCTTGAGCGCGCGGAACTGCTCATCGAGCACCTTGGAGGACTGGATGCGCATCTTCAATGCACGGAAGTCGGAGACCTTGTGCAGCGGGCGGTTGGCCGTCATCACCTTCATGCCGTTATCCCAGTAGGCCAGGCCCTTGATGCCACGGCTCTCCAGCTTCTGGAACAGGCCCTGCCCGACCGGTCCTTCGGTCACCCGTTTCAACACCGCCTTGTTGGGGAAGATGTAGGGCAGGTCGAAGACCTCGAACTCCTTGGCCCCCAGCGGCCCGAACTTGGCCAGCGAGGGCGCGAGCATCTGTACCGAACCCAGTTGCAGGGCTTCCAGCTCTTCCTTGTCCTTGTAGAGCGTGCTGTTGGGATAGACCTCGACCTTGACGCGGCCATTGGTCGCCTTCTCGGCCAGTTCCTTGAAGCGCTCGGCGCCCTTGCCCTTGGGCGTGTCATTGGCCACCACGTGGCTGAACTTGATGACGATGCTCTGCTGGGACAGCGCTGGCGTGGCCGACAGGCCCAGTGTGGCGAAGGCGCAGGCGGTCAGTGCCGCCCGCATTGTGATGATGGTCATGGATGTCTCCTCCGGGGGTGAAGCCGCAAGCCGATGACCTCGGCTTGCGGCGTTAGAACACAATGAGGTCGCGCAGGCCCTCCCCGCTGTGCAGGCGGTCGAAGCCGCGATTGATATCGGCCAGCGCCAGGCGCTCGCCCATGAGCTTGTCCACCGGCAGCTTGCCGGCCTGGTACAGGCCGATGTAGCGCGGAATGTCGCGCACCGGCACGCAGGAGCCGATATAGCTGCCCTTGACGGTGCGTTCCTCGGCCACCAGGCTGACCTGCTGCAGGGCCCAGTTCTGGTTCGGCGCCGGCAGGCCGGCGGTGACCGTCATGCCGCCGCGCCGGGTCATGCGATAGGCAGCCTCCATGGCCTGCACCGACCCGGCCATCTCGAAGGCGTAATCCACGCCACCCTTGGTGAGCGCCTTGACCTTCTCCACCGCATCCGGATCACGGGCATTGACGGTGGCCGTGGCGCCCAGTGCGCGCGCCACTTCCAGCTTGCTGTCATGGAGGTCCACCGCGATCACCTCGCGGGCACCGGAAGCCAGCGCACCCAGCATGGTGCACAGCCCCACGCCGCCCAGTCCCAGCACGGCGGCGGTGGTGCCGGCCTTGACCTCGGCCGTATTGACCGCCGCGCCCACTCCGGTGAGCACGGCGCAGCCGAAGAGGGCCGCCTGCACGGGATCGATGTCGGCGTCGATCTTCACGCAGGAGCGGCGCGACACCACGGCATGATCGGCAAAAGCCGACACCCCCATGTGATGGTGAACGTGCTGCGCCCGGTCACGCAGGCGCCGCTGACCGCTCAGCAATTGACCCACGGTATTGGTCGCCGCGCCCGGTTCGCACAGTGCCGGCCGTCCTTCCATGCAAGGCAGGCAGTGGCCGCAACTGGGCACGAAGACCAGTACTACCAGGTCCCCTGCGCGCAGGTCGGTCACGCCGCTGCCGACCTCGACCACTTCGGCTGAGGCTTCGTGGCCCAGCGCCATGGGCACCGGTCGCGGGCGCACGCCGGTGATGACCGAGAGGTCCGAGTGGCACAGGCCTGCAGCCTTCATCTTGACCAGCACTTCGCCGGGGCCGGGCGCATCGAGATCGAGTTCCTCGATCTTCAGTGGCTGGCTCACCGCGAACGGATGGGCCTCGGTCACTTCACGCAGTACAGCGGCTTGGATTTTCATGGTGTCGTCTCCCTCCTGTTGGAAAACGCCTAGATTACACGACCGCCGTCGACCGGCACTTCCATCCCGGTCAGGAAGTGCGAAGCATCGGTGGCCAGGAACACCGCCACGTTGGCCACATCGGTCGCTTCGCACATGCGGCCCAGCGGAATGGTGGAGATGAAGCGGGCGCGATTTTCCGGGGTATCCGGCATGCCCATGAATTGCTCCAGCAGCCCGGTGGCGCCCATGACCGGGCAAATGGCGTTGACGCGAATGCGGTCCGGGGCCAGTTCCACCGCCATCGACTTGGAGAGCATGTTGACTGCGCCCTTGGAGCTGTTGTACCAGGTCAGCCCCGGGCGAGGCCGGATGCCGGCCACCGAACCCACATTGAGGATCACTCCGCCGCGACCCGGCTCGCCCTGGTTGCGCTCACGCAAGAGCGGTACGACGGCATGGGTCATGTGGAAGATCGATTTGACGTTGATGGCGAAGACGCGATCGAAGGTCTGCTCATCCACCTGCAGCATGGGCTGGTTGCGATGGGTGGCACCGGCATTGTTGACCACGATGTCGGGAATGCCGAATCGCTCGACGCACAGGCGCACGGCGGCCTGGACGGCCGCCGCGCTGGTGACGTCACAGGTCGCTGCGGCGGCCTTGGGGCCGAGCTGCGCGGCCAGCGCCTGTGCGCCTTCGCCGTTGATATCGGCGATCAGGACGCTGGCACCCTCGCGCACGTAAGCGCGGGCGATTTCCGCGCCGAATCCGCCGGCCGCTCCGGTGACGATGGCGACCTTGCCTGCAAGTTGCGACATGCGATTCTCCTTACTTGAAATGATGGACGATGGTCTTGGTGGTGCTCATCTCTTCCAGCGCCAGCAAGCCCTTCTCGCGGCCATGGCCGCTCTTCTTGACGCCGCCGAAGGGCAGTTCCACGCCCCCGCCCGCCCCATAGCAATTGATGAAGACCTGCCCGGACAACACGCGCTGTGCCAGCCGCGCCTGGCGGCCGCCGTTCTCGGTCCAGATGCCCGCGGCCAGTCCGTATTCGGTAGCATTGGCCAAGGCAATCGCGTCGTCTTCGTCCGTGAATGACATGGCCGAGAGCACCGGCCCGAACACTTCGCGGCAGGCCAGCTTGTGATCGCGCGGTACGCGTCCGAACAAGGTGGGCCGCACGAAATAGCCTTCCCCGGGAATGCCCTCCCCCAGCACTCCCTGGGCCAGTACCGGCACGCCGGATGCGATGGCTTCATCGATGAAGCCCTGTACCCGGTCGCGCTGCTTGCGATTGACGATGGGGCCGCAATCCAGGTCCATCTCGGGCGTGCCGACCCGCACCTGCGCAAAGCGCTCGGCCACGCGCGCCACGAAGCGGTCGTAAATGTTTTCCTGGACCAGCAGGCGGCTGCCTGCCGAGCAGGTCTGGCCGGCATTCTGGGTGATGGCCTTGACGATGACCGGCACGGCCTTGTCCAGGTCGACGTCATCGAAGACGATCTGCGGCGATTTTCCGCCCAGTTCGAGCACGCAGGGAATGTGATTCCTGGCCGTGGCTTCCTGCACCATCACGCCCACTTCCGGCGAGCCGGTGAAGGTGGCGAAGTCGATGCCGGGATGCGCGGTCAACGCAGCACCGGCCTCATGGCCATAGCCCGTGACCAGGTTCAGCGCACCGGGCGGAAAGCCCGCCTCCATCGCCAGTTCAGCCAGCTTGATGCCGGACAGGCAGGCATCTTCCGAGGGCTTGAGCACGGTGGCATTGCCCATCGCCAATGCCGGCGCCAGCGAGCGTCCGAACATCTGCGCCGGATAGTTCCAGGGAATGATGTGTGCCGTCACGCCATGCGGTACGCGCACCAGGCTGACGTTGTAGCCGTCAAGGTAGGGAATGGTCTCGCCGTGGATCTTGTCGGCGGCACTGCCGTAGAACTCGAAGTAGCGCGCCACCACCTTGACATCATTGCGTGCCACGGTGATGGGCTTGCCGGTATCACGCGCTTCCAGTTGGGCGATCTCCTCGGCATGCGCAAGGATCAGCTCACCCAGGCGCATCAGCAGGCGTCCCCGCTCGGTGGCCGTCAGGCGGCCCCAGGGGCCGGAGAGCGCGCTTCTTGCAGCCGCGACCGCCAGGTCGATATCGGCCTTGCCGCCGCGTGAGATCTGGGTGAATACCTTGGCATGACTGGGATCGATCACATCGATGGCCTGGCCATCTTGAGCCGCATGCCAGCGGCCATCGATCAACAGGGTCTTGGGGGAACTCATGGCGTCTTCCTCAAATGGGTGGGCAGGCCGTGACCGGCATCCGGCCTGCGTTGCAGAAAAAATTCTTCAATGCGCCAGGGCCTGTTCGCCATTGGCAGCCAGTTCGCCGCGTTCGAGCATCAGGGTGGCATCAGGCAGGTCGCGCAACAGGCTGCGATTGGACTCGGTCACCACCACGCAGACCTGGCTGTCAATCTCGCGCAGGCGGCGCAGCGATTCACCGTATTGCGTCGCCAGTACCGGCGCCAGCCCCTGGAAAGGTTCATCCAGCAGCACCAGGCGGGTACCGGCCATGAGCGCGCGCCCCAGCGCAGCGATTTTGCCCTGCCCGCCGGAGAGCGCCGCGCCCGAACGCGGCAACATCTCCTTGAGCTGCGGCACCACTTCCACCGCCTTTTGCAGGCGGCGGTCGATCTCGGGCCGGGACAGCCCCAGCACATCGCAGGGCAGGCGCAGGTTTTCTTCCACGCTCAGGGTCGGGAACATCACCCGGTCTTCCGGTGCATAGCCGATGCCCAGCGCCGCCCGGCCATGGGCGGGAACGCTGGCCAGGTCTTGTCCGGCGAAGTGGATGCTGCCTTCCTGCAAGGGCAACAAGCCCATGATGGCGCGCAGCAAGGTGGTCTTGCCAGCGCCGTTGCGGCCGACCACGGCCAGCAGCGCGCCGGCCTCGAAGTCGGTCTCGATCCGGCGCAGCACGGTGATGCCGGCAATGCGTGCGCTGATGCGATTGATCTTCAGCATCTCATTCCCCTATGACGTTGCGACGGATCTCGGGATTGCCCAGCACCTCGGCCGGCTGGCCATCGGCGGCGATGCGTCCGGCGATCCAGGCGGCCACGCGAGTGGCATAGCGGGTCACGATATCCACATCATGCTCCACGAAGATGGAGGTGATCTTCTGCTCGTCCAGCACGCGCATGATGATGGCCATGAGCCCGTGCTTCTCTTCGGTGGAGACACCGCTGGTGGGTTCATCCATGATCAGCAGCTTGGGTTGCAGCACCAGGGCCATGGCGATATCGAGCAGCTTGCGCTGGCCTTCGGGCAGCAATGCGCAAAGGTCATCTGCACGCTCGCGCAGGCCGACCAGTTCCAGGATGCGGTCGATCTCGCCATCCGGCAGTACCCGCGCCAGCGGGGTCCACAGCCGCAAGAGGCCACTGCGGCCGGCGGCCGCCAGGCGGATGCAATCGCGCACCGTGTGTTCCAGGAACAGCTGCGGCAACTGGAAGGACCGCCCTATGCCACGCTGGACGATGGCACGCGGCGCCATCCGGGTGATGTCGCGGCCATCGAAGTGGACGCTACCGCCGGTGGGCCGGATGAAGCCGGTGCAGATGTTGATGAAGGTGGTCTTGCCGGCACCGTTCTGCCCGATCACGGCCAAGCGCTCGCCCTGCTGCAATTCGAAATCGATGCTGTCGGCCACCACCACGCCGCAGAAGGCCAGCTGCAGGCCACGGGTCTGCAATAACGCGCTCATGGACGCAGCTCCTTGATGACGGCGGGGCTGGCATCAGCCTTGTCCGCGGATACAGGCACCGGCCTGGCCTTGCGGAACAACAGGCCGGACAGCCCGCCGGGAATGAAGAACACCAGCCCGATCAACACCAGCCCCAGCACCATCTGCCAGGCCCCGGTGAAGAGCGCAGCCGAATACAGCTTGACGAACTCGAACACCACCGCCCCCAGGAAGGCGCCGACCGGATGCCCCACGCCCCCGAGGATGGAGATGAAGACGATCTCCCCCGAGCGCACCCAATAGCCCATCTCAGGCGTGACCAGGCCCTGCATCAGCGCAAACATCGCTCCGGACAATCCGCACAATGCCGCCGACAGCACATAGCCGATCCACAGTGCCCGGTTGGCCGAGAGGCCGATGTATTCGAGCCGGGTCTCATTGGTCTTGACGGCCGCCAGGGCCTGCCCCGCAATGGACTGCTGATAGCGCTGCACCAGCAGGGCCACGATGACCGACAGCAGCACCGAGACGATCAGCAGGCCCGTTTCGAATCCATCGCGATCCAGCTGCAGGCCGAAGAAGGTCGAGCGTGCCAGGCGGATACCGTCAGTACCGCCGGTCCAGTTGTAGAACTTGCCAAGGATGGAAAACAGCACCATCGACAACGCCAGGTTGAGCATGCCGAAAAAGATCGCACGGTAACGCACCACGAACAGCCCGATCAGCATGCCCATCAAAGCGCCACAGAGCGTGCCGGCCAGCAGCAGCACGGCACTGTCAAGCTGCGGTACGGCGCGGGCCAGGAAGGCCGCCACGTAGCCGGCCGCACACGAATACATGGCATGACCGAAGGACAGCTGGCCGGCCCGGATCAAAATCGATACCCCCAGTGCCGCCACCCCGAAGCTGGCCGCGATCACCACCGGCGTCTTCAGCCACGGCAAGGCCAGTGGTGCGGCCAGGGCCAGCAGCGCCAGCATCAAACCGGCAAGATTGGCTCGCGTCATCACACCCTCCTCGCCTGGGCCACGGAGAACAGTCCTTGCGGACGAAACAGCAGCACCAGCACCATGATCAGGTAAGGCACCAGCACCTCCAGTTCAGGTTGCAGGTACACCGAGAACGAACGTGCCAGGCCGATCAGCAGTGCGGTCACCAGCGTGCCTTCGATCTGCCCCAGCCCGGCGGTGGCTACCACGGCGAAGGACAGCACGATCATTTCAGCCCCTACGCCCGGTACCAGCGAGGTGGTCGGTGAGGCCAGCGCACCGCCCAGCGCACCCAGCATGGAGCCGGCCACGAAGGTCAGCAGGCAGATGCGCTTGGCATCGATACCCATGGCCGTGGCCACCTCACGGTGATGCGCCACCGCCACGATCTGGCGCCCGGTACGGCTGGAGCGCAAGAACCAGCGCAGCCCCACGAACACCACCAGCGCCACGCCCGGCAAGACCATCAACTGGTAGCGCGTATAAGTGATGCCGAGGATCTCGGCCACCCCCAGGTAGCTGACGATGTCCGAGACGAAGTAAGGCTGGGCGCCCCAGATCATGCGCTGCAGGTCCTCAAAGATCATGAAGGCGGCGAAGGTCACCAGCAGTTGCAGGATCTGCTCCTTCTCGTAGAGCCGGCGCAGCAGCAGCACTTCCATGACGCTGCCCAGCACAGCCCCGATCACCAGCGCCGCCACCACCAGCCACAGGAAGGACCAGGCCGGCGAGAGGCCGCGTGCAGCCGCCCACAGTCCCAGGGTGGCGGCGAAGTAGCCGCCGAAGGCATACAGGCTGCCATGCGCCATGTTGAGGATGCGCATGACGCCAAACACCAGCGTCATGCCCAGCGCCACCAGGAACAGCAGCGCAGCGTAGGAGATGCCGTCCAGCACCGCCAGCAGGAACAATTCCTGATTCATGATCGTCGCCCGTCCCGCTTCAGTTCACCGCAGGGAAGGTCTTGATGCGCGAGTCCTTCAGCAACTCGGGCTTGACCGTCTTGACCCAATCCACCGACTTCTGGCCGACTGGTGCAATGGCCATCTCGGCCGGATAGATTTCGATCTTGTCGAGGATGGGGAAGGGATAGCCCGCCACCTTTTTGGTCGTGCCCAGCAGCTGGTCTTCCAGGCCCTGGCCGTCCTCGCGGATGGTGACCTGGTCGGTCAGGCCACGGAAACTCAGGCCATGCATGGCTTCGGCCAGTTGCTCGGTACTCGGCCACTGTCCCTTGTTGGCCTTGATCGCCTTGTCGTAACCCGCCACCAGCCCGTCGAGCGCCTGGATCATGTGGTAGACCGAATAGATGGGGTAAGCACCGGTCCTGGCCTTGAACTTGTCAACGAAGCCCTTGAGCTTGGGATCATCCTTCAATACCGGATGCAGGAAATAGTGGTCGCCGCGGGCCCCGATGATGACGCCGTCCGGCAGGGTCGTGCCCAGGCGTTCCAGCGAGCTTTCCGCCAGCGGCAGCACGAACAGGGAAGACTTGATCAGGCCGCGCTGGGCCGACTGGCGCACGAAGGTATCGAGGTCGCCGCCCCAGGAGGTCGAGAGGATCACGTCGGGACGCAAGGCCTGCAGGCGGCTGATCTCGGTGGAGAAATCGGAGGCACCGAACTTGGGGAACAGCTCGGCCACCACCTTCACGTCCGGCTTGAGCACCTTCAGCGTCTGCGAGAACAACTCCCAGGAATCACGACCCCAGGCATAGTCCTGGTTGACGACGGCGATGGTCTTGAAATTGGGTTTCTGCCGCAGCAGGTACAGGACGCTGGCCACCATCTCGGTAGTGGCGTTGGCTTGCGTACGGACCACGTACTTGTAGCGGCGATCCTCCAGCACCTTTTCGGTACCGCAATCCCACAGGATGTTGAGCACCTTCAAATCCTCCGCCACCGGGGCCAGGATGTTGCAGTTGCCGCTGGAGATGGAGCCCAGCATCACCTTGACCTTTTCTTCCTGCACCACGCGGCGGTATTCGGAGAGCATCTTGTCGCCGCCCACGCCCTCATCGATGAAAGTCGGCACCACCTTCACGCCATTGATGCCGCCCTTGGCGTTGAGCTCTTCCAGGTACAGTTCAGCCGCCTGCTTGGCCGGCACGCCGAATACCGAAGCGGGTCCCGAGGTGAAGGTGGTGATGCCGATCTTCAGTTCGGACGGCTTGGCCTGGGCCGCTGCGCCCTGGGCGAATGCCAGCGCCGATGCGGCGGCCAGCAGGGTGCTGATGATTTTCTTGTTGAACATGTCTCTCCTCCTGTTGATGGAACCTGCCGCGCCCCGCTGCGGCCTGTGGGTACTGCCTGTCCGGCTGCTGTGATTGTTGTTGTGCGGTTACCCTGCCCTTCAATGGGGCAGGCGCCCGGCCTGATGCAGGAATTTCTCTGCCTGCAGGATCACCGGCTTGTCGATCATCTTGCCCTTGAGCGAAATGGCCCCGCCGTCGCTGGCGCGCACGGCCGCCATCACTTCCTCGGCCCATACCAGCTCCTGCTCGCTCGGCATGAAGCCGCGCCGCACTGCCTCGACCTGCCGCGGATGAATGCACAGCTTGGCGCCAAAGCCCATGCGCCGGGCCCGCTGCACCATGCGCGTGAGCAAGGCATCGTCATTGAAGTCGGTAGTCACGCCATCGATGGGCGGGGCGATACCGGCCAGGCGCGAAGCCATCACCATCTCGATACGGAAGTGCATCAGCTCTTCTTCCTCCGGCCCGCATTGCATGCCCAGGTCGACCTGGGCATCGATGGAACCAAAGGCCAGCCGCTGCACGCCCGGCACGGCGGCGATCTCGCGCATGGCGGCCAGCCCGGCGGCGCTCTCGATGAGCGCGATCAGGCCGCGACCCGGCCCCAGGCGACGTGCGATGGCAGACAGCGTCTTGGGATCTTCCGCCTTCGGCAGGACGATCCCCGCCATCGATAGTGCAGAAAACGTCAACAGGTCATCACCATGCCAGACGGTATCGGCAGCGTTGATACGCACCCACAGGCGCGGCTGCGGACCATTGCCGCGCAGCCAGCGCGCCAGGGTGGCGCGCGCCTCTTCCTTCTGGGGCAAGGCCACCGCATCTTCCAGGTCGACGATGACCGCATCGGCGCCGCTCTCCAGCGCCCGCTCGTAGCGCTCGGGACGATTGGCCGGGACGAACAGGTAGCTGCTGGCCGTGGTGATGTGCGGTGCCATTACACGGCCCCCCGTTCGCGCAGTGCCGTAATGGCAGCCGCGTCATAGCCCAGTGTGGCGAGGATGGTGTCGGTATGCTCTCCCAGGGCGGGGATGGCTTGCATGCGGTAGTCGTAGCTGTCGTTGGCGCCCGGTGGCAGCAGTGCGGCGACCTTGCCGACTGGCGTATCCACGTCAACCCAGCGTTCACGCGCAGCCAGTTGCGGGTGCTGCCACAGTTCCTGCATGGTGTTTACGCGTGCATTGGCGATCTGCGCCTGGTCCAGCCGCGCCACCACCTGCTCGGCACTCATGTCGGCGAACATGCCCAGGATCAGCTGGCGCAGCGCTTCCCGATGTTCATGACGGCGGGCATTGCTGGAAAAACGCTCATCGCTGGCCAGGGTTGCATCCTGCAGCACCACTTCACAAAAGACCTTCCATTCCCGTTCGTTCTGCAAACCCAGCATCACGGTCTTGCCATCGCCCGCCACGAACGGTCCGTACGGATAGATGGTGGCGTGCTCGGCACCCGAACGGCCGGGCGCACTGGCGCCCTGGTAGGCGTAATACAGGGGAAAACTCATCCACTCCGTCAATGCCTCCAACATCGAGAGATCGATATGGCTGCCGCGTCCGTCGCGCCCGCGCTTGATGAGGGCGGCCAGGATATTGGAATACGCGTACATGCCGGCGGCGATGTCGGCAATCGAGCAGCCGGCCTTGACCACTTCATCCGGCGTACCGGTCACCGAAAGGAAACCGGCCTCGCTCTGGATCAGCAGGTCATAGGCCTTCTTGTCGCGATAGGGACCATCCTCGCCATAGCCGGAGATGTCACAGACGATCAGGCCCGGGTGCTTCGCATGCAGCACCTTGGCCGACAGGCCGAGACCGGCAGCAGCGCCCGGCGCCAGGTTCTGCACCAGGACATCGGCCTCACCCAGGAGCTGGTCGATGATGCGCTTGCCCTCTTCGTCCTTGAGGTTGAGGGTCAGGCTTTCCTTGGAGCGGTTGGTCCAGACGAAGTGCGAGGACAGTCCGTTGACGCGCGTGTCATAGCCGCGCGCGAAGTCACCCACACCGGGTCGCTCGATCTTGATGACACGGGCACCGAGGTCGGCCAGCTGGCGCGTGCAGAACGGCGCGGCGATGGCGTGCTCCAGGCTGATGACGGTGATGCCCTCCAGCGGGCGGTTGGATTGCGACATGGCGTGTTCTCCTGGCGTTCGTTGCGCGTCGGGATGATGGAATGCGGTTCGGCTTCAGAACAGCTGCTGCAGGTCGGGCGTCTCATGCAGGCGCCAGGCGCGTGCGATGATCTCGCCGATCTCAGGCTCGCTGGCCGCCCGCGAAAAGCGGATCAGGCGTGCCGCCTTCTGCTCCAGCTCGGGCCGCGACAAGCTGTTGTCGGGATCGCCCTTGGGCACGTCGACGGCGGCCTCGAACTGGCGCCCATCGGTGGTCCGCACTTCCACCCGGCCCAGCCAGCGCGCCGGGTAGGCCTGGTCGACTTCGGCATCCAGGCGCATCTGCACCTTCTGGCGGAACTGCGCGACACGCGGGTCGCTCAAGGCCTGCTGTTCGAATTCTGCAAGACCGGCCTGCTGATGCACGGCGATCAGGCCCAGTACCGTGCCCATGGAAAACTTGGCCTGGTGTACCGTCTGCGGATCCACCACCGGCCCCAGTACATCGATGGCGCCCTGGTGCACGCGCGTGGTCACCGAGGCGACCTGGTCGTGCTGCAGTCCCTCACGCTGCATCAGCAATTGCAGGGCATCGGCGGCCGGATGGGTATGACGGCAGGAGGCGTGGAACTTGAAGGACGTTTCCGCCGTGGCCCAGCGGGTACCCAGGCCATCGGTGAGGCGGGCAGGATTGGCGTCGCTCGACATCCCGGCAGCCATGCCCTGCGCCCCCTCCAGGATGCGCTGCGCGCCGGTGAAGCCGTCCTTGGCCAGATAGGCCGCCAGCAATCCATCTGCCGCCGCCTTGCCGGTATGCAGCTGTTTGGAATCGGCCGCATCGCGCAGGAACTCCCACAAACCCGCCGCCTGCGTCCCCGCCGAGCCCATGGCATGCAGGAACTGCTGCGCATCGAAATCCATCAGCTTGCCCACCGCCACCGCAGCCGCCAGCGTGCCCACGGTGCCGGTGGTATGGAAGACCCGATAGTGCGAGCGCCCCATGAATTCCCCGATGCGGATACCGGCCTCATAGCCGGCCACCGCCGCCACCAGCAGGTCGGCCCCCGACTTGCCCAGCGCCTGCGCAGCGGCCAGCGCGGCCGGAAACACCACGGCCGCCGGATGGAATACCGAGCCATTGTGAACGTCATCCTGCTCCACCACATGGGAGGCCGCGCCATTGACCAGCGCGGCAAAGTAAGGCGTGGTCCCGCGACGGCTGGTGAGGATGGTCGACGGCCCATGCTGCGGCCCCATCTGCGCCGCATAGCGTTCGATGATGCCGACCTGGCGCGCGGTCTTGCCGGCCAGCGCCGAGGCGAACCAGTCGAGGTAGAGATCTTCGGCGCGGGCAATCACCGCCGACGGAATATCCTCGTAGCGCAGCCCGGCCAGGAAGGCCGCCAGCAGGCGCGAGGGGTGGTCACCGGGGCTGACGTTTTCTGCACCATGGGTGGACATCATTGCACGGGCTTGCATGGCGGGCCTCAGAAGGAACGGGGCAGACCGAGGATATGCTCGGCCACGTAGGAAAAAATCAGGTTGGTCGAAATCGGCGCCACCTGGTACAGCCGCGTCTCGCGGAACTTGCGCTCGACGTCGTATTCGCAGGCAAAACCGAAACCGCCATGGGTCTGCAGGCAGACATTGGCCGCCTCCCATGAAGCCTTGGCCGCCAGGTACTTGGCCATGTTGGCCTGGGCCCCGCAGTTCCGGTGCGCATCGAAGAGCGCGCAAGCCTGGTAGCGCATGAGGTTGGCGGCTTCGATCTCGATGTAGGCATCGGCAATCGGGAACTGCACGCCCTGGTTCATGCCGATGGGTCGATCAAAGACCACGCGCTCGTTGGCATAGGCAGTCGCCTTGTCGATGAACCAGTAGCCGTCCCCGATGCACTCGGCGGCGATCAGGGTGCGCTCGGCGTTGAGGCCGTCGAGGATGTATTTGAAGCCGCGCCCCTCTTCGCCGATCAGGTTCTCGACCGGGATTTCCAGGTTGTCGAAGAACAGTTCATTGGTCTCGTGGTTGACCATGTTGAGGATGGGCCGCACCTCCAGGCCCCGGCCGATGGCGGCTTTCAGGTCCACCAGGAAGATCGACATGCCCTCGGACTTTTTCTTCACTTGATCCAGCGGCGTGGTCCTGGCGAGCAGGATCATCAGGTCCGAATGCTGGACCCGCGAGATCCAGACCTTCTGGCCATTGACCACGTAGCGATCCCCCTTCTTCACTGCCACCGTCTTGATGCGCGTGGTGTCGGTACCGGTGGTGGGCTCGGTCACGCCCATCGACTGCAGGCGCAGTTCGCCGCTGGCGATCTTGGGCAGGTACTGCTGTTTCTGCCGTTCCGAGCCATGGCGCAGCAGCGTACCCATGTTGTACATCTGGCCGTGGCAGGCACCGGAATTGCCGCCGGTACGATTGATCTCTTCCATGATGACCGACGCCTCGGTCAAGCCCAGTCCCGAACCGCCATATTCCTGCGGGATCAAGGCCGCCATCCAGCCGGCCTTGGTGAGGGCATCGACGAACTGCTCGGGATAGCCGCGTGCTTCGTCCACCTTGCGCCAGTACTCCGCAGGGAAGGTCTGGCACAGGTCGCGTACGGCGTCACGCAGGTCGGTATGGGTATCGGGATCGGCTTGAAACGGCATGAGGGGCTCCGGCTATCAATTCTCTAAATGATTTTCCTGGTATCAGTCCAGCGAGGCGTCGGCCTGCATCGCCAGTTCGCCCCGTTCGTTCTGCGCCCACAGCGCTACGCTCTTGCCATCGGCAGCGGGCTTGCCGCAGAGCGTGAAGGGCTCGGTATCAAACAGCGTACCCACCGAGCGGAAGTTGAACTCGCGCATCACCGCCTGCGGCATTTCGCGCGCCACCAGGTCAGCCAGCAAGGTGGCGATGAGCGGACCGTGGACGATGAGGCCGGGATAGCCCTCCACCCCGGTGACATAGCTGCGGTCGTAATGGATGCGATGGCCGTTGAAGGTCAGCGCTGAATAGCGAAACAGCAGCACCGGATCAGGCTCCACGCGGCGCGACCAGCGCGCATCGCCGGGCGCGCTCTTGGGCAGCACCACCGGTGCGCCCGGCTGCGGCAGGTCGCGATAGACGATGTCATGCTCTTCGGTCAGGCAAAGCTGGCCTTGGTGACGGACGGTGTGCTGCACGGTGACGAAGGCGAGCGCACCGGTGCGTCCCTGCTTGACGTCCACACTGGCGATGCGCGAGACCTTCTCGGCCGCAGCGCCAATGGGCAGCGACGCCGCAAACCGCAGCCGTCCCCCGGCCCACATGCGGCGCGGCAAGGGCACCGGTGGCAGGAAACCGCCGCGCTGCGGATGGCCATCCGCGCCGACTTCGGACTGGCGGCACACGCTCCAGAAATAGATCCAGTGCCACAGCGGCGGCAACGCATCACCGGCCAGCGGTTGGCGTGGACCGTCCAGCGTCGCCGCCAGCGCTGCCGCCAGGGCCGGGCTGATCTGGTCGTGGCGCGTTTCGGTCTTGTCCAGCCACTGCCGCAGCAGGGTGAGATCGAGGTCGGGGTGCGACATGTCTCCTCGCATCGTTGTTGTTGATTGGGCGCCAGTCTGTGGCGTCCCCACGCCGAGGACAATCTGTATTTTTGGAAGGGGGGCTTACGCAGAAGTGAAGTCATGCGCAGCAAAAGGATGCGGCATCGCATCACAAGTCGGCAGCATTTCAGGCCATGCAGCGACGCAAATCGGCGTACCATGGGCAGCCAACGAGAGCACGCGCGCACCATTGGTGACAGCGTGCCGCAACATGGGATGGACAAGCCTGCCGCAGCGCAGCTGCCCTCCTCACCGATTCTTTCCGGGAGACATCATGCTTTTCGACCTGACCGACCTGCGCCTGTTCATCCTGATTGCCGAACTCAACAGCTTGACCCGCAGCGCCGAGCGCATGAATCTCTCGCTGGCCGCCACCAGCAATCGCATCAAGGAACTGGAAACGCGCTTTGGCACCCGCCTGCTCTATCGCGAGAGCAAGGGCGTACAGCTCACGCCAGCCGGGCACACCCTGCTGCATCATGCGCAGCTCTTCATGCAGCAGGTAGAGCACTTGAAGAGCGACATGCAGCAGTACAACAACGGCATCAAGGGCTACATCCGCATCTTCGCCAACACCACGGCGGTGACCGAATTCATGCCCGAGATCCTGGGCAAGTTCCTGGCCAGGCATCCGCAGGTCAACGTCGCGCTCGAGGAGCGGCTGAACCACGATATCCTGCGCGGCATCCAGGAAGGCACGGCCGATATCGGCATCGTGGCCGGCCCGGTGCAGGGGGATGGGCTGCAAGTGCTCAACTTTTCCACTGACCGCCTGGTGCTGGCCACCGCGCTGGAACATCCGCTGGCGGGTGCGGGCAGCCTTCCCTTCCTCGACACGCTGGAGTACGAACACATCGGCCTGCACGAGGGCAGCACGCTGCATCACTTCCTCAACAAGATCGTTTCCGGGCATGGACAGCGGCTCAAGCTGCGCATCCAGGTACGCAGCTTTGAAGCCATGTGCCGCATGATCGAAACCAATGTCGGCATCGGCATCATGCCGCGCTCGGCGGCGCAGCGGCATCAGCAGACCATGCAGTTGTCGGTGGTGGAACTGAACGATCCGTGGAGCGTGCGCGAGCGCAGCATGGTGTTCCAGGCCATGGAGACCCTCTCGCCCCACGCGCGCAACCTGGTCGACTTCATCCGCGAGCAGATGAGCCAGCAGTCCAATGAGGTCGAACCCGCCGTCCTTGAGAAAAAATTCGCCTGAGTCGCTCCGGCGAAGACGACCTCAGCCGGCGATCAGCATCCACACCGACAGCAGCAACAGCGCCGCGCAGAAGAGGATGCGCAGACGCCGTTCCGGCAGGTGGTGCGCCAGCGCCACGCCCCAGGAAATGCTGAGCACGCCGCCCAGCGCCATGGGAATGCCCACCGACCAGTCCACATGGCCGGCCTGCGCATAGGTCCACAGGGCCACCAGGGTGCCGGGCGTGACCATGGCCAGCCCCAGGCCTTGCGCTGCGGTCTGGGTGACGCCGAACAAGGCCGTCAGCAAGGGCACTGCAACGATGGCGCCGCCCACACTGAAGAAACCGGCCGACGCCCCGGCGGACATCCCGACCAGCGGGATATAGCGGCGCGACAGGATCACCGACGACTCCACGCTGCGCTTGTTGCGCAACAGCGTCCACAGGTAATACAGCGCCAGCAGCCCCATGAAGGCGGCGAAGCAGACATGCAGGCTGCGCGCGGCCATGGAGGTGGCGATGCGAGCCGAGACGTAAGTGGTGAAGACGGCCGGCACGCACATCATGGCAGCGGTACTCCATTGGATGTGATTGCGCTGCTTGTAGCGCCAGAAGGCGATGACGACGTTGGGCACGATCATCACCAGTGCCGTGCCCTGGGCCAGTTGCTGGTCCATGCCGTAGAGGTAGCCCAGCACGGGGATGGCGATGAGACCGCCACCTATCCCGAAGAGACCACCCATGGCGCCCAGCAGGCCGCCGAGCAGGAAGTTGACTACGCCGGAGAAAAACAAGGAAGCCGTCATCGGTGTACAGTGATGCCTCTGCTGGCCGGCTGCAGGATGCAGCGGCCGCATCGAAGGATAAAAAAGGAGACTGACATGAGCGGCGTCATCGTGTTTGCGCTGGAGATGGGCGTGGTTGCCCTCATTGCGCTGGCCATCTACATGGTACTGAAGAAGTAGCGCCGCCCGTCAGGCCCGACAGTGTAGCGCAGCCGGCCAAGGCTGTCCCGGCGGTCTGCGCAGCCATACAATCCCCCTCAGCAAAGGAAGACAGAATGGATCTCGGCATCAAAGGTAAAACCGCCCTCGTCTGCGCATCGAGCAAGGGCCTCGGCCGCGCCTGCGCGCTCTCGCTGGCGCGCGAAGGCGTACACGTCACGCTGCTGGCACGCGGAGCGGAGGCACTGGAAGCGACGGCCCAGGCCATTCGCACGGAGACTGCCGCCACCGGTGCCATCATCACCACCGTGGCGTGCGACATCACCACCCCGGAAGGACGGGCCCTGGCGCTGGCCGCCTGCCCTGCCCCGGACATCCTCGTGACCAATGCCGGCGGCCCCAAGCCGGGCGATTTCCGTGAGTGGACGCGGGACGACTGGATTGCGGCGGTAGACGCCAACATGCTCACGCCCATCGAGCTGATCAAGGCGACGGTCGATGGCATGATCGCGCGCGGCTTCGGGCGCATCGTCAATATCACTTCCAGCGCGGTGCGGGCACCGATCGATATCCTGGGGCTCTCCAATGGCGCGCGCTCTGGGCTGACGGGTTTTGTGGCGGGGCTGGCGCGCAAGACGGTGGCGCATAACGTGACCATCAACAATCTGCTGCCGGGGCCATTCGAGACCGATCGCTTGCGTTCCACCGCAAGCGGTGCGGCCAAGGAAAGCGGGCGCACGGTCGATGAGGTGCTGGCCGATCGCCGCAAGCTCAATCCTGCGGGTCGCTTTGGCGATCCGGCCGAGTTCGGGGATGCATGCGCTTACCTGTGCAGCGCGCAGGCGGGCTTCATCACGGGGCAGAACCTGTTGATGGATGGCGGGGCTTATCCTGGGACATTCTGAGGCGCGCCTGGCTTGGCCGGGCATTGCTTGCCGCAAGGGGTGGATGCAAAGCAAGTGATGTGATGTATAATGCGGCCCTCGTGCGACGGGCGCCATGCCCGGCTGCCACGCAAGGAGGTTTGGGTGAGTGGTTTAAACCAGCAGTCTTGAAAACTGCCGACGGGGTGACCCGTCCGTGAGTTCGAATCTCACAGCCTCCGCCAGGACATGATGAAAACGGGCCCGAACGGGCCCGTTTTTCGTTTGATCCCACCTGAGGAAAATGTCGTTTGCACGTCAAGTGCTGGGCTGATTCACTTGAAGCGTGTACATGCATGCTGATGCTCCACAACTTCAAGCCGCCTGAAACAGCACCTTTTTTAGACTCCCCGCCAAGGCGGCACCAGTTCACTGGATGAGCTTCGCCGCAATCTGCGGACTGATCGCCACGCTGGTTCCATATGGCGGCAAGGCCGACACGGCAGCATCATCTTCCATCTCGGCGACCTGAAGCATCGTCCGCTGCGCTCGTGCGTCCTGCAGCCGGAATATGCCCACCAACTCCCGCAGCCGCTGCGACTGGTCCTGCAAGGACTTGGCCGCGGCGGCGGCCTGCTCCACCAGCGCTGCATTCTGCTGGGTGGTTTCATCCATGTGGGTGATGGCGTGATTGACCTGTTCAATACCGGCGCGCTGTTCCTGCGTCGCCATGCTGATCTCACCGACGATATGCGACACCCGTCGCACGCTGTCCACCACCTCGCCCATGGTCGCACCGGCCTGTACCACCAGGCGTCCACCGGCATCGACCTGCGCCACCGAATCATCGATCAGTACCTTGATCTCCTTGGCCGCCGTGGCCGAGCGCTGCGCCAGCGAACGCACTTCCGATGCCACCACCGCAAAGCCCCTGCCCTGCTCGCCAGCACGCGCCGCTTCCACTGCCGCGTTGAGCGCCAAGATATTGGTCTGGAATGCGATGCCGTCGATCACGCCGATGATGTCGACGATGCGGCGCGAGGCCTCGCTGATGCCCTGCATGGTGCTCACCACCTGCTGCACCACTTCGCCGCTGCGCGCCGCCACGCCGGAGGCATCCGAGGCCAGCTGGTTGGCCTGCTGCGCGTTCTCGGCATTCTGGCGCACGGTGGAAGTCAGTTCCTCCATGGCCGCCGCCGTTTCTTCCAGTGCGCCGGCCTGCTGCTCGGTGCGCGCCGACAGGTCCAGGTTGCCATCGGCGATCTCGGCCGAAGCGGTGGCGATGGTTTCAGCCCCTCCGCGTACATCGGCCACGATGCGCGTGAGACTGCCGTTCATCTGGCGCAGCGCCTCCAGCAACTGGCCGATCTCGTCCCGCGCGCCGGTCCGGATCTCGCTGCACAGGTTGCCGTCAGCCACGTGCTGCGCCACCTCTACCGCATGACGTACAGGGCGCGTGATGGAACGCGTGGTCCACCAGGCAAAGCCGCCACCCAGCAACACCGCCAACGCAGCGATGGCCAGCATGACCAGGGTCTTGCCGTGGTACTGGTCGGCGGCCTCCTGGCCGCTGCGCTCCATCATCATGGTGCCCACGGAAATATAGCTTTTGAGGCGGGCAATGTACTTGTCCTGGTCCTGGCGCAGGCTGGTCATCAGCAGCTCGGTAGCATCCATGGTGGCACCGGTGGAGGCCAGCTGCAGGAAGCGTTGCTGGCCCTGCCGATAGTTGGTGCGCAGGGCGAGTATCTCGGCGAAGGACTTGCGCCCCTGCTCGCTGGACAGGCGCGCCTGCAATTTGCCGAGGTCGTCGCCGATGGCGACTTCGCCCTTGTCGATGCGGGCGATTTCCTCGACCAGCTTCTGGTGGTCGTCCAGCAGCAGCAGGTTGCGCATGGCGCTGGCGTTCTCGCTGATGCGCAAGAGCACGTCATTGGCCAGCAAGACCTGCGGGTAGCGGTCTTCGACGATCTGGCGCGTGCCGTGGTGCAGCGTGGACAGGCTGGCGATGGCCAGCCAGGTGATGCCGACCAACAGCGCCAGTACCAGTCCGAAACCCAGTCCAAGACGGGCGCCCAGTTTGAGATTTGCAATCATGAGGCTTTCTCCGCAACGCAAGAATGCCGGGGGAAGATGCCCTGATGCCCACCGGCAATGAATTCGGTTTGGATAAAAAAATGGCGGAGAAAGAGGACTTCCTCCGCCCAAGGCACTACGAAGCACCACCCCGCTCCAGGGGCGGCGCACGCAAGACAAGACTATTCACAGAAGGTCATGCCAGCCATCCGGAGATGGCCTTAGAACGAGTGGTGCATGCCGAGGGTAGTGACCAGCTGGCCCCGGCCGCCGGAGACCCCGGTGGCACCGCCTGCACCCGTGCCGTTCATGACGGCAAAGCGCGCATCGCCGCCGGCACGCTGGTAGGCGGCCTGCACGTACCACTGGGTGCGCTTGGAGAACTCGTGCACGTGCGACAGGCTGAAGGTGTTCCAGCGCGCGCCTTCCAGTTTGGACAGGCCATAACCGAAGTTGATGGTGTCCAGCGTGGCATAGCGCCAGGCTGCGCCCAGGTCCAGGTTCTTCTGCTTGGGCGTGGCGCCGCTGGGCATGGACAGCTTGACCTGGGTGTAAGCGGTGTTCAGGCGCACGCTGCCGATGGTGTAACCCAGTCCGCCGGCGGTGGTGGTCAGGCTGTTGAAGACCGTACCGGCATTGCCCAGGCCGACGCTGGTGAGGAAAGCCCCGGCATAGCCGGCAGCACGGTTGTTCAGCTTGGAATACGCCAGCGCTGCACGGAACGGGCCATTGGTATAGGTACCACCGGCACTGACGTTGCGACCGTTGCTGCTGTCTCCTGCCACTTCGCCGAAGCCGTACATCAGGCTGCCCTGGAAGCCGCCTGCGGTGGGCGAGGTATAGCGCACCGCATTGTCGAACTGGTAGGTGTTGGCCAGGCTGTCCAGGTTACCCGGGTGGAACAGGTACCAGTTGGTCAGCTGGAAACCGTTGGACAGCTTGCCCACGTAGTCGAACACGACGTCGGGCATGTGACCCAGGGTCACCGCGCCGAAGTCACCGGACAGGCCGATGGTGCTGTAGCGGTTGAACAGCTTGGAGGAATTGGGCGTGGCGCCGGTGTCGGTGTAGAAGCCGGCTTCCAGCTGGAAGATCGCCTTCAGATTGCCGCCCAGGTCCTCGACACCACGAAAGCCGATACGATCCGGCTGCATCGTGCCCTGATCCAGGCGCGACACCGATCCGCCATTGAGGTTGTTGATATAGGCCACGCCAGCATCGAGGCTGCCGTAGATGGTGACGCTGCTCTGCGCAAAAGCGCCTGCCGACAGGCAGGATGCCGCTGCGGCAATCATTAACTTCTTCATCAAACTCCCCTTCAACGAATAAAGTCCAAACACGCGGCCAGGCCGCATTCACTCACTGCTCTCCGGCGCCCCGTGCGCAGGAAAGGTGACTTCCGCAGGCAAGCGCTGCGCCCTGTGCCACATGGCTGGCAGGGGCCGCTCGCCCAGTGCAGCGTGATCCGGCGCTTTTGTTCCACCTATGGATCAACGTTCCACTAAATTCATCAGGCTCAAAAAAATGCCCGGTGCCTAAGCACGGGCATGTGGCCGGGCGAACCTTGCCCGGGCCGCGTTGCCTTCAGGTCCTGCTACAGGTCCAGCACCAGGCGTTGTCCTTTGCAGCCGGACACGCACACCATCATGGTCTTGCCGGAAGCGCGCTCGGCCTTGCTGAGCACGCCGTCGCGATGTTCCAGCTCACCCTCCAGCACCCTGGTCTCGCAGGCGCCGCAAACCCCTTCGCGGCAGCTGTGGTCGACGGTGATGCCGGCATCGAGCAAAGCGTCCAGCAACGACTTTCCGGCCGGGACGGTGATGCTGGCGTTGCTGCGCGCCAGCTCGGCCACGTAGCTGCCGGTCTGGACCGCCTCTACCTTTTCGGCGGCAAAGCGTTCGATGTGGACGTTGGGCAGACCCAGTTCTTCGCACAGGCTTTCGAAGGCGTTGAGCATGGGCGTCGGGCCGCAGCAATAGAAATGTGCGTCCTTCGGATGCGCAGCGAGGAAAGCCCGCAGGTCAGGTGGAGCGCCAGCCTCGTCATCGAAGTGGCTGGACACACCGGGCTGACCCAGCAGCTCTGCGGTGAATGCCGCTTCCTTGCGGGAGCGGGCGCAGTAGTGCAACACCGCTTCGCGACCCTGGGCGCGCAGGTGGTGATACATGCAGGAGATCGGCGTGATGCCGATGCCACCGGCGATCAGTACAGACAATGGTGCTGCTGCTTCCAGCGGAAAATTGTTGCGCGGCGCCGAGATGGTGAGGCTGGCACCTACCCGCAGTTGTTCATGCACATAGCGCGAGCCACCACGACTGCCACGGTCGTTGAGCACACCGACCACATAGCGATGCCGTTCGGCCGGCGAGTTTGCCAGCGAATAGCTGCGTACCAGGCCATTGCCCAGATGCAGGTCGATATGCGCACCCGCCTCGAAGGCCGGCAGCTCGCCGCCTTCGGGCAGGCGCAGTTCGACGCTGACCACACCTTGCGCTTCAAAGCGCATGGCCTGCACGCGCACGGAAATAAGAGGACTGCTCATGAATGCACCACCATCACATCAGATTGTTCAAACCGCGTCATGCCACTTGCAGCCGCTTGTATCAACCAGCCACTGCTTGCCGCAGGTCGGCACCCAGCCGCGCAAAGGCATCGATCTCGACGGTCAGCTCCGGAAACACCAGCGCGCTCACCGCTACCAGCGTCGAGCACGGATAAGGCGTGCCGAAGAAGTCGCGCCGGGCACGTCCCACCTCGTCCTTGTGCGCGATGTCGGTGACGTAGATCACCAGCTTGGTGATACTGCCGACGCTGCCGCCAGCGGCCTCCACCAGATCGCGGATCTTGCCCAGCACCACCAGCGTCTGCTGGTAAGGGTCCAGCGTCTGCTGGCGTGAGGCCGGATGTGCGGTCATGCCGGACATCACGACCTCGTCGCCCACCACCAGGCAGTTGGACCAGGTGGCCGCGGCCAGTTCGGGGACCTTGTCGGTCTTCACATGGCGCACGGTGACCGGGCTGGCGGCCTGGGGCAGGCGCTGGCTCATGCCGCCTTCACCGGCGCCTTGGCCGCGGCCAGCTGTTCCTCCCGCGCCAGCTGGGCCTTGGCCAGGCTGCGCAGGTGACGACGCAGGCGCACGATGCCCATGTCGTGCTGGTACAGCATCTCGCGCTGGTTGGCGTCGGGCTCCATCAGTTCCAGTACCACACGGTCCTGCTCCAGCACGTTCCAGTGGCGCGCTTCCAGGCGATTGCGGTAAAGGAAGCGCCAGGTGTCGCGCTGCCAGCCGGACAGCTTGCGGCAGCGCCAATGGAATACCGCAGCGATGTTGTCCACGATGGGGGTGTAGCTGCCGATGATGACGAAGCTGCCACCCGGGCCACCGGTCTTGGGATACGGAATGGCCAGCCGCATCCAGTGCAGGTCGGTGTCGCCCCACTCGGTCCAGTCGAAGTTGACGTCGCGTTGGCCTTCCTTTTCGAAGACAAAGCCGATGTCGGTCTCGCGGATGCCGAAACTGGCGGTGTTGTCGCCTTCGGCCATGGAGTGCGACTGCTTGTGCAGGAACGTGCCGTGCATCGGGTCCATCACGTTGTCCAGTACATAGCGGTAATCACCCTTCCATTCGGTGTAGCACAGGAAGTTGGAATACTCGGGGCTGGTCAACTCTTCCGGCAGGCGCAGCGGCGGCGGGGTGTCGACGTCTTCCAGGCTGTTGTAGAGGAAGATGGCACCGGCCGCTTCGGTCACATGGAAGCGACGCGTGGCCTTGGCCCCTTCCAGCTTGCAGCCGGGGCTGCCGGGTACGCTGGTGACCACGCCGTCGAAGCGCACCTGCACGCCGTGGTAGCCACAGGCGATGCGGTCCCCCATGGGGATGCCCATGGACAGCGGCGCGCCACGGTGCGGGCAGTGGTCTTCCAGGGCATGCAGCTTGCCCGATGGCTCGCGCCAGAACACGAACTTCTTGCCCAGGCGGCGCAGCGAGACCGGCTTCTCGGCCACGAACTCGGACGGGCAGATCGGGTACCACAGGTCTTTCAGGCCGACGGCGAGGACGGCATCGACGGGATCATTGGCGGTGGTTCTCATTTGGATACTCTCCTGTAAGCTGGCTTGGCGTCGGGACGGATCAGGCGGCCAGGCGGGCAATCTCTTCCTGGAAGTTGGCGGCGGTCCACACGCCCTGGTTGTAGGGGCAGCTCGGGCCGGTACGGTTCAGGTGTGCCACCAGCGCATCCAGTTCGTGGATGCCAGCGGCATAGGCGCGCTCGATGGAATCGCCCAGCAGGTCTTCGAACTGGGTCGGCGCACGGCGACGTGCCTGGTGCGGATTGAGATAGACATCGGTAACAGTTGCAACCATCATTGGCCTCCATTTCTGACGCGCTCGCGGATACGCTCGCGCACGGGAACAAAATCGTAAGTGGGGTAGCACTCGGTACGGAACACGCCCCAGGCCGAGCGCTCCAGCTCGACATTGACTTGCGGCAGCAGCGCCGGCGGCAGCGCCAGGGTGACGATCTGGCCCAGGCCCATGGCCACGGTCCAGGACACCACGCGACAGCCTTCCACCGGGAAGCGCTCCCACCAGTCCATCTGCTTCATGTGCGCCTGGATCTGCTCCAGGTTCTTCGACTGGTCATGCCTGAGCAAGATGGTCAGGAGCATGTGGTCGCAGCGGGTCTCTGCACTCATCGCGTGCTCACGCAGGGACGGCGGCGGATTCGGGCCGGGCATCCAGCGGCGTGCTCCAGGCGTCATAGCCATAGACCCAGTCGGCGTTGCCGCCCTCGCGAAGCCAGTTGTTGCCGCGTGAACCGACCTGGATCTTCGAGGCACGCTCCATGCGCAACTGCTCATAGGCATGCAAGGATCCTGCCACCTGCTCCAGCGTGGTGACCTTGGCCAGGCAGCGCGCCAGCACCACTGCATCCTCGATAGCCATGCCGGCGCCCTGCGCCATGAAGGGCATCATCGGATGGCAGGCATCGCCCAGCAGCGCCATGTTGCCGCGTGCCCAGGCCGGCAACGGATCGCGTTCATACAGCGCGGTCTTGAGCACTTCGTCGCAGGCGTCCAGCAAGGCCGTGGCATCGGGATGGAAACCGGCGTAGCTGTCGCGCAGTTCCTGCACGTTGCCCGGGGTGGTCCAGGATTCCAGGTGCCAGCTTTCCTGCGCGGTGGTAGCGAAGATGAAGATGTCTTGACCGCGATTGAGCGGGAAGGTCACGATCTGGCTTTCCGGGTTCGGCCCCCACCACTTGGTGAAGGCCTGCAGGTTCGGCACGCCGGCCACCCGGGAGGCCGGCACCACGGCACGAAAGGCCACCACCCCGGTGAAACGCGGGCTCTCGGCGCCGAACATGGCCGTACGCACGGCGGAGTGGATGCCATCGCCACCGATGAGTACATCCACGCGGTCGGTGCTGCCATCGGCAAAGTGCAGGTGGATGCCATCGCCCTCTTCGCTGATCTTCTCGGCGCGACGGGCAAAGCGCACTTGCTCCAGCGGGAATACTTCGGCCAGCGCTGCCAGCAGGTCGGCACGGTGGATGGTCAGTTGCGGTGCGCCGTATTTTTCTTCGGCGGTGTCGCCCATGGCCAGGCGCGAGGTTTCCTCGCCACTGTCCCAGGTGCGGCTGATGCGGTGGGTAGGACGGGCAGCGGTGCGGCGCACGGCCTCGCCAATGCCCAGGCCGTCCAGGGCCCGTACCGCGTTGGGAGTGAGGTTGATATCCGCGCCCACGCGCAGGAATTGTTTGGACTGTTCATACACCACCACCTCGTGGCCAGCGCGCTGCAAGGCGATGGCGGCGGTCAGGCCACCGATGCCGGCGCCCAGGATTCCAATCTTGAAGGACATCTGGATTTCCTTTCTACAAATGAAGGATGGCCGTCTTACTTGCCGGCCGGTGCACGGTCGGTCAGGAACTTGCCGCTGGGGCCTTGCGCATTCTTCTGGCGGCGGGTGTTGCCGTCGATGCCGCCATCGATGGCCCATTCGGCGAACACGGTCGGACCGGGTTCGAAGTCACGCGGCTCCCAATGGGCATCGAGCTGGTCTTCGTCGGCGTAGTATTCGATCAGGCCGCCGGCCGGATTCTTGAAGTACCAGAAGTAGGCCGAGGAAATCGGATGACGGCCCGGTCCCAGCTGCGTCTCCCAGCCCAGGCGCGACATGTGCATGCCACCGCCGAAGACCTCATGGATGTCGCGCACGGTGAAGGCCACGTGGTTCAAGCCCGCACGTGCCTCCGGTGGTTGCAGCAGGAAGATATCGTGATGGCCACCGACATCGGCGCAGCGCAGGAAGGCGCCGCGTTCCGGATAGCGGTCCGAGGGCACGAAGCCGAAGTTGTCGCAATAGAAGCGTTCGCAGGCCTTGACGTCCTTGACGAAGAACACCACGTGACCCACCTCGATGGGTGCAGCACGTTCATAGATCGGGCTGCGCTGGTTGATGCGGTTCTTTTCGTTCCAGGTGTTCATGCGGGCGCATTCGACCTCGACATCGCGCTTGACCGACACCTGGAAGCGTACTGCCAGGCCATTCGGATCGGTGCAGCCGACGCGCTTGCCGTCATTGACATAGCCCGGCAGAGCCGCGATGCGGCTGGCGAACTTGTCCAGCACGGCGGCCGAGGACACGCCCCACACCACCTCGCGCAGGGTCGGTCCGGCTTCGATGGCCGGCGGCAGCCCCGGGTCGGCACTGTCACGCACGATGACGCGGCAGCCGTTCTGCGATTCGAAGACCAGTTCGGCCGCGCTTTCCAGCGCCAGTTGCATACCCCAGTCGAGGAAGAACTGGCGGCAGGTCGGCAGGTCGTCCGCGCCGTAGATGATTTCGTCGATACCCAATACGTCCATGTGATTCTCCAATACGTGTTCAGCGGGCGGCGCTTCAACCGGCCCAGGGCAAGGGCTGTTCGTTCATGCCCCAGTACATGGCCTTCTGCTCCATGTACTGCAGGATGCCCAGCCTGCCCTTTTCGCGGCCCAGGCCGCTGTCACGCCAGCCTCCGAAGGGGGTCGAGATCGAGAATTGCTTGTAGGTGTTGATCCAGACATTGCCGGCCTGTACTGCGCGGCCGATGCGCCAGGCGCGCTTGTAGTCGCGCGTCCAGATACCGGCAGCCAGCGCGTAGACGCTGTCATTGGCTTGCCGGATCAGGTCGTCCTCGTCATCGAAGGGCATGGCCACCAGCACCGGTCCGAAGATCTCTTCCTGGCAGATGCGTTGATCATTGCTGAGGCCTTCGATGATGGTCGGCGTGTAGTAGTAACCGCGTTCGAACTTCTCGCCCTTGGGACGCACGCCGCCGGTGCGGATACGGCCACCATCGGTCACGCCGATGTCGACGTAGCGTTCGATGCCTTCGCGATGGCGTGCGGTGATCAGCGGTCCCATCTGGGTGCGCTCGTCGGCCGGGTCGCCCACGCGCAATGCGGCGGCACCGGCGGCCAGGCGTTCCATGAAACCGTCGTACAGCGCGCGCGCCACGAACAGGCGCGAGCCGGCGATGCAGGATTCACCGGAACTGCTGAAGATGCCATACAGCACGCCGGCCACGGCGTGGTCGAGATCGGCATCCTCAAACACCATGGTGGGCGACTTGCCGCCCAGTTCCAGCGAGACCGGCATCATCTTGTCGGCGGCGATGTGGGCGATGTGCTTGCCGGTGGTAGTGCCACCAGTGAAGGACACGCGCTTGACCAGCGGATGCAGGGTGATGGCGTCGCCGATCACCGAGCCCTTGCCCGGCAGCACGCTGATCATGCCAGCCGGTACGCCGGCTTCGATACAGATACGTGCCAGTTCCAGGGCTGCCAGCGGCGTCACTTCGGCCGGCTTGACTACCACTGCATTGCCGGCAGCCAGGGCCGGAGCCATCTTCTGCGCCTCGCTGGCAATCGGTGAATTCCACGGCGTGATGGCGGCCACCACACCCATGGGTTCATACACGCTCATGGTGAGGTTGTCGCCACGCATGGGCGTGAGGGTTTCTTCCAGGGTTTCGCAGGCGGCCGCGAAGAACTGGAAGGTACCGGCAGCGCTGGCCACCAGGTTGCGCGTCTCGCTGATAGGCTTGCCATTGTCCAGGCGCTGCATCTGCGCCAGCGCTTCGCCCCGTTCGCGGATCAGTTGGGCCACGCGGTACAGGACGGCGGCGCGCTCGTGCGGATTCTTCTGCGCCCAGCCGCTGGTCCGGAAGGCGTGGTCGGCACCGGCGATGGCCTCTTCCACATCGGCCACGCTGGCCGCATGGAGGTAGGCCACCGGCTCACCCGTGGCCGGATAGAGCGTCGCATAACGCTCCCCGCCACCCAGCCGCCATTGGCCGGCGATGCAGATCGGCAGCGTTTCGTTCAGATTCATCATCATGGTTCGCATGTCCTTGCAACGCTCAGATCGACAGCGCATGGGCGCGATTGCCCAGGGCGCGTACGACGCTGTAGACAGTCAGCGCCGAGGTCTTGGGATTGGCCGCCAGCGGCTTGCCGCGCATGGTCAGCTCGAAGCCGCCAAAGGCGCCGCGCGCTTCCACGTAGTGCACGTTCTCGCTCACGCCCGGATCGGCGTACAGGCGCACCCGGGTCTGGTCCAGGCCCAGGCCGGCCAGTGACAGCGTGGCGGCGACGTTGGCGTTCTTGGGATACAGCCGCGCCGCCTCGCGTGCGCTGCCTTCGAAGATGATGGTCGGCTCCTTGAGCGCATCCAGATCGAAGGCAGCCTCGGCCGGCGTATCCTTCCAGGCCTGCGGCGGCTTGCGGCCGGTGTAGACCACCGATTCCAACCCACCGACCTTGGCTGCGGCCAGGGCGTCGATGGCGCCGATGGCACCTGAGAGCAACTGCACCTGGGTCTTGCCGGCACGGGCGGCGGCTTCCAGCTGGTCCACCAGGCCGGGTTCGGACAAGGCACCGATGGACACCACCATGCAGGGGATGCCGCGCTCCAGCGCCGGGATGATGTGTTCTGCGATGGCCTGGTGGCCGGCGCATTCGATCAGCAGGTCAGGACGTTCCTCTCCCAGCCGCGACACCACCCGGGCCGTCGGCGCCAGCGTAGAGACCGTGCTGCGGGCACGCTCCATGTGCGCCTCCGGCACCACCACCATGTCGAAAGCGACTTCGGGATCACTCTTGAGTATTTCCATGACGCCCACGCCGATGGCGCCGCATCCGATCATTGATACGTGCAGCATGCTCTGCTCCTCAGGCGGTGGCAGCGGTGGCGACAGCGGCAACCACTGCAGCGGCAGCGGCGGCCTTGGCCGTCTCATTGACCGGCGGGCCGGCGAAAACGGTCTTGAAGCTGCCGATGGCCAGCATGTCGATCTCCAGCAGGAACGGGCCCTTCTGCGACAGCGCCTCGTCCAGCACGCCGGCCACCTCGGCCAGGTTGCCTACGCGCTGGTGACGCAGCTTCAGCGCCGAGGACAGTTCGGCATAATCGGGGGTGTGCAGGTCCACGTAATGGCGGCGGCCGCCGTATTGCGCGTCCTGGATATTCTTGATGACGCCGTAGCCCTTGTCGTTCATCAGCACGATCACCATGTCGGCCTGTTCCTGCACGGCTGTGGCCAGCTCACCCAGGTTGAGGATGAAGCCGCCGTCACCGGCCAAGGTGAAGGTCTTCTTGCCGGACTGCGTGACCGCTGCACCGATGGCCGCACCGATGCCCATGGCCAGGCCCTGGCCGATGCCGCCACCCAGCGCATGCACGCCGGCACGCGGGTCGAAGATGCGCAGGTAGCGGTTGCCCCAGGTGCTGTTGGAAACGGTGACGTCGCGCACCCAGTTGAACTCGCGCCCGGCAGCCTGCTGCAACTGTTCCACCAGGGCGCTATAGGGGCCAAGGCCATCGACCAGTCCATGCACGGCGGTATCGCGTGCCTTCTGCAGGTCGGCCATGAAGCCTGGATCGACCTTCATTGCAGCCAGGCGATCGGCCAGGCCGGACAGTACCAGCGCCGAATCACCGCAGACGAAATAGTCGCTGGTATAGCAGCGGCCTTCGGCAGCCGGGTCGGCATCCACGCGATACAGCGGGCGCGGCAGTTTCAGCTCGTACTTCAGGGTCTCGTTGCCGCGCAGGCGCGAGCCGACCACCAGCATGGCGTCACAGCTCTGATAGAAATTTTCGACCGGCTTGTGCAGGTTGAAGGCACCCAGCGAGCGCGGATCATCCTCGGCCACGATGCCGCGACCCTGGGTACTGGTCACCACGCCGAAGCCCAGGTCCATCAGGCGCTTTACCTGCGCGCCGGCATGACGCGCCCCGCCGCCCAACCACAGCAGCGGACGCTTGGCCTTCATCAGGCGATCAGCCAGTTCATCCAGCGCGCGCGCCGACGGCACGCTTTGCGGTATGGCCAGCGGCTGCAGGTTGCTGGGCATGGGGATCAGCGCCGCCTGGATATCGATGGGAATTTCCACCGAGACCGGCCCCATCGGCGGGGTCAGCGCGGTCTGCACGGCCAGCTTGATGGTGCTGATGGCGGTCTCCACGCTGCGGATGCGGAAGGCCGCCTTGGAGATGGCCTTGAGCATGCTCAACTGGTCCGGCGCTTCGTGGATGTAGGCCAGGCTCTGGTCCAGGTAAGGCGTCTCGATCTGACCGGTCAGGTGCAGCAGCGGCGTACCGGCGGTCAAGGCTTCCACCATGGCACCGGCGGCATTGCCGGCGGCGGTGCCGGTGGAGGTCAGGCAAACGCCCAGGCCACCGGTGGTTCGCGCATAGGCGTCGGCCATGTTGGCCCCGCCGGCTTCGCCGCGGGCCGGGATGAAGCGGATATTGCCACGCTCGCCGAAGGCGTCGAGGATGGGCATGTTGTGGATCGAGATCACGCCGAAGGCAGCCTTCACGCCGCATTGTTCGAGGAAAGCGGCGATGGCGCAGCCGACGGTCACTTGCTGGTTGGTATTAGACATGGCGGGAAAGTCCTCCGGAAACATCGATATGGCTGCCTGTGGTGTACGAGGAAAGCGGCGTGGCGAGGAACACGATCGCCTGCGCGGCTTCCCGGGGAAGGCCGAGACGGCCGAGTTGAATCTGTTTCTTTGCGGCCAGCGCGGCGGTCCATTGGGCCCAGCTCTGGTCCTGCAGTTCGGCGCCACGCGCGGCATAGCGGCGGCGCCATTGGCCCGATTCCACCAGGCCGATCAAGATGCCATTGACGCGCACGCGGGCGGCTTCGCCAGTGGCCAATTCGGTGGCCAGCGAGCGCACCAGGTTGTGCACGCCGGCGCGGGCGGCGGAAGTGGCTACCATGTGCGGCTCGGGCTGCGTGGCCAGCAGCGAATTGACACAGACGATGGCAGCATCCCCGTGCTGCGCGCTCATGGCCTGCAGTTGCGGCAGGAAGGCGCGGGTCGGGTAGATCACGGAAAAGAATTTCAGGCGCAGCTCTTCGCTCCAGGCCTCGTCGGCGGTATCGGCAAAGGTCGAGACGCGGCCCTGGCCGGCGTTGTTGACCAGCATGGACACCGCGCCCAGGGTGTTTTCCACCGAGGCGGCAAACGCCTGCACCTGCTCCTGCGAGAGCACATCGCAAGGGGCGCTGTACAGGCGGGCCTGCGGGTAGCGCTCGCGCAACGCGGCTTCAGCGTCCTTGAGCCGGGCGCCATCACGGCCGCAGAAGGCCACGGCTGCGCCCGCTTCCAGCAGCAGTTCCACGGTCGCCAGACCGATGCCGGAAGAGCCGCCGGTGACCACTGCCACCTTGCCTTGGAGGGAAGTCATCGCCATCTCAGCCCCGCCACATGTTGACGACCTTGGCGCCGCCTTGCGGAGCGTGGTCCAGCAGGCGGGACAGTTCGGCTGCGGTCTCGCGCACGCGGGCCACGATGATGTCGAGCTGGCTGGCATCGATGTGCGGCGAAGGGATCGTGGCGCCCATGGCGGCCACCACGTTGCCGGAGTGATCGCGTACCGGTGCGGCGACGGTGGAGATGCTGGTTTCGAAGAAACCTTCCTGCAGGACGAAGCCGCGTTCCTTGTCGGCCTGCACCATGTCGAACAACTCGACCACGGTCTTGGGGGTGTTGCTGGAAAAGACTTCCAGGTGCTCTTCCGGATACAGGGCGCGCAGTTGCGGCAGGCTCAGGTCTTCCAGCAGCACCCTGCCCAGCACGGTGGCATGCGCCGGCAGACGGGTGCCGACGTTGACGTGGCTGGTGAATGCGGTCTGGGTGACCGACTTGGCGACATAGACAATGGAGCGGCCATCGCGCACGACCAGGTTGCAGGAGTAGCCGATCTCGTCGCGCAGGCGGTCCAGCAGCGGGCGGCCGATCTCGGTCAGTTCCAGCGAGGCCAGGTATTCGAAGCCCAGGCGCAGCACCGACATGCCCAGGCGGTAGTCGCGCCCGCCATCGGCGCGCTCGACAAAGCCCATGCGTTCCAGCGTGGCCAGCAGGCGAAACACCGTGGAGCGCGGGATGTCCAGACGACGCGCCAGTTCGGGCGCGGACAGGGTCTTGTCCTGGCGGCTGAATTCGCATAGCAGGCGCAGGCCGCGTTCCAGGCCCGGGACGGAATACTTGTCTTGCGACTCTTCTTCTGGCATCACTGGTTTGTTCATGATGATTTTCTGTTTTATTTAATTGGTTGAGGTGAGTTGCGCGCTGACCAGCGCAGCAAATTGCGACGGCTGCTCGATATAGCAGGCATGGCCGGCCGCGTCCACCAGCTTGAAGGGAAGTCCGAACTGCCTGGCCAGCCCTTCACTGGCCTGCGGGGTGGTGACGATGTCCTCGGTTCCGCACGCCACCGACAACCCCCGTCGTGGTGCAGCCTGCAGGTAAGGCGCGATATCGTCACCGCACAACAATTGCACCGCCTGGGTGTAGCCCGATGCGTCCAGCCGCTGCATGTTCCAGCGCACCCAGGCGTGGTCCTGCGCGCTGGCGTGGGCCGACAGCAGGCGTGTCGGCTTCTGCGCCATGCCGGCGATGCCCAGTGTGTACAAGGCAGCCAGGCGCTCTTGCCGCACCTGCTGCGCGCGCTCTTGCTTGTCGGCAGCACCGTAGCCCAGCGCCGGATCGGCCAGCAGCGTACGGCGTGCGCGGCCATCGCCATGGGCCAGGTAGGCTGCGGCCATCAGCGCGCCCAAGGAATGGCCGACCAGCACGCACTGCTCGACCTCCAGCGCCTGCAACATGTCCTGCAGGCGCGTTGCATAATCGACCGCCTTGGGCTGGCTCATCGTCAGCGGTGTCGAACGGCCGTAACCGGGCGCGTTCCAGGCGATCACGCGCGCCTGCGACGCCAGCTTGAGCGCGCACTGCAACCACGAGGGCGCGCCCGAGCTGATGCCATGCAACAGCACCACCACCGGACCGCTACCGCAGCTGCGGTAGCTGACACGGCCACCCGGCACCTCGACGCTGCCCTCGGTGAAGCGGCTATCGAGCAGTGCCAGCGGTTCGCGCAGCGCCTCGTCGCAGCTGGCTGCGGTGACGGGGGCGATGGAGGTGTCAGGATGCATGGTGTCGTTCTCTGCAATCAGCGCTTGACGGAGGTCAGCGGATGATCCGGCGGATAAGTCGGGGTGATGGGTTTCTTGGCACCCAGCATCACGCACATCAGCGCGTCTTCGTCGCCGATGTTGATCTCTTCGCGATACACGCCCGGCGGCACCGAGACCACGTCACGGTCGGTGAGAATGGTCTCGAAGCGCTCGCCATCCTTTTCCAGCACCAGCTTGAGCTTGCCGCGCAGGACGAAGAACACTTCTTCCACGTCCACGTGCAGGTGCGACGGGCCTTCGTGGCCGGCCGGGATGATCATGGTCGAGAAGGTGAAATGCTCGGAGGGAATGACGTTGGCGTCATGGGCCACACCCGTGCCGCCGGTGCCGATGTAGCGCATCTGGGCGCGACGGTACTTGGGGTCGTAGTCGGCCTGGAACTTCAGTGCGTTCCAGTCATACTTGCGGGTGGACAGGCGCGCCACGCGCGATTCCATCCAGTCAGCGAAGCTGGCGCCGGCGGGGCGATCCCAGCTGCGGCCCATGTTTTCCTGTTCGGACATATCGGTCATGCTTTTCTCCTTGAATGGGTCCGGAATGATCCGGGTTGATCTGGCAAGAGGTAAGACTTCAATGCATCACGAAACCACCGTTGACCGCCATCACCTGACCGGTGAAGAAGCGCGCCATGTCCGACAGCGCGAACACCACCGCGCCGCAGACATCCTCGGGCAGCTGGTCGCGCCGGATGGCTCGGCCGTCGAGGTAGTGCTGGTGCCGCGCCTGCGGTACGTACTGGGTGGCTTCCACCAGCGTCAGGCCCGGTGCCACGGCATTGACGGTGATGTTGTCTGCGCCCAGCTCGCGTGCCAGTGAACGGGTCATGCCGATCACCGCACTCTTGCTGGCCACGTAGGCCAGCAGGTTGGGCGCGCCCCACAAGGGAGTATCGGACGACAGGTTCACTACCGCACCGCGCCCCGAGGCACGCAGCGACGGCAGGCAGGCATTGGTCATCAGCCAGGTGCCGCGTACGTTGACATCCATGACGCGGTCCCACATGTCTACCTCCAGCTGCTCGCTGCTCTTGCCGCCTGAGTTGGTGATGGCGGCGTTGTTGACCAGGCCGTCGAGTCCGCCCAGCCATTTGGTGGCGGCCGCTGCGCAGGCCTTCACCGAGGCCGCATCGGCCAGGTCCAGTGCGAAACCTTCGACCTGCAGGCCGCGCTGTTTCAGGGCGGCCACGGAGGCTGCCAGTTCTTCCTGGAGGATGTCGGCCATGGCCACCTTGGCCCCGGCGGCGGCGATGGCGTCCACGAACGCCAGGCCGAGGCCGCGTGCCGCGCCAGTGACCAGAATGCGTCGTCCCGCCAAAAGTGTCGCCGTGCTTGCTGCTGACATGTGCTTGCTCCTGTTGCGCTGGTTGAGTGGTTCGATTCAGACGGTGCTGGTATTGGCCTTGGGCAGGTAGTGCAGGACCTTGCGTTCGGCCCAGACCACCACACCGTAGGTGACCACACCGATGAGGGTCAGTGCGACGATGGAGACGAAGACGGCAGCAGTATTGCCCTGCCCTTCCCCATCGACCAGCAGATAACCCAGCCCCTGGTTGCCACCCACCAGTTCACCTACGGTCACGCCGATGACCGACAGCGTGGAGGCGATGCGCAGGCCCGAGAACAGCGCCGGCAGTGCCGAACGGAACTCGACCAGGTGGAAGATCTGCCAGCGGCCGGCATTGAGCGTACGCACCAGGTTGACCATGTCGGGATCGACGGTACGGATGGCCGAGAGCACGTTGATCATGATCGGGAAGAACACGATCAGCACCGCCACGATGATCTTGGGGTAGATGGTGTAGCCCAGCCACATCACGAACAGTGGTGCAAAGGCCACCTTGGGCGCGATCTGCAGCGCCAGGATATAGGGCGAGAGCATGGCCTCGGCACGCGGCGAGAGGCCCAGCGCAACGCCGACGGCCAGGCCCAGCAAGGCACCGAAGAGGAAGCCGAACACCACTTCCATGGCGGTGATGCCGAAGTGCTGCAGCAATTGCGCGTTGTTCCACATCACCACCGCTTCACGCACCACCTGCATGAAGTTGGGCAGGATGTATTCGGGCATGCCCAGCATGCCGGGCCCCCACTGCCAGGCGGCGATGAACACCACCAGCAGCGCCAGGCTGCCGCACACCGTGCGGGCCTTGTCGTTCATCAGCGGACGACGCCCCGTCGGCTTGATCAGATCGGGCGAGGACGTTGGCTCGGGACTGGACATGGTCAGGTCTTTGGCTGTGGTGGTATTCATGATTACTTGGCGACTCCGACGAACTGGTTGGTGAAGAGCTCGTTGACCGGCGTGGCCTTGGTGACGATGCCTTCGCTGACGTAGAACTTCTGGACCGCTTCCATGCGCGCCTGGTCGATCTGGCCCAGGGTCTTCTGGTTGGCATAGACGTACTTGTTGTACATCTCGAAGGTGGCCTGGATGCTGGCTTCCTTGCCCTTGTAAGTGGGCAGTGCGGCGACGTAGTCATCGGCCGCGGCCTTGGGGTCCTTCATGATGTCCTGCATGCCGCGCAGGGTGGCGCGCACCAGGCGTTTCAACAGTTCCGGGTTCTTCTTGATGGTGTCGTCGGAGGCCAGGATGGCCTGCGCCATGCTCTTGAAGCCACCGTTGTCCAGCAGTTCGACCTTGGCGCCGGCATCGGTAGCGTTGACCACCCAGTCGGGCACACCGGCGAAGGCCTGCGACTTGCCCGAGGTGTACAGCTGCCAGACGCCGGAAGGACCGGCGGCCTGGATCTGCACGTCGGTCTTGGACAGGCCGGCGGTCTTCAGGCTGCCCAGGAAGGCGTAGTAGGTGGTATCGGTATAGGACATCACGGTGACGGTCTTGCCCTTGAGGTCCTTGAGGCCCTTGATGCCATCGGCCGGGTTGGCAGCGACCATGGTCACCGAACCGGCACCCAGCACGGCGATGGCCTTGACCGGAATGCCGTTGGCGCGAACCACGATGGGGGTGTCGCCAATGGCACCACCGATGACGGCATTGCCGGCGCCGATCTGCTTGGCCACGTCCACGCCGCCCTTGGCGACGATAAAGCTGACCTTCAGGTTTTCATCGGCGTAATAGCCCTTGTGCTGGGCCAGCACCCAAGGAGCGAAGGCCGGCGAATTGGGTGGCGCGGGCAGCAGGTAGGTCACTTCTTCCGGAGCGGCATGCGCGGCCATGGGCAGGACGGCGGCGCCCATGGCCGCGACCAGGGCGAATGCACTACAGGCGGATGCGAACAGGTTCTTCATGTTTCTGGCTCTCCCTTGGGGTCTCTCTGTTGACGGGTGAAGATGCAGCGTGAAATCAGTGCAGCTCGGCGGTCTCTTTGCCCACCTTGAGCAGTTCCATCAGGCGCCCTTGCAAGGGGCCGATCTCGGGCAGCTTGCGGCGCTCCAGCGGGTTGTCGCGGAACGGCAGGTCCACCACGATTTCCTCGACGATGGTGCCGGGACGCTCGCTCATGACCAGCAGGCGGTCCGACAGGGCGATGGCTTCCACCAGGTCGTGGGTAATGAAGAGCGCGGTCTTCTTCTTTTCGTAGAGCATCTTGGCCAGATCCTGCTGCAGCACCATCTTGGTCTGGGCATCCAGGGCCGAGAAGGGTTCGTCCAGCAGCAGCACCTGCGGGTCCACCGCCAGCGTGCGGGCCAGCGCGGCGCGCTGGCGCATGCCGCCGGAGAGCTGGTATGGGTAATGCTCTTCAAAGCCCTTGAGGTGGCACTTGGCCAGCAGCTCGTCGGCGATGCGCCGGCGCTCGGCCTCGCGGATGCCGTCGATTTCCAGCCCCAGAGTGACGTTGGCGCGGATATTGCGCCAGGGCATGAGCAGGTCCTTCTGCAGCATGAAGGCGACCTTGCGGACCGGCTTGGTCACGCGCTCACCGCCGACGAAGACTTCGCCTTCGGTGGGCAGGTACAGCCCTGCTCCCATGTTGAGCAGGGTGCTCTTGCCACAGCCGGAGGGACCGATGATGGAGACCACCTCGCCGCTCTTGATGGACAGGTTGACGTTGGTGACAGCGGCGCGCGCTTGCGCCGTCTGGCGATCGACAAAACTTTTGCCGACCTTGCGGAATTCGATTTCGATCATGTTGCCTCTGCTGATTGCCATAGCGCGCTGCTGCGCCCCAGCTATTCTTCCCGGCTGCCGTCTCTGCGGACGGGTGCCTCCTGCCGGGCACCGAAACGTTCCATATATGAAACAGCAATTTATATATGGGAGATATTCGTAGCCAATATAGCAGATATCTCGAAACAAAATGACTTATTTTGTTTCATATATGAACTGATGGTTTATATAAAAATCGTTTTCTGCGTAAAAGCAAACAGCGTGCCAGGCTGGAACAGCAGATTTCATCGCTTTTCCCGGCTGGGAACTCACCAAAGACAGGCATGCAGCGCCGCCCTGGTGAGCGATTTGCACCGTATCAGCACCTGTCGCGAAGCCGATACAGCATGGTGCGCGGGAAATGGAGACGCTGGCCTGAATACTCTGCTGGATGAAACAGGTAGGGGATCGACGGGGGAAGCTGCCTCATACGGGGAGCAGCATGAAGAAACGATGGACCGAAGAGCAGGTCATTGGATTGCGCAAAGAAACCTGAGCCGGTCTGAAATTGGCCGAGCCGTGCCGGATGCATGGCAACAGCGACGCGAGGTAACAGGGATTCAACGCGCGGCGGGAACTGTGCAACAGTTCATTGGGGTACGTTCATGGAGGCATTGCCTACGCAACTGCGCCGGCCAGTTTGCCTGCCTGGCGCTTGAACTCTTCAGGAAACAGCCGATCCGGTCACCACCACCAACGCCAGCCGGCCGTCACCCCGCAGGAACGACTGGCCGCACCGAAATGGAATTGCGCTTGGCTGAACAGGTTGGAGGTATCGGAGAGCGGGTAGGTCGCACCCACGCCGAGTCGCAGCAGATTGCGCGCGGTGCCGCCACTGATCACGGAAAAACTCTCTCCGCTGGCATTGGCGAAAGCAACATTGACAGCGTCCGCATCCGAGTTGAAGCGGTGGCGTCCGCACCGCCGGAGGCGGACTGGCCGAGCTCACTGAGAAACCATCAGGCCATCGAATGCACAGGTGTGCTTGAAGAAGCGACGCGCAAGGCGATGAGTTCGGCAATGGTCCCGTTGTCCATTGCGGGAGAAGCTGCCCGTCGACGCATTTACGGTTTCAGTTTGCAAACGGGAAGGACAGCGCGCGGCCCAATGCTGCCGCCACCTCCAGAATGTATGGACACAATCAGCTCATGTTTCCATACAAATCAAGATAAAGCCGACGCACACCGTCCGCACCGCTTTTACATCAAAAGCCACCGCGCCAGGAAAATATTCCCGGGTAGCGGCATACTTGCGGGTTCGTCGGCCCCTGCTTCACCTCTTCAAGCCCCATGGAAACCATCATCGTCTACGCCATCCCCGTATTCCTCCTGCTCATCGCAGTGGAATTCGGCTACGGCTACCTGCGCCAACGCAATACCTATCAACTGGCCGACTCCCTGGCCAGCCTGTCGCTGGGCGTCATCAGCCAGCTGGTGGCGCTGGTCACCCAGATCTTCCAGGTCGGCCTGTATTTCCTGGCCTACCGCGTCTTCGCCATATTCCCGGCGGCGCGATTCTGGCACGGGGCGCTGGGATGGATCACGGCCATCCTCCTGTTCGACTTTTTCGATTACTGGCTGCACCGCTTCGGCCATGAAAATGCGCTGGGCTGGGCGGCCCACTCCGTGCACCACCAGAGCCAGCACTTCAATCTCTCCACCGCTCTGCGCCAGGAAAGCACCGTCATGCTGCTGGGATGGATCTTCTATCTGCCCATGGCCATCCTCGGCGTGGAGCCAGAGCAGTTCGGGATCGCGGGACTGGTCGTGCTCATCTACCAGTTCTGGATCCATACCGAGCACGTGGGCAAGCTGGGCTGGTTCGATCGCGTGTTTTCGTCGCCGTCCAACCATCGCGTACACCACGCCGTGAACGACCAATACCTCGACAAGAACTACGGCGGCATGCTGGTGATCTGGGACCGCATGTTCGGTACCTTCGCCGAGGAAAAAGAGCCGGTGGTCTATGGCACCCGCACACCGTTGAACAGTTGGGATCCGCTATGGTCGATTTTTTCCGGCTACCAGCAATTGCTGCAGAACGCTGCCCAAATGCCACGCTGGCAGGACAAGCTGAAAATTTTCATCAAGCCGCCCGGATGGCGTCCCGCCGGAATGGCGGCACCTGCCCCGTTCGACCTCGACGCCGCGCGCCGGCGTTACGAGACCGAGCTGCCGACGCTGGCACGATGGGCCTCGGCATTGCAGTTCCTCTTGCTGCTGGGCGCAGCCGCGGCGGTGCTCTGGCTGGCCGATGGTCAATCTTATGGTTGGCTGCTTGCCACCAGCGTGGCCCTGCTGGCCGGGTTCTGGGCGCTTGGCGCGTTCATGGAGCGTCGTCTTGGCGCCGCGCTGATGCTGGCAATCGACGTCGCTGCGGCGGGCGTGCTGGTCTTTGCGCTCATGGCGGCATGACTGGCTGGCCCCGGGTACCAGCGTCAGGCTCTCGCCGCATCCAGGCCACCAGCGCCTGCGCCTCCATCGGCCGCGCGAACAGATAGCCCTGCACGAACTCGCAGCCCATGGCGCGCAACAGTTCGGCCTGCTCTTCGGTTTCCACACCCTCGGCCACGCAGTGCATCTGCTGCGACCGTGCGATGCCGATGATGGCGGGCAGCAAGGAGGAAGCCCGCCCTTCTTCGGTCACGCGCAGGATGAAGGAGCGATCCAGCTTCACGCAATCGAAATCATAATTGTGCAGCGTCGACAGCGAGGAATAGCCGGTACCGAAGTCATCCAGGCACAGTCCAAACCCGTAGGCACTCAATTGCCGGAACTGCGCCTGCAGGTGATGGGCATCATCGATCAGCAGGCTCTCGGTCAGCTCCAGGGTAATACGCGGCGGCGCCACGCCAGCACTCAAGGCAATGTCGCGGACCTGCTCGAAGAAGTGTACGTTCATGGCCTGCCGCACCGAAACGTTCACGTGCGCCGTGAAATCCTCCGGCAAGAGCCCCTGCGCCTGCCACTGCGCAACGTCAGCTGCGACCTTGCGGAAAGCCAATGCACCCAGTTGCGAGATACGCTCGCTGCGCTCAGCCAGCGGAATGAATTCCGCTGGCGAGACCGGGCCGAAGGCTGGCGAATGCCAGCGCATCAATGCCTCCACACCGTGCAAGGCGCCGCTGCGCAGATCGCAGATGGGCTGGTAGACCATGCTGAACTCGGCCTCCAGCGTGGCCGCATCCATGGCCGCCAGCAGTGCCTGCACCCGTTCTTCGCGTGCCAGCATGGATGGCTGGAACACGCAGTACCCGCCGCCACCCGGCTGCTGCGCCTGGCGCAGTGCGACGGCAGCATTGGCCAGGCTTTTTTCCATGGCGGCCTTGTTACGCTGTGCGCAAACGCTCACGCCAATACTGAGGAACACGCGCACCTCTTCTGCCCCGCCGGTGGCCAGCACCAGTTCGGACTTGCTGCGCAGGCGCAGCAGCATGTCTTCATGTTCAGCAGGCGCGCCAAGCATCACCACCGCGACGCGGCTTTCGCTGTAGCGGCAACGGACCAGCCGCTGGGCGGCAAAGTCGCCCCATACGGGAGCCACCTGCTGGCACAGGCTCTGCCACAGGTGACGCAGGGCAACCTTGTTGAGGGTATCGGCCAGCACCATGTAGTTGTTGATCTCCACCATGCAGACCGTGGCCTGCTCCCACGCGCTCTGCTCCAGCCGGTCGGCTGCCCCGATGAGGCTCAAGAGTCCGCTTTCCTGGTCGCGATCGACCTGGTCGCGCAGTTCGCGATACAGCTTGTAGAGATTACCGGCCATGCGTTCCACCGCGTCCTGCACCGAGACGATCTCTTCGATGGCCCAGCCCTTGGGATAGAGCAGATCGAAGCGATGCGTACCACTGGCCTCGCGGAAAGCCACCTGCTCGGCCTGGTGGCGCAAGCGCATCAACGGTGAGGTGATGCTTCCGCGATACAGGCGAATCAGGACCAGGCCGCCCGCGAGCATGACCGCCAGTGCCACCCAGCTGATCCAGAAGATGCCATCGAAGACCGAGAGCAATTCCGAGCGGGACGAAATCACCAGCACCCGGTAACCGGCCAGCTCGGCAGGCGCACCGTCGATCTTGGAGAGGGGCTGCTGGTAGATCAGGAACTTGCCGTTGGCATCGGTCTTGAGGTTGACCATGCGCGAGCGGTCGGCCAGGCGCGCGATGGCCAGCTCGGTGAAGCGCGCGCGGCTGCCGGGCGGCTGGTCAATCAGGAAGCGCTTGTCGGCGGCACTGAGCCGGTCCGATTGCAGCAGTACGCGTTCGTTGTCATCGACGATGAAGATCCCGGCCACCAGCGACTGCTGGACCGCCGCATCCAGCAGATGCTGCAGGCGCGCCTGTGACAGATCGACCGCAATCACGCCCTGGTCCTCCGGGGAGCGATTGACGGGGCAGGTCATGGAGGCATTCCACTGCGCATCGGCCCCCATGCTGAAGTAGATCGCGGAGACCTGCGGGCATTCGGCAGTGGCATTGACGTACCACGGCCGCTGGCGGGCATCGTAATCGGGTGTGACCGAGAGTGGAGTGAGGTGCTCGCCATCCGGGCGCTGGTCGAAATGTTGCAGGCCGGGATGTGCGTCATCCTGCAGGTAGTAGTCCAGGCTGCCATGGCCCTTGAGATTGACGGCAATCAGCTGGCCCCGGTTGTTGCCGAACTGGATGTAGGAAAAGCGGGGTTCCTCGGCATTCTCGCGGCGCGCCAGCGCTTCGATGAAGCGGGCCAACGGACGCAGGTCTCCATGCAGGGAGATCGAGGATTCCAGCATCAGGCCCTGCATCTGCTTGATGAAGACGCCGCCAGCCAGGTATTCGGAGCGGAAGCCCTCGAGCACGCGATTGAGTTCACGTTCAAGCAGCGGCTGCACGATCTTCTCTTCCAGGTCGTGCTGCAACCAGAAGAAGCCGGCCGCGCCAAACGCGGCCAGGCACGCAATAAAACAGATCAGGGCGCCGACGATGAGCTGCCCGATCTTCCATTGATGATCTTTGTTGAGAAATCGCATTCCTGCTTCCCCGCCCCTGGTCCGTACCCGTTCAATCGGCCAGTTCGCCGCACCGGCATTCATCGTCGCTCGTGAGCTTCTTCGAGCTTGCCCGGCGTTCCGGCGCCGCGCCCTCCAAGCGCTACGTTAGCAGCGTTGCCGTAGCCGAATCTATCAGGAAAAACATGATTCCGTATCTTTCCCTACAATCATGCCTTTGTGACCTTGATGCCTGCCTGCAAGTGCGCACGTCCTGCGACGTCGCCAGGCTCATGCCGCTTTTCTTATTTTTCTCCCGGCCAGTCCGGTACCGCGATCTCGTCCATGAATGCCCTTGCCGCCCTGCTCCTGCTGACCGCCATCCAGATCGCCACCTCCTTCGCCGCCACCGCAGTCCTGACCGTCTCGCCCCTGCTGGCAGACACACTGGGCATTTCCGCCCGCTGGGTCGGGGTCTATACGGCCGTGCTCTACGCGGCGGCGGCCTGCTCGTCGATCTGGTTTGGCAACCGCGTCCACCGCCTCGGCGCGTTCCAGGCCAGCCGCTGGCGCCTGGCACTCTGCGCCTCGGGCATGCTGCTCATCGCCAGCAGCCATGTGGCCGGCGTGCTGGCCGGCAGCGTGCTCATGGGCCTGGGCTACGGCGGCATCACGCCGGCCAGTTCGTACTTCCTGAGCCAAGGCGCGCCGCTGAAACATTGCAGCCTGCTGTTCTCCATCCGGCAAAGCGGCGTGCCGGCCGGTGCCGCACTGGCCGCCGTGCTGGTGCCGGCCATGGTGCAGCACCTGGGATTGCCTTGGGCTTTCCTGGCTCCAGGCATCATGGGCCTGCTGGCCGCAGTCGCCTTCACCGCCCGTTCTGCGCAGGAGCTCCGCCAGACGGCGCAGTCTGGCAGCGCGGCCAGCACACAGGCCAGTGTCTGGTCGCTGCTGGCGACCCATCCGCCGCTGCGCATGCTGGTGCTGGTGGCCTTTGTTTTTTCCGGGCTGCAGGTCACTACCCTGGCCATGCTGGTGCCTTTCCTGCATGGTTTCCAGCAGATGTCCATTGAGCAGGCCGGACTGCTGCTCACGCTCCTGAACCTGGTCGGCGTGGTCTTTCGGCTGCTCTGGGGCCGCTGTGTCGACCGGGGCATGCCGGCGCTGCGCATGCTCGCCCTCTCCGGCCTGCTTGGCGCGCTGGGCTTCGCCATCCTGGCGTGCGCGGCCTTCAGCGTGGTGGCGCCGTTCATGCTGTTCGTGGCAGCGGCAGCCTTGGGTGTGGCGGTGGTGGCGTGGAATGGCGTGCTGTTTTCCGAAATCGCCATCCTGGTGCCGCGTGAGGAGGTCGGCCGGGCCACCGGACTGTGCGTCTTCGCCGGCTTTGTGGGCGTCGTGGTGATGCCGACCGCACTGACCCTGGCCATCGAGCAACGCGTGGCCAGCGGCCTGGTCTTCGTCCTGGGCGCCATGCTGTCCCTGCATGTCGGCTGGCTGACCTGGCGCCGTGCGCCGCGCAAGGGTGCCTAGGGCCTGGCGGGGGGCTTCAGTGGTGCACTGCTGGTAGCGAAACTGCTGCGCCCCATTTCACCTGCATTGGCCAGCAGCCGCAGTCGCGCCGAGCGCCAGTCCGACAGGCAGCGGATGCGTTCAAGTTCAGCCTCGCTGAGCACGGATTGCGCATTGAGCATTTCAACGATGTCGGCGGCGCCCGCATCGTATTTGCGCCGTACCGACTCTACCGCCCGTTGCGCCGCTTCCAGCAGGCTGCGCGAAGAGGCCATGCTGCGCAAGGCCGTGGTCGCTTCGGCATAGGTAGTGGCGATGTCGCCCAGCACCTGCGCCTGGACATCGCGCAACTCGGCTTCGCGCAGCTCGACCTGGGCTTGCGCGCCATCGATCTTGTAGTTGCGTGCAAAGCCCTCGAACACCGGAATGTTGAGGTTCAGGCCCACCACCGTTTCACGGTCGCCGCGACTGCCACCCGCCTGGTTGGGCCGGCCATTGATGAAGCGGCTGGCGCTCAGGTCCAGCGTCGGCAATCCCTCCGAACGCGCCACCTTGACCTTCTCGCGCGCCGCTTCCAACTGGGCGCGGGCCGCCAGGATCGCGGGGTGGTATTGCCGTGCCGATTGCAGCCAGCCGGGCAGGTTCTGCTCCAACCCGAGCGGATCTTCCTCGACCTCGGAAGACAGCGTCAGCACCGGCACATCGCCCGCCTGGTCCAGCAAGCCCAGCCCCACCGCCAAGGCCACCAGGCTGCGCTTGTGCTGACCAACGGCGCGTGCCAGTTCCAGTTCAGCCTTGGCCACGAAGCTGCGTGCCTGCAGGGTCTCGGGCAAGCTGCCCACGCCACGCTGTTCCCGCTTGATGGCTGTGGCCAGCACCTGGTGCGCGAGCTGCAACGCACGCTCACGCGCCTGCTCGGCCGCCCGCGCACTGTGCGCCTCATAGTACAGGCCGACTGCAGCGGCCATGGCCTTCTGCAAGGTCGCATCCTGGCTGGCCGAGGCGGCCTGCAACAACACATCGGCAGCGCGCTGGTTGGCGCTGCGTCCGCCGAAATCAAGCAGACGCCAGGTCAGCGTGGCATAGAGCGTGCCGACCGAGCGGGTGCTGCTGCCCTGCTCCGCGCTGATACCGTCACGGTAGCGGCTGGCACCCGCATTGAGCGTAGGCAGGTAGGCAGCGCGCGCCTCGCCCAGTTGCGCCGCCTGCAGTTTGATGCTGGCCCAGGTGGCCTGCACCTGGGGCTGGTGGCAAAGCGCCAGATCCACCGCATCGGCCAGGGTCAGTACCTTGCCGGGACCAAAGCTGCTGCTGGTGCAGACCATGCCCTGCTCATCACCCGGCAGCAGCTTGCCGCGGTCCAGTTCAGGCGGCCGCGCCAGCAGGGGATCGAATGGCGCAGGCTCGCCGTTGCAGGCAGGCATCGCCGCCAGCAACGCGGCCACCATGCCCATGGCGGCCAGCCAGCGCGGGTACCGGGGCGCAAGATCAGCGCTCATGCAAGGCCTCCTTCTGGTGACGCATCAGCGGCGAGAGCGCATATTCGATCACCCGGCGACTGCCCGTGCGAATGCCCACGTTGACCGCCAACCCCGCCGACAGCGGCAGCCGGCGGCCCTCCACGTCCAGGCTGTTGCGCTCCAGGGCGATGCGGGCGGAGTAGACCAGGCCCTTCTTCTCATCCTGGATGGCGTCGCGCGAGACAAAGACCACCCGCGCCGGGACGGTGCCGTACTTGGTGTAATCGAAGGCATCGACCTTCACCTCGACCTGCTGGCCGACCTCCACGAAACCCACGTCCTTGTTCTCGATCTGGGCCTCGATCTCGATGTCGCCGCCTTCCGGCACGATCTGCATGAGCGGCTGCGTCGCCGCGACCACACCGCCGACGGTGTGCACCGCAAGCTGCTGCACGGTGCCCGTGACCGGCGCGGTCAGGCGCAGCAGATTGCTGTGTTCCCCGGCACGGCGCTGGTCCTGGCGGGCGCTCTCGATGATCTTCTCGGCTTCGATCCGGCTATCGTGCGCCTCCTTCCGGGTCTGGGCCAGCAAGGCCGCACGCTGGTTGCGGGCGTCGGCCAGCTGCCCTTGGAGATCGATGCGTGCCTGTTCCTTCTCCAGCCAGGCGTGACGCGACACGCTGTGGTCGGCGCTCAGGTCCCGGTAGTCGCTGGCACGCCGCGTGGCCAGGCGCAGTGCGGCATCGTAGCGGACGACCTCATCGTCCAGCCGGGCCAGACGAGCGCGAAAGTCCTGGTACTGCCCCTGCAACTGGCGCTGCACCGAATCCCATTGCGTTGGCGTCACCTCTGCCACCGTCTCCAGCTGCGGTGCGCGCAGCTGCTGCACCGCGTCCATCATGGCCGCCGCGCGCGCCACCTGCAGGCGCGCCTGGGCCAGCATGTCGGCCGCCTTGTCGCGCTCGCTGTCGCTGCTGGTGGCGTCCAGTTCGATGAGCACCTGCCCGGCCTGCACATGCTGTCCCTCGCGCACCAGCAGTGCGCGCACGCTGGCCACCTCGACCGCCGCGATGGTCTTGCTGCGCCCGGCCGGAATGACCTTGCCATTGGCGCTGACCACGATGTCGATATGACCGATCAATGACCACGCCAGTGCCAGCACCACCATCGCCACCAGCAGGCGTGCCGTCCAGCGCAGGCTGGCGGAATCGGGGGCCTCCTGCAGCGACAGGGCCGCCGGCAGGAACTCCGCCTCATCTTCGTTGAACAGCCCGGCGGGGTGCTGGTGACGCCCGCGCCAGGCTTGCAGGAAGCGGCGGCCGTAGCGCTGCCACAGGGCCATCCAGGCCTGCGAACGATAATGCATGCTCATGCCGATTCCTCCCTGGACGACTTGCCGGCCTGCAGTGCATGCAGATGGGCATAGATGCCGTTGGCCAGGTCCACCAGTTCTTCATGGCGACCGCTTTCGACCACATTGCCGCGCTCCATGACCAGGATGCGGTCGGCCTCGAGCACCGCCGAGAGGCGATGGGCGATGATGAGCACGGTGCGACCGGCGCAGATCTGGCGCATGTTGTCCTGGATGATCTTTTCGGATTCATAGTCCAGCGCGCTGGTGGCTTCGTCGAAAATCAGGATGCCGGGGTTGCTGATCAAGGCGCGCGCGATGGCGATGCGCTGGCGCTGGCCGCCGGAGAGGCCCGTCCCCTGCTCGCCGACCTGGGTGTCGTAGCCATCAGGCAGTTCGCAGATGAAGTCATGCGCACCTGCCAGCCGCGCGGCGGCAATCACTTCCTCGATGGAGGCAGAAGGATCGACCAGGGCGATGTTGTCGCGGATGGAGCGCGAGAACAGCGTGTTCTCCTGCAGCACCACCCCGATCTGCTGGCGCAGCGATGCGGTGTCGATGATGGCGATGTCCTGCCCGTCCACGCTGATGCGCCCGCTCTCGCAGACATAGAGCCGCTGTACCAGCTTGGCCAGCGTGCTCTTGCCGGAACCGGAGCGACCGACGATGCCGATCACCTCCCCCGGCCGGACCTGCAAGGACAACCCGCGGATGACCTCCGGCGTCTCGGGACGATAGCGGAAGCTCACCCGCTCGAAGGCAATCGCCCCGCTCACGCGCGGCAAGCGGGTACGATGGCCGGCGACCTCGCTGCGGGCATCGAGCACGTCAGCCAGCCGGCTCATGGAGATGCCAACCTGCTGGAAGTCGTTCCACAATTGCGCGAGCCGCAGGATGGGCGCGGCTACCTGACCGGCCAGCATGTTGAAGGCCACCAGCTCCCCGACCGACAGCTTGTTGTCGACCACCTGCAATGCCCCCAGCCACATGATGCCCACGCCAACCAGCTTGCTGACCAGACTCACCCCGCCACTGGCCAGCAGACTGATGTTGGTGGTGCCCAGGCCGGCGGCCACATAAGCGGCCAGCTGCTGGTCCCACTTGCGTTGCCAGTGCGGTTCGACGGCCATGGCCTTGACGGTATCCATGCCGGTCAGGGTCTCCACCAGGAAGGACTGGTTCTCGGCGCTCTTGTTGAACTTGTCGTTCAAGCGGGCGCGCAGGACCGGTGTGAAGATCAATGACAGCAACAGGTAGACCGGGATGGAAGCCAGCACGATGAGGCTCAGCGGCACGCTGTACCAGAGCATCACCGCCAGGAAGATGAAGGAAAACACCAGGTCCAGCACCAGCGTCATGGCATTGCCGGTGAGGAAGCTGCGGATGTTTTCCAGCTCGCGTACCCGGGCGATCGAATCGCCCGCGCGGCGTACCTGGAAGTAGGCCAGCGGCAGGCTCAGGAGATGGGCAAACAGGCGCGCCCCCAGTTCCACGTCGATCTTGCTGCTGGCCCTGGCGAAGATGGCGGTACGGATTCCAGTGAGCAGTGCCTCGAAAATGGTGGCCGCGATCAGCCCGACGGCAATCACGTTCAGGGTCATCATGGCATGATTGACCAGCACCTTGTCCATCACCACCTGGAAGAACAAGGGCGTGACCAAGCCGATGACCTGCAGCACCAGCGAGATCAGCAAGACCTCGCCCAGCACCTTGCGGTACTTCACCACGGCCGGGATGAACCAGGTGAAATCGAAGCGCGAGGCTTCGCCGGCATAGGTCGCCTTGCTGGCCATGAGGATGATCTTGCCGCTCCAGAAGGCCACGAACTCCGCCCGCGACATCACCTGCGGCGTCTGGCCCGCCTGCTGGACCAGCACGCGCACGGCCGGGCCCGCCTGGCCGGGCTCCGACTCGATCTTGGCCAGCACGAAGAAGCGGCCCTCGTGATCGACGCCGATGGCCGGCAAGGGCGTGCGTTCCAGGCGCGAGGGATGCTGGCGGATGCAGCGCGCCTTCATGCCCAGCATGCGTGCGGCCAGCAGGATGTTCTGCTCACCGAAGGGCTGCCGGCCGAAGCGGTGCCTCAATTGCTGCGCATCAGCGGCAATGCCGTGCAGCTTGGCCAGCATGATCAGGCACAGCAAGCCGCTGTCCATGACCGCCTGGCCGGGATCGTTATCGCTCTCGTTCATAGGATTCCCGAAGAGGGGTAGATGACTGTCGTCGTGCCCGATGAGCACCCGGCGCGCAGCGGCCGCCCAGCCTGGGGCAGGCGCCGCGCCGATGATCCTGCCGCTCAGTGATTGACCGTCAGCAGCACCTTGCCGCTTGCGCTGGCCTGGCCGTTGCTCCACTCGGTCTGCAAGGACGCAGGTGGCGCGAAGCTGGCCATGGCCTGCACCAGCTGGGCCACATCGGTGTCGTGGAGCGTGTTGCCATCGGCGGTACGGATGCGCTCGACGTGATGGTCGGTGCCGCTGCTGCCACCTGCGAACCAGTCGCTGATGGTGAGGCGGTCGCTGCTGCCCATCACGTCGATCTGCAGGTCCTGGCCGACCTGGCTGAACCAGAGGTTGGTCTGCTTGATGTCCTTGAACTGCAGCACATCCTGGTTGCCACGCGTGGCATCGTTGTCGTTGATCTGGTCGCGGCCATCGCCACGGGCAAAGACATAGGTATCGTTGCCGGCGCCGCCGATGAGGAGATCATCGCCAGTTCCGCCGGTGAGGGTGTTGTTGCCGCGATTGCCTCTAAGGACGTTGTCGAGCGTATTGCCGGTGGCATCCGTGTTCTCGTTGCGCACCTTGATGGGATCGCGCGTATAGACCATGTTGGCGCCGTAGGCATCGGCCATATTTCGCATGTCCTCGGCCGTCAGGTAGCGGCTGGCATCGGCGGCCTGGCCGCGTCCGGAATCGGCGATATAGAAGCCGAGCACGCTGCCGCTGCCAGCATCGCAGGCGACACCGGTGACCGTCACCACGTGGTTGAGAACCCCGCCCTGGATGTAGTCAGGATCGCCCCACAGCTTGCCGGCGTTGACGGCGATCAGGACGCCACGGCCATCCTTGAGCAGGCTGGCCAGCCTGGCCTGGTCATAGCCATTGCTGAAATCGGCCTCCAGGCCGAAGCTCTTGAGCAGGTTCACCTGATCGTACTGATTGCAGCCCCCGCGCGTTGCGTCGCTGCTGCCTTGCGTACGGCACCAGCCATTGGCGATGGCGCGCTTGACCACATCGGCCTCGGTCTCCTGCAGGCCGGACATGATGCAAATGTTGGCCACGCTGGTCTCGCCGCAGGTTCCCTTGTAGCCGGGCACTTCGTCGCCCTGCGAATAATCCAGGTCATAGTTGTGCGGGAAGCCGTACACCAGCGCCGCCTTGCCGTTGATGGTCTCGGCCTGTGCGCTGGTGCTGTCCATCAGCGTCAGGTTTTCCAGGTTGTCGCCCAGGGTATGACTGATCTTGGAGAAGACCGTATCGATGCCTTCATTCGCCAGTTCCACCACCTTGTCGCCGACGTTATCGACCACATAGAGATCGTTGCCCTTGCCACCGATCATGGTATCGGCGCCCTGGCCGCCGTCGAGCAGGTTGTCCTGGCTGTTGCCGGTGACCAGGTTGTCAAGGGTGTTGCCAGTACCATTGAAGTTGCCGCCTTCGGCCAGGTGCAGATCTTCCACATCGGGTGTGAGCGTATAGCTGCAAGAGGCGATGACGGTGTCATGGCCTTCGTTGGGGTTCTCGACCACGGTGTCGCCGCTGCAATCGACGACATAGATATCGTCACCCTGGCCGCCTTCCATGTAGTCGTTGCCGGTGCCGCCGTCAAGCAGGTCGTTGCCCACGCCACCATACAAGGAATCGTTGCCGGCGCCCCCGTAGAGCAGGTCATCGCCACCAATGTCATTGGTGGCGGCGCCGTAGGCATGCATGTAGTCACCGTAGAGCACATCATTGCCGTCGCCACCTTGCAGGACATCGTTGCCAGCGCCGCCATAAAGATGGTCGTTGCCTTCGTCGCCATAGAGCTTGTCATCGCCATCGTCGCCATAGAGGTTGTCATCACCCGTGCCGCCCCATAGCTGGTCATTGCCGAAGCCGCCCGAGATGCTGTCGTTACCTGCACCGCCCACGATCTGGTCATCATCGGTCTGGCCGGCTTGCAGGCCCTTGACGCCCTTGAGGATCAGGTCATTGCCATACAGCTGGTCATCGCCGTCGCCACCCCAGATGCGGTCATTGCCCATGCCTGCAAAAATGCGGTCGTTGCCGGCACCGCCCGAGAGCAGGTCGTTGCCATCATCGCCCACCAGCTGGTCATCGCCGTTCTCGCCATAGAGCTGGTCGTCGCCTTCCTTGCCCCACAAGAGATCCTTGCCATCACCACCCCAGAGGATGTCATCGCCCTTGCTGCCATTGATGAGGTCGTCACCGCCACCTCCGGCCAGCTGCCGGAAGGGTCCGGACTGGACGTTGACGTTGTAGTTGGAGGTACCCAGGTTGGGATCGAGAAGGTCATTGCCATCGGTGCCGACCAGACAGCCAGGGCAGTTGTTGAGCGCCTTGACCTGCCCCGGTCCGAAATTGACCGTGCGGCCATCATCGAGCTTGAAGGTGTTGCCATGGTCGCGCAGCGCGCGGAAATTGCTGTCGGGGACCGGCGGCTCTGCCGGTGCGGCGACATAGACCGCGGCCGGCGGTGCCACATAAGCCGTCGGTGCGGGGGCGATCGCCGGTGCAGCCGACGGCGCGGGGGCCGACGCTGAAGGCGCGGGTACAACCGGCGCGGCCACCACTGCGGGAGCGACCGCAGGTAGCGCCGGTACGACGCGGGGCGCGGGGGCAGGCACTGGCACCGGCGTGCAGATCGGCGGTGTGACCGGCGCAGGAATGAGCGAGGACACCGGCACCGGAACGCAATCGGAGATGAGGATCACATCAGGAGGAAATGCGTCCGCCAAGGGAACCAGATCGGTCGTCCAGTACGTGGGGCGGCCCGGCGTCTTGCCGGGATTGGCCTGCGGCGGCGCGGTCTGCACGACCGGACAAGCCACGGGGTCTGCACCGGTACCTGAAGAGACCGATGCCGGCATCACCGCCACGGGCATGGCTGGACAGGCCTGCGGCGGTACAGCTGCCGGTGCCGATGGTGCAGCATCCGCTGCGGACCAGGCCGGCTCGGCCTCCTGCGGCTTGATTGGCAGCAGCCCGGCCGGCGGCGGCGCGAAGTGCACCTTGACCAGATCGGCCTGCGCCACCTCGGAGGAGCCCGCCTCGCTCCAGGCAGGCAAGCCGGTTCTCGGCATTCCCGGCGTGCTCAACGCAGGCAGAGCCTGCGCCTCCTCCGTCTTGGCGCGCACGGCCTGTTCGCGCCGTCTGGCGCGGACCGTCTGCGCCGCCGGCGCCGACGCGGCCAAGGAATTGGGCGCGGCGGCCTGGTCCATCCCGAAAGCCGAAATGGGCGTGATGCCCTCCTCGGCCACGAGCGCCGTGCGGGCAAAGCTGGCGGTACTGGTGATGGCAGCCGGGGCCGGCTTGCGCACACGCGAAGACGGGGCCAGTGGTGCAGAGGCGAAGGCCGAGAGGCGATTGGGGGCAATGGTGATGGTCATGGTGTTTTCCCTGAGCGATGTCAATCGAAGGCAATGACACGCATCGAGCTTGTTGTCGGGACACGGTCGCACTCTGTGGACGGCATCACTGTCGTCCCGGCGCCTTTGGCCTCATCTCGAATTTGTTCGTATCAAAGCTCGTAATTTTTCTTCCCGCGCTCATTCAACCCCGAGCTCGCCGTGGCCGGCAATCGCACCATGGTGCTGCGAAAGGGGCAGCCGCGTATCGCCCTTGCGGCGCCGCCTCTTGCCCATGTGAAAGCTTCTTCAGCATCGTCTTGCATCACCAGGCCGGACGGAAACGATTTATATGAATAAATCTGCGCCAACCTGGCACCCGTAAATCAGCTCTGCCCTGGCGAAAGGAAAAACGGCCTAGCATATTTATCCGGCTGACCGCAATCCTCCTGATTCCCAATGTGACCAATCCGCCCTTGTGGTTTATTGTTTGATTCAGTAGATTGACGAAAAAAAGCAAAGTCCGAGAGACACCCTCGAAGGTGCTCCGAGACAACGGAGACGGAGAACCATCCTGCCTGCCCCTTACCGCCTGCGTACCTGGTCTGCGGCGTCGGTGCGCGTACGGCTTGCCGTTTCCGGCTGTTTGACCGGCTGGTGCGGAATTTGCATTGGCTGACCCAAAACAACAGGAGCCCGCGCCATGCATTCCGATCATTTTTCCGTCCATGCCGAACAGTTTTCGGACGTGGATGAACAAGCCAGCACGCTCGCCGGATGGGAGCAGGAGTACCAGCAACTGGGCAGTGGCCGCTTCGTCGGCGCGCTGGCCATCGTGGAAACCGACGAGTTCTGCTTCATCCGCGAAAGTACCAACACGGCCCTGCACGAACGCATCGTGCCGCCGCCCGAGCAGATGGTCATCGGCATCTGCAACACCCAGGCGCAGGGCCACCTGCTCAACGGCCGGCCGCTCACGCAAGACCAGCTGATCGTGCTCGATGGCAGCCGGCCGCATCACATCCGCACCACCGGACCCATCGAATTGCTGGGCATCTCGGTGCCGCGCGAGCTGTTCCTGTCGCAGCTGCACGAGCAGGATGAAGCCAGCGTGCGCAAATGGCTGGACCTGTCGGTGCTGCAGCTCGATGCGGCCACGGCGGGCATGCTGCGGCACTACTTCTCGGTCGCCTTCGATCTGCTCAACACGCCGGCGGGCGCGGCCGCGCGCCCGATCAGCCCGCGTGCGCTGGCCTCCACCGCCATCAGCAACGTGGCACTGGCGCTGTCGCTGAACCAGGGCAGCCACGAACTGGAATCGACGCTGCCCTCGCGCCAGCGCCGCGAGCGCATCGTGCAAAACGCCATCGACTACATGCGTGCGCATGCGGGTGAAGAGATCGGCATCCTCGATGTCTGCCGCGCCACCCACGTGAGCCGCCGCACGCTCCAATACTGCTTCGAGGAAAGGCTAGACATCTCGCCGCTGCAATACCTCAAGGCACTGCGGCTCAACGCCGCCCACCGCGAGATCAAGCGCCGGGGCAGCGAGGATCGCGCCCAGGATCGCCATGACACCATCGGCAACCTGGCCGCGCTGTGCGGCTTCAACCATCCCAGCCGCTTTGCCTCGGAATACAAGAAGATGTTCGGCGTCCTGCCTTCCGAAACAGCGTTGAAAACTGCCGCGCAATCCTGAGTTTCACCATGCTGGCCGCATTGGTAACGTCCGTTACCATTTGCGGCCCGCAACCATCACTGGGCAATTTTGGGGCAAAGGCATAGCCGTTTTTGGCAAAGCTGCCCTGTCTTGGTCCGCCATCTCATTCGTCCTCCCTCCCCTGCACCCCTGGCGCGCATGGCAATGTGCGCGCTTACCAAAAACGCCTCGTGCCAAATACGAGCTTTTCTCCTAACAAAGCCGACCAATCGGTTGATTTATCTCGTTTACGGCAATAATCCCTTTATTGTCACAGGTCAATCTCACAAGAGGGGAACAATCCCTGCATTCCTTCTACAGCGCATGACCCTGCCCGTCCAAACCAGCACCGCCGGCCAGAAAGTCCTTTTCTGATTGGCGTTCAGCGGATCCGCTTCATTTTGGACCATCCCTTTCTGGCCGCGAGCCAGAAAATTGCTAAAAGCGGCTAACAGTTGCATGGGCGCCCCTTCTACATTCTCCCTCGTCCACTGCTCCCTAAAAAAACCCTGTCCAGGACAACGCCATAAGCGAGTCAAATCCCCGTTCCGTCAGTGATTTGTCAGGAACGGCCCTGCGCCCGACCGGGTTGCGGCGACAGGAAAGGCCTCCACGCCTCGGGAACGGTCACCCATCCGGAACGCGCGGCAGCGCGTCCGGCCAATGCACATCAGCATCACCACAAGGGAGAAGAGCAATGAAGGTCATCCACATGAGCGCCATCGCCCTGGCGCTGGCCGCCACCTTCGCGCAGGCCGCCACGCCCGCCGACCTCGGCGGCAGCCTCACGCCGCTGGGCGGCGAGAAAGCCGGCGGCAACGGCGTACCGGACTGGAAGGAAGACAACGTGGTCCTGCCCGGCTGGTCCTACGGCAAGCTGCGCCGCGATTTCTTCAAGTACAAGGACGAGAAGAAGACCGACACCATCGATGCCGCCAACGTCGACAAGTACGCCAGCAAGCTCACTGCCGGCCAGGTCGCCCTGATCAAGCAGATCAAGGGTTACAAGATGGATGTCTATCCCAGCCATCGTTACTGCAGCGCTCCCGATTTCGTGGTGGAGAACACCAAAAAGAACACCAGCGCCAAGCTCGGTGCCGACGGCTGGAGCCTGGCCGAGGCGGTAGTGCCGGGCATTCCCTTCCCGGTGCCCAAGACCGGGGAAGAGGTCATGTACAACAGCAAGATGCGCTATCGCGGCGTGGCCCTGGAATGGAAATCCACCATCACCGCCGTCTCGCCGCGCAAGGGCAGCAGCGAATGGATCAAGGCCGGTTCGCAGCAGACCATGTTCTTCCCCTGGGCTGCCAAGGGCAGCGTGAACCTGTCGACCCTGCCGCCGGTGGAGTACTACACCTATTTCGCCTACAACTCGCCCACGGCGCTGGCCGGCCAGGCGCTGTCGCTGACCACCTTCCTCAACCAGGCCGGTGGCGAAACCTTCTACTACTTCCCCGGCCAGCGCCGCGTGCGCCGCATGCCCTCCTATGCCTACGACTCCCCGCAGATCGGCATGGAAAACCAGTACACCCTGGATGAGCCCATGGTCTTCAACGGCACCATCGACCGCTTCGACTGGAAGCTGGTGGGCAAGAAGGAAATCTACGTTCCCTACGGCAGTTTCGGCGCCACCGACTTCAAGGCCAAGTTCGAGGACGTGGCCGGTGACGACTACATCGCCGAGAACGCCCGCCGCTATGAGCTGCACCGCGTGTGGGTGGTGGAAGCCACCGTCAAGGCCGGCGTGCGCCACCTCGCGCCCAAGCGCACTTTCTATGTCGACGAAGACAGCTGGAACCTGGTCGCCGCCGATGACTACGACGCCCAGGGCAAGCTGTGGAAGCATCGCGAAGCCTACGTGATCCCGGTCTACGAGACCGGCAGCTGCGACCAGGCCGGCTTCGCGCAATACAACCTGGCCGAGGGCCGCTACGTGTTCGACCTGCACTCGGCCGGCACCGGCCGCGACATGGCCTGGGAAGTCGATGGCAAGGGCAATCCACGTACCAAGGCCAGCTTCTACAGCGCCGACAACCTGCGTGCCATCAGTGATCGCTGAGCGGTCCTGACACCGCATCAGCAACGGGAGAGGAACAATAATGAAACATCATCTGCAAACCAGGGTCATCGCACTGGCCGCCGCCACGCTGTGCAGCGGGGCCGCACAGGCCATCACCTTCGAGGGCGAGACGGTCTCCGGCAACTTCGATTCGACGGTCTCGCTGGGTGTGGGCGTGCGCGCCGGCAAGCAGGCCTGCGGGCTGGTCATCGGCAGCAGCGGCGGCAATGCAGCCGCTGCCACTGGCCCAAGTGCACCGGCTGGCTGTACCGATGCGCTGTCCTCGCTCAATGACCAGGGCGACCTGAACTACAACCGGGGCGACCGCTTCACCACCTACCTCAAAGGGACCCATGAGCTATTGCTCAACATGCCCGAAGACGTGAAATTCCTGGGGCGGGTAAGCTGGCTACGCGATTTCTCATCGACCCGCACCACCGGCAACATCAGCGGCGCCAACACGACTGGCAACGCGCTGTCCAACGACGCCAGCAACGAGCTGCACACCAAGATCCGCCTGCTGGACCTGTGGGTCAGCAAGTCCTTCGACCTGGGTGAAGAACGCGCCCGCATCCGCGTCGGCAACCAGGTGGTGAACTGGGGCGAGAGCCTGTTCATCGCCGGGGGCATCAACCAGACCAACGCCATCGACATCATGCGCCTGTCCAATCCGGGCACGCAGTTGAAGGAAGCCATCCTGCCCGCGCCCATGGTCAACTTCGCCACCGGCCTGGGCCGTGGCTTCTCGTTGGAGACCTACGTGCAGCAAGGCTGGGAGAGCAACTATTTCCCGCCGGTGGGCAGCTACTGGTCCACCGCCACGGTGGGCATCGGCGCCGATGCACTGGGCGTGCCGACTACCAACCGCCCGCGCTCCACCGGTCAGTACGGCGTGGCGCTGCGTTATACGCCACCAGGGAAGGACGTGAACTTTGGCCTGTACGTGATGAACTACCACGACAAGTCGCCCGTGCTGTCGACGGCCAACACCACCAGCGGGCTGGGCTATTCCTACCTGGAAGACCGCAAGATGGTCGGCCTGTCGGCCAACTTCCCGCTGGGCAACTGGGCCATCGGCACCGAGCTGTCGTACCGGCCCAAGGATGCGGTCTCGCTCAACGGCTCGGTACAGAACGCCAATGGCGGACTGTGCCAGACCAATGGCAAGTGCTACATCGAGACCGAGAAATACCAGTTGGCCGTCACCGGCATGCTCAGCCTCACCCCCAGCGAGCACGGTGCCGTCCTCAAGACCCTGGGTGCCGATACCGCCACGCTGATGGTGGAAGCGGTGGCCATCAAGTATCCCAACCTGAAGAATGCCTATGGCGGCATCCCCGTGGCTGCAGGGCTGTGGGGCTGGGGCTATGACACCACGGCCAATGCCAGCAATACGCTGGCCAATGGCGGCAATACCGCCGGCGTGGGCAGCGCTACTTCGTATGGCTACAACTTCGACTTCAGCTGGGTCTACGATGGTTCGGTGATCCCGGGCTGGCAGGTCATCCCCGAGGTCTACTTCTTCCATGCAGTGAAGGGCCGCACGCCAAATGCCACAGCAACCTTCATGCAAGGCGCCAAGATGGCCAACTTCACCGTGACCTTCACGCAGAACCCGGCCAAATGGCAGGTGGCGCTGAACCTGGCCAAATTCTGGGGCGGGGCCAGCGTGCTGGATCAACCGCTGCGTGACCGCAGCTTCTATGGCATGACCATCAGCCGCAACTTCTGAGGCAGCGCGCCCGCGGCCTCCACGCTCCGGGCGCGTCGTCCTGTTGCCGCGCATTTCCTTGTGCCGCCTGCGGGCGGCCAGCGTTTTTGAACTCCGACCCGAGACCACCGCACCATGGCCAACGCCCCTTCCCTGTTCAGCCTGGATAGACTCGAAGCCAGCCTGTTCCGCCTGCGCATCCCCATCCTGGCCCTGCTGCTGGCTTTTACCGCCGTGCTGTCGTATTTCGCGCTGCAATTGCGCATGGACGCCGGCTTTGAAAAACAGATGCCGACGCATCACGAATACATCGACACCTTCAAGCAGTACCGCGATGACGTGCTCGGCGCCAATCGCCTCAACATCGTGCTGCGTGCACGCAAGGGCAGCATCTGGACCCAGGAGGGACTGACCCGCCTGTCCGAGATGACGCAGGCCGTCATGTTCCTGCCCAACATCAGCCGGCTCGGCGTGCAATCGCTGTGGACGCCCAACACCTTCGTCAATGAGATCACCGAGGAAGGCTTCCGCGCCGACCCGGTCATCCCCGGCACCGTGATCCCCTCGGCGCTCACGCCGGAGACCATCGCGCAGATCCGCAATACGGCCGTCAATGGCGGCTTCGTCGGCACCCTCATCTCGCGCAACCAGGACAGCGCCATGATCGTGGCCGAGATCAACGAGTTCGATGCCAAGGGCGACAAGGTCGACTACCTGGCCTACAACAAGCTGCTCAACGACCTGCGCGCAAAATACGAGAATGCCGACTTCGAAGTGCAGATCATCGGCTTTGCCAAGCAGATCGGCGACGTGGCCGATGGGGCCGAAGGCGTGCTCAAATTCTGCGCCATGGCCCTGCTGCTGACCACCATCGCGGTCTACTGGTATTGCCGCTCGCTGCCGTTCACACTGCTGCCGGTGGCCTGTTCGCTGGTGTCGCTGGTGTGGCAGTTCGGCACCCTGCGCCTGCTCGGTTACGGGCTCGATCCGCTGGCGGTGCTGGTGCCCTTCCTGGTGTTTGCCATTGGCGTCTCGCACGGCGTGCAGCAGATCAATACCATCGTGCGCGGCATCGCCAGCGGCCAGTCCTGCGAAGCGGCGGCCCGCGCCAGTTTCAAGGGCCTGCTCATTCCGGGCGTCCTGGCGCTGGTGACGGCGCTGGTGTCCTTCGTCACCCTGGTGATGATCCCCATTCCCATGGTGCGCGAGCTGGCCATCACGGCCTCCATCGGCGTGGGCTACAAGATCATCACCAACCTGGTCATGCTGCCGCTGGCGGCCTCGCTGCTGAAGGTCGGCAAAACCTACGCCGACAGCGCCATGCGCGCCCAGCAGGCCAGGGGCCGCTGGCTGGCCGTGCTGTCGCGCTCGGCGCAACCGCGCGTGGCCCGCAGCATCGTGGTCGTCACGCTGCTGGTGCTGGCCGGATCGGCCTGGTACAGCCATGACCGCCTGGTCGGCACCTTGCAGCCGGGCGCGCCCGAACTGCATGCCGACGCACGCTACAACCGCGATGCCCGCTGGATCGCGGACAACTACGGCAACGGGCTGGACTGGCTCACGGTGATCCTCTCGACGCCCTCCAATTCTTGCGACAACGTCAGCTTCGGACGTTACCAGGACCAGTTCGATACGGTCATGCGGCATGTACCGGGCGTACTGTCCGTCAGCTCCTTCGCCGACCAGATGAAGATCTACAACGAAGGCTACAACGAGGGCAATCCGGCCATGTTCACGGTGCCGCTGGATGCCGCCAACTACGCCGCGCTGGCAGTCGAGATCGGGCGTGTACGCGGTTTCCTCTCCAAGGATTGCAACATGCTGGCCAGCCACCTGTTCCTGGCTGATCACAAGGCTGCCACCATCAATGGCGTGATCCAGGCGGTGAAGTCCTATCGCGACCAGCACAAGCTGGCCGGGCTGGAAATCCGGCTGGCCGCCGGCAACGCGGGCGTGATCGCGGCGGTCAACGATGAAGTGGAAAAATCCGAGCTGCCCATGATGCTCTACGTCTATGGGGCCATCGTGCTGCTGGTGTTTGTGGTCTATCGCGACTGGCGCGCCATCATCGCCTGCTGCCTGCCGCTGACGGTGGCCACCTTCATCGGCTATGCCTTCATGAAGCAACTGCAGATCGGCCTGACGGTGGCCACCTTGCCGGTGATGGTGCTGGCCGTGGGGATCGGCGTGGACTATGCCTTCTACATCTACAACCGCCTGCAACTGCATCTGGCCGCTGGCCTGCCCATTGAACAGGCACTGCACAATGCGATCCAGGAAGTGGGCATCGCCACCATCTTCACCGCCATCACGCTGGCCATCGGCGTGGCAACGTGGTCCTTCTCCGACCTCAAGTTCCAGGCCGACATGGGCAAGCTGCTGGCCTTCATGTTCCTGGTCAACCTGGTCATGGCGATGACTGCCCTGCCCGCATTCGCGGTGGTGTTGGAGAAGATGTTCCCGCGCAAGTCGCCCATCAAGCTCAACAGCGCACTGGCGCACTGATTACCGATCGCAAGGACGAGTCATGATTTCTTTCCGCAAACATTCCTTGGCGCTCGCGCTGACCCTGTTCGCCGGCAGCGTCTCCCATGGCGCATTCGCGCAGGCCGGCGCGCCAGTCACCCTGTCACCGGCGCGCGCCGATGCGCATGCCCTGCACAACATGATGCTGGGCGCTGCGCGTGCTGGCAGCCGCATCGTGGCCGTGGGCGCCTATGGCTACATCATCCTCTCCGACGATGGCGGTGGCAGCTATCGCCAGGCTGACAAGGTACCGGTCGATACCACGCTGACCTCGGTCAGCTTCGCCGGCGCTGAGCAAGGCTGGGCCGCCGGACACGGTGGCGTGATTCTGCATACCGCCGATGGCGGCAAGACCTGGGCCCTGCAACGCAGTGATACCAGCGTCGACCAGCCGCTGTTCTCGGTCTGGTTTGCCAATGCCAATGAAGGCTGGGCAGCGGGCCTGTGGTCGCTGCTGCTGCATACGCGCGATGGCGGCAAGAGCTGGCAGCAGGTCAAGCTGCCCACCGCACCCGGCCAGCAGCGCGGCGACCTGAACCTGCTGCACATCTTCCCCGGCCGTGATGGCGCGCTGTTCGTCTCGGCCGAGCAAGGCGTGCTGTATCGCTCGCTCGATGGCGGCCAGCACTGGGAAGCGCTGGCCACGGGCAGCAAAGCATCGCTGTGGAGCGGCGTGGTGACGGCCTCCGGGGCCATCGTGGTCGGTGGCCTGGGCGGCAAGCTGCTGCGCAGCGAGGATGGCGGGCAGCATTGGCAATCCTTGGCCTCCCCTACCAGCGGCTCCATCACGGCCCTGCGCAGCGAAGGCAACCAGGTCATGGCAAGCTCGCTCTCCGGTGCCCTGCTGGTGAGCGAGGACGACGGGCGGCAATGGCGCGTCAAGGCGGTGGCTCGCGATGCACTGACCACGCTGGAATTGCAGGATGGGCGTGCCGAGCGGCCTCTCGCTTATGGCAAGGGCGGACAGGCGAAGCTGGAGGTCAACGCTGTTCGATAGAGACACCAGAGCAGATGAGCCCAATACCAAAGAGCTGATCGACAGGCTTGCCCCGAAACAGTGACGAACCCGTGTCTTCAGACGTGGGGTCTCTTTTTTTCTTGAACGGCATAGCCCGCGTCAGCTCGAAACACCAGACAGGCAGTCATTGCCATATCCTGGCTGGTATAGAATGCGGGCTCGACTGGGGAAAGGTGCAAGATGGATATTCAGGATAGTCCTTTGCTGAAAGAAGCGCTGCTTCTGCTGGCGGCAAAAAGAACCATGTTATGGCGGGAGGCCGGCAACATCGACACCGTGGTGGTCGGCAGTTCGCACGGCGAGTTTGGCTTCCATCCGGGTCATTTTCCCGGATCGTTCAATTTATGTTTTCGCTCCCAGGACCTGAAACATTCGTTTCATCTCTACCGACACATGACGTTGCATTACCCCAAGGTAAGGCATCTGATCATTTACTACTCCTTGTTTTCTCCAGGCAGCGTTCTGGAAAAGTCGCCTTCTGAAAAGGATATCAGTCCCGCTCTGAACGAGCTGTTCCATCTTGAACTCAACTATGAGGATGAACGACTCATCCAATTGGCCTCTGCCATCAGGGGAAGGCTCGACCATTTGACGGTCGAACTGGAAGGGGTGGGCGGATTCATTTATGGGCACGGCGTCAATCCTCCCGCCATCAGCGCTTCCAAGAGAGCCAGCGATCACCTCAGGCTCAACAAACCCTCCGATGCTCACCTCTATCTGGTGCGGATGCTGTTGCTGGCCAAGCATCTCGGCCATTCGGTCAGCGTGGTGATCCCTCCGGCACGGTCCGATTACAGGGCCGCCGTAGGGCTCAGTTCGGACGTCTTGTTCAAGGGCCTTTATGAAATTCTTTACGATTTTCATCTGGGCATTCCGGTCAACGTGGTCAATTGCTATGGCCGGGAAGAATTCCAGGATGTCCATTTCGGCGACTACGATCATCTGGCCCATTTGGGTGAGGGCACCGCGCTGCTGACAAAGTTCCTCTTCTTGCAGCGATTGGAAGCGATGACCCGACAATAAAGGAGTCGGGCCTTCTCCCGATACATGCGCCAAGGGTGGAAAAACGGGGAATCACTCACTGCAGAAAAATCATACCGGCCTGCTGCCGCCTCTTCATCGACATCTGTGTCTATGTCAGTGCGGGCCCGACAGTACAAAGCCTTGGTTTTACCCAAGGCTTTGTCACCAGTCCGAGCCTGTCTGCACGTACGCTATTTGCTCCCGTCCTTGGCGAAACGGCTTACTTCTTCACGCTGATCACCTGCGGCTGCGTCACGCCCTTCAATCCCTCCTGCCCGAACTCCAGCCCCCAACCCGAGCGCTTGTTGCCGCCGAAAGGCACCATCGGATGAACCATCCCATGCTGGTTCACCCATACCGTCCCGGCCTGCAGGCGCATGGCGACTTCAGCTGCACGCTGCGTGTCATTGCTCCACACCGACGCACCCAGGCCCACATCAAGCCGGTTGGCATTGGCGATGGCCTGTTCCAGATCGCTGTAGCGGATGATGGGCAGCACCGGGCCGAACTGCTCCTCGTCCACCAGGCGCGCCCCATCGCGGATATCGGTCACCAGCGTGAGCGGATAAAAATTGCCCGGGCCGTCCGGCAGCTCGCCGCCACAGACGATGGTGGCCCCCTCTGCACGGGCACTGTCCACCAGCGCCGCCACCTTCTTCAATTGCATGGGATTCTGCACCGGCCCCATGGCGATGCCGGGCTGCAAGCCGTCGCCCATCGGGGTGGCCGCAATGATGGCCTTGAGCTCGGCCACGATCTGGTCATGCAGCGCATCGGGCACGTAGAGCCGCTTCGCACAGGCGCAGGTCTGCCCCATGTTGAGGAAAGCGCCCCAGAACAGGCCCGGTGCAATCGCCTTGGGATCCGCATCCTCCAGCACGATGGCCGCATCATTGCCGCCCAGTTCCATGGTGGTCGGCGTGAGGTTGCGCGCGGCCGCCGCGACGATGCGTGCTCCGGTCGCACCGGAGCCGGTGAACATGATCTTGTTGACGTCGGCATCCTCCACCAGCAGGGCACCCACGCTGCCATCGCCGCTGACGGTATTGAGCACACCGGGCGGCAGTGCTTCGGCAATCACGCGCGCCAGTTCCAGGCCGCAGACGCTGGTGTATTCGGAGGGCTTGAGCACGACCGTATTGCCGGTGTAGAGCGCCGGGATGATCTGCCAGATGGAAATCATCAGCGGCCAATTCCACGGTGCGATGGCGGCGATGACGCCATAGGGCTTGCGATGCAGTTCGTCGCGCCGGGTCTCGTCCTCGAACACCACTTCCGGGGCCAGTTCAAGGCTCGCAGTGGCACGCGTCCAGGCTTCGCAGCCCCACAGCTCGAAGCGCGAGCCCGGCACCTGGCCAGGGCCGATGCCACCCAATGGACGGCCTTGTTCCTGTGTCACCAGCGTGGCCAGCCGTTCGGCATGGGCGGCGATGGCATCAGCCACGCGCTGCAGGTGCTCGCGCCGCTGCGCCAGTGACAATGCGGCCCACCCGGGCTGCGCCTGGCGCGCGGCGGCCACCGCCGCGGCCACCTCGATGGCATCGGATTGCGGGAAGCGGCCCATGACCTGGCCGTTGGCGGGATTGTACGAATCGAGCAGGCGGCTGCCCGGGCGCAGTTGGCCGCCGATGATGTTCGATGCAATATGCATGGAGTCTCCTTGTGAAAAAAGACCGTCGGCCCGAAGCAGACGGTCAAGCTTTGCCGGCTTGGGGAAGCCTTATTTCTTCTTGTTCAGGCCGAGGGTGGGCGTCTCGTCGAAGAAGTTCCAGGGCTTCAACAGGACGTGCACCCATTCGGTGGGCATGATGGGCCACTCTTCGGCACGCGCCACGTGGGTGGTGCCGGTGGTCAGCCAGACCACATCGTCCTGGTTGACGATGGACTGGTTGTCCTTGATGAAGGCGCCCAGGCCGGTATCTTCATGGGAGCGGTTCGGATACTTGCCTTCCGGGAAGCGCTGCTGCGGGTCATAGCGGGTCACCCACAGTTGGCGGTCCATGAAACTCAGGCGCTTGTTGAGCCATTCATCCGGCGAGAAGTTGGCGCCCTTGGCAATGGGGTGCGTACCGCCCGCGTAGGGGATCAGTTGGTAAGACACGGGATTGCCGACCTTGTTGAACTTGTTCGGGTTGCTCAGCAGGCGGATGGTCGAGGCATCGAATTTCTGCGCCGCCTGCTGCTCGGTATCGGCCGTGCGCTGTACGGTCTGCATGGTGCTGCTGCGCGGGCCGCTGCGGGTGTTGGGCAAGACTACCGGATCGACTTCGGTCAGCGAATTGCTTTCCCCATCGATATCCAGGTCGAGACGGAAGTTGTAGATATGCTGGTGCGTGGTGCCGACGATGTTGTGATCGATCAGCGTGCCGTAGCGGGTATCCTCGGCCGCGCTGGCGTCACGCATGGTCGAGGACTTCACGCCCTTGACCGCCTCGATGCCGGTGGCGCCGGCATTGATGCCGATGGTGCCATTCTCGGCAAAGACCCAGTCGAAGATGTAGTCATAGTTGCCGACCGTGCTGATCCAGCGGATCACCAGCTCGCGCCGCTCCACCGACAGATTGGGCTGGCCGTATTCCTGGTGCTTGAATTCCGGACCGGCATAGCGTTCGAAGACGCCGATGGCGCGCGGGATGGTACACGGCTTGCCACTGGTGTCGGCCAGGGTGGCATCGAGCAGCACCACGTTGTCGGGTGCATCCTTGCCGCGCTCGATGGGCGAAGTCAGGGTGCCCATGCCGTATTCGCCCGAATCCAGGTAGGCCTTGAAATACCAGCCCACGTCCGGATCACCATAGGGCACGATCATGCCGCCCAGCGAACCCTCGTACATGATCTGGCGCTTCTTGCCGTGGTCGTTGTAGGTGACGGTCGAGAACATCAGGCCCACGCGCGAATCCAGCTTGAAATGCATCTCCCAGTTGCGCCAGCGCAGGGTATTGCCGGTGATGGTGTAGTTCTTGCCCTCGGGCTCGCTGATGTCCAGCGGCTTGGGCGGCGGGACCAGTGCGCGGCCGCTGCCGTCGTAGCCGGTCGGCTTCATCGGCACCGGGATGACGCCGTTGTCTTCGATCTTGATGACCTTCTTCTGCACCAGGTCGACCACCGCCACCAGGTTCTCGATAGGGTGCGCCCAGTAATTGCCGTCGCCCACATCCAGGTAGCTGACCACCTTGAGCAGGCGGGCATCTTCCTGCAGGGCATCCTTGCCGCCGAAGTAGCCCACGGTCAGCGGAGTGGCTACCACCTTCTTGATATCGGTGATGCCGCGCTTGGCCAGCGCCTGGGCGTAGTCGGTGCTGGTCTCCATGGCATTCTGGACGGTGGCGAAATCATCCACCAGCACCATGCCGTGCACCCCGGCCTTGGGCTCCCAGCGGGTCACGCTGCGCTGGCCCAGGTCCACCGTGCCTTCGATGACCTGGCTGCCATCGAGCAAGGTGAAATCGGCGCGCCGCGCAAAGGCCAGGCCGCGTTCGCCGAGGGCGAATTTCCAGACCTGCTCCTTGGGCGCTTCGGCCACCGTGATTTCGGTAAAGCGATAGGACGGCTGCCAGCGGCCGCTGGCCTTCAAGACGTCCAGCGTGGCATTGATCTCATCGGCGCTGAGCGGATTGAGCGGATGCGGTACCGATTCGATCTGGAAAGTCTTGTCCAGGCTGGGCGCAAAGACGGTGTTGATGAATTCATCCGAGACATAGGGCTGCCCGTTCTTCATCACCAGCGGCACCGGCAGTTTGACCGGCTGGCCGTTGACCAGCGCGGTCGCGGCACGCGGCTTGACGCGCACGGTCACGCTGTTGCGCTGGATGGTCCACAGGCCTGCATAGGCATCCCAGCGCACGGTAGCGCCGAAATCCTCCAGGGTCTTCTTGAGCGGCAGCATGTGCGCGGCCGCACCATGGGCGGCCGCCGGCAACGGCGCCAGCAAGGCAGTGGCCAGGCCGGCTGCGGAGAGCGTGGTCAGGAGCGCCTGGTGCAGCAGGCGCAAACGGAAACGAGTGGAGGTCATGGTCGGGACGTGTCGGTGTGGAACGGGTGTGATGGATTATTGCGTTCCCGTTGCGCACCGGTGTAGCCCGATTTGGCAAACCTGCGCGCTGCACGACGCGCTGGCGCTCGCGCAGCCTGCGTTCTCCTCCCGAATACGCCGTTTCCGCGCCCGTGATGGGCCCGGACCGCAGCGCTCAAAAGCAAAACAGCCCCCGCACTGCGGAGGCTGTTTTGCCATTTTCGGCTATGTTTTTCGGCGCGCTCAGAACTTGTGCCGCAGCCCGATGCGCAAGACGTTCTGGCTGCTGTCGTCGGCCGGTGCCGACGAATAGGCCGCGCTGATGACGCCGGGATTGAGCACGTCGCTGGCCGACTGGCGGCTGGCCATGGCATAGAGGTCGGTGCGCTTGCTGAAGAAGTAATCGACGCCGACATTGAACTGCGTGGTGTGCCCGCGCGTAGCGCCGCCGTTGGCGCGGGACAGGTCGGCGCGGTCATGGATGACGCTGCCCAGCAGGTGCAGCTTGGCATCGAGCGCATAGTCGACACCGACATCGAAGACATTGGCGCGCGTGGCGGTGGTGATGGCCACCAGGCCGCTGGCAGCCAATGGCTGCTGGGTCGGACGACGCACCTGCGACCAGGCGGCGAACAGTTTGGCCGGCCCGGCCTGGTAGCTGGCGCCCAGGGTGAAGGTCTTCAGGTCGGTATCACCGGCATTGGAGGGCGGCGTATCGGCCGCCAGCTTGCTCTGGTAATAGGCGGCACCGATACCGGCGTTGCCGTTCTTGTAGTTGGCCCCGACCCCGAAGGCTTGTCCTGCCGACGTCTTGCCGGCGACCTCGCCGAAACCATAGAAGAGGCTACCGGTGAATCCGCCCATGTCCGCCGTATCGAAGCGCAGGGAATTGCTGGTACGCGCCCCGGTCAGGCGATCAAGGCTGTTGAAGTGGCCGGCGCGCACCCCGCCACCACCGAAGATCTGGAAGGAGCTGTATTGCAGGCCGATTTCTTCCAGGTAATCGGTCTGGCGGCCGATGGTCAGCGTACCGAGATGGCCGCTCAGGCCGACGACCGACTTGCGGTCGAACAAGGTGCCGGGCGTGGCCATGGCGCCGTCGTCGGCGGAAAAGCCGTTTTCGAGCTGGAAGATGGCAGCCAGTCCGCCGCCCAGCTCCTCCCGGCCGCGAAAGCCGATGCGCGATGCCATGGCATCGCCCGAATCGACACTGACGCGGCTGTTGTTGCCGGCACCGACCTTGCTGGTATAGACCAGGCTCATGTCGATGACGCCATAGACGGTGACACTGGAAGCCTGGGCCTGGGCAGATTGACTGGCGTTGAGCAGTCCCAGGGCGGAAAGGGTAAAGATGAGTTTTTTCATGAGAAGCGCGCCGCACGCGGCATGGTGCAGAAAACGTCAAACCAGCCCCGGTGCTTTCTGCCGGTGGAGGGAGGAGGATGGCACTGGCCGGGTCCAGGGAGAGCACATGGTAGGAGCCGCTCCGCCCAGCGGCAATTACCTCTTGGGATAGTGCCCGCGCGGGTCATAGCGGCTGGCGCGAAGCCTGTGCCCATGCCATACTTGCCGCGGCCCGCTGACGCTTTTTGCGCAGTGGTGCGCAAGTTCGGTACACTGCCCTCTTCCAACCTTGCCCTTGCCGGCCTGACCTGATTTGAACAACGCCGCCACCTTCCGCCTCGAACCGTCCAGCCCGCCTGTGCTGCACGTGGAGGGCGACTGGACCTTGCGCAACTACCGCGCGCTGTCGCGCCAGATCGCGCAGCAGCGGCCGACGGCAGGCGATGAACTGGTGCTGACGTTTTCTGCACTGACCGCCTTCGATACCGTGGGGGCCAAGCTGCTGGTGGACTTGCTGGGCGTACCGGCGGCCTTGCGCCAGACCGGCGAAAGCAGCGACCTGCCGCACGCCTGGCGGGGCCTGCTGGCCGCCGTCGCCGAGGCCAAGGCCATCGCCATGCCCAAGGCCGCCCCGCCGCCGCAGGCCTGGATCACCGACATGCTCGAACGGGCCGGCGTGGCCACGCTCAACCTGCGCGCCTGTTCGCGCGGGCTGCTGGGTTTTGCCGGCTTGTGCCTGCAGACCCTGGCGGCGTCGTTCTGGCGCCCCTCGCGCTGGCGCTTTACGGGCGTGGTGGCCCAGGTCGAGCAGACCGGGCTGGATGCGGTACCCATCGTCTCCCTGCTCACTTTCATGGTGGGCGCCGTGGTCGCCTTCCTCGGCGCCACCGTGCTGGCCGACTTCGGGGCCAGCCTCTATACGGTGGACCTGGTGGCCTTCTCCTTCCTGCGCGAGTTCGCCGTCCTGCTGACGGCCATCCTGATGGCGGGGCGTACCGCCAGTTCATTTACGGCGCAGATCGGCTCAATGAAGGCCAACGAGGAAATCGATGCCATCCGCGCGCTCGGGCTGGACCCGATCAACCTGCTGGTCCTGCCGCGCATCATCGCGCTGCTGATCTCCATGCCCATTCTCACCTTCATCGCCATGATGTCGGGCCTTTTCGGCGGTGCCATGGTGTGTGCGCTGTCACTGGACATCAGCCCGACCATGTTCCTCTCGCTGCTGCAACAGGATGTGGGCATCCGCCACTTCGTGCTGGGCATGGTCAAGGCCCCGCTGTTTGCCTTCGTGATCGCCATCATCGGCTGCAATGAAGGCTTCAAGGTCAGCGGCAGCGCCCAGTCGGTGGGCCAGCACACCACCTCCAGCGTGGTGCAGTCGATCTTCGTGGTGATCCTGCTGGATGCACTGGCGGCCCTGTTCTTCATGGAGATGGGATGGTGACCCCGGTGCGCGAAGACCGCGCCACGGAGGCGATCATCGACGTGCGCGGCCTGCGCAACCAGTTCGGCCCCCAGGTGGTGCACGACCAGCTGGACCTGCAGGTTCGGCGCGGTGAGATCCTGGGCGTGGTGGGTGGTTCCGGGACCGGCAAGTCGGTCCTGCTGCGCAGCATCGTCGGATTGCAACGTCCTGCGGCCGGACAGGTGAAGGTGTTCGGACAGGATCTGTCGGCGTTGTCGACCGACGCACGGTCGCAGTACGAGCGGCGTTTCGGCGTACTGTTCCAGCAGGGCGCGCTGTTCTCTTCACTGACCGTGCTGGAAAACATCGCCCTGCCCCTCACCGAATACGGCGGGCTCGATGCCGATGAGGCGCGCGGCGTCTCGGCCATGAAGCTGGCGCTGGCGGGCCTGCCCATTGCCGCCGGCGACAAATATCCGGCAGAACTCTCGGGCGGCATGATCAAGCGCGCCGCACTGGCCCGCGCGCTGGCGCTGGATCCGGACATCCTGTTCCTGGACGAACCGACTGCCGGCCTCGACCCCATCAGCGCGGCCGCCTTCGACCGCCTGATCCTGACCCTGCGCGATGCGCTGGGCCTGACCGTGTTCCTGGTCACCCATGACCTGGACACCCTCTATGCCATCTGCGACCGTGTCGCCGTGCTCTCGGCCAAGCGCGTTCTGGTGGCCGACCGCATCGAGGCCGTGGCGGCCTTCGATGATCCGTGGATACAGCAATACTTCCAGGGCCCGCGCGGACGGGCCGCCAGCCAGGCCGCACTGCGCGCCTCGGCCACCCCAACGCATCAAGGAAACGCCTAATGGAAACGCGTGCCCATCACGTCCTCATCGGACTCTTCACGATCCTGGTCGCCCTGGCGGCGCTGGTGTTCTGCCTGTGGCTGACCAAGGTCGGGCAGGACCGCGACGTCGACTACTACACGGTCATCTTCAACGAGGCGGTCAGCGGACTCTCGCGCGGTAGCCCCGTGCAGTACAGCGGCATCAAGGTGGGCGACGTGGTCGGCCTGAGCCTGGACCCGGCCGACCCGCGCAAGGTGCGCGCGCGCATCCGCGTGACCGGCAAGGCGCCCATCAAGGAAGACACCGGCGCCAAGCTGGCCCTGGCCGGTATCACCGGTACCGCGCTGATCCAGCTGACCAATGGCTCGCCGCAGAGCCCGCGACTGGAATCCAAGGACGGCAATGATCCCATCATCATCGCCTCGCCCTCGCCGCTGAGCTCCTTGCTCTCCAACGGTGAAGACCTGCTCTCCAACGTCAACGAGGTGCTGCTCAATGCCAAGCAGTTCCTCGCCCCCGAGAACGCCCGGCGCCTGAACCAGACCGTGGCGCACCTGGAACAGCTGACCGACACCTTGGCCAACCAGCGCGGCAATGTCGGCACGGCCATGCAGGAACTGGCGGCCGCTGCGCGCCAGGCCAACCTGGCCATGCAGTCGGCCAACCAGCTGCTGGCCACGCGCGGCAATGACGCCATGGGCAACCTGCAGCAGGCCATGCGTTCGCTGGCAGCCAGCAGCCAGCAGATCGAGAAGCTGATCCAGCAGAACCAGGCGGCGCTCAACAACGGCGCCCAGGGGGTGGCCGAGATCGGCCCGGCCATTACCGAGCTGCGCAGCACCCTGGCCTCGGTGCGGGCCATCAGCCGCAAGCTGGAAAGCAATCCCGGCGGTTACCTGCTGGGCCAAGACAATCTCCAGGAATTCAACCCATGATGACCCCGCTCCTGCGCTCCGCCCTGGTGGCCGCCAGCCTGGCCCTGACGGCGTGTTCCATCCTGCCCAAGGCTGATCCGCTGGCGGTCTATCGGCTGCCGCCGCTGGCTTCCGCCGCCGCCCCTGTCTCCGCCAGCCCTTACCGTGCACTGCGCATCGCCACGCCGACGGCCAGCCGCAGCATCGACAGCGAACGCATCCTGGTGCTGCCCGAAGGCGACGTGGTCAAGTCCTATGCCGGCGTGCGCTGGAGCGACCCGGCGCCGCAACTGCTGCGCGACCGCTTGCTGGACGCCTTCCAGGCCGATGGACGCTTCCCGCGCCTGTCCGGCGACAACGCCAACATCGCCGCCGAGGTGGAACTCAATGGAGCGCTGCTGGCCTTCCAGACTGAATATCGCAACGGCCAGCCCAAGGTGGTGATCGTCTACGAGGCCCGCCTGGTCGACACCTCCACCCGCCAGCAACTGGCCGCGCGCCGCTTTGCGGTGGTCGAACCGGTGGCCGGCAGCAAGGTACCGGAAGTGGTCAGCGCCTTTGGCAGCGCCTCGGCGCGCTTGGCGGGCGACGTCGTGGCGTGGGCCGCCACGGTGCGATGAACGAATTTCCCCGGCGCGCCATTATCCGAACGTAGCATGGGCAAGCGCGCGCACCTGTGGCAGTCTGCACGGTATTTTTCTTGCAAATCGGAAGGCAGCCATGGACAAGTTGCAAGCGATGGAAACCTTTGTCGCCGTCGTCGAAAGCGGCAGCTTCGTGGCTGCCGTGGATGTGACCGGCCAGTCCAAGCCGGCGGTCTCGCGGCAGGTATCGGAGCTGGAACAGTTCTTGGGCATCCGCCTGCTCCACCGCACCACGCGGCGGCTCTCGCTGACCGATGAAGGGCGCGTCTACTTCACGCGCTGCAAGGAATTGCTGGAATCGATCCAGGATGTGGAGAGCGAAGTCGGGCTCAATTCCGACCAGGCCTGCGGCCGGCTGCGCATCGGCGCACCGCAGGATTTCGGCGTCGAGCAACTGGCCCCGCTGTGGGGCAAGTTCACCGAACAGAATCCGCTGATCACGCTCAACATCACCCTGTCGGATCGCACCATCGACCTGCTTGAAGAAGGATTCGACATGGCCATCCGCATCAGCACCCTGGGTGACAGCCGCATGGTGGCGCGTCCCCTGGCGCCGGTGCGCATGATCGCCTGCGCTTCGCCGGCCTTCCTGGAGCGGCACGGCACGCCGGTGAGTCCGGCGGAGCTGCGCGATTTTCCCTTCATTTCCTACAGCTACCGCAACGGCGGCGACGAGTGGCATTTCAAGCACGTGCACGGCGACACCTGCCAGGTACGCGTGCGCTCCACCGTCTACGTCAACAACGGTGCCACCTGCCGCGCCATGGCCATTGCCGGCCAGGGTATCGCGATCCAGCCGGACTTCATCGTCAATGCCGCGATCCAGTCCGGTGAACTGGTGGAATTGTTCGAGGGCTGGAGCACCGGGGAACAACTGGTGGTGCACACCCTCTACCCGACCCGCACCCACCTGCCGCCCAAGGTGCAACGCATGCGTGATTTCCTGGTGGAGCAGTTCAAGGTACCGCCATGGTGCCCCAAGCCCGCCGTATAAATCATTTAGTCCTTTTTCAGTGCCCGGTCCAACGCAGCAACAGCGGCATCAGGACCGGCACCAGCACGGCCGTGAAGACGCCATTGAGGCCCATGCCCAGTCCGGCGAAAGCGCCCATCTCGGCGCTGACCTGCAGCGCCCGCGCCGTACCGATGCCATGCGAGGCCACGCCCAGCGCGAAGCCGCGCACGGGATGGCTGTCGATGCGCAGGAAGTTCAGGACGTAGCGCGCCAGCACCGCGCCCAGGATGCCGGTGCAGATCACCAGCACGGCGGTCAGCGAGGGCAGGCCGCCGAAGCGTTCCGCGATGGCCATCGCAATGGGAGTGGTGGCGGACTTGGGCGCCATGGAGATGAGGATGTCGCGCGAGGCCCCCATCGCATAGGCGATGCCGACGGCCGAGACCACCGCCGTCACCGACCCGGCGGCCAGCCCCAGCATCAGCGGCAGCACGGCGCGGCGGAAGTTGTGCCATTGCTTGTAGAGCGGCATGGCCAGGGCGACCGTGGCGGGGCCGAGCATGAAGTGGACGAATTGCGCGCCCTCGAAATAGGTCTTGTAGGGGGTATGCGTAATGGCGAGGATGCTGACCACGATGGCGATGGCGATCAGGACCGGGTTGGCCAAGGGGTTGTAACCCAGGCGGCGATACACCCACAACGCGAAAAGATAGGCCACCAGCGTGGTCGTCAACCCCAGCAGCGGCGAGGCGGCGAGGTAGACCCAGACATCGGAGAGGCGTGCCAGGCCGTGCATCAGCGCGACTCCTCATCGTCAGGCGCCTGCCGTGCGCCGGTAAAGCGCTTCATCGCCGCGTTGGTCACCAGCGCGCCGACGGCGATGGCCAGCACCGTGCTGACCACCAGCGCCACCACGATGGCAGGAAGATCGCCTTTGAGCTGACCGGCGGCGGCGATCACGCCCACGCCCGCGGGCACGAACAGCAGCGACAGGTGCTGCAGGATGCCCCAGGAGGTCGGCTCCATCATCTGCGCCAGACGGGGTGAAGAGAGAAAGGCGATCAGCAGCAGCAGCGTGCCGATCACCGGACCGGGAATGGGCAGGCCCAGCAATTGCGCGGCGCCTTCGCCCAGGCATTGGAAGACCAGCAGGATGGCTAGGGGGGTGAGGTTCATGGGAACTCGCTCAGAATAGGGAAGCGCGATCATTATAAAAGCTTGACTGCCTCCGCCATCCCGGTCAGTAGGCGCCAACCAGAGAGGCGGCTGGCGAAAGCGCTGTGCAGTCTCGTGGCTGAGCCTGGTGCACCGGAACATATGGCGCTCGCTGAAGCTGACAGCGGCGCAACGGGACGCTGCGCCTCCGTTACATCCCGTTACGTTTGTGAATCATCTTCCCATGGTGCATGCAGGCCGGGCCGACCATCATCCTGCCTTTGCCGCACCAGGCGCGAGTTTGCGGCCGCGCCCCTGCTCTTCCATGGACATCGTCTACCTGCACAGCCCCATCACCTATTCCATCGCCCGGCAACTGCAGCGCGAGGGAGAACTGCGCGCGCCGCTGGTGGTATGCGGACGCGGCATGCAATGGGAGGGAGCCTTTGCCAGCGTCATCGACGACGGCATCTGGGATCTGGCCCGCACGGTAGCGTTCCTGGATGCAATGGTGGCGGCCTTGCCTGCCACCTTCACGCCCCTGCGCCTCTTCGTGCCGCACACCGGCTACCTGCTGGGCAAGCTACTCAAGCTGGCGGCGGCGGTGCAGAGCGTGTGCTACCTGGAAGAAGGCAATACCTCCTGCAATCCCCTGCTGGCGGCGCCGGCACAGAGTGCCACCGTCGATGCCACCGCGCTGCTGCACATGCTGCAAGCCAGACCCGTGCTGATGCAGCGCCTGGGACTGACGCCGCAAGCCATCCTGCAAATCAATGCGGTGCCCGCCATCTGGTTCGACGCGCACCATCCGAAATATGGCGGCGCTTACCGCGTCTCACCGCAAGCCTTTCCGGGCCTGCCAAAGGTGCGCACGGTCAGCCTGGCACCGCAGGGGGCCCTGGGGCAAGAGCAGCGCCACTGGCTGTGCTTCCTGCCCAACATCATCAACATGGTGGCGCGCTGCGGCCAGCACAGCGAAGAGGCCCAGCGCAACCTCCATGGCCTGATGAGTTCGCTGCGCACCATGCAGGCGCTGGTGGCCAGCCAGCATGCACGGCTGGTGATGAAATTCCACCCGGTCGATGAGGCCAATCTCAATCCGCAGTTCAAGCAGCAGTTCTACGGTTTCGGCCTCAGCTACCCCAGCTTCGCCGCACAGCAAGCCATTGACGCGCAGCTGGAACCGGCGCTGTTCGATTTCACCCGCTTCATCGTCATCAATGAATCGGCCGCCAGCCGTTATGTCGAACTGTTCCAGGGACTGGACTTGCTGATTTCGCTGAACCTGTTCTGACAGCGCCACCCGCAAGCCGGTTTGCGCCTTGACGCTTTCTGCACCGAGGCTGACGTTTTCTGCACCATGCGCCGGATATGCGTCTTCTACCATGGGCGCTCCTCAACCTTGACCGGAGCGCATGCATGTCTTCTTCCCGCCTTTCCGTGGCCGCACTGGCCCTGACGTTTTCTGCACTGTCGGCACAGGCCGCCGACTTCACCGTCAGCAGCCGCGACATCCAGGACGGCCAGGCCCTCTCCAACGCGGAAGTCTTCAATGGCTTCGGCTGCAGCGGCCTGAACCGCTCGCCGCAGCTGTCCTGGTCCAACGCGCCGGCTGGCACCAAGAGCTTCGCCGTGACCGTCTATGACCCCGATGCGCCCACCGGCAGCGGCTGGTGGCACTGGACCGTGTTCAACCTGCCGGCCTCCACCACCAGCCTGCCGACCGGCATCAATGCGCAAGGCCATGGCCTGCCCGCAGGTGCGGTGCAAGGCCGCACCGATTTCGGCGGCAGCAGTTTCGGTGGCGCCTGTCCGCCGGCAGGGGACAAGCCGCACCGCTATCAATTCGTCATTTGGGCACTGAATACCGAAAAATTGCCACTGGATGCGCAAGCCAGCGGTGCTATGCTCGGCTTCTTCCTCAATGCCTCGGCCCTTGGCCAGGCCAGGCTGACCGCCACCTACGGACGTTGATTCCCGCATGCAAAGTGACATCGCCATCCTGCCCTTCGCCCATGGCACGGGCCCCACGCTGACCCGCATCCGCGCCCGCCACGAACAGCAGCTGCGCCAGGTCTTCATCGGCCTGGCCAGCATCTGCCACGTGCGCCAGGGCAAGAAGCGCCTGCAATGGGGCCATCGCCAGCTGCTGTGCGGACAGGATGTGCTGGTGCTCTTGGCCGCTGGCACCCAGGTCAATGTGGCCAACCTGCCCAAGGGGGGCGAATACGCGGCCGACATGGTGTCGCTGCCGCCGGCGCTGGTGGAGCGTTTCCGCCTGCACTACCCCGGCCAGGGCGTGCAGGCGCGCGAGGCCAGTGCGGTCAGCAGCGTGAAGCAGGAGGCCGACACCCTGCGCGCCTGGCGGCACCTGCAGGACTGCATCCGCGAAGAAGCAGCGGTCGAACTGCAATGCCAGGCCGCAGAAGGCCTGTTGCTGGCGCTGAGCCTGCGCGGTGCCATCGGCGGCCTGCTGCGCGAACGCGGCGACGCCATCAGCCATCACATCGAACAGCACCTGCTGATGCTGGCGCCCGAAGAACGCAGCCTGGAGCGCGTAGCCGAAGCGTTTCATTGCAGCGTCTCGACCCTGCGCCGGCGCCTGGCGCGCGAGCAGACCGGCTTTCGGGAGCTGCTCGACAAGGTGCAGCTGGGACTGGCACTGGACCAGCTGCAGGCCTCCTCCTTGCCCATCGCCGACATCGCCTCGGCCTGCGGCTATGACTCGCCCTCGCGTTTTGCGATGCGCTTTCGCCAGCATTACGGGATCAGTCCCAGCGAACTGCGGCAGACCCTGGCTTGAGGGCATGCACGCCGGCCGCCGCGTGATCAAAACGGCGTGATGGACTGCGTGGCTCAACAACAAGCACCGTCATCCGGGTACGAAAGCACCGACACGCGATTGAAACTGCGTCCGACTGCCCGTCTTCGGTGCAGGACCTAGTATGTCTCCAACGGCTCGCGATGGCGGGACGCCCCCACAACAACCCAAGGAGATCTCCATGTCCAAACCGACTTTGAAATTGCTCGGCACCGCCCTCGTGGTCGCCGCCTTCAGCACCGGCGCCTTCGCGCAGAATTCGGGTGCCAGCGGTGGTGCAGCAGGTGCGGGTGCCGCCGGCTCGGGCGCAACGGGCGCTACCGGCGGGCAGATGGCGCCCAACAACAGCGCCACCGACACCGGCAGCTCTTCCTCCGGCAAGAGCATGCGCAACCACAACAAGTCGGACAAGAGCAGCAGCCAGAAGTCCCGCTCCGGCAACAACCCCAATTCCACTGACATGAAGGGCGGCCCGCTGGGCACCTCCCCGGGCGGCAATGGCGGCCCTGGCGGCGGCTCCGGTGGCACTGGTGGCACCGGTACGGGTGCGGGCGGTGCAGCCGGCGGCAGCGGCACCGGTGGTGCCGGCGGCGCTGGCGGCTCGGGTTCCTGATCCATTGCGGCACACCGATGGGCGCATCGCTCTTTCCAGGCAGTTGATGTCTCCGCAGTACCTGTTTTTCCTGTTGTCTCCGTTGTTTGCTGTTGTTTGATGCTTGAGCGCAGCATGGCGCAGCGCAAGCCTCCCGCCATGCCTGATTTGCCCCGTCGAAGTTGACGGGGCTTTTTTATGCGTGTGACGCAGGACCGGACGGAGGATGAAAAAGCGGTGGACCGCAAGGTTACAATGTCGCCCTCGATCACTGCATCCGCCTCCCATGACCGACCATCTGGAAATCTTTTACCGCCTGCTCTTCGCCATGCTCATCGGCTGCGTCATCGGCATCGACCGCAACCTGCGCGGCAAACCGACCGGCATGAAGACCCTGGGCCTGGTGGCGCTGGGGGCGGCGCTGGTCACCATGGCCGCCATGGATTTCTCGATGGAGTCCGACGTGCATAGCCGCGACGCGGTCAGCCGCGCCATCCAGGGCGTGATCACCGGCATCGGCTTCCTCGGTGCCGGGGTGATCATCCATGAACAGCGCAGCGAAAAAGTCCGCGGCCTGACCACGGCGGCCTCGATCTGGGTCACCGCTGCAGTGGGCATCGTTTGCGGAGCTGGCTGGTGGCGCGTGGCGCTCATTGCGACGGGATTGATCCTGCTGCTGTTCGTGGTAGGCCGGCCGCTGGAGCACTTCCTGCATCGCCAGTGGCTGCGCAAGACCGACGACGAGCGGGCCGACATCAGCGCTCGCGAAGAAGACTGACGAACGCACCGATGAAAACGGTTTTCCTCTATCTCTGCACGGCCTTGGCCGAAATCGTCGGCTGCTATCTCCCTTATCTCTGGCTCAAGCAGGACCGCAGCGCCTGGCTGCTGCTACCGGCCGCCGCCAGCCTGGCCCTGTTCGCCTGGCTGCTGACGCTGCATGAGGCCGCTTCCGGGCGCGTCTATGCAGCCTATGGCGGGGTCTACATCGCCGTGGCCATGCTGTGGCTGTGGGCCGTGGACGGCGTGCGGCCCTCGGGTTGGGATTGCGCCGGGGTGGCCGTGGCGCTGGCGGGCATGGCGCTCATTGCCTTCCAGCCGCGATAAGCGTTGCTCGTCCCTGCCCTGTGCACACGGGATATCCCTGCGGCAACAGATACCTCAGCGTCTTCACTTGCCCCGGCCTGCACACCCACGCACTGTTACGATGCGCCGCACCACGAACGCGCAGCACGCACCGGGATACATCATGCAATGATATATATCGGTGATCCGGCACAGCGCCGAGGTTGCGCCTGATGTCCGCTCACTCCCTGCAAAGCCGCTCCCCGCCTGCCACTGCACCAAAAACCTCCGCCTGGCACGGCCTTTGCTCAATGTCCATCAGGATCAAGGACGATCCACCACTTTGATGCCGATCTAACGATGGATCTGCAATGCATACGGACAATGGCGTCCGCTTGAAACGAGGCAAGGCCTCGGATTCGAGCGGACGCCTTTTTGTTTTTACGGGACCCCGACATGAGCAAATCCAATCGTATCGCGCTGTTCTCCCTGGGCACGCCCCAGATGCGCGCCTTCCACCTGACCTGGATGGCCTTCTTCGTCTGCTTCTTCGCCTGGTTCGCCTGCGCGCCGCTGATGCCGGTCATCAAGGGTGAATTCCACCTTACCCCCGGCCAGATCGCCAATATCAACATCGCCGCCGTGGCCGTGACCATCCTGGTGCGCCTCATCATCGGCCCCATGTGCGACCGCTTCGGCCCGCGCAAGGCCTATACCGGCCTGCTCCTGGCCGGTGCCGTACCGGTGATCGGCGTGGCCTTCGCGCAGACCTACGAGAGCTTCCTGTTCTTCCGCCTGCTCATCGGTGCCGTCGGTGCCAGCTTCGTCATCACCCAGTACCACACCTCGGTCATGTTCGCCCCCAACGTGGTCGGCACGGCCAATGCGGCCACGGCTGGCTGGGGCAATGCGGGCGGCGGCGTGGCACAGGGCGTGATGCCCCTGCTGATGGCCGCCATGCTGATGCTGGGCGTCTCGCAAGGCTGGGGCTGGCGCGCCGCGCTGCTGGTGCCGGGCGTACTGATGCTGGTGATGGCCGCGCTCTACTGGCGCTTTACCCAGGACTGCCCGGAAGGCAACTATGACGAACTGCGCGCCGCCGGCGTGACCATCGAAAGCGGCAAGCGCGGCGGCTGGGCCAGCTTCCGTGCAGCGGCCGCCAACTATCGCGTGTGGATGCTCTTCATTACCTACGGTGCCTGCTTCGGCGTGGAGATCTTCATCCACAACATCGCCGCCATCTACTACGTGGATCACTTCCAGCTTTCGCTGGAGTCGGCCGGTATCGCTGCTGCCAGCTTCGGCCTGCTGGCGCTGTTTGCCCGCGCCCTGGGCGGCTACATCTCGGACAAGGTGGCCCTGCGTGGCGGCCTGAACCGCCGCGCCACCCTGCTCTTCGTGATGATGCTGGGCGAAGGCCTGGGCCTGCTGTGGTTCGCCCATGCCGGCAGCGTGGTGGCCGCCGTCATCGCCATGCTGTGCTTCGGCCTGTTCACCCACATGGCCTGCGGCGCGACCTATGCGCTGGTGCCCTTCATCGACCGCAAGGCACTCGGCGGCGTGGCCGGCATCATCGGTGCCGGTGGCAACGTCGGTGCAGTGGCCGCGGGCTTCCTGATGAAGGGCCTGGGCAACACCCAGCAGACGCTGTCGATGCTGGGCGTGCTGGTGACCATTTCGGCACTGTGCGCAGTGGCCATCCGTTTCACCGCGTCGGACAAGAGCGGCGATGCCGCCCTGGCCGACAGCAAAGTTGCAGCCTGAGGAGAGCACCCATGAACATCATCGTCATCGGCCACGGCATGGTCGGCCACAAATTCCTGGAATGCCTGGCGGAAAGCGGCGCAGGCGACCTCAAGGTCACCATCCTGTGCGAAGAACCGCGCCCGGCCTACGACCGCGTGCACCTCTCCGAATTCTTTGCCGGCAAGAGCGCGCAAGACCTGTCGCTGGTGGCGCCCGGTTTCTTCGACGCCGGCCGCAGCCCGGTGCAGTTCGATCTCAAGCTCAACGCCAAGGCCCAGCACATCGACCTGGAACGCAAGCAGGTGGTGGTCAATGTGGCCGGTGCGGAAGAGACCCTGTCCTATGACAAACTGGTACTGGCCACCGGCTCCTATCCCTTCGTGCCGACGGTGGCGGGCAACCAGCGCAAGGATTGCTTCGTCTATCGCACCATCGAAGACCTGGAGGCGATGCTGGAATGCGGCAGCCGTTCCAAGAGCGGCGTGGTCATCGGCGGTGGCCTGCTAGGCCTGGAATGCGCCAAGGCCCTACGTGACCTGAAGCTGGAAACCCACGTGGTCGAATTCGCGCCGCGCCTCATGGCGGTGCAGGTCGATGAAAGCGGTGGCCGCATCCTGCGCCAGAAGATCGAGGAACTGGGCGTGACCGCCCATACGCAAAAGAACACGGTCGAGATCGTCGATGGCAAGCAGCACACTCATCGCATGAATTTCGAAGATGGCTCGCACCTGGAAACCGACATGATCGTCTTCTCCGCCGGCATCCGCCCGCGTGACGAACTGGCGCGCCAGGCGGGCCTGAAGGTGGGCGACCGGGGCGGCATCGTCATCGACAACAGCTGCCTCACGTCCGACGCGGCCGTGTATGCCATCGGCGAATGCGCGCTGTGGAACGGCAAGATCTTCGGCCTGGTCGCCCCGGGTTACGACATGGCCCGCACTGCCGCCAAGCACCTGCTCTCGCACCGCGATGAAGCCATCGAAGTACCGGCCTTCAACGGTGCCGACATGAGCACCAAGCTCAAGCTCATGGGCGTGGACGTGGCCAGCATCGGCGATGCGCACGGCAAGGAAGCCGGCAGCCGCTCCTACCAGTTCACCGACGAGCGCAAGCAGATCTACAAGAAGATCGTGGTCTCCGAATCGGGCAAGCACCTGCTGGGCGCGGTCATGGTGGGCGATGCCGCTGAATACGGCACGCTGCTGCAGATGATGCTCAACAAGATCGAGCTGCCGGAGTCGCCGGAATTCCTGATCCTGCCGCAATCCGACGGCAAGGCAAAACCGGGCCTGGGCGTGGACGCCCTGCCGGAATCGGCGCAGATCTGCTCCTGCAACAACGTCTCCAAGGGCCAGCTGTGTGCGGCGGTGGCCTCGGGCGTCACCAATATCGGCGACCTGAAGGCTTGCACCAAGGCCGGCACCGCCTGCGGCGGCTGCGTGCCGCTGGTCACCCAGGTGATGAAGGCCGAGATGAAGAAACAGGGCCTGGCCGTCAACAACCATGTCTGCGAACACTTCCCCTACTCGCGCCAGGAAATCCACCACTTGGTGCGCGTGGGCCAGATCAAGAGTTTCGATGAACTGCTGGCCAAGCACGGCAAGGGTCTGGGCTGCGATGTCTGCAAGCCGATGGTGGCCAATGTGCTGGCTTCGCTGTGGAACGACTTCGTGCTCAAGAAGGAACACGCCGGCCTGCAGGATTCCAACGACTACTTCCTCGGCAACATCCAGAAGGATGGCACCTACTCGGTGGTGCCGCGCATGGCCGGCGGCGAAGTCACGCCCGATGGCCTGATCGCGGTCGGCCAGATCGCCAAGAAATACGGCCTCTACACCAAGATCACCGGCGGCCAGCGCGTGGACCTCTTCGGTGCCCGCGTGGACCAGCTGCCTGACATCTGGGAAGAACTGATCGCCGCCGGTTTCGAGACCGGCCACGCCTACGGCAAGTCGCTGCGCACCGTCAAATCCTGCGTCGGCTCGACCTGGTGCCGTTACGGCGTGGGCGACAGCGTGGGCTTCGCCGTGCGCCTGGAAAACCGCTACAAGGGCCTGCGCTCGCCGCACAAGATCAAGTTCGGCGTCTCAGGCTGCACCCGCGAATGCGCCGAAGCGCAGGGCAAGGACGTGGGCATCATCGCCACCGACAAGGGCTGGAACCTGTACGTCTGCGGCAATGGCGGCATGAAGCCGCGCCATGCGGAACTGATCGCTTCCGACCTGGATGAAGAAACCTTGACCCGTTACGTGGACCGCTTCCTGATGTTCTACGTGCGCACGGCAGACCGCCTGCAACGTACCAGCACCTGGCGCGAGAACCTCGAAGGCGGGCTGGACTACCTCAAGAGCGTGGTCATCGACGACAAGCTGGGCATCGCCGCCGAGCTGGAGACCGAGATGCAGCGCGTGGTCGACACCTACCAGTGCGAATGGAAGAAGGCCGTCACCGATCCCGAAACGCGCAAGCGCTTCCGCCACTTCGTCAACAGCAAGGCGGCCGACGGCAACATCAAGTTCGTCGAGGAACGCGGGCAGATCCGACCGGCCACGGTGGCCGAGAAGAAGCTGCTCGATATTCCCGTCGTCGTCGAGACCGTCTGAACATCAGGAAACATCAGGAGCCCGGCATGCACAGCGACCAACAAATCAAGCACTGGACCCCCGTCTGCGAACTGGCCGAGATCGTCCCCAACACGGGCGTGGCCGCGCTGATCGGCGACCAGCAGGTAGCCATCTTCCACGTCATCGACCACAGCCAGGGCGCGCCGCAGCCGCGCGTCTTCGCCATCGGCAACTATGATCCCAATGCCCAGGCCGCCGTGCTCTCGCGCGGGCTGGTGGGCAACCTGGGCGAACGCATCGTGGTGGCCTCGCCGATCTACAAGCATCACTTCGATCTCACCACCGGGCAGTGCCTGGAGGAACCTGCCAACTCGGTACCCGCCTGGCCGGCGCGCATCGACGAAGGCAAAGTCTGGATCGGTGGCTGAGATGACGACCGCCAAGCCCTCGCTGGTCGTGGTCGGCAATGGCATGGCCGGCATGCGCACGGTGGAGGAGCTGCTCAAGCTTGCACCGGATCTCTACGACATCACCGTTTTCGGTGCCGAGCCGCATGGCAACTACAACCGCATCATGCTCTCGCCGGTACTGGCCGGCGACAAGAGCATCGATGACATCATGCTCAACCCGCGCGCCTGGTATGACGAACACGGCATCACCCTGCATGCGGGCGACCCGGTGGTGCAGATCGACCGCCGCCAGCGCACCGTCCACGCGCAATCCGGTCTGGCCGTGAAATACGACCGCCTGCTGCTGGCCACCGGCTCCACGCCTTTCATCATCCCGGTGCCGGGCCATCAACTGCCGGGCGTGATCGCCTTCCGCGACATCCAGGACGTGGACACCATGCTGCAAGCCGCGCGCACCCATCGCCATGCGGTGGTGATCGGCGGCGGCCTGCTCGGGCTGGAAGCGGCCAATGGCCTGATGCGCCAGGGCATGGAGGTGACCGTGGTGCACGTCACGGACGCGCTGATGAACCAGCAACTGGACAAGCCCGCTGCCGCCCTGCTGAAAAAGGCGCTGGAAGACAAGGGCCTGCGCTTCCTGCTCAATGCCCATACGGAAGAAATCATCGGCCCGGATCGCGTCACCGCCGTGCGCTTCAAGGATGGCAGCAGTGTTCCGGCTGACCTGGTGGTGATGACGGCGGGCGTGCGCCCCAACATTGCGCTGGCCAAGTCGGCAGGCTTGCATTGTGAACGCGCCATCATCGTGGACGACACCTTGCAGACCTACGACCCGCGCATCTATGCCGTGGGCGAATGCGTGCAGCACCGCAAGGCCACCTTCGGACTGGTGGCCCCGATCTGGGACCAGGCTCGCGTCTGCGGTGCGCACCTGGCCGGTGCCGGTCATCGCCGTTACGTGCAGCAGGCCACGGCGACCAAACTCAAGGTGACCGGCGTGGACCTGTATTCGGCCGGCGATTTCATCGGCGGTGAAGATACCGAAGACCTGGTGGTACGCGACCCGCGCCGCGGCATCTACAAGCGCCTGGTATTGCGTGGCTCGCGCCTGGTCGGCGCAGTGCTGTATGGTGATGTCAAAGATGGACCGTGGTACTTCGACCTGATCCAGAGCGGCCGCGACATCAGTGCCTTCCGGCGCGAACTGCCGTTCGGACAGGCCATGTGCCAGCATGCTGCCTAGCCTTCACGGCGAACACGGCAATTAGTAACAGAGGATACCAATGAACCTTGCACAGACCCCGCTGGCCCTGGCCGTGGCCACCACCTCGACCACCTGCCCCTACTGCGGCGTGGGCTGCGGCGTGACGGCTTCGCTGAAGGACGATGGCCGCATCAGCGTGCAGGGCGACGCGCAGCATCCGGCCAACTTCGGCCGCCTGTGCGTGAAAGGATCGGCCCTCGCGGAGACGGTGGACCTGGATGGCCGCCTGCTGCATCCGCAAGTACGCGATGCGCAAGGCGCATTGCAGCAGGTCTCCTGGGACCAGGCGCTGGAGCAGGTGGCGAGCAAGTTCTCGGCCGTCATTGCCGAACATGGTCCGGATGCGGTCGCACTCTATGTCTCGGGACAATTGCTGACCGAGGACTACTACATCGCCAACAAGCTCATGAAGGGCTACATCGGCAGCGCCAACATCGATACCAATTCACGGCTGTGCATGTCCTCGGCCGTAGCCGGCCACAAGCGCGCCTTCGGTGAAGACCTGGTGCCGGTCTGCTACGAAGACCTGGAACTGGCCGACCTGATCGTGCTGGTCGGCTCCAATGCCGCGTGGTGCCATCCCATCCTCTTCCAGCGCATCGCCAAGCTCAAAGAAACCCGCCCTGCCCTGCGCCTGGTCGTGATCGACCCGCGCCGCACCGCGACCTGCGAACTGGCGGACCTGCACCTGCCCGTCAAGGCGGGCACGGATGTGTGGCTCTTCAATGGTTTGATGAGCTACCTCGCCCATCGCGGCCTGCGCGACAACGCCTTCATCGCCGCGCACACCAAGGGCTTCGAGGAAGCGCTGGCGGTGGCCGATGCCGAGTGCGCCGATCCGGCCACGGTAGCGCGCATCTGCAAGGTGGATCTGCAAGACCTGCTGGCCTTTTACGAAGCCTTTGCCGAGACGGAGAAGGTGGTCACTGGCTTCTCCATGGGCGTGAACCAATCCTCGGTCGGCACTGACAAGGTCAACAGCATCATCAACTGCCACCTGGCCACGGGCCGCATCGGCAGGCCCGGCATGGGCCCCTTCTCCATCACCGGCCAGCCCAATGCCATGGGCGGGCGCGAGGTCGGCGGCCTGGCCAACATGCTGGCCGCACACATGGACCTGGACCAGCCCTTGCATCGAGAGATCGTGCAAGGCTTCTGGCAATCCCCGCGCATCGCCGACAAGCCGGGCTTGAAGGCCGTGGACATGTTCCGCTCCATCGAGGAGGGCCGCATCAAGGCGGTGTGGATCATGGCCACCAATCCGCTGGTGAGCCTGCCCGATGCCGACCTGGTGCAGCGAGCGCTGCAGAAGTGCGAGCTGGTGGTGTCTTCCGACGTCATCACGCAGACCGATACCAATGCGCTGGCCCACGTGCTGCTACCGGCGCTGGCCTGGGGCGAGAAGGACGGGACGGTCACCAATTCCGAGCGCCGCATTTCGCGGCAGCGGGCTTTCCTCACGGCACCGGGCGAGGCGCGCGGTGACTGGCAGATCATCTGCGAGGTCGCGCGGCGCATGGGCTTTGCAGGATTTGATTTCGATGGCCCGCAGGCGATCTTTGATGAACATGCACGGCTTTCCGCGTATCGCAATGGCGAAGCCGATGCCGGGGGTGCACAGCGCGCACGCCGCGTCTTCAATCTCTCCGGCCTGACGGGGATGGACAAGGCTGCCTATGACGCGATGGCGCCGATCCAGTGGCCGGTGCAGCGCTTGTCCGATGGCAGCATCAGCGGCACGGCACGGGTACTGGAAGATCATCGTTTCACCCACGCTGATGGCTGCGCGCGTTTTGTGCCGACCGCACCGCGCACGCCGGGCCACGCCGTTTGCGAGGATTACCCGCTGATCCTCAACACCGGCCGCGTGCGCGACCACTGGCACACCATGACGCGCACCGGCAAGTCAGCCACGCTGGCCAGCCATATACCTGAATCCTTCATCGACCTGCACCCGCAGGATGCGCTGCTCTATGGCGTGCGCGAAGGCGGCCTGGCGCGCATCAGCAGCCGCTGGGGTGCGATGGTGGCGCGCGTGCAGCATGGTGGCGGCATCCCGCGTGGCAATGTATTCGTGCCGATCCACTGGAACGGTCAGTCCGCCTCCGATGCGCGCGTGGGAGCGGTGGTCAATCCGGTGGTCGATCCGGTCTCGGGCGAACCGGAGTTCAAGCACACGCCGGTAGCCATCGAAGAATTCCGCGTGGGCTGGCATGGTTTCATCCTCACGCGCCATGCGCTGGACCTGGATGACATTACCCATTGGACGCGCGTGCAAGGCCGCGACTTCGTGCGTTATGAACTGGCCGGCCGCAATCACATCAGCGACCACACCGCTTGGGCAAGGGCGCTCCTGGGCGTGCAGGCCGACGATGCGGACTGGCTGGAGTATGAAGACCTGAGCGACGGCAGTTATCGTGCGGTGCACGTGGTCGATGATCGCATCGACATGTGCCTGTTCATGTCGGCGCGCCCTGACCTGCCCTCGCGCTCGTGGCTGGCGGGACTGTTTGCCAAGGACAAGCTGGAAGAAGCCGACCGCGTGGGCCTGCTCGTGGGTCAGCCCATCGAGAAAGGTGCTGACGCCGGGCCGACGGTGTGTTCGTGTTTTGGTGTGGGGCGCAACACCATCTGCAACGCGATCCGTGCGCAGGGATTGACGGAGGTCAGCCAGGTGACGGCGTGTGTGAAAGCGGGCGGCAATTGCGGCTCGTGCGTGCCGGAGATCAAGAAGCTGATGGTGGAGATCCGGGTGCAGGGCGAGGCCGAAGCACGGGAGCGGGAGACGGCGGCTTAGGGTCTTGTTTGAAGAATTTGCATTCTTTGTTGACCATTTGAAAGGGATGCTGCTATTATCTCGCTTCTCGGAGTGTAGCGCAGCCCGGTAGCGCACCTGGTTTGGGACCAGGGGGTCCAAGGTTCGAATCCTTGTACTCCGACCACTCATCAAAAACGGGCTGTCTGTGACAGCCCGTTTTCTTTTTCTGGATCGTTGGCGGTAGCGCATCGGCGCAGCATCACCGCCAGCCACGCCGAACTGCCCTTAGCTCAACTGGATAGAGCAATGGCCTTCTAAGCCATAGGTCGGGGGTTCGAGTCCCTCAGGGCAGGCCAGTCTTGCTTCTATTTCCTGACTCCTTCAAAACAGACTTGATGATGCGTTGAATTGGCGGCACTCGCATCTTCAGCCGCTCCCTGCTTTTCTTTCTTTTGAATTCGTCCGAATAAACTTTCTTTGATCCAGCGCAGCACGGCAGGAACACCTCAGTCATTTCCCAACCGTGAATACCAGTAACACGGGATTTGAACGCTCTTTTCCTGCAAATGCGCCTGGTCTCACTCGCTTACCATCCGGTAGACGTCAATTGCTCGAGATGGCCGATCAGGCAACCATCACTGCCCTAACGTTCTGCGTACCCGTCGCGCTGCAGGTCAGATTGATGCAGTATTTCCTGCTCTCGCAACCGGCTCATCATTCCGCGAAACGACAGGAACAACTGGGACAGATGCCCGGCTCACCGCGAATCACCTGTACAGATCAACAATAATGGGGGAAATATGAAAACAATCCTTTCCGCATCAGCCTTGGCACTCATCCTCACCGCCTGCGCCTCGACCCCGTCGAGCAAACCCGCTCCCGACCTGCCCTTTGAGGGCCCCGGCAACGGCATGGTGTGCAAATCAACCACAGGCAAAGAAATCGCCAGCCTCTTCGACCGCTGGAATGCCTCACTGCAAACGCTCGATCCCGAAGCCGTCGCCGAAAACTACGCACCGCGCTCCCTGCTCTTGCCCACCGTGTCCAACAAGCCGCGGTTCACCAACGAAGAGCGCATCGATTATTTCGAGCACTTCCTCCACAACAAGCCCGTCGGCAAGATCGACCAGCGCTGGCTCTGGATAGGATGCAACACCGCCATCGATGCCGGCCTCTACAGCTTCACCTTCGGCACCACCGGCCAGGTCGTGCATGCCCGTTACAGCTTTACCTATGAATGGAATGGCAGGGAATGGCTGATTACCAGCCATCACTCGTCAGGCATGCCGGAGAAGTGAGAACGCTGCGATTCAGGACGGTATTACCGTCGCATTGAAGAAAAATGAAAAAAGAGGGACGCCACCAAGCGCCCCTCTTGCCCTCAAGCCTGCGCGCGTGCTCCCACCAGCAGCAAGTCGGCAGCCCGCTCCGGGATGGCCTCCCCGGACACCAGGTCAATGGCCAGCTCCCGTTCACGATCCAGCTTGAACACCTGCACCGCACCTGCGAGCTGCACCGCCTGCTCCTGCAGCGATTGCGAGGCCGCAGCCGCCTGCTCCACCAGCGCCGCATTCTGTTGCGTGACTTCATCCATGGCGCCGATGGCCTGGTTGATCTGCTCCAGGCCCTGGCTCTGTTCACTGCTGGCCTCACTGATTTCGCTCACGATGTCGGTGACCCGCCCCACACTCTGCACCACTTGCGCCATCGTACTGCCCGCCTCGGTCACCAGGCGGCCACCGGCACCGATCTTGTCGACCGAATCCTGGATCAATTCCTTGATCTCCTTGGCGGCCGTGGCCGAACGCTGGGCCAGCGAACGGACCTCGGAAGCCACCACCGCAAAGCCGCGTCCCTGCTCACCTGCACGTGCCGCTTCAACCGCTGCATTCAAGGCGAGGATATTGGTCTGGAAAGCGATGCCGTCGATCACGCTGATGATGTCCACGATCTTCAGCGACGAGGCATTGATGGCCTCCATGGTCAGCACCACTTCATCGACCACCTTGCCACCCTGGGCCGCCACGGCCGAGGCCGAGCGCGCCAGTTCGCTGGCCTGGCGCGCGTTCTCCGCGTTCTGGCGAACGGTGGCGGTCAGTTGCTCCATGGCGGTGGCCGTTTCTTCGAGGGAGCCCGCCTGCGATTCGGTGCGGGAAGACAGGTCCAGATTGCCGGTGGCGATTTCACGCGCGGCCACCTGGATCGTGCCAGTGCTGTCGCCCACACCGCCCATGATCTTGCGCAGGCTGTCGTTCATGCGCCCCAGCGCCTGCATCAGATGGCCGATTTCATCACGCGCGGCGTGATCGATCTTGCTGGTGAGGTCGTAGCGGGAGATGGCCTCAGCCACATGCGTGGCGTGTCGCAGGGACGTGACGATCAGGCGCACCAGCAGCAGGCTCAAACCCACCACCACCGCACCGATCAGCAGGCTCACGCCGACGATGATGACGGTGGACGACTCCAGGATAGAAGCGGCGTTCTCCATCCCCTGGCGGCCAAGCTGTTCGTTGTACTGCTTGTGCTCAATGAGGGCTTTTATCAATCGGTTGCCGGCCGGCACCAGCAGCTCTTCCCTCGCGCGCGACAGTTCGGACGGCTGCCCGGTCTCAACCAGGGCCAAGGTCTGGTGCCGTGCTTTCTCGTAATCGGCAAAGGCGGCACGGTCCTGCTCCAGCATCTTTGCGTCTTTCGGGTCGGAGATGCAATCCTTCTCGTATTTGAGGAAGGCGGCCTGTACCTTTTCATGCAGCGACTCGAGGACAGGGAAAATCTTTTCACGGGTCGCGGGCTCGATGAAGTAGCGCGCCACGTTCAGCCGTATCGCGTAAACCGATTCGATCGCCTGATCCAGCGCGAGGATGCTGGGGACGGTATTCTGGGTCGAATAGCCGGCTGATTCCGAGACCCGGTGGCTCTGGTAGATGCTCAGCGCCGCCAGGGCGCACAGGCCCAGGATGACGGCGATGATGAGAAGGTACAACTTCTTGGCAATGGTCATGTTCGGCTCTCCTTGGCGCATGAGTAGGTCACTGCAGAATGCTTGCCCACATCGGGCTGCAGGAACCTTAGCCCAACTGAGGATCACCAACGCTCACATCTCATGACTACTGCTGACCATCCGCAAGCTGACGCGGCCTCCAAAAAAACCGGCGTCAAAAACACACGCTTGCGCCAACCACCACGGGCGCAAGCACCTGCATCAGGCAGGCAAGGCCAGCACGTCGCGTCCTGCCAAGGTGCCTGCAGCCGTCGCGTGTGGAGCTGCTTCACCCTGCATCTGCAGCTCATGCGCCAGCTTGAAGACCGCCACGGCCTCGGACAATCCCGCTGCCTGCTCCCGCATCGACTGCGATGCCGCAGCCGCCTGCTCCACCAGCGCCGCATTCTGCTGCGTGGCCTGATCCATCAAACCGATGGCCTGGTTGACCTGGACGATGCCATCACTCTGCTCGGCGCTGGCAGCGGTGATGTCGGCGACGATGTCGGTCACGCGGCGCACGCTGTCGACCACCTGCTGCATCGTATCGCCCGCTTGCGCCACCAGGCGGCTGCCGCTCTCCACCTTGCCGACCGAGTCATCGATCAGTTGCTTGATCTCCCGCGCCGCCGCAGCCGAACGCTGGGCCAGTGAACGCACTTCAGAGGCCACTACCGCAAAGCCGCGCCCCTGCTCGCCGGCACGCGCGGCTTCAACGGCCGCATTCAGGGCCAGGATGTTGGTCTGGAACGCGATACCGTCGATCACGCTGATGATGTCGACGATTTTCAGCGAGGACGCATTGATCTCTTCCATCGTCCGCACCACCTGCTGCACCGCCTGCCCACCCTCGGTAGCGATGCTGGAGGCGGAGCTGGCCAGCACATTGGCCTGCTGGGCGTTGTCCGCATTCTGGCGCACGGTGGCCGTCAGCTGCTCCATGGCGGAGGCGGTCTCTTCGATGGAGCCAGCCTGGGATTCGGTACGGGCCGACAGGTCAAGGTTGCCGGCGGCGATTTCTCCCGTGGCCGTGGCGATGGCGCTGGCACTGCTGCGCACATTGCTCACGATGCGGACCAGGCTGTCGGTCATCTGCTGGATGGCAAGCATCAACTGGCCCACTTCATCATCGGCGCGGCGACGGATACGGGTGCTGAGGTCGCCCGTGGCAATGGCGCGGGCCGTCATGATGGCCTCGCCCAGCGAGGTGGAAATGGTGCGCGAAATCAGCAGGCTGACCACCGCCACCACCGCACACACGGCCAGGCTCATCAACACCGCCTGGTAGACGGCCGAACGCAGGCTGCCCTGGGCCGCCTGCACACCTTGCTGGCCCAGCTGCGCGTTGTACTGCCGATGCGCAGCCAGAGCGCCGATGAGCTTGTCGCCCGGCGGCACGACCTGGTGCTCGACGGCGTGCAGGGCTTCCTCGATCTTGCCTGCGGCCCCCAGGGCAATGACCACCTGGCGGCTTTTTTCATAGTCGGCGAAGGCGTCGCGATCGGCTTGCAGCAACTGGCGATCGGTCGCGTCGGAAAGGGCTTCCTTCTCGTAACGGTCGAAGGCGGCGATGACCTTGTCGCGGTTCGTGCCCATGGATTTCTCCAGCTTGGCACGCACGGCAGGATCGGTCGCAGCCGCATAGCGCCAGATGCCCACGCGGATGCGGAAGATGGCTTCCCCCGCCTCGCCCAGCAGCAGCAGGCTGGGCACGGTGTTGACCGCAGAATAGCTGGCAGCATCGGCAATTCGATTGCTGTGATAGATGCTCAGGCCGGTGAGGCTGGCCAGGCCGAGGACGACGGCAAGCAGAAGCAGACGGAGTTTGTTGGCAATGGTCATGGTCAGGAGTCGTGCGCTCGCGAGGTGATGTGACGCGGCGAGGCGGCGGACTGAAATGAAGAGGTGCCAAAATTATAAGTCTGCGAAAAATGATCAAAATTCACATCTGGCCGCTTCTTGATGCGGATCATCTTTGCGTCACTGCGACAGGAACTGGATCAAGTCTTCATCAAAACTAAGTTGCCAGCATCGGATATGGCCGTCCCAGGAGGGGCCCGTAAGAAAAATGCTTAGGAAGGAAGACGGGAGGAGGAATCCGGAGGGGGTCTGGAATCGCACACAGCGGGAATCCGCATGCGTTTTCCGGTAGAAGGCCAAGGAAGCAAAAGCGCGGGAAAACTAAGTTTACTGATCACGCCGGTCAGGTCGCATCAGGAAAACCAGCGGAGGCATGCCTGCACTCCGCTGATCCGGCGCAGGAAGATTTACTGCGCCGCGGCCTGCTTGTAGATATCCGGGCGCGAGATATGCCAGACGAAGTCACCGCGATTGATGGCCTCGAAACCACAGCTGGCATACAGCCACGGCGCGGTAGAAGTGGTCAGCATGACGCGGCGCAGTTTCTGCAGCGTGGGATGCTGGTTGACCGATTCGATCATCCAGCGGCCCAGGCCCTGGCCGCGCAGGTCGCCGACCACGAAGACATCGCACAGGTAGCCGAAGGTGGCGTGATCGGTCACCACGCGGGCGAAGCCGATCTGCTGCTTGCCGCGATAGAGGCCGAAGCAGAGGCTGTTGGCCAGCGCCGTGCGCACGGTGTTGAGGTCGATGCCGGGCGACCAGCTCGAATGGGTCAGTACGTCGTGGATGAGGGGGATGTCCAGCCGGTCGGGATCGGTGTCGATGAGGAAATCATCGCGCCGCCAGATCAGGTGATGGCTCATGGTCGTTCCTTGCTTGATGGCTTGTTGTCGTAAAAAGTTTGCCTTGGTACTTGCTGCATGCCCGGCCCTGCTGCGAAAACAGTTTAGAACGTTTCTCCTCCCCCGTCGCAACGCGTGGCAACCCATCGTGGCGGGCCGCTGCGATGCCGGTGAAGCTCATGAATGACTGATCTGCACGATAGATGAGTATCATGCGATTCATCGGTTTCCTTGATGAGATTCGTGCCGTGGCCATTCATGATGCCACAGCAGCCCCCGCCTTGCGCAAGGCTTTCCACTGGGCAAGTGGTGCGATCACTGCCGCCCCGGGCTGAAACATTGCTTGCACTTCCGTTACACCTTGCGCACTCAAGTTGGCAGAGCATGGCTCCATCCTGTGCCCCGGAAGCATGCACCGCCTGTTGCCTCCTTCCGCCGCACGCAATCCGGCAAGGAGAACGACATGAACAAGACATCCCTGGCCTGGGCCACCTGCCTGGTCTTTTCGCTGGTCTCTGGCCTGCCCGTGCAGGCGCAGACAACCTACGCACCGCCACCCCCGCCCGCCTATACCCAGCAACAGCTGGACCAGATGCTGGCCCCGGTGGCGCTGTATCCTGATTCGCTGCTGGCCCAGGTGCTGATGGCCTCGACCTATCCGCTGGAAGTGGTGCAGGCCCAGCGCTTTGTCGAAGCCCGGCCGGGCCTGCAGGGCGACGGCCTGGCGCGGGCGGTAGCCCCCATGCCGTGGGACCCGAGCGTGAAGGCGCTGGTGCAATTCCCCTCGGTATTGGCCATGCTCAATGATCGCCTGGACTGGACCCAGCAACTGGGACAGGCCTTCCTCGCCCAGCAGACCTCGGTCATGGATACGGTGCAGAACCTGCGCGAACGCGCCCGCATCGCCGGCACGCTCGAATCCAGCCCGCAGCAGCGCGTGGTGGTGCAGGATGAAGTGATCGAGATCGTGCCGGTCAATCCGCAGGTGGTGTATGTGCCGTATTACAACCCGACCGTGGTGTATGGCAACTGGTGGTGGCCGTCGGCTCCACCGGTGGTGTGGGCGCCGCCGCCGCGCTATCGCCCGCCCAGCTATGAGCCGGGGTTCTCGGCCAGCATCAGCTTCGGGGTGGGCATTGGCGTCATGAGTGCGGTCTTTGGTGATGCGCGCCCGGACTGGCGGCAGCGCCAGGTGATGGTCACGCAGACGCGCATCAACAACGTCACCAATGTGACCAATGTGAACAACGTCAACAACACCAGCGTCATCAACAACCGCTACGTCAACAACAACATCAACGTGAACCGCAACGTGACGATGAACCAGCGTCCGGTGGTCTGGCATCACGACCCGCGTTACGCCGGCGGCCGCACTGCGCAGCTGCCAGCCCCTGCACTGGCCCCGCCGCCGGGACAACGTCCGCTGGCAGGCCCCCAGGCACAGAACCTGGTACAGGCCCAGCACGCGCCGCTGTGGCATGGACATGGTCCGCAAGCGCAAGCGGGACAGCCCTTCCCGGCCAATGCGGCGCGCCCGCTGCCGGTGGCCGACAACGTCCAGCAGCGGGTGGCCCAGCAGGATCAGCTGCGCCAGCGCCAGGCCATCGACCAGCAGCGCCAGCGTGAGCAGCAGGCCAATGAACAGCAACGCCAGCACGAACAGATGATCCGTGGCCAGCAGCTGCAACGCGACCAGCAAGCCCAGGAGCAGCGCCAGCAGCAGCAGGCCCAGGAACGCCAGTGGCAGCAGCGCCAGCAACAGGTGGAGCAGCAGCAACAACGCCAGCAGCAGATGCAGCAACAGCAATTGCAGCAGCAACAGCGTGAGCAGCAGATGCGCCAGCATCAACAGCAGGAGCAGCAACGCCAGCAGCAGATGATGAACCAGCAGCGCGAGCAGCAGCATCGCCAGATGGAGCAGGCCCGCCAGAAACAGCAGCAGCACCAGGCGGCCCAGCATGAACAGCAGGCGCGCCAGCAGCAGGCCCAGCAGCGCGAAGCCCATCAGCGCCGCGAGGATCGGCGCGACGAACGCTCCTGATCCTGCCGCGCCCTACCTGTGCGTCATCGCCTGGACGGCCCGCCGCCCGCACGTTGCCGTCCGGCAAACATGCGGGCAAGCGGGCCGCTTCAGTTATAATCTCGGGTTTTCCAGAGCTGTCGGAACAGGGCGTGCGGCGCCTCCTTGCCAAAGGAACAGTGCGCGCAGCCCGAGGCCATGCGGGTTGGATCGTCCAGCCGCGCCGGGGGCCGTGTTCCGCCCGGCTCCCACCCCGACCGATCCGCCATGCAAGAACCCAGCAACGAACTCCCCGACGTCGCCGCCACCGCTCCCCAGGCCGCTGACGCAGATAACGCCAGCGCGCCTGGCGCCACCACCAAGGTCTCTTCCGACCTGATCGCGCGCGAAGTCAAGCGCCGCCGCACCTTCGGCATCATCTCCCACCCCGACGCCGGCAAAACCACGCTGACCGAAAAGCTGCTGCTGTTCTCGGGCGCGATCCAGCTGGCCGGTACCGTGAAGGCCCGCAAGAGCGGCCGCCACGCGACCTCGGACTGGATGGAAATCGAAAAGCAGCGCGGCATTTCCGTGGCCAGCTCGGTGATGCAGTTCGAGTACCGCGATCACGTCGTCAACCTGCTCGACACCCCGGGCCACCAGGACTTCTCGGAAGATACCTACCGCGTGCTGACCGCCGTGGACTCGGCGCTGATGGTGATCGATGCCGCCAAGGGCGTGGAAGAACAGACCATCAAGCTGTTGAACGTCTGCCGCATGCGCAATACGCCCATCATCACCTTCATGAACAAGCTGGACCGCGAGACCCGCGATTCGCTGGAGCTGTTGGATGAGCTGGAGTCGGTACTGAAGATCCAGTGCGCACCGGTGACCTGGCCGATCGGCATGGGCAAGAATTTCCGTGGCGTGTATCACCTGCTGCGTGACGAGATCATGCTCTTCAAGGCCGGTGAAGAACGCGCCAACGGCAACGTGGAAATCATCAAGGGCATCGACAATCCCAAGCTGGCCGAGATGTTCCCGCTGGAAATCGAACAGCTCAAGATGGAAGTGGAACTGGTGCATGGCGCCTCCCACCCCTTCAACCTGGAAGATTTCCTGGCCGGTGTGCAGACGCCGGTCTTCTTCGGCTCGGCCATCAACAACTTCGGCGTGCGCGAGATCCTCGATGCGCTGCTGGACTGGGCACCGGGTCCGGGCGGACGCGACGCCACCGTGCGTGATGTCAAGCCGACCGAAGAGCCCTTCTCCGGTTTCGTCTTCAAGATCCAGGCCAACATGGACCCGGCGCACCGCGACCGCATCGCCTTCCTGCGCGTGTGCTCGGGGCGCTTCGAGCGCGGCATGAAGTTGAAGCACCTGCGCCTGAACCGCGACATCAAGGTGTCCTCGGTGGTGACCTTCATGGCCTCCAGCCGCGAACAGGTGGAAGAAGCCTATGCCGGCGACATCATCGGCCTGCCCAACCACGGCAACATGCAGATCGGCGACAGCTTCTCCGAAGGCGAGATGCTGCAGTTCACCGGCATTCCCTACTTCGCGCCGGATTTCTTCCGCGTGGCGCGCATCCGCAATCCGCTCAAGATCAAGCAGTTGCACAAGGGCTTGCAGCAGCTGGGTGAAGAAGGTGCGGTGCAGGTCTTCAAGCCCGTCACCGGCAGCGACCTGATCCTGGGCGCGGTGGGCGTGCTGCAGTTCGAAGTGGTGGCCAGCCGCCTGCTGAATGAATATGGCGTGGACGCGGTGTTTGAAGGCACCAGCATCAGCAGCGCCCGCTGGATCAGCTGCGATGACAAGAAGAAACTGGCCGACTTCGAGAAGTCCTCGGCCGGCGCCAACCTGGCCATCGATGCGGCCGGCAACATGGCCTACCTGGCCAGCTCGGGCGTGAACCTGCGCCTGACCCAGGAACGCTGGCCGGAGATCACTTTCCACGCCACCCGCGAACACGCGGCCAAGCTGGACTGACCCGGCGTTGAGCGCATCGGCCGGCCCCCGCCGGTCATGAAATGAAAATCGCCCGACAGGCGCAAACCTGTCGGGCGATTTTTTATGCCTTGCTGATGGGGAATTACTTGGCGTTCTTGAACGCTTCCACACCGGCCAGGATTTCAGCACGGGCGGCGTCCGGGCCTTCCCAGCCTTCGACCTTGACCCACTTGCCCTTTTCGAGGTCCTTGTAGTGTTCGAAGAAGTGCTTGATCTGGTTCAGGCGCAGTTCGTTGAGGTCTTCCGGCTTTTGCCAGTGGGTGTAGATCGGCAGGATCTTGTCGACCGGCACAGCCAGCAGCTTGGCATCGATGCCCGATTCATCGGCCATCTTCAGCACGCCGATGGGACGGCAGCGCACCACCACGCCCGGGATCAGCGGGAACGGGGTGATCACCAGCACGTCGACCGGGTCGCCGTCTTGCGACAGGGTCTGGGGAATGTAGCCGTAGTTGCACGGATAGTGCATGGCAGTGCCCATGAAACGGTCGACGAAGATGGCGCCGGTGTCCTTGTCCACTTCGTACTTGATCGGGTCGGCGTTCATCGGGATTTCGATGATCACGTTGAAGTCATTGGGCAGGTCGCGGCCAGCGGGGACGTTGTTCAGGCTCATGGGATTCTCACTAGGGAAAGAAACGAAAAGCGGTTTTCGGGTCGGCAGCGCCAAGGCATCCATGCTTAATGCTCGATGCCATGAGCATTAAACGGCGCTTAATGCTCAATTCAGGCATGCCAAACACCGGAAAGCCGCAATTATAGCGGCATTCAGGCTCAGACCGGCATCTTGGCCGGTGCAACTTACGCCAACATGACAGTGCCCGGCAGCGCACATGAAAAAGGCGGAAGGGCTTGCGCCGCTTCCGCCTTGGTCATTGACCGGCGCAACAAGTTCAGCGGATGGCCGTGGCCAGGGCGCATTGCTTGTAGTGGCCGGCGGCCTGGTCGGGCTGGTCCAGGGCCTCGTGCAGCTGGGCCAGGGCCAGGTGCGATTCGCGCACGGTGCGCGGTTCGATGGCATCCGACAGGGCTTGCTCCAGATGGCGCTGGGCCTTGCCCCACAGCTTCTGGCGCAGGCAGAACATGCCCAGGGTCAGGGCCAGTTCGGCATCGGTCGGGTTCTTGGACAACCAGGATTCGCAATGCTCGATCTGCGACAGCAGGGCCGGCGAGCCGGCTTCGGCGGTCGATTCACGATAGGCACGCAAGAGGCGGATATCCCAGTCGGCCGCCAGCGCGCGTTCCAGCAGGCTGCGCGCTTCATCATGCAGGCCACGGCTGGAGAAGGCGTGGGCGGCACGTGCGGCGATATAGGGCTTCAACTTGTCGACACCAGGCACGCCATTCCACAAGAGGCGAATCGATTCGGCATCGTGCGAGCGGTCCGACAGCAAGGCATCGTAGGACATCTCGCGCAGGCGATTCGACAGGGCCGGATGCAGGGCGTTGCGCTTGTCCAGGGTCTGCACCAGGCGCAGCACTTCAGGCCAGTTCTTGGCTTGCTGGTTGGCCTTCAACGCCCATTGCAGGGCCTGGATGTGGCGGGTGCCGTTGGCGTTCAACTCTTCCACGGTTTCCAGCGCCTGCTTGAAGTGGTGTTCGTCCACTTGCAGTTCCAGCGCCGTCATCAGGCGCGCAGCCTTGAGCGTGGGATCGACTTCGGTGCTGGCCAGCCAGATGTCGCGGCGGTCGCCCTGGCGCATGCGGTGCGCGGCACGGGCCGCAATGAGGGCGGCCACGCCGGCATTGTCGGGCAGGTCGGAGGCGCGCGTGGCGGACTTCTCGGCCTGGCCGAAGCGGCCTTCGAAATATGCCTTCAGGGCGTCGCGCAGGGCCTTGTTGCTTTCATTCTCGCGCTTGGCACGGCGATAGGCGATCACGCGGCCGGGCAGCTTTTGCGTCAGGCGGATGGCGCGGATGACCACGTAGATGGTCAGGAACACCGCCAGCACGGCGAAGATGAAGAAGTTCAGGGACAGGTCGATGCGGTACGGCGGATAGAACAGCACCACATTGCCGGGATTGAAGCGCGCCAGCACGGCCAGGCCGATGGCGGAGGCAAACAGGGTCAGAAGCCAGAGCAGTATTTTCATATCAGGTTCCCGTCAGCGGCTCACGGACGGGCCTTGTAGTTGCGCACCGCGTTCAGGCTTTCAGCCAGCGTGGGCAACTGGATGGAGACATTGCTGCCCTGCACCTGCTTCAACAGCGCCTGTGTGGTCTGGACCTGCTTGGCGCGGGTATCGAAATACTTGGCGATGGTGTCCTGCGCCGAGGACAGGTCATTGCGGAAGGCGAACTCGTTGCGCGAGAGCAGCGCCAGGCGTGCATTCAAGAGGCGCAGCTTGAGGTTCTCACGCACGAAATACGCCTGGCCCGGCGAGAGCAGGATCGCTTCGGGGGTCTGCACTTCGCGGATGCGCACCAGCTGGCGCAGCTCGGACCACATCTCGGTGCTCATGCTCTGCCAGGTTTCGCGGGCACCGGCCAGCCATTGCGACCAGGCCGACGCTTCGGCAGGTGCGGCTTCGGCCTTGGTCTTGGCACGGCCAGCCTCGCCCTTGGCGGCGGGCTTCTCGGCGGCAGCGGTCTTCACCTGCTGTTGCTTGGGTTCGCTGGCGGACTCCACCGGACGCTCATCGACCAGCAGCGGCAGGTTGTCGACCTGGCCGATGGCGCTGTCCAGGCGCACGGCGATGCCGGCGATGTCCACCGTGGGCAGGGCCTTCAGGCGTTCGATGTCACGCGCGATGGCGCGGCGAATGGCGATGAACTGCGCCTTGTCCGAGCGCGACAGGCTCTTGTCGGCATTCTGCAGCGCGATCAGCGCGCCTTGCACGTTGCCGGCCAGCTCCAGCTGCTGGTCAGCGGTGGAAAGGACTTCCTCGATTTCGGAGAGGGCCCAGTCGTCGCGGTTCTTGTTCAGGTCCTGGTACATCTGTTCCAGCGCCAGTTGCTGGCTCTGGGACTCGGCCTGCTTGCTGTCGAGCACGCTGACCTTGGATTGCAGTTCCTTGGTGCTCTCCTGCACGGCCTTGAGCACGCCCTTCAGTTCATTGCTGCTGTTGTCGCCATTCTGCAGGCGCTGCGCGACTTCGCTGCGCAGGTCGCGCAGTTCGGTATGCGAGACCCACCACTGCGCGCCCAGGCCGGCGATGACCAGCAGCAGCACGATGGTCTGCGCACGCTGGCGGCGGCGCAGCACGGCCGTGCCATCCGGCGGGGTGAAGGTATAGGAAGCCTGCGGGGCCGCAGCACCAGCGCCGTGGCTGGCTTGCGGTTGAGGCTCCGGCAATTGGGGAGTGGGTTGCTGTTCGTTCATGGGCTGGATTGTAACGCGGCAAATTACGCGGCCACTCAGGGAGCGGATGGAACAAGGGCGGCAAGCAGGCGTTCATCTCCCGAGCCGGTCAGGACCACCTGCACGAAACCCTGCTCCCGCGCGGTCTCGGCGATCCTGTGGTGAGAGACGACGATGCGTTGTCGTTGCAGTTTTACCACACGTTCCTCGCCCCCGGCTAGTCTTGCCAAGTGAAGCAAATTGCGCAAGGCCTCGGAACTGGTGATGACCCAGTCGGCGCCACCGTCGAGCAAATCCAGCAGTTGCAGGCGGTTTTGCGCGTCCAGTTCGGGGGCCAGGCGGCGATAGGCAGTGAGCAATTCGACCTCCACGCCCTGTTGTTGCAAAGCTTCACTCAGGAATTCGCGGCCGGCCTGGCCGCGCACGATCAGAGCGCGCCTGCCGCGCAATTGTTCCAGCGGGAGGGATTTGAACAATTCCTCGGAATCCATCTTGTCGGCGCGTTGGGGGCCGTAGATGGTGGCGTTGCCCGTATCGACGCCATGGCCGCGCAAGGCCACCCTGCTGCCCTCCCCCACGATGCCGATGGGCACATCGCGCGGCCATTGCTGCAGGTGGGCAAAGGCGGCATCGATGGCATTGGGGCTGACGAAGACCACCAGCGCAAAGTCGTGCAGGCGCGCCAGCGTGGCCTTGAGTTCGCTGTCATCGTCCACCGGTCCGATGGCCAGCAGCGGGAACACCACGGCACGCCGTCCCAGTTGCTGCACGCGCCCGGCAAAGGCGCCGGCCTGCTGCAGTGGCCGGGTCACGACCACCGGCAAGGATGAAACGGGCTCAGGCCGAAGCGGCATCAGCCTGGGCCTTGCAGGCCGCCAGAATGGCATCGGCGCCGCGCGACTTGAGCAGCTCGGCCACTTGCGCACCGAGCGCCTCGGGCGCATCCGGCGAGCCTTCGGCCTCAGCGGCAGCGGCTTGCGCGCCGTCGGGGGTGGCGATCATGGCGCGCAGGTGCAGGCGTTCGCCCTCCAGCGTGGCGTAGGCCGCCAGCGGGATCTGGCAGCTGGCACCGAAGATGCGCGAGACCGAACGCTCGGCCGCCGACACGACGGCCGCCGGCACATCATGCAGGGGCGCCAGCAGGCGCTTGATGTCGTCACGGCCTTCGGGGATCTCGATGGCCAGCGTGCCCTGGCCGGGCGAGGGCAGGCTCTGTTCGGGATCGAGGAAGGAGCGGATGCGCGCCTTCAGGCCCAGGCGGTTCAGGCCGGCCACGGCCAGGATGATGGCGGCATAATCGCCGCGATCCAGCTTGGCCAGGCGGGTATCGAGATTGCCGCGCAGCGGCTTGACCACCAGTTGCGGATAACGCGCGGCGATCATGGCCTGGCGGCGCAGGCTGCTGGTGCCGACGATGGCGCCGTCGGGCAGCGCATCAAGCGAGTCGTAGTCGTTGGAGACGAAGGCGTCGCGCGGGTCTTCGCGTTCCAGGATGGCGGCCAGCTCGAAGCCTTCGGGCAGGTCCATCGGCATGTCCTTCAAGCAGTGCACGGCGAGGTCGGCGCGGCCTTCGGCCATGGCCACTTCCAGTTCCTTGACGAACAGGCCCTTGCCACCCACCTTGGAAAGCGCGCGATCAAGAATCTGGTCGCCACGGGTAGTGGTTCCGAGGATATTGATGCTGCACTGCGGATATAATGCCGCCAGACGGTCCCGCACGTACTCGGCCTGCCACATGGCGAGGCGGCTTTCACGCGAGACGATGACGATGTTGGAAGGAGGAAATTCTTTCAAGACGGGCTTTCCGATTCAGTCGTGGCACCCGCGGCCGAGGAGACAGGGAAAGCAGGAGACCGGCGCATCCAGACTGAACAATACGATTAAAAAAAGCGATCGGGGGCAAGCAGCAACGCACATCGATCACAGCGACCAGAAGCGAGACGCACACCAAAAACGAGGCAAATTCTAGCACGCACACCTACGGCAATCCGATCCACAAGCACGACTTTCTCCTCCGAAAACCGCAGCAACCGTTGATCATGGCGACTAAAAATCCAACACCACGCAGTGCCCGTTCCACTCCCTCCACGCCACGCGCCACCACTGCCGCCAAGCGCAGCCCGGCCAGCAAGACCGTCACCAAACCCGCCCGCAGCACCGACAAGGATGCGCCCCTGAAGGAACACATCCGCCTGCTCGGACGTCTCCTGGGCGAAGTCGTGCGGGAACAGGAAGGCGATGAAGTCTTCGAGGTGGTGGAAACCATTCGCCAGACCGCCGTGCGTTTTCGCCGCGAATCCGATGCCAAGGCCGGCGCCGAGCTGGACAAGCTGTTGAAGAAACTGACCCGCGACCAGACCAATTCGGTGGTGCGCGCGTTTTCCTATTTCTCGCACCTGGCCAACATCGCCGAAGACCAGCACCACAACCGCCGCCGCCGCGCGCACCTGCTGGCGGGCTCAGAGGCCAAGCCGGGCAGCGTGGCCTATGCGCTCTCGCGCCTGGACGATGCCGGGGTCTCGGGCGCGCAAGTGCGCAGCTTCCTGAAGGAAGCGCTGGTCTCGCCGGTGCTGACCGCCCACCCGACCGAAGTGCAGCGCAAGTCCATCCTGGACGCCGAGCGCGAGATTGCACGCCTGGTGGCCGAACGCGACCTGCCGCTGACCCCGCGCGAACTGCGCCACAACACCGAACTGCTGCGCGCGCGCATCGCCACGCTGTGGCAGACGCGCATGCTGCGCTATACCAAGCTGACGGTGGCCGACGAGATCGAGAACGCCCTCTCCTACTACCGCATCACCTTCCTGCGCGAACTGCCGGCCCTGTATGACGACATCGAGGCCGAGATCGACAGCCAGTTCCCCTCGCGCGCCAAGACCCGCGCCGTGGAGCTGCCGCCCTACCTGCAGATGGGCAGCTGGATCGGCGGCGACCGCGACGGCAATCCCAACGTCAATGCCGCCACCATGCAGCATGCGTTGAAGCGCCAGTCCACCACCATCTTCGATTACTACCTCGACGAAGTGCACACGCTGGGCGCCGAGATGTCCATCTCCACCCTGATGGTCGCGGCCAGCCCGGAACTGCTGGCTCTGGCCGATGCCTCGCCGGACCACTCCGAGCACCGCGCCGACGAACCCTACCGCCGCGCCCTCATCGGCATCTACGCGCGCCTGGCCGCCACCGCCCGTTCGCTGGGCGTGGTCAACATCCTGCGCCAGGAAATCGGTGCTGCCGCGCCCTACGCCAGCCCGGCCGAATGCGTGGCTGAACTGGAGGTGCTGGTAGCCTCGCTGCAGGCCAACCACGGTGCCGCGCTGGTCAAGCCGCGCCTGGCCGGATTGAAGCGTGCCGTGGAAATCTTCGGCTTCCACCTGGCCACGCTGGACATGCGCCAAAGCTCCGACGTCCACGAGCGTGTGCTGGCCGAGCTCTTTGCCAAGGCCCAGGTCGAGGCCGACTACGCGGGCCTGACTGAAGAGCGCAAGATCGCCCTGCTGCTGGGCGAACTGTCCAGGCCGCGCCTGCTGTATTCGCCCTACCTGCAGTACGCCGATGAGACCAATTCCGAGCTGACCATCCTGCGTGCAGCGCGTGAAATCCGCCGCCGCTACGGCGAACGCGCCATCCGCAACTACATCATCTCGCACACCGAAACCCTCTCCGACCTGCTGGAAGTCTTGCTGCTGCAGAAGGAAACGGGCCTGCTGCACATCGAAGGCAACCAGCTGCACGAGCTGGAACTGATGGTCATCCCGCTCTTCGAGACCATCCCCGACTTGCGCTGTGCGGCCGAGATCATGCGCGGCTGGCTGACCCTGCCGCAGGTCAAGGGCTTGATCGCCAAGCACGGCAAGCTGCAGGAAGTGATGCTGGGCTATTCGGATTCCAACAAGGATGGCGGCTTCCTGACCTCCAACTGGGAGCTCTACAAGGCCGAGAACCAGCTGGTGGAACTGTTCAATGAAGCCGGCGTGAAGCTGCGCCTCTTCCATGGCCGTGGCGGCACCGTCGGCCGTGGCGGCGGCCCCAGCTACCAGGCCATCCTGGCGCAGCCGCCCGGTACGGTCAACGGCCAGATCCGCCTGACCGAGCAGGGTGAAATCATCGCCTCCAAGTTCTCCAATCCGGAAATCGGCCGCCGCAACCTGGAGCTGCTGGTCGCCGCCACCTTGGAGGCGAGCCTGATGCCTGCCGCCACCGATGGCAAGGAAGCCAAGAAGCTGGCCGAGTTCGAGCGCGTCATGGAAGAACTGTCGGAGCGCGCCTATCGCGCCTACCGCAACCTGGTCTACGAGACCCCGGGCTTCACCGATTACTTCTTCGCCGCCACGCCCATTGCCGAGATCGCGCAACTGAACATCGGTTCGCGCCCGGCCTCGCGCAAGGCGACCCAGCGCATCGAGGATCTGCGCGCAATTCCCTGGGGCTTCTCGTGGGGCCAGTGCCGCCTGCTCTTCCCGGGCTGGTATGGCTTCGGCAGCGCGGTCTCGGGCTGGCTGGAAGAAGCCGGCAACGCCAAGGAGAGCGCAAAGCGCCTGGCCACCCTGCGCGCCATGTGCAAGGAATGGCCGTTCTTCGCGGCCCTGCTGTCGAACATGGACATGGTGCTCTCCAAGACCGACCTGGCCGTGGCCTCGCGCTACGCCGGGTTGGTGGCCGACCGCAAGCTGCGCACCACGATCTTCGGCCGCATCACCGGCGAGCATGAACGTACCAGCGCCATGCTCTCGGCCATTACCGGCACCAAGGAGCGACTGTCGGGCAATCCGCTGCTGGCGCGCTCGATCAAGAACCGCTTCGCCTATCTCGATCCGTTGAACCACCTGCAGGTCGAACTGATCAAGCGCCACCGCGCCACGGCCGCCGCCAAGCGCACGCCGGAAGAACGCGTGCAGCGCGGCATCCACCTCACCATCAATGGGGTGGCCGCCGGCTTGCGCAATACCGGCTGAGCGAGGCTGTTGCCCTGCCAGCAAGAGGGCTGCCCGCCGATGCGGGCGGCCCTTTTTTTGTTTGGATTGGAACCAGGAGACGCCCCGTCTCAAGTTCAGCGTTTGCATGCCGATAACAGATGGCTCATCTGACATTTGACGAAGCGACAAGCTGTTGCGGGCGGCGCACAGGTGCAGGCGCGCTCTTGTGATGAATCAGGTTTTTGCACCGCAAAAACGAATCTTCCCTGCCGCCAGACGCTTCGCTTTTGTAAAATACAAGCTGAAGAATTCAAATACACAGTGCCGTTGCAATCCTTGAAGCTTATTGCTTCAGCGACCATTTTCCCCATAGGCGGGAATGGTCAGGACGCAGCGGCCAGGCATCGAAACGGGGAAACGAACATCATGCGACATTGGGGAAAACCGCTGGCAGCGTTCTGCATTGCAGCATCGCTCGCCGTGATCCATTCCTGGGCGCAGGCCGCGCCGGCTCCGGCATCGTCGGCACCGCTGGAAGCACGCCGCGTGTCGCTCACCAGCGTCGACAGCAAGGGTGGCAAGGCCACCGCGCTCTATGGCGTGTGGATCAAGGCGCGCAAGTCGCTCACCACCAAGGGACCGGCACCGACCGTGATCGCCCTGCATGGCTGCGGCGGCTTGTACAGCATGGTCAAGGATGGCAAGGGTGAATTCACGCCGCGCCACCTGGCGATGGCGCGCGTACTCAGTGACGCCGGCTACAACGTGCTGTTCCCGGACAGCTTCACCCCGCGTGGCCGCCGCTCCACCTGCCAGGACACCGTGGCCCAGCGCGAAATCAGCGCCATGAACCGCCGCTTCGACGTGCAGGCTGCCCTGCACTGGGTGACCTCGCAGCCGGACGTGGATGTGAAGCGCATCGCCCTGCTGGGCTGGTCGCATGGCGCCTCCACCCTGCTGGCCGCGATGAACCTGGCCGAGACCGATGTGGCCGTGCGCAAGATCCAGCCGCGTGCTGCCGTGGCCTTCTATCCGGATTGCCGTCCCTATGCCAAGACCACCGAGCCCTTCAAACCGGCCGCACCGCTCTTGATCCTGATGGGCGAGAACGATGACTGGACCCCGCCCCAGGCCTGCGAAGCCATCGAGCAGAAGATGAAGGGCAGCGACACCGAGATCGCCCTGCGCCTCTATCCCGATACCTATCACGACTTCGACGCGCCCGGCCTGCCGGTGCACGTGCGCATGGATGTGGCCGGTGTAGGCAAGCGCGGCGAAGGCGTCACCAGCGGCGGCAACCCGGATGCGCGCAGCCAGGCGTATCGGTCCATGCTCAATTTCCTGGACGCCAAACTCAATTACTGAGCGGGCACGGGAGATCCGGGTGGCGCAGGTGCCTCCCGGATTTTGCAAGCCGCTTCACCAAACGACAATGCCGGCCCCTTGCGGGAGCCGGCATTGTCGTTTTTTGCGTCCTTTTCCTTCACACCGGCCGGAGCCGCCCTACTTCGGCGCTCTCCGGCCTGCCCTTCCATGGATGATCTGGCCGATCAGGAGATCAGCTCCTGCATGCCCTCACCCAGTTCCGCCAGTGGTGGCATGTCCTCGGTGAAGGTGGCCAGGCTCAATCCCAGCTTGGCGGCCACTTCAGTCGGGAAGGTCGATTCCAGTTCGTCGGCCGAATACTTGTTTTCCTCCGCGCGGGCACGCCAGGCGGCCAGGTGGACAACGGCGGCGAAGGGATCGAACTCGCCCTTGAGCGGCTGCGGGAAAGCCTTGATGACCTTGGCGAACTCATCCGGGAAGCGCCAGCGGCGTGCCAGCTCGGCACCGACATCGGCAAAGTCGTAGCCGAAGGACTGGCGCTCCACATCCAGGCGGCGCGCATCCAGGGGACCGGCGACCTTGTCCACCTCCAGCGCCTGCTCGGGCATGCCGGCATGCATCACCAGCTGGCCGATGGCGTGCATCAGGCCCACCGTGAAGGCGAAATCGGAATTGAGCTTGACCTGCTTCTGCTTGGCCAGCCACTTGGCGACGATGGCCGTATCGAGGCTGTAACGCCAGAACAGCTTCAGGTCCACGCCGGGCAACTTCTTGAAACTGCCGGCCATGCCGGTGCTCACCACCAGCGTGCGCACTGTCATGAAACCCAGCATCAGCACCGCATCATCGACGGTGCCGATGGTGCGCGAGACGTGGTAATAGGATGAATTGGCCAGGCGCAGGATCTTGGCACTCAAGACCTGGTCGGCGGCCAGCTTCTTGGCGATCTCTTCAATCGAGACCGAATCATTGTTGAAACTTTCGATGACTTCCTGCACCACCTTGGGAATGCTCGGCAAGGCAGTTTGCTGCTGAAACAGTGCTTCCAAATTCATGCTTCTCTCCTGTAAGACGACCCCCAACCATCTCTCTTGAGCGCTTGACAGGACCACCCCCGTGGCATGTGCAGCCGGACGATACCCCCACGACACCGACGGGTGCCGGCATCATCCTGGCTGCGCCGTGGCTGGCAGCCCTGTTCTTCTCCGGAAACCTGCAGAACTTCACCCGGATCAGTCATCGCACCTTGAGTATAGCGTCAGCAAATGTCAGGAGCCCATGGCTTTTTGCCGCCGCAGGAGAGCTTGCGCAAAAACAACAAGCAAAAATGATGCCACATGGAAACTTTGGCTGGTTTGACGGCGTAAAAAGCTTTCCATCACCACCCGCTGGGAACGGATGAAAAAAGCGTGCGACTGGCCGGTGATGAAATGCGAAAAATCCGCGTGCCGCAGCATTTCCGGCTGCATGGCCGTGGCTTGGCGCAGTTGTGCTTGCTATAATCGCCCATTCTCCGGAATTCCCAATATGACAGACCAATTTGCTAAAAAGGGCGAAGCCTGGTCGGCTCGCTTTTCTGAACCCGTCTCCGATCTCGTCAAGCGCTATACCGCATCGGTGTTCTTCGACAACCGCATGGCCCAGGTCGACATCCAGGGCTCGCTGGCGCATGCCGAGATGCTGGCCCACCAGGGCATCATCAGCGCGGCCGATTACGCCGAGATCCAGCGTGGCATGGCCCAGATCAAGGGTGAAATCGAGTCCGGCCAGTTCGAATGGCTGCTGGACCTGGAAGACGTCCACCTGAACATCGAAAAGCGCCTGACCGAACTGGTCGGCGACGCCGGCAAGCGCCTGCATACCGGCCGTTCGCGCAACGACCAGGTGGCCACCGACATCCGCCTCTACATGCGCGGCGCGGTGGACGACATCATCGGCCTGCTGCGCGAGTTGCGCCTGGCCCTGCTGGACCTGGCCGAGCAGCACGCCGACACCATCCTGCCGGGCTTCACCCACATGCAGGTGGCGCAGCCGATCACCTTCGGCCACCACGTGCTGGCCTATGTCGAGATGTTCGGCCGCGATGCCGAACGCATGATCGACGCCCGCAAACGCATCAACCGCCTGCCGCTGGGCGCAGCCGCCCTGGCCGGCACCACCTTCCCGATCGACCGCCTGCGCGTGGCCAAGACCCTGGGCTTCGACGACGTCTGCCGCAACTCGCTGGACGCCGTCTCGGACCGTGACTTCGCCATCGAATTCTGCGCCGCCGCTGCATTGGTGATGACGCACATCTCGCGCATGTCCGAAGAGCTGGTGATCTGGATGAGCCCGCGCGTGGGCTTCATCGACATCGCCGATCGCTTCTGCACCGGCTCGTCCATCATGCCGCAAAAGAAGAACCCGGACGTACCCGAACTGGCGCGCGGCAAGACCGGCCGCGTCAACGGCCACCTGATCGCCCTGCTGACCCTGATGAAGGGCCAGCCCCTGGCCTACAACAAGGACAACCAGGAAGACAAGGAACCGCTGTTCGACACCGTCGACACGCTCACCGATACCCTGCGCATCTTCGCCGACATGGCGCGCGGCATCAGCGTCAAGCCCGAAGCCATGCGCGCGGCCGCCCTGCAAGGCTACGCCACGGCGACCGACCTGGCCGACTACCTGGTCAAGAAGGGCCTGCCCTTCCGCGACGCCCACGAAGCCGTGGCGCACGCCGTGCGTACCTGCGTGGACAAGGGCTGCGACCTGGCCGACCTGTCGCTGGCCGACCTGCGCGCCTTCTCCGAGCTGATCGGGGAAGACGTGTTTGCCGTGCTGACGCTGGAAGGCTCGGTAGCCGCGCGTGACCACATCGGCGGCACCGCACCCAACCAGGTACGTGCAGCCATTGCGCAACTGCGCAAGGAACTGAACTAAGCACTATCTCGCACCACCCTCGTCCGCTGGCCGGACGAACTTCGCATGCCACTGTGGCGCGCCCTACCCGGGTGCGTTGCAGCGGGTTGTAATTGCTGGCGCAGCCTGCCTTTTCGGGTATGCTGTGGCGGCTGTATCGAAAGAGACCACACAACGGTCTTCAGAGGATGGAGCACAAGTCCCGGCCATCCCGGGCGTCTTTTGCATCATCCTCGATGAAGGAATCGCCACATGACGTCGCGCCGCGCTGTTGCGCACGGTGCTCCGTGATGCGGACGATTTCTACAATATCTAACTGAGGAGAGAACTCGATGCAATTCAATACCATGCTCAAGACCATTCCGGCCCTGCTGATCGGTGCCACCCTGTCCTCGGCCGCACTGGCCGCCGACATCAAGCTGGGCGTGGCCGAAGCCCTGACCGGCCCGGCCGCCAAATATGGCGTGGCCATCAAGAACGGCTTCACGCTGGCTTCCGAAGAAATCAATGCCAAGGGCGGCGTCAACGGCGACAAGCTGGCCCTGGTGATCGAAGACGAACAAGGCAAGAAGGAAGAAGCCATCAACGTCTTCAAGAAGCTGATCTTCCAGGACAAGGTACTGGCTGTCTTCGGCCCCACCCTGTCGAATTCGGCCTTCGCTGCCGACCCGATCGCCAACGCCGCCAAGGTGGTGGTGTTCGGCACCAGCAATACCGCTGACGGCATCACTGCCATGGGTCCCTTCACCTTCCGCAATTCCGTGATGGAAGCCGACGTGCTGCCCGTCACCGTCAAGGCGGCCGTGAAGCACTTCGGCATCAAGAAGGTTGCCGTGATCTACGGTAACGACGACGCCTTCACCAAGTCCGGCTATGACGTCTTCAAGGCCACCCTGGAACAGCAGAAGATCCCCGTCACCACCACCGAGGCCTATGCCAAGGGCGACGTCGACTTCAAGGCCCAGCTGACCAAGATCAAGGCCGGCAACCCGGACGCCATCGTCTGCTCCTGCCTGGCTGAAGAAGCCGCCAACATCATCCTGCAGACCCGCGCGCTGGGCATGAAGCAGCCCTTCATCGGCGGCAACGGCCTGAACTCGCCCAAGCTGTTCGAGATCGCCAAGGATGCCGGCGACAACACCCTGATGGGCAGCCCCTGGTCGGCCGAGAACCAGACCCCGGCCAACAAGGCGTTCATTGCCGCCTACAAGGCCAAGTTCGGTTCCGACCCTGACCAGTTCGCCGCGCAAGCCTATGACGCCATGTACATCATGGCCGATGCGATCAAGAGCGTGAAGCTCTCCGGCAACCTGGCCAAGGACCGTGACGCCCTGCGCGCCGCGCTGCCGGCAGTCAAGATCGACGGCGCCACCGGCAAGTTCGCCTTCCGTGCAGCACCGGCGGTGGCAGGCAAGCAGGTCGGCTTCGATGCGGACCAGGAAGCCATCGTCAACATCGCCAAGGGCGGCAAGTTCGTCCTGCTGAAGTAAGCAGCCCAAGGCTGTAAAGACGGTCGCTGCCGGTCCACCGGCGGCGACCGTTCGCAAGTCATCGGGCGCCACGCGGCGCCCGGCGTCCCCTCACCTATTGCAGGTTCCCATGTTAGAACAACAGCTCATCAATGCCCTCTCGCTGGGCAGCGTGTACGCGCTCTTCGCGCTCGGATTCACGCTGGTCTTTGGCGTCCTGGGCGTGATCAATCTTTCGCACGGCGCCATCTTCATGCTGGGCAGCTATGCCGCCCTGCTGCTGGTGGAGCAGATGGCCCTCCCCCTGTGGGTCGCCCTGCTGCTGGCCATGGTGGCCACCGGTACCCTCGGCCTCATCATCGACGTGCTGGTCCTGAAACCACTGCGCCGCCGCAATGCACCCCACCTGATCCCGATGATCGCCACCATTGGCGTGGCCATCATGATCACCAACATCTCGCAGGGCATCTTCGGTGCCGAGAACAAGCGCTTCCCCCAGGGCACCATCCCTGAAGACAGCGTGAGCCTGGGCAACCTGCACATCACCGCCGTGCAGGTGGCGATTATCGTGATCGCCTTCGTGCTGATGGTGGTGCTGCTGGGCGTGATGCGCAAGACCCAGCTCGGCCGCGCGCTGCGCGCCATCGCCGAGTCGCCCAAGGCGGCTTACCTGCTGGGCATCAACGTCGAAGGCCTGTTCCTGCTGACCTCCTTTGCCGCTGCGGCCCTGGGTGGCGCGGCCGGCGTGCTGGTGGGCGTGTCCTTCAATGCGATCTCGCCCTTCATGGGACAGCCGATGCTGCACAAGGGCATCGCCGTCATCATCCTGGGCGGCATGGGCGATATCCGTGGCGCCATGATCGGTGGCCTCTTCCTCGGCTTTGCCGAGGTGCTGACGGTGGCCTATATCTCCAGCGACTTCCGCGATGCGGTGGCGTTTGGCCTCCTGTTCCTGATCCTGCTGGTAAAACCCTCCGGCATGTTCGGCAAAGTGCTGGAAAGGAAGGCATAAGATGGGCTTCATGGAATGGTGGGATGGCTTCTGGGCCACCTACAACACGGTCATTTTCAGCATCGGCGTCAACGCCATGCTGGCACTCTCGATCTACGTCACGCTGTCCTGCGGCCTGCTGTCGCTGGCCAATGCGGCCTTCATGGGCATCGGTGCTTACACCGCGTCGCTGTTGACGATGCAGTTCGACATGCCCTTCCCTATCGCCCTGGCAGCGGGCGGCGTGCTGCCCTCGCTGGTGGCGCTGGTGATCGGCATCCCGACGCTGCGTCTCTCCGGCGTCTACCTGGCCATGGCAACATTGGGCTTTGGCGAAGTGGTCCGCGTCATCGTCCTCAACCTGGAGATCACCGGTGGCCCGATGGGCCTGAACGGTGTGCCGCCCATCACCGAGTGGTGGCACATCGTGCTGCTCCTGGGCGTGACGATCTATGCGCTGGCCCGCCTGCGCCGCTCCAAGACCGGCCGCGCCTTCGAGGCCATCAAGGAAGATGAAGTCGCAGCGCGCCTGATGGGCGTGAACGTGGCCGGCTACAAGCTGCTGGCCTTCGTCATCGGTGCCGCCATTGCAGGTGTCGCTGGTGGCCTCAACGCGCACTTCACCTTCACCATCGGCCCCAACAACTATGGTTTCGAGAACGCGGTCGACATCCTGACCATGGCGGTCTTCGGTGGCACCAGCAACCTGATCGGACCGATGATCGGCTCGACCATTCTCTCGCTGCTGCCGGAAGTGCTGCGTCATTTCAAGGACTTCCGCCTGGCCATCAATGGCCTGATCCTGATCCTGGTGGTGCTGTACCTGCCCAAGGGCATCTGGGACCCGCGCCGCATCCGCGCCTTCCTGGGCCGCAACGCTGAGAAGAAGGTGAAGTAATGCTTTTACAACTGAACGACATCAGCAAGAACTTCGGCGGCCTGCAAGTGCTGCAGGGTGTGAACTTCAACGTCAAGGAAGGCGAGATCTTCGGCCTGATCGGCCCCAACGGTGCCGGCAAGACCACGGTCTTCAACCTCATCACGGGCCTGCTGCGCGCCTCCTCCGGCAGCATCCGCTTCAATGACGACGACATCGGCGCCGTCGCCCCGCACAAGATCACCGAGCGCGGCATTGCCCGCACCTTCCAGAACATCCGCGTGTTCAAGGAAATGACGCTGCTGGAGAACGTGGTGGTCGGCATGCACGAGCACCTGAACTATGGCGTGGCCAGCATGCTCTTCAACCTCGGCGGCTTCCGCGAGGCCGAGAAGCAAGCGCGCGAACGCGCACTGGAACTGCTGTCCTGGGTGCGCCTGGATCACAAGGCGCACATGCTGGCCGACAGCCTCTCCTATGGCGAGCAGCGCAAGCTGGAGTTCGCCCGTGCGCTGGCGACCAAGCCCAAGCTGCTGTTGCTGGACGAGCCGGTGGCCGGCATGAACCCGGCCGAGAAGACCGAGCTGATGAGCGAGATCGTCAACATCAAGGCGCGCGGTTTCACCATCTTCATGATCGAGCATGACATGCGTTTCGTCATGGGACTGTGCGAGCGCATTGCGGTGCTGAACTTCGGCAAGATCATCGCCGAGGGTACCCCGGACCAGATCAAGAACAACCAGGAAGTGATCGAGGCCTATCTCGGCAAGGAAGAAGCATGAGCGCCAGCGGCAACAAGCAACCCATTTTGCAGGTCGAGGACCTGGCGGTGGCCTATGGCCACATTGAAGCGGTCAAGGGCATCAGCCTGTCCCTGAACGAAGGCGAGATCACGGCCCTGGTCGGTGCCAATGGCGCCGGCAAGAGCACGTCGCTGCTGGCCATTTCCGGCCTGGTGAAGGCGCAGCGCGGCCGTGTGCTGCTCAACGGGCAGGACCTGCTGCAGATGTCGCCGCACCGCATCGTCGAATCCGGCGTGGTGCAGGTGGCGGAAGGCCGCGCCACGCTGACCACGCTGACCGTGGAAGAGAACCTGGCCTTGGGCGCTTATACGCGCAAGGACAAGGACGGCGTGGCACGTGACCTGGAGTGGGTGTATTCCCTCTTTCCGGTCTTGAAGAACCGTGCGGCCGGACTGGCGGGCAATCTCTCGGGTGGTGAGCAGCAAATGCTGGCCATTGGCCGTGCGCTGATGGCCAAGCCCAAGGTTCTGTTGCTGGATGAACCGTCGATGGGGCTGGCCCCGCTGATCATCCAGGAAATCTTCCGCATCGTGCAGGAGATCAACAAGACCGGCATGACGGTGCTGCTGGTGGAACAGAACGTGCGCCAGGCGCTGCGCATTGCGCAACGCGGCTATGTGCTGGAGACGGGCAAGATTGTGCTGGAGGATAGTGGTGCGAATCTGCTGGGCAATCCGAAGGTGGTGGAGGCTTATCTGGGGGGCTGATGCGCTTGATCTGTTGCATGTGACGGGGCTGGAGAAAAAATAATAAAAAATTTCTCAATTAGGTGTTGACCATCAGCCTGATAGGCCTTAATATGCAGCCTCTTTCAAGCACAGCAAGTCACCGCTGATTGCAGAAGGCCCACGTGGCGGAATTGGTAGACGCGCATGGTTCAGGTCCATGTGCCGCGAGGTGTGGGGGTTCGAGTCCCTCCGTGGGCACCAGACATAAAAGGCTGGTCGATGAAAATCGACCAGCCTTTTGCGTTTCTTCGGTCAGAAAATAGTTTAATTTTTTGGTGGTTTTCTTCGAAAGTCACTTCTTCAATTTGTTAGGATTCAGGGGTCTTCTTCTCTCTTGAGCGTCGATTTTTTTATTAGTTTTTTTGGAATAAAAAACTTTAAAAAATAGGTGACAACTTAAAAGTTGTCGCTTAGAATGCAGCCTCTTTCAAGCAATGCAGTTTGAACGCATTTGCAGAAGGCCCACGTGGCGGAATTGGTAGACGCGCATGGTTCAGGTCCATGTGCCGCGAGGTGTGGGGGTTCGAGTCCCTCCGTGGGCACCAAAATAGAAAAGGCCGATTGACGAAAGTCAGTCGGCCTTTTGTGTTTTGGGGACCACGAGCAAGGCGCCTGCGCGCCTTGCGGGAGGGACGAGAAAGTCCGGCCTTGCAAGGCCGGACGGGGTCGCGGGACGTGACCGAGGTCCTCCGTGCGCAGCAAAACATAAAAGTCCGGTTGATGAAAATCAACCGGACTTTTGCGTTTGGGGCGAACGCCCTGGCTCCCTCAAATCTCAGTCAAATGCCAGGGATACTACGAGCCCGGCCTGCACCAGTTACTCGACGGCTAACTCCATCTCATCTTGTGTCTCGCGGCAGGATCAAGCTCAAAGCGAGTGCAAATTATCAATCTCCAAATCAATATGGCCTGCACCGCGGTCGATTAACGTGCATTCCAACGAGAGGTCTGACCGGCCCTCCTCAGCCGTCCAAAGATCAAAGCGAACAGACCAGGTTGGGCTAACGGCATTCCTGACTTCAATCGCATCGATACCGGCGAATGCAGTGTCGGGCGGAATAACCAACGTCCGACCGTATCTCAAGACAGCATCACGCATCAGGTCGGCGGAAAGGCGAATACCGCGTGAACGGCGCTGGGCCGCTTCGTAATCACCCGCGACTAGCCATGAAATGAGCTGACGAATCAGAGTGATAAGTCGTTGATCAAACGTGTTCATGTGTTCGCATTCCTAGAAATCCGGGTGGCTGTATCTGCACGATGCTAGCCGGGCAATATTCCGTTTCAGCTACATTTTCTGCGCCTGAGGAACGTCTTCTCAAGATCTGCTCCCGAGGGAGCTTTTAATTCCACCACGGAAAACACGCGTCATGCCGCTTTTTCGAATCAAAGCCATGTCGCTGCCAATCGAGCAGCACAGCCTATTTCCTTACGCTCGCAAAATTCGACGCATTCTCTCTTTGTAATTTAAGGATCGTCTGTGCTGCCATTCGATATCGGGATTAACACATGCATATTTCAGCTCACCTTTTTTCAGGGCCTCTTTCGCCTGAGCGATTTCACCATTGCGCATGGACAAAATAGCCGAATAGATAAATGGATCAGCCGATCTCGGCTTTCCCCCCTGCATTATGTTAGCCGGATATTCATCAATATTTTCGAGGGCATTCGCCAATGGATCAGGCCTCGATAGCGAAGAAATGAATGGAATTCCGAATGTATCCAGGTCTTCAAAAAATCTCATGCATCCAGATTCAAATGATTTCCGATAGTCATCGCGGTAGTTTTGCATCAAGTCCGGGTTGTTGTTCCAACGCAGCCATAGCAGCTCCACGGACAATACGCCAATCGAATTCCCTTCCAAACCTGGCATCTCATCAAGCCACAAATCTTTTTCACGAAATTCTTCAGCCACATCTCGTGAGCATAAAATTATTGCACTTCGAAAGGTGCTCTCATCCCATTGCGAAAGCGTTATTTTTGGAAAAATTTTTAACCTGATCTCCGGATAGAAAACACAATGATTTTCATCATCGGATGCACATAATCTATAGCCGCGATCATGCATCCCTGAAATCAGGGATGACTTATTTTTGATCCAATTGGTAAATTCCATCTTTATATCGCTGCCGGTTAAGCACACTCTATTCAGCGGCCATCAGACTTCTGCCTCTGAGATCGCTTTACCATGTCACCCCATCCCCATTTTTACGCGTCCAGAAGTGACAACCAAGCTGTCCCGATACTGACACTCATCAAGCGCCTTGGATTGCCAAAGACTGCGCCGGTCTCCGACCACGTCACACTGCGGTTGTCACCCGTATAGCTGTCCATCAGTTGAGTAAGGATGCCGCCGTTAGGAGCACTGTTTGGCGACAACTGCCCCAATCGCTATGCTATTTCAAGTAAATCCCTGGCCTGTTTAAAGATCAAGGCGCCAACAAAGAGCTTAGCTTCCGCGTGTTGTCGCAACCCCTCCAAGGTCAGTGAAAGCCGACAGAAGGGTACTAACCGCTCTCTCAAAATAGTCAGAAGTTCGTCAATATCTGATTGTTCGGCGAGCTCCAAGCTACATGCCTTATCAATCAACGAGACATGTTCGGCAAATAGACTGCCAAGCCGCACTTGAATTTGGCAATGATTCTCTTGGGGGAATTCAGATTCTCCTAGAGCTCTTAACCAGATACCGATATTCACATAAAATTTCTCAGCAAAATCGGACTTCTGGAGGTTAACAACCACGATGGCGTCTTTACCAGGCAACAACCACCTCTGGCCCTTTTTCGCAAAGCCAGACCCGGAAAATACCTCACCGAATATTTTCTTGAATTTTGTTTTTTCAATCATCTTCTATGGGTATCCAAAACTTTATTCCAAAGTTGCCCGGTCAACTCTTCCAGCTCTTTGGCATAATTTTCAAGCTGCCTCCATCCCTGCCTCATTGCATCAGGATTATCGGGCTTTAACTCACGAACCGTATTATTTGTGTAGTTCAAAGCATCAGGTCTACTTCCGCCTGGCAAGGCTTTATTGAACTCATAGCCATCATCACCAAGCGCATTCTTATAGTTCTTATGGGCTTCCCTACCACGCGCGCAGCCGGATTCTCGCCACCTTTCAATCTTGATTGATTGTGGACTAAGACACCCTGCTGGCCCACGAATTAGTTGTGTAACTCCTGTACTTCAAAGTTGAAGGTATCAGCTCGCTCGCCGCTATCGACGACAGCAATTACATGCCATCCCTCTTGATCAATGCCCTGTAGTGCATCACCGTTCCGCAACTGATGCGCAGGAATCCAGCCCTTTCCAATTACCCAAAACGGATGCTCCGGCGTAACGCCAAAGACCTGCGAGCGGCGATCCCGATCAGATATCGTCACGCGAATGATCGGCCGATCGGAATTATGGAATACTCGGACAAGAGGCTTCTGCGTCAGCTGGTTCGTTCCTGGCTGTGCGGAGTAAACAGCATCTCCTACTTGGATATCCTCGATATTCCTGATACCAGCCGGGGTCTGAATCGAAGTCCCTGCAACGAAGCACATGCCGAACATTGCTTCGCCTTCGGCCACTCCGGCTGACGCCCTTCGCCCAGTGGTGCCGGCACCCGCCAATTTCAAAGGTATTAGCAACTCAAGGGTTTCCCCAAACACTGGCGTGTCATAGTCCAATCGAGCGCCGTTGGCAAATGCGTAGTAATCTGGGCCGCCAGGTAAGACACCACTCAGAAGGTTCACACTGCCTTCAACAACGTTGACCCCGGTATTCCAAACTGCCTTCCCAGTATCCAAGAACGCGCTCGACGCTCCCTGTGGATCAAGCCCACTTACTGAGTTGTTTGCCGAATCTAATCCTCGCTAAATGGGAGTGGGCCAGACTTGGAATTTGTAAAGTATCTGGTCGCACAATCCCTAGCAGGCTCCATTCCACCGTACACATCGCCCGTCGAAAACGAGCTTGCGATGCCCAATGCATACTGATGCAAAGCTTGCATTATCTCCGTTGATTTTCCCCCATCATCGATGTCGAAGCTAATCTCCAGATCAATGATGTTGTCATACTTGATCGCTCTCATCAGCACAAGATCAATAATCGCAGCACTTGTGTTGAAGCGTCGTACACGAATCATCGCCGTCAAGTCCGGCCCGGTCGATAGCTTGTCAGCCAGCTCATCTGGGGTAAACGCACGACTATCTCCCCCTGCGTTTTCCTCGGAAAATTCGATACATTCAGTCTCGCCCGCATGAGATAGAAGCTCGCTAACAAGCTCACCAATCTTCTGTGGTGGCACCTTTTCAAACACGACTTCGAAAGAATTGTTTATATATTTACTCAATCAATGAAGCCTTTAAAGGTCGAATCCATATTTAGTTGAACACCTCGGCCGTCTTCAAATGCTTTCGCTTCCGGGTATCAAGGACCTGCCATTGCACGGCGCGCACACCTGTTTGCACAAAACTATTGCTCAGCTCGATACGCACTCAACTTCTCTCGCGTCACCAGCAAAAAACTTTTCGACGACGTCACTCACAGAACTGATCAATCATCTTTCCCTTGCGTCTGTATTCCATAAAGATGAAATCACCGAAGGTGACTGGCGGCACCCCCAACGTACAGCTTACCGATGCAACTAAAGCAGGAGTCCCGCCTATAAAAAGCTCGCACACCGACAAGTCGAGCGCCCATCTAATTCCTGAGGTAATTGAAAAGGTATCCGCAGTCTACTTAGCCAACGCCTCAAAGAATTCTTTGGTCGTTTTCGAAGACACCACTATTCCCTCAAAGAAATCTGGATCAGCACCCAAATTCGAATTTTTTATAGTGTTCGAAACTTCCCTGACAACATCAGAAAAAGTTAGATCTCCCATCTTCAAAAAACTTAAATCAACAATCATCTGACGAGCCGTCATCAGGCGAAAACCAAAAAAAGGTTTAGCAAACCCTTTCTTCTCGACAGAAGAAACTCGGAACTGCGCTCCTGAAGTATCGATAAAATTCGACTTCTGATATACAGAATTCTCAAAAGCAGTACTCGAGCAAGTAGTCAAAGCGTCAGCATCTTTGAATATTGACATGTACCCTTGGCCGGACATTAAAACTGGATACTCCAGGTCAGTGTGACTAAACAAATTATTTTTTTCGACATTAGTCATTACCAACTCCGCTAGCCGCTTTACCGCCAATGTTGATTTGAAGATTCTTTGCCCAATCAGGCTTGCCATACCACCACCGACCTAAGGCATTATATGGATTAAGCCCATGTCCATGAACTGCAATATGAATTTGGTGACTAGTCATTTCCTCTCTCGCCATGAGCGGATACGCAATTCCAGGTCAGCACCGCCCTCCTCTTCTAATATCCCCGGCTCCGATCAACCTCATGCAACGCAGCCTCTCCACGGCGCAGCCGCTGCAAGTTATCCAGAATCTGCCCGACGATGACCGAAGGCTGCGCACTCGACGCCATATGCGGCGTAACCACCACGCGCGGGTGCGACCACAGCGCGTTTGATGCGGGCAACGGCTCCTGCGCAAAGACATCCAGCACGGCCCCGCGCAAATGCTGCCGGTCCAATGCCATCAACAGGTCCTCCTCCACCAGGTGCTCTCCCCGGCCGCAATGCACCAGCGCTGCGCCCGGCTTCATCGCCGCAAATACGTCGCGCCCCAGCAGCTTGCGGGTGGCATCGGTCAGCGGCAAGAGGCAGACCACGATATCGGGTGCCTGCAGGAAGGCATGAAGCGCATCGTCCCCGGCATAAGTCCTCACGCCCTCGATGTGATGTGCCGAACGCGACCAGCCACTGACCGTGAAACCCTGACCGCGCAACACGCCGGCCAGATGGCTACCGAGCGCACCCAGCCCCATCAGGCCAACATGCGTCTGATGCGCCGGCTTTTGCGACGGAATCTTCCACACACGCTGCACTTGCTGCTGCAACGCCTGGTCCAGCGCACGGTGGTAATACAACACGGCCCACAGCACGTATTCAGCCATGCCTGCGGCCAGTGCGGGATCGACGATACGGCACAGCGGCACGTCAGGGTGAGCCCGCGCGGCATCGAGCACATGATCGACTCCGGCCGCAATCGAAGAAATCAGGCGCAGATTGGACAAGCGCTCGATAACCCCGGCCGGCGGATACCAGCCGGCAACCGCCTCCACATCGTCCGGATCAGGCAGGTCCGGCCACAGCCGCACCTGCAGCGCCGGCATGCGGCGCGCAGCCTCTTCACGAAACACCACGTGCAGGTCGCTGAGGTCATCGGTCGCGCTGCAAATCAACAGGGTCGGCATGGGTGTGGCCCTCAGTCGCGGTAGGAAGGATCGATCCGGTCCAGGCGACGCAACCAGGCTTGCCACAGGATCTGGCGCTCATGCTCGACGCTTTGCAGCTGCTCGCAGGCGTGCTGGCTCAGGTGCGCCGGGATCTCGGTGACCGGCCCAGCCACCGAGGCCATTTGTGCCGCAGCCATCTGGATCTCGCACGCGCGATTGAGGTAAAACATGATCGCGAACGCATCGGCCACCGTGGCCCCCACTGACAAGAGGCCGTGATGGCGCAACAGCAAGGCGATGTTGTTGCCCAGCGATTGTTGAATGCGCGTGCGTTCATCCAGATCGAAGGCCACGCCCTCATAGGCATGCACGCCGACCCGCTGGTAGAACTCGGTGCTGATCTGGTTGAGCTGCAGCAGCCCCTGCTCGCAGGCTGCCACCGCCATGCCGGGCAGCGTGTGGGTGTGCAGGACGCAATGCGCATCCTCACGGGCCATGTGTACTGCGCTGTGGATGGTGAAGCCGGCGACGTTGTAATCGGCACTGCCGGAGACCACGCGCCCCTGCAGGTCGACCACCAGCAAATCGCTGGCGCGCACTTCGTCGAACATCATCCCGAAGGGATTGATCAGGAAACGATCATCCTCCGGCGACGCATTGGCCGCGCGCGGCAACCGTACCGAGAAATGCGTGTAGAGCGTGTCATCCCAGCCGAACAGCGCGGCCAGCCGATATGCGGCGGCGAGGTCGCGGCGCAGGCTGGGTTCGTCATTAGTCATCGTCATTTCAAGTGTCCAATCCCATGAAGCGGCGCACGCGCAGCGTCGCGGCGTCGGTGGTCGTTGCCTGGCGGATGTGCCGGGGCGAGGCATCCAGCTGGACCAGGCCGTTTTCCATGAAGAGCACCCGGTCCGAGATGGTCAGCGCAAAGTCCATCTCATGCGTGACGATCACCATCGTCATGCCCTCCTGGGCCAGATCCTGGATCACCTTCAAGACCTCGCCGACCAGCTCGGGGTCCAGTGCCGAGGTGGGTTCGTCAAAGAGCATCACCTCAGGCGACATGGCCAAGGCGCGGGCGATGGCCACCCGCTGCTGCTGCCCACCGGAGAGCTGGTGCGGGTATTTGTGCTGGTGCGCCAGCAGGCCCACCTTGTCCAGCAGTTGCAGCGCTTGGGTCTGGCGCAGCGCCGGATCGCCCGGCTCATGATGGTAACGCGGTGCCAGCAACACGTTCTCCAGCACGCTCAGGTGGGGGAACAGGTTGAAGCCCTGGAACACCATGCCGATGCGGCTGATGCCATTGCGCACCAGCCTGCTGTCGAGCGAGGCATTGGCGCTGATATAGCCTTCGCCGAAGAGAATGATCTCGCCCTGGTCGATCTTTTCCAGCGCATTGATGGTGCGGATCAGCGAGGTCTTGCCGGAACCCGAGGGTCCGATGATGGAAATCACCTCGCCCTTGCCCACGCTCAGGTTCACGCCTTTGAGAACCTGATGCGGGCCATAGGCTTTGTGGATGTTGACCAGCTCCAATGCGCTAGGCTGGCCTGGCGCCTGGCTCGCCGCTGGTGCGACCCGCAAGTTGCCGAGCTGCTTGCGCAAGGCCGCGCAGTCGGCCTCGCCGAGGGTTGCGGGACGGCGCTTCTGCAGATCCAGCCGGCGCTCGAACCAACCCAGCAGCGTGCTGAAGAGCGTCACCAGCAAGACGTAATACACGGCCACGCCAAGCAGGGTTTCCATCACCAGGAAATTCTGCGAATACAGGCGCAGGCCCGTCATCAGCAACTCAGGCAAGGAGATCACCGATACCAGCGAAGTCAGCTTGATGATGGTGACGTATTCGTTGATGAGGGTGGGCAAGGCGATCCGGAACGCTTGCGGGATGACGATCAGCCGCATCGTGCCGAACAGGCCCAGCGCCAGGGCGCGTGCGGCCTCGCGCTGACCGCGGGCGACCGACTGCAGGCCGCCGCGGTGGATCTCGGCCATGTAGGCGGCCTCGGTGAGCACCATGGCCACCAGCCCGGCAAAGAAGGGATCACCCACAACGGCGCGGGTCAGCGGGAAAATCTGCGGCAGGTTGAAGACCACCACCACCACGACCAGCAGCGGCAGGCTGCGGAAGAGCCAGATATACAGGCCGGCGGCCCAGTTGATCCAGCGCGTCTCGGAGGTGCGGGCGCAGGCCAGCAAGAAGCCCAGCGCCATGCCCAGCACCCATACCAGCGAACCCAGCTCGACCACCGTGAGACACGCGCGCCAGAAGATCCCCATCGAAAAGAGGGACCAGAAATACGACCAATCCAATGCCATGCGAGGGCTCCCGGTGAGTCAAGGTCGACGTTACTTGGCTACCGCCACGGGCTCAAGATCGTATTTCTTGATGAGCGCCGCATAGTCGCCGCTGGCCTGGCCTGCCGCCAGCGCTTTCTGCAAGGCCTGGTACAGGGCGGTATTGCCCTTCTTGACGTAGATGCCCAGCGTCTGCGGATACACCAGGGCTTGCGAGCTGATGACGATGCGCCCCTTGCTGCGCTCTGCCAGCATCTTGGCGGCACCAGCGATTTCCATCTGAGCCTGGATGTTCCTCGACAGCAGGGCCTGCGAGGCTTCCGGCGCGGTCGGGAATTCGCTCACGACTACCGCCGGCTTGCCCTGCGGCACACAGTATTCGGCCGAGAGTTTCTTCAAGGCGTTGACCCAGCTGGTCCCCGCTTGCAGGCCGACCTTGAGGCCGCACAGGTCGTTTTCAGTCCTGGGCATCACGCCCCCATCCTTGGCCACCATGATGGCCGCACCGGTCTTGCCGTAGGCAATGGCATCGGCCTGGGCAGTGCGCTCGGGCGTGATGTACATGCCGGAGATGACGGCATCGAACTGGCCGCCGCCCAGGCCAAGGATCAGGCCGGGAAACTTGGTATCGACAAAGGACGGCTTGAGCTTCAATTCCCGGCCCAGCATCTCGGCCATGTCCGGATCGAAACCGACGACCTTGTCGCCCTGCCAGGATTCGAAAGGAGGATAAGTGATTTCCATGCCGACCTTGAGCTGGCCGGGGACCATGGTCTGCGCGAACGCTGCCACCGGCAGCACGGCCGAGAGGACCAGCGTGAACAGGTTGCGCTTGAACGAAATACTGCGGAGGGGATGGGTCATGGCGCTGGACTCCTTCTGTGAGCGGCTGGAGAAAAGAAAAAGAGCGAAAGAAAAAAGGACGATGGGTCAAGGACCAGCCGGCGTCCTGGGCCGGGTATAACCAAAACTGCCAGGCTTGAGTGCATCGGCAGACATCGCCAACTCGCCCGCTTCCACCTTGCGCTTGAGGTAGGTATAAGTCTGCTGGGCCTGCGAATACATATGCTCGCCGATGGAGAGTTCGCCATAGCTGCCGGCGTCCCCGGATCCGTTGGCAAATTGCGGCAAGGGGCGGATGCGCGTGTGATAGTCGCAGGCGAAGAACAGCGGGAAGGAATAGCGTTCCTGCTGCACCTTGCGCACGCGGTGGGACGTGGCCGGGAATGCGCCTGCGGTCATCACTTCGAGCATGTCGCCGATATTGATGACGAAGGCTTCCTCACCTGCCACCGAACAAGGCGGCGCGTCGATCCAGGCGCCCTCGTCGTTCATCACTTCCAGGCCGGGCTGGTCGGCCAGCAGCAGGGTGAAGCATTCGTAATCCGTGTGGGCACCGATACCGGGCGCATCGACCGCTTCCAGGTCGACCGGATAATGGATCAGGCGCAGCTTCGAGGGCGGACAGGTCACCAGGGACTCGAAGGCATCCTCGGGCTGCCCCAGCGCCAGCGCGAAGCCACGGAACAAGGTACGGCCAAGCGCGAATACCGCCTCGTAATAGCGGGACACGGCCGCCTTGAAACCTGGCAGCTCGGGCCACTTGTTGTTGCCGATCAGGGGCGTGCCGGCCAGCACCAGCGGATGGTCATCCGGTACCTCGAAACCGATGTCGAACGCTTCCTTGTGATCGGGCCGGCCTTTGGAGTAGACCTCTTCGCCCTCGGGCACGTAGCCCTTGTGGCCCCAGGCATCGCCGATGTAATAGCGCATCTTCCAGGGCATCGGCTGCGCAAACAGCGCGCGGCTGGCCTCGCGCAGGCCGGCGATGAGTTGCGGATCGATCCCGTGCCCGGTGATGTAGAAAAACCCGACCTCGCGCGCCGCCGCACCCAGCTGGTCGGCAACCGCCTGGCGCTGTGACGGCTCGTCGCGATAGAGGCCGCTGATATCGATCACGGGCAAGGCCGTGAAATTGCGCTGTCCGGTAGGCATGTTCAAACTCCTGCGGTAGAAGACGACTGCGTTGATGACGAAGAGCCGATGGCGTGCTGCTGCGACCAGCGTGCGAAATGGGCGCGCTCCTGCTGCGCCATCCAGCGATTGAGCTGCCACAGGTCGGCCACGGGACTACGGGTATAGGGCAGCAGGTGCAGGTAGCCGTCCGGACCGAATTCCGGGGTGAGCGTGCTGGTGGCATGGCCGCTGGCGTGCTGGAAGGACCAGACCGTCTCCCAGATGCGCTGGTGGAATGCCAGCTCGGGCGCGTATTCGGGGGCTGCGGGATCGGGCACCTGTGGCCCCTGCGCATAGCCCACGCGCGCCTGCACATGGTGTACGCGCTCAAGGAAGGGCGTGAGGTCATCCAGCGGATCATCCAGCAAACGCTCGCACACCACGACCCAGTGGCTGATGTCGGCGGTATAGCGCAGCCGCGGCAGCTGGCGCACGATGTCCAGCGTGACCCAGGGACTGTAGAGCGAACTGGCGCGATGGGTCTCGAAGCTGCAGGGCACGCCCGCATCATCAGCCAGGGCCTGCGCCCGTCCCAGGAAATCGACTTGTTCCGACAAGGGCCAGCGGTCGTTGCCGGCCAGCAGGTTCACGAAACGCGGCTGCAGTTCGGCTGCGGCGTCAAAGGCGCGCGCCAGGTGCTGCAAATGGATTTCCGGCCGGTCAGCCTGGCGTGGAACGACGTCCACACCACTGAAGACGATGGCGATGTAATCCAGCGCCTCGGCGCGCAAGCGATCGCGCAATGCATGCCGCTCCTGCACCGTCATGGGCAGGCGCGCTTCCAGGCCGCTGCAGCCAGCCTCGCGCAGTTCGGTCACGCAGCGGCTCCAGGGTTCTTGCATGCCCCAGCCGCTGCGAAATATCTTCAGCTCCATGGCGGGCCGCTCAGCGGTAGGTCACACCGGGCAGCACGCACAGCATCTCGTAGAGCAGGTTCGCGCCCAGCTGCGAGGTATTGCCGCTCAAGTCATAGGGCGGCGAGACCTCCACCAGATCACAGCCCACGAGATTCATGCCACGGCAGCCGCGCACGATTTCCAGGGCTTGGATGGAAGTCAGTCCGCCCACTTCGGGGGTGCCGGTGCCGGGCGCCCAGGCGGGGTCGATGCCGTCGATGTCGAAGCTCAGGTAGACCGGCCCGGCGCCGATCTGGGCGCGTACTTCTTCCATCAGCGGTGTCAGCGAGCGATGCCAGCATTGCTCGGCCTGCACCAGGCGGAAACCCTGGTCCACGCCCCACTGGAAATCACCGCTGGCGTAGCCTTGCGCGCGCTGGCCGATCTGCACCACCCGCTTGCAATCGAGCAAGCCCTCTTCCACGGCGCGGCGGAAGGTGGTGCCATGGGCGATCTTCTCGCCGAACATGTCGTCATTGGTATCGGTATGGGCATCGACATGCACCAGGCCCACCGGGCCATGCTTGCGTGCAATGGCGCGCAGGATCGGCAAGGTGATGGTGTGGTCGCCGCCCAGCGTGAGCGGAATGACCGGATGCGCCATCAGCTCGTCATACGCTGCTTCGATGACGCGCACCGATTCGAGCAGGTTGTAGGTATTGATGGCAACGTCGCCGATGTCGGCCACCGACAGGGAATCGAAAGGCGCGGCACCGGTGGCCATGTTGTAGGGGCGGATCATCACCGATTCCGCACGGATCTGGCGCGGGCCGAAGCGCGTGCCCGCGCGCAGGGAGGTGCCGATATCCAGCGGCACGCCGATGAAGGCCGCATCCAGGCCCGCGGCACTGTCCATCGCAGGCAGGCGCATCATGGTCGAACGGCCGGCAAAGCGCGGCATGTCGTTACCGCTTTGGGGCTGGTGGAAGACTTTGGACATTGCGTATCACCCTTGTTCTGGCAGCAACTTCAGGCTGCGACGAAGCGAATATACAATGGCCGATAGTTCTCAAAAGATAGCTGTATTCAAATAATAAGTTGTTAAAATTCGAAACTGATTCCGGGCAGCCCTTGTGCGCCCCGCTCCCCCTCCAACGATGATTTCTCCATGACCCCAGGCATCGATTTCAAGTTGCTGCGCATATTTGCCGCAGTGGTCCGCCACCAGGGATTTGCCCGTGCCCAGCAGGAGCTCAACCTGACGACCTCGGCCATCAGCACCTACATGGCCCAGCTGGAAAGCGATGTCGGCTTCACCGTCTGCCGGCGTGGACGGGGTGGTTTCGCGCTCACCGACAAGGGTGAACTGCTGCTCTCGGAAACGCTGCGCGTGCTGGGCGAGGTGGACAGTTTCGAACGCTATACCCAGTCGCTCAAGGGCGAACTGGGCGGCACGCTGAAGATAGGGGTGCTGGATACGACGGTGACCGATCCCTCCCTGCCGATGGCGGAGGCCATCGGGGTCTTTTCCAGCAGGTTTCCGGGCATGCACCTGAACCTGCTCATCCGCAGCCCCTACGAACTGCAAAAGGGCTTGCTGGACAATGACCTCGACATCGCGGTGGGCTTCTTCCCCGCCAAGGCCAACGGCCTGGTCTACCAGCCGCTCTACCGCGAGCAGCAGTGGCTGTATTGCAGCGACCGGCATCCCTGCTTCCAGCAGCGCAACCTGCGCGCCTCGGCGGTCTCGGAAATGAGCGTGGTCAGCCGCAGTTACTGGAGCCAGACAGAATTGAGCCGACACGGTTTCAAACGCAGCGTGGCCACGGTGGAAAGCATGGAAGCGCAGTTGATCCTGATCCTCTCGGGCCGCTACATCGGCTACCTGCCGGAGCACTATGCGCAGTCATGGGTGGAGCAAGGACGATTGAAAGTCTTGCTGCCTTCCGAGTTTGGCTACCAGTCGCAGTTTTCCCTGGTGCTGCGCCGGGGCCGCAGCCGCGAACTGCCCTTGCAGGCCATGCGCGAACTGCTGCAGACCGGCAAGCGCGGCAGCAAGCGCTAGGGCCATCAGCGATCTGCGCAAGGTTGCGCCGCGCGCTTCATTTGCGCGCTGTTGCGCCTGCCTTGGGTTCATTGCGCACGACCGCGCCCCTGACTTCGAAGCGCACGCTATCGAGCGGCTTGCCCTGCTTGTCCTGCAGCACCAGCACATGCTTGCCGGGCCAGGGCATCCAGTCGAAGTCCAGCGCCTCTTCCCCGGCGGGGGTGGCGCTGGCCGCCACCTTCTGCGCCTGGACCCTGCCCGATTGCATGACCTCCTGCGGCATCATCTTCCCATCCAGCACCCAGCGGCTGCCTGCAGGCGCGCCCTGGGCGCGGAAGCGGATGCGCTGCCGCGCCGCCGGGATATCAGGGTCCAGCGCAGCGAGCATGCCTGTCGTGGGATAAGTGATGGCCGGACGAATATCGCGTGCATGTGCCAGGCGGATCTCGGCCTGGGCGGTGCCCGGTAAAAAGTATTCGGTGCGCGCCGCTTCCACATCCTGCTCGTAACGAATCGTCTGCGCCTGCACGCCGGCAGGTTTTGCGGGTGGTCCATTGCCCGCATCGCGTGCACCGTTGCGGCCTCGTTCATGGAGATATTGCATGACTTCCTGCCACACCGGCGCCGCACCGGTCACACCGGACACGTCCCACATGGGCGCGCCGGAGGCGTTTCCGACCCATACCCCTACGGTATAACGCGAGGAATAGCCGACACACCAGTTGTCGCGCATGTCCTTGGAGGTGCCGGTCTTGACTGCCGTCCAGATCCGCGTCGACAGCGCATTCTCCAGGCCGAAGGTACGCGCGCGCGCACTGCGGTCGGAGAGGATGTCACCGACGATCCAGGCCGCATCGGCATCCATCACCTGCGTGGCGCGCGCTGGCGTGCGTGCTTCGTCCAAGCGCGTGCGCAAAGGCGTGTAGCGGCCCTGGTTGGCCAGCACGCGATAGGCATTGGCCAGGTTGGCCAGCGTGACGTCGGCGCTGCCCAGCGCCAGGCTGTAGCCGTAATAATCGCCGCTCTCGCGCAGGTTGAAACCCAGCGCCTGCAAGCGGCGGAAGAAACGCTCGGGCGTGACCATCACCAGGGTGCGCACGGCAGGGATATTGAGCGAGGAACCCAGCGACGTGCGCAGGCTCACCAGTCCCTTGTATTGCTTGTCGTAGTTCTGCGGAATGTAGAGCCCGGCCGAGGTGGCCAGGTTGACCGGGGAATCATCCAGCAGGGACGCGGCCGTCAGCCACTTCCTTTCGATGGCCAGTTCGTAGAGGAAGGGCTTGAGCGTCGAGCCCGCCTGCCGTTGCGCCACTACCCCATCCACATTGGCGGCGGCCGACAGCGGGCCGCTGGAACCGACCCAGGCCAGTACCTCGCCGGTGGCGTTGTCGATGACGATGACGGCGCCATCCTCGATGTTGCGCTCGGCCAGTCCGGCCAGTTGATGACGCAGGGCTTGCGTGGCAAAGCGCTGCAAGGGCGCATCCAGCGTGGAGCGCAATTGCTGTCCCGGTGCCTTCAACAGCTTGCGGGCCAGATGCGGCGCCAGCTGCGGTGAATCGCTCGTCCCCGGCAAATCCCGCTTGGCCGACACGCGCGCCAACGCCAGCTCGGTGCGCCCGTCCATGCCGCTGCACTGCTCGCCCGCACCCTCTTCCTTGAGGATGGCGCAGGCGCGTTCGGCCACGCGGCGCGGTGTCGCATTGGGCGCACGGATCAGGGCCACTGCGATGGCGGCCTCGCCCTGGTCGAGTCCGCTCGGATGCTTGCCGAACATCACGCGCGACAGGGCGTGCACGCCCACCAGCTCGCCCCGGAAAGCGACCAGGTTCAAATAGGCTTCCAGGATCTGGTCCTTGCGCCAGTTGCGCTCCAGCGATTGGGCAATCCATGCCTGCGATACCTTTTGCGTGAGCGAACGCGCACCGGACTTGCGGCGCAGGTCGTCATAGATCAAACCCGCCAGTTGCATCGTGATGGTGGAGGCGCCGCGTGTCTTCGTATTCCACAGGTTGCCCCAGGCCGAGGCAGCCACGGCGCTCCAGTCGATGCCGCTGTGCTGGTAGAAACGCCGGTCTTCGGAGGCGACCAGGGCATGCCGCAGCGCCGGGGAGACGTCCTCCACGTTGACCCAGGACAACTTGCGCTCATCCATGTTCACGCGCATGCGATGCAACAGCTCGCCATTGCGGTCCAGCAGGCTGGCCTCCGACGGCAGGAAGTCGCGCTGCACTTCGCTGAAGGAGGGGACGGCACTGGCCGCAGTCGGCATCAACAAGGCCAGCACCAGCGCGCTCATCGAAACCAGCGCGCCGGGCCGAACACTGCATGCGGTCATGCGCATCACTGCGCCGCCTTCACGACCAGCTTGCCGTTGGGGATTTCACCGAACATCTCGGGTGCATACATCGCTTCCACCCGCGTGGGCGGCAGGTTGAATTCACCCGCATTGTTCAGGCGCACCGTGTAGCTGATGCTGGTGCGGCCCTTGGGCATGGCCTCGTAATACGCGCGATAGGCTTCGAAGCTGCGCTCTTCATAGGCCAGCCAGCCCATGCCGCGATCACGCGGAGCCTCCTGCTTGCCCTGCGCGATGGCGGAGTCACGGCCCAGGCCGGAACCCAGCAGGGTCGCACCGCCCGGCACCGGATCGCTCACCACGACCCAGGTCATCTCGGCTTGCGCGTCGATGTCCAGCGTCACCCGCAGCACATCGCCGCGTGTATATACACCGGCCTGCTTCTGCTCGATGGCCTCGACCTTGCGGGTGATGCGATAGCCGGCCGCAAACGGCTGCTTCAAGGGGACCGCCGCCAGGCTCTGCAAGGTCACCCATGGCTTGCCGTTACCGTCTTGCGCCAGGCGCACGCTGCCACCCTGCGCATTGCCTTCCGGCCAGGGCAGCTGCAGCTTGCCGCCATTGGCGGCGCCGCTCCAGGCCAGGCTCTGGGTGGCCGTGCTGGCACCGTTCTGCTCCAGCCTGGCGCGGGTGGTGCCGGTGACGGGTTCGGATTCGAACTTGCGCGCGAATTTCTCCAGTGCCAGGCTGCCCCAGACGTTGGCCGTGGTGGTGCTCCAGTGCCCGCGCTGCTGGCGGCCGATGGCACCTGCGATCAGACGCGGCAGGTCCTCGCGCCAGGCCGGGTTGTTCAACTCCAGCAGGATCAGGCGGTTGGCGTTGGCATCGGCGCTGCTCATGAGCCACCACCAGTAATCGCCCTCTTCATTGGAGAAGCCCATGCGCTTGCCCTGGAAGTTCAGGCGGGCGCGCAGGATCTGGTCGGCTTGCTCCAGCTTCTTGTCGCGCTCGGGGATGGCGGAGACGCGCTGCAGGATGCCGATCCAGTCCAGCAGGCCGGAAGTGGGCCAGGCGTTGAGGTTGACCTGGATCGAGCCCAGCATCGCCGGCTGCACACGGTTGTAGCGCGACAGCGCTTCCAGGGCGGCCAGCTTGCGCACGTCCAGGTCCTTCTGCGGCGACCAGAAATCGCGCATCACCTTGCCCTCCACGAAGGCCGCGAGTCCATCGAGCATCTTGTCGCGGCTGGCTTGCGGAATGGCATAGCCGGCTTCGTTGGTAGCGGCCAGCAGATAGGCCGTCAGCGTATCGCTGCCACGGCGCGCGCCACTGTCGGCGGGCGGGAAGTAATACGCCAGGCCATCGCCATCCAGATAGGTCGGCAGGTCCGCCACGATCTTCTGCCATGCGGCCTCATCGCGCAGGCCAATGGCCTTGGAGGTCTTCTGCTCCAGGCAGGCGAAGGGATAGTTGACGAAGTAACGCGTGAGCGCATCGCTGCCACCGGCCAGGCTGGGCTTGAGCGAGAGCGCAAGGCCGCCGCGTCCCGGCAGGCTGTCGGCAGGTCGCGCCACATTGATGGCGGCACTCTTGTCCAGCTGGAACAGCGTGGCCTGCTGCACCGTCACCGGTACGGCCGGAACCACGCGCTGGGTGAACTTCATCGCATCGCGTGCTTTCTGGCCGCCCTGCTCCTGGGCGCTGATTTCCCAGGCCAACTGGCTGATGCCCTCCGGCGTCTGCACCGGCCACATGACTTCGGCCGACTGTCCGGCAGCAATCTTCACCTCGCGTTCAGGCAGCGCCAGCGTGCTCGCCGGGGTACTGCCTTGCGCACGGGCGGCGACCTTGATCGTCATATCGTGCGTGGTGGTGTTGCGCACGGTGACGCTGCCGTTGAAGCTGTCGCCCTCGCGTACCAACGGTGGAAGACCGGAGATCACTTGCACATCCTGCGTGGAGCGGATACTGATGCTGCCGGTGCCGAAATCGCTGATGCCATTCTCGGCGATGGCGACGATGCGGAAGGAGGTCAGCGCATCATTGAGCGGTACATCCAGTTGCGCCCTGCCCTCGGCATCCAGGGTGACATTGGGCTTCCATACCAGCAAGGTATCGAACAGTTCGCGCGTGGGCGCACGGCCACCGCCGCCACCGGCAGGCGTGGCCTTCTTGCCGTAGTGACGCTTGCCGACTACCTGCATCTGTGCGGTCGAGGTTTCGACGCCATAGCTGCGCCGTTGCAGCATGGCGCGCAGCACGTCCCAGCTGCCATTGGGTTGCAACTCCAGCAGTGCCTCGTCGACGGCGGCCAGGGCGAATTCGCCACCGGCGGCGGGCTTGCCGTTGGGCAGTTTCACCTGCACCTGCACCTTGGCCGTGGCACGGATGGGATAAGCCGGCTTGTCAGTGCTGACGGCCACTTGCAGACGATGGCCCGCATCACCGACGTTGACTTCGGCGATGCCGAATTTCCAGGCCGGTTTGGAGAGATCGACGATGGGGCCCGGACCCTGGTACTCGCGGAATTCATGCCACCAGTTGATCGGTTCCTTCCAGCCCCAGATGAAGAAGGAATACCACGGCACCTCGCGCATGCGACCACGCACGGCCAGTACCGACACATACACGTTGGGGCCATACTCGGCCTTCATCGGTACGCTGATGGTGGGGTCCTGGCCGGACAGCTGCACCACCCGCGTGTCGATGACGCCCTCACGCTCCACCGCGACCAGGGCGGTCGCGTAGCGGAACGGCATGCGGACCTGGAAGTTGGCGGTCTCGCCGGGCTGGTAGTTCTTTTTCTCGGGGAGGATGTCGATGCGGTCCTGGTTCTCGCCATCGAACCAGACTTCGCCGCGTCCGGTGACCCACACCGAGGAACGGGCGGCGGACGCATTGCCATTGCCATCCTTGGCGCTGGCGATCAATTCCACATTGCCCGCTTCGGACAATTCGGTATCGCAGGTGAACATGCCGTGCTGATCGCTCTTGCCGGAGCAGAGCTTGCCCAGGTCTTGCTTGCTCTCATCGTTTTCATAAGCGTAGAAACCGCCGACCATGCGCTTGCGGTGCGAATTGGTCTTGCGCGCCAGGCCACGGATTTCTACCGGCACGCCAGCTTGCGGCTGGCCTGCGGTGTTGAGGGTGACGGCGGTCAGCGTGAGCTTTTTCTTGACCGAGACCCAGTTGCCGGTGCGCAGGCCCACCACCACCGCCGACGGCCACAGCGGCGTGACGTTGGAGATGGTCTGTACTTCGCCATTGGGGTCGCTGTAGGTCATCTCGGTGAGCAGTTCCTGCGGACGCTGCAGCGCGGGCAGCTTGCCGATGACGGCGCGGCCGGCACCGTTCTTGTCGAGCGTGACGGCAAGCTTGTCGGCGACGATCTTCTGGTCGTCGGCATTGCTGTCGTCATCGTTGCGGGGGGCATCGAAGGAGAAGCCGTCATAACCGGTAATGTTGACCGAACGTGACCGCAGCAAGGACGACACCTGTACAGCCTGGTTGGCGGCGGCACCGCCATTGATGTAGTTCAGTTGCAGATCCAGCGGCATTTCCTTGATGGCCACTTGCGCGCCCTTGGGTGGCGTGATGCGTCCCTGCATCAAGGGCAGGCGGAATTCCTCCACACGGAAGCTGCCGGTGACATAGGTGCCACGGCCGTAGCCGGATTCATTGTCGCCGTCATCGGATGGGCCATTGGCATTGCTGCTGGCAGCGGTGTCCACGGTGCCCTGGTCGAGCACGACCTCATAGCTGCCCAGCTTGGCTTCCTTGGGCAGGGTGAAGCTGGTCTCGGCGCTCTTGTTGCCGCGCCAGCTCAGCGGGAACTGGTATTGCTGGCCGCTGCCGAGATGGCTGATGCGCACGCGCGTGGGCAGGTCTTCCTTGCGCATGAGGCCGAAGCCCTGCATGGTCTCGGTGCGGATCACGTGCTTCATCGAGACGGTCTCGCCGGCGCGGAACAGGGTGCGGTCAAAGATGGTGGTAGCGCGCGTGGTCGCCGACTTGTCCATGTCGGTGGGCACATTGAACCGCCAGGATTCGATCCCCTCGTTCCACGAGGTCAGCGCAAAGGCCATGTCCTGGCGCCCCTTCTCGTCGGTCTTGCGCGCGCTCACGAAGAGGCCGCTGATCTTGTCGGCATTCTCCGCGCTGTAGCCGCGGTTGACGCAGGCATCTTCCAGCACCGGCATCATGGCCACCCCGCTGGCGTTGGTCTTGCCCTGCCAGAGCTGGGTGCCGTCGCAGTTGGAGACGCGGATCTCGGCATCGGCGACCGGCTTGGCATCATCCAGCCGGGTCACCCAGACTGCGCCATTGGCGCGGCCCAGCTTGACGTGCACCGACAGGTTGGTCACCAGCGCGCTGGTGCGCACATACATCGGTTGCGGCTTGCCCAGCAGCGACGCGCCCAGCTTCTGGGATTCCAGTTCGACCACGTAGAAACCGGGGTCCTTCAGGGAAATGCCGATCACTTCAAAGGGCCATTCGCCCTCCTTGGCATCCTTCTGTGCGGGCAGATCGAGTTTCTTGGCACCTGGTTCCTTGGCGAGCAGGCTGACGCTGCGCGTGTCGACCTTCTTGGGATCGCCCCACTTCTCGTGAAACTTGTTCAGGCGCGTGAGCCAGGCGATGACGGCCTTGTCTCCATCGACCTTCAGGTCGGCGACCTGGCCGGGCATGGCGCGGCCATCCTTGCCACGCACGAGCAGCCCGGCTTCCACGCGGCGCAGCGTGACTGGCAGCGTGGGATCGGCGTTGAGTTCGATGATGCCGAAGGGCGCGGCCGGGAATTTGGCCAGCGGCGGGAAATCGGCCAGCGCCGATTTCAGCGGGAAGGCGCCCGCATTGGCCAGGGCGCGTCCATCTTCATCCTTGAAGCCGGAAGGCAGGCTGATGGTGAAGTCGGATTTCTCGGGGAACGGCGGCTTGAAGCGCAGTTCACGCACCGCTTCGTCCTTGTCGCCTTCCAGGGTCGGCTTGATCTTGCCGGTGGTAGCGTTCATCACCACCTGTTCGGCCAGCTTGCGCGGCACCGGGGCCGAGAACGACAAGGTGACCGGCAGGATGGGCGAGCAGGCGGCGTTGGCGTTCTCGCGCTGGCACGACAGGCTGGCGGCGAATTCGCTGCGCACCTGGAAATTGAAGACCTGCGGCTTGGAGGTGACGATGGAAGGCGCATTGGCGGCGGCGATGCCGCGATCCCAGACCAGTTTCACGTGCGCCTCGTTGGGCAGGCGCTGCTGGCACTGCACGATGGTCACCGACGCCGGGTCCACGCCTTTGGCGAACTGCTGCAGCAAGGCCTTGCGATCCGCGTCGCCGACGGCCTTGGTGGGGATGCGCTCATTGATGCCTTCGGCTTCGCAATACAGGTGTTCGCGCACCGTGGCCTCGGCGGCCGGCCCGTTCTGGAACAGGATGAAGGCCTGGTCTTCCGCGATCACTGCGCTGCTGTACGGTTCGACGCGGCTCACCGCCGGGCCGCCGGTACTGAACTGGAAGCGGGTCTTGCCGCCGACCGTATTGCCGGCGACGGAACGCGCATCCGCGCGCAGGTTGAAGCTGCAGCGGGTGCCTGGTGGTAAATCGCGCTCGAAGTCGTAGACCCAGTTCTTGTCATCGGCCCAGCGTGCCGTTCCGCTGATGGCGCAATCGGCGTCGAAGGGCGAGGCCGCCTTGGGGTCGCCGAACTTGACCATGGATTCCGAGAAACGCGCCCGCACCTGGCGGATGCGCTGCACTTCGCCCTGCGGTGAAAAGGACAGCACGCTGGCATTGGCCGCATACGCAGCCGGTGCGGTGAGCGCCGTGGCCGTGCCCAGGCCGAGCAAGGCCGCGCCGGCCAGCAACAGCCCCCGCAGCGGTGCGCGGCACATGGCCGCAATCGATGGACGGCGCGTGGCCATGCCGTTTTCCGTTTGCTTCATCTTGTTCTCTCCGGATCAATCTTGTCTTGTTGTCTTGATGACAGCCACAGGATCCTTCCCCCTGACGGCAGTTGGCGCTCAGACTGGAATAACGGCAAAACGTTTCCGATTTACAGCTTGCATTGCAAAAAATCGAGGAAACAGCTGATACGCCGGGACAGTTGGGTGTTGTGGTAATACACGGCCGAAATCTTCTGGCGGAAGCCGCTATCGTAATGATCCAGCACCCGCACCAGCCGCCCCGCTGCGAGGTCGGCTTCGGTCATGAAGTCGGACAGGCAGGCGATGCCCTGCCCCTGCAAGGCCAGGTGGCGGAGGGTTTCGCCGCTGGAGGCGCGGATGGCCGGACGAACCTGGTAGCGGTCTCCAGCGGTGTGGCGCAGCGGCCAGTAATTGAGGAGGTCGGGTTGGGAAAAACCGATCAGCTGGTGCTGTTCCAGCGCTTCCACCGACTCCGGCGCGCCGTGGCGAGCCAGGTAATCGGGACTGGCCACGATGTTCAGGCGCGCCGAACTCAGGGGCCGTGCATGCAGGGTGGAATCCTGCAGTTCACCGATGCGGATGGCAATGTCGGCGCGCTGCTCCACCAGGTCGATGAAGCGGTCATTGGTGGTCAGCTCCAGTTCGATGTCCGGATAGGCTGCGCGGAAAGCCCCTACATGCGGAACAATACAATGCAGCATGAAAGGCACGGCCGCATCCACACGCAGCTTGCCAACCGGCTTGCGGGTGCGCATGCGCACCGTGTCTTCGGCTTGCTCCATGGCGGCCAGGATGGCGCGCGCCTGCTCCAGGAAGGCTTCGCCCTCTTCGGTCAGTTCCATGCGGCGCGTGGTGCGGGTCAAGAGGCTCGCACCCAGCTTCTCTTCCAGCCGCGACAACGCCCGGCTCACCCCTGAGGTGGTCTGCTCCAGCACTTCGGCGGCCGCCGAGAGCGTGCCCGCCTCCACCACGGCGACGAAGGTGCGCAATTCCTCGGATTGAATGCTCATTGTTGACTCCGGATCAAATATTCTTTGATTGTAACGGCATTTTTCTCAACAAAGACTGCGCGCACAATCCTTCATATCGCTGGCAATCCATTCCGGATCGGCCGGCCTGAACCCCTCACCTATCAAGGATTGCCATGCCAATTGCACTTTGGGCGCTGACCATCAGCGCATTCGCCATCGGGACTACCGAGTTCGTCATCATGGGTCTGCTGCCGGAGGTAGCGACCAACCTGGGCGTGAGCCTCTCCTCGGCCGGCCTGCTGGTGACCGGTTATGCGCTGGGCGTGTTCGTGGGCGCCCCGCTGGTCACGGCCACCACCGGACGCCTGCCGCGCAAGACCTTGCTGATCGCCTTGATGGTGGTCTTCGTCATCGGCAACCTGGCCTGCGCCATCGCGCCGGGTTATGCCACGCTGATGATCGGGCGCGTGGTGGCCTCCTTCGCCCATGGCGCCTTCTTTGGTGTCGGCTCGGTGGTGGCCACCAGCCTGGTTCCCAAGGAAAAGCAGGCCTCGGCCATCGCCCTGATGTTTACCGGCCTGACGGTGGCCAACGTGTTGGGCGTACCCTTCGGCACCTGGCTGGGCCAGATCTATGGCTGGCGCGCCACGTTCTGGGCCGTCACCGTCATCGGCGTGATCGCGCTGGCTGCGACCGCCGTGCTGGTACCGCGCTCGCAAGGCGGTGAAGACGCCAACTTCGGCAAGGAAGTGCGCGTGCTGATGCGCCCGCAGGTCATGCTGGGACTGTTGATGACGGTGCTGGGCTTTGGCGGCGTGTTCGCGGCCTTTACCTACATCGCCCCGATCCTGACCGACATCAGCGGCTTCCCGGCGTCGGCGGTCTCGCCCATCCTGCTGCTGTTCGGCCTGGGACTGGTAATCGGCAACCTGGCCGGCGGCAAGCTGGCCGACCGCAAGCTCATGGCCACCCTGCTGGGCAGCCTGGTGCTGCTGGCGGTGGTGCTGGTGCTGTTCGGACTGACCAATGAAAACAAGATCGCCGCCATCATCGGCGTGGGCCTGATGGGCATGGCAGCGTTCGCCACCGTGCCGCCCCTGCAAATGCGCGTGCTGGAAAAGGCGACCGGTGCGCCCAACCTGGCCTCCTCGGCCAATATCGCCGCCTTCAACCTGGGCAATGCTGCAGGTGCCTGGCTGGGTGGCGTGACCATCGATCATGGTCCGGGCCTGCATGCCGTGCCTTACGTCGCGGCGCTGCTGCCGCTGGCGGGGATCGCCGTAGCGCTGGTGAGCTGGAAGATGGACGCCCGTCCGGCAGTCCTGGTCCGCACCGAACGCTCCACACCCCTCTGATCACTGACGGAGCCTGCCATGACCCAGTCCCCAAACGCCTCACAAACGCAGCGCCAGACTGCCCTGGTAGTGGGCGCCCACGGCGTGATCGGCAGCCAGCTGATCGCGCACCTGTTGTCCCTGCCGCAGTGGGAGGTGATCGGCCTGTCGCGCCGGGGTGGCGAGCACCGCAAAGAGCAGCGGCTGCGCCACGTCTCCGTGGATCTGCTCGATGCCGGCGATGCGAAACGCCAACTGGCCCCGCTGGAACAGGTCACCCACGTGTTCTATGCGGCCTATCAGCATCGCCCCAGCTGGAGCGAACTGGTGGCCCCCAACCTGGCCATGCTGCAGAACACGGTGCAGACGGTAGAGGCTTATGCCCCCGGCTTGCGCCATATCAGCCTGATGCAGGGCTACAAGGTCTATGGCGGCCAAGCTGGTCGAAATGACCGATGCCAGCCTGCTGGCCAAAGGCACCGTGTGGGCGGCCACCACCGAGGCGGCGGCCAACCAGGCCTTCAACATTGGTAATGGCGACCTGTTCCGCTGGAGCGAGATGTGGCCCAGGATCGCCCGTTATTTCGGCATGGAAGTGGGCACGCCGCTGCCACTGAAACTGGCCGAGGTGATGGCGGACAAGGCGCCCCTGTGGGAAAGGATCGTCACGGCACACGGCTTGAAGCAGCATCCTTATGCTTCACTGTCGGCCTGGGAATTTGCCGATTTCGTGTTCTCCTGGGACTACGACATGTTCGGCGACGGCAGCAAGGCCCGGCGCCTGGGCTTTCATGAGTATGTGGAGACGGAGCAGATGTTCTATCAGCTCTTCGATACCTTCAAGGAACGCAAGGTCATTCCGTGGTCCTGACGGGCTGACACTGCCATCAATGGACGAAAAAAAGAGCTTGCCGCGGCAAGCTCTTTTCACGTCTGACGTCAGCTTCAATCAATCCAAAGCGAACGATCAGGCACCCTTCTTGATCCAGGCGGCCAGCTGATGCGGACCCAGGCCGTCATATTCTTCGAACGGCTGGTGAATCCACGGGTTGGTCGGCAGGTAGTCGATGTGGAAATCGGGTTCCACGACCGAGCAGGCCTTCCACCACAACACGGCACTCTTGATCTCGGTGACGGACGGGTAATGTTCCTTCAGGTGGACCATCACCTTCTGCAGGGTGACGCCGGAATCGACCAGGTCGTCCACCAGCAGGATGCGGCCACCCAGGGTTCCCTTGGTGATGGTGATGTACTTGGCGATGTCCAGGGAGCTGCGGATGGTGCCGGCAGCTTCACGGTAGGAGCTGGTCGAGAGAATGGCCAGCGGGACATCGAAAATGCGCGACATCACGTCACCCGGGCGCAGGCCGCCGCGCGCCAGGCACAGCACCTGGTCGAACTGGTAGCCGGATTCGTAGACCTTCAATGCCAGTCGTTCGATCAGGCGGTTGTAGTCGTCCCAGGAGACCCAGAGGTCTTTGTCGTCAGAGATCTTCATATTGTTGATTGCTTCGTAGTGCCTTGTGCCCTAGCGGGCGATTGCGTGGTGAATTACTTGAACGGATGGCGCAGGACGATGGTCTCTTCGCGGTCCGGGCCAGTGGAGATCATGTCGATGGGCACGCCCACCAGTTCCTCGATGCGCTTGATGTAAGCGCGGGCGTTGGCCGGCAGAGCGTCCAGCGTCTTGGCGCCGACGGTGGTCTCGGACCAGCCGGGCATTTCTTCGTAGATCGGCTCGCAGGCAGCGGCTTCTTCAGCGCCGACCGGGAAGATGTCGACGGTCTTGCCGTTGAGCTTGTAGCCGGTGCACAGCTTCAGCGACTCCAGGCCATCAAGCACGTCCAGCTTGGTCAGGCACATGCCGGAGACACCGTTGATCTGCACCGAGCGCTTCAGCAGGGCGGCATCGAACCAGCCGCAGCGGCGCGCACGGCCGGTGACGGTACCGAATTCATGGCCGACCGACGCCAGGTGCTTGCCGGTGCCGGCATCCGTCGGCAGTTCGGCCGGGAACGGGCCCGAACCGACGCGGGTGGTGTAGGCCTTGGTGATGCCCATGATGTAGTGCAGCATGCCCGGACCCACGCCCGCACCGGCGGCGGCATTGCCGGCCACGCAGTTGCTGGAGGTGACGAACGGGTAGGTGCCATGGTCCACGTCCAGCAGGCTGCCTTGCGCGCCTTCGAACAGGATCTTGCCGCCGGCCTTGTGGATGGCGTACAGGTCGCTGGAGACGTCGGTAACCATGGGCTTGATGCGCGGCACGTTGGCCAGGGCATCGTCCAGTGTCTTCTGGTAGTCCACCGGCTGGGTCTTCAGGTAGTGGGTCAGGACGAAGTTGTGGTAGTCCAGGTTGGCCAGCAGCTTTTCGGCAAAGCGCTTTTCATTCAACAGGTCAGCCACGCGGATGGCACGACGGGCCACCTTGTCTTCGTAGGCCGGGCCGATGCCCTTGCCGGTGGTACCGATCTTGTCCACGCCTCGGGCAGCCTCACGTGCCACGTCCAGGGCCACGTGATACGGCAGGATCAGCGGACAGGCGTCCGACACCTTCAGGCGCGAGCAGACTTCCACGCCGGCGGCTTCGAGCTTGTCGATCTCGCGCAGCAGGTCGGGCACCGACAGCACCACGCCGTTGCCGATGTAGCAAGCCACGCCTTCGCGCATGATGCCCGAGGGAATCAGTTGCAGCGCAGTCTTCTTGCCGCCGATGACCAGCGTGTGGCCGGCATTGTGGCCGCCCTGGAAACGCACCACGCCTTGGGCGTGATCGGTCAGCCAATCGACGATCTTGCCCTTACCTTCGTCGCCCCATTGCGTACCGATGACGACGACATTCTTTGCATTGCTGTTCTGTAACATGACTCAACCCAAGTTTTTGATAATCCAGTTTCCATTGCTGAAATCGAGTGCGCGATCGCAATCGAATTCGTCCTGATCGTTTTCGTGGCCGGGAAGGCTTTGGATCACGATCTCTCCCGCTTGCCGCAATTGCGCTATTATCTCACGCAGACCGGCGTCCCTGCCCCAAGGGGCGAGGATGGCGCGTTTTCGTTCTGCGCCCGGCATCAGTCGTGCCAGTTCACGCAGGTCCAGGGAAAAGCCGGTGGCCGGCCGCGCACGACCGAAAGCTTCACCCACATGGTCGTAGCGGCCGCCGCGCACCACCGCATTGGGCAGGCCCGGCACATAGGCGGAGAACATCACGCCGCTGTGGTAATGATAGCCGCGCAGGTCGGCCAGATCGATGGTGACAGCCGCGCCTTCATGGCCGGCCGCCAGTTCCACCAGGGCCTGCAGCTCGTCGAGCGCCTGGCCGATGCCGGGCAGTGCCGGCAAGGTGATGCGCGCACGGGCGATGACGGAAATATCGCCGTACAGGTTGGGCAGTGCCAGCAAGGCGGCGCGGGTACCTTCCTGATAAGAGGCGGTGATTTCCTTCAAGCCGGGGACGTCCTTGGCCTGCAGCAGCCCGAAGAGCTGGGCTTCGTCACGCTTGGCATCGGTGTCGTTTGCGATGATGGAGCGCAGCACGCCGACGTGGCACAGGTCCAGGCGGATGGTGCGCATGCCGGCCAGGGCCAGCGAATTCAAGGCCAGTTCCTGGATCTCGGCATCGGCTTCGATGCCGGCATGGCCATAGATCTCGGCACCGATCTGTATCGGTTCGCGGGTGGCGTGCAAGCCCGTCGGGCGCGTATGCAGGACGCTACCCGCATAGCACAGGCGGGTGACCGAAGCGCGATTGAGCAGGTGGGCGTCGATGCGCGCCACTTGCGTGGTCATGTCGGCGCGCACGCCCAGGGTGCGTCCGGAGAGCTGGTCGACCAGCTTGAAGGTGCGCAGGTCGGTGTCCTGGCCGGCGCCGGTGAGCAGCGATTCGAGGTACTCCAGCAGCGGCGGCATGACCATTTCGTAGCCATAGAGGCGGAAATTGTCGAGCAGGCGCCGGCGCAGTTCCTCGATCTTGCGCGCTTCGGAGGGCAAGACATCGGCGATGTTTTCGGGAAGAAGCCAGTTAGGCATAAACAAAAGTCAAAGCAGAAAAAAACGGTTTGCGTACTTGCGTGATGCGGACAGCCAAAAGACAAGCGGCCGTCCAGACGAACAATCGGGGCGGTCCGGGAATGCCTGCCGCCCCTCTTCTTGCGTTCCGGGAAAATTGCATCCCGGCACATTGTGTCCGACCAAAAAAGGAAAGATGCCCTTTACCAGCGGCATCCATCCGGTTTGTCCTGCCCGCCGGACCTGCTCGGCGGCGCATAACTGTTCACATTATCGCCTGATAAGCGGATTTTTACTTCTTCGCAGCGCTGGCAGTGCCGCCGCCCACTCCCTTGAAGTACTTGAAGAACTCCGAGCTGGGATCCACCACCATGACATCGTGACGGTTCTTGAAGCTGGCGCGGTAGGCTTCGAGGCTGCGATAGAACTTGTAGAAGTCCGGGTTCTGGCCGAAGGCCTGGGCGTAAATCTGGGACGCCTTGGCATCGCCGGCACCACGGATCTTTTCGGATTCGCGATAGGCTTCGGCCAGGATCACCACGCGCTGGCGGTCAGCGTCGGCGCGGATCTTTTCGGATTCAGCAGCACCGGTGGAACGCAGCTCATTGGCCACCCGCACACGCTCGGACTTCATGCGCTCGAACACCGAGTTGTTGATCTGGTCCACGTAGTCCACACGGCGCAGGCGCACGTCGATGACTTCCACGCCGATCTGCTTGGCTTCGTTGGCCACGCGGGCCTGGATGGCATCCATGACGTTGTTGCGCTGGCTGGAGATGACTTCACGCACGGTGCGCTTGGTGATCTCATCGTTCAGCGCCGCCTTGACGATCTGCGACAGGCGGTCCTGGGTGCGGCGCTCGTCAGCCCCGAAGCTGACGAAGTACAGGCGCGGATCGACGATGCGCCACTTGACGTAGGCATCGACCAGCACGTTCATCTTTTCAGCGGTGATGAAGCGGTCGGCGTCCGGCGTATCCAGGGTCTGGATGCGCTTGTCCAGGTACATCACGTTCTGGAACGGCGGCGGCAGCTTGAAGTGCAGGCCGGGTTCGCTGATGACCTGCTTGACTTCACCCAGGGCAAAGACGATGGCCGAGGAACGCTGGTCGACCACGAAGATGGTGGACGAAGCCAGCCAGATCGCCACGACGGCGACGATGACGGAAGTGACGAGGCGGCCCATCAGCGCACCTCCCTATCACGCGCATCACGGGGATCGCGGTTTCTCGAATCTCGCATCAGCTCGGAAGAATACACAGTGTCATTTCCTGCAGTCGAAGTGGTGGACGCCGTGCCTGCCGAGGGCTGCACGGCCGACGATGCCGGCGCCTTGCCGCTGGTCGGGGCCGCGTCGGAGGCGCTTTGCTGGATCAGCTTGTCCAGCGGCAGGTACAGCAGGTTGCTGCCATTCTTGGCATCGACCATGACCTTGGTGGTATTGGCGAAGATCTGCTGCATGGTTTCCAGGTACATGCGGTCGCGGGTGACGGCCGGAGCCTTGGCATAGGCTTCCTGGACCTGGGTGAAGCGAGAGGCATCACCTTCGGCGTTGGCGGTCACGCGGGAGCGGTAGGCTTCAGCTTCTTCCAGCAGGCGCGAGGCGGCACCGGAGGCGCGCGGGATCACGTCGTTGGCATAGGCCTGGCCTTCGTTCTTGAGGCGTTCACGGTCCTGGCCCGCCTTGACGGCATCATCGAAGGCGGCTTGCACCTGTTCAGGCGGCTGCACGCCCTGCATGGTGACGTTGGTGATCTGTACGCCCGACTTGTAGCGATCCAGGATCTGCTGCATGCGCTGGCTCACGTCGAGCGCGACCTTTTCACGGCCTTCGTAGAGAACGAAGTCCATCTTGCTGCGGCCGACGATTTCGCGGATCGCCGTCTCGGCCACCTGGCGCACGGAATCATCCGGATCACGGTTGTTGAACAGCCATTCAGCGGCATTCTTGAGCTTGTACTGGACGGCAAACTGGATGTCGATGATGTTTTCATCATCGGTCAGCATGAGGGATTCCTTCAACTGCTTGTTGCGCACATTGCCGCGATAACCGATCTCGGCGGTACGCACCTGCGACATGTTGACGATCTCGTGGCCCTGGATGGGATACGGCCAGCGCCAGTTGAAGCCCGGCAGCGTGGTGTGGCTGTAGCGGCCGAAGGTAGTGACCACGGCGGTCTGGCCTTCCTGCACGATGAAGAAGCCGCTGGCCAGCCAGAGGAAGGCCACGATCACGGCGATGACGCCCACGCCGATGCCGGCACCCTTGACGTCGCCCCGATTGAAGCCGCCGCCACTGTTGCCGCCGTCGGAACCACCACCGCCCTTGCGGCCCAGGAGGCCGGCGATGCGCTGGTTGAAGTCGCGCCAGAGCTGGTCGAGGTCAGGCGGACCGTCGTTGTTGCCGGACGGTTTTTCGGGCCGTTTGTCGCCGTTACTTCCGTTATTCTGATTCTCGCGGTTGTCGTTCTGCGAACCACGTCCCCATTGGGGGTCGTTCAACGAAAACTTGACACCGATTTTCCTGAATAAAGACACAAGCATGCGTTTGCGTTCCGGCTGAAGTGATGGATTAAGAGAATCTGGGAGGAATGCGCGCCAGGAACGTGCAACGAGCCGTCCCCTCGAACGGCTCAAGCGTGCATGTCTTCGGAATCGACTGGCTGGGAACGGCTGCGACCCCTGGCCTCCAAGGCGGCCTTGAGCGAAGCGGCGATCGCTTCGCGCAGCAGATCCAGGCCAGCACCAGACTTGGCACTGACGAAAACCCGCTGGATTTTACCATACTCGTCATACTCGACCGTCGGTTCCAGACCGGCGGCGTCGATCTTGTTCCAGACCAGGATCTGCGGCACGTGGTCGGCACCGATTTCCTTCAAGACCAAGTTGACCTGCTCGATCTGCTCCATGCGTACCGGACTGGCGGCATCCACCACATGCAGCAGCAAGTCGGCGTGGATGGTCTCTTCCAGGGTCGCCCGAAACGCCTCCACCAACTGGTGAGGCAATTCGCGGATGAAACCCACGGTGTCCGAAATCACCACGTGCCCGACCTCGCCCAGGTAGACGCGACGGGAAGTCGTATCCAGCGTGGCGAAGAGCTGGTTGGCGGCATACACGCCGGCTTTGGCCAGCGAGTTGAAGATGGTCGACTTGCCGGCGTTGGTATAGCCCACCAGCGAGACGGAGAACGTTTCACTGCGCCCGCGCGCACGACGCTGCGTGGCATGCTGCCGGCGCAGCTTGGCCAGCACTGCGCGCAGCGCCTTGACGCGCTCGCCCAGCAGGCGGCGGTCGGTTTCCAGCTGCGTTTCACCAGGACCGCGCAGGCCGATACCGCCCTTCTGGCGCTCCAGGTGAGTCCAGCCGCGGATGAGGCGAGTGGACAGGTGCTGCAACTGGGCCAGTTCGACTTGCACCTTGCCTTCGTGGCTCTTGGCGCGTTGCGCGAAGATATCGAGGATCAGGCTGGTACGGTCGAGCACGCGCACCTTCAGGACCCGCTCCAAGTTGCGTTGCTGGGCCGGTGAAAGGGCGTGATTGAAAATGACCAGTTCGAGCTGGAGATCAGCGACGGCGTCCGCAACTTCTTGCGCCTTGCCGGTACCAACGAAGAGAGCGGCATCCGGACTGGCACGGCGGCCGGTGATGGTAATCACCGGTTCCGCACCAGCCGATTTTGCCAGGAGGAAGAGCTCATCCAGACTAGCGGCGAAATCGTTCTTGCCGAAGTCCAGGCCGACTAACGCGGCACGCATGTCAAAATGCCCACGGCGTCAAGCCGGCCAGGTAGACCATTATTCGTCGGACGAGGATTCGAGACTGAGGTTGACCGCACGTGCAGGCACGACGGTAGAGATGGCGTGTTTGTAAACCATTTGCGTAACGGTGTTACGCAGCAGGACCACGTATTGATCAAAAGACTCCACATGGCCTTGCAGCTTGATGCCGTTGACCAGGTAGATAGAGACGGGAACGTGCTCTTTTCTCAATGCGTTCAGGAATGGGTCTTGTAACAATTGCCCTTTGTTGCTCATGGCAGCTCCACGGTGTTGTTGTGATTAGGACTTGGAGGCACTTCAAGGAATATCAAGTGCTTGACCAACTTTATGCTATTCAATTTAAACGATTTTCGCTCCAACGCCAAAAACATTGATCGAATAGCAGGATTTACGATTATTTTTCCTGCCGGATGAAAGGATTCTTGCCCGACTTGAACTCGATACGCAGTGGAGTGCCCACCAGGGAGAAAGTTTCCCGGAAGTGCTTTTCCAGATAACGTTTGTAGTTGTCGTCGATGGCTTCCAGGGCATTGCCGTGGATCACCACCACCGGTGGATTCTGGCCACCCTGGTGCGCATAGCGCAGCTTGGGGCGGATCGACCCCTTGCGGCGCGGCTGCTGGTGCTCCAGCGCCTCTTCCAGCGCGCGCGTGAGGCGCGGTGTGCTCAGCTTGGCCATGGCGGCCGCGTAGGCCGAATCGATCGACTTCATCAGCGGACCGATACCGGTCGACTTCAGGGCCGAGATGAAGTGGAACTTGGCGAAGGAAAGGAAATTCAGTTTGCGCTCCAGATCCATCTTGATCTGGTTGCGCTGGTCGCTTTCCATCCCATCCCATTTGTTCACACCCACCACCAGCGCCCTGCCCGACTCCAGCACGAAACCGGCGATGTGGGCATCCTGTTCGGAAATATCCTGCTGCGCATCCAGCAGCAGCAGGACGACGTTGGCGTCCGAAATCGATTTCAGGGTCTTGACTACGGAGAACTTCTCGATAGCCTCGAAGACCTTGCCGCGGCGGCGGATGCCGGCGGTATCGATCAGGGTGTAATGACGGCCTTCGCGCTCGAAGGGAATCTCGATGGAGTCGCGCGTAGTCCCCGGCATGTCGAAGGCGATCACGCGCTCTTCGCCCAGCAGGGTGTTGACCAGGGTCGACTTGCCCACGTTGGGGCGGCCAACGATGGCGATCTTGGTGCCGCGCACGGCCGGCTCTTCGACTTCCGGCTCCTGGGCGCGCTGGGCTTCGACCTGATCCAGCGCTTCCTGCACCAGGTCAGCCACGCCGTCACCGTGGGCGGCGGAGATCACGTAAGGATCACCCATGCCCAGCTCGTAGAAATCGGCGGTGACCGAGGTGTACTTCATGCCCTCGGACTTGTTGACCACCAGCAGCACGGAACGGCCGCACTTGCGCAGGAAGTCGGTGATGGTCTTGTCGTGCGGCGTCAATCCCTGGCGGCCGTCGACGATGAACACCACGATGTCGGCCTCGACCACTGCCTGCTTGGTCTGCTTGGCCATCTCATACATGATCCCGTCCTTGGCGACGGGTTCGAAGCCACCGGTATCGATCACCAGGAACGGACGTTCGCCGACCCGGCCTTCGCCGTAGTGACGATCGCGCGTCAGGCCGGGCAGGTCCGCCACCAGCGCATCGCGGCTGCGGGTGAGCCTGTTGAACAACGTCGATTTGCCGACGTTGGGACGGCCTACAAGTGCAATTACCGGTTTCATTTCTTTTCTTGGGGGTCGTGCGTCACTGCCAGTTACTCGGCAGCGACGGAGACCACGGTTCCTGATTTGGTTTGGAAAACGACAGACGAACCGGTCGAAACCGGAGGCGCCTGGACAGCACTGCCGTCGGTAGCCAGACGGGCCACGAAGGCACCATCTTCCCGCGACAGGAAGTGAATATAACCCTGGAAGTCAGCCACCGCCACCGCACGGCCCACTGCGATCGGGCTGGACAGCTGGCGATTCTTCAGGCGGTCGTTGCGCCAGATGACGGCACCGGTATCGCGCGCGAATTCGGTGACGGCTCCGCCGACATCGGCCGCATAGACATAGGCGTCATCCAGATTGACGCCGACATCGCTGGAAAACTCCTTGATCCAGCGCACATTGCCGTTGAGCAAATCGAAGCAGCCGATACGGCCCTGGTACGACACTGCGCAAATATCACGCGAACCCAGCGCAGGCACGCCCGACACGTCGGAGATGCGCTCCAGCTCGGTGGTACCGCGCGGATCACCCACTGCCACTTCCCAGCGCGGACCGCCGTTGTTCAGTGCCAGGGCCGACAAGCGGCCACCCGGCAGGGCTACGAAGGCGGTCTGCGAACCGATCACGATGCCCGGCGCATTGCGCAGGGTCAGCGACGGCACGTTGCGCTGGACCATCCAGCGCTGGCTGCCATTGTCGGCATCATACGCGGTCACGCGGTTGTCGATGCTGCGAATGACTACCAAGCCCTCCCCGACAGCAGGGGCCGACAGCACTTCGCTGGGGGCCTGGGCACTCCAGGTGGCCTTGCCGGAGGCAGCGTCGAAGGCCTGGATACGGCCCTTCTCGCCCACCACCACCACGGTGCTGCCATCGCTGCCGACACCGGCCGTCAGGTTGCCTTCGGCACGGCTGCGCCACAAGGTCTGGCCATTCTGGGCGTTGATGCGCACCACGGTGCCATCATTGGCGGCGGCAAAGACGCTGCCAGAAGCGAAAGCCGGGCTGAACTGATAGCTGCCGGCCTTGCCGACCGATACCGTCCAGGCCGCCTGGGCACGCATCTTCTGGGTGAATTCGACCAGCGGGGCCGGCGGATTCGGATCTTTCTTGCTGGAGAACAGCGAGCAGCCGGACAAGGCCACCACGGCCGCCATGGCGGCCACATTCAGCGCCAGCTTGCCGGCGCTACGGGATCGAGCAAAGGATGTTGCCTTGGCAGCAGTGGCTGTCACACTACGCATATTCTGTTTCCTCTAAGCGATGGATGGATTCGCGATCGGATTGCGATTCAGTTCCCGGGTTGCACCCGCAACCCGGCGGGCCGCCGGTGCGCCATAGCGAACCGGGTCCCGGAGCATTGAGTCAATGGCGCCAGCGCAGGCCTCAGGCCTTGGGCGCTTCGCCGCCGATGGCGTCGAGCTTGATCTGGATCAGCTGACGGCCCGGATCCTTGGCGTCGCTCTTTTCCAGCGCCAGCTTGTAGGCGCTACGGGCTTCGTCGCGCTTGCCTTGGGCTGCCAGCACATCACCCTTGCGGTCGGCGATGGCGCCGGCGAACTGGGCGGGATAGTCACCCGACAAGACCTTCAACGCTTCGTCATACGACTTGGCATCGAGCAGCACGCCAGCCAGGCGCACGGCGGCGATGGCCTTGTATTCCTTGCCACGGCCGTGGTCGATTACCCATTGCAGCTGCTTCTTGGCCGCTTCCAGGTCATTGGCGTCGAACGCCGACTTGGCTGCCACCAGGGCGCTCATCTCGGCGTAGGCGGTGCCGCTGAACTTGTCCTGGATGTCGGCGGCGGCGCGTTGCACCTTGGCATTGTCCTTGGCGGCCAGCGACTTCTGCTGTTCTTCGTAGAGCACCGAGGCTTGCGCCGACTGGCGGCCCTGCCAGGTGTTCCAGCCGGTCCAGCCGGCGTAGGCGGCCAGCGCGATGATCAGCGCCCAGGTCACCAGGTTGCCGTACTTCGCCCACCAGGCCTTGATGGAATCAAGCTGTTCTTGTTCTTCGAGATCGTATGCCATGTAACTCTGCGTTTAGATAAGTTGACGGTCGAGGTGGACGGGTCTTCAGGGGTGATAGTGCACGTGGTCGTGATCATGGTCGTGATCGCCCACGATCTGTTCCACGATGTAGTCGACCACGCCGTCGAAAGCCATGTTGCTCTGGTTGGCGCGGCCTTCCTCGGCATTGCCTTCGCGCATGTGCTTGACAGTGGCGGACCCGGCCTTGAGCTCGTCTTCACCAATGATCACGGCAAAGGCAGCACCGCTGGCGTCGGCACGCTTCATCTGCGCCTTGAACGATCCACCACCATTGGACGATGCGCAATGTAGCACAACATCGAGCCCGGCAGTCCGCAAACGTTCAGCCAGGACAAAAGATTGCAACTGTGCATCCTCGCCCTGATGGACCAGGTAGACGTCGCACTGGTTCGGCGCGTACTGCTCGCCATTGGCCTTCATCAGCTCCAGCAGGCGTTCCACGCCCATGGCGAAGCCGCAGGCCGGGGTCGGCTTGCCGCCGAACATTTCGATCAGCGGATCATAGCGACCACCGCCACAGACCGTGCCTTGCGAGCCCAGCTGGTCGGTGACCCACTCGAACACGGTACGGTTGTAGTAGTCCATGCCGCGCACCAGGCGCGGGTTGATGGTGAAAGGAATATTGTTGTGGCGCAGGATCTTCTGCACGCCCTCGAAGTGCGCGCGCGATTCTTCACCCAGGTAATCCAGCAGCTTGGGAGCGGCGTTCACCATCTCCTGCATGGCAGGATTCTTCGTATCCAGGATGCGCAGCGGGTTGGCGTGCAGGCGGCGCTGGGCGTCGGTGTCCAGCAGGTCCTTGTGCTGTTCGAAGTAGGCGATCAGGTCGGCGCGGTGCTTGTTGCGCTCTTCGGCGTTGCCGATGGAGTTCAGTTCCAGGCGGATGTCGGACAGGCCCAGGTCATCCCACAGGCGCTGGCACATCATGATCAGTTCGGCATCGATATCCGGGCCGCTGAAGCCCACGGCTTCGGCGCCGACCTGGTGGAACTGGCGATAACGGCCGCGCTGCGGACGCTCGTGGCGGAACATCGGACCGACGTACCACAGACGCTTGGGACCGTCGTAGGTCAGGTTGTGTTCGAGGGCTGCGCGCACCACGCCGGCGGTGTTTTCCGGACGCAGGGTCAGGTTGTCGCCGTTCATGGAATCGGTGAAGGAGTACATCTCCTTCTCGACGATGTCGGTCACCTCGCCCAGGCCGCGCGCGAACAGTGCGGTCGGCTCGACGATGGGGGTGCGGATCTGCTGGAAACCGTAGCTCTTGAGCACCGATTGCACGGTGTTCTCGAACAGTTCCCACAGCGGTGCGTCGGCCGGCAGGATGTCATTCATGCCTTTGACGCCAACGATTTTTTCGACTTTCTTTTGTTCTGACATACCGAAACCCGGAGTTTTTGCTTTTTACTTCATTTCTGGAAGCTGGAATCTGACGCATCTTTCGTGCGACGCACCAGCGCAAGTGTACTGCATGGCCCGCAACGCCCGACGGCGGCGGGCTCCACGGTGATCAGGAATGGCTACCCTGACCGTAATGCGATTCGACGTATTGCAGCACCACGTTCTGGAATTCCTCGGCGATGCGTTCGCCGCGCAGGGTCATCTTCTTCTCGCCGTCGATGAACACCGGTGCCGCCGGCGACTCGCCGGTACCCGGCAGGCTGATGCCGATGTTGGCGTGCTTGGATTCACCGGGGCCATTGACGATGCAGCCCATGACGGCCACGTTCATGGCTTCCACGCCGGGATACTTGCCCTTCCAGACCGGCATCTGCTCGCGCAGGAAGGTCTGGATCTTGTCGGCCAGGTCCTGGAATACGGTCGAGGTGGTGCGGCCGCAACCCGGGCAGGCGATCACCATCGGGGTGAACTTGCGCAGGCCCATGGTCTGCAGGATTTCCTGGCCGACCACCACTTCCTTGGTCCGGTCGCCGCCCGGCTCGGGGGTCAGCGAGATGCGGATGGTGTCGCCGATGCCTTCCTGCAGCAGCACCGACAGCGCCGCCGTGGAGGCCACGATGCCCTTGCTGCCCATGCCGGCCTCGGTCAGGCCCAGGTGCAAGGGATAGTCGCAGCGGCGCGCCAGCTCGCGATAGACCGCGATCAGGTCCTGCACACCGGAGACCTTGCAGGAGAGGATGATCTTGTCACCCGACATGCCCAGCTCCTCGGCACGCTGGGCGTTTTCGATGGCCGAGGTGACCAAGGCTTCATACATCACCGCCTGGGCCGACCACGGCTCGGCGCGACCGGCGTTTTCGTCCATGATGCGTGCCAGCAGCGCCTGGTCCAGGCTGCCCCAGTTCACGCCGATGCGCACCGGCTTGTCGTACTTGCAAGCCACTTCGATCATCTGGGCAAACTGGGTATCGCGCTTGGCACCCTTGCCTACGTTGCCGGGATTGATACGGTATTTGGAGAGCGCCTGGGCGCACTCCGGATAATCGGTCAGCAGGGTGTGGCCGTTGTAGTGGAAATCGCCCACCAGCGGCACATCCACGCCCATGCGGTCGAGCTGCTCGCGAATGGCCGGCACGGCAGCGGCGGCCTCGGGCGTATTGACGGTCAGGCGCACGATCTCGGAGCCGGCGCGGGCCAGCTCCTTGATCTGGATTGCGGTCCCGATGGCATCCGCGGTGTCGGTGTTGGTCATGGATTGCACCATGACCGGGGCACCGCCACCCACGATGATCTCGCGCGCCCCATGGCTGATGACCACGCGGCGACTGTTGCGGCGGGCCAGGGGCCCGGAGGCGATCGGGGAGGAAGACATGATAGGCAGTCGACTCAGTTCAGGTTCAGGCGTGCAACATTGCTGCCGCCCGGGGTTTTCAGGTCCAGCGGCTGGCCGCGCAGGCTGGCGTCGACACCGGCGGCGTTGCCGATGATCAGGATCGTCGCATCCGAGACATCGAAGGTCTCGGTGGTGCCGGCCTTGAGCAGGCGCGAAATCACGGTGCTCTTGTCAGCACGACGGATTTCCACCCAGGAATCCTCGCGGAAAGTCAGGCGCAGCAGATCCTTGCTGTTGACGATGTTCAGGCCGCTCGGGACAGTGGTCGAGGCCATCTGGCCGGGCGCCGCCGATGCGGCAGGCGCAGGCGCGGAAGCAGCAGCCGGGGCCGGCGTGGAAGCCGGCTGGTTGGCCGCTGGCGTGGCGGGCTGCACTGGTTCCGGCTTGCTTGCCACCGGCGCCTGGGCTACCGGCGCGGGCGTTTCAGCCACGGGAGCGGCCGGCTTGGCGGACTCCTCGGCAGCTGCGGGCGTGATCGTTTCAACGCGGGCATTGACCGGCGTTTCGGTGGAAGCAGTCTCGGCCGTCTGTGCATTCTGCGCATCCGGAGCATTACCCGGCGCCGCTGCCGCGTCGTCGTGATGCGACTTGAGGAAGGCCAGCTGCGGCACATTGGCACCGAGATCGGTCCAGCGCACGGCGGCTGCGCCCGCCAGCAGGGCGACCACCACCACACCGGCGACGATGGGCAAGGCCGAGCTGTTGCCGCGCGTGCTCATCATCATGGCCGGCAGCGGACCTTCCGAGAACGGCGTGGAGAGCTGATGCTGCGGCACGATGTGGTCGCGCTGCTGCACGGCCGATTCCTGTGGCAAGGCGGCCGTCACGGCATTCACATCCAGCCCCAGCACCTTGGCATAGCTGCGCACGAAGCCGCGCGCCACGGCCAGGCCCGGCAAGGCGGCGTAGTTGTCCGCCTCGATCGCCTGGATCTGGCGCGGGGCCAACTTCACCAGGCTGGCAACCTGCTCGATGGTCCAGCCCTTCTTTTGACGCGCCGCCGCCAGCGCGGCACCGGGCGAGACCTGGGTCGGGGACGATGGACCAGGATCTTGCGGTTGCTGCGACGACATTTCGTTCATTTGTTGATCACTCATCAAATGCTCCACATGGAAAAGCTTTTTTTAGCCGGCCCTGGCCGGATTCTTCTGGAGCGTCCCTGCGCGGCACCTGCCGCGTCCCTCCGGGGAAATTCGACAACTTCAGCCCATCCTGAACGATAAAGGCAGAACGGACGATCATTTCAGCAAAAACACAAAAAGGACGTGCGATGCCTGCGCCCCAGCGCAACATCGACGCCCCCGTTACCCATTCTGTAAAAAGCGGCAACTGATCCCTCGCCGCGGCGGCGAAGGCTGGTACCGCAGGACCAGCAAGGACATGGGACCACCCTGCCGTCACCCGGAGATCTCCACGATGCGGCCGAAGTCCTTGCCGAACTTGGCCTGGTATTCGGCCATTTTCTGCATGCGTTCCTGTACCCGCGTACGATCCTTCACTTCGCCAGCCAGCTGGCCGCAGGCGGCATCGATATCGTCGCCACGGGTCTTGCGGATGGTGGTCACGATGCCGGCATCCATCAGGATCTGCGCGAACGCCTTGATGCGCGGATTGTGCGAGCGCTTCAAGCCCGACTCGGGGAAGGGGTTGAAGGGAATCAGGTTGAACTTGCAAGGGATGGCAGTCTCGCCTTCCTTCACCAGCGCGACCAGTTCGCGGGCATGGGTGTCGGTGTCGTTGACGCCATCGAGCATGCAGTACTCGAAGGTGATGAAGTCGCGCGGCGCAAATTCCAGATAGCGCTTGCAGGCCAGCATCAGCTCGCGCAGCGGGTGCTTGCGGTTGAGCGGAATGAGCGAGTCGCGCAGCGCATCGTTGGACGCGTGCAGCGAGACGGCCAGCGCCACCGGACATTCTTGCGACAGCTTGTCGATCATCGGCACCACGCCGCTGGTGGACAGCGTAACGCGGCGGCGCGACAGGCCGTAAGCATTGTCGTCCAGCATCAGGCGCAAGGCGGTGACGGTCGGCTCGAAGTTGAGCAGCGGCTCGCCCATGCCCATCATCACCACGTTGGTGATCTGGCGCTCACCCTTGGGGCCGCCTTCGATACCCTTGGTCTTGCGCAATTCGAATTCCGCCATCCACAGCTGGCCAATGATTTCGGCCACGGTGAGATTGCGGTTGAAGCCCTGCTTGCCGGTCGAGCAGAAACGGCAATTCACGGCACAGCCCGCCTGCGTCGATACGCACAGCGTGCCGCGGTTTTCTTCAGGAATGAACACGGTTTCCACCGCATTGCCCTGGCCCACGTCGACCAGCCACTTGCGTGTGCCGTCGGTGGAAGTATGGTCGCTGATGATGGCCGGTGCACGGACTTCGGCACGGGTCTTCAGCTTGTCGCGCAGCGATTTGGCCAGGTCGGTCATCTGATCGAAATCAGACACGCCGAACTGGTGTATCCAACGCTGCAACTGCTTTGCACGAAACGGCTTCTCACCCAACTCGCCGCAGTAGGCGACGAGTTGCGCGGGATCCATATCCAGCAGATTGGTGAGAGCTGTAGTCATGATGCTTGCGGTCGGGACCAAGGCAGAAAGACGCCGCAGGGATTGCGGTGCCGGTTTCCGCCCCAGCCCGGAAGACCTATGGAAAACAGGAACAGATTAACGCGAATAAACGTTCAGCGCCGGGAAGAAGTAGGCGATTTCGCCCTTGGCGGTTTCTTCAGCGTCCGAACCGTGCACGGCGTTGGCGTCGATGGAGTCAGCGAAGTCGGCGCGGATGGTGCCCTTTTCAGCCTTCTTCGGATCGGTAGCGCCCATCAGGTCGCGGTTCTTCAGGATGGCGCCTTCGCCTTCCAGCACCTGAATCATCACCGGGCCGGAGATCATGAAGTCCACCAGGTCCTTGAAGAAGGGACGCTCGCGGTGCACAGCGTAGAAACCTTCAGCTTCAGCGCGGGACAGTTGGGCCATGCGAGCAGCGACGACCTTCAGGCCGGCGTTTTCGAAACGGCTGTAGATCTGGCCGATCACGTTCTTGGCGACAGCGTCGGGCTTGATAATCGACAGGGTGCGTTCAATTGCCATGAGAAAAACTCCAATAAAAATAATGGCTTAAAGCCAAGAATTGATAATTCAATGAACCTTGTATTTTAGCATGAAACCATCAGATATCATGTCAATTCACCTTGTTTGACACCGCATGCGGGCACTTGCCCACTGAAACCAGCCAGGCTGTGCAGGAGGCGGGCTTCATATAAAGTGCCCGCATCTCGAACCAGAGCGAGGGAAGACTTGTCTTAGCAGTGAGCCGTCGTGCTATTCTCTGGCTCGCATTCAACGCTTCGGAGGACATATGAATCAACTGGACACGACCTTCGGCCACTCGACCACGAGCCTGGCCACCCGCAACCGCGTTCTGCGCAACACCTACTGGCTGCTGGCGCTGTCGATGATCCCGACCGTGCTGGGCGCCTGGCTGGGCGTGCAGATGCACTTCAGCCTGTTCGCCGCCAGCCCGATGATCGGCTTCGTGCTGTTCCTGGCAATCGCCTTCGGCTTCTTCTATGCCATCGAGAAGACCAAGAATACCGGCTGGGGCGTAGCCTTCCTGCTGGGCTTCACCTTCTTCATGGGCCTGATGCTGTCGCGCCTGATCGAGTACACGCTGGGCTTCTCCAACGGCGCTGGACTGATCATGACGGCCTTTGGCGGCACCGCCATCATCTTCTGCGGCATGGCCACCATCGCCACCGTCTCCAAGCGCGACTTCTCGGGCATGGGCAAGTGGCTCTTCGCAGGCGTGCTGGTGATCCTGGTGGCTTCGCTGGCCAACATCTTCCTGCACCTGCCGGCACTGCAACTGACCATCTCGGTGGTGGCCATCGCCATCTTCTCGGCCTACATCCTGTATGACGTGCAACAAGTGGTCAACGGCGGCGAAACCAACTACATCTCGGCCACGCTGGCGATCTACCTCGACGTCTACAACGTCTTTGCCAACCTGCTGTCTATCCTGGGCATCGTCGGCGGCAATCGCGACTGACATCGAAAAACATTGCATCAGCAGCAACAAAAATGCCGGCGCGAGCCGGCATTTTTTTCGTCCGCCATCCGCCGTCCGCAGTCTCACTCAGGCAAATCGAAGACGGCGATGGATTCCACGTGGGCCGTATGCGGGAACATGTTCACCACGCCAGCATACTTGAGCGCATAACCACCCAGATGCACCAGCATGCCGGCGTCACGCGCCAGCGTAGCGGGATTGCAGGAGACATAGACGATGCGCTTGGGCTTGAGGTGCTGCTGCTCCGGCGGCAATTCCACCAGGGCCTTGCAGACCTCCATGGCGCCTTCGCGCGGCGGGTCGATCAGCATGCGGTCGAACTTGCCCAGCGCGACGAAATCTTCCGGCTTGGCTTCGAACAGGTTGCGGCAATAGAAGCTGGTCTTGGCATCGACGCCATTGACCTTGGCATTGTCCAGCGCGCGCTCGGTCAGGGCCGTGCTGCCTTCGATCCCGACCACTTCGCGTGCCAGGGTGGCGATGGGCAGCGTGAAGTTGCCAAGTCCACAGAACAGGTCGGCCACGCGATCCTGGGGCTGCACATCCAGCAGGCGCAGTGCACGAGCCACCAGAACACGGTTGATCTGGTGATTCACCTGGGTGAAATCGGTGGGCTTGAACGGCATGCGGATGCCGAATTCAGGCAAGGTGTACTGCAAGCGCGATTGTGCCGGATAGTAAGGTGCCGCCGTATCCGGCCCCTTGGTCTGCAACCACCATTCGATCTTGTGCTCGTCGGCAAAGGTCTTGAGCAGGGTTTCATCGGCCGGGCTCAGCGCCTCCATGATGCGCAACACTAGCACGGTGACCTTGTTGCCATGATCACCCTCACCCACGGCCAGCTCGATCTGCGGCATGCGGTCACGAATCGACAGCGCCGCCACCAGTTCACGCAGTGGCACCAGCATGGCCGAGACATTGGGCGGCAGGATTTCACAAGTCTTCATATCAGCGATGAAAGACGAGCGCTTTTCGTGGAAACCCACCAGCACCCCACCCTTCTTGGCCACGTGGCGCACCGAGATACGGGCGCGATAGCGATACCCCCAGGTCGGCCCGTAAATCGGACGCAGCATGACCTCAGCCTTGGTCTTGCCCAGGTGCCAGAGGTTGTCCTCCAGCACGCGCTGCTTCATGGCGACCTGGGCCGATGGCTCCAGATGCTGCATGGCGCAGCCGCCGCAGGTGCCGAAATAGTCACACTTGGGCTTCACCCGCAGCGAGGATTCGCTATGCAGCGTAGTCATCACGCCCGCTTCCCACTTGGGTTTCTTGCGATAGGACTGGAAACTGACCCGTTCGCCCGGCAATGCGCCTTCGACGAAGATGACCTTGCCTTGCGTACCATCCTCGTTTTCGAGGTGACCAACGCCGCGCCCGTCCATGTCGAGCGACTTGATTTCAATGATGATGTCTTGTTGCATGAGGGAAACCACAGGGTGGGACCGAAGCCCGCTGCCGAAAACAAAAGCGGTATTGTCCGCGATCCGGGACCGCGAGGGAAGCAGCAAGCGCATCCGGCCCCTGCCCGCAGGCAGAAAACCACTGCATTGAACCGGATGCGCCCTAGAACAGAGCGTCGCGGCTCACGCCGCGCGAGGTCAGCAGGCGCTTGAGCTTGACCAGGGCCTCCTGCTGCACCTGGCGCACGCGTTCACGGGTAATGCCCATCTCGCCGGCCAGCTGCTCCAGCGTCGAGGGATCGTCGTTATCCAGCCCAAAGCGCCGCGCTACCACGACGCGTTGTTTTTCAGACAAGCTCTTGAGCCACTCGCGGATCAGCAAGGCCATTTCCTGGCTCTCGGCGCGGGTATCGGGATGCTCTTCGACGGCGCTGGGCAGAAGATCCATCAGGCTGGCCTGAGGGTCGTTATCCAGCGGGGTATCCAGCGAGGCTGCATGTTCGGACAGGGCCAGCACATCCTGCACCTCTTCCACCGGGCGATCGACCAGGTGCGCGATGTCTTCGGCGCTGGCGTCTCTTCCGTCACGTTGCTGGGCTTCGAGGTGATACTTTGCACGCAGGATCTGGTTCAGCTCGCGCACCATGTGTACGGGAAGCCGCACGGTACGGGCCTGATTCATGATGGCGCGCTCGATGCTCTGGCGGATCCACCAGGTGGCGTAGGTAGAGAAGCGGAAACCGCGCTCCGGCTCGAACTTGTCGATGGCGCGCATGAGACCAAGGTTGCCCTCTTCGATCAGGTCCAGCAGGGCCACACCGCGGTTGATGTAGTGCTTGGCAATCGACACCACCAGCCGCAGGTTGTGCTCGATCATCTTCTGGCGCGCCACGAATTCGCCGGCCTTGGCCTGGGTAGCGAAATGCAGCTCTTCTGCCGCCGTCAGGAGCGGCTTGGCACCGATCTTGTTGAGGTAATGCTGGGTGGTGTCGGTAGAGAGTTCGGCAGCAAGCACCTTCTTGAGCTCGTCCACACCTTCTGCCGGGGCCGCTTCCTGGGGCTGGTCAGCGGCATCGCCGTCGATCACTTCCGGTTCATCGATCTCCTCGATGGGATCGTCCATATCCTCTTCACGAGGGTCCTGGTCTGGCAAGTGATCGCGGCGATTGCTTGTCATACGCTAGCGTGGCGGTAAGTATTTTGAAGGATCAACAGGTTTACCCTGCTGGCGGATCTCGAAATGCAGTTTGACGCTGTCGCTGTCGGATTTGCCCATTTCAGCGATCTTCTGTCCCTTGGTCACCGCCTGGCCTTCCTTGACCAGGATCGTCTTGTTGTGGGCATAGGCCGACAACAGGTTGTTGGTGTGCTTGATGATCACCAGGTTGCCATAACCACGGATGCCGCTGCCGGCATACATGACCTTGCCACCTGCTGCTGCCAGGACGGCCTGGCCATCCTTGCCCGCAATATCTACGCCCTTCTTGCCACCTTCGAAGGTACCGACCACCTTGCCATCGGCCGGCCACATCCAGCTCACGCCTTCATCGTCGCCAGCGGCCGCTGGCTGGCTCGCCGCAGCCGGCTTGTCAGCTGCATGCGGGGCTTCCGGTTTGGCCGCTGCGGCGGGTGCCGCAGCAGGTGCCGCTGCCGGCGGGGCATCGGGCTTTTCCAGTTCAGCCAGGGCGCTGTCCGAATAGGCGCGCTTGTCGCCGCGCGGACCGGTCTTGTTGCTGCCCGAGGCCATCGGTGCTGCGGCCGGCGCAGCCGCACCCGGTGCGCCCAGCGGCTTCACATCCAGGGCTGCACCCGGTGCGGCAGCCACGGTCGCGGTCTGGGCCGATCCGGCACGGTCAGGCGGGGCCACGCGCAGCACCTGGTCAACCTTGATGTCGTTCGGGTTGGTCAGGTTGTTCCAGGCGACGATGTCGCGCCAGTTCTGCCCGACGTCCAAGGCGATGCGATACAGCGTATCGCCCTTCTTGACCGTGTAATAGCCACGTCCCGAGGGAACCGGCGCAGCCGGCGCGGCCACAGCGTCGGCCGGCTTGACGGTGCTGGTGGTGCGGTCGACGACGGGCGCCGGCTGCTGATTCGGTGTCGAGCCGCAGGCGGCCAGCAAACTGACGACACTGCCCAATACAGCCAAACGAATTTTCTTCATGCTCTTACGTTAGATTTTGTACGACGCTAGTTGACACGCAGCCAGCGCCAGAAGTTCATCAGGGAAATGCGGCCCCCTCGCCTGCCCATCCGCTCTTTTCATCGACCCGCGGCTTGGATGCTTGTGCTTGTTGCCGCCCGCTCCCTGTTCGATGATGCGTGGCGGACCTGATATCCGCCGTTTCTGCTCTTTGCGCCCCGCTCATGCCGGGCTTTGCCGGCCTACGCCGTTCCCGGCCGCAGCGGCACGAAATGGCACTGTTCCAGGGTGGTACGGCGCCAGTCGCGCTGGCCGACACGTTCAATCAGTTCCAGCACCTGCTGGCGCTCGCCCACCGGTGCTACCAGCCTGCCGCCGATGGCCAGCTGCTCCAGCAGGGCCTGCGGCACTTCGAGCCCTGCCGCCGCGAGGATGATGCCATCAAACGGCGCAACCTGCGGCAGGCCAAGCATACCATCTCCGTAATGCAAGCGGATGTTCGCCACGCGCAAGGGACGCAGATTGGTCTTGGCCAGTTCATGCAAGGGCTTGATGCGCTCGATGGAATACACCTCGCCCGCCACCCGGGACAGCACGGCGGCCTGGTAGCCGCAGCCGGTACCGATCTCCAGAACGCGGTCCAGGCGGCCGCCGTTGCGGTTCTGGCGCATCAGTTCGATCATGCGCGCCACGATATAGGGCTGTGAAATGGTCTGGTGATGCCCGATCGGCAGCGACGCATCAATATAGGCCTGGCTGGCCAAGCCGGGCTCCACGAACATGTGGCGCGGCACCGCCTCCAGCGCGGCCAGCACCTTGGCATCGGCCACGCCCTGCTTGGCCACGCGCGCCACCATGGCCTTGCGCACCGCTTCCGAGGCCAAGGGCGAGGCATGATGAGAAGCATTGGTCTGGGTCACCGTCATCACGTTCCTGACAGCCGTGCGCGGCACCGGGGCGGCGCTCAGCAGCGGCTGGGCCGGCGCCACCGGAGCGCGGGGCGGTGCCGGCGGCGGGCGCAGCGCCTGGGCCAGGCCCTGCTGCACCGGCTTCAAGGCCGCACGCTGCGAGGACTGGGCGGCGTTCTTGGCCGCGGTCTGGGTCGTGGCCTGGGGGCGGCCAGCCGCATCCCGTCCGGCATTGGCGGTCTTTTTCTTGTCGACCACCGAGGACAGGCTCAGCGGGAAGCGGCTGGGCTTGTCGCTCATGCAAGCGCTTTCTTGAGATTGTCCAGTTGTGCGGTGTGCGTCAGGTCGATCTGCAGCGGCGTGATGGAGACGTAGCCATTGGCCGTCGCGTGGAAATCGGTGCCCTCGCCGCCATCCTTGGCGGCCCCGGCCGGGCCGATCCAGTACAGGTCTCGGCCATGCGGGTCGGTCAGCTTGTGCACCGGCTCGGACATGTGGCGCTTGCCCAGGCGGGTGGCCATGCTGCCCTTGATCTGCGCATACGGCAGATTGGGGATGTTGACGTTGAGCAGGTAAGGCTTGGGCAGGCTGTCGAAGCGGCGCTCAACGATCTCGCGGGCGATGCGCGCGGCCGACGCCAGCTCGCCCCAGCCCTTGTGCAGTTGCGAAAACGCAATGGAAGGAATGCCGAACAGGAAACCTTCGGTGGCGGCCGCGACCGTGCCGGAATAGAGCGTATCGTCGCCCATGTTCTGGCCCTGGTTGATGCCAGAGACGATCAGGTCCGGACGCTCCTTGAGCAAGCCGGTCAGCGCCACGTGGACGCAGTCCGACGGCGTGCCATTGAGGTAATAGAAGCCGTTGGCGGCCTGCTCCACCCACAGCGGGCGATCCAGCGTCAGGGAGTTGGAGCTGCCCGAGCGATTGCTGTCGGGAGCCACCACGGTGATGTCGGCGATCGGTGCGAGGGCTTCTGCCAAGGCATTGATGCCGGGCGCGAGGTAGCCGTCGTCGTTGCTGATGAGGATTTTCATGGGCTGAATTTTAACCGAAGCAGAGCTTTGGACAGCCCCTCCTCCTGACATTCTCCTGCCCTGTTGCACCGGCTATTCCTGCAGCGTCAGTTCCTGGTAGACATAGGCCGACAGCACCAGCCTGTCGCGCACCGTCAGTTGGGCAAATCCCACCCCGTACTGATGGAAATCGGCCTCCCCCAAAGACTCCACCGCCCGCAGGACCACCGGCAGTTCCAGCGGCAACTGCTGGTCCGCCACCGAGGCCACGAAACGCAGCTTGCCTGTGACACCCTTCTTCGCTGCCACCTTGCCGGACAGCGAGGTCGCCACCACTGAAGCACCGGCCAGGCTCAGGTCGATCACGCTGGCCGCCAGCGGCTGGCTGCCATCCACCGCCAGATAGCCTTCTGCGCCCACGGCCACGCGGGTGGCCTGGCGGATGACGGTGGAACGTACCTCTTTAGGCAGCGAGATATGAAGATAAACGAAGGGCGTCTGTTGGTATTTCAGCAGTTGCGCCGCAAAAGCATAGGCACGGCGACCAGTCAGGGCACGCACCACGAAGGCCTGGCCCTCGCGCACGAAGAGCTGCTTGCCGTCCTTTTGTGGCGCCGTGACGAGGATGCTGCGGTTGGGCAGGCAGCCCACCAGTGACACCGCATAGCGCTGCGCGGCATCGTCGGCAAATTGCAGCCACAAGGTATCGCCAATCTGCCAGCGCACCTCGTCCAGCGTGATGACGGTTTCCTGGCCGCGCACTGCCGCAGAGGGCTTCAGGGGCTTCTTGCCGCCCTGTTTCTTGCGCAAGACATCGCGCGCCTGCGGCAGCGGCACGGATTCGGTATCCGGCTCGGCAATCCAGTGGGCATTGCGGTAAAGACCATTCTCGATCAGCCCGGCCAACTGGTCCGGCGTATCGATCAGGGTACCGCGGGCCAGCAGGAGTTTGCCGGCGTCGTTGTAGATCGGCCAGGGCGCGGGGCGGCCCAGGGCGAGTTCGGAGGCGCGCACGGGCACCAGCGAGGTGTGATCGGCCATCTCAGCTCTCCGCAGCAGCGTCCTCGCCGGCAGCGGCAGCGGCGCGGCGTGCATCCTGCTCCCGGAAGAAGGCCTGTACCACCTCCAGCTCGCGCGTGCGCTTGAAAGGCGGCAGGCTCTGCCAGATGCGGCGGCCATAATTCTTGGTGATGATGCGCGGATCACAGATCATCAGCACGCCACGGTCACCCTCGTCACGGATCAGGCGCCCGGCGCCCTGTTTGAGGTTGATGATGGCCGCCGGCAGCTGATGGTGCACGAAGCCGTTCAGGCCCTGTTTTTCCATCTCGCTGATACGGGCCGCCAGCACCGGATCGTCCGGCGGCGAGAACGGCAGCTTGTCGATGATGACCAGCGACAGTGCATCGCCGCGCACATCCACGCCTTCCCAGAAACTCTGGCTGCCGATCAGCACGCCATTGCCAGCGGCGCGGAAACGATCCAGCAACTCCGTACGCCCCGCTTCGCCCTGTACGAACAGCGGGAAGTCATGGCCGCGCGCCTCGAATTCGGAACGCAGCCGCTCGGCTGCGCGATTGACTGCACGCAGCGTAGTGCACAGGAAGAAGCAGCGGCCACCGGCAGCCTCGATGGTCGGCAAGGCGGCGTCGATGACGGCATCAGTGTATTCGAACGAATTGGGCTGAGGCAGGTTCTGCGGCACGTACAGCAAGCCCTGCTCGGCATAATTGAAAGGGCTCGGCCAGGATTGCGCCGGCGCATTCCACAGGCCCATCTGGGCTGCGTAGTGATTGAAATCTTTCTTCACTGCCAGCGTCGCCGAAGTGAAGATCCATGAACGTGGCGTACCCTCGCGCTGCTTGTTGAAGATGGGCGCGATCGACAGCGGCGTGCGGTGCAGCTGCAGCGAGGACTGAAAGGCTTCCACCCACAGCACGTAGAACGGTTTCTGGGCCGGCGGCTCTTCCTGCTCCTCGCCGGCTGCCTCCCGCTTGTTGTCGGCGGGCTTGGCCGCTGCCTTGGCGGCGGCTTCGGCCTGGATCTTGGCCAGCTCGTCAGGCGTGCCCCAGTTTTCCAGCTGGCGCAGCAATTCATTGGCGCGGTCGCGGCACTGCTCGATGGTCTCGGCACGTTCGGCCTGTTTTTCAAGCACGGCGATCATGTCGTCCATGCAATCCTTCAGGGTATCCAGCGCCGGGAAGAAGGCGCTGGACGGCGCAATCTGGTTCAGGGCCAGGCGCACCGATTCCTCTGGAAAAGCCAGCCGCAGATCGCGTGCCGCCCGCTCCACCGGCGCCACCAGGCGCGCCCAGTCGGCACCATCGCGGGCGTGCGACAGGCCTTCGGCCAGTACGTCGCGGCACAGTTCGAGAATCTGCGAGGTGGAAATGGTCTCACCGAAAAACAGGGTGGCCGTATCCGGCAACTGGTGCGCTTCGTCGAAGATGACCGTATTGGCCGAGGGCAGCAGTTCGGCAATGCCGGTGTCCTTCAGGGCTACATCAGCGAAGAACAGGTGATGGTTGACCACCACTACATCAGCCTGCTGCGCTTCCTTGCGCGCCTTCATGACGAAGCAATCCTGGTAGTACTGGCACTCAGCCCCGAAACAGGTATCGCGGGTCGAGGTCACCAGATTCCATACCGACGCCGTCTCCGGCACCTTGGTCAGCTCGGCCTTGTCGCCGGAGGAGGTGGATTTGACGAAGCGCGAGATCTCGCGCAGGTAGCCCACATCCTCGCGTGCGGTCAGGCGGCCGTTCTGGAGGGTACGCTCGAGGTGGAAGTGGCAGACGTAATTGCTGCGCCCCTTGAGCAGCGCCACCGAAACGGGCGCATGCAGAGCCTTGCGCACGGTGGGGATGTCGCGATTGAAGAGCTGGTCCTGCAGGGTCTTGGTGCCGGTAGAGACGATGGTCTTGCCACCCCACAGCAATGCCGGGACCAGGTAGGCAAAGGTCTTGCCGGTACCGGTGCCGGCCTCGGCGATCAGCGTACCCTGGTTGGCGATGGCGTCAGCAATGGCCTTGGCCATCTCGGTCTGGGCATGGCGTGGACGATAGCTGCCGACGGCACCGCCCAGCGGACCGCCTTCACCGAACAGGCGCTCGACCTCGGCATCATGGAGACCATGTTCTTCGGGCGCGGCGCCCTCCGTCTCGGCGGAAACGGTGCGACTGTCGACGTTGTGGGCGGGGGCTTCGGGAGCTGTCACTGCGGCAAACCTGTAGGAAAACACGTGCGGCGCGGGCATCGGCGATACCGGCGCGGCTTGCACGTCATTGGGAACAAGGCGCTATTTTACGCGGAGTCGGCGGCATACCCCCGACTCGCATGAAAGACGCAGGCCAGCAGGCCCGGAATGTCGAGAAGCGCACCCGCCACGGCAGGCGCGCAACGGGGTTCAGGCGGGAATATCGGGGACCAGCTGCATCTTCAGCAGTGCGATGTGGTCCTTCAGTTGCAGCTTGCGCTTCTTGAGGCGGCGTAGTTGCAGGTCTTCGGAACGGGCATCGCGGATGAGCATGTCGATCACGCTATCGAGATCACGGTGCTCGACTTCGAGTTCGATGATGCGGCGCTGGATGTCTTCGCGATGCGTACTGGTCATGATGGCGGCTGGTTGCTGATGTGCTTGCTAGTGTAATGCACCCGCAGGCCCACGCCAAATCGGCGTAGGCCTGCGGACGAAGGGGCCAGCGACAGGATGGCTTACTTGGCGGCGGGCTGCTGCGATTGCTGCTGTTGCTGTTGCTGTTGCTGTTGCTGTTGCTGCTGCTGTTGCTGTTGCTGATCCTGTTGTTGCTTCTGCTTGCGTTCGGCGCGTTCACGTTCGTTCTCGGCCTTCTTGCGCTCCACCTCCAGGCGGTGCTCCTCGGCCTCCTGGATGCGGCGCTGGCGTTCGGCGGCATTGGCTGCGCGCGACGGCGCACGCGCGGCTTCCTCGGCCTGCTTGCGCTGGACTTCAGCTTCATGCTGGCGCACACGATAATCGGCCGGCACGTTCTTGTTCTGGTCGATACGCTGCTGGACTTCGCTGTTCTTGGCACGACTTTCCTGTACCTTGCGGGCGGAATCGGCTTCCTTCTGCTTCTGGTCGGCCAGGCGGCGGGCGGAATCTTCCTCGTCCTTGGCCCGCTGCTCGGCCAGGGAGCGATCGCGGTCGTCCACGGTGGCCTGGCGCTGGAATACCTTGGCCTCGTATTCCACGGCCTTGATCCCCTTGTCGGTCATGCGCTTGCGGTCGCGCGCGGCCTCCAGGCAGTCCGCCACCAGGAACTTGGGATAGCAGGCTCGCTGGTCGAGGATGTAACGCAGTTCGGCGACCTGGCGGTCTTCTGCGGCTTCGTCCAGTGCTTTCTGCGCAGTTTCGTCGGACTTGATGGAGCCGGCGGGGAAACGTTGGCCGATCGGTTGACGGGCTTCCAGTTCATCGAAGCGCTCACGGCTCATGGAAGGCACCGGCGAGGCGGGCGCCGCCTGCGGGGCCGGGCTGACCTGCGGCTGGCCGCTGGCTTGCCCCTGCGCCTGCGCCTGTGCGGGCTGCGCGCCCGAGGCGGCGGTGGCCGACGCCTGCCCCTGCGCCGCGCTGGCACCGGCAGCCAGGGCCAGCATCAGGCCGCACAGGGAAGAGGTGACGCCCTTGGCGTCGGCAAAAAGACCTTGCATGGATTTCTTGTTCATCAGGTGGTTCTTCAGGAGAGGCTGTCGGCAATCGAGCGGCGATCCGCATCCAGGTATTCCTTCGACTGCATCTCAATGATACGTGAAACGGTGCGGTGGAATTCGTTGGAAAGGGTACCGACGGTGTAAAGCTCGTCCGGTTCCACCGCAGCCGACATGATGAGCTTGACCTTGTGGTCATAGAAGACGTCGATCAGCCAGGTGAAGCGGCGCGCTTCCGAGGACATGGCCGCGGACATGCGCGGAATGCCCGACAGGATCACCGTCTGGAACCGGCTGGCCAGTTCCAGGTAATCGTTCTGCGAACGCGGTCCGCCGCACAGCGTGGCGAAGTCGAACCAGATCGCACTGCCCGCGCGGCGCAGGGCGCGGATCTCGCGCGCCTCGATGTGGACGCGCGGATCTTCATCGGCCGCCTCGGCCACTGAGGCGAAGGCAGCGCGCAATTCTTCATCGGTCTTGGCGTTGAGCGGCGTGTGGTACACCTTCACCTGCTCCAGCACGCGCTTGCGGTAGTCGATGCCGGCATCGATGTTCATGACGTCCAGCTTTTCCTTCAGCAGCGCAATGGTCGGCAGCATGCGGTCGCGGTGCAGGCCATCCGGATAGAGCGTGCTCGGCTCATAGTTGGATGTCATCACGAAGGACACGCCGTGATCGAACAAGCCCTTCAGCAGGTTGTAGAGGATCATCGCATCGGCGATATCGGAGACGTGGAACTCGTCGAAACAGATCAGGCGGTACTTCTTGGCGATGCGCTTGGCGACTTCATCGAGGGGGTCGGAGATCCCTTTCAATTCATCGAGCTGGCGATGCACATCGCGCATGAACTCGTGGAAGTGCAGGCGCGTCTTGCGCACCACCGGCACCACGGAATAGAAGCTGTCCATCAGGAAGGACTTGCCGCGCCCTACCCCGCCCCACATGTAGACGCCACGCGGCACGGCCGGGCGGCTGATCAGGCGCTTGAAGGTGGAGGCGCGCTGGGCCTTGTAGGCGACCCATTCCTCATAGGCGCGCTGCAGGCGCTCGATGGCGCGCAGCTGCGCTTCATCAGGTTGATAACCGCGCTGGGACAGCGACTGTTCGTAGAATTGACGGACATCCATGGTGTGGTCTTGTAAAACGACAATGGGCGAGCCAGGCTCGCCCATTGGGTTGGCATCTCAATGCGCACTATGCGGGCAACTCGGACGCGACCAGCCCCAGGGGCTGGCCAGGCGTCGGCGACCCGTATTGTCGCACTGATCGCGCATCAGAAGTTCAATGCGCGCTTGTCCACGGCCAGGGCCGCTTCCTTGGTGGCTTCCGACAGCGACGGGTGAGCGTGGCAGATACGTGCGATGTCTTCGGACGACGCACGGAATTCCATCGCCACGACGGCTTCGGAGATCAGCTCGGAGGCCATCGGGCCGACGATGTGCACGCCCAGGATCTCATCGGTCTTGGCATCGGCCAGGAACTTCACCATGCCCGAGGTATCGCCCAGCGCACGGGCGCGGCCGTTGGCCAGGAACGGGAAGGTACCGGCCTTGTACTGCACGCCGTCGGCCTTGAGCTGCTGCTCGGTCTTGCCGACCCAGGCGATTTCCGGCGAGGTATAGATGACCCAGGGAATGGTGTTGAAGTTGACGTGACCATGCTGGCCAGCGATACGCTCGGCCACGGCAACGCCTTCTTCTTCGGCCTTGTGGGCCAGCATCGGGCCGCGCACCACGTCACCCACTGCCCAGACGTTGGGCAGGTTGGTCTTGCAGTCACCGTCCACGGCGATGAAGCCGCGCTCGTCCAGCTTCAGGCCCACGCCTTCGGCGTTGAGGCCAATGGTGTTGGGAGTACGGCCAATCGAGATGATCAGCTTGTCGAATTCGCCGGTGTGAGCTTCGCCCTTGGCATCGGTGTATTCCACGGAGACGCTGTTCTTGCCGGTCTTGATGGCGCCGATCTTCACACCCAGGTTCACGGCCAGGCCCTGCTTGGTCAGCAGCTTGTGGGCTTCCTTGGCGATCTGTTCATCGACGGACCCCAGGAAAGTCGGCAGCGCTTCCAGCACGGTCACTTCCGCGCCCAGGCGACGCCAGACAGAACCCATTTCCAGGCCGATCACGCCGGCACCGATCACGCCCAGCTTCTTCGGCACTTCAGAAATGGACAGTGCGCCGGTATTGGAGAGGATCAGCTTTTCGTCGAATTCGGCGCCCGGCAGTGCACGGGCGTTCGAACCGGTTGCCACGATCACGTGCTTGGCAGTGATGGTTTCTTCGGCAGCGCCGGCGACCTTGATCTCGTAGCCATTGGCATCGCCCTTGACGAAGGAGCCACGGCCGTGGAAGAAGGCGACCTTGTTCTTCTTGAACAGGTACAGGATGCCGTCGTTGTTCTGCTTGACCACGGTGTTCTTGCGGCCCAGCATCTTTTCCAGGTTCAGGCCCAGGCCCTTGACTTCGATGCCGTGCTCGGCGAAGCCGTGGCTGGCGTGCTCATAGTGTTCCGAGGATTGCAGCAGCGCCTTGGACGGGATGCAACCGACGTTGGTGCAGGTGCCGCCGGGTGCGGGACCGCCCTTTTCATTCTTCCATTCGTCGATGCAGGCGGTGTTGAAGCCCAGTTGCGCTGCGCGGATGGCGGCGATGTAACCGCCGGGGCCGCCACCGATGACGACTACGTCAAAATTCTTGCTCATGTGTGTATTCCTGATTCGTTGTGCGCATCCGCTTTGGTCTCTTGGTCCAAAGCGGATGCAAAAAGGCGCTGAATGCCTGGGGGCCGTTCAGCGCCTCGCTCACGCCGTGATGGCCGGTTGCTTACAGATCCAGCAGCAGGCGTGCGGGATCTTCCAGAGCTTCCTTGATCGCGACCAGCGACAGGACGGCTTCGCGGCCGTCGATGATGCGGTGGTCATAGGACAGCGCGAAGTAGTTGATCGGACGGACCACGACCTGGCCGTTTTCAACCACAGCGCGTTCCTTGGTGGCGTGGATGCCCAGGATCGCCGATTGCGGCGGGTTGATGATCGGGGTCGACAGCATGGAACCGAAGGTGCCGCCGTTGGAGACGGTGAAGGTACCGCCCGACAGTTCTTCGATGGACAGCTTGCCGTCCTTGGCCTTCTGGCCGAATTCACCGATCTTCTTCTCGATGTCAGCGATGGACATCTGGTCCGCATCACGCAGGATGGGCACCACCAGGCCGCGCGGCGAACCGACGGCCACGCCGATGTCGAAGTAGCCGTGGTAGACGATGTCATTGCCATCGACCGACGCGTTGACGATCGGGTACTTCTTCAGGGCGTGCACGACTGCCTTGACGAAGAAGGACATGAAGCCCAGCTTGACGCCGTGTTCCTTCTCGAACTTGTCCTTGTACTTGTTGCGCAGGTCGATGACCGGCTGCATGTTGATTTCGTTGAAGGTGGTCAGGATGGCGTTGGTCGATTGCGATTGCACCAGACGCTCGGCCACGCGGGCACGCAGGCGGCTCATCGGCACGCGCTGTTCCGGACGGCTTTCCAGGCCAGCCTTGACCGGTGCGGCCACTTGCGCCAGGGCCGGCTTGGCAGCGGCAGCAGGTGCGGCGGCGGGAGCCGACAGGGCACCCAGCACGTCGCCCTTGGTCACGCGGCCATCCTTGCCGGTGCCGGTGACTTGCGAGGTCGACAGGTTGTTGTCGGCCAGCAGCTTGGCAGCGGCGGGCATGGCGACGTCGCCCTTGGAGGCCAGCTCGGGAGCGGCAACCGGGGTCGGTTCGTTGGTCGATTGCGGTGCCGGGGCAGCCTTGACTTCGGTCGGGGCCACTTGTGCGGAAGCGTCGGTGTCCAGGATGGCGATCACTTCACCGGCCACGACGGTGGCGCCGTCGGCCTTGATGATCTGGGTGATGACGCCGGCGTCCGGCGAGGGCAGTTCCAGCACGACCTTGTCGGTCTCGATGTCGATCAGGTTTTCGTCACGGGCAACCGGTTCGCCAACCTTCTTGTGCCATTGCAGCAGGGTTGCTTCGGCAACGGATTCCGACAACTGCGGGACTTTTACTTCGATTTGAGCCATTTTCAGGATTCTCCGATTTTCGGGTGATTTCGTTCTTATGGAAACAGGGACGCACTGCCCTCGCAGCGCGTCCCGTTTGCATCGATGATTACTTGGTCAGCACAAAGCCCTTGAGCTTGGCGAAGGCGGTTTCGATCAGTGCCTTTTGCTGTGCGTAGTGCTTGTCGTAGTAACCGACTGCCGGCGAGGCGCTGGCCGGGCGGCCTGCATAGGCCAGCTTCTGACCTTCGGAGAGATTCTCGAAGATGTTGTGCTGGATCTGCAGCCATGCGCCCTGGTTCTGCGGCTCGTCCTGTGCCCACACCAGTTCGTTGAAGTTCGGGAACTGCTTGAGGGCAGCGGCGAACGCCTTGTGCGGGAACGGATACAGCTGCTCGACGCGGATGATGGCCGTATCGGTCTGGCCACGTTCCTTGCGGGCGTTGACCAGGTCGTAGTACACCTTGCCCGAGCAGGCGACGATGCGCTTGACCTTCTTGGCGTCGATGGTTTCATCGACTTCCGGGATCACGGTCTGGAACGAACCCTTGGCCAGGTCGGACAGAGGGGAACCGGCATCCTTGTTACGCAGCAGCGACTTCGGGGTCATGATGATCAGCGGCTTGCGGAACAGGCGGATCATCTGGCGACGCAGCAGGTGGAAGATCTGCGCAGCGGTAGTGGGCTGCACGACCTGCATGTTGTTGTCGGCGCACAGCTGGAGGTAACGCTCGATACGTGCCGACGAGTGTTCCGGACCCTGGCCTTCGTAGCCGTGGGGCAGCATCTGCACCAGGCCCGAGGCACGGCCCCACTTCACTTCGCCGGAGCTGATGAACTGGTCCATCACGACCTGGGCACCGTTGGCGAAGTCGCCGAACTGGGCTTCCCAGATGGTCAGGGTGTTCGGTTCAGCAGTCGAGTAGCCGTATTCGAAGGCCAGCACGGCTTCTTCGGACAGCACCGAGTCGATCACGGTGAAGGTGGACTGGTTCTCGGCCACGTTCTGCAGCGGGATGAAGGTACCGGCATCCCAACGCTCGCGGTTCTGGTCGTGCAGCACGGCGTGACGGTGGGTGAAGGTGCCACGGCCGGCATCCTGGCCGGTCAGGCGCACGGCATAGCCGGAGGACACCAGGCTGGCGTAGGCCAGGTGTTCGCCCATGCCCCAGTCCAGGTTCATTTCGCCACGGCCCATGGCAGCGCGGTCGTTCAAGACCTTCTCGACCAGCGAGTGCACCTTGAAGCCTTCCGGCACGGAGGTGATCTTGGTGGCCAGGCGCTTCAGTTCAGCCAGCGGGACGGCGGTTTCGGCCGCGTCGGTCCACTTGCGGTTCAGGAACGGCAGCCAGTCGACGGCGTACTTGCTCTTGAAGTTGGTCAGCACCGGATCGATGGCGTGCTTGCCGGCGTCCATCGCGGCGCGGTAAGCCTTGACCAGTTCTTCGCCGCCATCGGCGGGGATGGTCTGCTGGGTCACCAGCTTGTCGGCGTACAGCTTGCGCGTGCCGGGGTGCTGGGCGATCTTCTTGTACATCAGCGGCTGGGTCAGAGCAGGGGTATCTTGCTCGTTGTGGCCCAGCTTGCGGAAGCAGATGATGTCGACCACGATGTCCTTCTTGAACTTCATGCGGTAGTCGACAGCGATCTGGGTGGCGAACACGACGGCTTCCGGATCATCGCCGTTGACGTGCAGCACCGGGGCTTCGATCATCTTGACCACGTCCGAGCAGTACAGGGTCGAACGGGAGTCGCGCGGGTCGGAAGTGGTGAAGCCGATCTGGTTGTTGATGACGATGTGAACCGTGCCGCCGGTGCCGTAGCCACGGGTCTGTGCCAGGTTCAGGGTTTCCATCACCACGCCTTGGCCGGCGAAGGCGGCGTCGCCGTGCACCAGGATCGGCAGCACTTGCGAACCATCCTTGTCGCCGCGGCGATCCATACGGGCCTTGACCGAACCCTCGACCACCGGGTTGACGATTTCCAGGTGGGACGGGTTGAAGGCCAGCGACAGGTGGACCGGGCCGCCAGGGGTGGAGACGTCGGAGGAGAAACCTTGGTGGTACTTGACGTCACCGGCCGGCAGGTCGTCAGCGTGACGGCCTTCGAATTCGGAGAACAGTTCCTGCGGGGTCTTGCCCAGGATGTTGACCAGCACGTTCAGGCGGCCGCGGTGGGCCATGCCGATCACGATTTCCTGCACGCCCTTTTCACCGGCGCGCTGGATGGTTTCATCCAGGGAGGCGATGAAGGACTCGCCGCCTTCCAGCGAGAAGCGCTTCTGGCCGACGTACTTGGTGTGGAGGTAGCGCTCCAGGCCTTCTGCAGCGGTCAGGCGCTCCAGGATGTGCTTCTTCTTCTCGGAGGAGAAGCTGGGCACGGCACGGGTCGGCTCCAGGCGCTCTTCCAGCCAGCGCACTTCCGACATGTCGGAAATGTAGGTGAACTCGGCACCGATGGAGCGCGTGTAGGTGTCGCGCAGCATCTGCAGCAGGTCGCGCAGGGATGCGGTTTCCGGGCCGAAGTAGGTATTGTTGATGTTGAACACGATGTCCATGTCGGCATCGGTGAAGCCGTAGAAGGAGGGATCGAGTTCGGGGATGTTGGGGCGTTCCTGGCGTTGCAGCGGGTCCAGGTTGGCGAAACGGGAACCGAGGTCACGGTAGCCGGCGATCAGCTGGGTGACAGCGACGCGCTTGCGGCCCATGTCGGAGTCGGCGGAAGCGATGACGGTGCGGATCGGGCCTTGCTTGGCACGTTCGGCGAAGGAAGCGATCACCGGAGCGTGGGCCACATCGGGACGGGTGGAGCCGTCGGTGGCGGGGACGTGTTGCACGGCGTCGAAGTATGCACGCCAGTTGTCAGGGACGGAGCCGGGGTTGTTCAGGTAGGCTTCGTACAGTTCTTCGATGTACGGAGCATTCCCACCGAACAGGTAGGAGTTGATGTTGTATTGCTCGTAGAGCTTTGTCATTTGCTCACCTTTCTTCGCGCTTCGCGAGATTAGCGGGTTTCTACACCTTCCGCGACACGGCCTGACCGGTTAGCGGATTGCATCAAGTTGTGGGGGAAGGACCTTGTCTACCTGAACTTCTGTGTGTCATCCAGTCAGCGCATCGGAATTATATCTCCTAATATCAAATAAAAAAGCGAATCCTAAAGGATTCGCTTTTTTATTTGAAACATGAAGCAACAGGCGTTTCCACCCACCAACGCCCGCCCGCAAAGCCTTGCTGCGCGGGCCTCGCTGCCCTCCTCCGATCACTCCCGGAAGACGGGAAACGTGGCGTTGGCGACGCGTTTGTTGTCCGCCCGACAAGGCAGGCGGACAACATCCGGCAATCAGCGCTTGTCGATCGGGGGAACGTCGCGGCGCGGCGAGCCCACGAACAGCTGGCGCGGACGACCGATCTTCTGTTCCGGATCCGAGATCATTTCGTTCCACTGGGCGATCCAGCCGATGGTACGGGCCATGGCGAAGATGCAGGTGAACATCGAGGTCGGGATGCCCAGGGCGCGCTGCACGATGCCGGAGTAGAAGTCGACGTTCGGGTACAGCTTGCGGGAGACGAAGTAGTCGTCTTCCAGGGCGATCTTTTCCAGCTCCATGGCCAGCTTGAACAGCGGGTCGTCGTGCAGGCCCAGTTCGTTCAGCACTTCGTAGCAGGTTTCGCGCATCAGCTTGGCACGCGGGTCGTAGTTCTTGTAGACGCGGTGACCGAAGCCCATCAGCTTCACGCCCGAGTTCTTGTCCTTCACTTGCTTGATGAACTCGGGGATCTTGTCCACGGAACCGATCTGTTCCAGCATGTTCAGTGCAGCTTCGTTGGCACCGCCGTGGGCAGGGCCCCACAGGCAGGCGATACCGGCGGCGATACATGCGAACGGGTTGGCACCGGAGGAGCCGGCCAGACGCACGGTCGAGGTCGAGGCATTCTGCTCGTGGTCGGCGTGCAGGATCAGGATGCGGTCCAGTGCGCGCACCAGGACTTCGTTGACCTGATACTCTTCGCACGGATTGGCGAACATCATGCGCATGAAGTTGGCCGTGTAGGACAGGTCATTGCGCGGGTACACGAAGGGCTGGCCGATGCTGTACTTGTAGGCCATCGCCACCAGGGTCGGCAGCTTGGCGATCATGCGGATGGCCGAGACTTCGCGGTGGTTGGCGTTGGAGATGTCCAGCGAGTCGTGGTAGAAGGCCGACAGCGCGCCCACCGAGCCGGTCAGGACGGCCATCGGGTGCGCATCGCGGCGGAAGCCACGGAAGAAGAAGTTCATCTGCTCGTGCACCATGGTGTGCTGGGTCACGGTCTTGACGAATTCTTCCTTCTGGGTGGTATTGGGCAGTTCACCGTGCAGCAGCAGGTAGCAGGATTCCAGGAAGTCGCAGTTCACTGCCAGCTGTTCGATCGGATAGCCGCGGTACAGCAGTTCGCCCTTGTCGCCATCGATGTAGGTGATGGACGAGTTGCAGGAAGCGGTGGACATGAAGCCCGGGTCATAGGTGAACTTGCCGGTGGCGCCGTAGAGCTTGCGGATATCGATCACATCAGGGCCGATACTGCCCTTGTAGATAGGAAAATCTACGGACGGGGAGCCGTCGGAGAACGACAGGGTAGCTTTGATATCGGTATTGGACATAGCTTTTCCTTTTGCTGGGATGGTGAAACCGTTAATCAAACGCCGCGACCGCAAGCCGGGCGTCATCGTGGTTCAGATGCGCCGGGTGGCGAGTGGGAACAGGCCGCGATCGGGCAAAATCGGTCTGGCTTGTGGCCAGGCGCAATATTCGTGCAACAGTCAGGCAGTACGCAGTTTCTTCAGCAACGCATGCACTTGGGGCAGGTCAACCGCCGCTTCGGGCTCCTTGCGGGCCAGCAGCAAGTCCATCAAGTCGTTGTCGGTCAGGTCCATCAGGCGCGAGAAGGCATCCACCTCGTCGTCGCTCATCTGCGCCTCGTTGGCGTCGAGATAGCGGGTGAGGATCAGATCGTTCTCCAGCAGCCCGCGGCGCGCACGCCAGCGCAGTCGCGCCCGCTTGGCCGGATCATCCTGGTGACGCTGTTCAGTCATGAACTCGCTCATTTCTAGTCTTTCCATTCACTTCAACCGGGCCAAAACTGAAGGAACCGGTCGGGGAAGCCGCTTGCAGCCCTGCTCCCCCTTGCTGCCGCCCGCCATGCACGGCGGGTCTGGCAGGCAACACGCCGATCCGGCTTACACCGAACGGCGCACCATCAGTTCCTTGATCTTGCCGATGGCCTTGTTGGGGTTCAGACCCTTGGGGCAGACATCGACGCAGTTCATGATGGAACGGCAACGGAACAGGCGATACGGGTCTTCCAGGTTGTCCAGGCGCGCGCCGGTGGCTTCGTCGCGGCTGTCGGCGATGAAGCGGTAGGCTTGCAGCAGGCCAGCGGGGCCGACGAACTTGTCCGGGTTCCACCAGAACGACGGGCAGGAAGTCGAGCAGCAGGCGCACAGGATGCACTCGTAGACACCATCGAGCTCTTCACGCTGTTCGGGCGACTGCAGGCGCTCCTTTTCGGGAGGAATGCTGTCGTTGATCAGGTAGGGCTTGATCGAATCGTATTGCTTGAAGAAGTTGGTCATGTCCACGATCAGGTCGCGGATCACCGGCAGGCCAGGCAGCGGCTTCAGAACGATGGGTTCGGTCAGCTCGTTCAGGTTGGTGATGCAGGCCAGGCCGTTCTTGCCGTTGATGTTCATGGCGTCGGAACCGCACACGCCTTCGCGGCAGGAGCGGCGCAGCGCCAGGGAATCGTCGACGTCGGACTTGATGCGTTGCAGGGCATCGAGCAGCATCTTGTCGGTGGGCTTCAGCTCCACCGTCAGGTCTTGCATGTACGGCTTGTCGTCCTTGTCCGGATCGTAACGATAGATCTTGAATTTCAGGGTGCGAGTCATGTTGCGACCTCTTAGAAAGTACGTGCTTTAGGTTTGAAAGTCTCGACGGTCAGCGGCTGCATGTTGACCGGCTTGTAGTCGAGACGATTCCCCTCGGAGAACCACAGCGTATGCTTGAGCCAGTTCACGTCGTCGCGCTGCTCGTGGTCGCTTTGCGCGTGGGCGCCGCGCGATTCCTTGCGGGCTTCGGCCGAGGTGATGGTGGCCTTGGCGGTTTCGATCAGGTTGTCCAGTTCCAGCGCTTCCACGCGGGCGGTGTTGAAGACCTTGGACTTGTCCTTGAAGGAGACGTGCTTGCGACGCTCGTCCAGTTCCATGATCTTTTGAACGCCTTCCTTCAACAGGGCATCGGTACGGAACACGCCGCAGTACTTCTGCATGGTGGCGCGGATGTCGTTGGCCACGTCCTGCACACGTTCGGAACCGGTGCTGCTTTCCAGGTGAGCGATGCGTTCCAGCGAGCGGTCCAGGGCGCCGGCCGGGATCGGCTTGTGGCTCTGGTCCTGCAGGCGGCTGCCGACGATGTGGTTGCCGGCTGCGCGGCCGAAGACCACCAGGTCCAGCAGCGAGTTGGTACCCAGGCGGTTGGCGCCGTGCACCGACACGCAGGCGCATTCGCCGATGGCGTACATGCCCTGCACCACTTCTTTCATCGAACCACCCTTGGGCGCGACCACCTGGCCGTGGATGTTGGTGGGGATGCCACCCATCTGGTAGTGGATGGTCGGCACGACGGGGATCGGTTCCTTGGTCGCGTCGACGTTGGCGAACTTGTGGGCGATTTCCAGGATCGAGGGCAGGCGCTTCTTGATGGTGTCTGCACCGATGTGGCGCAGATCCAGCAGCACGTGATCCTTGTGGGGACCGACGCCGCGGCCTTCCTTGATTTCCTGGTCCATCGAACGCGAGACGAAGTCACGCGGGGCCAGGTCCTTCAGGGTCGGCGCATAGCGCTCCATGAAGCGTTCGCCGTTGCTGTTGATCAGGATGCCGCCTTCGCCGCGCACGCCTTCAGTGATCAGCACGCCCGCGCCGGCCACGCCGGTCGGGTGGAACTGCCAGAATTCCATGTCCTGCAGCGGCAGGCCGGCACGTGCCGCCATGCCCATGCCGTCACCGGTGTTGATGAAGGCATTGGTCGATGCCGCCCAGATACGGCCTGCACCGCCGGTGGCGAACAGGGTGGTCTTGGCGTGCAGCATCATGATTTCGCCGGTTTCCATTTCCAGCGCCACCACGCCGAGGACATCGCCCTCTTCGTTGCGGATCACGTCCAGCGCCATCCACTCCACGAAGAAGTGGGTCTTGGCGCGCACGTTGCGCTGGTACAGGGTGTGCAGCAGCGCGTGACCGGTACGGTCTGCGGCCGCACAGGCGCGCTGCACCGGCTTTTCGCCCAGGTTGGCGGTGTGGCCGCCGAAGGGACGCTGGTAGATGGTGCCGTCCGGGTTGCGGTCGAAGGGCATGCCGAAGTGTTCCAGCTCGTAGACAGCCTTCGGAGCTTCGCGGCACATGAACTCGATGGCGTCCTGGTCGCCCAGGTAATCCGAGCCCTTGACGGTGTCGAACATGTGCCAGTACCAGTTGTCTTCGGACATGTTGCCCAGCGAAGCGCCGATGCCGCCTTGGGCAGCCACGGTGTGCGAGCGGGTCGGGAAGACCTTGGACAGGACAGCGACATTCAGGCCGGCTTCGGCCAGTTGCAGCGAGGCGCGCATGCCGGAGCCACCGGCGCCGACGATGACCGCGTCAAAGCGGCGGGTAGTGATGGCGGATTTGATAGCAGCCACGATTAGTTTCTCCAGAGAATCTGCGCAGCGTAGCCAGCGCAACCGATCAGCCACACGATAGTGGCAACTTGCAGGACCAGGCGGGTACCAACGGGCTTGACGTAGTCCATCAGGGCGTCACGCACGCCGATCCAGGCGTGGAAGAACAGCGCCATGAACACGGCAAAGGTGGCCACCTTGAACCATTGATGCGAGAACAGCGCCGCCCAGCCCTGGTAGCTGAAGTTGGTCGAGGTGAAGAAGCACACCAGCAGGATGACGGTGTAGACAGCCATCACGACGGCAGTCGCGCGTTGCGCCAGCCAGTCACGCAGGCCATAGTGGGCGCCGACGACCAGGCGCTTGGGTCCGATGTTGTTATCAGCCATTTTCAGAACACTCCGAACAGTTTCAATGCGACCAGGATCATCAGCGCGATGCTGACCACCAGGACAGTTGCCGAGGACTTGCGTGCGCTGTCCTTGTCCAGGCCAACGTGGTTGTCCATGATCAGGTGGCGGATGCCGGCGCAGAAGTGATGCAGGTAGGCCCAGGACAGTGCCAGGATGACGAGCTTGACGAACCAGCCCGAGACGAAGCCCTTGAGATAGGCGAAAGTACCTTCCGAGAGCAGGCTGCTGTCCAACAGGAACAGGATGAAAGGCAGCATCAGGAACAGGAACAGACCGCTGATGCGGTGCATGATCGAGACCAGAGCGGCCAAGGGCATGCGATAGCCGGCAATTTGGGTTAGGTGTATGTTACGAAATTGCGGCCGTTGTGGTTTAGCGGCTTCAGACATACAAGGTTCTCCTCAGTTTAAAACAATCATGCAATTTTCGCCGATTTTCGAAATCACCATCAACTTTTATTGCGCTTCGCAGCATGCCGAAAAGGCTTGACACCAGCCCTTCTGCGCTGGACAGGCAAGGCCCGTCCACCCCCCGGCGATGACCGGTTTCGGTTTGCTCAGCTCAACTCGCTTTGGTAATGATGATTCGTCGTCAGGTACAGACCGCGCCGCATTTCCACCGGCTTGTCGCCATAGGTAAATGAAGCCCGCTCCACACTCAGCAACGGCGTTTGGGGCGTCACGCCCAGAAACTCTGCGGCATCCGGATCCGCCCCGACGGCACGGATGCGTTCTTCGGCACGGATCATGCGCGTACCGAACTCGGACTCGAACAGGCCATACAGGGGCCCGCGGTATTCCATGAGGCGCTCGGCCGTCAGCCCCTTGAAGATGGCGCCAGGCAGCCAGATGTCTTCGAGGATGATGGGAGTGCCGTTGAAGGATTTTACCCGGCGAATGAAAATGACGGAGTCGCCCGACTTCATGTCGAGCTGACGCGCCACTTCGGCCGAGGCGCGTACGCGCTTGACTTCGATGATCTTGTTTTCGGGACGCTGCGGCTCGTCGCTGTCGGCCATCAACCGCAGGAAACGGAACTGCGCCTGGGTCTCGTGATGGGTGGCCACGAAGGTCCCTTTGCCCTGGCGGCGCACCACCAGGTTTTCGGCCGCCAGTTCGTCGATGGCCTTGCGCACCGTGCCCTGGCTGACCTTGAATCGGCTACCCAGTTCGACTTCACTGGGGATGAGCTCACCGGGTTTCCATTCCCCTGCTTCGAGGCGCTGCATGATGAGCGCCTTGATCTGCTGGTACAACGGACTGAAGGTGGGCGCCGGACTGGCAGCACCCGCCCCCGCGGCGTGCGCGTCGACGTTGTTCGAATTGGGCAGGATCGAGCTCATAACCTCGAATTTCACCACAAAACTCCTTCCGGCGTCCAGCAAAAACTAGGCAATAATATGTCTTATATAAGACATAAGATATTGATTGACAGCAGTCTTTCGCAAGCCTACACTCGCGAGCAACCTGAAGAGCCGCAAGGCAGGCAGGGAGCGATCTACCGGTCAGTAGACGATAACGAGAATCGCTCTCATCAAGACCATTCCGGCGCGGCTGTTTTCTGCAGGCAGAACACAAGTTTGACAGGTTTTTGATTTGTCGGCAGAGCCCGGTCCGAAAGCAACTGACTCGCTGCGTTTTCGACGGTATCATGGCGGCCTAACAAGAATTCGAGGAAAACCGCGCATTTCTCATGCGCACCCCTGAAGCAACCGCTACACGGCCCTGCCGCGCCTTGCGCGACGTGACCGCAAGCTGCGCTTCGCTGCAGTCTGAATGCTTTTTTTCATCACCTCTTTTGGAGATTCAACATGGCTAAAGCCCCCATGCGTGTTGCCGTCACCGGCGCCGCCGGTCAGATCGGTTACTCCCTGCTGTTCCGCATCGCCAACGGCGACCTGCTGGGCAAAGACCAGCCGGTCATCCTGCAACTGCTGGAAATCCCCGATGAGAAGGCTCAGAAGGCGCTCAAGGGCGTCATCATGGAAATCGACGACTGTGCCTTCCCCCTGCTGGCTGGCGTGACCGCCCACAGCGATCCGATGACCGCCTTCAAGGATGCCGACATCGCCCTGCTGGTCGGTGCCCGTCCCCGTGGCCCCGGCATGGAGCGCAAGGACCTGCTGGAAGCCAACGCCCAGATCTTCACCGTGCAGGGCAAGGCACTGGACGCCGTCGCATCGCGCAACGTCAAGGTGCTGGTGGTCGGCAACCCGGCCAACACCAACGCCTACATCGCCATGAAGTCGGCCCCCAACCTGCCGGCCAAGAACTTCACCGCCATGCTGCGCCTGGACCACAACCGCGCGCTGTCGCAAGTGGCTGCCAAGATCGGCAAGCCGGTCTCGGCCATCGAAAAGCTGTGCGTGTGGGGCAACCACTCGCCGACCATGTACGCCGACTACCGCTTCGCGACCGCCGATGGCGCCTCCGTCAAGGACACCATCAACGACCAGGAATGGAACAAGAACGTGTTCCTGCCCACCGTCGGCAAGCGCGGCGCCGCCATCATCGAAGCCCGTGGCCTGTCCTCGGCCGCTTCGGCTGCCAACGCCGCCATCGACCACGTGCGTGACTGGGTGCTGGGCACCAACGGCAAGTGGACCACCATGGGTATCCCCTCCGACGGTTCCTACGGCATCCCCGAAGGCACCATGTTCGGCTTCCCGGTGACCACCGAAAACGGTGAGTACAAGATCGTCCAGGGCCTGGAGATCGATGAGTTCTCGCAAGAGCGCATCAACATCACCCTGAAGGAACTGCTGGAAGAGCGCGAAGGCGTCAAGCACCTGGTCGGCTAATTGACCACGGCGCGGCGGCCCTGTAGGGGTGCCGCGCCGATCGTTTTGCAGTTTTGCAGTACGTGACATCAACCGTTCCGACAACCTTACCCCGCTCTCAATCGCAGCAATGCATCCTTCCCAGGTCTTGTTCCCAGGTGCCCAGCAACCGGTTTCGCTTCCGGTGTGCGATCACTACGCCGGCTCCGAAAAGCTGATGCGCAAGTCGATGGCCCTGCAGCAGGAGCTCGGTCCCTTGTTCGACATCACCTTCGACTGCGAAGATGGCGCTGCCGCCGGCAATGAAACCGCGCACGCCGAACTGGTCGCCTCGCTCATCGCCGGCCCCGGCAATGTCCACCGCCGCATCGGCGCGCGCCTGCACGACGTGGGCCATGCGCATTTCGAGCAGGACGTGGCCATCATCTGCGGCGCGGCTGCGCGCGAACTGGCTTACGTGATGTTGCCCAAGCCCGAAGGGATCGACGACGTCCTGCGCGCCCTGGAGAGCATCAATCGGGCCGCCAATGCGGCCGGCCGTGCGCAGCTGCCGGTGCAGGTCTTGATCGAGACCCATGGCGCGCTGGCGGATGCCGGCAAGATCGCCGCCCTGCCCCAGGTGCAGTCGCTGTCGTTCGGGGTGATGGATTTCGTCTCGGCCCATTACGGGGCCATTCCCGGCAGCGCCATGCGCTCGCCCGGACAGTTTGACCATCCGCTGGTGCGCCGCGCCAAGCTGGAGATTGCCGCCGCTTGCCATGCGCACGGCAAGGTGCCGTCGCACAACGTGACCACCGACATCAAGAATCCCGCCGCCGTGGCTGACGATGCGCGCCGCGCGGCACAAGAGTTTGGCTATACCCGGATGTGGAGCATCCATCCGGACCAGATCGGCCCGATCGTGCAAGCCATGTCCCCGGCCACCGAAGAGGCCGAGCTGGCGGCACAGATCTTGCTCAAGGCGCAGGCGGTGCAGTGGGGCCCGATCCAGCATCAGGGCAACCTGCACGACCGCGCCAGTTATCGCTATTACTGGAGTATCCTGCAACGCGCGCACGCCACCGGCATCGCGCTGCCGCCGGAGACTGCACCCTGGTTCGCCCGCGGCGACTCCCCCTCAACCACGCAGTAAACTTGTTTCGACCGACGTCCATGAAAAAGCACCTGACTCTCATCGCCCTGCTGGGCGCACTCTTCGCCACCGCCGGCATCACTGCGGCGCACGCCGAAACCGATACCAAACCGGCCGCCAAGAAAAAGGTCGTCAAGAAGGCGCCCGCCAAGAAGGCCGCTGCCGCTGCAGCCGCCGCAGCACCGGCAGCCAAGATGCCGTTCTCTTCCGAGGCCGAAGATGACGACAGCGAACCCGACCTGGGCGGCACCCTGTCGGCCGACTTCCAGTGCGAAATGGGCCACAAGCTGACCATCTGGAAGAACGAAGCCGACGACAAGCACATCGCCATCCGCTGGGACAAGCGCATCCACCGCCTGACCCGCGTGGAAACCACCACCGGCGCCAACCGCTTCGAAAACCGCAAGATGGGCTTGGTCTGGATCGGCATCCCGGCCAAGGGCCTGTTGCTGGACTCCAAGAAGGGCCAGCAGCTGGCCAACGAATGCAAGAACGCCGAGCAGATCAAGGCCGCCGAAGCAGCACCGGCAACCACCGTCGCTGCGGCACCCCAGAAGAACTGAGCTGGCAGGCAACCGTCAGCTCATCGCGTATCAAGCAACACAGAATCACAGAATCAGGCAGCACCCCGCAGTTCACCATTGCAGCGCAAACCGGATTCGACTAGCTAGCATCACTAAATTGCCAAATTAAGGAGAAGAGGCCATGTCTCGCAACACATTGAACACCCTGAAGGAATTCCCGATTTCCGGTTCCAAGAAGGGCAAGTTCTACTCCCTGCCCGCCCTGCAAAAGTCGCTGGGCGTGAATATCTCGCGCCTGCCGGTGTCGATCCGCATCGTGCTGGAATCGGTGCTGCGCAACTGCGATGGCCAGAAGGTCACCGAAGAACACGTCAAGCAACTGGCCAACTGGGGCGCCAAGGCTGCCCGCGTGGACGAGATCCCCTTCGTGGTGGCCCGCGTGGTGCTGCAGGACTTCACCGGCGTGCCGCTGCTGGCCGACCTGGCCGCCATGCGCAACGTCGCCAGCAAGCTGGGCAAGAACCCCAAGAACATTGAACCGCTGGTCCCCGTGGACCTGGTGGTGGACCACTCGGTGCAGATCGACCACTTCCGCGAGAAGAAGGCACTGGACCTGAACATGAAGCTGGAATTCTCGCGCAACAACGAGCGCTACCAGTTCATGAAGTGGGGCATGCAAGCCTTCGACACCTTCGGCGTGGTGCCCCCGGGCTTCGGCATCGTGCACCAGGTCAACCTGGAATACCTGGCACGCGGCGTGCACAACAAGACCGGCGTCTACTACCCTGACACCCTGGTCGGCACCGACTCCCACACCACCATGATCAACGGCATCGGCGTGGTCGGCTGGGGCGTGGGCGGCATCGAAGCCGAAGCCGGCATGCTGGGCCAGCCGGTCTACTTCCTGACCCCGGACGTGGTCGGCGTGAACCTGACCGGCGCCCTGCGCGAAGGCGTTACCGCCACCGACCTGGTGCTGACCATCACCGAACTGCTGCGCCAGACCAAGGTCGTGGGCAAGTTCGTCGAATTCTTCGGCGAAGGTACCGAATCGCTGTCGCTGACCGACCGCGCCACCATCGCCAACATGGCACCGGAATACGGCGCCACCATGGGCTTCTTCCCGGTCGACGACGCTACCATCGACTACTTCAAGGGCACCGGCCGCACCAAGGCTGAAATCGACGCCTTCGAAGCCTATTTCAAGGCACAAGGCCTGTACGGCGTGCCCAAGGCCGGCCAGATCGACTACACCCAGGAAGTCTCCCTGGACCTGGGCACCGTCGCCCCGTCGCTGGCGGGTCCGAAGCGTCCGCAAGACCGCATCGAGATCGGCAACGTCAAGTCCACCTTCTCGGACCTGTTCACCAAGCCGACCGCTGAAAACGGCTTCAACAAGAAGGCCGAAGACCTGACCGCGTCCTACAAGAACGCCGATGGCGTGGATGTGCACAACGGTGACGTGCTGATCGCCGCCATCACCTCCTGCACCAACACCTCCAACCCGAGCGTGCTGCTGGCCGCTGGCCTGCTGGCCAAGAAGGCCGTGGAAGCCGGCCTGAAGGTGGCCCCGCACATCAAGACCTCGCTGGCCCCTGGCTCGCGCGTGGTGACCAAGTACCTGGAAGCGGCAGGCCTCTTGCCGTACCTGGAAAAGCTGGGCTTTGGCGTGACCGCCTACGGTTGCACCACTTGCATCGGCAACGCCGGCGACCTGACCCCGGCCATGAACGAAGCCATCGTCAAGAACGACGTGGTGGCCGCCGCCGTGCTGTCGGGCAACCGCAACTTCGAAGCCCGTATCCACCCGAACATCCGCGCCAACTTCCTGGCCTCGCCTCCGCTGGTCGTGGCTTACGCCATCGCCGGCAATGTCACCCGTGACCTGATGACCGAACCGGTCGGCAAGGGCAAGGGCGGCAAGAACGTCTACCTGGGCGACATCTGGCCGACCTCGCAAGAGATCGAAAAGCTGCTGAAGTTCGCCATGAACGCCAAGACCTTCAAGGAAAACTACGCCGATGTGAAGGGTGCGCCGGGCAAGCTGTGGGAAGCCATCAAGGGCGTCGCCAAGGGCGAAGTCTACAACTGGCCGAGCTCGACCTACATCGCCGAGCCGCCGTTCTTCGAGAACTTCAGCGAAGAACCCAAGGCTGCCGCCACCGGCATTAGCGGCGCGCGTGCCCTGGGCGTGTTCGGCGACTCGATCACCACCGACCACATCTCCCCGGCCGGTTCCATCAAGGAATCCAGCCCGGCCGGCAAGTGGCTGCAAGCCAATGGCGTGCTGAAGGCTGACTTCAACTCCTACGGCTCGCGCCGCGGCAACCACGAGATCATGATGCGCGGCACCTTCGCCAACGTGCGTATCAAGAACCTCATGATCCCGGCCAAGGAAGACGGCTCGCGCGTCGAAGGCGGCATCACCATTCACCAGCCTTCCGGTGAAGAAATGTCGATCTACGACGCCGCCATGAAGTACGTGGCTGAAGGTACCCCGACCATGGTCTTCGGTGGCGAAGAGTACGGTACCGGCTCCTCCCGTGACTGGGCTGCCAAGGGCACCCAGCTGCTGGGCGTGAAGGCCGTGATCGCACGTTCCTTCGAGCGTATCCACCGTTCCAACCTGGTCGGCATGGGCGTGCTGCCGCTGCAGTTCCTGGGCAACGACAGCGTGCAGTCGCTGGGCATCACCGGTGAAGAAAGCTTCGACCTGAAGGGCCTTGAAGGCGAGATCAAGCCGCAACAGGAAGCCACCCTGGTGATCCACCGCAAGAACGGCCAGACCCAGGAAGTCAAGCTGCTGCTGCGTATCGACACCCCGATCGAAGTGGACTACTACAAGCATGGCGGCATCCTGCCGTTCGTGCTGCGTCAACTGCTGGCAGCCTAAGCAGCGCACGTCCTACCCTGCAGCAAGGAAAACGCCGGATTCGTCCGGCGTTTTTTATTGCCCCTTGGCGCTGCGCAAGGCCGCGGCGGCTGACAGGGCTGACAAATCATCTACAATAGGCGGTTTCGTTTCCACACCTACAGATAGCCTACATGCGTCGTCCCGCCAAACGTTCCTCCTCCAAGCTTTCTGCCGACAGCCAGCATCTGGTGACTTTTGCGCAAGCCATCGCGCAAGCCTCCAGCCGGCTCGAAGAGCGCGCCTGGCTCAAGCCGCTGGACGCCCTGCTCAACAAGCTGCTGCGGGCCGGCCAGCAAGGCCTCATCGATGCTGCCCTGGATCATCTCTTCAAGGCCGACCTGGATGCCTATGACATCCTGATCGAAGCCGTCGAGGCCGGCAGCGAGGCCACCTCGCTGGAACACGAGGGCCAGGACTACGACGTGCAGCTGCTGGTGCTGCCGGTACTGGCCTGGACCCGCTTCGCCATCGCCTCCGGCCCCATCGGCAGCGAGCTGCTCACCGCCATCGGCGCGCACCTCCATGCCCACGTCCTGGCCAAGGATGCCCGCATGGCGCTGGCCCCGAGCCTGTTCTCGATCGAGCAGCTGCCGCGCGTACACGCCGACGTTTTTGCCCTGACCCGCCAGATGGGCCAGACCGCCCTGAAAACCGGCCCGGTGCAGCTGCGCGGCGAACAACCGCCGACCGCCGCGTTCCTGGCCGACACCCGCTACGTGATCGCCGCCGTCGTGGTGCCGGCCGGCGCAGCGCTGTTCCACTGGCAGGAAAGTGAACAGCAGAGCCACTTCTCGGCCAGGAAAGAGGCCGCCTTCGAGGCCTGGACCCAGCAGGCCACGCCGCTCTTCACGCGTCTTCTGCCTGGCTGCAGCGTCGAGCTGCTGCTGCCGCAAGCCTATTTCTTCGGCTGCCGCGAGGCCGACAAGCGCATCCGCCCGGCGTCCATCCGCGCTGCCGATTACTTCCTGACGCAGACCCTGGACATTTCCTCCTCCGAGCTGCACGCCAGCATCGGCGGCTTTTCCGAGGACATCAATGGCCAGATCGATGAATACCGCATCGGTTTTTCCATCGGCGGCGATCCCACCGTCGTCTATGGCACGGTCTGGCCGCTGTATGAGCAGGAGAGTGGCGAAGACTTGCCCATGATGATCCCGACCGGTGCGGGTCTGCTGGAGGGCATGCCAACCAGCCCGCTGCAGCAGATCCTGACGGTGCTGCGCGAATGCGGCATCGTGCACATCAAGCATCATGCAGAACGCTTCACCATGGAGTTTTGCGACGACTGTGGCGCACCGCTCTTCCCTGACCGTGAAGGTGAACTGGTGCATGCGGAAATGCCGGAAGATACGCCTCCTCCGGTCGAGCATTTCCACTGAGAGATGAAGCAAAGTCCTGCCGGGAGGCAGGACGCGCGGTCCCGGGCAAAGCCGGCGCGCACAAAACTTCACAGGCGCTGGAAAGCGCCCATAAAAAAGGCATCCACCACACGGCGGATGCCTTTTTCTCTTCTGTATCGGGCTATGATGCCCGCTTTTCCTGCGGTACCGAATGACGACGTGCGCCAGATCCGGACTGCGTCTCCTCCGGATCCCGTACTGCCAGGCTGCAGAGCCTCAATGAATCAGGCAGCCAGCTTTTCGATCAGGCCCATTTCGGCGCTGGACATGAGCTTGTCGATGTCCACCAGGATCAGCATGCGCTGTTCCAGGGTGCCCAGGCCGATCAGGTAGTCGGAGTCGAAGGTGGTGCCCATCTCCGGTGCCGGCTTGATCTGTTCCTGGGTCAGGGTGATGACGTCGGACACGCTGTCGACCACCATGCCCACGACGCGGCCGCCGATGTTGAGGATGATGACGACGGTGAACTGGTCATAGGTCGGCTCGCCCAGCTGGAACTTGATGCGCATGTCCACGATGGGGACGATGATGCCGCGCAGGTTCACGACGCCCTTGATGAAGTCGGGCGAATTGGCGATGCGGGTCACGGCTTCGTAGCCGCGGATTTCCTGAACCTTCAGAATATCGATGCCGTATTCTTCCTTGCCCAGGGTAAAGGCGAGAAATTCGTTTCCGTTGCTGTCGGTCTTTTCGCCGAAGCCGGAAAGATTCTTGGTTGCAGTGTCAGACATGTTGAGGCCCTTTAAAAATCAGGAAAATACAGATTCGTCATTCAGTTGGCGGCTGGATCGCAGCAAGGCTGCCACATCGACAATCAGGGCGACGCCGCCGTCGCCCAGAATGGTAGCACCGGAAATGCCAGCGACCTTTCGATAGTTGGATTCCAGGTTCTTCACAACGATTTGCTGTTGTCCGATCAGGTCATCCACGAAAAGTGCCGCCTTTTTCCCATCTGACTCCAAAATGACCACCAATCCTTGCGAGGGATCGGTAAATGAAGGCTCGATGTTGAAAATCTGATAAAGCGGGATCAGCGGCAGGTATTCGCCGCGCACGCGCAGCACCTGGCCCTGACCGGAAATCTCTTTGATATCTTGCGGCAAAGGCTGCAAAGATTCAACCACATATCCTAGCGGCAATATGTAAACTTCTTCACCGATGCGAATCGACATCCCGTCCAGGATCGCCAGCGTCAACGGCAGCGAGATCGAAATCGTGGTGCCGAAGCCCTTGCTGGAGCGGATATCGACCGCGCCGCCCATGGCCAGGATGTTGCGCTTGACCACATCCATGCCCACGCCACGGCCGGAAACGTCGGTGACCTGCTCGGCGGTGGAGAAGCCGGGCTCGAAGATCAGTTGCCAGACCTCGGCATCGGTGAGGCTGTCGGTGACCGGCATGCCCTGCTGCTTGGCCTTGGCCAGGATCTTGTCGCGGTTCAGGCCGCCACCGTCGTCGGTGACTTCAATGATGATGTTGCCGCCCTGGTGCTCGGCAGACAGTGCCAGCACGCCCGCTTCGCCCTTGCCGGCGGCGCGGCGCGCCTCGGGCAGTTCGATGCCGTGGTCGATGCTGTTGCGCACCAGGTGGGTGAGCGGATCGACGATGCGTTCGATCAGGCCCTTGTCCAGCTCGGTGGCTGCGCCGTGGGTGACGAACTCGACCTGCTTGCCCAGCTTGTGCGCGAGGTCGCGCACCATGCGCGGGAAGCGCGAGAAGACGTAATCCATCGGCATCATGCGGATCGACATCACCGATTCCTGCAGATCCCGGGTATTGCGGCTCAACTGGCTGACGCTGTTGAGCAGGTGTTCGTGATGCATGGGATCGAGCTTGCCAACGCGCTGCTCGATCATGGCCTGGGTGATCACCAGTTCGCCCACCAGGTTGATGAGCTGGTCAACCTTTTCGATGCTGACACGGATCGACGAGGATTCCTGGCCGGTGCCGCCCTTGGCCGCCTTCTTCTCGCCGCCATGGTCACCATGCAGGTGGCCGTCGTCGTGATGGCCGTTGCCATTGCCGCCATTGCCGCCATGACCGTTGCCACCGGCGGGGGCAGCCGCCTCGCCATCGTTCTTTTTGGCGCTGATGTCCAGCGGCACGAAGGGAGCAAAGAAACCGTAGCCCTGCTCGCGCTCCTTGTCTTCGATGGCGGTCTGGTTATCGAAGAAACCATAACCCTGGGCGCGCTCGCGCTCTTCCTGGGTGACGAAATTGTCGAAGAAACCATAGCCGCGCTCTTCGTCGCTGCTCTTGGCGGCTTCAACGGCTTGCGAAATCTTCAGGTCGGCCACGTTCACGATGAAGGCGCAGATGGCGACCACGTCATCGATCGGTTCGGCCGTGTCGAGGATGAAAATCCAGTTCCCCTCGGGCGACTTGGATTTTTCCAGCTTGCCGAGCATGGACAGCTCGTCGGCCAGAGCCTCGGCATCCTTGTCGGCGATCACCGGCATGTCCAGCCGGTAGCGGTGCACGCCACCGGGACCGACCACGGCCGCTTCGGCCGCCGCAGCGGCGCTGGAACTCTTGCCCTGCGACAGCGCCTCCAACAGCATGCGCACGTCGCCCACGGCATCCTGGTCGACCGTGGCGCCGTGCTTGTGCCCGTCCAGCATGGACTTGAGCACATCCTTGGCGGCCAGGAAGGCATCTACGTGTTCCGAAGTCAGCTTCATCTGGCCCTGGCGGATGCGATCCAGCAGCGACTCCAGGACGTGCGTGACTTCAGCGATGTCGGTCAGGCCGAAGGTGGACGAACCACCCTTGATCGAATGGGCGGCACGAAACACCGCGTTGAGGTCTTCCGGATCGGGAGACGCCACATTGACGGCCAACAACAGCTTTTCCATTTCCGCGAGCCCTTCCTCGGCCTCGTCGAAAAAGACCTGGAAAAACTGGCTCATATCAATGCTCATGCCTGGGCTCCATGCTGGATGCAGTACGTATCTTCTTCTTGTCCCGGCAACAGATCAGCCGATCACCTTGCGCACCACCTCGGTCAGGCGCTGCGGGTCGAAGGGCTTGACCAGCCAGCCATTGGCGCCGGCGGCCTTGCCCTTGGCCTTCATCTCGTCACTGAACTCGGTGGTCAGCATCAGGATGGGCACGCGCGCGTAACTGGTCAGCTCGCGCAGGGAGCGGATCAGGGTCAGGCCGTCCATGCGCGGCATGTTCTGGTCGGTCAGGACCAGGTCGAAGGTATGCGTCTTGGCCTTTTCCAGCGCGTCCACCCCGTCGACCGCCTCGGTCACGTTGTAACCCGCAGCTTTCAGACTGAATACCACCATCTGACGCAGTGACCCGGAATCATCTACTGCGAGAATCGTTTTGGACATCGTTACTCCCTGTTTCTTCAATAAGGCTCATGCGCGTATGCATTATGCCGCACCCTTGGCCACCGACCTATCGCCCAGCCAAGGCCGGAATGACCTAGTTCAATCTTGTACCACTCAGCCAGCCACCGCTCAGAACAGCTCGATGTCGCCACTTTCCATGCGGGTCTGGCGCACTGCCTTCCACAGCCCGGTGTCGAGCATGTTGAGGCGCTCTTCGATGGCCTGCACCGTGCTGGCCAGCAATTCCCTGACCTCTTCGTCGGACTGGCCCTGCTCCGGGACGATCTCGAAACTGTTCGCACTCAGGACCCCCAGCGCCTCACGCAGGCCGATCACGCGGCGTACGATACGCTCCAGCAACTGGCTGGTCATGTCCTGGAACTGCAGGCCGGTCACGGCCGCGTTGACATAGTGGCTGACTTCGCCCTGGGTCACCTTGAGCTGATCGATGCTGTCGCTGTCGAACTGGCCGCTGCCATTCATCAGGCCTTCCAGGATGGTCTGCTGTGCCTGGACCGCGCGGTGCAGCTCCATGAAACTGTTGCCCAGCTTGCCGATGGCTTCGCCCAGCAGGATGTTGGTCTGGACCAGGTCCGACTCCACTTCCGTCAATTGGCGGCTGCCGCCGCTGGCAGTATCGAGCAACAAGCGCTTGAGCTCCTGCAGCATGGTCTTGGTCGGCATATCCGGCTCTCTTCCCCTGTTCAATTGGAACACTTCTGCTTCATTGGCAAACCCTGCGCAAGCCACCCCGTCCCGGTGCCTGCCGTCAGTTCTTTGGCGGCGCACTCAGTCCCTGCTGCACGTCGTCATCGGTGGCGTCGGTGGGCACGTTCAAGGAGCCACTATCCTTTTCCACCAGCTCTTCGGCCTTCTTGTTCATCACGATGATGCTGATGCGGCGGTTGATCGGGTTGAACGGATCTTCCTTGTCCAGCAGCACCGCCGAGGACAGGCCCACCACCCGCAGCACCTTCGATTCATCCATGCCGCCGGTAATGAGTTCGCGGCGCGAGGCATTGGCACGGTCAGCCGACAATTCCCAGTTGCTGTACCCCTTCTCGCCGCGCGAATAAGGCGTCGCATCGGTGTGGCCGGACAGGCTGATCTTGTTGGGCACATCGTTCAGGGTGCGGCCGATCTCGTGCAGGATTTCCTTGGTGTAGGGCTGCAACTGCGCACTGGCCAGGGCAAACATGGGACGGTTCTTTTCGTCCACGATCTGGATGCGCAGGCCTTCCGAAGTGATGTCGATCAACAGCTGGTTCTTGAACTGCTTCAAGGTCGGGTTGGAGTCGATGGCCTTTTCCAGGCGCGACTTCAATTCCTCCAGGCGCGTGCGCTCGGCGCGCTCCAGTTCCTGCTGTGCCTGTTTCAGGTTCTGCTTGCGCGAGACCACATCGTTCTCGCCCTTGCGCAGCTGGCCGTCCTGGCGGGTCAAGTCCTTGCCGCCGCCGGGCAGCACCGTGTTGGCGTCACCACTGCCGGAACCACCGGCCATGGCCACCTTCAGCGGCGTCTTGAAGTATTCGGCGATACCATTCAGGTCGCCCTTGGCGGTCGAACCCAGCAGCCACATCAGCAGGAAGAAGGCCATCATCGCGGTCACGAAGTCGGCATAGGCAATCTTCCAGGCGCCACCGTGGTGACCCCCGCCGCCTTTCTTGATCCGCTTGACGATAATGGGACGTAGACCTTCGTCGGCCATGCCTGTGCTCCTGCTTCAATACTGATGTCTGAGTGAATCGCCCTGCCTGCCGGCCTCCCCGGGCCGGCCTGCCGACCGCTTACTTGCCCTTGGCCTGCTTGACGTGCTCTTCCAGTTCGAGGAAGGTCGGACGTTCGGTCGAGAACAGGACCTTGCGGCCGAATTCGATCGACAGTGCCGGGGCATAGCCATTGAGGCTGGCCAGCAGCGTCACCTTCACGCACTGGTAGATCTTGGTCGATTCGTGCAGCTTCTGTTCCAGCAAGCTCGAGAGCGGGCCCACGAAACCGTAGGCCAGCAGGATACCGAGGAAGGTACCGACCAGCGCGTGCGCGATCAGCATACCCAGCTCGGAGGGCGGGATGCCCACCGATTCCATGGTGTGCACCACGCCCATCACCGCTGCCACGATACCGAAAGCCGGCATGCCGTCGCCCAGCTTGGCGATGCAGTGCACCGGAATCTCGCCCTCGTGGTGATGGGTCTCGATTTCGTTGTCCATCAGGTTTTCGATCTGGAACGCATCCATGTTGCCCGAGACCATCAGGCGCAGGTAGTCGGTCATGAATTCGATCAGGTGATGGTCCGCCAGCACGCCCGGATACTTGCTGAAGATGGGGCTGCTTTCCGGCTCTTCGATGTCGCCTTCGATCGACATCAAACCCTCTTTACGGGATTTGGTGAGGATCTCGAAGAGCAGTGCCATCAGCTCCATGTACAGCGCCTTGGTGTAGGTGCTGCCCTTGAAGACCGTAGGCAAGGCCTTCATGGTGGCCTTGATCGCCTTGTTGTTGTTACCGACCAGGAAAGCGCCCAGCGCGGCGCCGCCGATCATGAGCAGTTCGAGTGGCTGGAACAGTGCCCCCAGGTGGCCGCCCGACAGGGCAAAGCCGCCGAAGACGGACCCCATGACCACGATATATCCAATGATGACTAGCAAGTGCCTACTCCCGTCCCTGTGGCGTTGAGTGTATTTTCACGTTCGTCAGATTACAGGTATTCCAGTCAAGCAAATGGGGGAATACATATCCGAAAAACGCCCTTCCTTTTCGATTTACGGCTGAATTGGCGCAAACTTGATACGTCGCGTCTCGCAGCCCCTGTAAAGGCTCTCCTTGCTTGCGCACCCTCACATGCGCCACCCATGCAGCACCCTGCCCCCGTCCTCCGGCTCCACCACCACATCCGGGGTGGTCCCGGGGATATGAAATTCGTAGCTCAGAAGCAGCGTTCCCGGCTTCATCTCGGCGCGCGCCTTGTGCCACAGCGCCTCCATCGCCGCTGGCGACAGGTAGGCAAACACCACGTCATAGTTGCCGAAATCGAGCAGCAGGTAGTCGCCGCGTACAAAGCGGCAGCGATTGCCCGCCAGCGCCGCCCTGACCCGGCTTACCAGCCATGGCAGGGGTGCAATCTCGATACCGGTGAATTCACTGTCGGGCCGGCGGCGCGACAGGTCCAGCACGGCACCGCCCAGGCCGCTGCCGATATCCATGAAGCGGATCGGCCGCCCCTCTGGCAGCAGTCCGGCCACCGCATCCCAGGCAGTCTGCCCGGAAGGATAGAACGGCACCTGGCTGCGAAAGGTCGACCAGAACAGCACCAGCATGAACAGGAACACCGCCAGGAACACCCACGACGGCAGGTGCAGCTGGCCCGCGCCCAATGCAGCCACCGGGAATACCAGCAGGATCAGCCACCACCACGCCGCCATGCGGCGCAGGCGCGCCAGCAGGGCGGCCAAGACACCATGCAGCAAGGAAGTCTGGAGGGGGGAAAGAGGCGCCAGGCCCGCGCGCTGGAGCAGCACATCGGCCACATTGGCACCGACCAGGCCCAGCACGAACAGCAACAGGGCCTGGATGGCCGGCGCCCGCCACAGGGGCCTGCGCCCGGCGCCGGGGTGATTCTCAGGTTCGGACATCGAGGCAATCGGCCTTATTCTTTTTTGGTTGAACACCCTGGCCCATTACCGCCCTGCTGCTCGCACGCAGCAAGGCACTGGTGCATCCCTGCTGGCTCAGGCCACCGCGGCCAGCACCGGTTCGGCAGCCAGGGGAGCGGAAGCGGCGACCGGCAGCGCGCCTTCGACCAGACCCATGATGACCGCATCCTTGGCCTTCTTGGTCTTGCCGGCACGCGAGGGCATGTGGCACAGCCCGCACAGGTAGTCCTGGTGCAAGTCCAGGCGATGCACCACGAAGTGGCCATGGCACTTGCAGCAAGGCGTGGTCATGAGCATCTTGCTTTCGAAGAAGCGCACCAGCGTCCAGGCACGGGTCAGCGAGAGCACGGGCTCACCGGCATCGTTGTAGCCGACTTGCTCCAGATAGAGCTTGTAGGCCTTCATCACTGCCTCGATGCCACTGATGCGGGCATGCTCCACCAGATAGCGGTGGATGTTGATGAACAGCGACGAATGGATATTGGGCTGCCAGGTGATGAACCAGTCCGTCGAGAACGGCAGCATGCCCTTGGGCGGCGAGACGCCCTTCAATTCCTTGTACAGCTTCAGCAGGCGCTCACGCGACAGCGAAGTTTCCGATTCCAGCAACTGGAGGCGCGCCCCCAGGTTGATCAGTTCAATGGCCAGCTGAATTTCCTGCGCCTCTGTGACAACGCTCTTCTTAGCCATGGTGCTACCCCCCGGTGATTTCGTAATAAAACTGCCTGACCCCAATTCGCCGACCTTGGGCGGGCGAACTTTCAGGCATGAATGCAAGACTCAAACTGAATAACTGTGTAGAACGTCTTCCCCTCCGGCGCGTTGACTGTCCCTGGCCACGCCGGCCATGCTTTTTGTCTTGTTGTTTTACGAAATTTGTTCGCCGGGCTGACACGCCATCAGGATGGCCGCGTGTGACTGCGCCAGGCTCTTGTCCTTGTTGTAGTTGGTCAGCATGCCGAGGATGGCGCCGTCGTCGAAACGGAAACGGGTCAACATCATGTTGGTCGCCGCCAGTTTCATGATCTGCACGTTGGACAGGCCTTCGATCAGATCGGCGATTTCGGCGCTGATGCCCAGACGGAAGATTGCGGTCGGTTTGTCCGAACGGATCATTTGCTGCGCCAACATGAGATAGCTCAGGTTGGCATCGCGGATCTCCGCCATCATGTCGTTGGTATTCATTTGCACCCCACCTCGGTAAGAACTTCCTACGGCTCACCCGGCGCAATGCTGCGTCGAGCTGCTTACAATCGCTTACATTTACTTGACTGCAAGCCAATTCTGAGGGGGGGCGGACAGGCGGGAAATTAGACTTGGTCGGTATTTTTCGACAGAACCGGACCGGAGCATCTTGTAGGAGTCTGTCCTACAGAGAAGGAGGATATTGATGAACTTTCATGTGCTGCGCGAGGAAGACTGAGCAGGCTCGCGAGTTTCAGCGACAATCAGGAATTTCCCGATCAAAAGCTTTCTTGGTTGAAATGACAAAACAAAGTTGTCACACAAGAAACAAAATAAATTGTAAATCTTCGAGGTTTTCTCTTCGAATGTTGCTGGGGGACGACTAGCTCATCCAGATTTTTCATGGGACTGCTGAGTTCAACTGTAGTTTCCGTCAGCAGGTCGATGAAGAAAACTTGCAAGGATTTACGCAAGCTGATGACTTTTGCGCAACGTCCTCACACCGGACCTGAAGATGGGCGATCCCGTATCGAGAATTACTACCATTTTATGACGCGCCTGGAGGTCTCAAATCGATAAACAGATGCGACATTTACCTTTATTCAATTTCTTGCGTGCAAACTGAGCAATGGGATGCGCAGCCCCCCCCCCCGCCTGCTGCGCGCTGACGTGGCACCAGGCGGGAGAGCGGCTTACAGCTTGCCCAGCGCCTGCTCGATATCGGCAATGAGGTCGGCGGGCGCTTCCAGCCCGATGTTGAAGCGCACCAGCACGCCTTCACGCTGCCACTGGCGGCGCATGCCACGCATGCGGTAGGGCACGCAGAGGCTATGCGCCCCGCCCCAGCTGTAGCCGATCTTGAAGAGCTGCAGGCTGTCGACGAAGCGGTCGGTCTGCTCTTCGCTGTAACGGGAATCGAAAATGACCGAGAACAAACCGCCCGCGCCCGTGAAGTCACGCTTCCAGTGGGCGTGTCCAGGGCAATCCTCAAAGGCCGGGTGCAGCACCGCCACGATTTCCGGGCGTTGCTTGAGCCAGGCCGCGACCTTGCGCGCGGCCGCGTCGTGGGCCTCGAAACGCAGGCGCATCGAGGACAGGCTGCGCAAGACCATGTAGACGTCATCCATGCCCACGCCGAAGCCCAGGCGCATGTGGGCCAGTTCCAGCTTCTCGTTGAGCGCCTGGTCGCGCACGATGACCGCGCCCATGAGCACATCCGAGCCGCCGGACTGGTACTTGGTGACCGCTTGCATGACGATGTCGACGCCGTGCTCGAAGGCCTTGAAGGCGATGCCGGCGGCCCAGGTATTGTCGATGGCCACCAGCACGCCCTTCTCATGGGCGGCGCGGCACAGGGCCGGGATATCGGGCACTTCCATGGACACCGAGCCCGGCGCCTCGGTCCACACCAGGCGGGTATTGGGCTGGATCAGGTCGGCCAGGCCGGCACCGATCATCGGATCATAGAAGCGTGCGGTGATCTGGAAATCGCGCTCCAGCCACTGGCCCAGGTCTTTGCTGGGGCCATACACGTTATCCGGCAGCAGCACATCGTCGCCGCTTTTCAAGAAGGCGAAGTTGACCATGGCGATGGCGGCCAGGCCACTGGGCGTGACCCGGCAATAGGTGCCGCCCTCGATCTCGGCCAGCCGCGCTTCCAGCACGAAGCTGGTCGGGGTGCCGTGCAAACCGTAGGTGTAGCCCAGCTTTTCGCGCCAGTCGCGCGAACGCATGGCGGCCACGTTGGGAAACAGCACGGTAGAGGCATGATGGATGCCGACCGGGAAGGCTTCAAACCCCTCCGGGGCGCGGTAGCTGCTGTGGACCAGTGCGGTCTGGGGGTCGAGCGGGAGAGAGGATGCGGGGGACGTTGCTTTGGAATCGGACACGGATCTGCCTCTGGAAACGATGGCGCCCCAGGGACGGGGCGCAAAGGCCTCACTATACGCGCAGCTTGTTCACATCGAAAGCAACAGAAGCGGCCGGAAGGCCCGTGAAATGGCGACGATGGCGTAACAGCATGAAGCCTGTTTCATATCGCCTGTACAGCGCCGTCGTTTGGCCTTCGCGGCCTGCCGGTGCTCAGGGCAACTGCAAGGCAAAGGGCTTGCTGATGCTGCCATCGGCGCTGGACCAGGTCCCGGTGATGGACTGGCCCTGGCGGTGCCCTTCCCATTGACCCGACACATCCTTGCCGTTGACCGATTCTTCCATGAGCAGGTCATCGCCCTCGACCTCGCCGGCCACCAGGATTTCGGGTGAGCCGCCGAAGAAGAAGTAGCGCCCTTCGAGACCGTCCTCATTCTTCTTGGGCTGCAACGAGAGCTGGATGTCGCGCCCGTCGATCTGGCCGCGCAGCACCAGGGCGTGCGTCATCAGGGTCTTCTGCAGGGAACCTTCAGGCGCATTGGCAGCGGGGCCGGCGGTGGCTGCCCGCGCCGGCGTGAGCACGCTGGCACAGCACAGCACCAGCACCGTCAGGAGCGAGCGCATCACTCAGCTGCGCCCCACAGGTCGTGGGCATCGGCGGCGGTGATGCGCACGTCGACGAACTGGCCCACTTCCAGCTTGCGATGGGGTTCGAACGGCGGCTTGACGTAGACCACGCCATCGATCTCCGGTGCATCCGAATAGGTGCGGCCGGTGCCGCCATTGCGGTCCACTTCATCGATGAGCACGCGCAGGGTCTTGCCGACCTTGGCTTGCAGGCGCTTCTTGGAAATTTCTTCCTGCAATTGCATGACGCGGCCACGGCGTTCTTCGCGCACTTCTTCCGGCACCGGATTGGCGATCTCGTTGGCGGTGGCACCTTCCACCGGGGAATAGGCGAAGCAGCCCAGGCGGTCGATCTCGGCTTCCTTCAGGAAGTCCAGCAGGTACTCGAATTCAGCCTCGGTCTCGCCGGGGAAGCCGGCGATGAAGGTGGAGCGGATCGTGATGTCCGGGCACAGGGCGCGCCAGGCCTGGATGCGCTCGATGTTCTTCTCGCCATTGGCGGGGCGTTTCATGCGCTTGAGCACGTCCGGATGGGCATGCTGCAGTGGCACGTCCAGGTAGGGCAGGATCTTGCCTTCGGCCATCAGCGGAATGATCTGGTCCACGTGCGGGTACGGATACACATAGTGCAGGCGCACCCAGGCGCCATACTGCTGGGCCAGTTCACCCAGGGCACCGACCAGCTGGGTCATGTGGGTCTTGATCGGCTTGCCGTTCCAGAAACCGGTACGTAACTTCACATCCACGCCATAGGCGCTGGTGTCCTGGGAGATCACCAGCAATTCCTTGACGCCGGCCTTGAAGAGGTTTTCGGCCTCCAGCATGACGTCGGCGATGGGACGCGAGACCAGGTCGCCGCGCATGGAGGGGATGATGCAGAAGCTGCAGCGATGGTTGCAGCCTTCAGAAATCTTCAGGTAGGCGAAATGCTTGGGGGTCAGCTTGACACCCTGCGGCGGCACCAGGTCGATGAAAGGGGCATGCGGCTTGGGCAGGTGCTTGTGCACGGCCTGCATGACTTCGCCCACGGCGTGGGGGCCGGTCACTTCAAGGACCTTGGGGTGGATTTTCTGGATGATGTCGTCGCCATCGGCATCCTTCTTGGCGCCCAGGCAACCGGTGACGATGACCTTGCCGTTTTCGTTCAGGGCTTCACCGATGGCGTCCAGCGACTCCTGCACGGCGGCATCGATGAAGCCGCAGGTATTGACGATCACCAGGTCGGCGCCGTCGTAGGACTTGGCGGTATCGTAGCCTTCGGCGCGCAGCTGGGTCAGGATCTGTTCGGAATCGACCAGTGCCTTGGGGCAGCCGAGGGAGACGAAGCCGACCTTGGGCAAGGCCGGGGTGGCGGGAGAAGACGGGTTGGACATGGCAGAAGGCTCAGTGAGACGGGCCGCAAACGGCCGAAAATACGGGAAAAAGCGAAAAATGCTTTAAAAATCAGGGCGCTATTGTACATCGTCCGCCCGGCTGTGCCCGATTTTGGCTTACCTGCACGTGCGGCCAAGCCACAAAAGCAAAACGGCCCACACGGGGCCGTTTTGCTATTGCAGCCGGACGGCCGCTTACTTCTTCTGGTCCGGCGGCGTGCCGGGAGCACCGAAGGGGAAGGTGCCGAACATGTTCTTGGTCTGGCTCTGCATCTGCTCCTGCATCTGGATGAACAGGTTCTTGCTCTGTTCGATGTAGTTGCTCATCATGCCTTGCATCATCGGACCTTGCACATTCATGAACTGCGTCCACATCTCGGGGCTGAAGGGCTTGCCTTCATAGAAGCCCTTGGAATTTTCAGCCAGCTTGTTCTGGATGTCGATGAAAGTCTGGATGTTCTTTTCCAGGTAGTTGCCCATCATGCCCTGCATGGCATGGCCATAGTAGCGGATGATCTGCGACAGCGCGCCGCTGGAGAACATCGGCACGCCGTGCGACTCTTCTTCCAGGATGATCTGCAGCAGGATGCTGCGGGTCAGGTCGTCGCCGCTCTTGGCATCGACCACGGTGAATTCTTCATTGTCCAGCACCAGTTGCTTCACGTCGGTGAGCGTAATGTAGGAACTGGTCTGGGTATCGTAAAGTCGGCGGTTGGGGTATTTCTTGATCAAGCGATCTGCCGAATTTTTTGCAGTAGTCATCTGAAGTCCAGTCTCTCTCTCATTGCAGCCGTCTTGCCGGCCTTGGTTTGCAGCGGTGGCGGGTGGCTTCGATGCAGTCCTCACCCGCAGGCGTCCGGGACATTGCGCTGTCCTCTCCTTGCTTCTTCTCTCTCCTGCTGTCTGCCGCCTGCTTTTTGCAGGGCAGCAACGCAAGCCATTATAGGGGTGAAGAGCGGCAAAAGGGGAGCCCTGACGTGCCAGACTGACAAAATCCCAGCCTGCGGCACACGTAAAAACGGCCACGCTTGCGGCACTGCCGCGTGCGTGGCCGTCGACGACGTCATCAGCCCATGTACAGGCCGCCGTTGAGCGAGAAGTCCGAGCCGGTGGCATAGCCGCCTTCAGCCGAGGCGATCCAGGCGACGATGGAGGCGATTTCCTCCGGCTCGCCCAGGCGCTTGACGGGAATGCCGGAGACGATCTTCTCCAGCACTTCCGGACGGATCGCGCGCACCATGTCGGTACCGATGTAGCCAGGCGAGACGGTATTGACGGTCACGCCCTTGGTCGCCACTTCCTGTGCCAGCGCCATGGTGAAGCCGTGGATGCCGGCCTTGGCGGTAGAGTAGTTGGTCTGGCCAAACTGGCCCTTCTGGCCGTTGACCGAGGAGATGTTGATGATGCGGCCAAAACCACGCTCGCACATGCCCTCGATGACCTGCTTGGTAACGTTGAAGAGCGAATTCAGGTTGGTATCGATGACGGCGTCCCAGTCTGCCTTGCTCATCTTGCGGAACTGGCCATCACGGGTAATGCCGGCATTGTTGACCAGCACGTCCACTTCGCCGATCTCGGCGCGCACCTTTTCGAAGGCGGCCTTGGTGGATTCCCAGTCCGAGACGTTGCCCTCGGATGCATGGATGTCGTAGCCGTGGGCGCGCATGGCCGCCAGCCAGGTGTCCTTGCGGGTGGAATTGGGGCCGCAGCCGGCCACCACGGTGTAGCCGTCCTTGCACAGACGGGTGCAGATGGCGGTTCCGATGCCGCCCATGCCACCGGTCACATATGCGATACGCTTGCTCATTGTGCTGCCTCCTATTGGGATGATGATTTATCGGGGAAAGCCCTGCTCCCCTCTTTCGCGTCTGCTGTGCGCCGCATTGGTGGAAGCCCCTCGCCTGAAGAACTTTCCTTTGTCTTGTCAGGCCCTGCTGCGCCGCGGAAGCGCTGCCAGCCGTCTCTCTCTGTCGGCGGGCCCGCATGGGTCACCGCCCTCTTTTCATCAATGCCGCCGGCTTCTGTCGGTTGTAGTGGCCGGCTGGCTGATTCGTCTCAAGCCACCAGCTGGTCGGCCTTCACCTTGACGTAGCGCCCCGGTGCCGGTTCGATGGGCTTGTAGCGCGTCGAACCGGGGTTCTTGGGTGCGGCCACCTTGCGTCCACCGTGCTTGCCCAGGAATGCCGCCCATTCGCCCCACCAGCTGCCCGGGTGTTCGGTGGCACCAGCCATCCAGGCATCGGCATCGCTGCCGGCCTTGGCCTTGTCGTTGACCCAGTAATTGCGCTTGTTCTTGGAAGCCGGATTGATCACGCCGGCAATGTGGCCCGAGGCCCCCAGCACGAAGCGGTTGTTGCTGCGCTTGCCGGCATTGATCAGGTCCAGCGAGGCGTAGGCCGATTTCCAGGGCACGATGTGGTCATCGCGCGAGGCGTAGATGAAGGCCGGCGCAGTGATCTTGCGCAGGTCGATCTTCTCGCCGCCCACCGTCAGCCGGCCCGGCTCCTTGAGTGCGTTCTCCAGGTACATGTGCCGCAGGTAATAGCAGAACATCGGACCCGGCAGATTGGTGCTGTCGGCATTCCAGTACAGCAGGTCGAAGGCGCTGGGCTTTTCGCCCTTCAGGTAATTTGATTCGACGTAATTCCACAGCAGGTCGTTGGGACGCAGGCTGGAGAAGGCACTGGCAAAATCGCGCCCGGCCATCAGGCCACGCTGGCCGATCATCTGCTCGCGCAGGGCCAGCTGCATCTCGTCGATGTAGACGTCGATGGCACCGGTGTCGGAGAAATCGAGGAAGGTCGTCAAGAGCGTCAGGCTGGCCACCGGATCTTCACCCCGCGCAGCCAGCAGCGCCAGCGCGCAGGAGAGGATGGTGCCGCCGACACAGAAGCCGAGGGCGTTGATCTGCGGCTGCTTGCTGATCTCCTGGACGATATGGATGGAACGCACCACGGCGTCGTCCACGTAGTTTTCCCAGGTGGCGGTCTCGACGGCCGCATCGGCGTTGCGCCAGGAAATCAGGAACACCGTGTGTCCCTGCTCTACCGTATAGCGCACCAGCGAATTCTGCGGCTGCAGGTCGAGGATGTAGAACTTGTTGATGCAGGGCGGCACGATCAACAGCGGCACCGAATGCACGGTCTTGGTCAGCGGCGCGTACTGGATCAGCTGGAACAGCTCGTTCTCGAAGATCACTGAACCGGCACTGGCGCCCACATCGCGGCCGACCTCGAACGCCGTTTCATCGGTCTGGGAGATGTGCCCCTTCTGCAGGTCGGCCAGCAGCTGGGCGATGCCTTGCGTGAGACTCTCGCCGCGCGTCTCCAGGATCTTCTGCTGTGCCACCGGATTGGTCGCCAGGAAGTTCGCAGGAGACATCGCATCGATCATCTGCTGCACCGCAAAACGCAGTTTGTGGCGCACCTTCTCGGTGCCCTTGACCGCATCGGCCAGCGCCAGCAGGAAGCGGGAATTCAACTGGTAGGCGGCAGCCTGGAACGCGAAGTAAGGATGTTCCTGCCAGGCCGGCGCCGACAGGCGGCGGTCGGTGATGGCCGGCGTCTTGGCCGCCAGCATCGACTGCCACAGCTCACCAAATTCGCGGGTGTAGTCCTGCTGCAGGCGGACCAGCTCGGCGGGATCGAGGCTTGCCCCCAGGTCGCCGAGTTGCTTGAGCAGGACCGTTGGGTCGATCTGCCCGGCACCGGGCGGCATCGCGCCACCAGGGAAACCCTGGAAGCCCGGCATCTGCGGTATGCCCGGCATCGCGGGCATGGGCGGCAAATGCGACTTGAATTGCTCGAACTGGGATTGGAATTGGGACTGCAGCGAGGTCCAGAACTTCGGATCGGACATCTGTGCCAGCCACGCGGATACATCGGGAGAGGGTTGCTGCGGATTCTGCTTGTTCATGCTCGGATCTGCAATTTTCGCGTATCGTTACGGTTTGTCTCGACGCGCATTTCACCATGGTCATCGTCGCTATCGCATGGCTCTACGTCGTCTTCATGATGTCGATCACCGAACAGTCGGCGGTCGCTGGCGTCGCCACTTTCCTGCTGTACGGGATAATTCCCCTGACCATCGTTTTATACCTGATGGGTACGCCGCAACGCAAGCGGAATCGTCAAAAGATGAAGAAATTGGCAGCCGAGCGCAAGGAAGAAATCAAAGATGACCGTTCCGTTAAACGCGAGTCCGATCCCAACTTGGATACGCCGCATGATCCGCACGCGTGAATGCAGGGGCCGGCAAGGCCGGCGTTGAAAACTTAGAAAAAGGGATCAGCGCGCACCATCATCGTGAGCTTGAGACGCCCGAACCGCGCCGGTTTGCGCACTGCATCATGCGTCGGGTGCGAGCAGCAAAACTCTGCAAAAGAATAGGATGCGGTTCAGCGCCGCGCCACCCGCCGCAAGGCAATCTGGCGATAGCGGGGTTTCAGTACGGCAAGCATGTCGCGCAAAACGGCTGATCCACGCCAGGGCGGCGAGACATAGGCCATACGTAACTTCAACCTTCCACTGTCACGTAACTCACAATCAAGCATGGCGATCATGCTGCCATCGAGCCAGGCGTAGACGTGGACTTCATTGGCCTGCCGCTCTGTGGGACCTTCGATCTGCCAGCCGCAGGGCTGCATGGAAACCGGCCTCATCGTCCCGCCTCCAGCAGGTCGGGCAGGTGCCAGGCCAGGTGCAAGCCCAGCAGCAGCAAGCCGATGAAGAAGCAGCGCCGGAAGGTGGCAGCCCGCACCCGCCCCCGCACGCGGGTGCCCAGCGCCATGCCCAACAAGGCTGGCACCAGCACGATCAGCGAAACCCAGCCTACGCCTGCGCTGAAGGCTCCGCCCTGCCCCAGGTTCACCGCCAGGGCCACGGTAGACACCGTAAAGGACAGTCCCAGCGCCTGGATCAGTTGATCGCGCGGCAAGCCCAGCGCCTGCAAGTATGGCACCACCGGAATGACGAATACGCCCGTGGCGGCCGTCACCAGTCCGGTCATCAGGCCGATGACGGGTGACCACCAGCGCTCGTGGCGAGGCTGCACCGTCGGCGTCCAGGCCGCCAAGCCGGCCAGCGCATACAGCATCAGCGCCACGCCCAGCACCACGATGGCATGGCGCCCCCCATCGGCACGCATGAACCCGGCACCGGCCAGGGTGCCGACCACCACGCCCGCAAGCAGCGCCCACAGGCGCTTGGCCAGCATCAGGAAGGCACCGCCGGTGGCCAGCTGCCAGCCATTGGTGACCATCGACGGCACGATCAGCAGCGCCGCTGCCTGCACCGGCGGCATCACCAGGCTCAGCAATCCGACCGCCACCGTCGGCAAACCCAGTCCGATGACGCCCTTGACGAAGCCGGCCAACAGGAACACGGCCAGGCTCACGGCAAGCACGGTGGCATTCATGTCGACGAGGGAAAGCAGGCTGGGCATGGCAGGAATGGAACCGGGATGACAAGGCAGCGGGGGTAGCAAGGTTTCCCAGTCTGCCAGTCCTCGCCCGCGCTGGAAATGTGGAATACACTTAGCCAGCCTTCGGCCTGGCCGAAGGCACAACGTCGAGATGCCCCCTTCTTCCCTTCAACCAGTACGCCGATGAGCCATCGCTTCGAATTGTCCGACCTGCGTCTTTTCCTGCACATCGTGGAAAGCGGCAGCATCACCGGCGGGGCCGAACGCGCCCACATGGCGCTGGCCTCGGCCAGTGCGCGCATCCGCAACATGGAAGATGCGCTGGGGACGGCCTTGCTGGAGCGCGGCCGGCGCGGCGTACAGACCACCGATGCCGGCCGCGCCCTGGCCCATCACGCACGCATGATGGCGCAGCAGATGGAACAACTGCGCGATGAACTTGGCCAGTATGCGCAGGGCCTCAAAGGTCACATCCGACTCTTGTGCAATACCTCGGCCATGACCGAGTTCCTGCCGGAGGCGCTGGCGCGCTTCCTGGCGCGGCATCCGCACACCGATATCGAACTGGAAGAAAAACTGAGCTATGAAGTGGTGCAGGCGGTCGTCGACGGGGTGGCCGATGTCGGCATCATCGCCGACTCCACCGACAGTGGACCGCTGCAGACCTACCCCTTCCGCCAGGACCACCTGGTGGCAGTGCTGTCAAAGAAGCATCCGCTGGCACGGCGCAAGTCCCTGGCCTTCAGCGAATTGCTGGGGGAGGATTTCGTCGGATTGTCCGGCGACAGCGCGCTGCAGCAGCACCTCTCCGGCCATGCCACCCGCGCGGGCCGGCGCCTGCAATACCGCGTGCGGCTCCGCAGTTTCGATGGCATCTGCCGCATGGTGGAGCATCAGGTCGGCGTGGCCGTGATGCCGGCGACGGCGGCCCAGGACTGCGCGGCGCACATGGACATTCGCGCCATCCCGCTCACCGACGGCTGGAGCCGGCGCCAGCTGCTCATCTGCGTGCGCGGACTGGAAGGCTTGCCAGGGCATACGCGCGAGCTGATCCTGGCCTTGCAGCGCCACGCCTGAAGCATCACGAATCAAGAAAAATGGCGGTTCCGCAGAGCCGCCATCATCACTTGAGCCAGATCAGCGAGCCCATGCGCCCGGTGGTCTTGTCGCGCCGATATGAATAGAAACGCGGATCGGTGACGGTACACAGTCCACCACCGGTGACCTCATGCACATCCACGCCGGCCAGCCGCTGGCGGGCCAGCGTATAGATGTCGGCCAGGTACTTGCCGGGACGGCCGGGATAAGCGCGGAAGGCCTGTTGCGCCGTGGACTGCTGCGCCAGGAAGGCCTCGCGCACTTCGGCCCCGACCTCGAACTGTTCCGGCCCGATGGCCGGCCCTAGCCAGGCGATGATGTCCTGCGCACCACGCGCGCGCATGGCAGCCACGGTGGCTTCGAGCACACCGGCGGCCAGTCCGCGCCAACCTGCATGGGCCGCACCGACCACCGTGCCGGCACGGTCAGAGAACAGCACCGGCAGGCAATCGGCTGTCATCATCACGCATACCGCGCCACGGGTGCTGCTGATGCAGGCATCGGCCGTGGGCTGGTCGGGCAATGCGGCTGCATCAAGCACGGCCACGCCATGCACCTGCGTCAACCAGGCCGGCTCAGACGGCAGCAAGCGCTGCAGCAGCGCACGATTGCGCGCCACCAGGGCGGGGTCATCGTCGACATGCGTTCCCAGGTTCAGGCCGCCCCCACCCTGGCCGTCGCCATAGGGGGCGGCACTGAAACCACCTTCACGCAGGGTGGTGAGGGCAGCGACGTTGCCGGGTGCGGCCCAGTCGGGGATCAGCAGTTGCATGGGCGGGCTCGCTCAATAGTCGTCATCGTCTTCGTCATAGTCGCCCAGGACCGGGTCGGCCTCCTCGCTCATCTCCGGGATGACCGCCAGGGCCGGGTCGATGTTGGCGCTCTTGAGCAGGGCTTCGATATCCGCCGGCAAGGGTGCGGCCCACTGCCGGAACTTGCCGGAGGTCGGATGCACCAGGCCCAGGCGGCCGGCCAGCAAGGCCTGGCGCGGGAAGACCGAAGCCAGGTGCTGCTTGCCGTACAGCGCATCGCCCACCAGCGCGAAGCCCAGCGACTGCAGGTGCACGCGGATCTGGTGGGTACGGCCGGTTTCCAGGCGGCAATGCACCAGGCTGACCGGCTTGCGGTCGATCTCGCCAGTGGCCAGGCGACGGTAATGGGTCACGGCCGGCTTGGCGCGCATGCTTTGCGACACCGCCATCTTGATGCGGTCGCGCGGGTGGCGCGCCATCGGCGCATTGATGGTGCCGGAGAGCTGCGGCAGGCCCCAGACCAGGGCCAGGTACTGGCGTTTCATGCTGCGCGCCTGCAACTGGCGCACCAGGTCGGTCTGGGCGGCCAGGGTCTTGGCCACCACCATGAGGCCGCTGGTTTCCTTGTCCAGCCGGTGCACGATGCCGGCGCGCGGCACGTTGGCCAGGCCCGGGCAATGATGCAGCAGGCCGTTCAACAGCGTGCCGCTCCAGTTGCCGGCGGCAGGATGCACCACCAGGCCGGCGGGCTTGTTCAAGATGATGATGGACTTGTCCTCGTGCAGGATGTCCAGCGCCATGGCTTCCGGGGCATAAGGCTGGTCGGCCGGCACCGATTGCGGCGCCACCTCCACCAGCTCGTCGCCCAGCATGGTCATCTTGCCCTTGGCGGGCGCACCGTCCACGGTGACGTGGCCGTCTTCGATCCATTGCTGGATGCGGCTGCGCGAAAATTCGGGCATCAGGCCAGAGAGGACCTTGTCCAGCCGCTGGCCGATCACCTCATCGTCGAGGCGGAAACTCAGGGGCTCCAGGCCGGAGACGCTTTCGTTGCCGGCTTGCTCGCCGTCATCGAAATCGTCCTCCAGCGGGAGGTCGGTCTTTACAGGCTCATCGCCATTTGTAATCGGAAGGGGTTTCTTACGTGACATCAGCTATAATCGCCGGATCGGGTTGATTGTATTTCGGGTATCGATGCAGCCGGCTCGGGTAGGCGCACAGCGCCATGCACAACTGATAGTCCCAGACAAGCACACAAGAGTCATGCACAAAATCTTATTGAAGTTCTTCATCATCGGTTTTGCCCTCTCGCTCACCGCCTGCGGCCTCTTGCCGGAACAAAAAGACGAGACGGTCGGCTGGTCTGCCTCGAAATTATACTCGGAAGCCAAGGATGAACTGAATGCCGGCGGCTACGACAAGGCCATCAAGTACTTCGAGAAGCTGGAATCGCGCTACCCCTTCGGCACCTACGCCCAGCAGGCGCAGATGGACATCGCCTACGCCTATTACCGCCAGAACGAGCAGGCGCAAGGCCTGGCAGCGGTGGACCGCTTCATCAAGCTGCACCCGAACCACCCCAATGTCGACTACATGTATTACCTGCGTGGCCTGATCAACTTCAATGATCGCACCAGCATCTTCGACACCTTCACCGACCAGGACAACACTGAGCGCGATCCCAAGGCCATGCGTGACGCCTTCGATTCGTTCAAGCTGCTGGCTGAACGTTTCCCGGACAGCAAGTACACCCCGGACGCCATTGCCCGCATGAAATACCTGGTCAATGCGATGTCCCAGTACGACGTCCACGTAGCCAACTACTACTTCCGCCGTGGCGCCTACGTGTCGGCCGCCAACCGTGCGCAGGCTGCCATCAAGCAATATCCGGACTCCCCGGCCAATGAAGAGGCGCTGTTCATCCTGATGCGCTCCTACGAAGCCCTGGACCAGACCAAGCTGAAGGAAGACACCGAACGCATCATCCAGGCAACCTATCCCAACAGCCCCTGGTACACCGGTGGCCCCAAGCAGAAGGCCAAGCCCTGGTGGAAGATCTGGTAAGACCGGCACACCGGCAACGCCCGATAAAAAACCCTCGCCATGCAGATGGCGAGGGTTTTTTGTTGTCCGGCCCGGGCAAGCGGCCTGAGCCGGTATGCGTGCGCCGTCAGGCTTCCAGTTTGCGTCGGAACACCCAGCTGCTCTCGGTGGAGGCGTCCGGCGCGAAGGCATAGCCGTCCACGTCGAAGGCCTTGAGCTTTTCCGGCTGGCTGATGTTCTTCTGGGCCGCATAACGCGCCATCAAACCGCGCGCGCGCTTGGCGTAGAAGGAAATGATCTTGTACTTGCCGCCCTTCCAGTCTTCGAACACCGGCGAGATCACCTGTGCCTTGAGCAGCTTGGGCTTGACCACCTTGAAGTATTCCTCCGACGCCAGGTTGACCAGTACCGGGGCCTTCTGCGACGCCAGTTCGCCATTGAGCGCATCGGTGATCTCGTTGCCCCAGAAGGCATACAGATCCTTGCCGCCCGGATTGGCCAGCTTGGTGCCCATCTCCAGGCGATACGGCTGCATCAGGTCCAGCGGGCGCAGCATGCCGTAAAGGCCCGAGAGAATGCGCACGTGATTCTGCAGGTAGTCCAGTTGCTTGGCATTGAGCGAGCCCGCGTCCAGCCCTTCGTAGACATCGCCGTTGAAGGCCAGCACGGCTTGCTTGGCATTCTTGGTGGTGAACTTGCGCGACCAGCTGGCATAGCGGTTCACGTTCAGCACCGACAGCTGGTCGGAGATACCCATGAGGCTGCCGATCTCGGCCGGCGACTTGGTCTTGAGCACTTCGATGAGCTGCGCCGAACGCGGCACGAAAGCCGGCGTGGTGTGCAGGTCGGTGGTGGGCGGCGTGTCGTAGTCCAGCGATTTGGCGGGAGACAAAACAATCAGCATGAGGGGTTCATCCATTGATCAGGTTGGGACAAGGTGGCCGCCATGATACCCAAAGCGCGGCGCTTCCGTGCGGTGATGCCAGCTTCGGGACCGATATGAAAATTTGGGCAGCAAAAACCCGGCTGTTGGGCCTTTGCCCCCTGCCCCGCCGCCCCTACACTGAAACATTGGACGTCAATGGCCATGCCCCCCTGCATGACCGCCATGGTCCAAGCTCCCGCCTGCATTGCCGCGCCGCATCCCAACCGATCCAACACCAAGGACACGCCATGAACTGGTTCTACGACCTGCGCATCGCCCGCAAACTGCTGCTGACCTTCACCGCCATCCTGCTGCTGACTGCCCTCCTGGGCGGCTTTTCCATCGTGCAACTGTCGCGCGTGAACGATGCGTCCACCGAGATCGCCACCAACTCCCTGCCCAGCGTGCGCCATCCGCTGGAGGCCAAGGTCGCCCTGGCGAGGATACGTACGGTGCAGCTGCAGCACCTGCTGCCGGGCAACGAAGCGAACGTGGAGGCCAACGAAAAGGTCATCGCCGACATGCTGGCCGGGCTCAACAAGGCGCTCGACAAGTACGAGCCGCTGGTCAACATGGCCGACGAACGCACCTACTTCACGGCCATCAAGACCGACCTTGCGGTCTTCATCAAGCAGCACCAGGAAATGGCCAAGCTGGTGCGCGGCCAGAAGACCGACGAAGCGCGCGAGCTGCTCTTGAAGCAGGTCACGCCGGTCTACCTGCGCCTGTTCGAGAACCTGGACAAGGCGGTGGCCATCAACATCGACGCCAGCGAAAAAACCGACCAGGACGCCCAGCAGCGCTACGAGAGCTCGCGCCTGATGATCTGCATCCTGCTGGCGGCGTGCATCGGCCTGGGCCTGCTGCTGGCGACCTGGGTGGCACGGATCGTCTCGCGTCCGCTGCAGGATGCCATGCATGTGGCCGAACGGGTGGCCGAAGGCGACCTGACGGTGCATATCCATCCCGCAGGACGTGACGAAACCGGCCGCCTGATGAGTTCACTCAAGGCCATGAACGACAGCCTGCTGCGTATCGTCACCCAGGTGCGTGAAGGCACCGACACCATCAACACGGCCTCGCGCGAAATCGCCAGCGGCAACCTCGACCTCTCCAGCCGCACCGAGCAGCAGGCCAGCTCCCTGGAAGAGACCGCCTCGGCCATGGAAGAGATCACCTCCACCGTCAAGCAGAATGCCGACAATGCCCGCCAGGCCAACCAGCTGGCGCACTCGGCCTCCGATGTGGCCACCCAGGGCGGCAGCGTGGTGTCGCAGGTGGTCGAGACCATGGGCGCCATCAATGCCTCTTCGCGCAAGATCGTCGACATCATCAGCGTCATCGACGGCATTGCCTTCCAGACCAACATCCTGGCCTTGAATGCCGCGGTCGAAGCAGCCCGTGCCGGCGAACAGGGGCGTGGCTTCGCCGTGGTCGCCTCCGAGGTGCGCACCCTGGCGCAGCGTTCGGCTGCCGCCGCAAAAGAGATCAAGAGCCTCATTGATGATTCGGTGGCCAAGGTCGACGCCGGCAGCCGCCTGGTGGAAGAGGCCGGCAGCACCATGACCGAAGTGGTGGCCAGCGTGCGCCGGGTCACCGACATCGTCGGCGAGATCACCGCCGCCAGCTCCGAGCAAAGCAATGGCATCGAACAGGTCAACCTGGCCATCACGCAAATGGATGAGGTGACCCAGCAGAATGCCGCGCTGGTGGAGCAAGCCGCCGCAGCAGCAGGCTCGCTGCAGGACCAGGCGGGCAAGCTGTCGGAACTGGTGAGCGTGTTCAAGCTGGAACGCGCCCATGTCGCCTCTGCCGCCGCACCGGCGCCTGCGCGGCCCGCCGCCCTCTCGCCCAACGCGCAGGCACGGCCCCAGCCCAAGCCGGTGGCACGCACCGTCGCCACGGTATCGGCACCGGCACTGCCCGCAGCGCCTGCAGCCAAGCCCGTCAAAGCAGGCAAGACCCCATCGGCCGATGAGGGCGACTGGGAGCAATTCTGAGCCGGCACACCCGGCCGGTGCAGGCGCTGGGCGAATGTTCAAGTTCGGCAGCAAACTTGCCGTTCATCAACTAGACTGACAGCAAGCAAATGGCAGGAGCACACTGCAGCAGTCATTACGTGCTACTGCCTGGGCAGACTGTCGGCACTTTGGCGGCATTTCGTTGTCCATGGTGAACGAGCAGGACGAATTGGACAGGCTGCCCGCCTGATCCCGCCGGCCATCGGCAAAGGAGGACATCATGAAACGCGACAAAGCCCTCATGGGCGAAATCCTGAAGCAACTGGCATCCTTCGGCACCCTCTACGGCGACGTGGAAAAGATCCAGAGCGCCCTGCCCGGCCAGGTAGCGCCGGAGGTGATCCTGCATCACCTGCGCCTGCTCTATGACCGCGGACTGGCGGCGGTGGACATGCACAATTTCTGGCGCGTCACCGATCAGGGGTATGATGCGCTCGAAACCGGTGGCGAACTCTTCGGCAAGCACGAAACGCCGCCGCCCGGTCAACGTGGCATCGACAACTAGTTTTCAGATCAATGAGCATCCAGGCAACTCCACTCCCCTCCCCTGTAACTTCCCTTCCTTCCGGCACGCCCGCTGACGCCAACCTAAGGCGCCAGCGCGTGGTGCTGGACACCAACGTCTGCCTGGACCTGTTCGTCTTCCGCGATCCGCGCTGGGCGGCGCTGCAGGCGGCGCTGGAACAAGGCACCGTGGAGGCCTACACCCGTGAGGATTGCCGCAGCGAGTGGCTGGCGGTGCTGGATTATCCGCATCTGCCGGTCACCCCCGAGACCAAACCGGCGATCTGCGCCGAATTCGACCGCCTGCTGCAATGCCTGCCGCTGGCCCAGGTCAATACCTTCGGCCTGCCCGTCTGCACCGATCGCGACGACCAGAAATTCCTAGAACTGGCGCTGCAATGCCAGGCCCACGTGCTGGTGAGCAAGGACAAGGCCGTCCTCAAGCTGGGCAAGCGCACCGTCAAGCGCGGGATGTTTGCCATCGTGCCGCCCCAGCTCTGGCGTGCCGATGCCTTCCTTGATGCGGCCACCTGAAGGCTCCCTCGAATGCGGCTAGAATAGCGGGCTTGCGATCATCACAAGAACGAGTCCGCTGCAATGAGCACCCCCAACATCGTCACCAAGCTGCCCAAGGTGGGCACTACCATCTTCACCGTCATGTCTGCATTGGCCAGCGAAAAAGGCGCGGTCAACCTGGGACAGGGCTTCCCCGATTTCCATTGCGACCCGGCCCTGGTGGATGCGGTCACCCGCGCCATGCAGGACGGCCTGAACCAGTACCCGCCCATGGCCGGCGTGCTGCCGCTGCGCGAAGCCATCGCCGACAAGGTGGAACGGCTCTACGGCCATCGCTATGATCCTGTCTCCGAGATCACGGTGACGGCCGGCGCCACCCAGGGCATCCTGACCTCGGTGCTGTGCGCGGTGCATCCGGGTGACGAAGTGATCGTGATCGAGCCGGTCTATGACTGCTACGTGCCGGCCATCGAGCTGGCCGGTGGCATACCGGTGTTCGTGCAGATGGAAGTGGGCGCGGCCGGTTACAGCATCCCCTGGGACAAGGTGCGTGCAGCGGTCACGCCCAAGACCCGCATGATCATGGTCAACACTCCGCACAACCCGACCGGCAGCGTCATGCGCGCGGCTGACGTGGCGGCGCTGGCCGACATCGTGCGCGGCACCGATATCCTGATCCTCTCCGACGAAGTCTATGAACACATGGTCTTCGACGGCCAGCCGCATGAATCGCTGGCGCGCCATCCGGAACTGGCCGAACGCAGCTTCATCAATTCCAGCTTCGGCAAGACCTATCACGTCACCGGATGGAAAGTCGGCTACGTGGCGGCCCCCGCTGCACTGACCGCCGAATTCCGCAAGGTGCACCAGTTCAATGTCTTTACCGTCAATACGCCCGTGCAGTATGGCTTGGCCGAGTATATGAAGAACCCGGCACCGTATCTGGATCTGCCGGCGTTTTACCAGAAGAAGCGTGATCTTTTCCGCGCCGGACTGGCCAACACCCGTTTCGAGCTGCTGCCCTCGCAGGGCACGTATTTCCAGTGCGTGAAGTATGACGCCATCTCGGACCAGTCCGAAGCCGACTTCTGCAAGTGGCTCACCAGTGAAATCGGCGTGGCCGCCATTCCGGTCTCGGCCTTCTACAACACGCCCAAGGAATCGGGCATCGTGCGCTTCTGCTTCGCCAAGAAGGATGAGACGCTGCAACTGGCGCTGGACCGGCTGGCCAAGCTGTAACACGGCTGGTGCGCAAATCGTTTAGATATTTTCCGTAACGTGACTTCCCCCCTCAACACGACACGCAAAAAAGGAACGCCATGATCGACGTCTACAGCTGGGCTACGCCCAACGGCCACAAGGTTCACATCATGCTGGAGGAGTGCGGCCTGCCCTACACCGCGCATGCCATCGATATCGGTGCCGGTGACCAGTTCACGCCCGAATTCCTGAAGATTTCGCCCAACAACAAGATCCCCGCCATCGTCGATCCCGATGGTCCGGATGGTGCCCCGATCTCGCTGTTCGAATCCGGCGCCATCCTGATCTACCTGGCCGGCAAGACCGGACGCTTCCTGGGCGAGACCGTGCGCGAGAAGTATGAAGTGCTGCAATGGGTGATGTTCCAGATGGGCGGTCTCGGGCCGATGCTGGGCCAGGCGCATCACTTCCGCCTGTACGCGCCGGAGCAGATCGAATACGCCGTGAACCGCTACAGCAACGAAGCGCGCCGCCTGTACCAGGTGATGGACAAGCAACTGGGCCAGCACGCCTACCTGGCCGGCGAGAACTACACCATTGCCGACATCGCCTGCTTCCCCTGGACCCGTTCGCACAAGAACCAGGGCATCGATCTGGCGGACTTCCCCAACGTCAAGCGCTGGTTCGATGCCATCAGCGCACGCCCGGCCGTGCAGCGCGGCGTGACCGTGCTGGCCGACAAGCGCAAGCCGCTGCAGGATGACAAGGCCAAGGAATTGTTGTTCGGCAAGAGCCAGTACCAGAAACGCTGATCCTACATCACCGGGGGCGGCGCTCAGGCCCGTCCCCGGCACCCCGGATCAGGGACAGGCAAAGGGCGCAAACTCGAAACGGTTGCGCCCTTTTTCCTTGGCACGATACAGGGCATCGTCGCTGGCGCGCAGGACGTGCTCCTGGCCCGGACAATCGGCCTGCATCAGGGCGATGCCGATCGACAGCGTCACCTCCACTTCACGTCCCTCGTGCCGCAACGGTTGGCTGGCGAAGCTGGTCTGCAGGCGCGTCGCGAATTCGGCGGCCGCCTGCAGGTTGGCCCCGGAGAGGATGACCGCAAACTCCTCGCCCCCCAGCCGTCCGGACGCATCCGACTTGCGCAGCTGGCGCTGCAGGACCTGGGCAAAATGTTTCAGGACCTGGTCACCCACGGCATGACCCAGGCTGTCGTTGATGCGCTTGAAGTGATCCAGGTCGCACATCAGCACCGCAGCAGTATCACTCACCCCGCGCTGGATACGGCTGTGCTCTTCCTGCAGGCGCTGCATGAAGCAGCGGCGGTTGGGCAGTTGCGTGAGGTAGTCGGTGAGGGCGAACTCCTGCAGTTCCAGTTCGATGGCCTTGCTTTGGCTGATGTCGCTGATGTAGCCGTGCCAGAGCGTGGTGCCATCGTCCAGCCGGCGCGGGCGTGCCTGGCCGCGCAGCCAGCGCACGCGCTGGCCGGGTGCGATCACCCGAAACTCCAGCATCCAGTGCGAGGCGCCGGCCAGGGCCGCCATGCGCGAGGCGCGGTACAGCGACAGGTCTTCCGGATGGAGGACGGTATCGATGACATCCGGCGAGTCCAGCAGCTGCTGGGGGGTCAGGCCATAGGTCTCGCGCGCGCCCTCGCTGACATAGGTGAAATAGCCGCGCTCGCCGGGCGGTACCCGGAACTGGTACACCATGCCGGGGATCTCGCTGGTCAGGTAATCCAGCATGCGGCTGCTCTTGGCCAGTTTGTCGGTGAGCCGCCTGAGTTCGGTGATGTCGGTCGTGGTGCCGATCATGCGCAACGCATTGCCCTGGGCGTCGCGCGCCACGACCTTGCCGCGGCTGCTGATCCACTTGTAGCTGCCGTCGCGGCAGCGGATGCGGTGCTCCACCTGGTAGCTGTCGGAGCGCGAGGCGAAATGCTGGCGGATGGTTTCCTGTACGTAAGGCAGGTCATCCGGATGGATGCGCTGGTAGGCATCTTCCAGGTGACTGGAGAGTTCCCAGTCCTCATACCCGAGGATGGCCTTCCAGCCGCGCGAATAATACATCTCGCCGGTGACGGCATTGCGGTCCCAGATGCCGGTACCGCTGCCTTCAATGGCCAGCGCCATGCGCTCATCCGCCTCGCCGGGTGGCTCGCTGCTGACCCGTGCATGCACCGGCACCAGCGAGCGCTCGATGGCCAGCATGGCCATCGAGACGGCCGCGCCGACGGCATCCCGATAGGCCTGTTGCCGGTGCGATACGTCGCCTTCGGCATCGGTGGCCGTACAAATGGTCAGCACGCCGGCCACTTCGCCGGCAAAGGAGCGCAGTGGCAGCACTTCCAGCAGCTTGCGGGCGTGACGCGCACTGAGGGCGGTCAGGCCGTTCCAGAACGGTGCCGAATCCGGGTCTTGCACGTCCAATTGGCCCAGTTCGTCCAGGAAGGCCGCAGACAGGCGCGGTGCCGCGCCCACCGTCATGCGGCGGGACTGGGGATCAAACAGGAAGATGGCCAGGCAGCGTTGCGGATAGCTGGCCGAGAAAGCGCTGGCGATACGGCCCAGCAATTGCTCCAGCGGCGCACCGCGGGCAATGTAGGACAGCGTCTGCTGGAGAAAGGCGAGCTCCTTCCGGGGGCAATCCGGATCGGCGTCAACCTGATGGAGGGGTCGTTCTGACATCATGAGCGGCGGGTTCAGCAAGGACGCGGCGGCAGCGCCACAAGGGAGCGGCCGAATGATTGCACATTAGCACTGAAAGACAAGTTCGGGCGACGGCCCTGGTGAAAATCCACGCAGGCAACCGCCAGCGATGCGCTCAGGCCACACAATGCATGAGCTTCTGCGAGAAAGCGAGCGGCCCCTTTCGGGGGGGGGGGCGGCCCGGATGCTCAGTAGCGGCGTACCAGGAATTCGGCCACGCACACCGGCTTGTCCGATCCTTCACACTCGACCGTGATGAGCCAGGCCAACTGGATGCCGCCGGGAATGTCCTCGGTGGACTCCAGCCGGATCACGCCGCGCACCCGCCGGCCGACCGGCAAGGGGGCCGGGAAACGAACGCGGTTGAGCCCGTAGTTGAGCAGCATGCGCACATCCGGACCCAGGCTGATGGACTCCGACAGCATGCGCGGCAGCAAGGCCAGGGTCAGGAAACCATGCGCTACCGTGCCACCGTAAGGCAGCTCGCGCGCGGCGCGTTCGGGGTCAACGTGGATCCATTGATGGTCGCCGGTCGCATCGGCGAAACGATCCACCTGTTCCTGCGTGACGGCAATCCATTCGCTGCAGGCCACTTCCTGGCCCGCCAGCGATTTCAGTTCTTCCAGGCTGGCGATGGTACGCATTCCGGTTTCCTTCCGTGTCTTCATCGATGGGCCGGCGCAGCGCTGCTGCATCCGGCCTGCTTGTTCTTTTCGTGTTCAGCCGTCCTGCCAGACCACGCGATTGCGCCCCTGCTGTTTGGCCAGATACAGGCGGCGGTCGGCCATCTCGATGAGTTCGCTGATCTCCTGGTGCTCGGTGGGGACCATGCAGGCCGCCCCGATGCTCACCGTCAGCCACTGGCTGATGCCGGAACGGGCATGCGGCACCTGGTTGGACTCGATCAGCTGGCACAGTTTCTGGCCCAGGGCTTGCGCCCCCTCCAGCGGCGTGCGCGGCAGGATCATGGCAAATTCTTCGCCGCCGAAGCGCGCCGACAGGTCGGCCGGACGCTGGATGCTGTTGTCCAGGGTCTGTGCCACCTGCCGCAGCACGGCGTCACCGGCCACGTGGCCGTAGTTGTCGTTGTAGAGCTTGAAGAAATCCACATCGATCAGCAGCAGCGCCAGGTGCAATCCGTCACGCCGCGCACGGCGCCATTCCGCGCCCAGGTAGTCATCGAAATAGCGGCGGTTGGCAATGCCGGTCAAGCCGTCGGTATTGGTGAGGCGCTGCAGTTCGAAATTGGTTTTCTGCAACTGCTGCTGGCTCTCGCGCAGGGCGCGATAGGCGGCGTCGCGCTGCAGCAGGTTGATGTAGGAGCGGGAGTGATAGCGCAGCCGCGCCACCAGTTCGATCACGTCCGGCAGCTTGACCATGTAGTCGTTGGCGCCCCCGGCAAAGGCATCACGTTTGATCTCGGCATCGTCGCGGGAGGACAGCACGATGATCGGCACATTGGCCAGCACCGGGCTGGCACGATACTGACGCACCAGGGTCATGCCATCCACGCCGGGCATGACCAGGTCCTGCAGGATCACCGTGGGGCGGGTCTTCTCGGCCACGGCCAGGGCTTCATCAGCGCGGGTGCAGAAGTGGAAATCGATATTGTCTTCCTTGGCCAGGGCGCGGCGGATCGCCTCACCAACCATGGCCTGGTCATCCACCAGTAATACCATGATCTTGTAGTCGTCCGCGGGCAACGCCGGGGCGCTGGCCGTGGTGTCGGTTGCTTGCACCGAACTCATCATGCTTTCCTTCATTTCAATGGGGTCAGGCTGCAGCCAGCAGCGCCTGCAGCCGTGCCGCCATGGCACTGACCGGCAGGACCTCGACGGCGGCGTTGAGCGCCACGGCCGCCTTGGGCATGCCATAGACGGCGCAGCTTTTCTGGTCCTGCGCCAGGGTGTGATAGCCGTTCTCACGCAGGGCTTTCAAGCCCGCTGCACCATCGCGGCCCATGCCGGTGAGCAGTACGCCGGTAGCCTTGCCTTCCCAGTGCCGCACGATGCTGTGGAAGAAGGCGTCGACCGAGGGCCGGTAGACGTCGGTGGGCGCGCCGTCGACGTAACCCAGGCGGCTGCCTTCCTTGAACACGAGATGATGGTTGCTGCCCGCCAGCAGGACTTCTCCCCGGCGCGGCAGGTCACCTTCGACCGCCAGGCGCACGCGCAAGGCCGACTGCTGCTGCAGCCATTGGGCCATGCCGGGCGCAAAGGCAGCATCGATGTGTTGCACGATCACGATGCTGCCCGCAAATTCGCTTGGCACCTGCTTGAGCAGCGTCGAGAGCGCCGCCGGACCGCCAGCCGATGCGCCGATGGCCACCAGCGGGGGCAGGTCGCCATGGGCGGCCGGGGCCAGCGGGCGTACCGGGCGGCGCACCGGCGCGGCCATGTCGTCGGGACTCAAACGCCCGAGGTTGTCGATCTTCTCGATCAGTGCCGCCGCATCGCGCTTGCCGGCCGCACCGATGAGCGCCGGGGTCTGGGTGGCGTCGAGGGCTCCATGACCCATGGCTTCATAGATCTTGGCGGCGCTGGTATCCATGTCGGAGGTCACCACCAGGATGGGGCAAGGGGTGTCCTGCATGATGCGGCGCGTGGCTTCCACGCCATCCATCTTGGGCATGAGCAGATCCATCAGCACCACGTCCGGCAATTGCCAGGCGCACATCTGCACGGCCTGCTCACCGTCGCGGGCGATCCAGATCAGTTCATGGCGGGCGGATTCGGCAATCACCCGGCGCAGCACTTCCACCATCATGGGGGTGTCGTTGACGATGCCGATCTTCACGTTGTGGCCTCTCCAATCAAATCCGTGACGGCCTGCAACAGGCTTTCGTCATGGAAACTGCTCTTGGTGAAATAATGATCGGCGCCGGCCGCCAGGCCACGCTGCCGATCTTCTTCACGATCCTTGTAGGACACGATCATCACCGGCAACGCCTGCAATTGCGGCGCGCCGCGTATGAGGGTGACCAGCTCGATGCCATCCATGCGCGGCATGTCGATATCAGTGATGACCAGGTCGAAATGCTCGGCACGCACGGCGTTCCAGCCATCCATGCCATCGACGGCCACCGTGACCTGGTAGCCCCGGTTGGCCAGCAACTTGCGTTCCAGCTCGCGCACGGTCAGCGAATCGTCGACCACCAGCACTTTCTTGCGCACGGTCACGGCGGCCTGGTCGGCGCTGTCCTGGCCGACCGTCTGCAGGCGCCCGGAAGCGGTCAGCTTTTCCACGGTGCGCAGCAGATCGGCCACGTCCAGGATCAGCAAGGGCGCGCCATCTTCCATCAGCGCCCCGGCCAGGATGTCGGGGATCTTGCCCAGGCGCGCATCCAGCGGTTGCACCACCAGCATGCGCTCGCCCAGGAAAGCATCGACCGCGATACCGTAGCTGTGTTCCTCTTCGCCAATGACCACCACGCACACGCTGCCATCCCGCGCGCGCCACTGGCCGCGCTGCAGCACCTGGTGTGCGCTGACCAGGCCAACCTGGCGGCCTGCGTGGCTGAAGTGCTGATAGCCCTCCAGGGTCTGCAAGTCCTCGGCCGGCAAACGCAAGGTCCGATTCACGTAGGCCAGCGGAAACGCATAAGGTTCACCGGCGATCTCCACCAACAGGCTGCGGATCACCGACAGCGTCAGCGGCAACTGCAGCAGGAAGCGGCTGCCCTGCCCTTTGCGCGTGGTGATACGGATCGTGCCGCGCACTTGCTTGAGCATGTCCGCCACCACGTCCAGGCCGACGCCGCGCCCGGAAATCTCGGTGACGGTGTCGCGCAGGCTGAAGCTGGGCAATAGCAGGAAGTCCAGCAATTCGGCGTCGGACAGGCGCGCGGCCATGTCTTCGGTAGACAAGCCGCGCTCGACGACGGTGCGGCGTAACCGGTCCAGGTCGATGCCGCCACCGTCATCGGCGACCTCGATCATCAGCATGCCCGCACTGTGGCGCGCCTCCAGTCGCACCACGCCCTGCTCCGGCTTTCCTGCGGCACGGCGCGCAGCGGCGTCCTCGATGCCATGGTCGACCGCATTGCGCAGCAGGTGGCCCAGCGGTGCTTCCAGTTTCTCCAGGATGTCGCGATCGATCTGCGTGGTGTTGCCGCTGATCTCCAGCCGCACCGACTTGCCCAGCGCATGGCCGACGTCGCGCACCATGCGCGCAAAGCCGCCAGTGCCGTCGGCAAAGGGCCGCATCCGGCAGGCCAGGGCCTCGTCATAGAGCTGTTGCGAGAGATTGACCGAACGCCGGTCGAAGGCGTCGAGTGCAATCAATTGCTCACCCAGCAGTTGCTGGTTGGTTTGCATCAGTGCACGCAGTTCGGCCAGCGTGGTCTGGGCAAATTCATCGAGCTGGCTGGACGACAATTTCTGTTGCAGCAGGTCCAGCGCCTGCACGGCTTCGCGCTGCACGCGCTTCATGCGCAACATGCTGGCAGAGAAGGGTTTCAGGCGGCGCGACTCTACCAGCGATTCACCGGTCAGGCTCAAGAGGCGGTCCAGGCTGTCCGCACTCACGCGCACGGCGCGCGCGGCGGCAGCCTGGCTGACGCTGGGTGCCGTTGCGACAGGCTGCGCCGGCTCCGTGGCTGCGGCCGACGGCGCAGGCGGTGCCGGCTGCGGGGCCGCCTCGGCGGCGCGGGCCTCCTGCATTGCGGCCGTCGGCACAGGCCAGGGGGGAGCGTCTGCACCACTCATGACCGCCGGCAAGGCTTGCAGGAAAGCCTGCACCTCGGCACTGCCGGCGTGGTCGGCCCAAGCCTCGTCGCCGTCCGGTGGCGAGGCGATCCGTCCCAGCAGGTCGGCCCCGTGCAGCAGCACATCGATATGTTTCTTCTCCAGCAGCAGCTTGCCCTGCTGCGCCAGCACGAAGCAGTCCTCCAGCACGTGGGCCACCTTGACCGCGGCTTCCAGGCCGACGATGCGCGCTGCGCCCTTGAGCGAGTGGCCGGCCCTCATGCAGGCTTCCAGGTGTTCGGCGGCCGTCGGCTGCTGCTCCAGGGCCAACAGGCTGGTATTGAGCTGGGAGATCTGGCTTTCCGCCTCGAAGCGGAACAGGTCCAGCATGGACATCTGGCTGAGATCGGGCGTACTCATGTCATGCTCCGGTTGAGTACGTAGAACAACAATTCATGGTCAAGCAAGCCGATGGGACGGCCGCGCCACTCCACCATGCCGCGTGTGTACTGGATGGCCGCCTGCGCCAGCGTGGTCGGTACCGGGGCCAGGCTGTCATGCCGGTAGCGGTGCACACCGGCCACCTCTTCCACCGGGAACACCAGCACCTGCCCTTCATGGGCCGCCACCAGCAGATGCCGAGCCGATGTCTGTGCCGGCAGCTGGAACAGCTGCGCCAGCGACACACAGATGCGCAATGCACCGCGAATATTGAGCACGCCGGCGATGGCGCTGTTGCGCTGGTGCGGCAGGCTGTGCAGCGGCCGCGCCCCGGTCACTTCCTGCACCACCGACGTGGCAATGGCCAGCCATTCGCCGGCGATGCGCACCACCAGCGCCGAGGCCAGTGTCGCCTGATCTTCTTGCACCTCTTCCATCGCCATCCCCGCGTGCAGCCATCGCTGCGCCACTTCATCGGAGGCCTCCACGCGATCAAGCTGAAGCAATGCGGCGCGGGCAAAGGTCGGGCAGTTCAGGCAGCGGATGTGATGAGCCAGCTCGGGGCAGCTGCCATCGCCCTTGGTACCGATGCGGCTCCAGCAGGCCTCCAGCGTCGTGCCGGATGATGTCACGCTCAGTTCAGCCATGATGCGGCTCCTCGCTCGCCGTCACACGGCCAGCACGCTGGCGCAGGCGATCGGCACCCGCCGCGTCGCCCTGGGCCTGCAGCAAGGCGGCCAGTTGCAGCAAGGCGGCCTGGTGACGCGGTGCCAAATAAAGCACCTTGCGATAGCAGCGCTGGGCCTGTTCGATGTCTCCCCCGGCATCGTGGATCAGGCCTTGCAGGTAAAAGGCTTCGGCACTGGGTCCCTGCTCGGCCATGGCTTGCTCGCACAAGCCGGCAGCCTGCGCGAGCTGCCCCTCATCGGCCAGTACTCGGGCACGCTCCAGCAAGGGCTGGCGGCTTGCGCAAAGCGGCGCCGCCGCAGGGGCTGCGAAGGGCTGCACGCCTGCCGTCGCGAAAGCCGGCGGCGTGAGCGGACGCGGCGCGCCCGGCACACCGGGCTGCGCCAAGGGTGGCAGCGGCGCCGCCCCCATCGCACGATGCCAGGCTGGCCGCTCGGCCGCCTCCCGCTTGCGAAAGCCAAAGGCCAGGGCAATGCCGGCCGACTCCAGACGTGGACTGAGCAGGATGCCGCCTTCGGCCGGACCGACGAAGATCACGCTGCCGGCCTGCATGAGGCGCTCCAGCAGGGTCACGACCTGGCGCTGCACATCGCGTTCGAAGTAGATCAGCACATTGCGGCAGAAAATGAAATCGTAGGGTGCTGCCTGCCGCAAGAAATCCGGGGCCAGCAGATTGCCGGGGGCAAAGCGCACTTGCTGGCGGATCGCTTCACTCAATTGCCAGCCTTGCTCCACGGGCAGGAAATGGCGAGCCCTGAATCCAAGGTCCTGGCCCCGGAAGGAATTGCGGCCGTAGACCCCGGCGGCAGCGATCTCCAGAGAGCGGGTACGGATGTCGTAGGCTTCGATGACGAACTGTGACGGCATCACGCCCGCCTCCAGCAGGGCCATGGCCAGCGAATACGGCTCTTCACCGGTAGAGCACGGCACGCTCAGGATGCGCACCGGGTGGCCTGGCTGCGATGCCAGCCGTTCGCGCGCCAGGCGGGCTGTGGCCAGGATGGCTTCGCGGTCACGGAAGAACCAGGTCTCCGGCACCACGGCCAGTTCGATCAGGGCCTGCAGCTCCTCCGCCGACGCTTGCAGGCGTGCCAGATAGAGGCCATCGTCGTCGATGGCCAGCGCGGCCATGCGCTCGCGCACCACGCGCTCGATGAGGCTGCTGCCAACAGTGGCGATGTCCAGTCCCATGGCGGCCTTGAGCTTGTCAGCGATCAGCGGCAGGGTCTTCATGCCAGCACCTCGGGATAGAGCAAGGCGCATGCGGCCGGATCGAGCAGTTCCCCCACTTCCACCCGCTGCAGCAGGCCGCCCTGGTAGGGCAGGACCGGCCCGAGGTAAGGTGCGCCGTCATTGCGGATGGCCGCAGGTGCGAAGTCGGCCGGGTCGATGCGCAGGGTATCGGTCGCCTGCTCCAGGATCAGGCCCAGCAACACCGGTGCCGCCAGGCTGCCCTGGTAATGCACCAGCACCAGGCGGGTGCTCGCCCGGGCGGGGGCGGGCCGCCCCAATGCCAGCATGGACAGGTCGATCACGGGAACGTGGCTGCGGCCGTGCGGCAGCAGGCCAGCCACCCATGCGGGTGCCCCGGGCAGCGATTTGCAGGGCGTCAGCGGCAGCACCATCGCCACCGCAGTGGTGGGCAAGGCGTAGCGCTCTTCCCCGAGGGAGAACAGCAGATGCAGGGACTGGCTCATGAGCACGCTGGGCTGGACCGGTCCGGTGCTCAGTCCGTCACCTTGAAGCGCGAAACACCATTGCGCAATTCATTGGAGACCACATTGAGTTCGTCGATGGCCTGGCTCGATTGCTGCAGCGACTCCACCGTCTGCTGGGCCGCCTCGGAGAGCTGCACCAGCGCCTGGTTGATCTGCTCGGCGCTGCTGGCCTGGGCCTGCATGCCTTCGTTGACGATCTGGAAGCGCGGTGCCAGCGCCTGCACCTGCGCAATGATCTGCGAGAGCTGGCTGCCGGCAGTCTGTACATCCTGCATGCCGCGCCGGACCTGGTCGGAGAACTTGTCCATGCCCATCACGCCGGCCGCCACGGCCGACTGGATTTCCTTGACCATGACTTCGATGTCGTAGGTGGCCACGGCAGTCTGGTCGGCCAGCCGGCGGATCTCGGTGGCCACTACCGAGAAGCCACGACCATGCTCGCCGGCCTTCTCGGCCTCGATGGCGGCGTTCAGCGACAGCAGGTTGGTCTGGTCAGCCACCTTGGTAATGGTGGTGACGACCTGGTTGATGTTGCCCGCCTTCTCGTTGAGGATGGCCAGTTTGGCGCTGACCGAACCGGCCGCGTCCATCACGTTCTGCATGGTGTCGCCCATGCGGGTCAAGCCCGCCTGGCCGCTGCCGGCCAGCGCCGAAGTCTGTTCGGAGACCACCGACACTTCATTCATGGTGCGCACCAGGTCACGCGAGGTCGCATGGATCTCGCGCGAGGTGGCGCCGATCTCGGTGGTGGTGGCGGCCGTTTCGGCGGCGGTGGCCTGTTGCTGGCGGGCGGTGGCGGCGATCTCGGTGACCGAGGTGGCCACGCGCGCCGAGGACTTCTGAGCCTGCGAGACCAGCGCGGTCAGTTCATCGGTCATGCGGTCAAAACCATTGCCTAGGATGCCGAATTCATCGTTGCGGTCCAGCGCCACGCGGCGCGAGAAGTCGCCCGAACGCATGATGTCGAGCAGGCCCATGAGCTTCTGCAGCGGTTCGTTGATGGCGCGCATCAGGAAGAAACCACACACCAGCGCCACCAGCAGCGCGGCCATGAGCGCCGTCATCAGGGTGAACTGGGCCGAGTTGACGGCGTCGCCGATACGCTGGGCGGCGTCGTCGGCAATGGCCTTGTTGGTGTCGACCATGCGCTGTGTCAACTGGTAGCCGGTGCGCCATTGCGGACGGATCTGGTCATTGACGATCTTGTCGATGGGGGCGCGCTGGCTGAACTCCATCTTCAAGACTTCGCTGACGATGGCGCGATACTTCTGCCGCGTTTCCTTGAATTGCTCGAAGAGCTTGCGGTCGCCATCGCTGAAGATGGTCTTGTCGTAATCTTCCTGGAGGCGGTCCAGGCGCTCGGCGTTGCGGCGCAGCAGGGCCAGGTCGGCCTGGCGCTCGGCCTCGCTGGTATCGATCTGGATGATCTGCTGGGTCATCAGCAGGTTTTCATACCAGGCGGCGTTGATCTGGGTACTGTAGTAAAGGCCTGGGGTGGAGTCCTCGCGCAAGGCCGTCGCACTCTTCTCTATGCGCCCCAGGTTGACCGCTGAAATCCCGGCCATGACGGCCATGAGCAGCAGGATGAGCCCGAAGCTCCCGAGGATGCGTTGCTTGATCGTCCAGTTCTTCATGCGCAGGTTTCCCCCTTTGGAGTGAGCGTCCCCGCCCCGGCGCTCGCAGAGGGGCGCGCGTGAACGAAAGTTCGCTGGGTTCTAGCTCTAATGCTATCTAGTAATACTTCGAGATTATCATTGAAATCTTTCAATATCACTATTATCCCTTGCGCAAGCTTTCTTTGCCCGAAGGAAACAAAAACGGCACCCGAAGGTGCCGTTGAGCGCAGGAAGCGGCCAAGTGCCGCATCAGACCGGCATGGGCTTGTTGTCCTGCAGGTCGAGGAAGCCCTTGATGAGCCGGTAGGCTTTCCAGATCCAGGCCAGCGAGAATACCAGGATCGCCACGGGAATGCCGATCACCGTCGCCCACAGCACGCCGCCGGCGAACAGCCAGAACAGGTACCACCAGAAGGAACGGATCTGCCAGCGATGGTGCGTGTAGAGGAAGGTCTCGCGCACGTCGCCGCGCTTGAGGTAATTGACGATCAGGGGCAGCCAGGACAACATGCCCAGCGAAAATACCAGGCAGGCGGCATGCGCCAGATAGAGCCACCAGACCAGGTCTCGGCCGGTCTGGGTCTGCGGATCGAATACCAGTTCCTGGTTCATCGTGTCTCCTGAAGTGAGGGAAAACCGGCCCCGAGGTCAGGCCAGCAGATTCAAGATGCCGTCCAGTCCCACGAAATTCAAGCCCACACTGGCCTGGGCACGCACCACCGGCTTGGCGCGGAAGGCCACCGACAGGCCCGCGATGCCCATCATGCGCAGGTCATTCGCACCATCGCCCATGACGATGGCCTGGCCCGGTTCGGCACCAATCTCGCGGCAGATACGCTCCACCGTCGAACGCTTCTCATCGGCATTGACGATGCCGCCGACCACCTTGCCGGTGAGCTTGCCGTCGGCCACTTCCAGGGTGTTGGCGTGGGTGTAGTCCAGGTTCAGGCGTGCCTTCATGCGGTCGGTGAAGAAAGTGAAGCCGCCCGAGACCAGCAGCGTCTTCAGGCCTGCGGCCTGCACTGCCTTGAGCATGTTTTCCGCGCCCAAGGACAACTGCAGGCGTTCATCGTAGACCCGCTGCAGCGCACCCGCATCCAGGCCCCTGAGCAATGCCACGCGGCGGGTCAGGCTTTCGTTGAACTCGATCTCGCCGCGCATGGCGGCTTCGGTGATCTCGGCCACCTGCGGCTTCAACCCCTGCATGTCGGCGATCTCGTCGATGCATTCGATGGTGATGAGGGTGGAATCCATGTCCATCGCCACCAGGCGGAAATCGGACAGCTTGCGACCCTCTTCGATGAAGGCATAGTCCAGGCGCGCCTGCAGGCAAGCCGCATCGATGCTGGCCTTGAGTGCATCGCTCTGGCTTACGCCAGCCACGCGCCAGGCGTCGGCCTCCGGTACGCGGCTATCGCTGATGCGTTCGGCGCGGCCACCGGCCAACTCCGCAATGGTCTCGATGGCCGAAGAAGAAACAGCGTGGTGCTTGGGGGCTTGCAGGATCAGGTTCATGTTGTTCTGTTGATTCATGGATGCGGTGGGATTCGGTAATGCGCGGCCGGGAAGCGGTTCAGCCGGTAAGCGCCTTCATGGTCGCCTTGACCTGCTGCACGCGGGCATTGAGGTCCGGCATGCTGGCCGTGATGCGCAGCTTGTCCGGGCCATTGAGCTTGACCTGGCGGTTCTTCTGAACCAGCTCGATGATGCGCATGGCGTCGATCGGCGGATTGGGAACGAACTGCAACAGCGCCGCTTCCGAATGCGCATCGATCTTGATGATGCCCAGCGGCTTGGCGGCAATGCGCAGGCGGTGCGTTTCGATCAAGGCCTTGGCGGCATCAGGCAGCTTGCCGAAGCGGTCGATCAGTTCTTCCTGCAAGGCATCGATGGCATCGGCCTTCTCGCAGTTGGCGAAGCGCTTGTAGAGCGAGAGGCGTTCATGCACATCGCCGCAGAAGTCATTGGGCAGCAAGGCGGGGGCATGCAGGTTGATCTCGGTGGTGGTCGAGAGCGGCGCCGCCAGGTCCGGTTCGCGTCCATCCTTCAGGGCGCGCACGGCCTCGTTCAACATGTCCGAATACATCTGGAAACCGATCTCGTGGATCTCGCCCGACTGGTGATCGCCCAGCACCTCGCCGGCACCACGGATTTCCAGGTCGTGCATGGCGAGATAGAAGCCGCTGCCCAGCTCCTCCATCTGCTGGATGGCTTCCAGCCGGCGCTGCGCCTGCTTGGACAAGCCCTGCACATCCTGCACCAGCAGGTAGGCATAGGCCTGGTGGTGCGAACGGCCGACCCGGCCACGCAACTGGTGCAGCTGCGCCAGGCCGAACTTGTCGGCGCGATGCATGATGATGGTGTTGGCGGTCGGCACGTCGATGCCGGTCTCGATGATGGTGGTACAGAGCAGGATGTTGAAGCGCTGCGCCACGAAGTCGCGCATCACCTTTTCCAGGTCGCGCTCGTGCATCTGGCCGTGCGCCACACCGATGCGGGCTTCCGGCAACAGCTGCTCCAGCGCGGCCTTGCGGTTGGCAATGGTTTCCACTTCGTTGTGCAGGAAGTAGACCTGGCCGCCGCGTTTCAACTCGCGCAGGCAGGCTTCGCGGATGGTCGATTCCTGCTCGGCGCGCACGAAGGTCTTGATGGCCAGGCGCTTCTGCGGCGCGGTGGCGATCACCGAGAAATCGCGCAGGCCTTCCAGCGCCATGCCCAGGGTCCGCGGGATCGGCGTGGCGGTCAGCGTCAAGACATCCACCTCGGCGCGCAGCGACTTCAGGGCTTCCTTCTGGCGCACACCGAAACGATGTTCTTCATCGATGATGACCAGGCCCAGGCGCGAGAACTTCACCTCATCGGAGAGCAGCTTGTGGGTACCGATGACGATATCGATGGTGCCATCACCCAGGCCCTTGATGGCTTGCGTGACTTCCTTGCCGGTGCGGAAGCGCGACAGTTCGGCAATCTTGACCGGCCAGTTGGCGAAGCGGTCCGCGAAGGTGGCGGCATGCTGTTCGGCCAGCAGCGTAGTCGGAGCGAGAATGGCGACCTGCTTGCCGCCCATCACCGCCACGAAGGCGGCACGCAAGGCCACTTCGGTCTTGCCGAAGCCGACGTCGCCGCAGATGAGGCGGTCCATGGGCTTGCCACCGGTCATGTCCTTGATGACGGCATTGATGGCGGCGGCCTGGTCGGCCGTTTCCTCGAAACCGAAACTGTCGGCGAAAGCTTCATAGTCATGCGCCGAATACTGGAAGGCATGGCCCTGGCGCAGCGCTCGGCGGGCGTACAGGTTCAGCAGTTCGGCGGCGGTATCCCGCACCTGCTGGGCGGCCTTGCGTTTGGCCTTTTCCCACTGGCCCGAGCCCAACGCATGCAGCGGCGCATCTTCCGGCGAGGCGCCGGAGTAACGCGAGATCACGTGCAGTTGCGACACCGGCACGTAGAGCTTGGTCTCCTTGGCATATTCCAGGTGCAGGAACTCGGTCTCGCCCTCCCCCAGGTCCATGCTGACCAGGCCCATGTAGCGGCCGATGCCGTGGCTGCTGTGGACCACCGGGTCACCGATCTTCAGTTCCGACAGGTCGCGCACCATGTATTCCACATCGGTGGCGGCCTGCTGCTTGCGGCTGCCGGCGCGGCGGCCGCTGCCGGCGTACAGCTCGGTCTCGGTGATCAGCGCCAGGCCAGCGGCGGTGACGAAACCTGCGTGCAGCGGGGCCACGCCCAGCATCAGCGGCTCAGTGCTGGAAAGGAAACCGTTCCAGTCGTCGCACAGCGCCGGATGCAAGTCGTATTCCGCAAAATATTGCTGCAGGGTTTCACGCCGGCCATTGCTCTCGGCACAGATCAGCACGCGCTCGGCGCCCTTGAGCAGGAAGCTGCGCAGGTTGACCAGCGGATCTTCCGCACGGCGGTTGACGGCGATGTTGGGTAGCGGAGCCGAGATGGCCGAAGGCGCATCATCGGTCTTGAGCACCCAGCGGGCGTGGGGTTTCAGCAGGGTGAAGAAATCTTCATCGTCCAGGTAGATGGCGCGCGGCTCCAGCACCGGGCGCTCGCGGTCGGCATGAAGGAAGGTCCAACGCGAGCGGGTATCGCTCCAGAAGCGTTTGATGGCCTGTTCGATGTCGCCGACGGTGGCGAACATGGCATTGGCCGGCAGGTACTGGAAGAGCGTAGCCGTCTCTTCGAAGAACAGCGGCAGGTAGTATTCGATGCCCGCCGAGGCGATGCCGTTGCCGATGTCCTTGTAGATGGCCGAGCGCGAGGGATCGCCCTCGAACACTTCGCGCCAGCGATTGCGGAAGGCCAGGCGCGAGGCCTCATCCATGGGGAATTCGCGGCCCGGCAGCAGGCGGACTTCGGGCACCGGATAGAGCGAGCGCTGGGTATCGGCGTCGAAAGTGCGGATGGTCTCGATGGTGTCGCCGAACAGGTCCAGCCGGTACGGCAGCACCGAGCCCATGGGGAAGATGTCGATCAGGCCGCCGCGCACCGAATATTCGCCCGGCGACATCACCTGGCCCACGTGGGTGTAACCGGCCAGGGTGAGCTGGGACTTCAGCTTGCCCTCGTCGAGTTTTTCACCCTGCTTGAAGAAGAAGGTATAAGCCGCCAGGAACTGCGGCGGTGCCATGCGCAACAAGGCCGTGGTGGCCGGCACGATCAGCAGGTCGCACTGGCCGGACTGCACTTCATAGAGCGTGGCCAGGCGTTCGGAGACCAGGTCCTGGTGCGGCGAGAAGGCGTCGTAGGGCAGTGTTTCCCAGTCCGGGAGCAGGTGGCAGCGCAGGCGCTCGCCGTCCTTGGGCTGGAACCAGGGGATTTCAGCCAGCAGGCGCTGGGCATCGGTGGCCCCGGCCACCACCACGGCCAGCATGCGGCCTTCGGCCTTCAGGGCCAGCGCGGCCTGGGCCAGCAGATAGGCATCGGCGGAACCGTGCACGGCGGGAGGCTGGAAACGCACACCTGCCTTGGGCAGGCTTTTTTTCGGGTCAAAAGACATCAGGATCGGGAGGATCGGCTTGGTTTGGACTTGATTCGAGTAGAGCAACGGCGCAGGCCCGGTGGCGGCGGCCGTGCTGGCAGCGCCGCAAAATGCCGGTCGCTTGCAAGGGATTGGCATTAGAATTCAGCCTCCCATTATAAACGAAGGCCCCATCGCAAGCCGCCGCCAGGCGGGCGCCGGGCCAGGTGCATGGCATGAACCCTTCGCAGTCCGCCTCTTCCCCGTCCCGCCACGTTGCGCTCATCCCCGCCGCAGGCGTGGGCGCGCGCATGGGCGGCCAGATCCCCAAGCAATACATGCCGCTGGCAGGCCGCCCCATGCTGCTGCATGCGCTGCAGACCTTCGCGGCCCATGCACGCATTGCGCATACCTATGTAGTGGTCAGTGCCGAAGATGGCTGGATTGACTCCCTGATGACGCAGGATTTGTTGCAACGCGTGAGCATCCTGCGGGTCGGCGGACCAACGCGCCAGGACAGCGTCTTCAATGGCCTCAACGCCATCCGTGACCAGGTCGCCGACGCTGACCGGGTGCTGGTCCATGACGCTGCCCGTCCCGGGTTGGATGCGGCGCTGCTGGACCGTCTTCTCGATGCGCTGGCAGGCGACGAAGTCGGTGGCCTGTTGGCCGTGCCGGTTGTCGACACCTTGAAGCGCGGCGATGGCGGCACCCCTGCCCGCTCGCAGGAGACCGTCCCGCGCGCGGGCCTCTGGGCGGCGCAGACCCCGCAGATGTTTCCCTATGCCCTGCTGCAGCGCGCCTTGCAGCAGGCACAAGCCCAAGGCCGCCTGGGCGAGATCACCGACGACGCCAGTGCCATCGAGATGCTGGGCTTGCGTCCCCGCCTGGTAGAGGGCAGCCCCCGCAATCTGAAGGTCACGCTGGCGCAGGACGCCGCGCTGGCCGAATTCTTCCTGAAAGGTCCGCACGCATGAACGCTTCTTCACCCTTCCCCTTCCGTATCGGCCAGGGCTATGACTGCCACGCCCTGGTGGAAGGCCGCCCGCTGATCCTGGGTGGCGTCACCATCCCGCACAAAAAGGGCCTGCTGGGTCATTCGGATGCCGATGCGCTGCTGCACGCCATCACCGACGCGCTCTTCGGCGCTGCCGCGCTGGGCGACATCGGCCGCCATTTCCCCGATACCGACCCGCAATTCAAGGGCGCCGACTCGCGCGTGCTGCTGCGCGAAGCCGCCAAGCGGCTGGCTGCCGCCGGCTACGCCGTGGGCAACGTGGATGCCACCATCATCGCGCAGGCGCCCAAGATGGCGCCGCATATCCCGGTCATGGTCGCCAACGTTGCGGCCGACCTCGGGATTACCGAGGGGCAAGTCAACATCAAGGCGAAAACCAACGAAAAAATGGGATTTTTGGGCCGTGAAGAAGGGATTGCCACCGAAGCGGTTGTGCTGATCCACCGCCAAAACGGCTGAAACGGCCTGTCAGAAACTGACGGACAGGACCTCGTAGGACATCGCCTGACACGCCGAAAGCCGCACCAGACAAGGGATTGCGGGCGACGGATTGCACCATTTCCCGGCATGCATGGAAATCTAAAGCACCGAAAAAAACCATTAAAACTTTTAATTGAACTTTCGTGCCGAAAATGGCTTGCATTCTCGATTTAATGAGTATAATCGTCGCGTCGTTAGGATTCGAGCTGGTAGTGCGGTTCTTCGCTGTCATTCCTCCCGAGTAACGATAAAGAGCCGGGCGCAAGCCCCAATCAATTAAATTTAGGAGTCCGTAATGGCAACTGGTACCGTCAAGTGGTTCAACGATGCAAAGGGTTTTGGTTTCATCACTCCCGATGAAGGTGGCGAAGATCTGTTCGCTCACTTCTCGGCTATTCAATCGAATGGCTTCAAGTCCCTGAAGGAAAACCAACGCGTTTCCTTCGAAGTGACCACCGGCCCGAAGGGCAAGCAAGCTTCGAACATCGTTCCGGCTGCTTAAGCTTTTCAAGCTGATAAAAAATCCCCGACTCGTCGGGGATTTTTTTCGTCCTTCACTTTCTTGCTTTCGTACTTTCCTACTTTCCTACTTTCGTACTTTCGCAACGTGAAGCGATGGGCACAAAAAAATCCCCGCCCTCTTGTGAGTGGCGGGGATTTTCATTTCAACTGAAGCGGATCTGAATCAGATTTCTTCGTACAGCGGCAGCGTCAGGAACTCGGCGAAGGTCTCGGAAGTGGACATTTCTTCAAAGATCTTGGCGGCGCGGTCATAGGTCGGGCCATCGCCTGCCACTTGCTTCACCTTGGCCAGCTCTTCCGGGATCATCGCGCGCACCATGTCAGCGGTGACCTTGCGGCCGTCTTCCAGGTTGCCCTTGGCGCTGCGGATCCACTGCCACACCTGCGCACGGCTGATTTCGGCGGTGGCCGCATCTTCCATCAGGTTGTGGATGGGCACGCAGCCGTTGCCGGCCAGCCAGGCACCCAGGTAGTGGATGCCGACGTTGATGTTGTAGCGCAGGCCGGCTTCGGTGATCGGGGTTTCCGGCTGGAAGTTCAGCAGGTCAGCCGCCTTCACTTCGACGTCCGGACGCTGCTTCTCGAACTGGTTGGGCTTGTCGCCCAGCACGGCCACGAATTCCTTCATGGAGGCTTCGACCAGGCCCGGGTGGGCCACCCAGCCGCCGTCGTAACCGTCGGTCGCATCGCGGCGCTTGTCGTTGATGATGCCCTGCATGGCGATGGCGTTCTTTTCCGGATCGTTCTTGATCGGGATCAGCGCACTCATGCCGCCGATGGCCGGCGCGCCGCGCTTGTGGCAGGTCTTCAGCAGCAGCAGCGCGTAAGCGCGCATGAAGGGCGAGGTCATGGTGACCTTGGCGCGATCGGCCAGGCAGAAGTCCTTGTCGTTCTTGAACTTCTTGATGCAGGAGAAGATGTAATCCCAGCGGCCGGCATTCAGGCCAGCGCTGTGCTCGCGCAGTTCGTAGAGGATTTCTTCCATCTCGAAGGCGGCGGTGATGGTCTCGATCAGCACGGTGGCCTTGATGGTGCCTTGCGGCAGGCCGATTTCGTTCTGGGCCATCACGAAGATGTCGTTCCACAGGCGGGCTTCGAGGTGCGATTCCATCTTGGGCAGATAGAAGTACGGACCGGCGCCGCGCGCCAGCTGTTCCTTGGCATTGTGGAACAGGAACAGGGCGAAGTCGAAGATGCCGCCGGAGATGCGCTTGCCGTCGATGGTGACGTGCTTTTCATCCAGGTGCCAGCCGCGCGGACGCACCACCAGGGTGGCGATCTTGTCGTTGAGCTTGTAGCTCTTGCCGTTCGATTCCAGCGAGATGGTGCGGCGGATGGCGTCATACAGGTTGATCTGGCCACTGATCTGGTTGTCCCAGACCGGGGAGTTGGAATCCTCGAAGTCGGTCATGTAGCTGTCGGCGCCCGAGTTGAAGGCGTTGATGACCATCTTGCGCTCGACCGGGCCGGTGATTTCCACGCGGCGGCACTTCAGCGCCTCGGGAATGGGGGCGATCTTCCAGTCGCCGGTGCGGATGGATTCGGTTTCCTTCAGGAAGTCGGGGCGCTCGCCGGCGTCCAGGCGCTTGACGCGCTCGGCACGGGCGGCCAGCAGTTCCTGGCGGCGGCTTTCGAAGGCGCGCGAGAGCTTGGCGACCAGCGACAGGGCTTCAAAGGTCAGGACGTTCTCGTAACCCGGCTTGATCTCGCCGGAGATTTCCATGCCGGTGGGCAGCTTCAGTTGCGTCATGCTGGACTCCTCAAAAAGAAAAATGGACTGGGTGATCTTGTTTTCATGATTGTGCCTGAGAGCGTGCAGCTTTTTGCATCGCATCAGACACTTTATGTACGCAGTATATTTAAACCAAATCGATATGAGTGAAAGCTTTTATCAATTTATCTTTGCGTTTTAGTCACAAGTGAGCCAATAATGGCCGCATCGCGCCGCGCCAGTTGCGGCGCGGCTTTGCCGCCAATAGAAAGGCGTTGGGAGGGTGACAGCATGGATCAGTTCAAGCAGATTTCAACCTTTGCCGAGGTAGCCGCCCGTGGCAGCCTGTCGGCGGCCGCCCGTGCGGAAGGCATCGCCCCGGCCATGATAGGCCGGCGCCTCGATGCGCTGGAGGAGCGCCTGGGTGTCAAACTGCTGCAGCGAACCACGCGCAAGATCGTGCTCACCAACGAGGGCGCGGCCTTCCTGGAGGACTGCCAGCGCATCCTGGCCGACCTGGAAGATGCCGAATCGGCGGTGTCCGAACGCAGCGCCCGTGCCAGCGGGCAATTGCTGATCTCGGCCCCGGCCGGCTTTGGCCGCCAGCACGTGGCACCACTGGTGCCTTCCTTCCTGGCCGAGCACCGCGATGTCACGCTCACCCTGAACCTGAATGATCGTATTGCCGACGTCATCGGTGAAGGCATCGACGTGGCCATCCGCATCGCCACCCTGACGGACTCCAACCTGGTGAGCGTGAAGCTGGCCGAGAACCATCGCGTGATCGTGGCCGCCCCGTCCTACCTGCGCCGTCATGGCACGCCGGCCAGTCCTGATGAACTGGTGCGCCACAATTGCCTGGCCATGAGCAGCGAAGGCAGCCAGCGTGGCTGGACGCTCAAGCAATCCGGCAAGGTGAGCGTCTACAAGGTCGGGGGCAACATGGTCTGCAATGACGGGGAGGTGCTGCACAACTGGGCGCTGGCCGGGCGCGGCCTGGCCTGGCGCTCGATGTGGGAAGTGGGCGCGGCCATCGAGGCGGGCGAACTGGTGACGGTACTGGACAAATTCGCCGCCCCGGCACCTTCCATCTACGCGGTGTTTGCACAGCGGCGGCACCTGCCGCTGCGCATTCGCGCCTTCGTGGATTTCCTGCGGCATGCCTATGCGCAGCCGGACTACTGGAAGCAGACCGGCGCGGGCCTGCGCTGAAGCAGGCTCAGTGCGGCAGCGTCGGGCTGGCCGGGGTCACATCGATCTCCCGGCGCACCACGGCTTCCCCTTCACTGACCCGGAACACGCTGACCATCTGCGCCAGCCGTCCCGCCTGGTTCTGCATGGAAGCGGCAGCCGCAGCCGCCTGCTCCACCAGCGCTGCATTCTGCTGGGTCACCTGATCCATCTGGGTGATGGCCAGGTTGATCTGCTCGATGCCGCTGGTCTGCTCGGCACTGGCCGCGCTGATCTCGGCGACGATGTCGGTAACGCGGCGCACGCTGCTGACTACTTCCTGCATGGTGGCGCCGGCCTGCTCGACCAGGCGGCTGCCGTCGCCGACTTTTTCCACCGAGTCATTGATCAGTTCCTTGATCTCCTTGGCGGCAGACGCCGAACGCTGGGCCAGCGAACGCACTTCCGAAGCGACCACCGCAAAACCGCGTCCCTGTTCACCGGCACGCGCGGCTTCCACCGCGGCGTTGAGCGCCAGGATGTTGGTCTGGAAGGCGATGCCATCGATCACGCTGATGATGTCCACGATCTTGCGCGAGGACGCATTGATGGCGCCCATGGTATCGACCACCTGGTTGACCACGCCACCGCCCTGCTCGGCCACGCTGGAGGCCGATTGCGCCAGCTGCGCCGCCTGGCGGGCATTGTCGGCATTCTGGCGCACGGTGGAAATCAGTTCTTCCATGGCCGACGCGGTCTCTTCCAGCGAACTGGCCTGCTGCTCGGTGCGGCTGGAGAGGTCCAGGTTGCCGGCGGCGATCTCGGCCGAGGCCGTGCTGATGGTGTCGGTACCCGAGCGCACATTGGTGACGATGCCGCGCAGGCTGTCATTCATGTCCTTCAGGGATTGCAGCAACTGCCCGGTCTCGTCGCTTGACTTGACCTGTACCTCGGTGGCCAGGTCGCCTTCGGCCACCTTGCGCGACACCACCACCGCCGTCTGCAGGGGCTTGGTGATGCCCAGCGTCAAGGCGCGCGCCAGCACGATGCCCAGCAACAGGATCAGGCCCTCCAGCACCAGGATCAGGATGCGGCTCTGTGCGGCGATGTTGTCGATTTCCTTGGCGGTATCATCGATGGCCTTGCGCTGGATGTCGACCAATTCGCGCATGAGCTTCTGGTAGGTCGCAGCCGCCGGCACGAACACCGTATCAAGCAGGCGCATGGCCTCTTCCACGTTGCCTGCCGCCTTCAGTTTGACGATCTGGTCACGCGAGGACAGGTAGACCTTGCGCTGCTCGCCGATCTTCTGGAACAGCGCCTTCTCTTCGGGGGTGACCAGCAAGCCTTCAACCTGCTTCTGGTACTCCGATGAACTCTTGGTGGAGGCTGCTGCCTCCTCGGCGAAGTACGCTGCCAGTGACGGATCACTGCTCTTGGCGATGGCCAGGGTGCGGCGGATACCGGCAGTCAGGTTGGTGTACCAATCACCCATGAGGCGCTCGGTCTTGAGGGGGTCATTCATCATCTCGCGCGTGGCCGTGGAGACCTGCTCCAGCCGCCACAGGCTGATGCCTGCCACCACCGCTGAAAACGCCAGGATGACGGCAAAGCCCAAGGTCAGGCGTTTGCCGATGTTCATGTTGCCAAGGATATTCATGTGTTTTCCGTCCCTAGCGCAGGCTACGGGGCGGCGCCTGCGCATTGTCATCTTGATTATTGTTGTCACGACGGCAGTCCCCACTGCCATCGATGAGCACTATGGCACGCACAGGCAAGCGGGACAAGGCAACTAAACCCCGAACAGACGTGCAATGGCGGCTCTCTTCCGGCGGGCACGGAAATGCACCGCAAAACGCCCCAGCATGCGGGAATTCAGGCTTGTCGATCCAGCAAGCCGGCCATCGCGGCGGCAAATCGCGGATCCGACAGCAGGCCGACGTTGAAGCGCGACCAGGGCACTGCCTGCTCAGGCTCGACATGAAAGATGCTGCCCGGCGCCAACACCACATGATGCGCCAGCAAGGCCTGCGCCAATGGCTTGGCGTCGGCAAAGCCGGGAAACCTCGCCCACAGGTACATCGATTGCTGGGGTGCGCAGAACAGCTCCGCGCCCAGCTGCTGCAACTGCCGGCAGGCGGCGTCGGTCGCCTGCTGCAGGCGATCGCGCAGTCGCGCCGTGTGGCGGCTGAAATGGCCATCGGAGAGGATCACATCGAGCGTGCGCTCGCAGTATTCGGAACTGCTCATGTGCACCAGCATCTTGATGTCGGCCAGGTCGCTGGCCAGGTCCCGGTGACAGGCGATGAAACCGACCCGCAGCGCCGCCGAGACCGACTTGGAAAAACTGCCGATGTAGAGCGTGCGGCGCAACTGGTCGAGGGTGGCGATGCGCGGCGCGGTGGCGGGCTTGAAGTCGGCGAAGGCATCGTTTTCCACGATGAGGGCATCGTAGCGGTCGGCCAGCTGCAGGATCTGGTGGGCCTTGTGGGGCGCGGTGTCGGACGCCGTGGGATTGTGCGCCAGCGACTGGGTGAAGAACAGGGGCGCCTTGCCCGGGCGCTTCAACTCGCGCTCCAGTACCTCCAGGTCGGGCCCGTCGGCGTGGCGGGGAATGCCGATGATGCGCGCCCCCGACAGCTTCAACTTGCCATACAACATGTAGTAGCCCGGCTCATCGACCAGCACGCGGTCGCCGGGGCGGATGAAGTTGCGGATCACGATGTCCAGCGCCTGGTTGGCGCCATGGGTCAGCACGATCTGGCTGGTAGCAGCCTCGATGCCATGCTGGGCCAGCTTCTGCACCAGGTGCTGGCGCAGCGGCAGGTAGCCAAAGCGGCTGCCGTAGCCGAACAGTGCACCCATGCCGGTGCGCACCACCTTCTGGTGGAACTTGTCCAGCCGCACGTCGTGCAGCCACTCCACCGGCGGGAAGCCATCGCCCAGGCGCAGGTGGCCGGGGTCGTGCTTCAACTGTTCACGCATGAGCCAGACCACGTCCATGGCGCGGCTCAGGCTGCCCTCCTCTTCCTCCTTGGGACGCGGCGGCGTGGCACAAACGAAGAAGCCGGAGCCGCGCCGGGGCTCCACCACGCCCTGCGCCGTCAATTCCTCGAAGACGTTGACGATGGTGTTCTTGGCGCAGCCATGCTGGTCCGCCAGCGCGCGAATGGACGGCAGGCGGCTGCCCGGGGCATAGGCGCCCTCGGTGATCTGGCGGCGGATCAGTTCCACCAGTGTCCGGGTCAGGGTGAGGGTCGGGGCTGGGGCCATGGGTGATCGAATCTTGCTGCAATGCAAAGGGATTGTCTTGGGTACAGTTGCAGCGCTGTTGGCACCAACTGTACCCATGCGTAATGGTACACCCTTGTTATTCTGCCAGCGCTGGAGAGGGCCGCTGCAAGCGCTGCCCTTTCACAAGCTTTCATATCACGACCAAAAGAGAGACAAGCGCATGCACAGTGACACCCACTCCGCCAGCGATTCGCGACTGCCCGGATTCCGCACCCTGACCCCGCCGCAGCGCCTGGCGGAAATCGCCCGCCTGGCCGGACTGGGAGGAGGCGAGCAAGCCTTGCTGGGGCAACCTGGCGGCCTGCCGCTGGCCACGGCCGATGGCATGATCGAGAACGTGGTCGGCACCTTCCAGCTGCCGCTGGGCGTGGCAGGCTACTTCCAGCTCAACGGCCGCGACGTGCTGGTGCCGATGGCCGTCGAAGAACCCTCGGTGGTGGCCGCCGCCTCCTTCATGGCCAAGCTGGTGCGGGCCTGCGGCGGCTTCCAGACCTCCAGCAGCACGCCGCTCATGCGCGCCCAGATCCAGCTGCTCGGGGTGACCGATCCGCATGGAGCCCGGCTGGCCATCCTCAAGGACCGCCAGGCCATCATCGACATCGCCAACAGCCGCGACAAGCTGCTCAACGACTTGGGCGGCGGCTGCCGGGACATTGAGGTGCACGTCTTCCCGGACACCCGGCGCGGCGCCATGGTGGTGACCCACCTGATCGTGGATGTGCGCGATGCCATGGGCGCCAATACCGTCAACACCATGGCCGAGGCAGTGGCCGGCCATATCGAGGAAATCACCGGCGGCAAGGTGCGGCTGCGCATCCTCTCCAACCTGGCCGACCTGCGGCTGGCAAGGGCCAGGGTGAAGGTTTCTGCAGAGGTGCTGGCCACCAACGCGTACAGTGGCGAGGAAGTCATCGATGGCATCGTCGATGCCTATGAATTTGCTGCCGTCGACCCCTACCGCGCAGCGACCCACAACAAGGGCATCATGAACGGCATCGATCCGGTCATCGTCGCCACCGGCAATGACTGGCGCGCCGTGGAAGCCGGTGCCCATGCCTACGCCTGCCGCCATGGCCGCTACACCTCGTTGACGCACTGGGAAATCGCTGCCGATGGCGACCTGGTGGGCACGCTGGAGATTCCCATGCCGGTGGGCCTGGTGGGCGGTGCCACCAAGACCCATCCGGCGGCACGCGCGGCGCTCAAGATCCTGGGCGTGCAATCGGCGCAGGAGTTGGCCGAAGTGGCAGTGGCCGTGGGCCTGGCGCAGAACATGGCGGCCCTGCGCGCGCTGGCCACCGAAGGCATACAGCGCGGCCACATGGCCCTGCATGCGCGCAATATTGCGCTGGCCGCCGGTGCCGAGCCGCACGAGATGGAATGGCTGGTGCAGCAGATGGTGGCACGCCACGATGTGCGCGTGGATTACGCCAGGTCGCTGCTGGCCGAGCGACGCGGCTGAAGTACCGATCACGGAGAATGACCCTGAGCCGCTTCCGGCGGCCAATAACAACGAGGAGACAAGCGCATGAACCCATCGACTACGCTGCGCAAGCTGGCAGCCGCCTGCGCCATCGCAGGCATTTTTGCCGGGCCGGCCATGGCCCAGGTGTCCAACGACGCGGTCCGCATCGGCTTCATCACCGACATGTCCGGCCCCTATGCCGACACCGATGGCCTGGGCGGGCTCGAAGCCATCCGCATGGCAGTGGCCGACTACGGCGGCAAAGTGCTGGGCAAACCCATCGAGGTGCTCTCGGCGGACCACCAGAACAAGGCCGACATCGCCGCCACCCGCGCCCGTGAATGGGCTGACGAACGCGGCCTGGACATGCTCATCGGCGGCGTCAATTCGGCCACGGCCTTGTCGATGAACAAGGTGATGGCCGAAAAGAAGCGCGTCTACATCAACATCGGGGCCGGTACCGCGCGCCTGACCAACGAGGAATGCACGCCCTACACCGTGCACTACGAGTACGACACCGTGGCCCTGGCCAAGGGCACGGCCAGCGCCGTGATCAAGCAGGGCGGCAAGTCCTGGTTCTTCCTGGTGGCCGACTACGCCTTCGGCCATTCGCTGGCCAATGACACCAGTGCCGTGGTCAAGGCCAGTGGCGGCACGGTGGTGGGCTCGATCAAGCATCCGCCGCAGTCCTCGGACCTGTCCTCCTTCCTGCTGCAGGCGCAGGCCTCCAAGGCACAGATCCTGGGGCTGGCCAATGCTGGGGAGGACACGGTCAATTCCATCAAGGCGGCCAAGGAATTCGGCGTGACCAAGACCATGAAGCTGGTGGGGCTGCTGATGGTCATCAACGACATCCATGCGCTGGGGCTGGCCAATGCCGAAGGCCTGATGATGACCGACAGCTGGTACTGGGACAAGGACGAGCCTTCGCGCAAGTTCGCCGAGCGCTTCTTCCAGAAGATGAAGAAAATGCCCAGCACGCACCAGGCAGCGGCGTATTCGGCCACGATGACTTACTTGAAGGCGGTGGAAGCCATTGGTACCGATGACGCCACCAAGGTCATGGCGCAGTTGAAGAAGACCCGCATCGACGACTTCTACAACAAGGGCTACATCCGCGCGGATGGACGCAATATCCACGACATGTACCTGTACCAGGTGAAGTCGCCTGCCGAGTCGAAGAAGCCGTGGGATTACCTGAAGTTGCTGGAAACCATCCCGGGTGAACAAGCCTTCACCACGGTGGCGGATTCCAAATGCAGCCTGCTCAAGCAGTGATGGGGAAGTGAAGTTTCACCGCAGCAGGGCAGAACCTGCGGTTTGGGGGCGGGGCCTGGGGGTCTCGCCCTTCGTCATTCATGTGCCTGATGGCAAGTCCACCGTGGCTTGACCATCCGTGCGCTCTTTACATCAACGACTTGCCTTGGCTGGAGCTTGCGCCTACTCTTGCAACCGCCCTGCCCGGTCTGGCGCGTTGATCCTGATGCACCATGTCTTGCGGGCGGCACAATATCGCGCGCGGCCAGCCGTCAGCGCAGACACAGCGCCCTGATTCCCCCACCCGGACCAGGGCGCGAAGACAGCGCCGGCCTCAAGGCCGGCCTCCCCTACGCCAAGGAGCCCCTTTGAGTCAGCACCCGCCCAGCCCATCCAGCCATACCGCCGCCCCGGCCGGCTTCACCCGCTACCAGAAGACCGTGGTCGGCCTGCTGGCCTTCCTGCAATTTGCGGTCATTCTTGATTTCATGCTGATGTCGCCGCTGGGCGCAGTGATCATGCCGGCCATGCAGATCACGCCGCAGCAGTTCGGGCTGGTGGTGTCGGCCTATGCCTTCAGCGCCGGCGCCTCCGGCCTGCTCACGGCGGGCTTTGCCGACCGCTTCGATCGCAAGCGCCTGTTGCTGTTCTTCTATGGCGGCTTCGTGCTGGGGACCGTCTGGTGCGGCCTGGCGCAAAGTTTCGAAAGCCTGCTGGTGGCGCGCATCGTCACGGGCCTGTTCGGCGGCGTGATCGGCTCCATCACCCTGGCCATCGCCGCCGACCTGTTCGCGCCGCACCTGCGCGGACGCGTCATGGGGATCATCCAGACCGCCTTTGCCGCCAGCCAGGTGCTGGGCATTCCGATCGGGCTCTACCTCTCCAACGCGTGGAACTGGCATGTCCCCTTCCTGGCCATGGCTGCGCTGGGCGCGCTGGGTGGTGTGGTGGTCAGCTTCAAGATGCAACCGGTGGATGGCCACCTCAAGCTCAAGCAGGAACACACCGCATGGATGCACCTTTATCACACCATCACGGAACCGCGTTACCTGACCGCCTTTGCCACCACGGCGCTGCTGATGACCGGCGGCTTCATGCTCATGCCCTTCAGCAGCGCCTACCTGGTGGGCAACCTGGGCATCGACCTGCATCACCTGCCCACGGTCTACCTGGTGACCGGCCTGTGCACCATCGCCTTCGGTCCCCTGATCGGACGCGCTGCCGACAAGGTGGGCAAGTTCCGCGTCTTCGTCTTCGGTGCGGTGCTGTCCATCATCATGGTGCTGATCTACACCCATCTGGGGCCGGTGACGGTGCCGATGATCGTGCTGGTGAACGCAGTGCTGTTCCTGGGCATCTTCTCGCGCATGATCCCGTTCCAGGCACTGGTCTCATCGGTGCCGGCAACCACCCAGCGCGGCTCCTTCAATGCGATCAGTTCGTCGATCCAGCAGCTCTCGGGTGGCGTGGCCTCGATCGTGGCGGGACATATCGTTAGCCTGGGGCCCAATGGCCAACTGCAGCATTTCGATGTGGTCGGTTACGTCATTGTCGGCACGACGCTGCTGGCCTCGGTGCTGGTGTGGCGCCTGAACCGCGACGTCAAGGCAAGCGCAGCCACCATGGCAGCCGCCACGCAGGCATCCTCCGCCAATGCGGCGGGAAGATGATCGGGCGGCGCCCTGCCCCGCCTGCATCAAGAGGAAGAGGTGTGCGGAGGCGCCCTTTCAGGTACCAGTGCGGCCGGCATAGCTGGCCAGGCTGCGGATGATCTCGCGGCCTTGCACATCGGTGCGGCAGTAATGGTCGATCAGCTGCCGCACGTCGGCATCGCTTTCCTGCGGCAGGACTTCCGGCTCGCTGCCGGTGAGCAGCCAGTTGAGGTCGACTGCAAATTCCCGGTACAGCTGCAACAGCAATTCGCCACCGGGCATGGCCTTGCCGGCCTCCAGCCAGCTGATGTGGCCGGTGGAGGTACTGAGGCGCTGACCCAGCTCACGCTGGCTGAGGCCGTGGGCGAGCCGGATCTCCTTGATCCGGACGCCGATTTCTTCACTGAACATATCCTCTCCTCTGTACGGACGCACCCGCTCGCGCCGCCCGTACCCCTGTTGCCCACGGTGCTGCTGACGCTATCCTGACCCGTGCCGCCGGAAGGCAAGCACGGCAATGGCCAATGCGGCGATATTCAGCCGCGCCTGGCGACCAGGAAGCTCGCTACCGCCATCACCAGCGCCTTGCCGCGTTCTGTCGCGCGGATGTAATCACCGATGAGTACCTTGACATGGAAGCCATGGCGTGGCGGCAGTTCCTGTTCCAAACCGGTCAGCAACCAGTTGATGTTGACGTCGAACTCCCTGTGCAGCGATCGCAGGAAACGCCCACCCGGCATGCTGTGCCCCAATTCCACACAGCTGATGTAGGCGCCGGAAGTTCCCAGGCGACTGGCAAAGTCGCGCTGGTTCAGGCCGCTCATATGGCGCGTCGCCTTGAGGCGCTCGCCGATGGCTTGTTTGCTGCCGCCGACGGCATATCCCGGCGCGTTGTCATTGTCATTGTCAATGGGCGCATCCATGTTCAACCTCCGAACGGATAAGGCGAAGCGGGCACCCACTCCGGCCAGTGCCGGCCGCCGGCATCGGCCACAGGGTGGTCGTGTCCGAGGCTGGAACCGGATTGATTGAGGAAATCGAACTGCTCGCTCTGCATGAAAATCTGCTGCAACGTCAGTACGCCATCACTGAACTCCAGGCGCCGCTCAGGGTTCACCAGCGCATCCAGCGCGCCTTCGCGCAGCAGGATCTGGCCGCCGCTGCGCAACACCAGCAACAGGTCGATGCCGAGGCTGCGCACGTCCCGGATGGTTTCGATGGGAATCTTGCGCAGCGCGGTCCCGGCCTGGGTCACGTCCAGCGTATAAGTGGTCTTGCCGACCAGGGCTTCCTCGATGGAACTTGCGGCGTCAGACATCAGGCGTCCTCATTCGCTTTTCTGGATACGGATTTCCAGGCCTTCCGTGCCACTCTGGCGGGCAGCCGGGACCGGTTCGATGCGCTGGCGGATGCGGGCCGCCGGCACACCGATGGACAGCAGGTGGTTACGCACCGCCACCACGCGATAGAAGGCCATGCGGTTGGACTCCGACAAGCCCTCGACGGCCGCCGAGGAAATGGTGAAGTTCTGTTCCACGCCGGGGTTCCATTCGAAGTGCTTGACGAAGGTCTCATTCATGCGCCTGGCTTCGTCCGGATTCAGGTCCACGGTACCTGGACGGAAGCGCACGATCAGCACGCTGGGCCGCAAGGCAAACTGCTCCACGCCGGTGGGCAGCGCCCCGGCCGTGCCGCTGGCGTTGAGTACGCGCTCGGAGGCGCCTTCCTTGGCCAGGTCGGCTTCGGGCGTGGACTTCATGTTGTTGCCGCGCTCCTTCTGATTGGGCTTCTCGATCTTGGCCAGGCCGGACGCCTTGAAGCGCTGGTCGCTCTCGCGCAGCTTTTCCTTCAGCTCGGCCACGTCGGCCTTGTAGCGGACCTCGTTGTTGTTGAGCGTCTGGCGCATCTGCTCGATCTGGGCATGCAGTTCCTCAGCACTGGGACTGACCGGTGCCAGCGCATTGGGGCCGGGCAGCGCCTTGGGGAAAGGTTTGCCTGGCGCCTCCATTTCGGTGGCCTTGGCATCCTTGGCCTCGTCTCGGGCACGTATGGAAAAGTACATCACGGCCATGGCCAGGATGGCGATCAACAGCAACAGCAACAGGTACATGACCATGTTGACCATGGAATCGACATAGCCGGGCCAAAAGTTTTGTTCATCGGTATCTGCGGATGGGGCTGCCATTTTTTCTCCTTCTACTGGTTTGAAAAACACCGGACATGGCTGTTTGCCATGTCCTTCTGTCGAGGCGCAGGCATCGGCCCTTGGAGGAGCCGATGCGCTTGCGGGTCTACGATCTCGGTTCAGGTCAGCGCCATCACACACCGAAGATCGTATGGGTATTGCCGGGGTTGTAGGCCACGTTCTGCAGGTACAAGGTGTAACTCGTGCCCCCCGCTCCGGCACCGTCCAGATCCACCACCAGCTTGGTGGAACTGGTGTTGTAGGCGGAGGCCGTGACGAAGGTATTGAGGTTGTCCTTGGTGATGGTTTGTCCGAAGACCTTCACTTTGTCCTGTCCCAAGGTGAAATCAGAGACAGTGGCCACCAGCCTGGTGGAGTCGTTGGTCCCGAATCCGCCCAACGTCAGCGTGTCCTTGCCCTGGCCGGTCTGTATCACGGTATTGATGCCACCGGTAGTGACTGCGAGCTGGATCTGGTCGTCACCGGCACCACCGGTCAGACTGTCGAGCTTCTGCGGCACCCAGTACCAGCCCAGTGTCTGGTTCTGGACGATGGCGGTCTGACCGTTGTTGACGCCGTTGCTGATATTGGTCGCCGTGATGGTCAGGTCGTGATACATGCCCGGAGCCAGGATGTTGGCCGGGGTGGTCAGCGAGAAGTCACCTGCCTTCACCTCGTTGAAGAGGATCACCTTGCCGCCCATGCTCACCGAGATAAGGTAGCTGTCATCGGCACCTGCCCCCCCGACCGTGCCGGAGAAGGTCAGGTTCTGGTCCAGGCCGGACAGGGTCACCGGACTGGTGGGCGTTTCCGCGATCATGGCGTACTTCGTCGCCGAGCCATTGATGGGCTGGGTGTCGGGCGTCTCGCCATTGACGCGCAGATTGCTCAGTACCGGCGCCACCGCATCGCCCGTGATCGCAAGCCGGATGTCATTGCCAACCACCACGTTACCCGCCGGATCGCTGAACCTGGGGGTGATCACGTGGTTGCCGGCAGCCAGGCTGCTGGCAACCGTCACATCCAGGGTCGCTGAAGTACTGCCGACATCGGTCGTACCGAGGATGCGGCTGCCCAGCAGTTTGTCGCCCTCGTACAGGGAGATCACATCCCCTGCACTGGCTTTGGTGCCGTCGTAGCTGACATTGATGGTCGGCAGCGAATTGGGGTTGTCCGTAGTGACCTGGTACAGCAGGCGGACATTGCCGATGTCATAGCTCTGTACCATGTTCCCGGCCTTGAAAGCATACACATCCGTATTGAGGATGTAGAAGCCATCCACAGCGTTGAGCAACAACTTCGTGCCATCGGGGGAGCTGAACTTGAAGTTCTCGCCCTTGACTGCACCTCCCCCCTGGTGCACCAGGCTGAACGGGGTATCCATGCCGAATCCTGCCGGGAAGGAGAACACGGTGGTGTACTTGTTCATGGTGGTATTGGGGTTGCTGGTGATGGTCACGCCGCCCCATTCGGTATACAAACCCTTGAGCGAAGAGAGGAAGCTGGTCGGCGTCATCCCGGCCGGCAACAGGCTGGTGAGATCGGCGCTCTCTCCTGTGTGCAGGTTGTGCGTATTGGCGCTGCCCATGATGTCCGGAATGCTCAGCATCTTGTAGCTGATCTGCTTGTTGATCACCAGCGTGCCGGTGAGGCTGGCCGGTGCTGTTATATCCACCGACCAGGTCGCGCCGGTATTGCTGCTGTTGCCGGCCACATCGGTGAGCGTGATGGTGGCACTGCGGTCGCCTGCGCTCGGCGTGGCGTTCTGGTACTGGATGGCCTTCACGATGGCACGCGCATCCAGTCCGCTCATGGCCGCGCCCGAGCTCTTGCTGATGGTCAGCACATGGGTGCTGGCGTCATAGCCATAGCTCAAGCCGTTGACGCCGCCGATGCTCTTGCCGCTGACCGTAGCCAGGCTGGCGTTGAGCGACAGCGGCACGTCCAGGACCAGCTTGTCCTTCTGCAGGTCCAGCTGCGGGCCATCGAGCCGGATACCGATGCTGCTGATGTCATTGGTTGGCCAGACTGCAATGTCGTGCGCGAACAGCCCGTCGCCGGCCACGGCCTTGGCCTCGATGTTGGCCGCCGACAGATCCTGGCCAATGCGGCCAGCCGCCAGCGTGGTCAGCGGGTTGACGGTGACTTGCTGGTCGGAGGTGACGTTGCCGATGATCGCCACCATGTCGGTCGACCCCAGGGTCAGCGGGCCGGCGACTTCATCGCGATGGTCAGCGCTGCTGCCGGTATCGCGGATGACCACGCGCACCATGTCCTGCGCGGTGACCTGTGTCTTGTCGACCTTCAAGCTCATGCGGCCAAAGCGGTCCACCGTGGTGGTGCTGGTGATGTCCTGCCACTGGCCGCCGACCCATTTCTGGGCGATGGCGCGCACCGAGGCGCCTGCCATGAAGCTGCCAGCCGCAGGGGTGACGGTCAGATTCCAGGTGTTGCTGGGGACGGCCGGGGTACTTCCCGCATCGGCCGCGTCATTGGTTACGCCATTGCCCGCACTGCCGCCACCGCCACGGGAGGCCAGGCCCAGCAAGGCCAAGGCGCCGCCACCGATGGCCAGTGGCAACTTCCAGTCCTTGCCGAACATGCTCTCGAACCAGTCGGCGCCGGATTTCTCGCGCGCGCCGGGCAAGGGTGCGGCCTGGCGCAGCAGTTCTTCGCCGACGCTCACCGGAGCATCGGCGCCGGACTGGCCGGCTGCGGCCTGGCCTCCGGAAGAAGAGCTGCCTGCCTGGGCCAGCAGCAAGCGCGCGTCGTCCTGCTGTGTACTGCGCGCGAGATCCTGCGCGGCTTCATCCTCCTCTTCACTCGCCTCGCCCCGGCGCACCGACATGGCAGCATCGGCGCTTTCCTGCGCACGCGCAGCGGCCTCGGCTTCGGTCAGCTGGTTCATGTCATTCATGGCCGAGAGGTCGGAGACCGGCTCGTCTTGCGCAGCCTCCGGCCGGTCCTTGTCGCGCTGGCCAGCCTTGGCCGATTTGCCAGACTTGCCGGTGACGGCGACGGTGCTGCGCCGGGCTACCGGCATGATCAACGGGAGCGGGGCAGAGCCCAATTGCTTGTTGCTGATCGGGTTGGTTGCATCCTTGTTTTGATCATTGGACATACGAAGCGTGCTTTCTCTTTGGTCTATGAAAGGAGTAATGAATGAAATAAGTGACGAAACCGGCGCGCCAGACAGGCAAGGGCCAACTTCGCGTTGGCCCCTGCTGCTACTGCGGCTCAGGAATGGCTGTCGGGATCGTCACCGGAAAGTCGCTGCAGCTCTTGCTGCGGCGCAGGCTGCGCATGCGGTTCGGGCTTGCTGGCCAGGCCCTTGGCCTCGGCGATGGCCCACTGTGCGGTACTGGCGAGGTTGATATCGAGCTTGTCGATACGGGCGATCACATCGATCAGCTGTGGCTGCAGCTGCTGGCCTTGCTGCAGCAGTTGCGCACCGACCGTTTCTACCGCCACCTGGGCGCCACTGGCACTGCTCTGGATGCCACCGAGAACCACCCCTTGTTCGCGTTGCTCGCGCAGCGTTGCGTCGATCAGCTCGCTGACCTGGCGCAGATCCTGGCCCAAGCCGTTGCGCAAGCTGTCGGCGTGCTCGCGCATGGCCTGGCGTGACAGTTCGGCATCCTGGGTGGCGGCGGCGATCAGGTCGCTCAGCTTGCGGGAAATGCTGCGCTGGTCGTCGTTCACTTCGCTCTGACCGACGGCCAGGCTGGCCAGATGGACTTCCATGGCGCGCACGCTGGCCAGCAAGCCCTGATGCGCCTGCTGCGTGTCTTCGAACTTGTGCACCATGGCCGCCAGGCGCTGCTCCATGGTGGCGGCGATCTGCTCCAGTTGCGGGCGATCCTGGGCCTGGGCGGCGGTGCGCATTTCCAGTGCCTCCAGGCACTTGACCAGCGGCTCGCTGGCCTGGCGCATGCGGGATGAGGCCAGCAGGATGGCTTCGGTCTGCTGATGCATTTCGGCGCGGATGGCACGAATTTCCTGCAGCTGGACCTTGCCGTCATTGAAATCGGCCTGGGAAGGCTGCGCCCCTGCCTCTCCTTGGGCGGGAACGCAGACCGCATCGGCTACGCTCATGTAAGCGGCTTCGGCACGGCTGCACAGCACACGTTGCAGCTTGCGGGTAGCCAGCAGCTGCACGTTGTTGACGATGGAACCGCCCAGGCCCAGCAGCGAGGCGACGAAGGCGTCGCCCATGCCGGCCAGGGGGCCGCTCATCTTCTGGAAGAACTGCGCCATCATGTCGCTGCCTTCGGTGCCGGCCACGCCGAACAGGCCAATGAGGGCAGCCACTTCCTTGAGGGTCACGATCAGGCCCAGGAAGGTGCCGAACAGGCCAAGGCCGATCAGGGTGTTGGCGATGTACTGGACCAGGGTGGTACGGCGCTGGATGCTTTGGGCGAAGTTGTCGGCCTGGTGCTGCAGGCGCGCCGGATCATGGACCAGCGCCTCGCCATCCTTGCGCAGCAGATTCTGGAACAGTGCACGCACGTCCTGGCCGGCAGGAATGCTGTTGAGGCTGTCGTCCAGATTGACCAGCCTGGTCTTGCGGTCCTGGTTTTCCGACGACCTCAGGCGCCGGGTCAGAAGATCAAGGGAGCGTGCCTCTCCCAGAAAGCGCCAGGTCTGCCAGATGGTCATCAACTGGCCGCAAACGGTGACGGCGACCAGCAGCATGACGAAGAAGGGGTTGGCCACGTGCTGGATCAGCTGCATCACGCGCTCGTAGAGCCAGATGTTGACCAGCACGTACATGGCGAAGACCGCCAGCGTGCCCGCCCAGGGCAGCAGATAGGCCGGATCGGGAGCGGGTTGCTTGGGCAGGGTGATGGGTTTCATTGGATTTTCCTTGTAGTAGGTAGAGGTGGGGCAATCGCGGGTTGGCTGCTTAGCGCTCGCCCATCGATTCCTGAAGTGTCTTGGCGATAGGCTTGACCAAGAAGGACAGGACGGTACGGGTGTTGGCCTTGATTTCGACGGTGGCGGTCATGCCGGGCTTGACATGGATGGCACTGGCTTTCTGGCCCTTGAAGACGGCGTCCTCCAGCGCGATGTGCACGCGGTAGTACGGCACGGCGCCCTGGCGCGTTTCGTCCAGCAAGGTATCGGGACTGACGTAGACCTGGCCATTGAGGGTGCCGTAGATCGAATAGTCATAGGCATCAAGCTTCACGTTGGCCTGCTGGCCGGTCTTGACGTAGGCGGAGTCGGCGGTAGAAACCTTCACCTCGACGATGAGGTTGTCCACCGGCAGGATCTCCATGACCACGTCGCCCGGACGGACCACGCCGCCGATGGTGGTGAGCTTGATGTTCTTGACCACGCCATCGGCCGGCGCCCGCAGCTCGGTATGCTCCAGGACCTGGCTGCGGTCTTCGAGCTGCTCGCGCTGGGTGTTGAGGTCTTCCTGGACCTTGGTCATGTCGACCAGGGCTTCCTGGAAATACTTGTTGCGCTTGTTGTTGATCTGGGCGCGGATGTCGGCCACGTTGCGCTGCAGGCGCAGCACGTCAGCGCGGCCGACGTCGCCGGTCTTCTCCAGGTTGCGGTTCATCTCCAGCTCGTGCGAGGCCAGTCCGAGCATGTCATGCAAGGCTTGCAGATCCTGGTCGATCAGGGCCTTGCGCTTGACGTAGAGGTCTTTCTGGTTGGCGATGTATTCCTTGTAGTCCAGCAGGTCCGGCTCGAACACCAACGGCTGTCCGTAGACTTCGGCCCGCAGGCGTGCCAGGCTGATGCGCAATGCGGCCACCTTGGCGCGGCTGTCGTTGAGCGAGGTCTGGATACGGTCCTGCTCCAGCACCATCAGCAGCTGCCCCTGCTTGACGGCCTCGCCCTCCTTGACCAGGATCTGCTTGACCGGTCCGCCGTCAGGTGCCTGCACCGACTGCGTACGGGAAACGGCGATCACCTGGCCTTGCGCCCGGGTGACTTGGTCGATGGGGCTCACGGCCGCCCAGACCAGCAGCAAGACGACACTGAGCATGGACAGGCGCAGCATCCAGCGCGCCGACACCAGGGGGTGGCGGGAATCAGGTTTATTCATTTTCAAGGTCATGGTCATGGCGGGCCTCAGCTGACGACGGCATTGCCCGCATCGGCGGTATCACCGCGCAGACGGGCCAGGACGGCATCGCGCGGGCCGTCGAGCACGATGCGGTTGCCCACCACCACGATCACGCGTTCGACCATGGGCAGGAAGGCAGGCTTGTGGGTCACTACCACCAGGGTGCGGCCACCGCTGATTTCTTCATTGAGCACGCCCAGGCAGTGACGCTCCAGTTCTTCATCCATGGATGCGGTGGGCTCGTCGAGCAGGAAGATGTCAGGACGGCACAGCAGCAGGCGGGTGAACGCCACCAGCTGGCGCTGGCCGCCGGAGAGGCCGCGTCCGCCCTCCTGGATCGGCAGGTCCAGTCCCTTGGGATGGGCCGAGACCAGGCGCAACAGGCCGGTCCGCTCCATCACCTGGCGCAGGACTTCGTCACCCGGATCGGGCAGGCCGATCAGGAGGTTCTCGCGCAAGCTGCCCACGAAGAGGCGGTGGTCTTGCTGGAGATAGCCGATGTGCTGGTTCAGCGTCAGGCGGTTGATGTTGGCCATGTCCAGGCCATCGATCAGGATGCGGCCTTGCTGCGGCCGGTAAAGACCGGACAGCAGGCGCAGGATGGTGGACTTGCCGGCGCCGATCGGTCCCAGGATGGCGACCCGCTCGCCGGCCTTGATGCTGAGCTGGTCGATGCTCATGGCATTGAGCAGGCTGCCGGCATAGGTGAACTTGACCTCTTCGACGCGGAATTCGCCGCGCAAGGTATCTGGCGTCAACTGGCGTTCATTGCCCTGGTCAGTCTGCAGCGCGTAGATCTTTTCCAGTCCGGCCAGGGTGGCCTTGGTATGCGCACGCTGCACCATCAGGCCGGGAATCATGGCCACCGGGGCCAAAATGCGGCCGCCCAGGATGGAGCAGGCGATCAGCGCCCCCATGGTGATCTGGCCGTTGATGACCAGGAAGGAACCGACGATGACGGTGGTGGAATAGCTCAGTTGCTGCAACATGGCAGCGATGTAGCCGGCATGGTCGCCAATGGCGCGCATGGCCATGTCGCTGCGGATGGATTCGGCGCTCACGTCGATCCAGCGCGAGAGGAACTTCCAGCCGCCGGAACCGGACTTGATGGTCTCCACCCCCTCCACCGTCTCCACCAGCAGGCCGGTCTTGAGGTTGGAGGCGGCCGCGCTCTTGTCGGCCAGGCGCACCACCTTGCGATTGGAGAGGTAGCCGATGCCGATGGCGGCCAGCCCGAATACGGTCGGCACCATCGCCATCCAGGGGCTGGCGATGAAGGCGATCACCAGCACGAACAGCAGGCCCAGCGGCAAGTCGACCAGGGTGAAGAGCGTTTGTGAAGTATAGAAGGAGCGGATTTGTTCATATCCGCGCAACTGCCCGGCCAGGCTGCCGACCGAACCTGGCAACTGGTCCACGCGAACCGACAGCAAGCGTTCGAAGAGCGCCTGCGACAGCTTGGCATCGAGGCCGGAGACCACGTTGTCCATGATGTGGGAGCGCGCGAACTTCATGCCCAGCTCGAAAATGATGGCCAGCGAGACGCCGATGGCCAGCACGATCAGCGTGGCCACACCGTGCGTCGGAATGACGCGGTCATAGACCTGCATGGAAAAGATCGATGCGCCCAGCGCAATGACGCTCATCACCACCGAGGCGATGACCACTTCCAGGAGAATGGGCCGGTACTCGGCGAGTGCTTCCTTGAAGACGCGTTCAAAGCCGTGCTGGTCCGGCTTGTTGCCGAGGGCAGAGAAATCGAGCTTGTAAGCGCCCTCCCCCAGTTCGCTGTCGCTGACCAGGGCATGGCCCTCTTCACTGATGAAGATCCAGCGTCCATCCGGACGCTGGTCGACGATCACGCCCCAGCCACGTTCGCCCACCACCCCCAGCATGGGCAGCTGCGCGCGGTCCGGCTTGGCCAGATGCTGCGACTTGGGCAGGCCCAGGGCAGCACAGAGGCTGTTGATGTCCATCGCCGCCACGCCATTCTTGACCATCGCTTGCGTGATGGCGGCATTGAGCCGGACGCTGTCGATCACCACGCCGTGGCGCCGTGCTGCGGTCGTCACGGCCCATGAGAGGGAAGAAGCCAGTTCACTCATTGCAAGCCTCCTGCCAGGCGGAATAGGCAGCTGGCCTGCAGGGTGGCGACACCAGCCACGACCTCGATAGCGGCAAGAGGCGGAGAACTGGAACGGGGAGGAAGATTCATTCTCATGGCGATTCGTTTGGTTTGATATCAGTAGCGACGATCGGCCTTCCTTCTCGGGAAGGACTGTCGATGGCGCGTCTTCGGACGTACTCGGCTTGACCGACAGTGAGAGCGAAAAGCGGGAGGAAACCCCTGGGACGATGCGTGACGCGATATCGGAAACGACCAGAATCACGTCAACGTTGGTGCTTCGCCATGCGGCAGAAACGGGCAAAACCGAGGGAGATCAAGTCCGGATTCAGGCGCTGCGGCAGATCGTCAATGAGGCACATGATCTTTGAAAATATAGAAATTTTTAATTGTCCTTTAGTTCATTTTGGAAATATTTCATCGCACCAGAAAACTAAGTAAATGACGAATCTTTCTGAACCACGATGAAATCTGAGAGGAAGGAAATGACGCGCGGACTTCTTGTCGTTGAAGAGAAATGAAGACCTCTTCTTTCCCACAGATCAAAGGAAGGCACCAATCAATAAAATTCTTTTAAAACCAATGCTTTAAAAATAAAACTCCCCTCGAACAAAATTGCATTCGAGGGGAGCTTGTTGCCATTCGCCACCTGATTATCCGACAGGCAGTCAGCACTGGTGACAGCGTCTCTGCTAGACCATGAACAGCGACGCGGGAACCACTTTATCTAACAAATTGAAGATTAAATATTGTCCGATGGTGGGGGAATCGGATGACATCTACAGCATTAGTTTCCAGCGCGTTTCGGAAACACGTAAGCAACGCAAAAGGAAGACTCATCCGCAAGAAGAAACCGGCTCGCACCGCCGCCTGACCGCACCGCCCAGGCCGCCGACATCAGTCTGCTGAGACAGGGGCCGCCAACGGGTCCAGCGCCAGGACCGACAGCGGCCCACCCTGCACCGCCGGCGCCGCAGGAGCTGAAGACAGCAAAGCGTGGATCCCGCAATGACGGGCAAATTCGGCTGCCAGCATGGGCCGCGCGTAGTGCCATCCCTGGGCGTAGTCGACGGCTTGCTTTTCCAGATAGCGCGCCTGCGCCGCCGTTTCCACTCCTTCTGCCACGATCTTCAGCTTGAGCTTGCGCGCCAGGTCGATGATGCAGCCGAGCACCGGATGCGGTGGCAGTTCGGTACCGATGCTGGTCACAAAGGAACGATCCAGCTTGAGGACGTCGCAGGGCAATTCGTGCAGGTAGCGCAGGGAGGAATATCCCGTGCCGAAATCATCCAGGGCGAGCAGATGTCCGTTGCGCCGCAACTGTTCCATGACGCTTCTGCAGGCGGCGGTCTCCATGCTGCTGCCCTCGGTGATTTCCAGCCAGAGCTGGCGCGGCGCGACGCTGGCCCCGGCCAGGTGGTGCTCGATCACCTTCAGGATGCGTCCGCTGTTGATGTCCTGCGCCGGGATATTCACCGCCACATGCAGCCCAGGATGGCTGCGCAGGATCGGCGCCATGTCGGCGAGGGTCTGCGCCAGCACCAGGTCGGTGATGGCCGCCAGGTAGCCATGACGCTGGGCATCCGGCAAGAAACGGTCCGGCCCCAGCAGCGCACCATCTTCGCGCTGCCAGCGGACCAGCACCTCGGCCCCCGTGCAGCTGCCATCGGCCAGCGCCACGATGGGCTGATAGACGACGATGAATTCATTGCGCTGGATGGCGCGCTTGAAATGCGCTTTTTTGTTCATGTTCATTCTCGCCACAGCGACATGAGGGCGCCCGCGGTGGCACCCTTCCCCCTGGTCAGGATCGCCTCAGCGCACCTGGTCCAGCCCGTAAGCCCATAGTTGCAGCTTGCGGCCGTCGGCGATGATCATGGCGGTGACGTCGGCCTTCTGCAGTTCGGTCTGCACCACTTCGCGCACGGCATTCATGACGTCCAGCCAGGAGCGCCGGCCGGAGAGATACTGGCGCGTATAAGACGCCAGCACCTCGTCGGCCGACAGGCTGACCTCTTCCAGGTTGCGCGAACGCGCCTCGGCCTGCTGGTATTCGGTGTAGGTCGCAGCGATCTGCGAGATCAGCTCCAGCCGCGCGGCATCCACCGCCAGCAAGGCTGCTTGATAGCGTCCCTTGGCAGCGGAGACCTCGGAACCCAGCGAAAGCCCGGCGCCCAGCTGCATCTGCATGCCGATGAAGGCGCGGTTGGCGTTGGGTGTGTGGGGCACGCTGAAATTGCCGCGCTGGTGCTCCAGGCGGGCATAGACTTCCGGCCAGTAGGAGGCGCTGCGGATCTGGATGGCTGCCTCCTGCACCTTGGCATCGGCCCGCAGGCGCTTGAGCAACGGGCTGCTCTGAAGCATGCTGTCGGTCAGCGCGGGGAGGTCGTCATTGACTTTCATCCGGTTCACATCGGCGCGCAGTTCTTCATCACTCAGGGGCAGGCCCACCAGCTGTTCCAGCTGCAGTCGCGCCGACTGGCGGCTGGCCTTGGAGGCCAGCAGATCGGTCTGGGCCTGGTCGCGGCGGCCCCGCACCAGGGTCACGTCGACCCGCGCCGCAGCGCCCTCCTTCTCGCGGCGCTGGCTCTGTGCGAGGAAGTCTTCCAGCGCCTTCAGGTTCTTCTGGTTGGCTTCCGTGGCCAGGTCCGAACGTACCCACAGGCTGTATTGCGAAATGACCTGCTCGGCCAGGCGGAAGCGCTGTTCACGCAGGGCTTCCTCGGCAGACTCGTGGTTGAACCCGGCCTGTTCCAGCTGGGCCGTCAGCCGGCCGCCTGACCACAGGGTCTGCTGCAAGCGCAGGGTGAGCACGGTGTCGTCGCCGCTGTAAGAAATGTCGCGCGAACTGGTCACGCCCGCGCGTTCGACCGACATCGATGGCGTGGGGAAGAATTGCCACCGGGCCGACGAGATGCCCTCGGCGGCGGCGTCGACGGCGCGTTGACGTGCAACCGCAGAAGGGTTGTTGAAGGCGGCCTGCTTGACCAGCTCGCCCAGGGTCACGGCACCGGCCGGCAGGCTCAGCACCCCCAGGGAAGCCGCCATCACCGCAAGCAGCCGGCTACGCCAGCGCTGATACGGCAGGATCGGGGAAGACAGCGGGACGCGCGCGCGGCCGGGGGAAGGAATGTGGTTCATCTGCGCTCATTTCAGGTTGGATCTCGCCCAGGGGGAAGGTCTCGCGGCAGGCGGGAAGACGGCGCCGGGCGCCGGGCTTCACACAACTGCACACTGGCCGGACAGCAGCCGCAAAGGCGGCAGCACAGCGGGCCAGCTGCGATGACGGGAGACGAGAATTGGCTTGGATGATCGCGGAAAGGACACCAGGGAATTAATTGTCCCTTGGTGCGGAAATCTTCATATACCCTCGAAGAAATTCGAGAATTGCTACAAAGATTAATAAAGAACAGCTGCAGACCCTGCCAAGAACGTCTGCAGCCGGCAGGGCGGCGGCGGGTGCGCTGCCCCTCAGGAAGAAAACGCCGCTACCACCAGGGCGGCGCGCAGGGTGGTGATGACCTCGCCCCAGTCGCCCGCCCGCTGCTGGCGGAACAGCCGTGCAGTCGGATACCAGGGCGAGTCGTGGCGCTGCAGGAACCAGCGCCAGTCCGGCGCATGGGGCAAGGCGATCCAGACGGGCAGGCCGAGCGCGCCGGCCAGGTGGGCCGCCGCCGTATCGACGCTGATGACCAGGTCCATGCAGGACAGCGCTGCGGCCGTATCGGCGAAATCGCCAATGCCCTCCCCGACGGCATGCCACTGCGGTCCGGCCTGCTGCAGCCATTGCGCATCGGCCGGGCGCAGATCGGGCTGGATGATGAAGAAGGACACCTCCTCACGCGCCTTCGCCAGTTCAGCAAAGCGCTCCAGCGCGATGGACCGGCGCGCATCGTTGACGTTTCCGGGGTTGCCGGAGCAGATGATGCCCACGCGCACCTGCGCCGCCGCGCGCGGTGCAATCGCATCGAGGCGCCGCTCCCACTGCCGCTTCAGGTCGGTATGAACGTTCAGGTAGGGTACCGGTGCCGGGATCTTGTCCATCGCCGTATTGCACACCAGCGGCAGGCTCATCAGCGGCAGTTGATAGTCGACTTCGGGCAAGACCGCCCCGGTGGCCACCAGTTGAATGCGCCCGGCCACTGGCAAGCCCTGCATCAAGGTGAACAAACTTTCCGGAACCTCGAACACCACCTCGGCCCCCGCCTCCACCATCTGCAGCACATAGCGACTGAACTGGATGGTATCGCCCTGCCCCTGTTCGGCCCACAGCAGGATGCGTTTGCCGGACAGCGAGCTGCCGCCGTTCCAGGGCGGGATGGCGGCATGGCGATAAGGATCGGCACCGCGTCCTTCCCAGCGCCATTCGTAGAGCGGCCAGGCTTCTTCCAGCTGGCCGAGCGCCAGCAGTGACAGCGCCAGGTTGACGTGGGCATCGGCGTCGCCGGCGTCCATGCGCAGGGCGCGGCGGAAGCTGTCGATGGCTTCCTCGTGGTCGCGCAGGCGCGCCAGCGTAGTGCCGCGGCTGACGTGGGCATCCACCAGGTCGGGATCGAGGATGAGGGCGCGGTCGTAGTAGCGCAGCGCTTCCTCGTATTCCCCCATGGCATGTTCGATCAGCCCAGCATCCAGCCAGTATTGCGCCCGCTGGTCGAAGCGCAGCAGCACCTGGCGCAGGCATTCGCGGGCGGCTTCCCACTGGCCGGCGCGCTCATGCAGCCGAGCCTTGCGGTGCCAGGTATCGGGAACATCGGGATTGCGCCGCAGTGCCTCCTCCAGCAAGGCCAGCGCCTGCCCATCGTTCTTCCCGGAAGGCGACAGGCCCTGCAAGGCGGCAGCGGCAGCGACGAAGAATTCGGGGCGCTCATGCCCTGCTTCGATCAGGTCGCGATAGAGCAGGAAGCTGTCTTCATGTCGCCCCTGCTCGTAGAAGGCGCGGCCCAAGCGATAGCGCAGGGCCAGGGCTTCGTCGCTGTGGGGGTCGACCAGTGGCAAGGCCTGCTGCCAGGCCAGGGCTGCTTCCTCGAAACGTCCTTGCGCGGCCGCCACGCTGCCCAGCAGCTGCAGCGCATCCTTGTGGCGCGGATGGGTCTCCAGCAGGCCGAAGAGCAATTGCTCGGCGGCGGCGTAGTCATCCTGATGGAAATGGTCGAGCGCGAGGCGCAGGGTGTCAGTGGCGTTCATGGCGGGCGGGATGAGACAAACCCGCCTATTGTCTCATCCCTGCCGGGGCACTGCGTCAGCGCTTGAACACCAGCACCGGATCGGCGCGATAGATGGCCGGGTACATCTTCTGCAGGTTGCTGATCTTGGGCAGGTCGTTGTAGGCGATGTAGGGCTGGTTCGGATGCAGGGTAGCGTAGTCCTGATGGTAATCCTCGGCCCGGTAGAAGCCTTGCAGCGGCGTCACCTGGGTCACGATGGGGGCGCTGAAGACCTTGGCGGCATTGATCTGGGCGATGTAGGCCCGGGTGGCCTGGGCCTGTTCGTCGCTGGCGGTGAAGATGGCCGAACGGTATTGCGTGCCATGGTCCGGGCCCTGGCGATTGAGCTGGGTCGGGTCATGCGCCACCGAAAAATAGATCTGCAGGATCTGGCCGTACGAGATCTTGCGCGGATCGTAGGTCACCTGCACCGCTTCAGCGTGGCCGGTGGTCCCGGAACTGACCATGGAATAGGTAGCCGAATCGGCCTTGCCGCCGGCATAGCCGGAGACCGCCTGCAACACGCCCTGGGTATGCTGGAACACCCCCTGCACACCCCAGAAGCAGCCACCGGCGAGGACCACGGTGGCCATGTTGGCAGTGGAGGCCAGCACCGCCTTGCCGCTCGGCGCGGGCACGGCGACCGCCGCTTCGGCAGCGAAGGTGGATGCACAGGCCAGCGCCAGGCAAAGGCTGGCCGCTGAGGCCAGGACGGCAGGTTTGAACAGGGACATGGCAGGCTCCGACAAGGCAGGAAAAAATCAGAAAATCGGTGAGAACGATCAGTTCAAACGTACAGGATGTGAAGCATTCAGCGTCGCACGGGCTTTCCCGCCGTGCTCGATGCGCCGCTGCGCCGCCACAGCAGGCGCACAGCGAGCATCACCCCGACCAGCACGGCAAACAGCAGGGGCTGGGCGATCAGGTTCTTGCCGGCCTTGTCCCACCAGTAGTGCAGCACGCCCAGCGGCACGATCACATAGACCAGCCGGTGCAGCGCCTGCCAGCGCTTGCCGCCCAGGCGACGCACCATGCCGTTGGTACTGGTGATGGCCAGCGGGATCGACAGCAGCAGCGCCAGCACGCCCACGGTGATGAAGGGCCGCTTGACGATGTCCTTCCAGATCTCGCCCAGGTCGAAGAAGTGATCGAACCAGACGAAGGTCGTGAAGTGCAGGCACAGATAGAGAAAGGCCATCAGCCCCAGCATGCGGCGCATGCGCACCAGCCAGTTCAGCCCGGTGATCTTGCGCAGGGGCGTGACCGCCAGGGTGATGCAGAACAGGTACAAGGTCCAGTCGCCGGTGCTGTGGGTGATGAACTCCAGCGGATTGGCTCCCAGCCCGCCGGTAAAGCCCAGCACCACCAGCCGCACCAGCGGAACGAAGGCCAGGACCAGGAACAGCCACCACAGCCCCGTCACGGAGCGTGGCTTGAGATTGCGCAAGGCGGCCGGAGCGAGCTGCATGCCTGATCCGATCTTCAGAAGAACTTGCGCAGGTCCATGCCGGTATAGAGGCTGGCCACGTCGTTGTATCCGTTGAACATCAGCGTCTTGCGCTTGGGCGCGAAGAAGCCGTCCTCACCGATGCGGCGCTCGGTGGCCTGCGACCAGCGCGGGTGGTCCACGTTGGGGTTGACGTTGGAGTAGAAGCCGTATTCCTGCGGGGCGTAGAGATTCCAGGCGGTCTTGGGCTCGTCCTTGACGAAACGGATCTTGACGATGGACTTGGCCGACTTGAAACCATACTTCCAGGGCACGATGATGCGCACCGGCGCACCGTTCTGGTTGGGCAGCACCTCACCGTACATGCCCAGGGTCAGCAGGGTGAGCGGGTGATTGGCTTCGTCCATGCGCAAACCTTCACGATACGGCCAGTTCAGGATGGGGGTGGACAGGCCCGGCATCTGCTTCTTGTCGGCCAGGGTGACGAATTCGACATACTTGGCGTTGCCGGTGGGTTCGGCCTTCTTGATCAGGGCCGACAGCGAATAGCCAATCCAGGGGATCACCATCGACCAGCCTTCCACACAGCGCATGCGGTAGATGCGCTCTTCCAGCGGGGCCAGCTTGGTCAGGGCATCCAGGTCCAGGGTCATGGGCTTCTTGACCTCGCCTTCGATGTCGATGGTCCAGGGGCTGGTTTTCAGGGTGCCGGCATTCTTGGCCGGATCGGCCTTGTCGGTACCGAATTCGTAGTAGTTGTTGTAGCTGGTGGCGTCCTTGTAGGCGGTCTGCTTGTCCATGACCGCGAAGGCGTTATTGAGCTGGGCCGGCAACTTCCTGCCCTGCTGGGCGAAGGCTTGCGGCAGCGCGCCCATGCCGCCGGCCAGCGCGGCACCGGCCGCCACGCGCGCCATGAAGCTGCGGCGCGACAGGTAGAGATCACGCGGGGTGATCTCGGAGGCGGTCGGGATATCAATCTGGTCGGGACGAATCTTGATCAGCATGGTGCGCTCCGGCAAAAAAGGAAATGGATGCAAAGCGGAGGCAAGGCCTGGACCTCGCCGATGAGATGCCATGGTAAAAGCGGCGCGGTGACGCCCGGGTGGCATTTTGATGACAATTTTGTCATGAAGAAAAATCCCTCCATTGCTAGAATCGAGTGCATTTTCCGGATCATTCTCTCCGATCCGTGCCGCCTTTGCAGCGGCACTTCACGTCAATTCCACCTCACACGGTTCCCCACAGCATGGCCATCCTGGTAATCGAAGACGACCCCAAGACCGGTGACTACCTGCGCAAAGGCTTGCGCGAATCCGGCTATGCCGTCGACCTTGCCCGTACCGGCAGTGACGGCCTGCACATGGCACTGGAACAGGATTACGACCTGGTGGTGCTGGACGTGATGCTGCCCGGCCTGGACGGCTGGCAAGTCATGAGCGCGCTGCGCAGCAAGCGCGACCTGCCGGTGCTCTTCCTGACCGCCAAGGACCAGGTGGAAGACCGTATCCGCGGCCTGCAGCTGGGGGCGGATGACTACCTGGTCAAACCCTTTTCCTTCACTGAACTGGTGCTGCGCATCCGCACCCTGCTGCGCCGGGGCGTCACGCGCGAGGCTGAGGTCTATGAGATCGCCGACCTGCAGCTGGACCACGTGCGCCACAAGGTCACGCGCCAGGGCATCCATATCGCCCTGACCAACAAGGAATTCATGCTGCTGCACCTGCTCATCAAGCGCCAGGGCGAAGCGCTGTCGCGCACCGTGATCGCCTCGCAGATCTGGGATATGAACTTTGACAGCGACACCAACGTGGTCGACGTCGCCATCAAGCGCCTGCGCGCCAAGATCGATGCGCCCTTCGAGAAAAAACTGATCCACACCGTACGCAGCGTCGGCTACATGTTCTCGGAAAACCCATGAACACCGTTGCCACACCCGTGCGCGGCTGGACCCTGACTTCCCGCGTCACCGCCCTGTTCGCGCTGATGACTGCGCTGGTGGTCACCGGCCTGGGCTTCTACCTGGATCGGGCGGCCGGGGTCGCCCTCTCGCAGCGCGCCGACCAGGCCCTGATCGGGCGCGTGGAACACTTCCGCAACCTGATGCACGACCTCTACAACGTCGAGCAGATGGAGCAGCGTCCGGCCCTCTTCGAAAGCATGATGGGCAATGAACAGGATGTGCGCATCTTTCGCCGTCAGGGTGAAGCTCCCTTCATCCAGAGCAATCCCGACCACCTGCAGCCACCTGACATGACTCCGCTGCCGGTAGGCCGCCCGGTCAGCTCGGCCAGCCTGCAGACCAGTGTTCGCCCGGATGGCGTGAAGGTGCGCTGGGTCTCGGCGCTGGCTGATGTGGGCAAGGGTGGCGCAGGCGGCGACCGCGTGGAGATCGTGGCCGCCTATGTGATGGTGCAGGAAAGCCGCATGATGCACAGCTATCGCTGGCGCATCGCCGGTGCGGCCGGTGCGGCCATCCTGCTCACTTCGGTCCTGGGATTCCTGCTGCTGCGGCGCGGGCTGCAGCCGCTGGAAGCGATGAGCCAGCGCGCCGCCCAGATCACGCCAGACCGCCTCTCCACCCGCCTGGAGCAGGACGGCATGCCCTCCGAACTGCGCCGCGTGGCGCTCTCCTTCAATGCCATGCTGGACCGGCTGGAAGCCGGCTACGACCACCTGGCACAATTCTCCGGCGACCTGGCCCACGAGATCCGCACGCCCATCAACGTGCTGATGGGCCAGAGCCAGGTCGCCCTGGGGCAGCGCCGCAGCCTGGAAGAATATGAACAATTGCTCGAATCAAATGTAGAGGAATTGCAGCGGCTCTCGCGCATCGTCGAGAACATCCTGTTCCTGGCGCAAGCGGACCATGCCACGCTGGCCGTGGAATGCAGCGCGCTGGACCTGCATGAAGAATTGGGCAAGGTGACCGATTACTTCGAAGGCATCGCCGACGAACGCGGCCTGCGCTTCGAACTCCAGGCCCAAGGCATTTGCCACGCCAACCGCGACATGTGGCGCCGGGCGGTGAACAACCTGGTCATCAATGCCGTGCGCTATGGCGAGGCTGACGGCGTCATCCGCATCCAGGCCGAGAGCGACGCCAGCGGCAGCCGCATCCTGGTGGACAACCGCTGCGAGGGCGTCACGCCCCATGCGATGGCGCGCATGTTCGACCGTTTCTATCGCGGCGACCGTTCGCGCAGCGCCTTCACCGAATCCAACGGCCTGGGGCTGGCCATCGTCAAGGCCATCATGGCCTTGCATCGCGGCACGGCGGCGGTCGAATGTCCGCAGCCGGGCTGGATCCGTTTCAGCCTGTTCTTCCCGTCGGCGGCAACGCTGCCGGTGCAGGGACCGGCGCTTGCGCCGCACTGACGGCCTCCTGCGCAGCCTGGGCCGCCAGTTCTGCCTCGCGGGCTTCGGCCGCACGTCTTGCCTTCTGGGCTGCCGAGGCGCGCGTGAAGATGATCTTCAAGGCGGCCATCACCGGTACCGACAGGAAGATGCCCGCCACCCCGCCCAGCTGGTCGCCAGCCAGCAGGCCCAGGATCACCATCAGCGGGCTCACTTCCACGCCCTCGCTCATCAGGTAAGGATTCAGTACGTAATCCTGGAACACCCGATAGGCCACGATGAAGCCCACCAGCCACAGCAGGTGGTCATAGCCGCTGAAACCGGCCACCACCAAGGCGGCCGCGCTGGCGGCCAGCGGACCGGCAAAGGGAATGAATTCCAGCACCGCCGCCAGGCCCGCCAGCAGCATGGCGTAGGGCACGCCCATGAGCGAGAAGGCGATGCTGTAGGCGACGAAGGTGGCAATGGAGAGGAACAGCAGCGCGCGCACATAGCGCGAGAGCAGCACGTCGAGATCCTTGATGATGCCATCCCACAGCTTGCGGTTGGAACGGTTCATCCAGGAGAGGATTTCATCGCGCATGGCCGGCGCTTCCTTGATGAGCAGGAAACTGATCACCGGCACCAGCACCAGGTAGATGAGGTTGCTGGCCGCATGCATCACCCCCACGCCGAACTGCTTGGCCAGCGGCATGGCCTGGTCAGTGCCGTTGGCGAGCTGGTCGCGGATGAAGCCCAGGATACGGGCGCGCAGCGGTTCGGCGAAGCCCGGCAGCGGAATCTTGGAAACCGCATCATTGGAGCGCAGCAGCGCCGGCAGTTGCTCGGACAGGCGCACGGCTTCCTCCTGGATGCGCGCGCCGAAGATGGTCGCCACCGCTGCCACGATGCCGATGGCCAGCACGAACACCACCGCAATGGAGACCGCCCGCGGCACCTTGGCCGGGCGCACGCGCTCGACCTGCTCCACCAGCGGATAGACCAGGTAACTGAAGAAGACGGCAAACACCAGCACCAGCACGGTGGCCGAAATGGTATAGGTGACATAGAGCAGCAAGGCCACCAGGAAGACGGTCCAGACGATCCTGGCCACGCGGAAATCGAAACCCAGCATAAACATTCACCCTTGGAAAAAGAGGACGCCGTGCGCGCGCGCCACGGGCAACCCCTGCCCGCCAGCCCCTCGCTACCGGGATGAAGGAACCGGCAGACGCTTGCACCCAGCACTTCATCAGCAGAGTGGCAAAAATGTCGTTTTCGGCACTTTGTCGCGCTACGGCTGAGCTGCAACTGCACCTTATTTGATCCGCATCAGGTTTTCTATCAGCCAAATCCTTCTGGCTTTGTAGGAAAGCGTGAAAATACATTCATGCAGCGCAACACGATGCTGAACAGGGCTGCGTCCTTGTGGAACCGGGAAGTCCACAAGACGCGATGTCGTCATGAAGAGACGTTAATAAGCGCCTTCACCCCTGCCAGCCCCTGAGCCTGCCGACGGCCCTCGCCCGCGCATCCGCGCCGGGCGCGCGTCATTCTCATCCGTGATAACTGTTATCAGCAAATACACAGGTGCGTGACATTGCGATGGGTCAAGCAATTGTTTTAAATTTCAGTAATTACTGAAATTTCGAAAGTCTTCGACATGGAAAACAACGTACTCAGCCCGCTCATGCAGCGTTTCATCAGCCATTTCGGCGAGATGGGCAGCCGCTGGGGCATCAATCGCACCGTGGGCCAGATCTATGCGCTGCTCTATATCTGCGGGCGCGCGCTCAATGCCGACGAGATTGCCGAGTACCTCAGTTTTTCGCGCTCCAACGTGAGCATGGGCCTCAAGGAATTGCAGTCCTGGCGTCTGGTGAAGCTGCTGCACAAACCGGGTGATCGTCGTGAATATTTCGAACCGCCCGGCGACATCTGGGACATCTTCAAGGTACTGCTGGAAGAACGCCGCCGACGCGAGATCGAGCCGACCCTCTCCATGCTGCGCGACGCCCTGCTGGAAGCACCTGGCAGCAAGGACGACAAGGAAGTGCAAAAGCGCATGCGCGAGATGTATGAACTGATCGAACTTTCCAGTTCCTGGTTCGACGATGTGCAGCGTCTTTCACCGGAGACGCTGGTGTCGCTGATGAAGATGGGTTCCAAGGTCAAGAAGCTGCTGGACGTGCGCGACAAGTTCCGCGTCGGCGGCAGCAGCAACGAAAAGGAGTAATCCGCATGCAAGCCGCATCATTCCTGCGCAAACGCCCGTGGCGCTGGCCACGCCTGACCCAGCTGCCGCTGGGGGTGGAAATCACCCTGCTGCTGGTGGTCAAGATCGCCCTCATCACGGTACTGGCCAAGACCTTCTTCGCCCATCCCGAAGCCAAGCACATGCAGATGCCGGTACAGCGGGTGGAGCAGCGCATGCTGTCCTCCGCCACACCTCCGGCGGCCACCGCACAACAGCCATATCAACACCAAGACCTGTCCGCCACACAACAAACGGAGTAACACAACATGGTTCCCATCGATGAAGTCGTCTCGCTGTCACGGCTGCAGTTTGCCGTCACGGCGCTCTATCACTTCCTGTTCGTCCCCCTCACGCTAGGCCTGTCCTGGATCCTGGTCATCATGGAGTCGGTCTATGTCATGACCGGCAACCAGATCTACAAGGACATGACCCGCTTCTGGGGCAAGCTCTTCGGCATCAACTTCGCCATGGGCGTGGCCACCGGCATCACCTTGGAATTCCAGTTCGGTACCAACTGGTCCTATTACTCGCACTACGTGGGCGACATCTTCGGTACGCCCCTGGCCATCGAAGGGCTGATGGCCTTCTTCATGGAATCGACCTTCGTCGGCCTGTTCTTCTTCGGCTGGGACAAGCTCTCGCGCAAGCAGCACCTGGTGGTCACCGTGCTGGTGGCGCTGGGCTCGAACCTGTCGGCGCTGTGGATCCTGATTGCCAATGGCTGGATGAACAATCCGGTGGGCGCCGAATTCAACTTCGAGACCATGCGCATGGAACTGGTCAGCATGACCGACGTGATCTTCAATCCGGTGGCGCAAGTCAAGTTCGTGCACACCGTGGCGGCAGGTTACGTGACGGCCTCCATGTTCGTGCTGGGCGTCTCCGCCTGGTACCTGCTGAAGGCACGTGATACCGCCTTCGCGCTGCGCTCCTTCGCGGTGGCGGCCGGTTTCGGCCTGGCCGCGACCTTGTCGGTGATCGTGCTGGGCGACGAATCGGGCTATACCGCCGGTGAAGTCAACAAGGTCAAGCTGGCCGCCATCGAAGCCGAGTGGGACACCCACCCTGCCCCGGCCGGCCTGACCCTGTTCGGCCTGCCCAATGACAAGGAAGAGCGCACCGACTACGCGGTCAAGATTCCCTATGTGCTGGGCCTGATCGCCACCCGTTCGGCCGACACCCAGGTGCTGGGCATCAAGGACCTGAAGAAGGAGCATGAAGTCCGCATCCGCAACGGCATGCTGGCTTATGCCGCGCTGACCCGGCTGAAGTCCGGCGACAAGTCGCCCGAAGCGCGCGCCGAGTTCGACAAGCTCAAGAAGGACCTGGGCTACGGTCTGCTATTGAAGAAGTACACCAACAACGTGGTCGATGCGACGCCCGAGCAGATCAGCCTGGCTGTGAACGACACCATCCCCAAGGTCGCACCGCTGTTCTGGTCCTTCCGTGGCATGGTGGCGCTGGGCTTCCTGTTCCTGTTCATCTTCTCGGCATCGTTCTGGTTCCTCGCCAAGAAGCAGCTGGCCCCGCAACGCTGGCTGCTGCGCCTGGCCGTGATCTCGATCCCGCTGCCGTGGATCGCCGCCGAACTCGGCTGGATCGTGGCCGAATACGGCCGCCAGCCCTGGACCATTGCCGGCATCCTGCCGACCCACCTGTCGGCCTCCTCGCTGCAGCCGGGCAGCCTCTACTTCAGCCTGGCCGGGTTCATCCTGTTCTATACCTTCCTGCTGGTGGTGGAGATGATCCTGATGGTCAAGTACGCCCGCCTGGGGCCCAGCAGCCTGCATACCGGCCAGTACTACTGGGAAACCAAGGGCAAGGACAACGGTCCCGGCGATGTCCTGCCGCCACCCCTGAATCCGTCGGCCAATGCAGGCAGCCACTAAGCCACCAGAAGAAATGAGGAAAGCAGAATGATCTTCGATTACGAAACACTCAAGCTGATCTGGTGGGCCTTCGTGGGCGTACTCATCATCGGCTTTGCGCTCACCGACGGCTTCGACTTCGGCGTGGGCATGATGCTGCCCTTCGCCGGCAAGAACGACACCGAGCGCCGCATCCTGATCAACTCCATCGGCCCCACCTGGGAAGGCAACCAGACCTGGTTCATCACCGCCGGCGGCGCCACCTTCGCGGCCTGGCCGCTGGTGTATGCCACCGCCTTCTCGGGCTTCTACATTGCCCTGATGGTGTTGCTGTTCTCGCTGTTCTTCCGTCCGGTGGGCTTCGACTACCGCAGCAAGGTGGCCGATCCACGCTGGCGCAATGCCTGGGACTGGGGTCTGTTCATCGGTGGTTTCGTGCCGCCCCTGATCTGCGGCGTGGCCTTCGGCAACCTGCTCTTGGGCGTGCCCTTCCACTATGACGACACCATGCGCGTGGAATACACCGGCAGCTTCTTTGCGCTGTTGAATCCCTTCGGCCTGCTGGCCGGCCTGCTGTCGGTGGCCATGCTGCTGATGCACGGTGCCGCCTTCGCCTTCGTCAAGACCGACGCTGCCGTGGCGGAACGTTCGCGCAAGACCATCATCGGCGCTGCCCTGGTGACGGTGCTGCTGTTCGTCGCCGGCGGCTTCTGGGTGGCCCAGATGCCGGGTTATCGCATCACCTCCATGCCGGATGCCAACAGCGCCTTCACCCCCCTGGCCAAGACCGTGGAAGTGGTCGCGGGCGCCTGGTTCGACAACTACGCCAAGTGGCCCGTGACCAAGCTGTTCCCGGCATTGGGCGTGGCCGGTGCGGTGCTGGCGGCCTTGCTGGCGCTGGTGCGCAGTGCACGCCTGGCCTTCATCGCCAGCGGGCTGTCGGTGACGGGCATCATCCTCACCGCCGGCATGTCGCTCTTCCCCTTCGTCATGCCCTCTTCGCTGGACGCCAAGAGCAGCCTGACCCTGTGGGATTCGGTCTCCAGCCACAAGACCCTGGGCCTGATGTTCTGGATGGTGCTGATCTTCCTGCCGCTCATCATCGTCTATACCGGCTGGGTCTATCGCGTGGTCAAGGGCAAGGTGACCGCCCGCGACATCCACGAGAACGAACACACGGCGTATTGATTACGCGCAATCGCAAACTGCAACGAGGAGAACATCATGTGGTATTTCGCTTGGATACTCGGCATCGGACTGGCCCTGGCCTTCGGCATCATCAACGTCATGTGGCTGGAAGCCAACTATGCCTTCGGCCGTCGCAAGGCCGAGGAAACCCATGAGCGCTTTGCCAGCGCCCGTGCGGCGGAAAAACAGCGGCGCAACGGCAGGTGAGCTCAAGGGATCGCGTGATCGCGTGACCGCGTGAGCAAGGCCGGCAGCGCTGCTGCCGGCTTTTTTTTTCAACTTGTCTGGAGACCATCATGCCTGCCTCGCTTGTCTCGCACACCGAAGAAGTCGCGCCCGCGCCGCGCCACTGGGCCTTGCTGCCGGGAGCCGGTTTCGCCGACAGTTACCGCATCCGCCTCACACCGCAACTGGCCAAACTGAATACCACCGAGATCGCGGCCCGCATGATGGCAACCCAGCCGGCCTGGGTCAGTGCGTTGATCCGTTTGCGCGATCGCCTGATGGCACCGCTGGGCCTCAAGCAGGCCGGCGACCATGGCGGCGGGCCGGCCGGGTTTCCCCTACTGCTGGCCGAGCCGGCCAGGGTCGTGATGGGAATGGATGACCGTCACCTAGATTTCCGGCTGTGCGTCGAAAAGTCGCCGGCCGCCACCGGCCAGTCGGCAGACGACGACCAGTGGCTCACCGTGACTACCGTGGTGCGCACCAAACGCCTGCTGGGCAAGGCCTACCTGGCGGCGATCATGCCCTTCCATCGCTGCGTCGCCCGTACCTTGCTGCAACAGGTGGTGAGACAGCCGGCTGGGCAGGCCTGAGTCAGTCCCCGCCTGGCTGTCGCGCCCGTCGCGGTCGCGCTCGCGCTGCCGCGGGCCCTCCTTTGTCAATGCGGCGGTCGGATTGTCAAATGGCAATTCATGATGTACGATGTCTTACCACAAGAACGGACTATCGCACTGACAGGTCCGCGCCAGGGAAGATGTCCACCAGCGCCAGCAGCCCGCCCCGGGCGACGCTGTCTTCCTCGATTCCCCGCCATTAGGCTTTCTGGATCGCCCTCGTCGCGTTGACGTGGAACGACCATCCCTGACCATGGAGACTTCGATGTCGCAGCACAACAAGAACACTTCAGCCAATTTTAGCCCAACTCGTCGTACAACCTTGATGGCCGGGCTTGGCTTGGCAGCCACCGCCATCAGCGCCCGCGCCCAGAATGGCGAGTTCATTCCCAGCCAGCGCTATCCGGATCCCAGCGTGGAGGTACTCGACAAGAGCTTCCTCAAGTACCGCCTGTTCAGTTCCAGTGTGGAACGGCTGGCCACCGGTTTTCGCTGGGTCGAGGGGCCGGTCTGGTTTGGCGACGGACGCTACCTGCTCTTTTCCGACATTCCCAACAACCGCATCATGCGATGGGATGAAACCACTGGCACGACCTCGGTATTCCGACAGCCGTCCAACAACAGCAACGGCCTGGCGCGTGACCGCCAGGGGCGCCTGCTGGCCTGCGAACACCTCACCCGTCGCGTGACCCGCACTGAATACGACGGCAGCATCACGGTGTTGGCCGACAACTACAATGGCAAGCGTTTCAACTCGCCCAACGACATCATCTGCAAATCCGATGGCTCGATTTGGTTCAGCGATCCGCCCTTCGGCATCGCCGGGGAATGGGAGGGCGACAAGCAGGTATCCGAATTGCCGCACTCGGTCTATCGCATCGACGGCCGCAGTGGCAAGGTCTCGCTGATCACGGACCAGCTCGCCGGCCCCAACGGCCTGGCGTTTTCTCCGGATGAAAAGATCCTCTACATCAACGAATCGCGCGCCACGCCCAGCCGCGTCATCTGGGCCTACGACATGAGCAGTGACGGCACCCGCATCGGCAACCGCCGCCTGGTGATCGATGCCAACGGCCCTGGCGGGATCGATGGTTTCAAGATCGACGTGGATGGCAACCTGTGGTGCGGTTGGGGCAGCAACGGCGCACTGGACGCCAAGGCTGAAGAACTCGACGGTGTGCGCGTATTCAACCCGCAAGGCAAAGCCATCGCCCACATCCATCTTCCAGAGCGCTGCCCCAACCTGGTCTTTGGCGGCACCAAGAAAAATCGTCTGTTCATGGCGAGCAGCCACTCTCTCTATGCGCTGTATGTAGAGACACGCGGCGCGGTCTGATCTTTCCTGATCGCCCATGAAAATCGCCGCTGGGACAGAAGTCGCAGCGGCGATTTTTTACGCCTTCCCGCCCGGATCAGGCAGGAAGCCGAACCCAGCCATTACACCAGGTTCAGGGTGACGTTGATGTTGTCACGGGTGGCGTTGGAGTACGGGCACACTTGGTGAGCCTTGTTCACCAGATCTTGCGCCACGGCCTGGTCGATGCCCGGCAGCGAGATGTTCAGTTCGGCTTCGATGCCGAAACCGCCCGGAATCTGGCCGATACCGACCTTGCCGGTGATGCTGGCATCCGCAGGCAGGGCCACCTTGGCCTGGCCGGCGACGAACTTCAGCGCGCCCAGGAAGCAAGCCGAGTAACCGGCGGCGAACAGCTGTTCCGGGTTGGTGCCGTTACCACCGGCGCCGCCCAGTTCCTTGGGGGTCGACAGCTTGACGTCCAGCACGCCGTCGGAGGACTTGGCCGAACCTTCACGGCCGCCAGTGGCGGTAGCGGTAGCGGTGTACAGGGCTTTTTCAATCTTGTTCGAAGGCATGGTATTTCCTTTCAAAGTTCAGGTTGTCGTCACCCTTGCGGGCTACGTTTGAGGGGTGTGATGCCGAAAGATTCGCTTTCGGTCAGCACTGGCTTCCAATCTCTTGCTGCTTCACTTGCGGTCTTGCTGATGTTGCCGATGTTGCTGATGTTGCTGATGTTGCTGACGTTTCCGGTGTTGCAATCTTCGGTCAGGCTGCGCCAACGATATAGCGATATAAATAATTAACTATATTATTGCGCACAACATAAAACACAAAGCTTGTTACATTTTCATTCATCTTCGGCGTCGACCAGGCCCTTGCGAACCTGTTTCAACTCCATCACCAGCGCCTTGATCTGGTCCAGCGTGGGCAGCATGCAGCTCATCTGCTGCGGTACCGCTTTGGCCTTCTCACGCAACGCGCGGCCGCCATCGCTCAGGCTCACGACCACCCGGCGCTCATCGCCAGCATCCCGGTTGCGGTGAAGCAAACCCATGCTTTCCATGCGCTTGAGCAGCGGGGTCAGCGTACCAGAATCCAGGAACAGGCGTGCGCCCAGTTCCGAGACCGTGACGCCATCCTTCTCCCACAGCACAAGCATCACCAGATATTGCGGATAGGTGATCTCCAGCGGAGCCAGGATCTTCTTGTAAGCCTTGGTCATGGCCAGCGACGCCGAATACATCGCAAAACACAGCTGGTTGTCGAGAAGCAGGGCTTCGTCGATCAGTGCGTCCGGGAGATTCGTGGTGTGCGTCTTGTCCATGTGCTGCATATTAAACTGTTCAAAATTGAATTGCAAGCGATTTAATTTGAAAAAATTTGTCCATGTTGTTCATTTCCCTTCGTCGGACCCTGCGCCAAGCCGGTATCATGCGGCCTGCCTCCGCATTTTCCTGCATATCGATGAATTCCCGCCCCAATCCCCTGCGCTCCCTGGACCTGTTCTGCAAGGTCGTCGACAACTATGGCGATATCGGCATCTGCTGGCGCCTGGCGCGGCAGCTGGCGCATGAGCACGGGCTGGCGGTGCGGCTGTGGGTAGATGACCTGGTGAGCTTCCGGCGCATCTGGCCGACGGTGGACACGCTGGCCGATACACAAGAGCTCAGCGGCGTGAGGGTCCAGCACTGGCGCGGCCAGGACGGTCTGTTCACGGCCGATGACGTGGCCGATATCGTCATCGAATTCTTCGGCTGCGAGATCCCGCCCGGTTATGTGGAAGCCATGGCACAGCGCTCGCCCAAGCCCGTCTGGTTCAACCTGGAAGGCTTGTCGGCCGAACCCTGGGTCGAAGGCTGCCACACCCTGCCCTCCCCGCATCGCACGCTGAAGCTGACCAAGTATTTCTTCTTCCCGGGCTTCAATGAACGAACCGGCGGACTCACCTTTGAAGCCGATCTGCAAGCCCGACGGCAGGTCTTCCTGGCCGCGAACGAAGGACCTGCCTTCCTGGCCCGGCTGGGCGTGACAGCGTCCGAAGCGCAGGCCTGCAAGGTCTCGCTGTTCTGCTACGACTACGCCCCGATTCCCGAATTGTTTGCGGCCTGGCAGGCGTCGCCCTCCCCTGTCACCTGCCTGGTGCCGGAAGGCGTGGGCCGCCCTGCGGTCGAGGCCTTCCTTGGCGTACCGATGCGCGCCGGGGTGGCGGCGACCCAAGGGGCATTGACGGTGCGCGTGCTGCCCTTCGTGGCGCAGACCGATTACGACCGCTTGCTGTGGAGCTGCGACCTCAATTTCGTGCGAGGTGAAGATTCCTTCGCCCGCGCCCAGTGGGCCGGGCGCCCCTTCGTCTGGAACATCTATCACCAGGACAAGAACCTGCACCACACCAAGCTCAACGCCTTCCTGAAGATTTATGACCCGGCCACGCCCGCCGTCATCGACCTCAACCGGGCCTGGAACGGCGCTTATCCAGGCAACCTTGACTGGCAGGCAAGCTGGCAGACGCTGCAGGCCGAACTGCCGGCATTGTCGGGCCAAGCTGAACAATGGGCGCAGAAGCTGTTGGCAAATGGCGACTGGATGGACAATTTGCTCGGCTTCGCCCGCCGGCTCGCCCTCGAAGAGTGGAAGAGCAACGAAAATGGGTTAAAATAGCGGGCTACCGTTTTAACGCAGTTTGGAATTCAATCGTACGTGGGCTTGCGGTGAAGTTTTAGAAGTTTTACCAGTGGGCTACTGACAGTTTGAAAAAACCTACTTTTCACGACACATCGCTATGAAATTTGCAAAAGAAATCCGCGTCGGCAACATCATTATGGTCGACAGCAAGCCCATGATCGTCCTGCGCTCGGACGTCAACGGTTCTTCCCGTACCGGCTTCACCTACAAGTGGAAGATGAAGAACCTGCTGACCAACAGCCCGCAAGAAAGCGTCTTCCGTGGCGACGACAAGTTCGACGTCGTGGTGCTGGACAAGAAGCCGGTGACCTATTCGTACTTCGCTGACCCGCTGTTCGTCTTCATGGACGAAGAGTACAACCAGTACGAAATCGAAGGCGAGAACATGGGCGACGCCATCGGTTACCTGAAGGACGGCATGCAGTGCGAAGCTGTCTTCTACGACGGCAAGGCCATCTCGGTCGAAATGCCGACCACCATCGTGCGCAAGGTTGCCTACTCGGAACCGGCCGTTAAGGGCAACACCTCGGGCAACGTCCTGAAGGAAGCCAAGATCGAAAACGCCATCGAAGCCAACCAGATCACCGTGATGGTGCCGCTGTTCGTGAGCCAGGATGACGACATCGAAATCGACACCCGCACCAACGAGTACAAGAAGGTCGTGCGCGGCTGATCGTTAGCCGATGCCAATAAAAAACGCTGCCTGGTGCAGCGTTTTTTTATGCCTGTATTAAGGCAAATAGATGAAGCCCGAAGCTCATCCACCCTCCCTCACCCGCGCCAAATCCCGCGCCGCCGCCTGCCCTTCCGCGCTTGCCCAGAAAGCCCTGTCGGCCGCCTGCAGGCGCTGGGCCGACTGCTCCATGTGGCGCAAGGCCGCTGCCCGCGCAGCCTCGGCGTTGCCATCGTTGATCGCTTGCGCCAGCGCCGCATGTTCGGCGCGCACCTGCTGCACGAACTCGTTGCTGCGCGCTTCGTTCATGCGCGCCACGCGGATGGCGGCATGCAGGAACTGGCTCAGGAACTGCACCAGCGAGGTGTAGAGCGGATTGTGCGAAGCATTGGAAATGGCGGCATGGAAGGCGAAATCCTCCTGCACGCCATCGCGCCCGGCCGCAGCTGCCGCATCGATGGCTTGCAAGGCCTGCTGGATCGCCAGGTTCTGCGCGCGCGTGCGGCGCTGCGCCGCCAGGGCCGCCATCTCCCCTTCCACCCCGCGCCGCAGCTCGATCACCCGCAGCACCGCCTGGATGGAGTCACGGCCATCATCCACGTTCAGGTCCAGCCGGAAGGGCGTGGCCTGCGTCACCGGCAAGACCACCGTGCCACTGCCCCGGCGCGAGCCGACCAGTCCCTCGGACTTCAACCGCGAAATCGCTTCGCGGATCACCGTGCGGCTCACCGAAAAACGTTCAGTCAACTCCATCTCCGATGGCAAGCGCACATCCGGGGCGAATTCACCGCTGCGGATCTGCTGTGCCAGTACGCTGGTGACATGGTCGGCCAGCGTGGTCTTGCCGCGTGCGGCGGCGGCCATGGATGCAAGCGCCGACACCTGCGGCTTGGAGGAGGAGGAAGTCTTCATGGCGCGCATGATACCGCGCAGGCATGGGCTTTTGTGACTTCCGCTTCATATTCCCAAAGTTGTATTACAACTTCCGCTATAATGCGCTGCACGGGTTTCGCTCAAGCGTTCATATCCCCCTATTCCGACGACAGATCACGAGGAGAACACATGCATATCGTCATCACCGGCGGCGCCGGTTTCCTGGGCAGCCGACTGGCGCGCCAGCTGCTGCAGCGCGGCACCCTGACCGGCCGCGACGGCCAGGCGCAAGAGATCAAGCGCATCACCCTGCTGGACGTGGTACCGGCCCAGGGATTCAATGATCCGCGCATTGAAGCCGTCACCGGCGACATCGCCGACGCTGCCGTGATCGAGCGCGTCATTACACCCGAGACGCAGTCCATCTTCCACCTGGCCGCCATCGTCAGTGGCCATGCCGAGGCCGATTTCGACCTGGGCATGAAGATCAACTTCGACGCCACCCGCGTCATCCTGGAACGCGCCCGCGCCCTGGGCACCAAGCCGCGCGTGGTCTTCACCAGCTCGGTGGCGGTGTTCGGCGGCGAACTGCCGGCCGTGGTCCCCGACAACACCCTGCTGATGCCGCAAAGCTCCTACGGTGCGCAAAAGGTCATGGGTGAGCTGCTGGTGCAGGATTATTCACGCAAGGGCTTCATCGACGGCCGTGCGCTGCGCATGCCGACCATTTCGGTGCGTCCGGGCGCACCCAACAAGGCCGCGTCCAGCTTCGCCTCGGGTATCATCCGCGAGCCGCTCAATGGCCAGCCCTCGGTCTGCCCGGTCACGCCGGACACCCGCATGTGGCTGATGTCGCCGCGCCAGGCCATCGCCAACCTGATCCACGGCCATGAAATCAATGGCGCCGACCTGGGCCTGGCCCGCTTCCTCTCCATCGACGGCCTGTGCGTGACCGTCAAGGACATGGTCGAGGCCCTGGAACAGGTGGCTGGCAAGGAAGTGGTGCAGCTGATCGAATGGAAGGAAGACGAAGCCATCAAACGCATCGTCAACTCCTGGCCCGGCGCCTTCGAAGCCAAGCGCGCCAAGGCGCTGGGCTTTACGGCCGATGCCAATTTCGCCGACATCATCCGCGCCCACATCGAGGATGAAGTGAAGAAATAAGCTGCACATCAGCACCCAGAAAAACGAAGGGACAGCCCCGCAAGAGGCTGTCCCTTTTTGCTGCACTCCCCAACCGCTGTTACTTCGCCTTGCCCAGCATGTTGAAGATGCTGGAGAAGTCCAGCTTGCCTGCCCCGTTCATGCTGTGGATGTCGTACAGATTGCGCGCCGTCGATCCCAGCGGAATGGCGCAGTTGGTGGCCAGCGCATTTTCCACCGCCAGCCCCAGGTCCTTGAGCATCAGGTCCACGCCAAACCCACCTGCATAGCCCTTGGAAGCCGGAGCAGTGTCCATCACGCCGGGGCAAGGGTTGTAGACTTCCAGCGTCCAGTTGCGGCCCGAGCTCTTGGACATGATTTCCGAAAGTACCTTGGGATCCATGCCATTGGCCATGCCCAGGCGAATCGCTTCGGACGTCCCGATCATGAGGATGCCCAGCAGCATGTTGTTGCAGACCTTGACGGTCTGGCCGCTGCCGCTGTCCCCGGCGTGATAGATCGCACGGCCCATCTTCTGCAGATAGGGCTGGGCGGCCTCGAAGGCCTCCTTGCTGCCGCCCACCATGAAGGTCAAGGTGCCCGCCGTCGCCCCGTTGGTGCCCCCGGAGACGGGTGCATCGAGCATCTCGAAGCCGCGCGCCTTGGCCGCTGCCGCGACCTTGCGCGCCGCTTCCGGAGCGATGGTGGAGCAGTCGATCAAGAGGGCCCCCGGCTTGGCCGAGGCCAGCACCCCGGCCTCGCCCAGGTAGAGGGACTCCACGTGACGGCTGGCCGGCAGCATGGTGATGACCACGTCGGCCTTGGCCACGGCCGCCATGGAATCGGCCTCGGTCTTGCCGCCGGCCTCCACCAGCTTGTCCACGCTGGCCTTGACCAGGTCATGCCCGCTGACCGGAAAGCCGGCCTTGACCAGGTTTTGCGCCATGGGCAAACCCATATTGCCCAGGCCGATGAAGACGATGTTGGCGCTCATGCTGCTCTCCTTACTTCAGGGTGATGGTGGTGTTGACCTGGCCGGCTTCTTCATCGGGTGCGTACCAGCGTGCAGTGACGGTCTTGGTCTGGGTCCAGAAGGTGACGGCCTGCTTGCCATTGGGACCGAGGTCGCCCAGCTTGGAAGCCCGCGAACCGGTGAAGCTGAAGTAGGCCACCGGCACGGGAATGGGCACGTTGATGCCGACCTGGCCGACGTCAATCTCGTTCTGGAACTTGCGCGCCGCATAGCCCGAGCTGGTGAAGATGGAAGTACCGTTGCCGTTCGGGTTGGCGTTGATGAAGGCAATGGCTTCATCGAGCGTCTCCAGTTCGACGATGCACATGGCCGGGCCGAAAATTTCCTGGGTGTAGATGTCCATCTCGGGCTTCACGCCGGTGAAGACGGTCGGTCCCACGAAGTTGCCGTTCTCGCTGCCGGCCACCTTGCAGTTGCGGCCATCGAGCAGCAGCTTGGCGCCCTGCTCCACGCCGCTGGCGATGAGGCGTTCGACGCGTTCCTTGGCCGCCTTGGAGACCAGCGGACCAACATCGGCCTTGCGGTCGGTGCCGGGGCCGACCTTCATGGCCTTGGAGCGTTCGACGATCTCGGGAATCCATTCGCGCGTCTGTCCCACCAGCACCACCACCGAATTGGCCATGCAGCGCTGGCCGGCTGCACCGAAGGCCGCGCCCAGCAGGTTGTTGATGGCCTGGTCCTTGGGGGCATCGGGCAAGACGATGCAGTGGTTCTTGGCACCCATCATGCACTGGGCGCGCTTGCCGGCTTCGCTGGCGCGGCGATAGATGTGGGTACCGACATGGGTGGAACCGATGAAGGAGACCGCCTTGATATCGGGATGGTCACAGATCATGTTGGCCACATCCGGGCCGCCATGCACCACGTTCAACACGCCTGGCGGCAGGCCGGCCTGGTTGGCCAGCTCGACCAGGAACAGCGAGGAAGTCGGATCCTGCTCGGAGGGCTTCAACACGAAGGTATTGCCGCAGGCCACCGCGATGGGGAACATGAAGCAAGGCAGCATCACCGGGAAGTTGAAGGCGGTGATGCCGGCCCCCACGCCCAGCGGCTGGTAGAGCGTGTAGACGTCCACGCCGCCGGCCACGTTCTCGGCCAGCTCGCCCAGCTGCAGCGAGGTGATCGAGCAGGCGTGCTCCACCACTTCCAGGCCGCGCATGACTTCGCCTTCGGCGTCCGGCAAGGTCTTGCCGTGTTCGCGGGTGATCAGTTCAGCCAGCGGGGCGATGTTCTCGCGCAGCAGTTGCTGGAACTTCAGCATGATGCGCATGCGCTGCGCCAGTGAGGTATTGCGCCAGGTCTTGAAGGTTTCCTTGGCGTTGGCCACGGCCCGGTCGACTTCTTCCTTGGTGGCGAAGGGCACGCGGGCCACGACTTCCTGGGTGGCCGGGTTCAATACGTCGCGCCACTCCTTGGAAGTGGACTGCACCTTTTCACCGTTGAGGTACAGGGGAACGTTGGGGATGTTGGCTTGGCTCATTGCAATTTCCATTGTGAAGAGGTGAACAGGATGGGGAGAGCAAGGCCGGGAGCGGCTCCCGGCCACAGGCATTACTGCTTGACCAGCGGGCAGGCCGCGTCCATCGGACGGAAGGCCTGCTGGGCCGGGATCACCGACAGCAGCTTCAGGTAATCCCACGGGGCCTTGGATTCGGCCCGGGTCTTGACCTGGTACAGGTACATGTCGTGGATCACGCGGCCATCCGGGCGGATGGAGGCGTTGCGCATGACGGCGTCGGAGATCGGGATTTCACGCATCTTCTGGGCCACGACCTTCCAGTCCGAGGTCTTGGCTGCCGCACGCGCCTTCAGGAACTGGTAGACGCTGGAATAGACACCGGCCTGCACCATGGTCGGCTTGATGTTCTTGAACTGCGCTTCGAAGCGCTTGGAGAAGGCACGCGTCTGCTCGTCGTAATCCCAGTAGAAGCCATCGGTATAGACCAGGCCTTGCGCCGCCTCCAGCCCCAGCGCATGCACATCCGACAGGAACACCAGCAGCGCCACCAGGCGCTGGTCCTTGCCGCCGACGGCAAAGGAACGCGCCTGCTTGATGGCATTGACCACATCGGTGCCGCCATTGGCCAGCCCGATCACCTGGGCCTTGGAGGCCTGCGCCTGCAGCAGGAAGGAGGAGAAGTCCGACGCATTGAGCGGGTGACGCACCGACCCCACCACCGTGCCGCCATTGGCCTTGACCACATCGGAGGCATCCTTCTCCAGCGAATGGCCGAAGGCATAGTCCACCGTCACGAAGTACCAGGACTTGTTGCCCAGCTTGGTCAGCGCCGCTGCCGCACCGGCGGCTTGCGAGTAGGTGTCGAACATCCAGTGGAAGCCGTTGGTGGCGCATTCGGCGGTGGTCAGGGCACCGGTGGCCGGGCCGCTGTACATGGCGATGCCGCCCTTCTCCTTGATCAGCTTCTGCACCGCCAGCGCCACCGAGGAATTGGTGAGGTCGGCGATGGCCTCGACCTTGTCGCGGTCCAGCCATTCGCGGGCACGCGTCACGCCGACGTCGGGCTTGTTCTGGTTGTCGGCCGAGAGGATCTCGATCTTCATGCCTTTGCACTCATTCTTGAGGCAGTCTTCCACCGCCATCTTGGCCGCCACTACCGATCCCTGGCCGCCCATGGCCGAGTAGGGGCCGGACATGTCGGTGAGCACGCCGATCTTGACGGTGTTGGCATCCTGGGCAAGGGCCGGCATGGCCGTGGTGGCCAGCGAAACCGTGCAGGCGACGGCCGCCGCCGTGAGGGAACGGCTGAAAGCGTTCTTGGACATCTTGTCTCCTTGATCTTGTGATTGTTGTCGGACCTGCCCGCGTTCATGGACGCCGGGTCTTGCCGCTGTCTCCTGCCGCCTGTCGCCTCTGTCTTCCCGGGCGGCATCACGGCCCCGCTATTCTGCATGTGCGTATTTATCGATACAATAACCACAAAGACAAAACGCTTTTGCATTGATGCACAACGCTGGTGATGCACTCATGGAGACCACATGCTGGACTGGGACAATCTCAGGATCTTTCTCGAACTCACCCGCAGCCAGGGCCTGGTGGATGCGGCCAAGAAACTGGGCATCGACCACTCGACCGTCTCGCGCCGCATGAAGCGCTTCGAGGAGCAGGTCGGCAGCCAGCTCTTCGATCGCAACAACCACGGCTACAAGCTCACCGCCGACGGCTACCGCCTGGTGGAATATGCCGAACAGGTAGAAAGCACCCTGTACGCCGCCACCGAAGAACTGGGCGGACACAACAGCAAGCTCTCCGGCCAGGTGCGGCTGGGCGCCACGGAAGGCTTCGGTACCTTCGTGCTGGCACCGCACCTTGCGCATTTCTGCGCCCGCAATCCGCACATTACGGTGGACATGCTGCCGATGCCGCGTTTCGTGAACCTGTCCAAGCATGAGGCCGACATCAGCGTGTCGATCGAACGTCCGCTGTCGGGTAATTACGTGGTCACAAAACTGTCCGACTATGTCCTGAAGCTTTATGCTTCACGTGACTACCTGTCCAGGCACGCGCCGATTCACACCATGGATGACCTGGCGCAACACAACTTCATTGGCTATATCGATGACCTGGTCTTCAGTGAAGAATTGCGCTACAAGGATACGGTGGCGCCTGACGCTTTCCGGGCCTTCCGCAGCACCAGCGTGGTGGCGCAATATACGGCGGCCTATGCCGGCCGGGCGCTGGCGATCCTGCCCTGCTTCCTGGCGCAGCAGTCCGACGAGCTGGTGCCGGTGCTGCCCGAACAGATCGCCATCACCCGCACCTTCTGGCTGGTGGCTTCCAGCGAGCAGCGCCACGTGGCGCGAGTGTCGGCCCTGTGGAGCTACCTGCGCGACTGCGTGGAGCTCAACCGCGACTTCCTGATGGGACAGTCGCGCCGGATGCGCTGGCTGGAGTAGATCCTGCCCGAGCCAGCCCGCAACAACATGTGTTTCAACCCGGCCGCCCGGTCCCTCCCCGCGCCGGCGGCCTTTTCCCAAGGAGATGACGATGGCTGCAAAGAAGATCCTGCTCTTGACCGGTGACTTCGCCGAGGATTACGAAACCATGGTGCCCTTCCAGGCCCTGCAGATGGTCGGCCACACGGTCCATGCGGTCTGCCCCGGCAAGAAAGCCGGCGACAAGGTCAAGACCGCCATCCACGACTTCGAAGGCGACCAGACCTATACCGAAAAGCCTGGCCACCAGTTCGCCCTCAACGCCAGCTTCGACGATGTCAGCGCGGCTGGCTATGACGCGCTGGTGGTGGCCGGTGGCCGCGCCCCGGAATACCTGCGCCTGAACCCCAAGGTGATCGAACTGGTGCAAGCCTTCGCCAAGGCCGACAAACCCATCGCCGCGGTTTGCCATGGTCCGCAGGTGCTGGCCGCGGCTGGCGTACTGGAGGGCAAGAACGTGTCGGCCTATCCCGCTTGCGCGCCGGAAGTGAAGCTGGCCGGCGGACACTTCGCCGATATCGCCGTGGATGCCGCCATCACCGACGGCAAACTGGTCACGGCCCCGGCCTGGCCGGCCCATCCGGCGTGGCTGGCGCAGTTCCTGCAGGTGCTGGGCACGCGCATCGAACTGTAAGGGCTGGAGCCTCAGGCGGGGAGCGGCCTCCAGGGCCATCGCTCCCCGCGCAAATGCGCTGGTTTTGCTTGTTTCTTCATTTCCCCTTCGCAGTTTCCCCCCTTTTTTTCCTGCCGGTCCACAATATGCCCTGAGAACAGCCGTCTTCAGGGCATGCAGCCCATTTCCACCCTCTCCCCGATGAGCGACCAGGACCGCGAGATCACCGCCACCGTCATGCGCGAACGCAGCCGGCTGGGCGGCTTCATCCGCCGCCGGGTGGCTGACGCCGGCGAGGCCGAAGACATCCTGCAGGAAGTGTTTTACGAGTTCGTCCAGGCCTACCGCCTGCCGGAGCCGATCGAGCAGGTCAGCGCCTGGTTGTTCCGGGTAGCGCGCAACCGCATCATCGACCGCTTCCGCAAGAAGAAGGAAGAGCCCTTGCCCGAGACGCACGACATCGAGCAAGTCGAGGGTGGCGAAGACAGCTGGCGGCTGGACCTGGTCCTGCCGGCCAGCGACGGGGGGCCGGAAGCCGCCTACGCCCGTGCGGCGCTGATCGAGGCCTTGCAGGCAGCCCTGGACGAATTGCCGCCAGCGCAGCGCGAGGTCTTCATCGCCCACGAACTCGATGGCCTCAGCTTCAAGGAAATGGCCGCTGCCAGTGGTACCGGCTTGAATACCCTGCTGGCGCGCAAGCGCTATGCAGTCCTGCATCTGCGCGAGCGCTTGCAGGCGGTTTATGACGAATTGGAGATGTAATGGATCAGAACGAGATGCCTCAAAATCCCCCTGCCCCGGCACGCCGCGATCGGGGCTTCCGTGGCGGGCGTGACCCGCGCCGCTGGGGCGTGAAGCTGCTGCTGTGCCTGCTGTGCGTGCCGGTGCTGGGCGTGGTGGTGATGCTGCTGTGGAACTGGGTAATGCCACCGATCTTCCCGGGTGTGGCCGAGATCGGCTTCTGGCGGGCGCTGGGATTGCTGGTGCTGTGCCGGGTACTGTTCGGGGGCTTTCGCGGGCGGCATGGCGGCTGGCATGAGAAGCGCCGCTTCATGCGCGCTCGCTGGGAAGCGATGACGCCCGAGGAACGCGAACGTTGCCAGCTGCGCAGCCGCATGTTCTGCCGTGAAGAGCGCAAATGAAGAAAAACGTCTGCTCGGGCTGAGCGCGATCAGCCTGGGACCGAGGGTTGGGGTGCGGCGTTCCAGTCGTGTTCCTTCAAGCCAATCGAGGTGAAGGGATCGACCAGGGTACCGGCCACCATCCGTGCCAGCAGTTGCGGTGCCGGTGGCACCATCGACAGGCGTGCCGCCAGCTGGTCGCGCATCCACGGCAACCACGCCGAATCGGACTGGTAGAAGGGCGTGAACATCGCCGACATCGCCTGGAAGGTCCGCACGTGGCGGCGTCGCGAGGCGGCATAGCGCGGCAGCGCCTGCTCCGGCGTATCGGACTGCTGCAGGGCGTGGATCAGCGCCCGTGCATCGAGCAGGGCCATGTTGGCCCCCTGCCCCAGCTGCGGGCTGGTGGAGTGGGCGGCATCGCCGATGATGGCCAGCCGCTGTCCATAGGGCGCAGGCAAGGTGTGATGCCCGTAACGCGCCAGCGTCATTTGCTCGAAACCATCGATCTGGGCCAGATAGGGTTCACATTCCGGCCACAGTGCATGAATTCCCTCCTTCCATGCCTCCAGCCCCCGCTGCTTGAGCTGCTCCGCCTGGTCCGGCTTGGTACTCCAGAAGAAGGCCACCATGGGATCATCCTGCTGTCTGGGGCGACCGATGGGCAGCACGCCGATCATGGTGCTGGCGCGGCGATAGCGCTGTACCAGTGAATTGATACCGAACGACAGGCCGGGCCGGGCCCGCAAGGAAATCCAGAAGGCGCCATAGGGCAGCCGCTTGGGCTCGCAGGTATTGAGCGCGTAGCGGCGCAGCAGAGAACGGGCACCGCTGGCATCAATGACCAGATCGAAGGGGCCGATGCGGCGGCCGTCCGCTGTCGTCAGGCTGGCACCGGCGCTGCCCTGCTCCAGGCCGTTGATCTCATGGCCGGTTTCGGCTTCGATCCCTTCCCGCTGCGCGGCCTCCTGCAGGACGCCGAACAGGGCCGCACGATGGACGGCAATGCCATAGCGTCCACCGCGCACGGCGTCATATCGCACATCCAGCACCGTCCTGCCGCTGCGGGCGTCGGCCCCGTAGAGGCGGTCGATACGCTGGCCCAGTGCGGCGATGCGCGAGAACAGGCCCAGGTCTTCCAGCACCGTCAGTCCGGTGGGCTGCAGGATCAGGCCGGAACCCACTGGCGCGGCCGTGACGAAGCGCTCCAGCAAGGTGACGCGATGGCCGGCGCGCTTGAGATAGAGCGCCATGGCCAAGCCGGCCGGGCCGGCACCGGCGATGGCTACATGCAAAGACTTCATGTTTATCCTGCTGAAGATGAAGCGCGCGTCCAGGCGGGCGTCTCTTTTTCGAGGAAGGCGCGCAGGCCTTCGCGTCCCTCCGGGGAGGCACGCAGGTCGGCGATGACGCCGGCCGTATATTCCGCCAGTTCGGACGTGACCTGCAGCGGGTTGGCAACCTGGACCAGTTGCTTGGCAGCGCGCATCGCCTGTGGCCCGTTGGCCAGCAAGGTGTCGATCACTTGCAGGACCTTGGCATCCAGTTCCTGGGCCAGCACCACCTCATGCACCAGCCCGATGGCGGCGGCACGGATGGCCGAGAAGCGCTCGCCCGAGACGAAGAAGCGGCGTGCCTGTGACACGCCCATCTTGGCGATCACGTAGGGGCTGATGGCTGCCGGGGCCAGGCCCAGCTTGACTTCGGAGAGCGCAAAGAAGGCCGCCTCGGAGGCGATCACGATGTCGCAGCAGGAGACCAGGCCAACACCGCCGCCCATCACCGCTCCCTGTACTTTGGCCACCGTCGGTGCCGGGAAGCTGTTGAGGGTTTCCATCAGCAGTGCCAGCTTGCGGGCATCGTGCAGATTGTCCTCGCGCGAGGCATCGGCCATGCGGCGCATCCAGGCCAGGTCGGCGCCGGCGGAGAAGGACTTGCCGGTGGAGGCCAGCAGCAGGACGCGAGTGCGTTTGTCGTCACGCGCCTCGTGGATGAGGTCGATCAGGTGGGCGATCAGCTGATCATCGAAAGCATTGTGGACGTCGGGACGATTGAGGGTCAGCGTGGCCAGGCCACGAGGGTCGATGTCGAGATGGGCGGCTGCGGTCATGAGGGCTCCTGCGGTGAGGTTTGCCGGGAGGATAGCGCAAAATGCCGGGGGAAAATGTTACTGGGGAGACAAATGGACTTGGGGGCGCCAAACAAAAAAGCCCGCTTGCGCGGGCTTTCTGTTGGCTGGGTTGGCTTGGATTGCGCTCGGTGCGCGCTCAATCGTAGGCTAACGCTCGCTGCGCGAGCGAGGGATTCGCCCACGTGCCGCGGGCCCGGTTTCGCTTGCAAGCGAAACCTTTCGAATCCCCCCCGCGATGTGCTCAAGCACATCGCTAGGTGCCGCCAAACAAAAAAGCCCGCTTGCGCGGGCTTTTTTATTTGGCGTCCCCTGGGGGATTCGAACCCCCGTACTCACCGTGAAAGGGTGATGTCCTAGGCCTCTAGACGAAGGGGACAAAACGGTCACAACTACTACATTCCTCGAATCAGCTCTTCCGCCAATTCACCCCACACTTTCATGCGGGTCGCTGGTGGAGGTAAGCGGGATCGAACCGCTGACCTCTTGCATGCCATGCAAGCGCTCTCCCAGCTGAGCTATACCCCCTGCGAAAGGAAAAGTCCCAAACTCCGGACTATCCAACCTCAAGGTAGCCTGATCAATCAGACTACTTCAACTTTCAAACAACCCGGCGGCAACCGGACTGCCTTAAACCTGGCGTCCCCTGGGGGATTCGAACCCCCGTACTCACCGTGAAAGGGTGATGTCCTAGGCCTCTAGACGAAGGGGACACTGTACCGCTACATACCTGCGCTGCCTGCTGGGTGACAGCGCAGATATCGAAATCTGGCGTCCCCTGGGGGATTCGAACCCCCGTACTCACCGTGAAAGGGTGATGTCCTAGGCCTCTAGACGAAGGGGACAAGCAGGTACTTCACATTACTTCTTTTTTCTACACTTCAAGCTTCGCCTGAAATATCACCGCCAAACATCTGCGGGTCGCTGGTGGAGGTAAGCGGGATCGAACCGCTGACCTCTTGCATGCCATGCAAGCGCTCTCCCAGCTGAGCTATACCCCCGTTGCGAAGAAGCGAGATTATGCAATACCTCTTTTCAAAAGACAACAGCTTTTTGAAAAATAATTTCTTTTTTTCAAAGATATGCTGCCAAGCGTGCCTGTACAGCCTCACGGCCAAACAATTGCAGCACGGCGTCAATGGCCGGCGTCTGCAATTGCCCCGCCACGATCAGGCGCAACGGCATGGCCAGCTGCGGCATCTTGATGCCGTGCGCCGCCAGCACTTCCTTGATCATGGGCGCAATCGCTTCCTTGCTCCACTCCACCGTCGCCACGCGCTGGGCAAAGTCAGCCAGCGCCGGTTTGATCGCCTCGGTAATGTGCTGCGCCACCAGGGCCGCATCCGGGGCCGGCTGGCGATAGAACATCAGCGCGGCTGCCGCAATCTCGTTGACGGTATTGGCGCGATCCTTCAGCAGAGCGATCACGGCCGCCAGATCAGGCGCACCCTCGAATACCGCACCCTGTACCTGCAGCAACGGACGGACCAGGTCAGCCAGACGGGCGTTGTCAGCCAGCTTGATGTAGTGGTTGTTGAGCCAGTTCAGCTTCTCCGGATTGAATTGCGCCGGAGCCTTGGTCAGGTGATCAAGATCGAACCATTCGCAGAACTGCTGCATCGAGAAAATCTCGTCGTCACCATGGCTCCAACCCAGGCGCGCCAGGTAGTTCAGCATGGCCTCAGGCAGATAACCCTGGGCAGGATAATCCATCACGCTGACCGCACCGTGGCGCTTGGACAGCTTCTCGCCATCCGCACCCAGGATCATCGGCACGTGGCCATACTCGGGCAACGTGCCGCCCAGGGCCTTCAGGATATTGATCTGGCGCGGCGTATTGTTCACATGGTCGTCGCCACGGATGACGTGGGTGATCTTCATGTCCCAATCATCGACCACCACACAGAAGTTGTAGGTCGGCGTGCCGTCCGGACGGGCGATCACCAAGTCGTCCAGCTCACGGTTGGAGATGGTGATGGGGCCCTTGACCACGTCATTCCAGCTCACCTCACCGTCCTGCGGATTCTTGAAACGCACCACCGGCTTGCGCCCTTCCGGGATAACCGGCAGGGTCTTGCCCGGTTCCGGACGCCAGGTGCCGTCGTAGCGCGGCTTCTCGCCGGCCGCACGCTGGCGCTCGCGCATGGCTTCCACTTCTTCCGGGGTGCAGTAGCAGTAGTAGGCGGTGCCCTGCTCCAGCATCTGGCCGATCACTTCGCGATAGCGATCCATGCGCTTCATCTGGTAGAACGGACCTTCGTCATGCTCCAGACCCAGCCACTGCATGCCCTCGATGATGGCCTGCACCGCTTCCGGGGTGGAACGCTCGACGTCGGTATCTTCGATGCGCAACACGAAGGTGCCGCCGAAGCGACGGGCGTAGGCCCAGGAGAACAGCGCCGTGCGGGCGCCGCCCAGGTGCAGGTAGCCGGTAGGGCTGGGAGCGAAACGGGTACGAACTTGAGTGGCAGTCATGATAGCGAGTAAAAATCAGGCCGGTCCTGGAATGCCAGGGCCGGCCATCGGTCAAGCAAAGGAATTCGGAAAGGCGTCATTTTAACGCCTTTGCAGGGCGGCACGCCATGCCGGCAGCCCGCCCCGAGGCCCGCATCAGTCGTTCTGCACCACGATGCTGGGGAACTTGCTGGTCATGTCGCGCGCCTTCTCGGCCACCTTCACGGCGACCTTGCGGGCGATGGCCTTGTAGATCTCGGCCACCTTGCCATCCGGATCAGCCACCACGGTGGGCTTGCCGGAATCGGTCTGCTGGCGGATCTCCATGGTCAGCGGCAAGGCGCCCAGGAAATCCACGCCAAAGTCGGCACACATCTTCTCGCCACCGCCCACGCCAAAGATGGGCTCGGCATGGCCGCAGTTGGAACAGACGTGCATGCTCATGTTTTCCACGATGCCCAGGATGGGGATGCCGACCTTCTCGAACATGCGCAACCCCTTGCGCGCATCCAGCAGCGCAATATCCTGCGGGGTGGTCACGATGACCGCACCGGTGACCGGCACCTTCTGCGACAAGGTCAGCTGCACATCGCCGGTGCCCGGCGGCATGTCGACGATCAGGTAATCCAGGTCGCGCCAGTTGGTCTGGTCCAGCAATTGCTGCAGGGCTTGCGTGACGATGGGGCCGCGCCAGACCATGGGTTCGTCCGGATCGATCATGAAACCGATGGAAGACACCTGCAGGCCGTGGTTCTCCAGCGGCTCCATGGTCTTGCCATCCTTGGTCTCGGGCTGGCCCGAGATGCCCATCATCACGGGCTGGGAAGGTCCATAGATATCGGCATCCAGGATGCCCACGCGCGCGCCCTCGGCCGACAGCGCCAGGGCCAGGTTCACGGCGGTGGTGGACTTGCCCACCCCGCCCTTGCCCGAGGCCACGGCGATGATGTTCTTGACGTTGCTCTTGAGCTTGATGCCGCGCTGCACCGCATGCGCCACGATCTTGAAATAGACGTTGGCCTCGACGCCGGTCACGCCGGGCAGCTTGCCCAGCGCCTCCTCGACCAGCTGGCGGATCGGCGCGATCTGGCTGGCTGCCGGGTAGCCCAACTCCACGTCCAGCAGCACGCGGCCACCCTCGACGCGGATGTTGCGGGCTTCCTTGCCCCGGATCAGATCCTTGCCGGTATTGGGGTCGATCACCTGCAACAGGGCCGCCTTGATCTCTTCCACGGTAATGCTCATTGGTTCTCCTTGCTCAGAACCCGCAAGTCTAAACCAATCGCGCCAGCGCCGCCCCGTGCGCCGCTCAAACCACCCTTGCAAAAGGCTTCACTTTGATTGCAATGGAGCAACTACTGCGCCCAAGGCCCTGTGGCTGATAGAATGCCCCTCTTTCAAGGCAGTTTTCTTGCAGCTTTCTTGCTATTTCGGCGCGCACGCGCCTTAACCTACTTGCATCGTCCGTATCGCCAATGAGCACTTCCGCACCTCGCCAACTCTTCGTCACGACCGCACTCCCCTACGCCAACGGCGCTTTCCACATCGGCCACATCATGGAATACATCCAGGCCGATATCTGGGTCCGGTTCCAGCGAATGCAGGGCAATGAGGTGCATTTCGTCGGTGCCGACGACGCCCACGGCGCGCCCATCATGATCGCCGCCGAAAAGGCCGGCATCACGCCGCAGCAGTTCGTGGCCAACATCGCTGCCGGCCGCAAGCAGTACCTGGATGGCTTCCACATCGCCTTCGACAACTGGAGCTCCACCGACAGCCCGGAGAACCACGAACTGTCGCAGGAAATCTACCGCGCCCTGCGCGACGAGGCCAAGCTGATCTCCACCAAGACCATCGACCAGTTCTATGATCCGGTGAAGAACATGTTCCTGCCGGATCGCTACATCAAGGGTGAATGCCCCAAGTGCGGCACCAAGGACCAGTACGGTGACTCCTGCGAGAACTGCAGCGCCGTCTATTCGCCGACCGACCTGAAGAATCCTTACTCGACGCTGTCGGGCGCCACGCCGGTGATGAAGTCGTCTGAGCATTTCTTCTTCAAGCTCTCGGATCCGAAGTGCGTCGCCTTCCTGCGCGAATGGGCACTGGACAGCAACCGCCTGCAGCCGGAAGTGGCCAACAAGGCGCGCGAATGGCTGGACGGCGAAGGCGGCCTGGGCGACTGGGACATCAGCCGCGACGCGCCCTATTTCGGCATCGAGATCCCCGACGCACCGGGCAAGTACTTCTACGTCTGGCTGGACGCGCCGATCGGCTACCTGGCCTCGCTGAAAAATTACTTCGTCAAGACCGGCCGCGATTTCGACGCCTTCATGGCCGATGACAAGACCGAGCAGTACCACTTCATCGGCAAGGACATCACCTACTTCCACACCCTGTTCTGGCCCGCCATGCTCAAGTTCGCCGGCCGCAAGACGCCCAACAACGTCTTCGCCCACGGCTTCATCACGGTCAGCGGCGAGAAGATGTCCAAGTCGCGCGGCACCGGCATCTCGCCGCTGCGCTACCTGGACATCGGCATGAACCCGGAATGGCTGCGTTACTACATCGCCGCCAAGTTGAATGCCAAGGTGGAAGATGTGGACTTCAACCCGGACGACTTCGTCGCCCGTGTCAATGCCGACCTGATCGGCAAGTACGTCAACATCGCCAGCCGCGCTGCCGGCTTCATCGCCAAGCGCTTCGAAGGCCGCGTCTCGACCCAGTGGGCCACTGCCGATGACGCCTTCCTGGCCAAGCTGCGCGGCGTGGCTGAAGAGATCCGCAGCCTCTACGAGCAACGCGAATACGGCAAGGCCCTGCGCCTGGTGATGGAGCAAGCCGACGCCATCAACGCCTATGTAGACGCCAACAAGCCCTGGGAACTGGCCAAGGACAGCAGCAAGGATGCGCAACTGCACGAAGTCTGCAGCCGCCTGCTGGAAGCCTTCCGTATCCTGACCATCTACCTCAAGCCGGTGCTGCCGCAACTGGCCGCCCAGGTGGAAGCCTTCCTGCAGGTCCAGCCCTTCCAGTGGAACGATGTGGCCGCGCCGCTGGCCGACGGCCACGTCATCAATGCCTATTCGCACCTGATGCAACGCGTCGATCCCAAGATGCTGGATGCCCTGTTCGAAGCGCCCGAAGCGCCTGCCGCCGCCCCCGCAGCGGCAGAAAGCGCCATCGAAGAACTGGCGCCGGAAATCTCCATCGATGACTTTGCCAAGATCGACCTGCGCATCGCCAAGATCGTCAACTGCGAAGCCGTGGAAGGCTCCACCAAGCTGCTGCGCCTGACCCTGGATGCCGGCGAAGGCCGCACCCGCAATGTCTTCTCGGGCATCGCCTCGGCCTACAAGCCGGAAGACCTGGTCGGCAAGCTGACCGTGATGGTCGCCAACCTGGCACCGCGCAAGATGAAGTTCGGCGTCTCCGAGGGCATGGTGCTGGCCGCATCCGCCAAGGATGAGAAGACCAATCCGGGCATCTACGTGCTCAACCCCTGGCCGGGTGCCGAGCCGGGCATGCGCGTGCGCTAAGGCATGCGCCGCCGATAGCCTGTGCAGGAGGAAAGATCGTCATGAACCTGGTGATACGTGAAGCCACCTCGGAAGATGCCAGCCTGATCGCCGAACTGACCCGTCACAGCTGGGCCAACAAGGTGGCGCCCAGTTCCTCGGGCCACCGCGAAGCACCCGACCATGTGCAGGAAGACTTGCAGCATGGCGGCGCCTTCATCCTGCTCAGCGGCGAGACGCCAGCCGGCTCGGTGCGCTGGCTTCCCCTGGACACCGAAAGCGACGTCTGGGAAATCCGCCGCATGGGCATCGCTCCGGCGTTCCGGGGTGAACGCCTGTCCCAGCACTTGATGGAAGCCCTGATCCATCGCGCCCAGTCGGCTGATGTGCGCGAATTGCGGCTGGCGGTACGGACCGATCAAGCGCAGTTGGTAGACCTGTATGCGGCCTTCGGCTTCGAGATCGCGCCGGAGCTGGAATACACCCGTGCCAATCCGCAGGAAGCCCCGCCCATCGTGATGCGGCGGGTAATGCGGCACTGATGTTTCTGCTCATGTGATCCCTCCCTGAAAGCGACGCCTGGTGCGTCGCTTTTCTTTTGACCCGCCGCCTCTGCGGCAAATTGGAACGTTTGTTCATCAAGCGGTAACAATCGCTCGCTACCATCGTGAAAACGTTGTCAGGAGGCCCAGCCCGCCTGGCCTGCCGGGGGGCAGTCCGAGGGCATGCGCCACAAGTTCACATTCACTGGTAAGCACAATAACAATGGCCCAAGGGGATAGACAGGAAACTGCCTACATGGCGGTACGCGTAGCGCGGCTCTACTACTTCCAGAACATGACCACCGCCGCGATTGCCGATGAAATCGGTACCTCGCGCGCAACCGTCTCGCGCCTGCTGTCCTTCGCCCTGGATCGTGGCCTGGTGGAAATCCGCGTCCACGATCCGCAGCAAGTCTCCGGCAGCCTGGAAGCAGCCATTGCCCATCACTATCGCCTGCGCTCGATCCAGGTGGTGCCCGTGGCTGCGGCCGCGACCGACAAGGAAACCCTGCAGCGGGTGACCTGCCACGCTGCCGCCTACGTCAACTCGCTGGTCACCCCCGGCACCATCATCGGCCTCGCCTGGGGGACCACCGTGGCGCAGATCGCCGACCAGCTGCTGCCGCGCCATGTGCACGATGTCGATGTGGTGGCGCTCAATGGTTCCGGCAGCGGTGCCAGCTTCATCAACAGCTTCAGCGAATCCATCGTCTCGCGCTTTGCCCAGAACTACGGTGCGCGCGCCCATCACCTGCCGGTGCCGGCCTTCTTCGACTATCCCGAAACGCGCACGGCGCTGTGGCGCGAAAAAAGCATCAAGGCCATCCGCGACCTGCAGGAGCGCGCCTCCATCCTGCTGTTCTCCATCGGTGCCGAGGCCACTGGCAGCTACATCCATACCGCCGGCTATCTGGGTGAAGAAGAACGCCAGATCCTGCGGGATGAAGGCCTGGTCGGCGACATCGCCACCGTCTTCTTCCGCGCCGATGGCAGCTGGCGCGATGTGGCCTTCAATGCCCGCAACAGTGGTCCGGACATGGAGTGCTTTACGCGTGCCGCGCATGCGCTGTGCGTGGTTTCCGGCACCGGCAAGCTGCCGGGCCTCAAGGCCGCGCTGCGCGGCGGCTTCATCAACGAACTGATCATCGACGAACCGAGCGCGCGCCTGCTGGTAGAGCAGATCCGCAGCGGCGCGGCGGCGTGATCGCATCTCCACGAGGACACCATCATGGCAGCCATCTCCTTGCAGGGCGTCTGCAAGCACTGGGGTCAAGCCCAGGCGGTGAGCAACATCGATTTCGAGGTCAAGTCGGGGCAGTTCACCGTCCTGCTGGGACCTTCGGGCTGCGGCAAGTCGACCACCCTGCGCCTGATCGCGGGGCTGGACAAACCCAGCTCCGGCAGCATCCACATCGGCGGACGCGACGTCACGCAACTGCCCCCGGCCCAGCGCAAGATTTCCATGGTGTTCCAGTCGTATGCGCTGTTCCCGCACCTGAGCGTGCGCGAGAACATCCTCTTCGGTGTGCGCGTGCGCAAGGAGCCGCGTGCCGGCTACGCAGCACGCCTGAAGCGCGTGGCCGACATCCTCGGCCTGTCGCACCTGCTGGAACGTCGCCCGGGGCAGCTCTCCGGCGGCCAGCAGCAGCGCGTGGCGCTGGGCCGCGCCATCATCGCCGATGCGCCGGTGTGCCTGATGGATGAGCCGCTCTCCAACCTCGACGCGCAGCTGCGCCAGGAAATGCGCCGCGAAATCCGTGCCCTGCAGCAGCAGCTGAACATGACCATGGTCTACGTCACCCACGACCAGACCGAAGCCATGAGCATGGCCGACCAGGTGATCCTGCTGCGCGAAGGCCGTATCGAACAGGACGCTGCGCCCGCCGATCTCTACGCCCAGCCGGCCACGGCCTTTGCGGCCCGCTTCATCGGTACGCCGCCGATGAACCTGCTGCCCCTGCAATCCCATGTAGAAGGCCTGGCCATCGCCGGCAGCAATGTGGTGCTGCGCGAGCTCGGCCAGACACCGCGGCAACTCGGGCTGCGCCCTGAACATATCCGCCTGGCCGGTGCCAGCGAGGCCACCGCGCCCGCCTTGGTGGAGACGGTCGAATACTTCGGTGCCGACACCATCATCGGCGCCCGCATCGGCAGCGCCTCGCTGCTGGTGCGCGCGCCAGGGCAACACCGGTTCGACTCAGGCGCAGCGATCCACCTGGCCTGGGATGCCCGCGACCAGTATTTCTTCGATCAGGAAAGCGGCCTGCGCCGCGCCTGATCCCTCCCCCCGACGATTTCCGCAGCAAGCCAACCCATCCACCTCATGGAGATGCATCATGCGTAGAACCTTCCTCAAGTCCCTGGCCGCCCTGGCCGTCTCGGCCGCCTTCTGTGCGCCGGTACTGGCCGCCAATCCGGTCGAGATCAGCTTCTATTACCCGGTCGCCGTGGGCGGCGCGGTCACCAAGACCATCGACAGCATGGTGGCCGATTTCGAGAAGGCCAATCCCGACATCAAGGTCAAGGCCATCTATGCCGGCACCTACCAGGAAAGCATCGTCAAGGCGCTGACCGCCTTCAAGGGCGGCACCCCGCCTACCCTGGCCGTGCTGCTCTCGACCGACCTCTTCACCCTGATCGACGAGAACGCCATCGTCCCCATCGACAGCCTGGCCAGCAGCGCCGAGGACAAGAAGTGGATCGACGGCTTCTACAAGGGCTTCATGGAAAACAGCCAGACCGACGGCAAGACCTGGGGCATTCCCTTCCAGCGCTCGACCATCGTGATGTACTACAACAAGACCCTGTTCAAGGAAGCCGGCCTGAACCCGGAGAAAGCCCCGGCCAACTGGAACGAGATGGTGGAAGCCGCCAAGAAGCTGACCAAGCGCGATGCCGCCGGCAACGTCAGCCAGTGGGGTGTGAAGATTCCTTCCACCGGCTTCGGCTACTGGATGTTCCAGGCCATGACCGCTTCCAATGACACGATCCTCATGAACAGCGCCGGCACCAAGACCTACTTCGACAAGCCGGGCGCCGTGCAGGCCCTGCAGCACTGGGTCGACCTGACCACCAAAGACAAGGTGATGCCGGCCGGCTCCATCGAGTGGGGCACCACACCCAAGGACTTCCTGGAGCAGAAGGCTGCCATGGTCTGGACCACCACCGGCAACCTGACCAACATCCGCACCAACGCCAGCTTCCCCTTCGGCGTGGCCATGCTGCCGGGCATCAAGCATCCTGGCAGCCCCACCGGCGGCGGCAACTTCTACGTCTTCAACAAGACCTCGCCGGCCGAGCAGCAGGCCGCCATGAAGTTCATCCGCTTCGCCACCGAACCGGCGCGCGCGGCGCAGTGGTCCATTGCCACCGGATATGTGGCCCCGCGCCAGGATGCCTGGGATACCCCGGAAATGAAGAAATATTTGCAGGAAGTGCCGGCCGCCGACGTGGCGCGCGAGCAGATGAAGTACGGCGTGGCTGAACTGTCCACCCATGACAACCAGCGCGTGACCAAGGCCCTGAACGACAACCTGCAGGCTGCACTCTCCGGCACCAAGACAGCGGAGGCCGCCCTCAAAGATGCCCAGCGCGAAGCCGAGCGCATCCTGCGCGCCTACGGCCGCTAAGCGCGCTCCGTTGCACAAGGCCTGCCGATGAAACGCCTGCCCTCCTCCGTGCTGCCCTGGCTGCTGCTGTCACCAGCCATGGTGCTGCTGATCGCCTTCACGCATTACCCGGCGCTGGCCACGCTCTGGCACAGCGTCTTCTCCACGCCCAAGGGAGCCCGCCCGGCGGTCTTCGTCGGGCTGGAGAATTACCGGCTGATGGCGGAGGATCCGGTGTTCTGGCAGGCCCTGTGCAACAACCTCTGGTTCGCCCTCGGCACCATTCCGCTGGCCATTGCCCTGGCCATCCTGATGGCGCTGTGGGTCAACGAGAAACTGGCCGGGCGCAGCGTACTGCGCCTGGCCTATTTCACGCCGACCGTGCTGCCCATGATCGCGGTGGCCAATATCTGGCTGTTCTTCTACACCCCGCAATACGGCTTGCTGGAGCAGATCACCGGTGCGCTGGGCCTGCCCTCGCACAACTGGCTGGGCAATCCGCAGACCGTGCTGGGGGCGCTGATGGTGGTGGCGGTGTGGAAGGAAGCCGGTTTCTTCATGATCTTCTACCTGGCCGCCCTGCAGCAGATCTCGCCGGTGCTGGCCGAAGCGGCCGCCCTCGAAGGGGCGTCGCGCTGGCAATACTTCTGGCGCGTACAGTTCCCGCTGCTCATGCCCACCACGCTCTTCGTGCTCATCAATGCGCTCATCAACGCCTTCCGCCTGGTCGACCACATCGTGGTGATGACCAAGGGCGGACCGGACAATGCCAGTTCCCTGCTGCTGTATTACATCTATGAAGTTGGCTTCGCCTTCTGGGATTCTTCCTACGCCGCAGCCCTGACGGTAGTGCTGCTGGCCCTCTTGGGACTGATTGCACTGGTGAAGTTTCGTGTACTTGATCGCAGGACCCACTACCAATGATCGCGCCCACCTCGCCTTTTGCCGAACGCCATCGCGCGCTGGAGACCGTCTCCGCCTGGGTGCTGGCACTGCTGTGGCTGCTGCCGCTGCTGTATGCGCTGTGGACGGCCTTCCATCCGGCCGCCTACGCCACCCGCTTCGTGCCGGATGCACCGCTGACGCTGCAGAACTTTGCCAACGCCTGGCACGCTGCACCTTTTCCACGCTACTTCCTCAACACCTTCCTGCTGGTGACGATGATCCTGGCAGCCCAACTGGTACTGGCCACCCTGGCCGCGTATGCATTTGCCCGCTTCACTTTTCGGGGCAGCAATGTGATGTTCATGCTGGTACTGCTGCAACTGATGGTGATGCCCGACATCCTGATCGTGGAGAACTACCAGACCATGAACCTGCTGGGCCTGCGCGACACCATCCTCTCGATCGGCCTGCCCTACTTCGCCTCGGCCTTCGGCATCTTCCTGCTGCGCCAGACCTTCAAAACGGTGCCGCGCGAGCTGGATGAAGCCGCCACCGTCGAAGGAGCATCAGCCTGGCAGATCCTGATGCAGGTGTATGTGCCGCTGGCCAGGCCGATCTATATCGCTTTCGGGCTGGTCTCGGTGAGCACCCACTGGAACAACTTCCTGTGGCCGCTGATCGTGACCAATTCGGTGGAATCGCGCCCGCTGACGGTGGGGCTGCAGGTATTCTCCTCCACCGACCAGGGGGTGGACTGGTCCATCATCACGGCGGCTACGCTGATGACTTCTGCGCCTTTGCTGCTCGCGTTCCTGCTATTCCAGCGGCAGTTCGTGCAGTCGTTCATGCGGGCGGGGATACGCTGAAGGGATCAGCTTCAAATCAGCGGCTCGTACGAGCAAGTTGGACTGCAACCTGCGCCAACAGATGATCGATCTCTGAAATTGCGATGGTGACCTTGGCATCATGGACAGCGAACCGCGCTGCCGTCAATTGCGTGGCCGAGATGGCTTGAGCTACGAATCGCTGTTGAGCAATGCGTAACTGGGTATTGGCCAACGCCAACTGTTCATTTGCCAACCTGATGGCCTCTACGGCTTCCGCCTGCCTCGACAGCGCTTCTTGCCACTCCATTTCGCCATCACGCCGGAGCTTCTCCAATCGGATACGGGCCTGATTGTAGACCGCCACAGCTTGCACGACGCGCTGGTCCTTCTGCCCGCCATCAAAGATATTCCAGCGCAACTGAATTGCGAGACTGGCCTTATCCCGACCGAACCCGTCATAGGCTCCGCCCAAGCCAGTATCCGCACGACCGAGTCCAGCGTAGCGGGCCACCAAATCCACGGAAGGACGATAATCGGATTTGGCATATTCAACGCGCGCTTTGGCAGCCTCCATCTCGGACAGTATCGTCCTGCTTTGACTATCCTGAACCAAGTCAAGGGCTTCAAAGAGAGACTGCACGCTCAGCAAGCCAGCCTGTTCAGATACAGGTGGCATCCTGGCTTGCAAGGATCTTCCTGGCACCAGCCCCAGTGAAAGAACATATCGAGACCGGGCATCATGCAAATTGTGTGAGGCATTACGTTGCTCGACTTCAGCTTTCTGCACAGCCAAGAGCTTGAGTTCCCGATCAACGGGAGCAACCAGGCGCTTCTGCAAGCGCATCGTAAATTCGTCGGATTCCGCACGAGCAAGTACTAGCTTCTGATCGGCCCGTTCCAACGCCAATTGCGCTTTCTGCATCCCCCAATAAGCTGATGACACTTCCTGCGCAACCTTCTTTCGCGCGACACCCTGATGCGCCCTCGCGTTTGACATCTCTGCCTCGGCCTCATCCACTCGTGCCGTACGCGCCCCGCCCGAATAAATTCTATAGCTCAACTCAAGTGCCGATCCTAGTTGGTAAGCTGGCGTCGTACTCTTCACCTGAATTGGAATATTCGTATTGTTCAGTTTTCCATTGACTTCCAGTCCAGAGAATTCATCGTAAGAGCGCACTCGTTGCATCTGAGAAGAATAATCAAGAGAGGGGGAAAAAGCCCCCTTGGCCTCAGCAACGCGAGCTCTGGAACGCACGACATTGAGATCCTCGATCGCCACCTCATCGCGCGAGGACAACGCAAAGCGAAGCGCCTCTTCAAACGAAGAGGGAAGCGGCTGTTCCACCGGATCAGCTGATGCGGAGGCGACAGTGAGAACGATGCATCCGCCCACTAGAGAGTTGATCAGTTTTCTATTCATAACGTAATGCCAATACTGGACGCAATCGCGCTGCGCGCTTGGCCGGAATGAATCCGGACAACAATCCGACCACGATGGATACCATGAGCCCTAACAGCGCCATCTGCCACGACGGCGTCAATGGAAACGCCGTCAGCCACGCGAGTCCGACACCAATGAGCGTACCTGCCAGCAAACCTAGCAGACCACCGAGCGTGCTGATCAGGACCGATTCCATCAGGAACTGGAACAAGATATGTTGCTCGGTGGCACCTACGGCCTTGCGCAGACCGATTTCGCGAGTACGCTCCAAGACCGAGGTGCTAACCACATTCATGATGCCCAATCCCCCGACCAGCAAGCACAGGGAGGCGGCCACCAATCCAATGATCGACACACCGTCCAATATCCTTTCTGCCGTGGCGATGTACCTGGCCATCGTGTCGGACTTGTAGGCATAACGATGCTGGTGCCTGCGCTCGAAGAAAGAAGTCAACTCCAAGGCTGCAGCATCAGCGCGATCCAAGGTGATGGACTCGGCGTGAATGAAGTGGATGAGCTTGTTTCCCAGCTGTTGCTGCAAGGAAGTGTAGGGAATCAAGACTTGATTGTTGCTGTCTTGCCCGCCGATCGAACCAATACTGGAGAGAAAGTCACGGCTCTTTTTTTCGGTCACGCCGACAACCGTGTATTTCCGGTCACCTATGCGCAGCACATGGCCTACCGGATCACGGGCCGACCCAAACAGATCCGCTGCGACGGCAGGACCGATCACTGCAAGGTTACGTCGCTTGGCGATATCGTCCGGAGAGAAGAACCGCCCGCTCGCGAGTCGATCGTTATTGATATCCAGGTAGTGATGATTGACACCGATGATCTGCGCGTTGCTGTACATGCTGACAACACGGATAAGGAATTGACGGTCTTTGAGTTGAAGGACAGGGGAAAACCGTCTCACGGAGGCGCAACAAGACGTCTCCATGAGATCCATGTCGACGTTGTCGAATCCTGTTCCGTAGCGGCGGGTGCTGTCTGGCTTCTTGTCCTCGTTGACGCGAAACACCCAGACCGAACGCAAGCCGAACGTCTCCAATTCTTCAAAGATGAGGCGACGGCCACCTTGGCTGATTGTCCCCACCGCCATCACGGCGGCAACGCCGACAGCCACCCCCAGAACACTTAAGCAGCTACGCAGCCGATTGTCCGCCAGGGCGATGGCGGCTTGCTCAAGTCCATCCCTCAAGAATCGCCAAGAGAGAAAGAAGCGGCTCATCGCGCAAGTTCCTCTCGTTCCAGACGACCATCCCGCAACCGAACGATACGGCTTGCCAAGCTGGCGACCTCTTGCTCGTGCGTCACCATGACGATGGTGATACCTTGGCGATTCAGGCTCAAGAACAGCTCCATGACGCCGGCGCTGGCGGCCGAATCCAAACTGCCGGTAGGTTCATCTGCGATCAGGATACCAGGACCGTTGACCAAGGCCCGGGCAATGGCCACCCGCTGTTGTTGCCCACCCGAGAGCTTGGAGGGGGAATGCTGAGCACGATCGCTCAGGCCCACCCGTTCCAGCATCTGACCAGCCATCTCGGCACGACGCCTGGCATCAATGCCAGCGTAAATCAATGGAAGCTCCACGTTCCTGATCGCGGGAATGCGCGGGACGAGATTGAACAATTGAAAAATGAAGCCCAATCGCTCATTGCGTATCCTGGCCAGCTGTGGCTCGCTCGCGCCGGCAAGCTCCATGCCGTCCAATTGGTAACTGCCGCTAGCCAATCTTTCCATCACAGCGATCGCGCGCTTTGGCTTGAGCCAATCCAGAGAGCCCTAAACCTGGGTCGCGAAACTTAAAACTCGGCGCTGCACATGCGCTAGCGAGACCGCAGGACAACACCAGAATTGAAAAACGACTTGAATTTCGACCATATGGCAATGACATATATATCCTTTAGGCACCGCTATCAAACTGAAACAGAAGGTAGCCCTGGGCGTGATGATCGATTCCTGAATAGACTTGATCACATGCAATGACTCCAGTGCGCCGGATGCACCCAGAAGATGTCCTGTCAATTGCTTGGTCGGTGTGAGGAAGATTTCATCCAGTGCTTGCTGAAACACGATACGAAGAGCACGCAGTTCCGCTTCGTCATTGAGCCTTGTACCGGTACCATGGGGATTGATCAGATCCACCTCGTGCGGCTGGATATTTGCATCCTCCAAGGCCTTGCGCATCGCCATCACCAAGTCCGAGCCATCCGGCAAAGGGGCGACTTGGTGATATGCGCCGCCAGAGGCCCCATAGCCCATCAATTCCGCATAAATCCTCGCACCACGTGAAAGAGCGCACGACGCTTCTTCCAGCAAAAACATGGCTGCGCCCTCTCCCATTACAAACCCGTCACGATCGTCTGAGAATGGTCGACAGGCAGTATCGGGCATGGCGTTTCTCGTTGACATCGCCCGTAACCGGTCAAATCCGGAATAGATCAATGGCGACATCGTTGCCTCTACGCCACCAGTCAACACGGCATCGCAACGACCACTCCTGATCATGTCCATTGCTGTACCAATGGCATGGGCGCTGGAAGAACACGCGGTTGAAACGGTCAGTTGCGGCCCCTTCAATCCCCACATCGCCGCCACCCGGCTGACAATGGCATTGGGATCGACGTATGGCACGGTCAACGGACTAACACCACGAGGACCTGTTCGCTGAAGGGCAGCAAGTGCCTCTTCGCTGACGTACATTCCACCAAGGCCACTACCCAGGCAAATCCCTATCGCTGATCGCGGCCAATCGTGATCCCAATGCTGTGCATGGATCAGTTCCGCTGCTGCCGCCACAGAAAACTGCGCGTTACGCGACAAATGCACGACCTCGTGTTCAAGGGGAAGTAACAACATTTGTTCTTCACTGATCTCTGCAGCGACCTTGGTACGGAACTCCGTAACATCGAATCGAGTAATTGGCGCGATCGCCGAGTGCCCCTGTCTCAACGCTGACCAGGTCCGCTCGATACCGTATCCGAAAGCATTCAGACAGCCCATGGCAGTGACAACAACTCGCCGCCTCCTTTTGCTTGATGCCATTGCGCACTTGTCCTCGAAGATTTGAATAGCAGCTTTCTATGATCACCACGATTACCGTGCCGGCATTCCGCGACGTCATCGTTACTACCCTGACTGGATGCCTTGAGCGGGCCACTTTAACTTCGACAACCATTGAAGCAAGTACTTGACTCAAACCGAGCATCAATTAACGAAGGAGTTCGAGATGATGTTTTACTGCACGTTATTTCTTCTTTGATTGCGTACCTCAATTGGGAATAGGCAGGACAGCTCACAGAAGGATGTGCGAGCCTCAAAAAGGCAGAAGAGGAACTGCTGACGCTGACATTGGAATTGGAAAATGACGAGCGCTAACCTGCATTCAACCGAATCTGTTAGATGGGCTGACTTTCAGGCCATGAGGAGGCGGGGTATTCGAGGGAGAAGAGCAGCAAGCCGGTACGAATGAGCAATGGCATCTCTGCCCGGCACTACTGTTTTTAGCGGCGAAGGGAACAGGCCCTAGTGGCCCGAGATTTCCGAAATCGAGGTACGCACGACTTGCTTGGTCGTGATGTCGAAATGCACGTTGAAGAGCCGGTCCTCGTGCACGTAGTGATACTTCCAGTCCCACACTTCCTCGTTCTTGCGGGCGAACTGCACTACGCTGCGCGGCCGGCCAAATTCGCGGCGGATCTGCTCGGTAGTCATGCCTGGACGGATAGTGTCGAAATGCTCCTGGGTCAGCACCTGCGTGTAATCGATCAAGGTGCCGGAAGCCCCGATGCGGAACATCCAGGTCCGGATGCCTTCCGGCCCCTTGGGATATTCCAGGGTCCTGGCGCCGCCACCGTCTTCCCAGACGGTATCGGGCTGGCCCATCACGCCGCGCACGTCGGCTTCGCTGGAAACACCCTTTTGCAGCTTGTCCAATCCGAACTCCTCGATGGGATTGCCGTTGCGGTCGCAGCCAAACAGGGCCAAAGCAGCAAGCAAAGCGCCGAAATGACCGGCGTGGCGACGCAGGCGGGTGAAGATGGGTTCACGCATAGGTAATTGATTATCCCTGATGAAGACAAGGTAAAATACGGCTTCTGTGTAACATTTGGCCTGAAAATATCATGCTCTTCGGAAAAAAGACCACCTACGTATCTGAAATCACCCAGTTCATCGACGAACTGAAGACGAAGAACCCGAAGCTGGAAGAGTCCCAACGCGCCGGCCGCGCCCTGCTGTGGGACAAGGAACCGCTGGACCTGGACAAGTCCGCCCGTGACAAGGCTTCGCGCGTGGCCCAGCAGCCCTACGTCTACCAGAGCCACTAAGCTGTTCGCATGACGGTTCAAGCAGGTGGCGCCGACCCCGCCGGCCAGCCCGGCGCGGAACCCAGCGCCGACGCCATCGACATCACCCCCGCAGGCCAGCAGGACACCACGCCCGACGTGATTGACGGCGTGGCGTTGGCGCGCCTGTACGGCGAACCGCTGTTCCAGCTGCCCAATGACCTCTACATCCCGCCGGATGCGCTGGAGGTCTTCCTGGAAGCCTTCCAGGGTCCGCTGGACCTGCTGCTCTACCTGATCCGCAAGCAGAACTTCAACATCCTCGACATCCCGCTGGCGCAGGTCACCGCGCAATACCTGGAGTACGTCGAGCAGATCCGCAAGCAGAACCTGGAACTGGCCGCCGAGTACCTGCTGATGGCCGCCATGCTCATCGAAATCAAGTCGCGCATGCTGCTGCCGGCCAAGAAGGCCGAGCCCGGCGAGGAGCCGGAAGATCCGCGCGCCGAGCTGGTACGCCGCCTGCTGGAATATGAACAGATCAAGCTGGCCGCCCAGGAGCTGGACCAGTTGCCGCAGGTCGGCCGCGACTACGTGCGCACCCAGGTCCACATCGAGCAGACCGTGGTCACGCGCTGGCCCGAGGTCGACATCGATGACCTCAAGGCGGTCTGGGCCGATATCTTGAAGCGCGCCAAGCTGACCCAGCATCACCACATCAGCCGCGAAGAATTGTCCGTGCGCGAGCATATGACGGGCATCTTGCGGCGCCTGCAGTCGGCGCGTTTCGTCGAGTTCTCGGACCTCTTCGATCCCTCGCGCGGGGTACCGGTGGTGGTGGTCAACTTCATCGCCCTGCTTGAACTGGCCAAGGAAACGCTCATCGAAATGACCCAGGCCGAAGCCTTCGCGCCCATCTATGTCAGACTGTCGTACTCGCCCAGCTGAGCGGGCGCAGCCGACCGGCAACCGGGGCCGGGCCGCGCAGGCTTGAGCGACAAGCCACGCGACGGTCCGCCCGCAACCAGAGAATCCGCATGAAAATCATTTCCTCCATCGAAGAACTCCGCGACCACCTGCGCGGCCAGTTGCGCACCGCCTTCGTGGCCACCATGGGCAACCTGCACGAGGGCCATCTGTCCCTGATGCGCCTGGCGCGTACCCATGGCGACCCGGTGGTCGCCTCGATCTTCGTGAACCGCTTGCAGTTCGGCCCCAACGAGGACTTCGACAAGTATCCCCGTACCTTCCAGGCCGACGTCGAGAAGCTGGAAAAGGAAGGCGTCTACGTGCTCTTCGCCCCGACCGAAAAGGACATGTACCCGGAACCGCAGGAATACCGCGTGCAGCCGCCCAATGACCTGGGCAACATCCTGGAGGGCGAATTCCGCCCGGGCTTCTTCACCGGCGTCTCCACCGTGGTGATGAAATTGTTTTCCTGCGTGCAACCGCGCGTGGCCGTGTTCGGCAAGAAGGATTACCAGCAGCTCATGATCGTGCGCAACATGGCGCGCCAGTTCGCCCTGCCTACTGAAATCGTCGGCGCCGAAACCTACCGCGCCGAAGACGGCCTGGCGCTATCTTCGCGCAACGGCTACCTGTCGGCGGAAGAACGCGCCGAAGCGCCGCTGCTCTACAAGGTGCTCAACGACGTCGCCAACGAAGTGCGCGGCGGCCAGCACAACGTCGCCCTGGTCGAGCAACTGGCCATGGAACGCCTGGCCGGCCGTGGCTGGCAGCCGGACTACGTGGCCGTGCGCAAGCGTATCGACCTGCAGCCGCCGTCGGCTGCGGACATGGAGCAAGGCGCACCGCTGGTGGTGCTGTCGGCCGCCAAGCTGGGCGCCACGCGCCTGATCGACAACCTGGAAATCTGATCCATGCCTGCGCTGGCGGCCAGGCTGCTGTTCTTCACCGGACTGCTGGCCGCCGGCGCGGCCCAGGCGAGCATCACCGTCCAGGATGACCTGGGCCAGAACGTCACCCTGCCCCAGCCCGCGCGCCGCATCGTCAGCCTGGCGCCGCATGTCACCGAACTGCTGTACGCGGCCGGCGCGGGCGAACAGATCGTCGGCGCCAGCAATCACAGCGACTATCCCCCACAAGCTGCACGGCTGCCCAACCTGGGCGGCTACAACGCGCTCGACCTGGAGCGCATCGCCAGCCTCAAGCCCGATCTCATCGTGGCCTGGCACAGCGGCAACAAACCCCTGCAACTGGCGCGCCTGCGCAGCCTGGGCATTCCCGTCTTCGAGAGCCAGCCGGCCGATTTCGGCATGATCGCTTCTTCGCTGGAACGTCTCGGCCAGCTGGCCGGTACCGAAGCCACTGCGCAAGGAGCGGCGAGCGCCTTCCGTGCGCGTTGGCAGCAGCTGGAAACGCAATATCGCGGCCGTACGCCGGTGAGCGTGTTCTATCAGATCTGGAGCCAACCGCTGATGACGCTCAACGGCCAGCACATGGTCTCCTCCGTACTGCGCCTGTGCGGCGGCCGCAACATCTTCGCCGACCTGCCGCAACTGGCGCCCACGGTCAGTGTGGAAGCGGTCGTGGCAGCGGATCCCCAAGTGATCCTCACGGCGGGCGACGCGCGCGACCAGCCGCTGGAGCGCTGGAAAGCCTTTCCACGCCTGCGTGCCGTGCGCGACGGGCAGCTTCATACCGTCAATGCGGATTGGCTGAACCGCGCCGGGCCACGGGTACTGGAGGCGGCCCAGGAAGTGTGCGGGAAGTTGGACCAGGCGCGGCAAGCAATACGCGCACAATGAAAACATCCCTCACCAGGAGGGATGCGCGGCGCCGGAATGAAGGACTTAGAAGCGATATTTCAGGCCCAAGCTGAACAGATTGACGTCAGCTTTGGAATTGCCGCCCAGGCTCTGGTAGCGAGTATAACCGCCGTTGAGGCTGACGCTTTTGGTCACGTCATACTCATAGCCCAATGGGAAAAGCCTGCCCGACCTGCAACGGGAAAACAGATCGTCATCAAATTGCACGGGCAAAAAAAATCCCTCCACAAGGGAGGGATTTCAAGACCCGCAAAACTGCAGGTCAATCTTAGAACTTGTACTTCACGCCAGCCGAGTACAGATTCATCTTGTTTTCGCTTTCGCCACCCAGCTTTTCGAAGCGGGTGTAGCCGACGTTGATACCGACGTTCTGCGCCACGGCGAACTCATAGCCCAGGCCGAACAGGTAACCGGTACCGGTCACGGAACCGCTGCTGTTGCCGGCCGGCTGGTTCAGGCTCACGGAAACCTTGGAATGGGTAGCACCCGCCTTCAAGTACAGGCCCGGCACGAATTCGGTGAACTTGTAGATCACGGACAGATCGGCGCCCTTGACATCAGCCTTCAGGTTGTAACGCACGGTACGAGCACGGTCGGTACCGTCTTGCTTGAAATCGTCGGTCGCGAAGTAGCCCAGTTCGACCGCGAAGTTCTTGTTGATCTGATAACCGACCAGTGCACGCAGGGCAGCGGCTTCGTTGGTCTCGGAGGTCTTCACGCCATTGGTCGGGGTAGCGATGGCGCTGATGGAGGCGATGCCGCCTTCCAGGCCGATGTACACACCGCTGTCGACGGTCTGGGCAGCCACCGAACCGGCGGCCATCATTGCTGCGATTGCTGCTGCGATATTCTTTTTCATTCCTGATTTCCCTTGATAATTGTCAGAACTTCTTCAGGGTTTTCCCCGGCGGCAATTATATCGGGAGATGAGAATACGTAAATATCAGTAAAGAGATTGACGTTGAATTTTCGAGGCATTTTGTACAAATACAACATATCGCCCGGTGAGAACATGAAGTAAATGACAAATGCTGCGGCGTTGCGGCGCGCCCTACCTCGCCACGAAGACCACCCCGTGCTGGCTGTCGATCTGCTCAAACCGACAGCCGAAGGCCGCGGCGAGGAGAGCCGGCTGCATGACGGTTTCGACATTGCCGGCGTTAGCGCTCGTGCCATCAAGCAGCAAGATATGAGAGGCAAAGCGCCGCGCCAGGTTGATGTCATGACAACTGGTCACCACCGCCTTGCCCTGCTGCGCCAGGCCTTGCAGCAATTGCATGACTTGCAACTGCGCGGCGATGTCCTGATGGGAGGTCGGTTCGTCCAGCAGGTACAGCGCCGGCGATTGCACCAGCAAGGTTGCCAGCGCCACGCGTTGACGCTCCCCGCCTGAGAGGCGCAGGACATCCTGGGTGCCAAGATGGCCCAGGCCGACCTGCTCCAGCGCTTCCCGCGCCAGGCCGAGGTGGGCGCCGGGGCCACCCCAACCGTCGCCATGGGCAAAGCGGCCTGCCATGACGGCCTCCAGCACTGGCAGGGAAAACGCATCCTGCTGGTGCTGCAGCACCAGCCCGCGCCGCAGCGCCAGTTGCAGAGGTGAGAAGGCCGACAAGGCTTGCCCCTGCAGCAGCACTTCCCCCTCAAACGGATGCAAGCCGGCCACTGCGTGCAACAGGGTGCTCTTGCCGATGCCGTTGCGCCCGAGCACGCACCAGAATTCCCCGGCCTGCACACGCCAGTCCAAGCCTTGCAGAAGCGCCCGCGACCCGGCGCGCAAGGTCAGCTGGCGCGCCTGCAAGAGCACAGGAGGAGTTGGCATCACAGGCGGCTCCTCGCCAGCAGCCACAGGAAAAGAGGTACCCCCACCAGCGCCGTGATCACGCCCACCGGCAGCTGGATGGGCGCCACCACCGTGCGCGCCAGCAGGTCCGCCAGGCTCAGCATCGCCCCGCCTGCCAGCACGCACGCCGGCAACAGCAGGCGCTGGTCATTGCCCAGCAGCAGCCGCAGACCATGCGGCACTACCAGCCCGACAAAGCCGATGGTCCCGGCCATGGCCACTGCACAGGCGGTACAGGCTGCCGCTACGCACAGCAGCATCACCCGCAGCCGCCGCACCGGCACACCCAGCAATTGCGCGAAAGCGTCGCCGCGCGCGAGCAGGTTCAACGAAGCTGCATGGCGCCAGCTCCACAGCAGCGCCAGCAGCAGCACCAGCGCCGCCAAGGGCAGCAGCCGTGCATCATCGAGGTCGCCAATGAGCCAGAACACCATGCCGCGCAACTGCGCATCCGGTGCGATGGACAAGGCCAGGGAAATGACGGCGCCAAACCCTGCAGCCAGCATCACGCCGGTCAACAACAGGCGCTGGCTGGAGAGCAAGGGCGACATCGCCAGATGCCGCAGCGAGGAACGCACCAGTCCGAACAGCAGGAGCATGGCCAGCGCGGCGCCCAGCAGAGCGCCCGGCGCCGTCACCGCCTGCAAGGGCCATCCCAGCCGCAGTGCCGCCAGCATGGCCAGCAAGGCGCCGGCGGCCGATCCCCCGGACAGCCCCAGCACATAAGGATCGGCCAACGGATTGCGCAACAGCACCTGCATCAGCGCCCCCGACAAGGCCAGCGCGCCGCCCACCGCAAAGGCAGTCAGCGCGCGCGGCACGCGCAGCGACAGCAGCAGCGCCACGTTGTCGGCCGAGGCCGAGACACGCAAACAGCCCGTGCTGCCGCACAGCACCGCCGCCGACAAGGCCAGCAGGGACAGCAGCAGCAAGGTGCACAGCACGGGCAGGTAACGTCGCATCGGTGGCAGGGTCAGGTGAGGATCAGAAGTCGTAGCGGGCGGTGAATTTTACTGCCCGTCCGTCTTCCGGGTAGATGCCGGAGACCGAACCGCCGCTGCAGTCATAGGCCTGCGAGTAATACTTGCGGTCGGCCAGATTGGTGCCGGTCACGGCAAATTCCCAGGCGCTCACCCGCACCGCATAGCGGGCATCGAAGGTCGTGAAGGACGGCATGCGCGCGCAGGTGTTGGCAAAGTCGTTGCCCATGCGCTGGCGGTCCACCCAGCGTGCGCCCACGTCGGCACTCTGCGGGCCCGACTTCCAGTTCAGGCGCGTCGACAGCGTATTGGCCGGCACCAGCGCAAGCTGCTTGCCGCTGTTGTCGCCCTGGTCGAAACGGGCGTCGATGTGCTGGTAGGTGGCATTCCAGCCGAGCGTCCCGGTCAGCTGCACGCGCGCTTCCAGCTCCACGCCCTGGTGACGGGTCGGGGCCAGGTTGCTGTTGGCCCCGAAGCCGCCATTGGCGGTCGGGTCGTAATACAGTTCGTCGCGCACGCGATGGCGGAACCAGCGCAGCGTCACCTGGCGCGCCGTATTGCCCAAGGTCGCGCCCAGTTCCAGGTCATGCGAACGCTGCGGTTTGAGGACCGCGCCGCTGGGCAAGGCGGTAAAGCCGTTCTCGTCGGCGGTCGCCAGGCGGAAACTCTGGCCGGTCTTGACGAAACCGCGCAGCAGCGGCAACGGCGCATAGCTGGCCTGCAGGTCCCAGGCGTTGACCGCGCTGTTGCGGCCATAGGCGCCGGAAACGCTCTGCTGGGTGAACTGCTCGCGGCGCACGCCACCCGCGAGGCGGGCGTTGCGGTCAAACTCGATTTCATCGCGCAGGTACAGCGCCTTCGAATGCTGGGAGGCATCGCTGTTGCCATAGCTGGCATTGGTGGCCGAACTCCATTCGGCCAGGTCCACCCCGGCAATGGCCTCGTTCTTCCACGCGCCGCTGTCGATCACATGGCGCAGGCGCGGCGAAAACTGGGTGGTCCGGATATTGGCTTGCGCCGTGGAGCCGCTGCTCACATAGGTGGAGCGCGAAATCTTCTCGCGATGCGACAGCTCGGCCGCCACGTCGAAGCTGCCGAAGCGGCGCTCCAGGAAGGCAGTGATGCTGTCATTGTCATAGGAGCCATGGTCCAGCGGCTTGCTGGTCTGGCGCGCATTGGCCTCGTATTGGGCTTGCGTGAGGCTGCCGGGCAGGCCGAAATCAGAGCGCGCGAGGTTGGCGCGCAGGCCGAAGCGCCAGTCGCTGGCGAACCATTGCACGGTGGTGCTGAGGTTTTCCTGATTGGACTTGCTGTTGTCGCGCCAGTTGTCGGCATGCGACTTGGCATAGCTGGCGTCGATGGACATGTTGTCCCAGCCGCGCGATACCGCTGCCCGGCCGGCGCGCTGGCCATTGCTGCCGACTTCGCCGACGAAGGTGCCGCGCACCGCATTGGCCTGCGGGCGCCGCGTGATGATCTGGATGGTGCCGCCGGTGGCGCCGCTGCCATAAAGCACGCTGCTGCCGCCGCGCACGATCTCGATGCGCTCGATGGTCTCGATGGGAATGGCCGACAACAGGGGCGTACTCAATTCGTTTTCGGAAATGCGCACGCCATCGACCAGTACCACCATGTTCTGGTCGCCATTGGGCCCGAAGCCGCGCAGGTCCAGCGGGAAGTCGCGCGGGCCGGACAGGCTCTGGCGCCCATAGACGCCGCCCAGCTTGCGGATGGCTTCGTTGGCGTTGTCGATACCCGCATCGCGGATCTGCTCGGCGGTGATGACAGTGGCCGCCACCGGGGGAAACGCCGGGTCGTTGGGAAAGCGCGAGGCTGACACCACCACGGCCGACAGGGGCACATCGGCATCGGCAGCCTGGCTGGCGGCGGCGACGACCGAGAGGACCAGCGCGCCGGTGGTACGCAGGGCAAAACGGGGGCGAGGACCGCGGCAGCGGGCCTGGAAATAAGCGATATGCATGAAAATGTAAGCAATAGATAGGTGCAGCCTGCCTCCCCGCAGGCTGCAATCAACGGAAAACCGCACCAGCGTTGACTGTGCAGCCTCCTCCTGTTCTGGCCGGTCTCCGGACTGCAGGCATGACTCTCGGCCTTCCCATGTGGCGAAGTGAAGGTTCGCGCAAAAACACAGTGGCGTGGAAGAGCGTCTTGCCGGCGAGACGCAGCGCATCGTCGCCGGCACCTGGTTACCGTTGCGGGGGCAGTACACCTTGGCCGGACCTGCTGCTTTACACAGGGGACAGGCGCGTGTTTCCCGTTTAACTGCCGGCGCGGACACGCCGGCGGGCACCAAAAACGCGCCATTGTAGGCGTGCAGCGTAGCGGCCACAAGCCGAACGCCCCGGATGATGTAAATCAGCACAAGCGGGATAGCCGCAATTGCTTTCAGGAAAAAGACGGATAGAATTCATCCTCAGTGCTTTTATATAGAACAAATTCGATTTTTTTATCGAAAAACATTTGAACCGTGGTTTCCATCCTGTGCCGGGGCGGAAAAATGGAAACAAATGGGGGATTTCACTCGCTGTTTGGCCGATGAGATAGCGGCAAGCGGTCCTATACTCGGCGCCATGGCATCGTCGACCGGGGGACCCTTGCGTGGTCGGCCGGCCTCACCTGTCATCCTGAACGTTGTCGTGGTCTGCGGGCCTTCAGAGACTGCCTCTGGCTGCCGATATCAGTCTGATATCGGGGAAGTGGTGGTGGCTGTGCCTCCCGGAACGACGCATTAGATCCGCCTACGGGCAACTTTGCACAGCAGTGCGCCGACGAGCGCACACCTTTGTTGGGAGAATCAGTAATCATGAGCGACGACGTTGATCTGGAAGCATTGTTTGACGAAATTTCCTCGCAGACGCTACCGGGCATGACCGCCGAGCCGGCTGCTGCGGCCACCGCCGCCGGCACCGACGAAGCGGCTGCGGGCGAGCAGGAGGACCAGAGCGACAAGCCCATGTATGAACGCCTGGGCGGTATCGTGCGCCTGCTGCACGACTCCATGCGCGAGCTGGGCTACGATCGTTCGCTCACCGACGTGGCCGAACAGATCGGGGACGCCCAGAGCCGCCTGGAACACATCGCCACCCTCACCGAGCAGGCCGCCAACAAGGTGCTCAATGCCCTGGATTCGGGCATGCCTGCCCAGGACCGCCTGCAGGAACAAGCCAAGGACATCAACGCCCGCTGGACCAAGCTCTATGCCGGCCAGATGAGCATCGACGAATTCAAGGCGCTGGCCGGCGACTCGCAGCAGTTTTCCAACGCGGTGCTGGAATCGACCGAAGCCGAAAAGGCACGCATGCTGGAAATCATGATGGCCCAGGATTTCCAGGACATCACCGGCCAGCTGATCAAGAAGATCGTGGCCATTACCGCCAGTGCCGAGCGTGAACTGGCGCAGTTGCTGCGCGACAATGCACCGCCGGAAGTCAAGGCACAGATCGATGCCGACAAACCGGTCACCCTGATGAATGGCCCTTCCGTCGGCGGCACGGCCATGGGTCAGGACGATGTGGACGACTTACTCGATAGCCTGGGGTTCTAATGGATGACGAAATGCTCAAGGATTTTGTCGTTGAAGCGTTGGAGCTCGCCACCAACGTGGAAGAGCACTTGCTGACGCTGGAACGACATCCTGATGACCTTGAAATCCTCAACGCGGTCTTCCGCGCATTCCACACCATCAAGGGTGGCGCCGGGTTCGTGAACCTGCCGGCCATGGTGTCGGCCTGCCACCTGACCGAAAACCTGTTCGATGCGCTGCGCACCGGCAAGGCCCCGGTCACGCCGCTGGCCATCGAAGCTGCGCTGCAGGCCAGCGGCTTCGTGGCCGACCAGTTGAACGAATTGTCCAACGGCGCCGCGCCCGACAGCCTGGCCTCGATGCCGGCGGAACTGAAAGACATCCTGACCCAGGCCATCGAAGGCAAGAGCGAAGCGCCGGCACCCGCCGCGGCTGCACCTGCCCCGGCGGCAGCGGCACCCGCGGCCGAGCCGGTGGCAGCAGCCCCCGCTGCGGCAGCCAGCGTCGATGGCAGTGCCAGCGTGATGAAGAATGGCGAACTGGACTGGCCCGCGCTGTATCAGGCGCTGGTGCCCGGTGCTGCCGTGGCTGCACCGGCTGCCGCCGAGAGCAGCGCCAGCGCTGCCCCGGCCGCGCCTGCGGCGGCGCCCGCTGCCGCTCCTGCCGCTGCCGCCGATGGCGAGCCCAAGGCCGCCGCCCCGGTCCAGCAGAATCGCCGCGCCACCGACTCCCCTGGCGGGGCCAAGGAAGAAAGCATCCGTATCGATGCCGTCAAGCTGGACGCCCTGCTGGAAGTGGCCGGCGAATCGGTGCAGGCCGCCAACCAGGCTGCCGTGCTGCTGGAAAAGCTGCAGCAGTTCAAGTTCGAAGGGACTGCGGCAGCACTGATGTCGACCCTGGCCGAAACCCTGGGCCGCGCCTCGCGCTACTCCAGCGAACTGCAACGCGCCACGCTGTCCACGCGCATGCAGCCGGTGGGCCGCCTGTTCCAGAAATTCCCCCGACTGGTCCGTGAACTGGCCAAGGACCTGGGCAAGGACGTGGACCTGGTCATCACCGGTGCCGAAACCGAAGTCGACCGCGTGGTGGTGGACAGCCTCTACGACCCGCTGGTGCACATGCTGCGCAACTCGCTGGACCACGGCATCGAAGTGGACCGCGCCGCCGCCGGCAAGCCCAACAAGGCCACCATCTCGCTCAACGCCTGGCAGGCCGGCAGCAGCGTGATGATCGAAGTCTTCGATGACGGCAAGGGCATGGACCCTGACATGCTGCGCAGCAAGGCGCTGGCCAAGGGCCTGATCAACGAGCACCAGGCGCTGACCGCGGATGAAGCCTTGCAGCTGGTGTTCCTGCCCGGATTCTCGACCAAGGAAGTGGCTTCCAGCGTCTCCGGGCGCGGCGTGGGCATGGACGTGGTCAAGACGGCGGTGGAAAAGCATCGCGGCACCATCCGCATCGAATCCACGATTGGCAAGGGGACCAAGTTCTCGATCCGCCTGCCCATCGAACTGTCGATCATCCCGACCATGCTGGTGCGCTGTGCCGGTGCCCCGTTGGCCCTGCCCATGGCGGTGGTGGAGCGCGTGGTCGAACTGCCCGAGACCTTCGACGAAGTCGGCGGCGCCCCGGTGCTGCGCGACCAGGGCCGGCCACTGCCGGTCAATTCGCTGGCCGGCGTGCTGGGCTACGAGCCGGGCAATGAGCGCGTGGGTATCGTCATGGCGGTTCCGCACCCCTACATCCTGGGCGTGGAATCGGTGGAAGGCACGGCCGACCTGGTGATCAAGCCGCTGACCGCCATCCACACCGCCGGCATCACCGGCACGGCCCGTTCGGCCGAAGGTGAACTGGTGCTGGTGGTGGGCTTGTCCTTCCTGCTCGATGGCTGCCGCGACCTGGAGCGCACGGCAGTGGCATAAGGCTCGCGCCAACAGCTGCAAATGCAAACGGCCGGATCTGCAAGGATCCGGCCGTTTTGCTTCAGGCCTGGCGCGCTGCCCGGCGCCGGGACTTAAAGTTCATACATGTCCTTCTCGCCTTCCATGACCTGCGCAATGAGCTTGCGATTGAGGGTCGGGGCCAGCAATTCGATGAAGGTATAGACATATCCTCGCAAATAAGCGCCTTGCTTCAAGGCCACGCGCGAGACATTGGTGCCGAACAGGTGGCCGGCCGGAATGGCGCGCAGGCCACGGTCACGCTCGGCATCGAAGGCGATGCCGGCAATGATGCCCACGCCCATGCCCAACTCCACATAGGTCTTGATGACGTCGGCATCGATGGCTTCGAGCACCACGTCCGGCTTCAGGTGGCGCAGCGAGAAGGCATGATCGATCTTGCTGCGGCCGCTGAAGGCGGAGTCATAGGTAATGAGCGGATTGCCGGCGATCTCTTCGAGCGTGAGGCTCTTGGACTGCAGCAAGGGGTGATCCGGCGGCACCACCACCACGTGCTCCCACTGGTAGCAAGGCAGCGAGACCAGGCCCTCGCCTGAGGCCAGTGCCTCGGTGGCAATGGCAATGTCCGCCTGGTCGTTGCGCACCATCTCGGTGATCTGCTTGGGGTTGCCCTGGAGTAAAGAAAGATGCACTTTCGGATACTTTTGGGTGAAGGCCTGCACCACCTTGGGCAGCGCATAGCGCGCCTGGGTGTGGGTGGTGGCGATGGTGAAACTGCCGCTGTCGTGGGCAGCGAATTCCTTGCCGATGCGCTTCAGGCCATCCACTTCCTGCATGATCAGTTCCACCGAGCGCAGTACCGCCCGGCCCGGCTCGGTCAGGCCGCGAATCCGCTTGCCGTGGCGGGTGAAGATGTCCACGCCCAGTTCTTCCTCCAGCTCGATGATGGCCTTGGAAACGCCTGGCTGCGAGGTGTACAGGGCCTTGGCGGCCTCCGTGAGGTTGAAGTTCTGCCGTACCGCTTCACGAACGAAACGGAATTGATGAAGATTCATGTGGGAATTCCTTCGCTTCTACATGGTACGGCGGCGTCCCGCGCCTGCCTTGCCGGCCTCACTGGCCTTACCTGCCTCGTTTGGCGCATTTCCATATGCCAAAGGCGTATATAAGCAAATAAATACTATGTAGTTTGGTTTGAAACATAAGTTTATTACGATTCGCAGACTAATGGGCGAGGTGTTATGACTGTTTCTTATGTAGTAAGCGGATTTGCCGTAGGACTGCTGGTCGGACTGACCGGGGTCGGTGGCGGCTCGCTCATGACACCGCTGTTGACCTTGCTGTTCGGCATTCATCCCTCGGTGGCCGTGGGCACCGACCTGGCGTTCGCCTCTGCCACCAAGACCGCCGGCACCCTGGCCCATCGCTTCAAGGGCACGGTACGCTGGGACGTGGTGCGCCGCCTGTCTTACGGCGCCCTGCCCGCTGCACTCGTGACCACGCTGCTGCTCAAGCATTTCGGTGCCGTCAGCGACGGCATTGCCCTGACCATCCGCTATTCGATTGCGATCTCGGTGTTCCTGACCGTGATAGCCCTGCTGTTTCGCGCGCGCATGCAAGCCTGGCTCAATGCCCATCCGCAGCGCCAGCTGCAAGGTGCCACGCTGTCCAACGCCACCATCGCCGCAGGTGCCCTGCTGGGCACGCTGGTGACCATTTCTTCCATCGGTGCCGGTGCCGTGGGCGCCACCCTGCTCGTGTTGCTGTATCCTCGCCTGTCTCCGGCGGAAATTGCAGGCACCGACATCGCCTATGCCGTACCGCTGACGGCCATTGCAGCACTGGGCCACTGGTGGCTGGGTTCGATCAACTGGGAACTGCTGGCGACCTTGTTGCTGGGTTCGGTCCCGGGCATCACCATCGGATCGCTCGCAGCGCGAGCGGTGCCGGAGAAATTCTTGCGCGGCCTGCTGGCCATTACGCTGACGAGCGTTGCAGTCAAGCTGATTTGGTAGGCTCATTTTCAATCGGGCGCACCCTGATCCGGGCGCCCATAAGACGTTAACAGGGAAGACAAGATGTACCGCTATGACCAATACGATCACCTGATCGTCAAAGAGCGAGTCGCACAATACCGGGACCAGGTGCGTCGGCGCCTGTCGGATGAACTGGCCGAAGACGAATTCCGTATCCTGCGCCTGCAGAACGGGCTCTACCTGCAACGCCATGCCTACATGCTGCGCATCGCCATTCCCTACGGCATGCTGGCCTCCAATCAACTGCGCAAGTTCGCCGAGATCGCCGTCAAGTATGACCGCGGCTACGGTCACTTCACCACCCGCCAGAACATCCAGTTCAACTGGATCAAGCTGGAAGAATCGCCCGAAATCCTGGAACAGCTGGCCAGAGTGGAAATGCACGCCATCCAGACCTCCGGCAACTGCATCCGCAATACCACCTCGGACGAACTGGCCGGCGTGGCCGCCGATGAAATCGTCGATCCGCGTCCCTATGCCGAACTGATCCGCGAGTGGAGCACCTTCCACCCCGAGTTCGCCTACCTGCCACGCAAGTTCAAGATCGCCATCAGCGGCGCTGCCGAAGACCGTGCCGCCACTGCCGTGCACGACATCGGCCTGCATGTCATCAAGAACGAGGCTGGCGAAGTCGGCTTCCGTGTGCTGGTCGGTGGCGGCATGGGCCGCACCCCGATCCTGGGCAGCGTGATCCGTGACTTCCTGCCCTGGAAGCACGCCATGTCCTACCTGGAAGCGATCCTGCGTGTGTACAACCAGCACGGCCGCCGCGACAACATGTACAAGGCGCGCATCAAGATCCTGGTCAAGGCCATCGGCCCCGAGGAGTTCGCGCGCCAGGTCGAAGCCGAATGGGCCGACATCAAGGATGGCCCCTCCACCCTGACCGAAGAAGAACTGCAGCGCGTGGCCAAGTTCTTCACCGATCCGGCCTACGAAACCCTGCCGGCCGTGGATGCGGAATATGAACGCCTGAAGGCTGAAGACCGTGGTTTCGCCAACTGGATCAAGCGCAACGTCAAGGCGCACAAGAAGGCCGGCTATGCAGCCGTGCTGTTGTCGCTGAAGAAGCCGGGCGTGCCGCCGGGCGACATCACCGCCGACCAGATGAACTTCGTGGCCGACCTGGCCGACCAGTACAGCTTCGGCGAACTGCGCGTGACCCACGAACAGAACCTGGTGCTGGCCGACGTCAAGCAATCCGAACTGTATGCGCTGTGGAAGGCTGCCAAGTCGCATGGCCTGGCTACGCCCAACATTGGCCTCTTGACCGACATCATCTGCTGCCCCGGCGGTGACTTCTGCTCGCTGGCCAATGCCAAGTCGATCCCGATCGCCCAGGCCATCGCCGAGAAGTTCGAGAACATCGACTTCCAGCATGACATCGGCGACATCGAACTGAACATCTCCGGTTGCATCAACGCCTGCGGCCACCATCACGTGGGCAACATCGGCATCCTGGGCGTGGACAAGGATGGTTCCGAGTGGTACCAGGTGTCGCTGGGCGGCGCCCAAGGTAACGAGTCTTCGATCGGCAAGATCATCGGCCCCTCGTTCTCGGCCACCCAGATGCCCACCGTGATCGACCGCCTGCTGCAGGTGTATGTCAAGCAGCGCACCGAGGAAGAACGCTTCATCGACACCGTGCGCCGCATCGGTGTGACCCCGTTCAAGGAATTCGTTTACGCAACGCCGATCCGTTCGGCCGAGTATGTCGCAGGAGAAGACGCAAATGCCTGAAATCATCAAGAACAAGACCGTCGTGAGCGACGACTGGACCGTCCTGCGCCTGGCTGAAGGCGAGACCGCAGAGACCGTGAGCGTGCCGCAAGGCCGCGTGATCGTGCCGCTGAAGGTGTGGCAGGCACAGGGCGAGGCCCTGAAGTCGCGCGCCGAGATCGGCGTGTGGCTGGCCAGCGATGAACGTCCGGAAGAACTGAAGGGCCAGTTGGACAGCTTCAAGGTCGTCGCCGTGGACTTCCCCAAGTTCGCCGATGGCCGTGGCTATTCCATCGCCTACAACCTGCGTGCCCGCCTGGGCTATACCGGTGAGCTGCGCGCCATCGGCGACGTGCTGCGCGACCAGCTGTTCTACATGCAGCGCGTGGGCTTTGACGCCTTCGCCGTGCGTGCCGACAAGAACATCCACGATGCCGTCAAGGGCCTGACCGACTTCTCCGAGAAGTACCAGACCTCCTGGGATGAGAAGAACCCGCTGTTCCGCCGCGTCAAGCGCGACACCGTGCAGGCCGCTGACTGAACGGCCATTGTGAAGAAGGAAGGACAGCCCATGGCCAACCCAGGCTTGCAAGAACTCATCGCCAAGACCCAGGCCACCCTGGAACGCATCGCCGCCGAGTACGCCCCGGCGGCGCTGGCCTCCAGCCTGGCCGCGGAGGACATGGTGCTGACCGACCTGATCCTGCGCGGCAAGCTGCAGGATCGCATCAGCATCTTCACACTGGAAACCGGTCGCCTGCACAAGGAAACCGTCGGCATGATCGACCGCATCCGCGAGACCTACGATTACGACGTCGCTCCCTACCGTCCCCAGCCTGAGGCGGTCGAGGCTTACGTGCAGAAGAATGGCGCCAACGCCTTCTACGACAGCGTGGAACTGCGCAAGGAGTGCTGCCACATCCGCAAGATGGAGCCGCTCAATCGCGCCCTGCAGGGCAAGGCCTCGTGGGTGACCGGCCAGCGCCGCGCACAATCGGTCACGCGGGCCGAGCTGCACGTGCAGGAACGTGACGAAGCCCACGGCATGGAGAAGTTCAACCCCCTGGCCGACTGGTCCGAACAGGACGTCTGGGACTACATTCGCGCCAATGACGTGCCCTACAACCCGCTGCACGACCAGGGTTACCCGTCCATCGGCTGCGAGCCCTGTACCCGGGCCATCCAGCCAGGTGAAGACATCCGCGCCGGCCGCTGGTGGTGGGAGAACCCCGACTCCAAGGAATGCGGCCTGCACGTGGTCGACGGCAAGCTGGTGCGCATCAAGGCGCATGCGGCGAGCTGAACCAGAATTCAATCAAGGCAACAACAAGCAAAGCATCGGAAGGTCCGGCATGAACACTGCGGTAGACACCCTCTTTTTGGACAACGCCAGCAACCGTCACCTCGACTGGCTGGAATCGGAAGCCATCCACATCATGCGCGAGGTCGCTGCCGAGTGCAGCAACCCGGCGCTGCTGTTCTCCGGCGGCAAGGACTCGGTGGTGCTGCTGCGCATCGCCGAGAAGGCCTTCCGCCCCGGCAAGTTCCCCTTCCCGCTGGTGCACATCGACACCGGCCACAACTTCCCGGAAGTCATCGAATTCCGTGATCGCCGCGCCGCCGAACTGGGCGAGCGCCTGGTGGTGCGTTCGGTGGAAGATTCGATCAAGCGTGGCACCGTGCGCCTGCGCAATCCGCAAACCGATTCGCGCAATGCCGCGCAAGCCGTGACGCTGCTGGAAACCATCGAGGAATTCAAGTTCGACGCCTGTATCGGCGGCGCGCGCCGCGACGAAGAAAAGGCCCGCGCCAAGGAACGCATCTTCTCCTTCCGCGACGAGTTCGGCCAATGGAATCCCAAGGCCCAGCGCCCCGAGCTGTGGGACCTGTATAACACCCGCGTGCATCCGGGCGAGAACATGCGCGTCTTCCCCATCTCGAACTGGACCGAACTGGATGTGTGGCAGTACATCGCCCGCGAAAAGCTGGCCCTGCCCTCGATCTACTTCGCCCATGAGCGCGAGGTGATCCCGCGCAATGGCCTCCTGGTGCCGCTGACCGACCTCACCCCGGCCCGCGAAGGCGAGACCGTGGAAAAGCAGGTCGTCCGCTTCCGTACCGTGGGCGACATTTCCTGCACCTGCCCGGTGTCTTCCGATGCCGCTTCCGTGGAAGCCATCATCGCCGAGACCGCAGTGACCCAGATTACCGAGCGCGGCGCGACCCGCATGGACGACCAGACGTCCGAAGCCTCGATGGAAAAACGCAAGAAGGAAGGATATTTCTGATGAACGCCGCCGCAACCCAAGCACAACTGGCCCAGGCCTCCGCACAATCGCACGAACGCGGCCTGCTGCGCTTCATCACCGCCGGTTCCGTGGACGATGGCAAGAGCACCCTGATCGGCCGCCTGCTGTTCGACAGCAAGGGCATCTTCGCCGACCAGCTCGACGCCATCTCGCGCGCCAAGCACAAGCGCACCGTGGGCGATACCGTGGACCTGTCGCTGCTCACCGATGGCCTGGAAGCCGAGCGCGAGCAAGGCATCACCATCGACGTGGCCTATCGCTACTTCGCCACGCCCAAGCGCAAGTTCATCATCGCCGACACCCCGGGCCATGAGCAGTACACCCGCAACATGGTCACCGGTGCCTCGACTGCTGACGCCGTCATCATCCTGGTGGACGTGTCCAAGGTGAAATTGGGCGACGATGGCAGCGTGGAACTGCTGACCCAGACCAAGCGCCACTCCACCATCGCCCACCTGCTGCAGATCCAGCACGTGATCGTGGCCGTCAACAAGATGGACCTGGTGGATTATGACCAGACCGTCTACGACCGCATCGTCGGGGCTTACCAGCAGTTCGCGCAGCAACTGGGCCTGAAGGACGTGCACGCCATCCCGCTGTCGGCCCTGGCCGGCGACAATGTGGTGGAAGCCAGCGCGCGCATGCCCTGGTACCAGGGTCCGACGCTGATCACGCTGCTCGAATCGCTGTCGGTGTATGAAGATGCGCACGAGGAGGCCTTCCGTTTCCCGGTGCAGCTGGTGGCACGCCACAACGGTCATGAAGCCAATGACTTCCGTGGCTACATGGGCCGCATCGAGGCCGGCAAGGTGGCCAAGGGTGACAAGCTGGTGGTGCTGCCCAGCGGCCAGAGCGCTACCGTCAAGGATATCCAGACCCTGGATGGTTCGCTGGAATCGGCCACGGCCGGCCAGTCGGTGACCCTCCTGCTGGACGAATACCTGGACATCTCGCGCGGCGACCTGCTGGCAGCCGAGGCACAGCCCTCCACCATCCTGAAGACCGTCAACGCCGATGTGTGCTGGCTCTCCGAAGAACCGCTGGACCTGCGCCGCAAGTACTGGCTCAAGCACACCACCAAGCAGGTGGCAGCGCGCGTGGCCAAGGTCGATACGCTCCTGGACATCAACACCCAGGAACGCCGTCCCGCCGACACGCTCAAGCTCAACGACATCGCCCGCATCAGCGTGAACGTGCAGCAGCCCATCGCGGCCGATGCCTACCAGGACATCCGCGCCACCGGCGCCTTCATCCTGATCGACGAAGTGAGCCACCAGACGGTGGCCGCTGGTATGATTCGGATCGACTGAATTTCCTTCGATCCGCAATCGTCTCTTCGACCAGGCCATGGCCACCCAACAGGCAGCGACTTCCCCTTCTTCCGATTCACCCGCCCCCAGCCCGGAAACCCCGGGCATGGTGTGGCTGATCGGCTCCGGCCCCGGGGCCGCTGACCTGTTGACGGTACGCGCCGCACGCCTGCTGGCGCAAGCCGACATCGTGCTGCACGACGCCCTGGTTACCGAAGAGATCCTGGCCCTGTGCCCGCAAGCCGTGCAGGTGTCGGTCGGCAAGCGCAGCGGCCAGCGCTCCACGGCCCAGCCGGTCATCAACCAGAAGCTGGTCGAGGCCGCGCAGCAGTATCGCCGCGTGGTGCGCTTGAAAGGCGGCGACCCCATGCTCTTCGGCCGTGCCGATGAAGAGATGCGGGCACTCGAAGCCAACCATATCCCTTACGAAATCGTCCCCGGCATTACGGCCGCGCTGGCTGCCGCCTCGGCCGCCAAACGGCCGCTCACGCGCCGGGGGATTGCGCGCAGCGTCTCGCTCTTCACCTCCAGCACGGGCGTGGATGAGCCGGATGAAGTCCGTATGCCCAATGGCGATACGCTGGTCCAGTACATGGGCGGACGCGAAGCCACGGCCACCGCACAGCGCTTGCTGGCGCTAGGCCATGCGCCTGATACGCCGGTGGTGGTGGTGGAGAACTGCAGCCGTCCTGACCAGCACATCTACCATCTGCAACTGGCAGGATTGGAAGCCGGGCTGCAGGCCTGCAGCGGGCCGGTGCTGGTGATGATCGGGCCGGCGCTGGCGGATCGGGACTGACGCCCATGCACCTGCTCCACGACCCTGCGGCCCCTGCGGCCGATCCCATCGATTTCGAGGCCTTCCTCAAGGTCGATATCCGCATCGGCACCATCATCGCCGCCGATGCCTTCCCTGAAGCCCGCAAGCCTGCGTTCAAACTGAAGATCGATTTCGGTCCGGGCATCGGTGTGCGCCAGAGCAGCGCCCAGATCACCACCCACTACACGCTGGAGCAGCTGGTCGGTCGCCAGGTGGCGGCGGTCGTGAATTTTCCGCCGCGCCAGATCGGCAAGTTCATGTCGGAAGTGCTCACGCTGGGCTTTCCGGATGCCCAGGGCGAGGTAGTGCTATTCAAGCCGGACCAGGCCGTACCCAACGGCGCCCGCCTGTTCTGAAGGGCTCAAGCCCTCCCCCAAAAAAGCAGATGGCCCGTTTTTCGGGCCATCGTCGTATCCAGTAGTGCCGATGGCAGGATCAGCTATTGACCGTCCCCACGCAATAAGCGGCAATCGCCTGCAACACCGCCTCATCCTCGCCCACCGCAGCGACGGTGCGCACTTCCACACCCGGATGCGCCTGGCGCAGTTGCTCCAGCAATTCCGGCAGGTCACGGCGCACGTGCCCGCCCTGCCCCAGGAACACCGGAATGACGGTCACGCGCCGGCTGCCGGCGGCAATCTGCCGCGCCGCCACGCTCGGCAGGTCCGGCTGCATCAGCTCCAGGAAGGCCAGCTCCACGCTGGTCCCCGGCATGGCCGCCTGCGTGAGGGCGCGCAGGCGCTCGAAAGGCGCCGCCCAGGCGGGGTCGCGAGCGCCGTGGGCGAACAGGATCAGGCTTTGGGAGGTGGCTTGGCTCATGATGTGCAGCAGTCTTTCAGGCTAAGTATTCGAGATCACGGGACGGACTCAGGTCCGCTCCACCCACCACAGCGCGCCGATGGCCAGCGCCATGAACAGCAGGCTGGGCAAGGCCGCCGTCATGAAGGCCGGCCAGGTATTGAGCAGGCCCAGGTGGGAGAACAGGCTATTGATGAGCTGGAAGCACACGCCGATCATGATGCCGGTGAAAATCTTGAGGCTCACACCCCCGGCGCGGAAATGCAGGTAGGCAAACGGCAAGGCCAGCGCCAGCATCACGAAGATCGACAGCGGATAGACGATCTTCTTCCAGAACGCGATCTCGTAGCGGTCGGTGCGCTGGTTGTTGGCCTCCAGGTGCTTGGTATAGGCCAGCAGGTCATAGGCCGACATGCGGTCCGGGTCGGCGAAGAGCACCGACAGGATTTCCGGTGTCACCTCCGAGACCAGCTTCATCTGGGGGATCTTGACGGTCTTGACCGGTTCGGTGATCTTGCGGTTGCCGCCACCGGTAAAGTCCGACTGCACCACCTCGTTGAGCACCCACTGGTGGTTGCCCTCGTACATGCCATCCTTGGCCGTGACCATGCGCGCCATGTGGAAGTCGGTATCGAGCTCATAGAGCTTGACACCTTCGATGCGGCCATCCGGCTGCACGGTCTGGATGTTGATGAAACGGCTGCCGGTGACATTGCCTTCCAGCCCCTTGTCCTTGATCACGTCCTTGGCCCACATGCCCGAGCGGAACTGCGAGGACATCGACGCCCCCTGCGCCTGCAGCTTGAGCTTTTCCGCCCATTCCGAAGCCTTGGGCGCGATCAGTTCGCCAAACACGATGGTGAGCACCGCAAAGCCCACACCGATGCGCAAGAGCACCTTGGCCGCCATGCCGGTAGACATGCTGGAGACGCGCATGATGGTGAATTCCGAGCGTGCCGCCAGCTGCGATAGCGTGTAGATGGTGCCGATCAGCACCGCCGTGGGCATGAGTTCATAGACATTGCCGGGCAAACCCATGAGCACATAGAACACCGCCTGCTGCAGCTTGTAGCCATTGCGGCCGACCTGTTCCAGCTGGCCCATCATTTCGAAGAAGGCGAACAGCGCCAGGAAGGCCGCCAGCGCAAAGAGCACCGAGCGGGTGATCTCGGAGGTGAAGTAACGTTGGATGACTCTCATCTCAGGCCTCGCGCTGGAACGTCATGGCGCGGCGCACGCGGCTCCACAACCGGGATGGGTGGTAGGGATGGTTGATGTTCAGGCGCAGGGCGAACATGCCCACCACCAGCAGCGCCACGATCACGTGCACCGGCCACCAGGCCATCATGAAGCTCATGCGCTGCTGCGCTACCGAGGCCTGGAACACGCTGACCGTATTGCTGTACACCACGAACAGCAGCAAGGCCACCAGCAGCCCCAGCGAGCGGCCCGCGCGCGGGTTCACGAAGGACAGCGGAATGGCCAGCAGCATGAGCGCCAGCGACATGAGCGGCAGCGCGATGCGCCAGAGCAGTTCGCCGCGGGCAAAGCCGTCCTGCTTGGCCAGCAGTTCGACCATCTGCAGCGCGCGCGCCGAACGCTCACCGGCTGCGGTCTGCGACTGGTTGCCGATGAGCAGGCCATAGCGCTCGAAATCGACGATCTGGAAATCGGGCAGGCTGGGCGAGCCATCGTAACGGCGGCCCTTGTTCATGACCACGAATTTCTCGCCATCGGCATCGACCGTGGTTTCACCTTCCTTGGCGACCACCACGCTGTTCTTGCCGTCGGAATTGATGGTGTTGACGAAGATGTTGCGTACCTTGGAGGCATCGCCGGAAATACCCTCGACGAAAAAGATCCGGTTGGCCGCCGCCGACTCCTGGAACTTGCCCGGGGAGACGCGGGCAATGTCCTCGCGCTGCTCGAAACGGCTGCGGTATTCGCTGCTCTGTTCATTGGCCCAGGGCGTAACCACGAAGGACAGCACGCCCACCAGGGCCACGATGGGCCAGCCGAAGCGCAGTACCGGGGCGATCCAGCGGGTGAGCGACATGCCGCAGGCGAACCAGACCACGATTTCGGAATCCTGGTAGCTGCGTGTCATCACCAGCAGCACCGAAATGAAGCCGGTGAGGATCAGGATGATGGGCATGTAGTTCAGCGACTGGAAGCCGATCAGGGCCAGCACGTCTTGCGACGCCACCTGGCCGCCCGCGGCCTGGCCGAGGATCTTGATGAGCATCACCGTCAGCGTGATAGTGAACAGGGTAGTGAAGACCCCACCTGCGGTGCTGGTCAGTTCGCGTCTGAGGGCGCGTTGGAAAATCATGGGAAGGCTGGCTTGGTTTCTGGTGTCGGGGTCATTAACGGATGGCCTGCGCGGATGTCCGGCGCCCGGCATCGTGTCCGAAGCTGGCTTACCTGGGAGAACTCATGCGCGCGTCGCGACGAAATGGGCTCTATAATCGCCAAGTAATTCATATAAAGGACGAACGATGGACTTTAGCACAAAAACATTGGACGCAAAAAACGCCTTGACGGGCGTAAAGACCGGCGCACTGGTCGTTGGCATCTATGAAAACCGCAAGCTGTCCAAGGCCGCCGGTGCCCTCGACAAGCTGGGCGCCATCAGCGCCGCGCTGAAGTCGGGCGACATTTCCGGCAAGCCTGGCTCGACCCTGCTGCTGCGCGGCGTCACCGGCATCGCCGCCGAACGCATCGTGCTGCTGGGCCTGGGCAACGAAGACGAGGCCGCTGACAAGAACTTTGCCGCCGCCAGCGGCGGCCTGGTGCGCGCACTGGCCACCCTGGGCTGTGACGACGCCGCCCTGGCCCTGCCCTTCGATGGCATCAAGGGTCGTGGCCTGGACTGGGCCATCCGCACCGTGGTGCTGGCCGGCCGTGACGCCGCCTATCGTTCCGACACGATGAAGAGCAAGAAAGACCCGGCCCCCACCGGCGTCAAAAAGATCACCCTGCTGGTGGCCGCCGAACAAGGCGCCGCCGCCAAGGCCGCCCTGGGCGAAGCCGTGGCGCTGGCCAACGGCATGGCCCTGACCAAGGAACTGGGCAACCTGCCGGGCAACGTCTGCACCCCGACCTACCTGGCCACTACCGCCAAGAAACTGGCCAAGGAATTCAAGCTGGGCGTGGAAGCGCTGGAACGCAAGCAGCTCGAAGCGCTCAAGATGGGCAGCTTCCTGTCGGTCACCAATGGCAGCGACCAGCCGCCCAAGTTCATCGTCTTGAAGCACCTGGGCGGCAAGGCCAAGGATGCGCCGGTGGTGCTGGTGGGCAAGGGCATCACCTTCGACACCGGCGGCATCTCGCTCAAGCCGGGCCTGAACATGGACGAGATGAAGTACGACATGTGCGGCGCCGCCTCGGTGCTGGGCACCTTCCGTACCATCGCCGAACTGGGCCTGAAGTTGAACGTCATCGGCGTCATCCCGACCTGCGAAAACATGCCTTCGGGCCGTGCCACCAAGCCGGGCGACATCGTCACCTCGATGTCCGGCCAGACCATCGAAGTCCTCAATACCGACGCCGAAGGCCGCCTGATCCTGTGCGACGCGCTGACCTACGTGGAGCGCTTCAAGCCGGCCGCCGTGGTCGATATCGCCACCCTGACCGGCGCCTGCGTGGTGGCCCTGGGCCACCACAACACGGGCCTGTTCACCCGCGAGGATGACACCCACGACCAGCTGGCCAACGCCCTGCTGGCGGCCGGCAAGGAAAGCGGCGACACCGCCTGGCGCATGCCGATCCAGGACGCCTACCAGGAGCAGCTGAAGTCCAACTTCGCCGACATCGCCAACATCGGCGGCCAGCCCGGCGGCAGCGTGACGGCAGCCTGCTTCCTGGAACGCTTCACCCGCAAGTACACCTGGGCCCACCTGGACATCGCCGGCACCGCCTGGAAGAGCGGCGCGGCCAAGGGTGCCACCGGCCGCCCGGTGCCGCTGCTGACCACCTGGCTGCTCAACCAGGCGCGCGCCAAGGCGGCACGCGGCTGATGGGCTTGCGGCTCGGGGACGCAACAGGCCATGCCATGACCGCCCTCCTGCCGCAGACCTGGCTGAACGCAGGAAGACCACCGCAGCACCTCGTGCTGCGGTGGTTTTTTTTCATCTTTTTACGGGTGCTGGGCGGGGCCGCACTGATCCTGCCGGACGCGGCCATGGCGCAAGACGCGCCGATGCCGCCCGCACAGACCGTGCGTTTTCCTTCATCTGACGGCAAAACCACCCTGACCGGCTATCTCTACGATCCCTTCGGCGCCGGGCCGCATCCGGCCATCATCCTGCTGCACGGCCGCGCCGGGCTCTACTCTGCGCGCATCAATGGCACCTGCACGCAGGTCGGCCCGGCCATTCCCTCCCCCTGCGATGCCGGTACGCTCTCCGCACGCCATCTGGACTGGACGCGCTACTGGCTGGCACGCGGCTACGTGGTCCTGCTGGTGGACAGCTTCGGCCCGCGCGGCGTGGCCCATGGCTTTGGCCGCCACACGCACGGCTCACCCGAGCGTGCGGCCACCAATGAACTGACCGTGCGTCCGCTTGATGCCGAGGGCGCACTGCAATGGCTGGCCACGCGCAGCGAGGTCGATGTCCGCCGCATCATGCTGCAAGGCTGGTCCAATGGCGCCAGCACTGCACTGAACGTGATGCAGCGCCAGGCGGCAAGGCCATCAGGCGATTCACCCTCTTTCGCGGCCGCGCTGGTGTTCTATCCGGGCTGCGGCAAGCAGGCACTGCTGTCTTCCCACCCTGAGCTGGACAAACCCGTACAGGTCCTGCTGGGCAGCGCCGACGAGGAAGTTTCGCCGGCAACCTGCCAGCGCGTGTTGCGCCAGGCAATTCCCGTACGCCAGGCGCCACCGCCGATGGTCACCGTCTATACCGGCGCCACGCATGACTTCGACGATCCGGGCCGCGTGCGCCAGTCGATCCAGGCCAACCGCGCTGCGCGCGAGGAGGCCAGGTCTCGCGTGGGACCTTGGCTGGACCGGATCACACCCTGAGCATTGCTGCCCGGCAAGACCACCTCGACCGCCTGCCGCGTCGTACGTTCCCGAATAGACTAGGGATCTTTTTCCGGAACACGGCCGCACCCGCCGTGGTCGGTAGCAAGGTCGACGCAGTTCATTCCAATCAATGCCAACAAGAAAGGATCAGCATGACCAACGCCAATGCGCACCTTCACAGTGACCTCTTCAAGCCCGTGCAACTGGGGGCAGTGCAATTGCAGAATCGCATCGTCATGGCGCCGCTCACCCGCAGCCGCGCCAAGGCGGGCGATGTGCCTACCGAACTGGCGGCCGAATACTATGCCCAACGAGCCGGGGCCGGCCTGATCATCGCCGAGGCGACCCAGATCTCGCCGCAGGGCAAGGGCTATGCCTGGACCCCGGGCATCTACAACGAATCGCACGTGGCCGGCTGGAAAAAGATCACCGACGCCGTGCATGCCAAGGGCGGCCGCATCTTCCTGCAACTGTGGCACGTGGGCCGCATCTCGCACCCTGACCTGCAGCCTGGCAACGCACTGCCGGTAGCGCCCTCAGCCATCAAGCCGGACGGCAATGCCTTCACCGAGAGCGGCTTCAAGCCCTTTGTCGAGCCACGTGCACTGGAGGCTTCGGAACTGCCCGCCATCGTGGAGCAATACAAGATCGCCGCGCAGCTCTCGCTGCAGGCAGGATTCGATGGCGTGGAAATCCACGCCGCCAACGGCTACCTGCTGGACCAGTTCCTGCGCGACAAGACCAACCAGCGCACCGACAACTACGGCGGCAGCATCGAGAACCGTGCCCGCCTGCTGCTGGAAGTGGTGGAAGCGGTGACCTCGGTGATCCCCAGCGAGCGCGTGGGTATCCGCCTCTCGCCCATCAGCCCGGCCAACGACATCGCCGACAGCAATCCCAAGGCCCTCTTCAGCTACGTGGTGGAGCAGCTCAACCGCTACAAGCTGGTCTACCTGCACGTGGTGGAGGGTGCCACCGGCGGCCCGCGCGAAGTCGACGGCGGCTTTGACCTGCAGGTATTGCGTGACCTCTTCAAGGGCATCTACATCGCCAACAATGGCTACGACCTGGAGATGGCCGTCAAGGCACGCGATCGCAACCTGGCCGACCTGGTGGCCTTCGGCCGTCCGTGGATCGCCAACCCCGACCTGGTGGAACGCTTCAAGGCCGGCGCAGCGCTGGCCGAGTTCAACCAGGCCACGCTCTATGGCGGCGGCGCCGAAGGCTATACCGACTACCCGCCGATGCAGCAGTCCTGATGCACTGTGCCGTGCCGGCCGCATGGCGCCCGGCACGCACAGCCCATGACCGCCATGGCCTGCCTTCCCGGCAGGCCATTTTCGTGGGCGGCGCTTGCAGCCGCCCGGCGGGCCGCTACAATGCCGCTTGCCTTCCCACTCCACTGCCCATCATGAAAACAATATTCGCCACGCTCACCCTGGCCTGCTGCGCCCTTCCGGCCCTGGCCCAGCAAACCGCTCCCACCACTGGCACGAACGATCCCCTGCAACTGCAGGACCGCCTCACCGGGGACCTCGGTGCAGGCGTCTACCGCGTCGACAGCAACGGGCCCGATGCGCATCGCCACAACCAGGTGCTGCCCTATGCCTACGCCGACTACGGCCGCTTCTTTGCGCGCCTGGACACCTTTGGCGTCAAGACCGCGCGCATGGGTTACGGCTACCTGGAACTGGCCGGCCGTGTGAGCCTGGACGGCTTCGATGCAAAGCGCGGCGTACAGCGCCGCTCGGACCCGATTCCGCTGGGTATCGGCACCTACCAGGAAACGCCCATCGGCGGCTTCTTCCTCAACGTTTTCCGGGACTTCAACAAATCGCACGGCACCCTGGCCGAAGCCATCTATGCGGCCCAGATCGATGTGGGCCCGGTGAGCTTCTATCCGCAGGTCGGCGTGGAATATCGCAGCGGCAGCTACAACGATTACTTCGTCGGCGTCTCCGCCAGTGAAGCCGCTGCCAGCGGCCTGCGGCAATACAGCGCCGGTGCGTCCACCAGCCCCACCCTCGGCCTGGCCGCCGATGTCCCCTTGACCGGTGACTGGCACCTCAACCTGCACCTGCGCCGCAAGTGGCTGGACAACGCGGTGGGCGACAGCCCGCTGGTACGCCGGCACACCGATGACACTGCCATCGTGGCAGTGAGCTATCGTTTCAAGTAGCGCCCCTTCCCTGCCCGCCTGAGGCTGGTCGCCTGGCCTGCCCCAGGGCGGCCAGCGCCCGCATTTCCCTCCTTCGGTTCCTCCTGCCTTTGCTCCTGAGTTGCCTGCTGCTGCGAGCCACGCCTGGCCGCGGAGAGCACCCCGGCGTTGAAGCTGACGCATACGCCTCATCCCTTTCCTCACCCACTGCTGATGAGCTTGCTCTGCTTGCGAATTTTTTTCTTGTAGAGCTGGGCGCTACTGCCGAGCTTCCAATCCGTAAATAGTTCCTGAATATTTTCATGCGTCACTTTTTCTGACGCAAATTTTGTCCTGTTTTTCACCCGCTGAGAGAGAGACCGTGTTGCCGTAAAAACTTAGTTTCCACATCCAAACAAATTGCCGCACGAGAACCCAGATATCGTCGGAAACCCTTTACCAGAGCGACTTCCTGAATTCCTACATCGCAACAGGAGTTACAGGAAAAACGTAATAATTTATTGCAAACGTTAGTATTTTTCCATTATTCTCACTCCGTCTCCTTGAACAAAAATCACAAAGAGAGACGCGATTCCGGCCTTGCCAACATCAACAATAAAACCTGTCGGAATGCTTTTCCCCCTTGCAGTGCTTTCGCAATCAGATACCAATCGAAGTACCCATCGAATACCAACCAATCAATCGAACTGGAAAGAGGTGTGTTATGAAAAAACTGTTGAGCAGTTTCCTTGTCGCGTCCGCATTCGTCGCCATGGCTTCCTCGGCCAGCGCAGCCGATATCGAAAGCACCCGTGCCCTGGTCTGGACTGACGCCACGTCGACCTTCAACGCCCGCTTCGGCGATGGCACGACCGGCCAGACCTTCCTGGAGAACTTCACCTTCAACATCGGCGGCGCCGGTGGCTCGGTGTCCTCGGCACTGGTGTCGATCGCCCTGGACGGCCTTTCGCGCGTGGGCATCAACAGCTTCACCCTGAGCGGCAATGGCCGGACCTACACCGGCTCCCAAATGAGCAGCGGTGACCTGCAAACCTTCGCACTGCGCACCAACGGCCTGACCTCTGGTCTGTACACCCTGTCGGTCGCCGGTACCGTGCTGGGTTCGGCCGGCGGCAGCTTCGCTGGCAACATCAGCATCGCACCGGTGCCGGAAGCTTCGACCACCGCCATGATGATCGGCGGCCTGGGCCTGATCGGCTTTGCGGCCTATCGTCGTCGCAAGGCGGGTGACAAGGGTGACAAGGCGCAGATGAATGCGCAGATGATGCCGGCGTAATGGCTGGAACCTGATTGCTCCGCCCGGATTGCGGGCCGGCAATGATGGAGGAAGGGGAACACCTGCAAAGGCGTTCCCCTTTTCTTTTGGAAAGGGCATGGGCAGGAGGTGGCATCGTCCGGCCTGCCGCAGGCATGAATGCGGTAAGATGACGCCCGTCGCCCGAGGCGCATCGCTGCGATGTGCCGGGCCCGCCCCCGATTCACCACCGCATTGTCCCCATGAAAATCGCCACCTGCGATTTAAATTAGCGTCTCACTACGGCGCGGCACGTATCTACAACTCCTCGAAACCCCGCTACAGGCTTGAGTTTGCGTCTCACTGCATGTCACTATGCTGGCCTACATCGCAATGAAAGTGGGTAGCTAGGTGGGTAGCTAGATTAGCTGCTGGAAGCTGGCTACCCAGAGGACAGCCAATGCCGAAAATTTCTCACCTGCTCAACGACATCAAGCTCCGCAACTGGATCAACAAAGGCGACGCAATCGCCAAATCTGATGGCGATGGGCTGACCTTTACCCTCTCAGCCGCAGGCACCGCGACATGGATCCTGCGCTATCGAATCGGGCAAGGGAAACGCCGGGAGATCACGCTGGGAAACTACCCGGACCTGTCATTATCTGCGGCTCGGGAAAAGGCGCGATCTATCCGGGTGGCGGTCGATGAAGGCCGAGATCCGGCTATCGAAAAACAGGAAGAAAAGGCTCGTGCGCAAGCGGCTTGGAGTGTGAAAGATCTATTGGCAGACTTTCGCGAGAAGTGCCTACTGCCGGCCTCCTATGCAGCCAACACAATCAAATATCGCAACTACGATTACGACCAGGTCGTGCTTCCACACTTGGGGAATCGGCAGGTTGTTCGGGTAGCGCCGCAAGACATCGTCGGGATGCTCACCGAGTGCAATCGCACATGGACCATTACCAAGCGCATCCTCACTTCGAGCTCTAAGTTATTCGACCATGCTTGCGGCCTGCGGATCATTGCGGCAAACCCCTGCACAGGAATTCGACTTTCAGCTCTCAAGGGGAAGCGGCCACCTGTGCGCAAGCGGGTAATGCTCACTGAAGAGGAACTGCGTGCCCTGTTACCAGGTGTCGAATTCATCGGCGAGGAAAATGCTATGGCATTCAGGATCCTACTGGCCACCTGTGTGCGAGGTGTTGAGCTGGCGAAGGCACGCAAGGAACACATCTTCCTTGATCGAGGACTTTGGTGGGTGCCAGATGAAAACGTCAAAACTAGGTCCGGTTTCATGGTGCCGCTCGTCCCGGTGGTGGTGGAATGGTTTCGTGCGCTTATCGAGTGGTCTGGAGAGTCGGAGTATCTGCTCCCAGCGCGCCAAGAAAGGCGTCGCCGCAACCTCGGCGGCGACACTCACGTCGGTCCAACTACGCTATGGGCGGCCATCACCCGAGCCTTCGAACGCGGCGATATCTCAATCACCCGGTTCACACCTCATGACACGCGCAGCACAGCGAAGGGACACATGCGAAACATGGGGATTTCCAATGCGATATCAGAAATCGCACTGAACCATAAACTCAGGGGCATGGAAGGTATCTACGACGTACGCGAAGAAATACCGGAGCGCCGAGAGGCGCTTTCGCGGTGGGCAGAGTTTCTAGTGGCCTGCGAAAGCGGAGCCCCCATTCCTCGCTCAAAAAACGTGATCGAACTGAGGTCAGTGGCATAAAAGAGCTAAATGGACAGTCTAGTCGAGACATCAAAACGGAGGCCCTGGCTCTACTTTGCCAAAAGCGACTTGCCAGGTCTGCCAGTATGAGACTTGCGGGCCATCGATCCCGCCGAGCCGTTCGATCCCATAGATCAACATCCCCCGTTCATCGAGCCAAAATATCTCTGGATTGAGTAGGCACATCAGCCTGGCAGGAAAATAGCGAAGATGCGCATCCAATTCCTCATTAAAACTCACGATTTCAGCGATAGAGTGAAATTCAGCGCGGTCATGGACACGGGAAATCTTCAGCTCGCCTACAGTGGGGTTGATCTTTCGCCTTTCCGATGGGGTTAGATTTACACCTCGGCTTTTCAGGCAGCGGACAGTCACCAGCACGCCCCTTCGTGGAGGCTTGCACATCTGCGCGCCATGCCCAGGCCCTATCCCCGGAGGGATATCCAAATCGTCGGCCTTCGGATGAGGCTCCATTTGTTCCTGCGATAAGCTCACACTAGCCCCGCGATAGTCGGGTAGCAAAGACACGTCGCCGTGCCTCCGCCCCCTAAGAACCGTACGTGCCAGTTTCCCGGCATACGGCTCAAGCCTCTCAAAGGCCC
>NZ_NJGV01000023.1 GCF_002213425.1 Herbaspirillum aquaticum | reverse complement strand
TTCTTTGCTTCACTCATTCTCGTCATCCCTTCCAGGACGACAGCTTAAATCAGTGTCTCAAATTCGGGGTCCACTTTAAAATGCTTGAATTACGACCCAGCTGTGAATGCTGCGATAAAGACCTCCCGCCAGAATCGACTGAGGCAAGGATTTGTTCCTTCGAATGCACCTTCTGTACTGATTGCACTATCGACATATTGAAAGGCAGTTGCCCTAATTGCGGCGGCGAACTGGTCGCACGTCCTCGAAGGCCCGTGGAAAAGCTCGTGAATAGTCCAGCAACGACTGAGCGAGTGTTCAAGCAAGGCGGTTGTAAAGGGAGTGCTTAAAGGTACGCGACAAGCCGCTCTGCGTAGATTCTGGACGGCTGTGACCGTTCCCACCACGGCAACCTGCTAGTTGATCAAAATAGCCAGGCTTGACTGACCTGAGATGATTTTTCTAATCACCGATACTTGAGTTATCTATGCTAACGCCAAGGAAAACTCAATGAAGAATGCATTTACGGACGAACAGATCATCAGCATCTTGAAGGAAGCCGAGAGCAGATGGATTCCGACAGTAGATCTGTGCCAAACGGCACAACATTACGGAGCAGGATTTTTACCGCTGCAGAAATGAGTTTTGCGGTATAGATGTCTCGCATGCGTAGTGACTCAGAAATCTAGAATCCAAAAACGACAAGCTTAAACGCTTGGTAACCGAGCAGTTGCTGCCAATGGCTTGAAGTGGGCAAACCGAAAAATGATGGCCACCGCGGTCGGCACGAAGCACTGGAAAGCAATACGTGACGGGAGCTATCGCAGCACAAGGCATGTCGTTATTTGGACTTGAGCCGACGGGTGGCGGGAGAACAATACAGGCACCACCTCGAAATGCGCTGATATCAACATTACCGCAGGCACAGCTAACAAAATTAAAGTCGCTAGTAACTATAAAAACGATAAGGCTCTCACCAGTACCCAGTCAAAACTACATTTGAGCTGGTATCTTGTAGAGCAGCCATCCGCATAACAGCGCGAGCGCAAAAGCCAAAACTCGCAGCGCGATTATCTCCCTTTGAGCACGTCCGAAAGATGCGTCCTTTTCAATGCAAGCCGGACATCCAAGTTGATGTTGCACTCTTTCACTGTGTGCTTTCACCACCTCTGGTACCGCAACCGGACCTGCTTTGGCAGCACCAGCCGAAATCCATTCCTCTAGCGTTTCTTTCACGGTCGAATAATGCTCAATCGGGAGCTCGCGGAAATATCGAATTCCAAAGTCTTTCATAAAGACCTTATAAATTTCGACTTCCTTTTCACCGGAAATGGCAGACAACTCTTTCACTAATACGTTGATTCTTTTCCGCTGGAATTCAGTGATCCGTGGAGGATCTTCCGCGTCTATTACTTCACTCGAATTCCGAGTACCAATGGTCGTTGGGCCACTGATACTATGCACATTCCCATTGATGAGCTGAGAAACGTTTCCGCGAATATTAATTTTCCCTACCATTACCACCCTACTTCGTAAAAATAACCCTCAACGCAGCCATCTATCACATCGAAGAGGCACTACTCCATTTCATGACTTTTTCTTAGACGGGGCTTTGACCATCTGAGGGCCCACGACCTTCTTAAAGGTCTCCCCGTGAATTTGTTGTCCGACGCCGCCGTGAATGGTGATGTTCGCTCGACCTTTGGGAACGGACGCAGGTTTGTCTGTATCGCTCGCTCCTTCGACCACGCCAAGAACACGGGCCTTCGCACGAAGATCCAACTTCCGATAGCAATCTGCTCGCAGCGGCAGCTGACGCCTATCTCAATGAAGCGACACGGCTGAAGCACCGGGGTTACAAAAATACTAGCCACTTTGAAGAAAATTTGCGCCCGCTTCCTCAACCAATTGCATCAGCTCTGAAATATGCGCAATAACATGACGCTATTCAGAACCTTCGAGCTCAACAGCACCGAAGAGAGAGCGGGGGCAAATGCAATTGATTTAAAGCAACATGCGCTAAGTGGAAAAATTGCGAAGCAAGATTAGAATTGCGAAGCAAAAGAAAAAGGCTCTCCGGTCGGAGAGCCTTTTAAATACTGGTGCTGGCTGCAGGACTTGAACCCGCCACCCCCTGATTACAAGTCAGGTGCTCTACCAGATGAGCTAAGCCAGCAAAAACTTCAGCCGGCGATTATAGCCTACTTGATGCGTGTCAGTACAGGACGGCCACCCTTTTTCGGTGGTTCCGGATCATCGTCGCCCTTGTCGCTACCCTCGGCGGGCTTCTTTTCAGGTTCGGAAACAGGTACCGAAGACAGCACAGGCGCACTGCTTTCCTGCTCAGGAGCCTGCTGGGCCTCCTCGGCCGTGGCCGGCACGGGAGCTTCAAACGCCATGCCCTGGCCGTTTTCACGGGCGTAAATGGCGATCACGTTTTCCACAGGGATCAGGATATCGCGCGAAACACCACCAAAGCGGGCGCTGAAGTGAATGTTGTCGTTCTCCATCTTCAAGCCGCTGGTGGCCTCGAAGCTGATGTTGAGGACGATTTCGCCATTCTTGACGAATTGCATCGGCACGCGGGTGCTGCTGTCGACGACCACGGCGATGTGCGGCGTGTAGCCATTGTCGGTGCACCACTCATAGATGGCGCGCAGCAGATAAGGCTTGGTGGAGACTTCTGGCATGACTGGTGTGGTGTGCGATGCGCCGGTAAGAACCGCATCTGCCGGCAAGGCCGGGGTGGAAAGCAATCTGAACTTCCGGGAACTGCACCCCCGCCCAGGCGGCGGTGCAGCCGGTACTGCTTAACGGCGCATGACCTTTTCGGACGGGGTCAGCGCTTCGATGTAGGCAGGACGCGAGAAGATGCGCTCGGCATACTTCATCAGCGGCGCCGCAGTCTTGGACAGCTCGATGCCATAGTGATCCAGGCGCCACAGCAACGGGGCCAGGGCCACGTCCAGCATGGAAAACTCGTCGCCCAGCATGTACTTGTTCTTCAGGAACAGCGGTGCCAGCTGGGTCAGGCGGTCACGGATCTCGTGGCGGGCCTTTTCCTGGTTCTTCTCGGCAGCCTTGGACTTTTCATTTTCCAGGGTGTGCACGTGAACGAACAATTCCTTCTCGAAGTTGAACAGCATCAGGCGCGCACGGGCACGCATGAGCGGATCGGCCGGCATCAGCTGCGGGTGCGGGAAACGCTCATCGATGTACTCATTGATGATGTTCGATTCGTACAAGACGAGGTCACGCTCCACCAGGATGGGCACCTGGCCATACGGGTTCATGACCGAGATGTCTTCCGGCTTGTTGAAGAGGTCAACGTCGCGGATCTCGAAATCCATGCCCTTTTCGAACAGGACAAGGCGGCAACGTTGCGAAAATGGGCAGGTCGTGCCCGAATAGAGAACCATCATTTTTTCAGAGCCCTAAAAACAAAAGGGGGGCGAGACGCATAACGCTCACCCCGATACGCAATTCCGCAAAAACTGCGCGGATGCGTGATTGTACGTTTTTACTTGATGTTCTTCCAATAGGACGCGTTCAAACGCCACGCCAATACCGAGAAGATTCCCAGGAACAACAACACCCAGACACCCAGCCGCTTGCGCGTATTCTGCGCCGGCTCGCCCATCCATTGCAAATAGGCAACGAGATCGGCGACATTGTTGTCATACTCCGCCGCGCTCATCTTGCCCGGCTTGACTTGCTCGAAGCCGGCAAACTTGTGGATGGTCTTGTTCGCGTCGTGAGGATCCTTCTCTTCGACGAACTTGGCCTTGCGGATACCTTGCAATTCCCACAACACGTGCGGCATGCCGACGTTGGGGAAGAGCATGTTGTTCCAGCCGGTGGGGCGGCTGTCGTCCGTATAATAACTGCGCAGGTAGGTATAAATCCAGTCCGGACCGCTGCCGGCCTCCGATGCCTTGGCCCGGGCGATCACCGACAGGTCCGGCGGCGTCGCGCCAAACCAGGCCTTGGCGTCCTGCGGCGACATCGAGATCTTCATCAGGTCGCCGACCTTCTCCCCACTGAACAAGAGGTTGTTCTTGATCTGGTCTTCGGTCAGGCCGATGTCGCGCAGGCGGTTGTAACGCATGGCCGAGGCCGAGTGGCAGTTCAGGCAATAGTTGACGAACAGCTTGGCCCCGTTTTGCAGCGAGGAAACATCCTTGGTACGGTCCGGGGCATGATCCAGCGGGAAGCCCCCTTCGTTGGCGCAGGCCAGCGCCGGCAGCAAGGCCAGCGCGGCAATCACTTTCTTGAGCAATGTCATGTTCTTGTCCTTTGGCGGCTGGCTTAGTGCGGATGGTAGACGACGCGCTCGGGCACCGACTTGAAGGTACCGGCAGCACTCCACCAGGGCATCAGCAGGAAGAAGCCGAGGTAGATGAAGCTGCACACCTGCGAGACGGTGGTGCCGATGGCCGTCGGCGGTTGCACGCCGAGGTAGCCAAGGATGACGAAGGCGATGGCAAAGACCAGGTACACGTACTTGTGCCAGCTGGGACGATAGCGGATGGACTTGACCTGCGAATGATCCAGCCACGGCAAGCCGCCCAGGATCACCACCGACAGGCCCATCAGGACCACGCCCCAGAACTTGGCATCAAACACCAGCATGCCGGCGATGATGGCCAGGCCGATCACGATGGCCACGATCTTCATCTTGGCCGTCAGGCGCGACTTGAACACCAGCAGGGCGACATAGCACGCCACCCCGGCAATGAGCCAGCCCATGAAGTCCGCCGTGGTGGCACGCAGGATCGAGTAGAACGGCGTGAAGTACCAGACCGGTGCAATGTGCGGCGGCGTCTTGAGCGAATCGGCCGGGATGAAGTTGTTGTACTCCAGGAAGTAGCCGCCCATTTCCGGCGCGAAGAACACCACGGCCGAAAACACCAGCAGGAAGATCGAGACACCGAAGATGTCATGCACCGTGTAATACGGATGGAAAGGCACGCCATCCAGCGGCACGCCACGATCGTCGGTCTTTTCCTTGATTTCCACGCCGTCCGGGTTGTTGGAACCCACTTCGTGCAGCGCGATGATGTGCGCAGCCACCAGCCCGATGAGCACCAGCGGAATGGCGATGACGTGGAAGGAGAAGAAGCGGTTCAGCGTGGCGTCGGAAACGACATAGTCGCCGCGAATGAGCAGCGACAGGTCCGGGCCGATGAAGGGAATGGCGCCGAAAAGGTTCACGATCACCTGTGCGCCCCAATAGGACATCTGCCCCCAGGGCAGCAGGTAACCGAAGAAAGCTTCACCCATCAGGCAGAGGAAGATCCCCACGCCGAACAGCCACACCAGTTCGCGCGGCTTGCGGTAGGAGCCATACAGCAGGCCCCGCACCATGTGAAGATAAACCACGATGAAGAAGGCCGAAGCGCCGGTGGAGTGCATATAGCGCACCAGCCAGCCCCAGGGCACATCACGCATGATGTATTCGACCGAGGCGAAGGCCAGGTTGGCGTCCGGCTTGTAGTGCATCACCAGGAAGATGCCGGTGACGATCTGGATCACCAGCACCAGGAGTGCCAGCGAGCCGAAGATGTACCAGAAGTTGAAGTTCTTCGGGGCGTAGTATTCGGAGAGGTGGGCTTTCCAGGTGGCCGTCAGCGGAAAGCGCGAATCGACCCAGTTCAGGGCCTTGACTGCTACCGGCGCATCGTCCGGCAGCTTCTTTTCGTGAAATGCTCCCATGATCAGGCCTCCCCTTTCTCGTCCTTGCCGATGACGAGCTTGTTATCGCCTTCAAACATGTAGCGCGGGACTTGCAGGTTGTCCGGCGCCGGCTTGTTCTTGTACACGCGGCCGGCCAGGTCGAAGGTCGAGCCGTGGCAGGGGCACAGGAAGCCGCCATGCCAGTCGTCCGGCAGCGAGGGCTGCGGGCCGCTCTGGAAGCGGGAACTGGGGGAGCAGCCGAGGTGCGGGCAGATGCCGACCACGACCAGGATGTCCTTGCGCAGCGAACGCCACTCATTGAGGGCGTAATCGGGCGTTTCGGAGAAATCGGTGCGCTTGGAGTTGGGATCGGCCACCTCGCCATCGGTCTTCTTGAGGGACTCGATCATTTCGGGGGTGCGCTTGAGAATCCAGACCGGCTTGCCGCGCCACTCAACGGTGCGCATTTCACCGGGAGCCAGTGAAGAAATATCCACTTCCACCGGTGCGCCTGCTGCCTTGGCGCGTTCAGAAGGTTGCAGGGTGGAGACGAATGCTCCAGCGGTGGCCAAACCCGCTACACCTCCGGCCGCACAAGTCGCAACAAGCAAACCTCGTCGACTCGCGTCGACCTGATTCTCGTCAGTCATAAAGACCCCAATCTCCAAATGTAAGTTAGCGTGGACCTTCTAAGTGACCCTCATGCAACTTTTTGATTATATATAAGCTGAATAGGGTTTTGTAGCTAACGGCCGGTATGGTACAGGCTTGCGAAAATGAACATTTGACGCAGCGCAACCCCTTGTCAATCTGCTCTCGTTCTCAGTTTTTTTGCAGTGCGGCGTCAGTGCTTGTCCGATTTACTTTTGCTGGCGGGCAGGATATAACCCGTTGTAAGCCCGCCTCATGTTTAAACAGCAACTTTCAAAGGAGAAACCAGGGATGAGCATGCTCAAGGATTTTCGCGCCTTCGCGATCAAGGGAAACGTGGTCGACCTGGCCGTCGGTGTCATCATCGGCGGGGCCTTCGGCAAGATCGTCAGCTCCCTGGTCGAGGATATCATCATGCCCATCGTCGGCAAGATCTTCGGCGGCCTGGATTTCGCCAACTACTACCTGCCCCTGAACGGCCAAGCCTATGGCCTGCCCTTGGCGGAAGCCAAGAAGGCCGGCGCGGTCTTCGCCTACGGCAACTTCCTGACCATCTTCATCAACTTCCTGATCCTGGCCTTCATCATCTTCCAGATGGTGCGTGCCATCAACAAGGCACGCGACCTGGCGTCCAAGCATGAAGAAGCCGCACCGGCCGCGCCGGCACCAACGCCGGAAGACGTGCTGTTGCTGCGTGAAATCCGCGATTCGCTCAAGAAGCAGGCCTGACGCACATCCTGCCCAAGAATGCTTCACTTGCCTCACACGGCAAGTGAAGCAACATGCATAGCAGCCCCGCCTTTCACACGGGGTTGTCGATATCGATGAAGCGATGCTCGATACCGAAGTGCCTGGCCACGTGCTCCCCCAGCGCCTGGATGCCATAGCGCTCGGTGGCGTGATGGCCGGCGGCCAGGTAGACGGTGCCGGTCTCGCGTGCGAGGTGCACGGTCGGTTCTGAAATCTCGCCGCTGATGTAGGCGGTGGCGCCGGCTTCAATGGCGTCGCCGAGCATGCCCTGCGCCGCGCCGGTACACCAGGCTACCTGCCCGATGGCCTGCTGGGGATCGCCGATCAGCAGCGGCATGCGGCCCAAGCGTTTTTCGATCAGCATCGCCAGGTCGGCGGCCGTCTTGACGGCGGGCGCATGGCAGCGCCCGATCCAGCCGATGTCGTTCTCACCGAAGCGGCCAGTGGCGTCAAAGTCGAGTCGCTTGGCCAGTTGTGCGTTGTTGCCCAGTTCCGCATGGGAATCCAGCGGCAGGTGATAGCCGAACAGATTGATGTCATGCCCCAGCAGCAGCTTCAGGCGCCGCTGCTTCTGTCCGATCACGCGCATGTCTTCACCGCGCCAGAAGTAACCATGATGGACCAGGATGGCATCGGCCTGCCATTCCACTGCCGCCTCGATCAGGGCCAGGCTGGCCGTGACGCCGCTGACCACGCGCCCAATGGTGGCGCGCCCTTCCACCTGCAAGCCGTTTGGGCAATAATCGCGATATTGCGCCGCGTTAAGGGTCTGCCCCAGATAGACTGCGAACTCGTTTCTGCTAATGTGGCGGGTCATCTCTTCCTCATCCGATCAGATTTTCAATCCAAATACCAAGAATTCTTTTATGCGACGTTTATGGCTGTTGTTTGCCCAGACCGTGACAGTGGGTCTGGCGGTGTGGTTCATTGTAGCGACCTTGAAGCCGGACTGGCTGTCCGGATCCTTCACTTCGCGTGCACGCCCTGCCCAGTCCACCATCCAGATGCAGGAAGCCACACCCGCCGCGCCCGCCCTGGACTCCTATCGCCACGCTGCGCGCCAGGCCATGCCCTCGGTGGTCAATATCTTCACCACGACCGAAGCGCGACCGCAGAAGAGCCCCTTCCAGAACGATCCGTTCTTCCGCAAGTTCTTCGGCGACCAGTTCGACGAACAGCAGCAGGATGACAAGCAATCCAGCCTCGGTTCGGGCGTGATCGTCAGCCCGCAAGGCTACATCCTCACCAACAACCACGTGGTGGAAGCCGCCGACAAGATCGAAGTGGCCCTGGCCGACGGCCGCAAGGCCGGTGCCAAGGTGGTCGGCATCGATCCCGAGACGGACCTGGCGGTCATCAAGATCGACCTGCCGAACCTGCCGGCCATCACCCTGGGCCATCCGGAAAACAGCTCGGTGGGCGACGTCGTGCTGGCCATCGGCAACCCCTTCGGCGTGGGCCAGACGGTGACCATGGGCATCGTCTCGGCGCTGGGCCGCAATCACCTGGGCATCAATACCTTCGAGAACTTCATCCAGACCGATGCCGCCATCAATCCCGGCAACTCGGGTGGTGCGCTGGTCGATACCAATGGCAACCTGCTGGGCATCAACACGGCCATCTATTCGCGCACCGGCGGCAACCTGGGGATCGGCTTTGCAATCCCGATGTCCACCGCCAAGACCGTGATGGAAGCCATCATCAGCCACGGCCAGGTGGTGCGCGGCTGGATCGGGGTGGAACCGCAGGACATCACGCCGGAACTGGCCGAGAGTTTCGGCCTGGGCAAGAAGACCGGTGCCATCATCGCCGGCGTGCTCAAGGGCGGTCCGGCTGACCGCGCGGGCATGCGTCCGGGCGACATCCTGGTGAGCATCGACGACAAGCCGGTGGCCGATACCACCGAGATGCTCAACGTCATCGCGCAATTGACGCCGGGCCAGCAGATCGCCATGACGGTGCTGCGCAAGGCGCAGGAAACCAAGCTGAACATCACCGTGGGCAAGCGTCCGCCGCCGCCCAAGAACGATGATGCCGACGAAGAATGAGCCAGGAGAGCCCGATCCATGCATGTGCGTGACCTGATCCAGTTCCTCGGGGAACTGTCCGAAAACAACAACCGCGCCTGGTTCGTCATGAACAAGCCGCGCTACGACATCCTGCGCGAGGAATTCCTGGCGCTGACCATCAAGCTCATCGCCGAGATCAGCAAGTTCGATCCGGCCATCGCCGGCTGCAATCCGAAGAAGGCGCTGTTCCGCATCAACCGTGACATGCGCTTCTCCCATGACAAGCGCCCGTACAAGACGCACTTCTCGGCAGCCATCACGGCCAGCGGATTGAAGAAGCCCAGCCAGGGCGGCGGTCCGGCCTACTACTTCCACATCAATGAAGCGGGGCAACTGCTCATCGCCGGCGGCGAATACCTGCCGCCGACGCCGCGCCTGCGCGCCATCCGCAATCGCGTGGTGGAGGATGCAGCGGGCTTCACCAAGATGCGCAAGAACAAGAAGCTTGTTGCGACATATGGCGACCTGCAGGAAGAAGGCAAACTGCAGCGCCCGCCCAAGGGCTTCGATCCGGACACCCCCAATATCGAGTATGTGAAGCTCAAGAGCTTCATCGTCTGGACCGAAGAAGACATCCGCAAGAAGATTCCGGCCGACCTTGGAAAGCAGGTGCTGGAAGGCTTCAAGGATGCCTATCCGCTGGTGCAATGGCTGCGCGAAATTCCGCTGGTGACCATGGAAGAGTGAGGGTTTCATCCCGCAGCCTCTGCTGACGCCAGAAACAACAAAGCCCGCTCATCATCGAGCGGGCTTTGTTTATTCGGGAGTCGCCAGGCTTATTCGGTAGGCACGGAACTGCCAGGTTCCGCCTCCGGCGCACGCGTGGCACGCTCGAAGATCGGTGCCACCAGCAGGCCCACTTCATAGAGCAGCACCAGCGGCACGGCCAGCATCAGCTGGCTCATCACGTCCGGCGGCGTGACGACTGCGGCGATGATGAAAGCACCGACGATCACGTAGGGACGGATCTGCTTCAACTTGGCCAGCGGCACCAGGCCCATGCGCACCAGCACGATCACGATCACCGGCACCTCGAAGGTCACGCCGAAAGCCACGAACATGGTCAGCACGAAGTCGACGTAGCTGTCGATGTCCGGTGCCACCGAGACCGACTTGGGCGCAAAGTTGTTGATGAACGGGAAGACCACGCCAAAGACGAAGAAGTAGCAGAACGCCACCCCGGCCACGAACAGCAGCGAGGACGAGATCACCAGCGGCGCGATCAGGCGCTTCTCGTGCGCATACAGGCCGGGCGCCACGAAGGCCCACAGCTGGTACAGCACCCAGGGCAAGGAGATCAGCACGGCCACCAGCATGGTGACCTTGATGGGGATCAGGAAGGGGGTGATCACGCCGGTGGCGATCATCTTGCTGCCGGCGGGCAGCGCATGGATCATCGGCGCGGCCAGCACGTCGAAGATGTGGGCCGCGAACGGCATCAGGCAGAGGAACACCACCAGCACCACCGCGGCCGCCTTGACGATACGGCTGCGCAATTCGATCAGGTGCGAGATGAAGGTGTCTTCGGCCTGGGTGTTTTCTTCAGCCATGGGGTCGGAATTCTGATGAAGTGAGACGCGCTGCGCCAAATTAGAAGAAACCTGCCGACTTGCCCACACCGACCGGACGGCGATACTTGGCCACCCGTGCCGAGGCCGAGATCACGCGGGTCTTGTGGCCGCTCTGGTGCTTGTACCAGGCCGGCACGCCGGTGGTGCGCGAGAGCTTCTTGCGGCGGAAGGCCTTGGCCTTGATCGCATGCAGGGAGGGGTCAGGCGTGCGGGTCCAGCTGCTGCCGGCACTGCTGCTGTCGGACACCGGGGAATCGTCGCCGCCGTTCCAGGCGTCATTGATCGACGCTTCCGTATCGGACATGCTTTTGTGAATGCTGTTGCTGACGTCGCTGGCGGCGTCCTGCACATCCTTGTGCATCTTGCGCAGCTCGTCGAGTTCCATCTCGCGGCTGACTTCGGACTTGACGTCGTTGATGTAGCGCTGGGCGCGGCCGAACAGGGTGCCGGCCATGCGCGCCACCTTGGGCAGGCGCTCGGGGCCGATCACGACCAGCGCGACCACGCCGATCAAGGCCAGCTTGGTAAGGCCGATATCAATCATGAGTCTGTGTGGACATTAAGAGGACAACGCGGGCGCGCCATGCGCTTGAAGACGGGAGTGCCCGCTGCAAATCATGATGCGGGCCCATGCATGCCCGCCAGGAGGGCTGGCGGGCGGCCTGATCAGCTGCCGGACTTGTCCTTTTCCTTGGCCTGCACGTCAATGGCCGGGTCCTTCTTGGCCGGATCTTCCTCGCCACCCTTGACGCCATCCTTGAAGCCCTTGACTGCCTTGCCCAGGTCGGAACCCATGTTGCCGAGCTTCTTGGTGCCGAAGACCAGCATCACGATCACCAGAACAATCAGCCAATGCCAAATACTGAACGAACCCATTCTCTTCTCCTAAGCGGACATCCCTGCCCTGTGTACAAGTGAAACCTGCCAGCCCCCGGGCCGGCGAATCCTTATTGTTGCACGAACCGTACCCGCCAGGGATGCGGGCCGCCAATCACGTGCATGTGCAGATGGTACACCTCCTGGCCACCATCCGGTCCGGTGTTGACCAAGGTCTTGAAACCGCCGGTGGGCTTCCCTTCGGCGTCAACCCCATAACCGCAGCCCTGCTCGGCCGCCAGGCGCGGCGCCAGGGCCAGCATCTTGCCCAGCAAGGCGGCATGCTGCTCACCGCAATCGGCCAGCGTTGCCACATGCTGGCGCGGCACGATCAGGAAATGCACCGGCGCGGCCGGGTTGATGTCGTGGAAGGCGATCAGGTCCTCGTCCTCGTAGATCTTCTTCGAGGGAATCTGGCCTGCTGCGATCTTGCAGAAAATACAATTATCCAACGCCGTACTCCTGGGAAACAAGGGGATGGGGAAGTGCGCAGGACGTTCAGTCCTTGCGGGCAGCCTTTTCTTCCAGGCCCGAGAGGCCTTCGCGGCGCGCCAGTTCGTTGAGCACATCCTGCGGGCTCAGCTCGAACTGCGCCAGCAGGACCATGGAATGGAACCACAGGTCAGCGCACTCGTAGAGCACCTTGGACTTGTCGCCGGAGACGCGGGCATCCTTGGCGGCCATCACGGTTTCGGTGGCTTCCTCGCCGATCTTCTTGAGGATGGCGTCATCGCCCTTGGAGAACAGCTTGGCGACGTAGGATTTCTCGGGATTGCCGCCGTTGGCCAGCTTGCGCGACTCGATGACGTCGGCCAGTCGCTTCAGGGTTTCACTCATGATGGGGTCTTGTCGCTGTCCACGGGCTTGGGGATGGTCTTGCGCACGCGCTTGGGCTTGGCAGCCGGCTCGGCGGCCGCTGCGGTCACGGGACCGCCACCGGCGCCGGGCGGCAGGTCCTTCAGGACCGCCTCCACCGTGACCCATTCGCCGCTGTCGGCGCTGCCTTCGAATTTCTGGAAGAAGCAGGAATGACGGCCGGTATGGCAGGCAATCCCGGCCACCTGCTCGACCTTGAGCAGCACCACGTCTTCGTCGCAGTCCAGGCGGATTTCGTGCACTTTCTGGAAATGACCCGATTCTTCACCTTTGTGCCAGAGCTTCTTGCGCGAGCGGCTCCAGTAGACCGCCTGGCCGATCTCCACGGTGCGCGCCAGCGCCTCGCGGTTCATCCAGGCGAACATCAGCACATCATTGGATCCGACTTCCTGGGCGATCACCGGCACCAGGCCGACTTCGTCCCATTTGACCTTGTTGAGCCATTTGGCGCTGATGCTCATGCCAGCCTCATGGAAATGTTCTGGTCGGCCATGAAGCGCTTGGCTTCCTGCACGGTGTGCTGGCCATAGTGGAAGATGCTGGCGGCCAGCACCGCATCGGCCTTGCCCTTGGTGATGCCGTCGGCCAGGTCCTGCAGGCCGCCCACGCCACCCGAAGCAATCACGGGGATGCTGACCGCTTCCGAGACCGACCGGGTCAGGTCGAGGTCGAAGCCGCTCTTGGTGCCGTCACGGTCCATGCTGGTCAGCAGGATCTCGCCCGCACCCAGCTGCGCCATCTTGCGCGCCCATTCCACCGCATCCAGGCCAGTGGCCTTGCGCCCGCCGTGGGTGTAGACCTCCCACTTGCCGTCGCCGGCACGCTTGGCGTCGATGGCCACCACGATACATTGCGAGCCATATTTGTTGGCGGCATCGGCCACCAGCTGCGGATTGGTCACGGCCGAGGTATTGATGCCGACCTTGTCGGCGCCGGCGTTGAGCAGGCGACGCACATCTTCCACCGCGCGCACGCCGCCACCCACCGTCAGGGGAATGAAGACTTGCGAGGCTACGGCTTCGATGATGTCCAGGATCAGGTCGCGGCCATCGGAGGACGCGGTGATGTCGAGGAAGGTCAGCTCATCGGCACCCTGCTCGTCGTAGCGGCGCGCGATCTCGACCGGATCGCCGGCATCGCGCAGCTCCAGGAAATTGACGCCCTTGACCACGCGACCCGCGGTCACGTCCAGGCAAGGGATGATGCGTTTTGCAAGGGCCATGTTATTTGCTGCCGGACAGGCGGTTGGCTTCCAGTTCGCGCGTCAGTTCATCCGCACGATCCTGGCCGCTGCGCAGGTCCAGCGTTCCTTCGTAGATGGAGCGGCCGCAGATGACGGCTTCGATGCCTTCATCCTCGACCCGGCACAGCGCCTCGACGTCGCCCACATGGTGCACGCCGCCGGAGGCGATGATGGGAATGGTCACGGCCTGGGCCAGGCGCACCGTGGCCTCGATGTTGACGCCGCCCATCATGCCATCGCGGCCGATGTCGGTGTAGACGATGGCTTCGCAGCCATAGCCTTCGAACTTCTGCGCCAGGTCCACCACTTCGTGGCCGGACAGCTTGCTCCAGCCATCGGTGGCAACCTTGCCGTCCTTGGCATCCAGGCCCACGATGATCTGGCCGGGGAAAGCGCTGCAGGCGTCATGCAGGAAGCCGGGATTCTTCACCGCGGCGGTGCCGATGATGATGTAGGAGAGGCCGTCGTCCAGGTAGCGTTCGATGGTGTCCAGGTCGCGGATGCCGCCACCGAGTTGCACCGGGATTTCCTCGACGTCGTTCTCTTCGGCGAAGCTGGCGACCGCCTTCAAGATGGCCTTGACCGCCGCCTCGTTCTTGGGCTTGCCGGCGAAGGCACCGTTGAGGTCCACCAGGTGCAGGCGGCGCGCGCCCTGCTTGAGCCAGTGCAGGGCCATTTCCGCCGGATCTTCGGAGAAAACGGTGGCTTGGTCCATATCACCTTGTTTGAGGCGTACGCAATGACCGTCTTTCAGGTCGATGGCGGGTATGAGCAGCATGGCTAGGGGATGACTAGTCAGTAAAAAAGAAGGGGTGGCGACGGTCTGCGGCGAGGTTCTTGCCTGAAAGGCAAAAAATCAAGGTTTCCAGTGTACGAAATTCCGATACAGCTGCAAACCCGCCGAGGCACTTTTTTCCGGGTGGAACTGGGTTGCAAATATATTATCGCGGGCCACGGCACAGGCGAAGTCACGGCCATAGGGAGTCTGCCCAACGATCTGCGACGATTCGGCCGGGACGGCGTAATAGCTGTGGACAAAATAGAAGAAGGCGTTATCGGCGATCCCTTCCCACAGCGGATGGGCTCTGGTCTGGTGCACATGGTTCCAGCCCATCTGCGGCACCTTGAACAGCGATCCATCATCCTGGCGCACGCCTTCGAGCTCGAAGCGCACGACCTTGCCGGGCAACAGGCCCAGGCCGGGCGTGTCACCTTCTTCACTCCAGTCGAACAGCATCTGCTCGCCCACGCACACACCGAACAGCGGCTTGGTACGGGACGCTTCCAGGACCGCATCCTGCACACCCGATTCACGCAGGCTGCGCATGCAATCGGGCATGGCACCCTGGCCGGGCAGGACCACGCGGTCGGCGGCGCGGATATCGGCGACCTCGCCGGAGATGCGCACGTCGGCTTCAGGCGCGACATGGCGCAGCGCCTGCGCCACCGAGCGCAGGTTGCCCATGCCGTAATCGACTACAACAATTTTATTCATGGCGACATTGAACGGCGCTCGCGCGCCGGAAAACCCAGATGAGTTAGCGATACCCTGCGTTTTACAGGCTGCCCTTGGTGGACGGAATCGTACCCGCAGCGCGCGGATCGAGTTCCACGGCCATGCGCAGCGCGCGGCCGAAGGCCTTGAACACGGTTTCGGCCTGGTGGTGGGCATTCACGCCACGCAGGTTGTCCACGTGCAGGGTCACCTGCGCATGATTGACGAAACCGTGGAAGAACTCGCTGGTCAGGTCCACATCGAAGGAACCGATCATCGAGCGGGTAAAGGGAATGTGGTATTCCAGGCCGGGACGGCCGGAGAAATCGATCACCACGCGCGACAGGGCTTCGTCCAGCGGCACGTAGGCGTGGCCGTAGCGGCGGATGCCCTTCTTGTCGCCGATGGCCTTGGCAAACGCCATGCCCAGGGTAATGCCCACGTCTTCCACCGTATGGTGCGCGTCGATGTGCAGGTCGCCCTTGGCGTGGATGTCCAGGTCGATCAGGCCGTGGCGGGCGATCTGGTCCAGCATGTGATCCAGGAAGGGCACGCCGGTATCCAGCTTCTGCTGGCCGGTGCCATCCAGGTTGATCGCAACGCGGATCTGCGTCTCGTTGGTATTGCGGACGACTTCGGCGGTTCTCGGTGTAGACATGGTCGGGGTTGGACGGGGTTCTATCGTTGGTAATGCGTGATGCCTGCTTGCCTGCGGTGGACCTTCAAACCTTCACTGCTCGCGCAGTGCATCTTTCAGGGCCGTCAGGAAGATGGCGTTTTCTTCATCCGTGCTGACGGTAATGCGCAAACAGTTTTGCAGCAATACGTGCATTCTACCGGCATTTTTGACAAGTACCCTGCGCGCCAACAAGGCGGCGCAGACTTTATCGGCATCCGGGACGCGGATCAGGATGAAATTGGCCGCCGAAGGGAACACCTCCACCCCCTCCAGCGCCGCCAGTTCGGCCGCCAGCACGCTGCGCGCCTCACGCAGCTGCGCCGCCTGCGCCTCCAGCACCTGCAGGTGCTCCAGCACGAACAGCGCCGCGGTTTCTGTGAGCATGTTGACGTTGTAGGGCGGACGTACCTTGTCCAATTCGCGCAACAGCGCCGGGGCCGCCGACAGGTAGCCCAGGCGGATGCCCGCCAGCCCCAGCTTGGAGACGGTGCGCATCACCACCAGGTTGTTGTGCTGCGGCAATGCCGGCATGAGCGTGGAGGCGGCAAAAGGCTGGTAGGCCTCGTCCACCACCACCAGGCCATAGGGCGCGGCCGCTTCGATGATGCGCAGCACGTCAGCCATCGGATAGAGCGTGCCGGTCGGATTGTTGGGATAGCCCAGCCAGGTGATGACCGGCTTGTGCGCCTCGATGGCGGCCAGCATCGCGGGCAGGTCCAGCGTCAGGTCCGCACGCAATGGCACGCCCACATAATCCAGCCCGGCCATTTTTGCGGAGACGCCATACATGACGAAGCCCGGTTCCGGCGCCAGGATGGTCCGCCCCGGGATGGCACAGGCCACCGAGAGCATGGTGATGAGCTCATCCGAACCATTGCCCAGCAGGACGTCATAGCCCGCAGGCACACCCAGTTGCGCGCAGATGGCGGCTTTGAGGCGGGTATAGGACGGCACCGGATAGCGGTTCAGTTCCAGTGCGGCCAGCCGCTGCGCCAGTTCCTCACGCAAGGCCGGTGGCAGCAGGTAGGGATTTTCCATGGCATCGAGCTTGACCATCCCTTCGGCCGAGGGCACGTGATAGGACTGCCAGCCGCGCACCAGCGGGCGGATCACATTGGCTACCAGCTCGTCCACGGTCTCAGGCTTGGAGGGATTCATCATCTAGGCTCGCAGGCGCCGGCGCATCGAGAGCGTCGAGACGCTGGCGGATCAGTTCGCAATAATCGGGATTGAGTTCAAACCCGGTGAAGTGGCGCCCGCAACGGCGTGCTGCCACGGCCGTGGTGCCGCTGCCCATGAAGGGATCGAGCACCACGCCGCCGGGCGGGCATGAGGCTTTGACCATGCGCTCCACCACTTCCAGGGGTTTTTGCGTGGGATGGTCGGCGCGCTCTTTATGTTCGCGATGCAGGCGGGAGACGCTCCACACATCCTTGGGGTTGTAGCCCATTTCTAGCCACTTGGCCCCGACGAAGATGGAGCGTGAACGCGCCTTCTTGGTCTGGGCATCGTAGGGAATGCGGATGGCATCGAGATCAAAGAAATAATCCTTGGCCCGCGCGAAGAAACCGATGGTGTCATGCACCGAGGAATAGCGCCGGGTGCTGCCGCCCATGGAGGGCACGCGGCGATCCCAGATGATCTCGTTGACCATGGTCATGCGCTGCTTGAGCATCACGAAGATTTCCGGCGAATTGCGCCAGGTCAGGAAGATGTAGAGACTGCCATTGGGCTTCAACTTGGGCAGCGCGGCATCGATCCACTGTTCTGTCCACGACAGGTAAGCAGCGGTATCGAGCTTGTCGGAATCGTTGCCGTAATCCTTGCCCAGCCCATAGGGCGGATCGGCGATCATCAGGTCGACGCTGCCATCGGGAATGCGCGCCAGGCCAGCGGTGGCCGAGAGCGCATCCTCGCAGAATACGCGGTCCAGCCAGCCGGCACCTGCGAGGGAGTCGGTGGCGGCAGTCATCATGTCACTTCCTGAGCCGCAGTTCGGCCGAGCGGGCGTGGGCCTGCAAGCCTTCACCGTAGGCCAGCTCGGCGGCGATCTTGCCCAGCGTCTGCGCGCCCTCTTCCGAGACGCGGATGATGCTCGAACGCTTCTGGAAGTCATACACGCCCAGCGGCGAGGAGAAGCGTGCCGTGCGCGAAGTCGGCAGCACGTGGTTGGGACCGGCGCAGTAGTCGCCCAGGGACTCGGAGGAGAAGCGTCCCAGGAACATGGCACCGGCGTGACGGATCTGGTCCGCCCACTGCTGCGGCTCCTGGGCGGAAATCTCCAGGTGCTCGGCGGCGATCATGTTGGCGATCTCGCAGGCTTCTTCCATGTCGCGCACCTTGACCAGGGCGCCCCGGTCGGTGAGCGACGTACGGATCACGTCCTTGCGCGGCATGTCCTCCAGCAGGCGGTTGATGGAGGCTTCGACCTTGGCGATGTAGTCCGCATCCGGGCACAGCAGGATGGATTGCGCCAGTTCATCGTGCTCGGCTTGCGAGAACAGGTCCATGGCGATCCAGTCGGGATCGGTGGCGCCATCGCAGATCACCAGGATCTCCGAAGGTCCGGCGATCATGTCGATGCCGACCACGCCAAACACGCGGCGCTTGGCGGCGGCCACGTAGGCATTGCCGGGCCCGACGATCTTGTCCACCTGCGGGATGGTGGCGGTGCCATAGGCCAGCGCGCCCACGGCTTGCGCACCACCGATGGTGAAGACACGGTCCACGCCGGCAATGGCGGCTGCGGCCAGCACCAGTTCATTCTTCACGCCATCCGGGGTCGGCACGACCATGATGACTTCCTGCACACCGGCCACCTTGGCCGGAATCGCATTCATCAATACCGACGAAGGATAGGCGGCCTTGCCGCCCGGCACGTAGATGCCCACGCGATCCAGCGGCGTGACCTTCTGGCCCAGCTCGGTGCCATCGGCTTCGCGATACAGGAAACCATCTGAACCGCATTCCTTCTTCTGGCGCTCGTGATAGGCGCGCACGCGGTCGGCGGCGGTCTGCAGCGCATGGCGGCGCGCCTCGGGCAGGCCTGCCAGTGCGGCTTGCAGGGCATCCTTGCCGATTTCCAGGCCAGCCACGGAAGCGGCCTGCAGGCGGTCGAAGCGCTGGGTGTATTCCAGTACGGCGACATCGCCGCGCGCCTTCACGTCGGCCAGGATGGTCGCTGCAGCGCGATCGATGGCCTCATCTTCACTGGCTTCAAAGGCCAGCACGGCCGACAGCTTGTCACGGAAGCCGGCATCGGCGGAATCGAGTTTTCGGATGGCAATGCTCATGGTCTCACCTGCTCTGCGAAGATATCTGGGGTCGTGGGATTACTTGGCCTTGGAAGCCTTCTCGAAGGCATCGAGAATCGGCTGCAGGCGCTCGCGCTTCAACTTCAGCGCGGCCTGGTTCACCACCAGGCGCGAGGAGATGTCGATGATGTGCTCGACTTCCACCAGCTTGTTGGCGCGCAGCGTGCCACCCGTGCTGACCAGGTCGACGATGGCGTCCGACAGGCCCACCAGCGGGCCCAGTTCCATGGAGCCATACAGCTTGATCAGGTCCACGTGCACGCCCTTGGCGGCGAAGTGCTCGCGCGCGGTGTTGACGTACTTGGTCACCACGCGCAGGCGCGCACCCTGGCGCACTGCATTGGCGTAGTCGAAACCTTCCTGCACCGCCACCGACAGGCGGCATTTGGCGATGTTGAGGTCGATGGGCTGGTACAGGCCTTCACCGCCGTGTTCCATCAGCACATCCTTGCCGGCCACGCCGAAATCGGCCGCGCCGTATTGCACGTAGGTCGGCACGTCCGAGGCGCGCACGATGATGACGCGCACGTCGGGGTCATTGGTCGGCAGGATCAGCTTGCGCGAAGATTCGGGATCCTCGGCTACGGTGATGCCGGCAGCCTTGAGCAGCGGCAGGGTCTCTTCGAAGATACGGCCCTTGGACAGCGCCAGCGTCAGTTGTTGGGTCATGATGGTGTGCGTTTTCTGGGGTCCGTCAATTACTTGATGCGTTCAATATCGGCACCGATGGCCGACAGCTTGGCTTCCATGCGGTCATAGCCGCGGTCGAGGTGGTAGATGCGTTCCACCACGGTCTCGCCTTGCGCAGCCAGGCCGGCGATGACCAGCGAGGCCGAAGCGCGCAGGTCGGTCGCCATCACGGGTGCACCGAGGAATTTTTCCACGCCGCTGACGATGGCGGTATTGCCTTCCACATCGATGGCCGCACCCAGGCGATTCAATTCCTGGACGTGCATGAAGCGGTTCTCGAAAATCGTTTCGGTGACGTGGCTGGTGCCTTCGGCCAGGCAGTTCAAGGCCATGAACTGCGCCTGCATGTCAGTCGGGAAGCCCGGATATTCGGTGGTACGGAAGCTCACCGCCTTGGGACGCCGCGCCATCTGGATACGGATCCAGTCTTCACCCGAAGTGAGGATGGCACCGGCATCGCGCAGCTTGTCCATGGCGGCATCCAGCAATCCGGCGCGGGTGCGGTGCAGGGTCACGTCGCCGCCGGTGGCCGCGACAGCGCACAGGAAAGTACCGGTCTCGATACGGTCGGCGATGACTTCGTGCTCGGCGCCGTGCAGCTTCTCCACCCCCTGGATCACCAGGCGGTCGGTACCGATGCCCTCGATCTTGGCGCCCATCTTCACCAGCAGGTGCGCCAGGTCGCCCACTTCCGGCTCGCGCGCGGCGTTTTCCAGCACGGTTTCACCATCGGCCAGGGCGGCGGCCATCAAGAGGTTCTCGGTGCCGGTCACGGTGATCATGTCGGTGACGATGCGCGCGCCCTTCAGGCGCTTGGCCTTGGCATGGATGTAGCCGGCCTCGATATGAATTTCCGCGCCCATCGCCTGCAGTCCCTTGATGTGCTGGTCCACCGGACGTGAACCGATAGCGCAACCGCCGGGCAGCGATACCTTGGCCTGGCCGAAGCGCGCCAGCAAGGGGCCCAGCACCAGGATCGAGGCACGCATGGTCTTGACCAGCTCATACGGCGCTTCCGGGCGGGTGATGTCGTTGCCGTTCAGGACCAGCTGCTCGCCGTTCTCGCGCACGCGCAGGCCCATCTGGCTCATCAGCTTGGTAATGGTGACCACGTCCTGCAGGTGCGGCACATTGGAGAGCACCAGGTCGCCATCGGTGAGCAGGCCTGCGCACAGGATGGGCAGGGCGGCGTTCTTGGCACCGGAAATGGTGACGTCACCGGAGAGGCGCTTGCCGCCACGGATCAAAAGCTTGTCCATCGTGTTGCCTTATTTCTGGAATTCTTCGGGGGTCAGGGTCTTCATCGACAAGGCATGGATTTCTTCACGCATGCGGTCGCCCAGGGCGGCATAGACCAGCTGATGGCGCTGGATCAGGCGCTTGCCGGCGAAAGCCTCGGCGACGATGACGGCGGTGAAGTGCTGGCCATCACCCTCCACTTCCAGGTGCTGGCAGTCGAGGCCGGCGGCGATATAGCTTTTGACGAGTTCAGGTGTGGGTAGCATGTTGAGGCTCTTCACGGGAATGGGGGAGATGGCGGGGCGCGGCGTTTTCAATGCGAACCTGCGCGCAGCTTGTAGCCGCTCTTGAGCATGCGTACGGCCAGGGTCGACAGCGCCACGAAGAACACGGCGACGATACCGAGGCTGGTCATGGGGGGAATGTCGGACTGGCCGAAGAAGCCGTAGCGAAAACCGTCGATCATATAAAAAAACGGGTTGAAATGCGATACCGCCTGCCAGAACGGGGGCAGCGAGTGTATCGAATAGAACACGCCGGCCAGGAAGGTCAGCGGCACGATCAGGAAATTCTGGAACGCCGCCAGCTGGTCGAACTTCTCGGCCCAGATGCCGGCGATCAAACCCATGGTGCCCAGGATGCCGGCGCCCAGGAGAGCGAACACCAGGATCCACAGCGGCGCGACAAAGTCCAGGTGACCGAACCAGACGGTCACCACGAACACGCCCGCCCCCACCATCAGGCCGCGCACCACGGCCGCCAGCACGTAGCCGCCGAACAGCTCCCAGTGCGACAGCGGGGTCAGCAGCACGAACACCAGGTTGCCGGTGATCTTGGACTGGATCAGCGAAGACGAGCTGTTGGCAAAGGCATTCTGCAGCACGCTCATCATCACCAGGCCCGGCACCAGGAAGCCGGTGTAGTTCACGCCCGGATAGACCTGCACGCGGTCCTGCAGCACGTGGCCGAAAATCAGCAGGTACAGCAGGGCCGTGACGATGGGGGCCGTGATGGTCTGGGTGGCGACCTTCCAGAAACGCAGGATTTCCTTGTAGAACAGGGTACGGAAACCGATCATTTTTCATCTCCCATGATCTGGATGAAGACGTCTTCCAGGTCGGCCTGCTGCAATTGCAGATCGTCGATCTCCGCGCCAGAGGCACGCAGCGTGGCCAGGATGGGTTCGACTTCCTTGTAGTCATTCACGCGCAGCGTGTATTTGTTGGCGGCATTGCCGGCCAGCAGCTCTTCGGGATGGGTGACCAGCGCCTTCAAGCCATCAGGCAGGCTGCCGCGCTTCAGGCGCAGCACCATCTGCGAACCGGAGATGCGGCGGATCAGCGCATCGGTCGAATCCAGCGCCACCACCTTGCCGAATTTGAGCATGGCAATGCGATTGCACAGGGCCTGGGCTTCTTCCAGGTAGTGTGTGGTCAGCACGATGGTATGCCCCTCGCGGTTGAGGCGGCCGATGAACTGCCACAGGGTCTGGCGCAGTTCCACGTCCACCCCGGCAGTCGGCTCATCGAGCACGATGACCGGCGGCTTGTGCACCAGCGCCTGGGCCACCAGCACGCGCCGCTTCATGCCGCCGGAGAGCGCGCGCATGTTGGTATCGGCCTTGTTGGTGAGGTCGAGGTTTTCCATGACCTCGTCGATCCACTTGTCATTGTTGGTCAGGCCGAAATAGCCGGACTGCATGCGCAAGGTCTCGCGCACGGTGAAGAAGGGATCGAAGACCAGTTCCTGCGGTACCACGCCCAGGTTCATGCGCGCCCCGCGATAGTCGCTGACCACGTCATGTCCGTGAATGGTGACCGAACCGGAATCGGCCCGGTTGAGGCCCGCGATGATGGAGATCAACGTGGTCTTGCCGGCGCCGTTGGGGCCGAGCAGACCGAAGAATTCACCTTCTTCGATTGCCAGCGACACGCCACCCAGCGCCTGCAGGGACTGGTAGCGCTTCTTGATGTCTGTGATTTGGAGAGCGGCCATTGCCTCGCCCGTTCAATACGTTACTTGCCTGAAAGAAATAAGGAGCCAGGAGTTCCACCAGGGAATCCGCTGTCCGCCTCGCCTTGGCCGCGCCACTCCCAACAGGGGAAGCATGGGGCGCAGTCATGTTGTCGTTGTGCTATGAAATAGCCGGAAAGTCTTGCTGATGTCGACGGGCGGGAGAGTACCTGGCGGAAACGGAATCCGCGTGCCAACGCCGCCAGCGCGCCTGCAAAACCTTCGATTATAGGGGAATTCGATATTCCGGGCCGCCGCAGCACAGGCTTCCCGGCACCCGGGAGCCCGGGCCGCAAGGGAAAAGGCGATCAGTGATGTCGATCGGTAGCGGAGGTCGGCGCGGCTGCACCTTGCAACAGGGCGGTCACGCCGTAGAGATCAGCCAGGCTCTGCAGGTTGGCCGGCAAGGGGCCGAAATCCAGTGCGGCACCACGGCCTGCGGCGGCACGCCGCCAGGCCAGGAGGGTCGCCACGGCCGAGGAATCGACCACGGCCACCTCGCTGACGTCAATGCTGGCCTGGCCGGCGGCGATGGCCGAGAGGCCCTCGCGCAGGACGGTACTGGCATTGGAGAAGGTCAGCGAGGCGCCGGGCTTGAACATGATGCGTTCTTTCGGTTCGGGAGATGGGTCGATGAACGATAACGGCTTGTTTCCGGCTTACTTCTTGCCGTTGCCGCGTGCGGCCAGCTGCTGGTTCTTGTCGGTCAGCGCCTTGATCAGGCCGTCGATGCCGCCCTTGTTGATCTCGTTGGAGAAGGTGCCGCGATAGGCTTCCACCAGCCAGGCGCCCAGCACGTTGACGTCATAGAGCTTCCAGCCGTCGGCCTTCTTTTCCAGGCGATAGCTCAGCTGGATGGGCTCGCCACCGCGCGAGGAGATCACCTGCGAGTTCACTTCCACTTCGGTATCGGTGGGGGCGGCGCGCAGCGGCTTGAATTCGATCTTCTGGTCACGCACCTGCGACAGCGCGCCGGAGTAGGTGAACACCAGCAGGCTGCGGAACTGGGTGATCAGCTGCTTCTGCTGTTCCGGGGTGGCCTGGCGCCAGTAGCGGCCGGCGGCCAGCTGGGTCATGCGCTCGAAGTCGACGTAGGGCAGGATCTTTTGCTCCACCAGCTGCATGATGCGGGCGTTGTTGCCGGCCTGGATGTCCTTGTCGTTCTTGGCGGTATCCAGCACTTCCGAGCTGATGCGCTTGACCAGCGCATCCGGGGCTTCCTGGGCGGACGCGGCGCCCGAGAAGGACAGCGCAGGAACAGCCAGGGCGGCAATGGCGAAAAGTTTGGTAAGCATCTTCATAAGTCGGTTTTCCATTCGAGTCAGCAGGAGGTGCCGGGGCCGCCAAGGGCGCCGCGCAGTGCAGCGCGCCGACGGCAGCCGGCAAGTCCTTCGAAACCCGCCCGGGAGCGGGGTTCCCGCGCCGTCACAGTTCGGCACGGATGTTACAGATTGTCCGGAGAGGACAGAAAAACTGGGCAGACAGCGCAGATTGGGCAGTTGGCCCGCATTTCAAGACCAGACTGCAGCGCCGCAGGTGCAACCGCGGCCTCCCCCGCCGCACGGCAGGGGAAAGCCATCGGCCATCAAGGCTTGATGGCTTCTTCCTTCTGCTCGCGGCCGCCGGAGGCACCGTCGATCTGGCTCTGGCGGCGCTGCAGGTAGGCATCGCGCACGAAGTCGTACTTGTCCAGCGCGGCATCTTCCAGCAGGGTCGAGGCATCCAGCAACTGGGCACGGCGGTCGACGATGCGCACCACCGCACCGACGTTGCGCCAGCGGACCGGACGCTTGTAGGTCCACAGGTCGCCGTACAGGTCCACCGGCATGCCGGCGGTGTCGCGCAGCGTGGACGGGCCGAAGAACGGCAGCACCACGTAGGGACCGGAGCCTACGCCCCACTTGCCCAGGGTCTGGCCGAAATCGGATTTCTCACGCGGCAGGCGGGCTTCGGTCGCCACATCCAGCACGCCACCCAGGCCGAAGGTGGTGTTGATGGCCACGCGCATGAAGGTCGAGACCCCCTGTTCGATACGGCCCTGCAGCAGCTGGTTGATGGACGACCAGACATCGCCGATGTTGCCGAAGAAGTTGCCCACGCCATGCTGGATCGGGGTCGGCACCACGGTGTCGTAAGCTTGGGCGGCCGGCTTCAGGGCGACTTTGTCGACCGTGTCGTTGAAGCTGAACATGGTGCGGTTGAAGCCTTCCAGCGGATCATTCGCATTGTTGGCGGTGCTGGCGCAGCCCGTCAGGGCGGCGGCGGCCAGGGCGAAGGCGCCAAGACGACCTGCATAGGCGGTGTTGATGGTTTTTTTATTCATTTGATTCATTTGGAATCATCCTTTCCCTCTGCCGCCTTGCTGTACAGGAATTGACCGATCAGGTTTTCCAGCACGATGGCGGATTGTGTCATCTTAATCGTATCGCCCGAGGCCAGGTTAGCAGTATCGCCGCCTGGCTCGATGCCGATGTATTGTTCACCCAACAGACCGGAGGTCAGGATCTTGGCCGAGCTGTCCTTGGGGAATTTGTAACCCTCGTCCATGTTCAGCGTGACCACCGCGCGGAAGGTCTGGTCATCGAAGCGGATCGAATCGACACGGCCCACCACCACCCCGGCGCTCTTGACGGCCGCGCGCGACTTCAGGCCGCCGATGTTGTCAAAATTGGCCTTGAGGGCATAGGTCTTCTGGCCGAAGGACATCGAGCTCATGTTGCCGACCTTCAGCGCCAGGAACGCCAGCGCGGCCACACCGGCCAGCACGAAGATTCCTACCCAGGCATCCAGAGATTTACGTTGCATATTGAACCCTTTTTCTACCCTTTTATTCACATCATTGCGCCCCGAGCGGGCGCTTGTCCAAGTACTGCGGCGACTCAGCTGAACATCAGCGCCGTCAGCAGGAAATCCAGGCCCAGCACGGTCAGCGAGGCGATCACCACGGTCCGGGTCGTGGCCCGCGCCACGCCTTCGGGCGTCGGCTGGGCTTCATAACCCTGGAACAGTGCCACGAAGGTGACGGCAATACCGAAGACGATGCTCTTCAGCACGCCGTTGGCGATGTCATTCCACACATCCACGCCGCCCTGCATCTGCGACCAGAAGGCACCGTCATCCACGCCGATCAGCAGCACGCCGACCACATAGCCGCCCAGCACACCGACGGCGCTGAAGATGGCCGCCAGCACCGGCATGGCGATCACGCCAGCCCAGAAGCGCGGGGCCACCACGCGTTGCAGCGGGTTCACCGCCATCATTTCCATGGCCGAGAGTTGCTCGCCGGCCTTCATCAGGCCGATTTCGGCGGTCAGCGAGGTCCCGGCGCGGCCGGCAAAGAGCAGCGCCGTCACCACCGGCCCCAGCTCACGGGTCAGCGACAGGGCCACCAGCAGGCCCAGGGCCTGTTCCGAACCATACTTGTTGAGCGTGTAATACCCTTGCAGACCCAGCACGAAGCCCACGAACAGGCCCGATACCGTGATGATCACCAGCGAATAATTGCCGATGAAGTGGATCTGGTCGGTAATGAGGCGCGGGCGGCGCAGCAGGCCCAGGGACGCGCCCAGCATGTTGATGAACATGCGCGCAGCAAAACCCACGCCGACCACGAACTCGCGCACGCTGCGGCCCAAGCCGCTGACGAAACCGGCGATCACGCTGCACCTCCCAGGCCCAGGTCCTCGGCCAGCGACTTGCCGGGATAGTGGAAGGGCACCGGGCCATCGGCCTGGGCATGGACAAATTGCTTCACATAGGGATCGGTGGATTCGCGCATCTCTTGGGGTGTGCCCTGCGCCACGATCTTGCCGGCCGACAGGAAATACACATAGTCGGCAATGGCAAAGGACTCGTTGACATCGTGCGACACCAGGATCGAGGTCGAGCCCAGGGCATCGTTGAGCCGGCGAATCAGGTTGGCGGTCACGCCCATGGAAATCGGATCGAGCCCGGCGAAGGGTTCGTCATACATGATCAGGGCCGGATCGAGCGCGATGGCACGTGCCAGCGCCACCCGGCGCGCCATGCCGCCGGAGATCTCGGCGGGCTTGAGCGAGGCGGCATTGCGCAGGCCCACGGCGTTCAACTTCATCAGCACCAGGTCGCGGATGAGCGTTTCATCCAGGTCCGTATGCTCGCGCAGCGGGAAGGCCACGTTGTCGAACACCGTCATGTCCGTAAAGAGCGCGCCGTTCTGGAACAGCATGCCCATCTTGCGGCGCAACACGTACAGTTGTCTGGTCGCCAGCGAAGGCACGTTCTCGCCGTCGACTTCCACCCTGCCCTCTTGCGGCTGCAGCTGCCCGCCGATCAGGCGCAGGATGGTGGTCTTGCCGGATCCGGAACCGCCCATCACTGCCACCACCTTGCCGCGCGGGAAGTCCATCTGCAGACCGGTCAGGATAGGCCGGTCGCCATAACGGAAATGCAGATCGCGGATTTCGACGATATTAGTCAAAGCAGGCAAAGGGATTCTTTGAGGATTTGGGAAAACCGACATTGTAGAGCAAATTTTACAAATCGCTTTCAAGAAGGCAATACAGCCTGTAAATCACAGCCGCCGAAAAGCCCTGTTCTTTACAAGTTAGCAGCAGGTTCACTACAAATAGCCACTATTTCCTGCCGCCAACTAGATGACGAATGAGTCAGTTATATATTGCATATGAAAATAAATTCTCATTGCGTGGCGCGCCTGCAACGAAATGCTGCATTGCAGGCAATACCTGGGAAGCGAATCAAGGCTCGCATGGTAACAGTGATGGGGAGATACCACAGGGCGGGGTTGCGGAAGGATGCATCGCAAAGCTGGGGCTTGGGGCGTGCGGCTTGCTACAATGTCGGTTTTGCTTTCGGAAGAATCTGTCATGAGCCTCAAATGCGGCATCGTGGGTCTGCCCAACGTCGGTAAGTCCACTCTTTTCAACGCGCTGACCAAGGCGGGCATCGCCGCCGAGAACTATCCGTTCTGCACCATCGAGCCCAACGTCGGCATCGTGGAAGTGCCCGATCCGCGTCTGAAGGCGCTGGCCGAGATCGTCAAGCCCGAGCGCATCCTGCCGGCGACGGTCGAATTCGTGGACATCGCCGGCCTGGTAGCGGGTGCCTCCAAGGGTGAAGGTTTGGGCAACCAGTTCCTGTCGCACATTCGCGAGACGGACGCCATCGTCAACGTGGTGCGTTGCTTCGAAGATCCGAACGTGATCCACGTGGCCGGCCGCGTGAGCCCGCTGGACGACATCGCCGTGATCCAGACCGAACTGGCACTGGCCGACATGGGTACGGTCGAGAAGGCAATCCACCGCGAGCAGAAGAAGGCCCGTTCCGGCGACAAGGATGCCGCCAAGCTGGTGGCCCTGCTGGAGCGCATCATGCCGGCGCTGGACGAAGCCAAGCCGGTGCGCGCGCTGGGCCTGGATGCCGAAGAGATGCTGCTGATCAAGCCGCTGTGCCTGATCACGGCCAAGCCGGCGATGTACGTGGCCAACGTGTCGGATAGCGGTTTCACCGACAACCCGCTGCTGGACCAGCTGACCGCCTACGCCAAGGAGCAGAACGCGCCCATCGTGGCCATCTGCGCCGCCATCGAAGCCGAGATCGCCGACCTGGACGACGCCGACAAGGCTGACTTCCTGGCCGACATGGGCATGGAAGAGCCGGGCCTGGATCGCCTGATCCGCGCGGCCTTCAAGCTGCTGGGCCTGCAGACCTACTTCACCGCTGGCGTCAAGGAAGTGCGTGCCTGGACGGTGCCGGTGGGCGCGACCGGCCCGCAGGCGGCTGGCGTGATCCACACCGACTTTGAGCGCGGCTTCATCCGTGCGCAGACCATTGCCTTTGAGGACTTCATTGCCTTCAAGGGTGAGGCCGGTGCCAAGGAAGCGGGCAAGATGCGCGCGGAAGGCAAGGAGTATGTGGTCAAGGATGGGGATGTGATGAATTTCTTGTTCAATGTCTGATTCAACTTAGCCGTTTCAGGCAATTTCATCACGTTGCCGAAATCGCCAAAAACTAAAATCCTCGTGAATACGGGGATTTTTTTTGCTCCTTGATATTGAATGAAGCGCGCCACGGAGGAGGGCCCTATTCACGCTTTTTTTTTGCTAACTTGGGCCAGGGAGGATCAGCATAGGCGGCACGGGTAGAGCGTGCCAACAACGCTCCCAGGCGCCGGGGAATGATTCGCATACGGCGCCTGCTGTGAGGCTCAGTCGGGGTTTGCGCGGATGCAGATGTCATACTGCTTGGACAGATGGGCGTTGGCTTCGGCAACGAAGGCCTCGGGCACGCTTTCTACAATTGATGATCGCCCCTGCTCCAGGGTGAATATGCCGAAACGGTCTGTTGGATAATTCAGGAAATCGTAGATCAAGAGATAATCCGTGTCCGGCGTATCCTTGTAGCGGCAAACGTTTCTCAAAAACGGAAGACTTACCAAGAGGGTATAGACGCTGTAGGAGAAATGAAGGCTGCTGAATTGCCAGATGCCGGTTGTGGAATTGTAGGTCGACATGGTCAGGCCATAGCACTGCGATGAGCACCAGCCTTCGAGCGATTCCTTGACCGTTTGACCTCCGCACTCAACTTCGCTGTATTCCGCGATAAGGGCCTGCATGTCCTCCGGGTTGTAGTTGCCCTTGGTTTTCAGCCATCCGACCCAATCGTCGAAATCTGAGGGAAGGCCGCCATCGCTTTCCAGGTAAGCGGCATACGCCTGCGGGCTCAACTTGACACGCATATAAAATGAAGGTGTATCTGACATGGTCTGCCTTTCGAAAATGAGTGGACTACTTCATGGTTGATGCCGGCGCGCGCTGGCATCTCAGTTGCCAGAGTGTTGATTTACCCCCCAGCGTCGACCCTCTCCATTTGATCCGCCTTCCATTGATTACGGAAGGCAGCCATCCGGTCACCGGACCTTTCATCACCCCGCTCCCTCAAGACCGGCGACATCTGTTTCAGGGTTCGTCTGAGCTTGCGAGACTTGACCGCCTCTGCGCCTGCCTGAGTGGAAAGTCTGCGGGCAAAGGAATCGAGAGAGCTTGGCGCATGCCTTGCGGGATAAGAGGGTTCGCCGGCCTCGGCACGTATGTAGCGGCGAACCGCCTTGCGGGAAATCTCGGGCCTGCCGGTGATCTCCCGAACTGAGATGCGGTCTCTGATGGTCCAGCGTCGAATAATTCCAAGTAGGGCCACATTGATCACTCCGTTCTCTGGCTCGCCGTCACGAGCAGGATTGTGGTCTGAACATGAGCCAACTTTGAATGCAAATTTTCGGAGAAAGTGAGCCATTTTTGGATCGAGTCAACCAAGCTTTTCCTAGCGGCTCCACGAAGCCATGTCCTCCTCGTTTGAAGGCAGCTGCCCGCATTCAATGAAAGCCGAGTTTCGGCTATCATCAGCGCCTAGGCGTAGGCAGCCACGCCACATAAAACAAACAGGGGAATCCAACCATGTCCATCTGGCTCATCCGCGCCGGCTCCCACGGCGAGTACGAACACAAGTTCATCCAGGAAAATCGCGTCTACGTGACCTGGGACGACCTCGACGTGGATCTCTCCAAAATGTCCGGCCGCAGCGAACTCACCGCCGCGATGACCCAGCGCTACAGCGAAGCCAAGCCCAAGACCATCCAGAACTGGGTCAGCCAGGTCTGGCCCTTCGCCCATGAAATGAAAATCGGCGACCTGGTCGTCGTTCCCCTGAAGTCGCAGCCAGCGGTCTACGTCGGTGAAATCACCGGGGACTACCAGTGTCAGCCATCCGGCCCCAGCCCCTTCTTCCACTCCCGTGCCGTCAAGTGGATAGGCGAGGCCATTCCGCGCACGCACTTCGGCAAGGACTTGCTGTTTTCCTTCGGCGCGTTCATGACCATCTGCCGCATCAAGCGCAACAGCGCCGAACAGCGTATTGCCGCCATGCGCTCCAATGGCTGGAAAGCCGAGACGCTTGCCGCCGCGACCAAAGCAACAGCCTCGGCCAGTAACGATGAAGAGACTGCCGATTCCGACCTGGACGAACTGGCGCGCGACCAGATTGCTTCCCTGATCTCCGCCCGTTTCAAGGGCCACGGCTTGACCCGCTTGATTGAAGGCATCCTCAAGGCGCAGGGCTACACGACCTACCGCAGCCCGGAAGGCGCAGACGGCGGCGCCGATATCCTGGCCGGATCCGGCCCGCTGGGCTTTTCAGCGCCACGCCTGTGCATCGAGGTCAAATCGGAAGACTCACCCATCGGGCGCGAGCCTGTGGATAAATTATTGGGGGCGATGACCAAGTTCAATGCCGACCAAGGCTTGTTCGTGGCCTGGGGTGGCTTCAAGGGCAACGTACAGAAGGAAATGGCTTCACAGTTCTTCCGGCTGCGCCTGTGGACGCAAAAGGAGATCCTGGAGCAACTCTTCGAGCAATATGATCGGCTGGACGAAGACCTCAAGGCAGAACTGCCCCTCAAGCGCGTGTGGATGGTGGCGTCCCAAGAGGAAATTCTCTAAATCATTTCCGCTTGTCAGCGGCAAGTGCTGTGGACAATTCAACTGGAAGTGATTCTCCACCCATGAGAATCACGTTCTCACCTCCTCCCGCTACTCAACTGCGGCGTCAAAAACGACTGCCTGAAATACTCCCTCACCGCCTCCATGGCCGGCGTAAACGTCACCCCCTTGCGCCAGGCCAGCCCCACATTCATGGCCGGCACGTGATCCATCAGCAGCACCGTCTCGATGCGCAATCCTTCCAGCGACCACGGGCGATACACCAGGTCCGACAGGATCGCCACGCCCGAACCATTGGCCACCATGCTGCGCACCGCCTCGATGGAACTGGTCCGCATGATGATGTTGGGCTTGCGTCCGCTTTGATTCCAGTACCGCAGCGCGGTCTTGTCGGCCTCGTCCACCGTCAGCAGGATGAAGGGCTCATTGGCTACCTCCGAGAGATTCACCACCGAGCGCTCGCCCAACGGATGACGCGCCGGTAGCCACAGTCGGCGCACTGATCCGAACAAGGTCTCGTAGGCGATCTCGCGGTGACGCAAATTGGATGTCAGCACCACCGCCATGTCGATCTCGCCCTCCACCAGGCTCTGCTCGATCTCCGCGCGCTCCTTCTCATGCACGTGGATCTTGATGGCCGGATAGGACTGCGACAGCCGCTGCAGATGGTGCGGCAAGAAATATCCCAGCACCGTGTAGCTGGCCGCCACCCGCAAACTGCCGCTGGCCGTGTTGTCGGGCAAGGGGCTCTTCATCGCATCGTCCACGCTGCGCAGGATCGAATACGCATGGTTGAGGAAATGCCGCCCGCTGTCGGTGAGGATCATCCCCTGCGGAGAACGGATGAACAGCGGTGCCCCCAGCAAGGCCTCCAGTTCCTGGATGGCACTGGTGACGGACGATTGCGAAATATGCAGATGGATCGCCGCCTGCGAAATCTGCCCCACTTCCGCAGTGGCCACGAAATAACGAATCTGCCGGAGGGTGATGGCCATGTTTGATGCCCTTCATAAGCTATCGGATTTTTCGATATCAAGCCCTCTGATAATACATCTGTCCAATACCGTTGACGATTTCTATACTCGGTTTCACGTGCTGATTCCGACAGCACCGGAGACCACCAGATGAAAACAATCGACCTGAATTCGGACATGGGCGAAGGCTTCGGCCCCTGGACCATCGGCGATGGCGTCGATGCGGCCATCCTGCCCCTGATCAGTTCAGCCAACATCGCCACCGGCTTTCACGCGGGCGATCCCAACACCATGCGGCGTACGGTGGAACAGGCCCGGCAACACGGCGTTGCCATCGGCGCACATCCCGGCTTTCGCGACCTGGTCGGCTTCGGCCGCCGCCATCTCAACGCGCCGGCCATCGAACTGGTCAACGACATGCTCTATCAGCTCGGCGCCCTGCGTGGGTTCGCCCGCCTCAACGGCATGTCCCTGCAGCACATCAAGCCGCACGGCGCGCTCTACATGCACCTGGCCCGCGATGAGGAGGCCGCCCGCGTCTTCGTGCAGACGCTGCGCCAGCTGGACCCGAACTTGCTTCTCTTCTGCATGCACGGCTCGGCGGTCTGGCGCGTGGCGCAGGAACTGCAGCAGGCGGTGGTCTGCGAGTTCTATGCCGACCGCGATTACGACAACAGCGGCTCCATCGTCTTCACCCGCCGCGTCGGTGCGCTCGATCCGGCCCAGGTCGCAGCCAAGGTGCTGCGGGCGTGTCGCGAAGGCGTGGTGCGTACGGTCGAAGGACGCGACATCCCCATCGCCTTCGACTCCGTCTGCATCCACAGCGATACCCCCGGCGCGCTGGCGCTGGTGCAGGCCACGCGCAAGAGCCTGGAAGCGGCCGACATCGCCATCGCTGCGCCGCGCTGATCCCCCCATTCGTTCCGAAGGAGAAAAGTCATGGCAGTCCACGAAGTGCACTCCCCCTTGCCCGGTACCTTCTATCGCCGGTCCAGTCCAGATGCCCCACCCTATGCAGAGGCAGGCGACGTCATCGAAGCCGGCGGCGTGATCGGCCTGATCGAAGTGATGAAACAATTTACGGAATTGCAGGCCGAGCACGGCGGCAAGCTGCTGGCCTTCCACGTCGGCAACGGCGACCCGGTCGAACCCGGCCAACTGGTCGCCGTGATCGAGACCGCAGACTGAGGCCGGCATCATGACGACTTCCCTGCGCAAACTCCTCATCGCCAATCGCGGCGAGATCGCGGTGCGCATCATTCGTGCCGCGCAAGCCCTGGGCATCAAGACGGTAGCTGCCTGCAGCGAAGCCGATGCCGATTCGCTGGCCGCGCGCATGGCCGACGAAGTCCAGCTCATCGGCCCGGCCCGCGCCGACCGCAGCTATCTCAATGTGGACGCCTTGCTCAAGGCGGCTCGCGACAGTGGTGCCGATGCCATCCATCCTGGCTATGGTTTCCTCTCCGAGAACGCCACCTTCGCCGAGGCCGTCAGCGCCGCCGGATTGATCTTCGTGGGACCGGAGGCCGATACCATCCGCCGCATGGGCGACAAGGCCGAAGCGCGTCGTACCGCAGCCGCAGCCGGCGTGCCGGTGGTGCCTGGCTCGGCGGATGAACTGGAGGATGTCGCCACCGCACTGGCCTGTGCCGACGAGATCGGCTATCCGCTGCTCATCAAGGCCTCGGCCGGAGGCGGCGGTCGCGGCATCCGCATGGCGCGAGATGCCGCCGAACTGGCAAGGGAATTCCCGCTGGCGCAAGGCGAGGCCCAGGCCGCCTTCGGTTCCGGTGCGGTGTATCTGGAGCGCTTCATCCGCCGTGCACGCCACATCGAAGTGCAGATCCTGGGCGATGGCCAGCGTGCCGTTCACCTGTTCGAACGCGAATGCTCGCTGCAACGGCGTCGCCAGAAAGTCTTCGAAGAAGCCCCCTCGCCCGTGCTCACGCCCTCACAGCGGCAAGCCCTGTGCGAGAGTGCGGTGCGGTTGGCCGAACAGCTGCGCTATCGCGGCGCGGGCACGCTGGAATACCTCTTCGACGACGAGAGCGGCGAGTTCTTCTTCATCGAGATGAATACCCGCATCCAGGTCGAGCATCCGGTCACCGAGATGATCACCGGCATCGATCTGGTCCAGGCCATGTTGCGCATCGCCGGTGGCGAGCCGCTGGGCCTGCAGCAGTCCGATATCCGCATGCAGGGTGCGGCGCTGGAGATGCGCATCAATGCCGAAGATCCCGAGCGCAATTTCTTCCCCTGCCCCGGCACGGTCGCCGAGCTGCAGTGGCCGCAGGGTGATGGCGTGCGCGTGGAGAGCCATCTCTATGCGGGCTATCGCATCCCGCCGTATTACGACTCGCTGCTGGCCAAGCTGGTGGTCCATGGCAAGGACCGCGCACAGGCCATCGCCCGCGCCCGGGCAGCGCTCACTGCCACGCGCATCACCGGCATGGCCACCACCTTGCCACTGCACCAGTGGTTGCTGGCCGATGCCCGCGTACAGGCTGCCCGCTTCGATACCGGTGCACTGGAAACCTGGCTGGCCGAACGTGCCGCCGCGCGCGCCGCGCAACTTGAGGAGGCCTGAGATGAACCGCACACAAGCCGTACCGGCCGCGCCCATCCGATACAGCATTGCGGGCGACGAACACCTCTTTGCCGAAGTTTCGGAATCGATGTCCCTAGAAGCCTTCTTCCGCGCCATGGCCATCGCGCGCGCGGTGGAGAAGCTGGCATTGCCCGGCGTCCTCGATGTCTGCCTGGCCAATGCCTCCTTCCAGATCCGCTTCAATCCCGACCTGATCCATCCGCTGGCCCTGCTGGAACAGGTCAAGGCGCTGGAGAGCAGTACCACGGCCGAGCGCGGCATCGACACGCGCATCATCGAAGTCCCCGTGCTGTATGACGATCCCTGGACCGATGAAACACAGGCGCGCTTCCGCGACCGTCACCAGGATCCTGCTTCCACCGACCTGCAATACGCGGCGCGCATCAATGGCTACGAGGAAGTACAGGCCTTCATCGCCGCCCACAGCGGCACGCCGTGGTTCGTCTCCATGGTCGGCTTCGTGGCCGGCCTTCCCTTCATGTACCAGATGGTCGAACAGGACCGGCAACTGCAAGTCCCCAAGTACCTGCGTCCGCGCACCGACACGCCGAAGCTGGCACTGGGACACGGTGGCTGCTTCGGTTGCATTTACTCGGTACGCGGTGCGGGTGGTTACCAGATGTTCGGCGTCACGCCCGCCCCGATCTACGATCCGCAGCAGGGCCTGCCCTACCTGCAGGAATCGATGGTGTTCTTCCGCGCTGGCGACATCGTGCAATTCAAGGCCATCGATCGCAGCGCGTATGACGCCGCCGTCGAGGCCGGTCATTTCGACCTGCGCATCCGTCCCGTGCGGTTTGATCTCGATGCGTTCCAAACCGATCCCCAGGCCTGCATCCACGCTCTCAAGGAGGCCCTCCATGATGATTAAGGTAAAACAGCCCGGCCTGGCGACCTCGGTGCAGGACGGTGGCCGGGAAGGCTACTACCATCTGGGCATCCCGCCCTCGGGGGCGCTGGACCAATACGCACTGCGCAGCGCCAACCTGCTGGTCGGCAACCACCCCACCACCTCCGCGCTGGAATGCAGCCTGCTCGGGCCGCAACTGGAATTCCAGTCTGACGCCCTGGTTGCCGTCACTGGAGCGCGCATGCAGCCGCGTGTGGACGGCAGCGAACGCCCGCTCGATACCGCGTTCATGGTGCGCAGCGGCGAGGTCCTGAGCTTCGATTATCCGAAAGCGGGCGCGCGCAGCTATCTCGCCATCGCCGGTGGCATCGATGTGCCGGTGGTGCTGGAAAGCCGTTCCACCTATGCGCTGGGCGCGTTGGGCGGGTGGCAGGGACGCAAGCTGGCCAAGGACGATGAACTGCCGCTGGGCCGGGCCGCGTCGAAGGCTGCCGAGGGGCGCGCCCTGCCGCTGTCGCTGGTACCGGTCTTCGATCGCGAAGCCACGCTGCGCGTGGTGCCGGGGCTGTATATACATCGTCTCACCGAGGACGCCGTGGAACGCTTCTTTGCCGATACCTGGACCGTGGGCTCGGAAGCAGACCGTATCGGCTACCGCTTCAAGGGCGGCCAGGCGATGCAGTTCAAGCCACGGGAACAGCCCTTCGGCGCCGGTTCGGATCCCTCCAACATCGTCGATGCCTGCTATCCCATCGGCTCGATCCAGATCCCCGGGGGCCTGGAACCTATCGTCCTGTTGCGGGATGCGGTCTCCGGTGGCGGCTACGCCACCATCGGCACGGTCATCAGCGCCGACCTCGACCTGATCGGGCAACTGCAGCCCAACCACAAAGCCCAGTTCGTGCGGGTGACGCTGGAGCAGGCCCTGGAGGCCCGCCGCCAGTACCAGCAGCGCTTCCAGCGCCTGAGCAGCCTGCTGGGCAGCTGACACTTCCGCACGCATTGCACCGCGTTTGACGCTTGTCCCCAGGCCAGTCCGCACGAGCGGCTGCCCTGGGGCCGGCCCCGGCTTTGCCTTCGCTTTCGTACTCGCAGCAACTTGCAGCAACTTGTTGGAACGTCCTTCTTGCCTCTCATCCGCCTCATTGAATCATTGCTTCAACGTCTCTGGAGAAACTGACATGGCCGGCCTATCACACACACAGAACAAGGAAACCGATCTCTCCACCCACAGCGTCCCCGCCAGCGCGCGCATGGGCAAACTGTCGCTGACGATGGCCTGGTGGGCCGTCTGCAGTGCGATCTTCTACATCGTCGTGGGGGCATCGCTGGCGCTGACCTATGGGGCGCGCATTGCCCTGATCGGCATGGTGCTCTCGGTCATCAGCTACGGACTCATCAATGCCTGCATCAGCCGCTACGCCATGCGCACCGGCCTGTCGGTGGCCCTGTTCTCGCGCATCCTGTTCGGCCGGCTCGGGGCCTCGCTGGCCACGTTGATCTTCTTTTCCACCGCGATCTACTACGCCGTCTTCGAGGGCTCGGTGATCGCAGTGGCCCTGCATCATCTGTATCCCTCGCTGCTCTATCCGGTCGCGGCGCTGATCGTGGTGCTCTACAGCGTGCCGCTGGTGTTTGGCAGCGTGCAGAACTGGCTGGACAAGTTCAACGGCGTGCTGCTGCCGTTTTATCTGCTGGGCCTGCTGATGGCGCTGGTGTTGGCGGTGAGCCAGTATGGCTACCAACCGCAGTGGCTGGACTTCGGCCCGGCGGTGCCGCCGGCGGACGGCTGGTGGAGCTGCTTCACGTATTACATGGGCGTGTGGGTACTGATGATGTTCACCTTCGACTATGCCCGCTTCGGCAAGCCGGAAGATGCGACGTATCACGGCCGCTTCAATTTCGGGATGCCCTTCTACCTGGTCACCATCCTGCTCAATGGTGCTGCCGGCATCTACCTGGCCAGCAGCATTCCGCAGGATGGCCCACTGTCCGAGGTATCGGTGGTGATGGCCATCCTCAAGCTGATGGGGTTCTGGGGACTGCTCTTCGTATGGGTCACGCAGACGCGCATCAATACCGCCAACTACTATCTGGCGACGGTCAACATGCAGGCCTTCTTCGGCAACCTGCTGGGCCTGCGCGCCTCGCGCCTGGTGTGGTCGGTGGTGGTCGGCGCAGTGGTCTATGCGCTGATGCTGGCGGACGTGTTCTCCTACCTGCTCAAGGCACTGGCCTATCAGGGCGTGTTCGTGGTCGCCTGGGTGGGCGTGGCGCTGGCGCATATTCTCACCGTACCCGATCACGCTGGCACCGGCGAAGGCTCGGCCGGCATCAACCGGGTCGGCCTGGGAGCGTGGTTCTGCGGCGTGGTGCCGGGCTTCGTGCTGATGGAGATGACGGGCTTCTGGCCATCGCTGTCGGCACCGCTGACCTTCGTGGCGTCAATGGGGGTGTATGCCTTGTGGCAGCAGCGGGGACGCGCGGGCAAGACCTGGCAGACGGCGAAGTGATTGCGTTCCTGCGCAACACGAGGGCGGCCATGGCTGCCCTTTTTTGATGTCCGAATGACCTGTGCTCTCGGGCTGCCGGGCAACTGGTCCGCTAGGAAACCGCGCTTCGCTGAATCAGCTCCACCGGCTCCCGCGCCACCCCCAGATAACTTTCCACAATCTTCTTGTCCGCCGCCAGCACCCCCGCCGGCCCTTCACAAACGATCTCCCCCATCTCCAGCACATACCCGTAATCGGCCACCTGCAAGGCCGCGCGCGCATTCTGCTCCACCAGCAAGGTGGCCACGCCAGTGCTGCGCAGCTGGCTGATGATGGAAAGGATTTCCTTGGTGATCAGCGGTGCCAGGCCCAGGCTGGGCTCATCCAGCATCAGCACCTGCGGCTTGGCCATCAAGGCGCGCCCTACCGCCAGCATCTGGCGCTCGCCACCGGACAGCGTCCCGGCCGCCTGCTTGCGCCGCTCCTTCAGGCGCGGGAACAAGGCATAGACAAACTCCTGCTGATCCAGATAAGCGGATTCGCCATTGCGCCGCCGCTTGTACGCGCCCAGGAGCAGGTTGTCCTCCACGCTCATGGAGGTAAACAATTCACGCTTTTCCGGCACCAGCGACAGCCCGCGCGCCACGCGCTCCTCCACCTCCATCTGGCTCACATCCTCGCCCTGGAAAGCGATCCGCCCACTGGCTGCCGCGCCCGCCGGCATCGCGCCCATCATGGCATTGAGCAAGGTCGACTTGCCCGCGCCATTGGGCCCGATGACGGTCACGATCTGTCCGGCCCGCAGCGACAGCGCCGCCTCGGTCAACGCCGGCACCTTGCCATAGCGCGCCGAGAGCCCGCTGACTTCCAGCAACAGCGGCGCGCTCACCGCGCGCACTTCAGGTTCCACGCTGGCAGGGGTCATCATGGTTGCTGCAGTCATCATTGGGCTCCTCCCAGATAGGCTTCCAGCACCGCCGGGTGGACCTGGATCTGCGCCGGCGTGCCCTCGGCAATCTTGGTGCCGAATTCCATGACCACGATGTGGTCGGTCAATTGCATCACGAAGTCCATGTCGTGCTCCACCAGCAGCACCGCCATGCCCTCGCCGCGCAGCTTGTCCAGCAATGCCGCCAAGGCTTGCTTCTCCTTCAGGCGCAGACCGGCCGCCGGTTCATCCAGCAACAACAGCGCCGGATCACAGCACAGCGCGCGCGCAATCTCCAGGATGCGCTGCTGGCCCAGCGCCAGGCTACCTGCAGGCCGGTCCACCAGATCGCCCAGGCCGACACGCTCCAGCTGCCGCCGCGCTTCGCTGAGGATGCGCGCTTCCTCCTTGCGATTGGCCCGCGCCAGACTGGCCAGGATGCCGCGCTGGGGCGCAAACTCGCCGCGCCGGAACGCGCCCATGGCCGCGTTCTCCAGCACGCTCATCCCCGGCACCAGCCGCACATGCTGGAAAGTGCGCGCAATGCCACGGCTGGAGATCTCGCGCGAGGACAATCCCGCCAGCGACTGCCCGCGATAATTGAGCTTGCCGCTGGTAATGGAGAGCACACCGGTCACCAGGTTGAAGGTGGTCGACTTGCCCGCGCCATTGGGCCCGATCAGTCCCACGATCTCCCCGGCCTTCACCGAAAAGCTCACATCATTGACCGCCACCAGTCCACCGAACTGCTTGCGTGCTGCCTCCACTTCAAGGATCACTTCGCCCCGCGCCGGCTTGGGAATCTGCGTCAACGGCGCAGTATCCGCAGGCAACTGGCGCGGCAGGCGCCGCCCGAAACGCGCCTGCAGACGCGGCCACAAGCCCTCGTTGGCGAACTGCAGGAAGATCACCAGCGCGATGCCAAAGACGATGGCCTCGAAATTGCCGCCGGTACCCAGCACACCCGGCAACCACTCCTGCAGGAAATTGCTCAGCACCGCCAGCAGGCCCGCACCAAGGATCGCTCCCCACACATGGCCGGCACCACCGACCACCACCATCAGCAGGTAATCGATGCCGTATTTCAAGCCGAAGGGCGTGGGGTTGACCGCCTGTTGCAGGTGCGCGTACAGCCATCCGGAAATGCCCGCCAGCACGGCTGCGTAGACGAAGATGACGATCTTCAGCCGGGCCGTATCGACCCCCATGGCCTCCGGCATGACCGTGCCGAACTTGAGCGCACGCACCGCGCGCCCGGCCCGCGAATCCAGGAAATTGACCACCGACACCAGCGCCAGGATCACCACGGCCCAGATGAGGAGATACATCGACGCCCCATTGCCGAAGGTGAACTGGCCGATGGCAATCGGCGGGATGCCGTTGATGCCGTCATGCTTGCCCAGCATCTCCAGGTTGCCGAACAGGTAGTACAGCGATAGGCCCCAGGCAATCGTGGACAACGGCAAATAGTGCCCGGAGATGCGCATGGTGAGCGTGCCGATCAGGAAAGCCGACAAGCCGGTCAGCCCGATCCCCGCCAGCAATCCAAGCCAAGGAGATAGCCCGAACTGGGTCGTGAGATACGCAGTGGTGTAGGCACCGATGCCGACGAAAGCCGCCTGCCCGAACGAGATCAATCCCGCCACGCCGGTCAGCAGCACCAGCCCCAGCGCGACGATGGCATACAGCCCGACATAGGACAGCAGCGTGACCCAGAACGGTGGCAGGCCCAATTGCGGCAGCACCAGCACGATGGCGAAGAACAGCACCGGCAAGGCGGCGCGATGCGATGTGAATGCAGTCATGGCGGCGTCCTCAGGCTTCTTCGTCGATGTGGTGGCTGGTCAGCGAACGCCACAGCAGGATGGGGATGATGACCGTGAAGACGATCAGTTCCTTGAAGGCACTGGCCCAGAAGGAGGAAAAACTCTCGATCAGCCCGACCGATACCGAGCCCAGCGCCGCGATGGGATAACTGGCCAGTCCGCCGAAGATGGCGCCCACGAAGCCTTTCAGGGCGATGATGAAACCGGACTCATAGTTGACGATGGTAAAGGGCGCAATCAGGATGCCGCACAGCGCACCGATGCCCGCCGACATCGCGAAGGACAGCTTGCCCGCCTGGTTGATGCCCACCCCCACCAGCCGCGCACCGAGACGATTGACGGCAGTGGCACGCAAGGCCTTGCCGGTCAGCGTACGTTCGAAGAAGACATAGATCACGGCGATCAGGGCGGCCACCGTCACCAGCACGATCACGCTCTGTCCCGAGACCGGGCTCTCGCCCAGGGTGAACTGCATCTCGGTGAAGGGCTTGGTATTGGTCCCCTCGGGGCCAAACATCAACAACCCCAGACCGACCATGGCCAGATGCACACCCAGTGAGACGATCAGCAACACCAGCACGCTCGAATGCGCCAGCGGCTGGTACGCCACGCGATAGATCATCGGCCCCATCGGGACCACGATCAGCAGTGTCAGCAGGATCTGCCAGGGCATGGCCAGCGCTTGCAGGTCGACATACCGCGTCAGTGCGTAGAGCACCAGCGGCAGGCCGATGTGCGTGGCCAGCAGCGGCGGCAGCCGGCGCAGGAAACGCGCGCGGCTCGCGGCCAGGCGCATGGCGGTGCCGCCTTCCACGGCCAGCGTCACGCCGCCCAGCGCCACCAGCAGCAAGGCGGTACCGGGGGCATGGCCGTTCTGGATGGCCGCCAGGGTCAATGCGCCGAAGGCGACGAACTCGCCCTGCGGCAGGAAAATCACCCGTGTCACTGAAAACACCAGGACCAGCGCCAGCGACAGCAGCGCATAGATGGCGCCGGTCGTGATGCCGTCCTGGATCAGCACGGTCAGAATGCTGGTATCCACTTGTCTCCTCCTGTTGATGCCGGCCGCCGCAGATCGGGCTGCGACTGGCCGGGATAGGCCCGGTTCTTGTCAGGGATGAACCTTTGGGGCTGCTTTCTTGTGTCTGGCGCGGATGACCGTATGGGGCATGAAGCTTTCTGCAAACAGGCCGATGGCTCAAGCCTCCGGCTTCTTGGCCACCAGGGTCAGGATGTCGTAGGACGCCACCAGTTCGCCGTCCTGGTTGCTCACCTCCACATCCCAGGCCACTACGCCCTGCCCTTGGCCGTTGGCATCCTTCTTGTTGCGGTCGATCTTGCGCTCGCAGGTCAGGCGCGCCGAGATGGTGTCGCCGATGCCGACCGGCTTGACGAAGCGCAGCGTATCCAGTCCGTAGTTGGCCAGCACCGGACCCGGCGCCGGCGAGACGAACAGGCCGGCCGCTGCCGACAAGACGAAGTAGCCATGTGCAATGCGCTTGCCGAACGGCGACTGGCGTGCCGAGATGTCGTCGAAATGCATGTAGAAATGGTCGCCCGAGAGGCAGCCGAAATTGACGATGTCGGCTTCGGTGACGGTACGGCGGTGCGTGGCCAGCGAGTCGCCGATCTGCAGGTCCTCGAAGTAGTGGCGGAAGGGATGGATATCCGATTCGCGCACCTTGGCACCGCGCACATGTTCGCCGACGACTGCGGCCAGCATGGTCGGCGAACCCTGCACCGCCGTGCGTTGCAGGTAATGCTTCACGGCGCGCGAACCGCCCAGTTCCTCACCGCCACCGGCGCGGCCCGGACCACCGTGCTTGAGCTGCGGCAGGGGCGAACCGTGGCCGGTGGATTCCGGTGCGGCTTCGCGGTCCAGCACCAGCAGGCGGCCATGCCATGCAGCGGCCACGGGAATGGCGCGCGCCGCCACCGACGGGCTGCGCGTGACCAGGCTGGCCACCAGGCTGCCGCGTCCGCGTGCGGCCAGCGCCAAGGCTTCATCGAGGTCGTCATAGGGCATGAGCGTGCTGACCGGACCGAAGGCTTCCACTTCATGCACCGGGCTGCCTGCTGAGGTATCGCGCGCCAGCAGCAGGGTCGGCGCGAAGAACGCACCTTCACCCACGCCGTCGCCTTGCGGCTGGAAGTGGCTGCCGGCACCCAGAATCAGTTCGGCACTTTGTCTCAACAGGGCCACGCGCTCTTCCACGTCGCGCTGTTGCGCGCGTGACGCCAGCGGCCCCATGCGCACCGACTCCAGCGCCGGGTCGCCGATGACCGTTTTCGACAGGCGCGCGGCGAGTTTTTCCGAAATTGCATCCAAGTGTTGGCGCGGCACGATGGCGCGGCGGATGGCCGTGCATTTCTGGCCTGCCTTGGTGGTCATCTCGCGCGCCACTTCCTTGACGAAGAGATCGAATTCCTCATCGTCAACGTTGACGTCGGGACCGAGGATGGCGCAGTTCAGCGAATCGGCTTCGGCATTGAAGGGGATGGAGTTGGCAATCAGGTTGGGATGCGCACGCAGCTTGGCCGCCGTATCGGCCGAGCCGGTAAAGGTCACCACGTCCTGCGCCTGCAGGCGATCGAGCAGGTCGCCGGTGCTGCCGATGACCAGCTGCAGGCTGCCCTCGGGCAGCAGGCCGGATTGCTGGATCAGGCGCACTGCCGCTTCAGCCAGGTAGCTGGTGGCGGTGGCGGGCTTGACGATGCAAGGCATGCCGGCCAGGAAGGTCGGGGCGAATTTTTCCAGCATGCCCCAGACCGGGAAGTTGAAGGCATTGATGTGCACTGCCACGCCACCGCGCGGCACCAGGATGTGCGTCCCGGCGAAGCGGCCCTGCTTGCCCAACGAGATGGCCGGGCCTTCATGGACCAGGTTGGACGAAGGGAATTCATTGGTGCCGATGCTGGCATAGGTGAACAGCGTACCGCTGCCGCCTTCGATGTCGATCCAGCTGTCGGTGCGGGTCGCGCCCGTGTGGGCGGAGACGGCGTAGAGCGTTTCCTTGTGCTCGACCAGGTATTTGGCCAGCGCCTTGAGGATCGCGGCACGTTGCTGGAAGTCCAGCTGCATCTGGGCCGGCAAGCCCTTCTTGCGGGCATGTTCCAGCGCTTCGCCGAAGTCGATGGATTCCTGGTGGGTGCTGGCGACGGTATGGCCGTTGACTGCGCTGTGCAGTGCCTGGGCCGGGCTTTCACCGAACCAGCGGCCAGCGATGAAACTCTGGAGCAAGGGTGGACGGGCGGACATCGGAGACTCCTGTAATCGTGTGGACGCAGCGCTGCGGGCAGTGAAGCCACGCAGCGTTGAAGAGAAGGTGGATCAGGGCTGGTACTGCCAGGCGCCGTCAACGATCTTGACCATCACCGAAGCACGCTGGTCCAGGCCCAGGTGATCGGTGGCCGACATGTTGTAGACGCCATGCACACCGGTGACTTCCTTGGTGGCTTCCAGCGCATCGCGCAGGGCCGCGCGGAATTCCGGGGTGCCCGGCTTGGCGCGCTTCAACGCTACCGGAATGGCCGACTGCAGCAGCACGCCTGCATCCCAGGCATAGCCGCCGAAGAGCGAGACGCTGTCCTTGCCATGGGCCGCCTCATACTTGGCGGTGTAGTCCAGCGCCACCTTGCGGATGGGGTTGGCAGCCGGCAGTTGCGCCGCCACCAGCACGGGGCCGGCCGGCAGCAGGGTGCCGTCCAGCATCTTGCCGCCCACGCGCAGGAAGTCGGCATTGGCCACGCCGTGGGTCTGGTAGATCTGGCCCTTGAAACCGCGTTCCTTCAACGCCCGCTGCGGCACCACGGCCGGCGTGCCGGAGGCGGCAATGAGGATGGCGTCCGGCTTGGCTGCCACCAGCTTCAGGGCTTGCGCGGTAGCCGATGTGTCATTGGGAGCGAAGCGTTCGTTGGCGACCAGCTCCAGCTTCTTGAGGCCGGCGGCCTTCTTGAATTCTTCGTACCAGCCTTCGCCATAGGCGTTGGAATAACCGATGAAGGCAATGCGCTGGTAGCCGCGCGCCACCATGTCCTTGGCGATGGCCAGCGACATCATGATGTCGTTCTGCGGTGTCTTGAAGACCCACTTCTTCTTGGCATCCATGGGTTCGACGATGCGTGCGGCGGCGGCCAGCGAGATCATCGGCGTCTGTGCTTCGGCGGCCACTTCGATCATCGAGATCGAGTTGGGGCTGACCGATGAGCCGACGATCACATCCACATTGTTTTCAGAAACGAAGCGGCGCGCGTTCTTGACCGCCTGCGTGGTGTCGGAGGCGTCGTCGAGGACGATGTAGTTGATCTTCTGCCCGGCGATGGTGGCCGGTAGCAGCGCGATGGTGTTCTTTTCGGGGATACCCAGCGAAGCGGCCGGGCCGGTGGTGGATACGGTGACGCCGACGTTGATGTCAGCGTGTGCGACGAGCGCGCAGCCGGCCAGGGCCAGCGCCAGCAAAGGGCGAGCAAACTGCATGGAGGTCTCCTTGATGATTTTGTCATTGTGGTGCTGCGTGCCTGCAATGACGCTACCGATCAAGGGCTCACGTCATCGTTTCTTCTTCGCGGTGCCTTCCAGGCTGACGGCACCGATCCCGCCAAACAACAAATCGGACACGACCACGGCCATGCGTTCATGGGTCAGTTCGCCATCGGGCTTCAACCACATGAACATCCAGTTGATCATGCCGAACAACAGCATGGCCAGCGGCTTGGCCATGCGGCTGCGATCCAGTTCAGGGCGCACCGCGCACATGGCGTCGGCTACTGCCTTGACCACCTTGCGCTCGCCGGTGAGGATGCGCTTCTGGTCTCCCGGTTCCAGGAAACGCACGTCCTCGGTCAGGACGCGATGCTCGTTCTGGGCATCGCGGTATTCCTCCACGAAGCGCTGGATCAAGAGGCGCAAGCGCGGCTCCGGGTCCAGCTCCTGCTGCGCGACTTCATCGACCAGCGCACAGAGGCGGTCGATGTGGTCTTCGCAGATGTGCATCAACAGCTGGTGCTTGTCGGCAAAGTAGTGATACAGCGACGCCTTGGACAGGCCACACGCCAGCGCCACCTCATTCATCGATGTGCCCACGAAACCATTGCGCGCGAACAAGGCTGCCGCCTGTTCGATGATTGTCTCGCGCTGGTTGTCGTATCCCGCTGCTCGCTTGCGTGGCATAAATGCTTCCTCGTCGATATTTCCGCAAAGTCATGATTGTGCCGTAAATCAAAACTCTTACGAAACATCTATCGGAGACATCCTGCCCTGCCAGCCTCCCTGCCCTGCCTCAATTTCCCTGCCTGCTGAACACGGTCAGAAAAAATCTTCAAAACATTATTGACCAACCGGTCGGTCGAAATTATTATTCCTCAAAAAACAGCGGCAGGCAAATGCTTTTTTCCATGCGTTTCAACCGGGAAAGACAAGCAAAGCTTCAGCACGCTGCAACCACAAGCTGCTGGCGCGCCTGCAGGGATGCGCTGGCCAAGGAGACGCGGTGCCCTGTTACTCGATCGAAGGCGTGATCCCGGTGGTCGACCCGGCCGCCTATGTCCATCCCACGGCGGTGCTGATCGGCGACGTCATCGTCGGCCCCGATTGTTACGTCGGCCCGGCGGCCTGCCTGCGCGGCGACTTCGGCCGCATCGTGCTGGAGCGTGGTGCCAACGTGCAGGACACCTGCGTGGTGCACGGCTTTCCGGGCCACGCCACGGTGGTGGGCGAGAACGGCCACATTGGCCACGGTGCGGTGCTGCACAGCTGCACGGTCGAGCGCGATGCGCTGGTGGGCATGAATGCGGTGGTGATGGATGAAGCGGTGGTGGGCGAACAATCCATCGTGGCCGCCTGCGCCTTCGTGCGGGCGGGCATGCAGATTCCCCCGCGTACCCTGGTGGCCGGTTTGCCGGCCAAGGTGGTGCGCGACCTGACGCAAGAAGAGATGGCCTGGAAACGGGCCGGTACCGAGACGTATCACGACCTTGCCAAGCGCAGCCTGAAGAGCCTGCGGGAGGTCAGCCCCCTGGCGCAGATCGAAGAGAACCGGCCGAGCCTGGCCGCGCCCTTCGTCGAACCGCTGATCGCGGCCAAACGGGCTTAGCAGGCGGCAGCACATTTTTTCAGTTTCAAGATTCACGCTTTTACATCACGCAGACGCAGGGCCGGTCCCTGCGGCAAGGACCGCGTTCGTCCAGCGCCGGCGTGATCCACTTCATGGAGAAGCAGCATGTATGCACAACTCGTAGAAACCGGACTGGCCAAGGTGCGCAGCGCCGACGACATGTCCCCCGAAGAACAGGCCTTCCAGGCGCGCATCGATGCGGGCGTCAAGATCGAGCCCAAGGACTGGATGCCCGAGGCCTATCGCAAGACCCTGGTGCGCCAGATCTCGCAGCACGCCCACTCGGAAATCGTCGGCCAGCTGCCCGAGGCCAACTGGGTCACGCGCGCCCCGACCCTGGAGCGCAAGGCCATCCTGCTGGCCAAGATCCAGGACGAAGCCGGGCACGGCCTCTACCTCTACAGCGCCGCCGAAACCCTGGGCGTGTCGCGCGACGCCCTGCTGGGCGACCTGCATGCGGGCAAGGCCAAGTACTCCAGCATCTTCAACTACCCGACCCTGAGCTGGGCCGACATGGGGGCCATCGGCTGGCTGGTGGATGGCTCGGCCATCATCAACCAGATCCCGCTGTGCCGCTGTTCCTATGGTCCCTACTCGCGCGCCATGGTGCGTGTGTGCAAGGAGGAATCCTTCCACGCCCGCCAGGGCTACGACATCATGCTGGCGCTGTGCCGTGGCACGCCGGAACAGAAGCAGATGGCGCAGGATGCGCTGAACCGCTGGTGGTGGCCGGCGCTGATGATGTTCGGCCCCTCCGATGCGGAATCGGTCAACAGCGCCCAGTCGATGCAATGGCGCATCAAGCTCTTCTCCAATGACGAACTGCGCCAGCGCATGGTCGACCAGACCATCCCGCAGATCGAATACCTGGGCCTCACCGTCCCCGACCCCGACCTCAAGTGGAACGAAGAACGTGGCCGCTACGACTTCGGTGACATCAACTGGGACGAATTCCACAACGTCCTGCGCGGCAACGGCCCCTGCAACCGCGAACGCCTGGCCACCCGCAAGAAAGCCTATGACGACGGCGCCTGGTTCCGCGATGCGCTGGTGGCGCATGCCGACAAGCGTGCCGCGCGCAAGGCGGCGTGATTCGCCGGCCGCGCATATCTGGATCGCTTCATCTCACAACCTGCCAGTGGCCGTCCGACCTCACCGGGTGGCCCGCCAACAAGGAAACGCATCATGAGCAAGGAATGGCCTCTCTGGGAAGTCTTCATCCGCAGCCAGCACGGTCTGGCCCACAAACACGTCGGCAGCCTGCATGCCCCCGATGGCGAGATGGCCATCAACAATGCGCGCGACGTCTACACGCGCCGCAATGAAGGCGTGGGCATCTGGGTGGTACGTGCCGCCGACATCGTCTCCTCCAGCCCTGGCGACAAGGCGCCGCTGTTCGAACCGGCCAACAGCAAGGTGTATCGCCACCCGACCTTCTTCCCGATGCCGGCTGAACTGAAGAACCTGTAAGAGGCGCACCATGACCGATAAAACCGATTACGTGCGACGCCTGGGCGACAACGTCCTGGTGCTCTCGCAGCGCCTCTCCGAATGGTGTGGCAAGGGCCCGGCCCTGGAAGAAGACATGGCCCTGATCAACGTCTCGCTGGACCTGATCGGCCAGGCCCGCCTGTGGCTGGCCTACGCCGCCGAACTGGAAGGTGCAGGACGCAACGAAGACCAGCTGGCCTTCCTGCGCGATGCCCATCAGTTCCACAACCTGCTGCTGGTGGAGCTGCCCAATGGCAGCTATGCCGATACGCTGGCGCGCCAGTTCCTCTTCGATGTCTGGCATTACTTCCTGCTCGAAGGCCTGTGCGAAAGCAGCGATGCACGCATCGCCGAGATCGCGCAGAAGTGCTTCAAGGAAGTCACCTATCACGTCCGTCGCAGCACCGACCTGATGATCCGCCTGGGGGACGGCACCGAGGAAAGCCACCGCCGCATGCAGGACGCCATCGATGCGCTGTGGATGTACACCGGCGAACTGTTCACTGCCGACGCGCTGGACCAGGTCATGCAGGCCAACGGCATCGCGCCGGACCTCGGAGAGCTGCAGCAGAAGTGGCAGCAGCACGTCACCGAGGTGATGCGCGAAGCCACGCTGCAGCTGCCTGCGTCCGGACTGTGGATGCAGGGCGGCGGCAAGCAGGGCCGGCATACCGAACACCTGGGCTACCTGCTGGCGGAGATGCAGTTCCTGCAGCGCACCTATCCGGGAGCGAGCTGGTGAGCGAGCTGGCCTCCCGCGCGCAGACCCTGCAGGCGAGCATCTGGGAATGGCTGGAAGCCATTCCCGATCCGGAGATTCCGGTCATCTCGGTGGTCGACCTGGGCATCGTACGCGCCGTCGAGGTCTCCGAGGCGGATGCCGAGGCAGCACGCTGCACCGTGGTCATCACCCCGACCTACTCGGGCTGCCCGGCCATGGGCGTGATCGCACAGGACATCAGCACCGCCCTCAAGCAGCACGGGCTGGCCGAGGTGGCCATCCGCACGCAGCTGGCACCGGCCTGGAACACCGACTGGATGAGCGAGAAGGGCCGCAGCAACCTGCAGCAATACGGCATCGCGCCCCCGGCGCAGCAGGTCATCGACATTCGCGGCATCAGCCTGCGGCCACAGGCAGCACCCCGGGTGCAATGCCCGCATTGCGGTTCGATGCAGACGGTCTGCGTGAGCCAGTTCGGCTCCACCTCCTGCAAGGCGCTGTACCAGTGCAAGGACTGCCGCGAGCCGTTCGATTACTTCAAGGCGCATTGAGCCGCGCTCAATGTCCCAGAACAAAGGCACAAGATCATGAGCAAATTCTATCCACTGACCATCTCGGGCGTGAAGCAGGAAACGCGCGATACCATCGTGGTCTCCTTCGCCGTCCCGCCCGAATTGCAGGACACGTTTTCCTACCAGCAAGGCCAGCACCTGACGCTGCGCTCGCATATCGAGGGCGAGGAATTGCGCCGCTCCTATTCCATCTGCGCGGCGACCCAGGAAAAGCAGTTGCGCGTGGCCATCAAGCGCGTACCGGGCGGGCTGTTCTCGAACTGGGCCAATGAATCCTTTGTCCCGGGACAAAGCATCGAGGTGATGCCGCCCATGGGCCACTTCAACGTCCCGCTGGATGCGGCCAACCGCAAGCACTACCTGGCCTTTGCCGCCGGCAGCGGCATCACGCCGATGATCTCCATCATCAAGACCACGCTGCTGGCCGAGCCGCACAGCCGTTTCACGTTGGTCTATGCCAATCGTGCTTCCTCCTCGGTGATCTTCAAGGAAGAAATCACCGACCTCAAGGATGCCTACCTCGAACGCCTCAACGTGATCTGGGTGATGAGCCGCGAGCAGCAGGACGTGGAACTGTTCAACGGCCGCATCGACCGCAGCAAGTGCGATGCCTTCTTCGCCTCCTGGATCGATATCAAGGATGTGGACGCCGCCTTCCTGTGCGGCCCGGAAGAGATGGTGCAGGCCGTCTCCGACTCGCTGCAGGCGCATGGCATGCCCAAGGCGCAGATCAAGACCGAACTGTTCGCCGCCAGCGCGCCGACACGCGCGCATGCCTCGCGCCCGGTGGTGGGCAAGAAGGAATGCGAGGTCACGGTGATCGTCGACGGGTATCACAACGTCTTCACCATGGACAAGGAAAAGGAATCCGTGCTCGACGCAGGCCTGAAGCACGGCATCGACCTGCGCTACTCCTGCAAGGGGGGCGTGTGCGCCACCTGCCGCTGCAAGGTGGTCGAGGGCAAGGTCGACATGGATGCCAACTACGCGCTCGAAGACTACGAGATTGCGCGCGGCTTCGTCTTGAGCTGCCAGTCCTTCCCGGTCAGCGACAAGCTGCTGCTGGATTTCGACCAGGACAACTGAGGCGGCCACGTCCGCACGATGCTGCCCTCCCTTTGATCAGCCCCTGAACTTTCCCGAGCCCATGAGCGACTCCTCCATCCTCTTCGAGAACCATGACGGCATCGCCGTCATCACCCTGAACCGTCCCGACAAGCTCAACAGCTTCACCGTGGCCATGCACCTGGAGTTGCGCGAGGCCATCGCCGCGCTGCAAGCCGACACCAGCGTACGGGTGCTGCTGCTCACCGGCGCCGGACGCGGCTTCTGCGCCGGCCAGGACCTGGGCGACCGCGCCGTCAAACCCGGTGATGGCGCCGTCGACCTGGGCGAATCCATCGACAAGTACTACGGTCCGCTGGTGAAGTCGCTGCGGGCGCTGCCCTTCCCGGTGATCTGCGCCGTCAACGGCGTGGCCGCCGGTGCGGGCGCGAACCTGCCGCTGGCCTGCGACATCGTGCTGGCCGCGCGTTCGGCCAGCTTCGTGGAAGTGTTCTGCAAGCTGGGGCTGATCCCTGATACCGGCGGCACCTACTTCCTGCCGCGCCTGGTGGGCACGGCACGCGCCATGGGCATGGCGCTGCTGGGCGACAAGATCAGCGCGGAGCAGGCCGAACGCTGGGGCCTGATCTGGAAGTGCGTGGACGACGACAAGCTCATGGAAGAGGCCTACGCCATGGCCACGCAATTCGCCCGCGCCCCGACCAAGGGCCTGGCCGCCACCAAGGCCACCCTGTATGCCAGCCCGGCCAACACGCTGCCCGAACAGCTGGATCTGGAGCGTGACACCATGCGCGCCCTCGGGCACAGCCGCGATTACCGCGAGGGCGTGAGCGCCTTCCTGGAAAAGCGCGCACCGCAATTCACGGGGCAATGACATGAGCGCAGCAGAGAACACCTGCGCCCTGCCCGCCACCGCTGCGGTGGCGGTGATCGGCAGTGGCACCATGGGTGCCGGGATTGCCCAGGTGGCGGCCATGGCCGGTCATCCGGTGCAGCTCTACGACAGCCGCGAGGGGGCCGCCACCAAGGCCATCGGCGAGATCCGCGCGACCCTCGACCGCCTGGCCAACAAGGGCAAGATCAGCGCCGAGCAAGCCGAGGGCGCCAGCGAGCGCCTGGCAGTGGCCGGCTCGCTGCAGGAGATGCGCGGCGCGCGCCTGGTGGTGGAAGCCATCGTCGAACAGCTTGCGGCCAAGCAGGAACTGTTCGGCAAGCTGGAAGCCATCGTCGATGCGCAGTGCATCCTGGCCAGCAATACGTCCTCGATCTCGATCACCCACATCGCCGCCACGCTGCGCCATCCCGAGCGCCTGGTGGGCATGCACTTCTTCAACCCGGTGCCGCAGATGGCGCTGGTGGAAATCATCCGCGGGCTGGCCAGCGATGGCGCCGTGGCGCGCTGCGTGCAGGACACCGCACGTGCCTGGGGCAAGATGCCGGTGCTGGCCAGCTCGACGCCGGGCTTCATCGTCAATCGCCTGGCGCGCCCCTACTACGCCGAAGCCCTGCGCGTGCTCAACGAATGCGGTGCGCAGCCGGCCACCATCGATGCCCTCCTGCGGGAGGCGGGGGGCTTTCGCATGGGGCCCTTCGAGCTGATGGACCTGATCGGGCATGACGTCAATTTCGCCGTCACGCAATCGGTGTTCCAGGCCTACTTCAACGATCCGCGTTTCACGCCTTCGCTGATCCAGCAGGAACTGGTGCACGCCGGTTACCTGGGCCGCAAGACCGGGCGCGGCTTCTATCGCTATGACGCGGCGGCCGACACGCCAGCGCCCGCGACCGAGCCGGTCTTCGACGTCCCCACGGTGCCGCTGCAATTGTTCGGCACGCATCCCCTGGTGGAAGTGGTCCGCGCCCGCTACAAGGGGCGCGTGGAATACTGCGCGCCGCGCGCGGACAACCTGCTCTTGAAGGGCGGCCCCGGCCGCCTCTACGTCACCGAGGGCCGCACCGCCACCCAGCAATCCTATGACTACAACATGCCCGACGTGGTGCTGGTGGACCTGGCGCTGGACTATGCCAAGGCCCCGCGCCTGGGCCTGGCCCGCGCCGACCAGTGCCGCGACCGTGCCTACCAGGCCGTGGCAGGCGTGCTGCAAAGCTGCGGCTTCGCCATCTCGCCTCTGCAGGACGTGCCGGGCATGGCGGTCATGCGGACCGTCTGCATGCTCGTCAACGAAGCCGCCGACGCCGTCAACCAGGGCGTCTGCAGCAGGAGTGACGCCGACATGGCCATGCAGAAGGGCGTCAATTATCCGCGCGGCCCCTTGGCCTGGGCCGATGCCATCGGCATCGACACGGTGGCCAACGTGCTGCGCCAGCTCAGTGTCACCTATGGCGAAGACCGCTACCGCGTCTCGCCCCTGCTCCAACGACTGCAAGCTTCCGGGAGGAAATTCCATGAGTGAGACCGCCTTGCCATTCCCATCCACCGGGATGGATCCACAAGCCCTGGCCGAGGCCACGGTGCGCGCCATGTACCCGCGCGACAACGCTTCCCAGTCCCTGGGGATGAAGGTGCTGGAAGTCGGCCCCGGCCGCGCGCGCCTGAGCATGCTGGTACGCAGCGACATGCTCAACGGCCACGCCACCTGCCATGGCGGTTTCATCTTCGCGCTGGCCGACAGCAGCTTTGCATTTGCCTGCAACAGCCGTAATCTCAACACCGTGGCATCGGGGTGCAGCATCGACTACGTGGCCCCTGCCCTGCGCGACGACGTGCTCACCGCAGAAGCGCAGGAGCGCACGCTGACCGGCCGCACCGGCGTCTACGACATCACCGTGAGCAACCAGGACGGCAAGGTCATCGCGCTGTTCCGGGGCAAGTCCTATCGCATCAAGGGCGAGGTGATCGCAGGACTACCGGCGGCGCAGCAGGGCCACGCATAAAAGAACACCAATACCAACAGAGACAGGAGACCACCATGACCACCCGCACTCCACAACCCGGCGATCTGGAACCCATCGAAACCGCCAGCCGCGACGAACTGCAGGCGCTGCAGCTGCAACGCCTGAAATGGTCCTTGCAGCACGCCTATGACAACGTGGCGCACTACCGCAATGCCTTCGACCAGGCCGGCGTGCATCCGGACGACCTCAAGAGCCTGTCGGATCTCTCCAAATTCCCCTTCACCACCAAGCAGGACCTGCGCGACCACTATCCCTTCGGCATGTTTGCCGTGCCGCGCGAACAGGTAGTGCGGGTGCACGCCTCCAGCGGCACCACCGGCAAGCCGACCGTGGTGGGCTATACGCAGAACGACATCGACACCTGGGCCACCGTGGTGGCGCGCTCCATTCGCGCCGCCGGTGGCCGGCGTGGCGACATCGTGCAGATTTCCTATGGCTATGGCCTCTTCACCGGCGGCCTGGGCGCGCACTATGGTGCGGAAAAACTGGGCTGCACCGTCATCCCCATGTCGGGCGGCCAGACCGAAAAACAGGTGCAGCTCATTCGTGATTTCAAACCCAGCATCATCATGGTCACGCCCTCCTACATGCTCAACGTGATCGAGGAATTCCAGCGCCAGGGACTGGATGCGGCGGCCAGTTCGCTGAAGGTTGGCATCTTCGGTGCCGAGCCCTGGACCGATGCCATGCGCCGCGAGATCCAGCAGCGCGCCGGCATCGATGCGGTGGACATCTATGGCCTCTCCGAAGTGATGGGGCCGGGCGTGGCCAGCGAATGCATCGAGAGCAAGGATGGCCCGGTGATCTGGGAGGACCACTTCTATCCCGAGATCATCGACCCGGATACCGGTGAAGTGCTGCCCGATGGCGAGGAAGGCGAGCTGGTCTTTACCTCGCTGACCAAGGAAGCGCTGCCGATGATCCGCTACCGCACCCGCGACCTCACGCGCCTGTTGCCGCCGACCTCGCGCTCGATGCGCCGCATCGGCAAGATCACCGGCCGTTCGGATGACATGCTCATCATCCGTGGCGTGAACGTGTTCCCGACCCAGATCGAGGAGCTGATCCTGAAGCTGCCGCAACTGGCCCCGCAATACCAGTTGCAGATCGAACGTCACGGCCACATGGACAGCATGTGCGTCTTCGCCGAGCTGCGCGAGGATGCCTCCAACGAACACGTGGAAGCACTGGAGAAGGAACTGCAGCACAGCATCAAGACCTATGTCGGCATCTCGACCAAGGTGACGGTGGTGCCGGCCGGCATGATCGAGCGCACCTCGGTGGGCAAGGCCAAACGCGTGATCGACCATCGCAAGAAGGCCGAAGCCGCCGCCACGTCGGCCGTTCCGGCCTGATGCCCGGCCCTGCAACCCTTGATCCAGGAAGAAAGAGACCTATGGAAGCATTGATCTGTGACGCCATCCGCACGCCCTTCGGCCGCTACGGTGGCGCCCTGGGCGCGGTACGCGCCGACGACCTCGCGGCTGCGCCCATTCGCAGCCTCATGGAGCGCAACCCCGGCGTCGACTGGAGCCGCGTCGACGACATCCTCTACGGCTGCGCCAACCAGGCCGGCGAAGACAACCGCAACGTGGCCCGCATGGCCGGTTTGCTGGCCGGCCTGCCCATCGAGGTACCGGGCACGACCCTCAACCGCCTGTGCGGCTCCAGCCTCGATGCCGTGGGCATGGCCGCACGCGCCATCAAGTCGGGCGAGGTACAGCTGATGATCGCCGGCGGCGTGGAGAGCATGACGCGCGCGCCCTTCGTGATGGGCAAGGCGGAATCGGCCTTCTCGCGCAGTGCCGCGATCTTCGATACCACCATCGGCTGGCGCTTCGTCAATCCGCTGATGAAGGCGCAGTACGGCATCGACTCCATGCCCGAGACGGCAGAAAACGTCGCCACCGATTTCAACATCAACCGTGCCGACCAGGATGCTTTTGCGCTGCGCAGCCAGCAACGCTGGGCCGCAGCGCAGGAGGCCGGTTTCTTCGCGGGCGAGATCGCACCGCTGGCCATCCCGCAGAAGAAGGGCGATCCGCTCATCGTCACCACCGACGAACATCCGCGTCCGGACACCACCCTGGCCACGCTGGCCAAACTCAAGGGCGTGGTGCGTCCCGATGGCACGGTCACGGCCGGCAATGCCTCCGGCGTCAACGACGGGGCCTGCGCGCTGCTGCTGGCCTCGCCCAAGGCCGCCGACCTGTATCGCATGAAGCCCCGTGCGCGCGTGCTGGGCATGGCCACGGCGGGCGTGGCCCCGCGCATCATGGGCTTCGGCCCGGCCCCGGCGGCACGCAAGGTGCTGGCGCAAGTCGGCCTGACGCTGGCGCAGATGGACGTGATCGAACTCAACGAAGCCTTTGCCGCGCAGGGGCTGGCCGTCACGCGCGATCTCGGCTTGCCCGACGATGCCGCGCACGTCAATCCGAATGGCGGCGCCATTGCCATCGGCCACCCGCTGGGCGCTTCCGGTGCACGCCTTGTGACGACCGCCCTCAACCAGCTGGAGCGCACCGGTGGGCGCTATGCGCTGTGCACCATGTGCATCGGCGTGGGCCAGGGCATTGCGCTGGTGATCGAACGGATAGCGTAAGGCCTTGGGAACAGCCCGTGCGCGCATGTTTGCTGGCTTGCAACATGCCGCGCACGGCAGCAGCACTTCACGAAGTTGACATCGGGATCGGGTAAAATGCCCGGCCACGGCAGGCCTTTGCCGAGCTCCGGAGCTCGCCGCCTTGCCCCCGAATCCACCCCGCCGGCCTGCGCGCCGGCCCTTCGCCAGTGCAGCACCATGAGCAAGCAAGCCAACAGCGCCCCCGGCCGCCAGCCGAACCGGGCCAAACCCACTGCCGAGAGCACCCCGCAGGCGCATGAGATCCGCCCCGGCCAGTCCATCGAACTGCTCAAGGAACTCCACATCCTGACGCGCGACGGCAAGCTGAACCAGGACAGCCGCCGCAAGCTCAAGCAGGTCTACCACCTCTACCAGTTCATCGAACCGCTGCTGCAGGAAGTGCTGGATGATCATCCCGACGTGAGCCTGGTCGACCATGGCGCGGGCAAGTCCTATCTCGGTTTCATCCTCTACGACCTGTTCTTCAAAAGCCTGCAAGGTACACCGCGCATCTATGGCATCGAAACGCGCGAAGAGCTGGTGCGCAAGTCCGAAGAACTGGCTGCACGCCTGGGCTTTGGCGGCATGTCCTTCCTGAACCTGTCGGTGGCCGATTCCACCACCTCGTCCAGCCTGCCGGAAAAGATCGACGTGGTCACCGCCCTGCACGCCTGCGACACCGCCACCGATGACGCCATCCATTTCGCGCTGGCCAAACAGGCGCGCTTCATCGTGCTGGTACCGTGCTGCCAGGCCGAAGTGGCCTCGGTGCTCAATCGCAACAAGGGCAAGTCGCTCGCCAATTCGCTCACCGAGATCTGGCGCCACCCGCTGCACACGCGCGAATTCGGCAGCCAGGTCACCAACGTCCTGCGCTGCCTGCAGCTGGAAGCGCATGGCTACAAGGTCAGCGTGACCGAGCTGGTGGGCTGGGAACATTCGATGAAGAACGAGTTGATCATTGCGCAATACCGCGACCTGCCGCGCCGCCGCCCGGCCGAGCGCCTGCAGGAAGTGCTGCGCACGCTGGGGCTGGAAGAGATGGGCGAACGCTTCTTCGCCCCCCTGGCCGCCTGAGCCGGCGCCAGCAGGCAAGCGGACGGGAACGTTTCTTGCTGGACAGGAATGACAGGGTCAGGCTTCATTTGCCGCCGTCCCTGCCGATAACATCGGATTGGAATACGGCAATTGCAGCACAGCAGCACAGGCAGTCCGGCCGCACGCCCTTGGCGTGACTGGCCGCAGGGAGACCGGGCAACCGGATTGGGCAAGGGGCCGGCCGCACGCCGGGAAATGCAGATGAGCACATGAGAGCCACCATCGATATGGAATCGCTGATTGCCGACAACGAGCAACTGAGGAGCGAACTGCAGGAGCTGCTGCAGCAGGCGCACATCAACCAGTCCATCATCGAGCGCCACCAGGCCTTCGACCTGAAACTGATCGGCGCCAGCGAATTCCGCGAGCTGATCGACGTCATCCTCACCGTCATGCCGGGCGTGTTCAGCCTGGAGACGGTGACGCTGTCTCTCATCGATGGCGACTACGCGATCCAGCGCATCCTGCGCGACCTGCAGATCGGCGTGAACGAATTTCCCAAGCTGCTGTTCCTGAAAGCCCCGCTGCATTTCATCGACGAAGATGGTCCGCTGGAAGATGAAAAGCCGCGCCTGGGCCAGTACGTGCCGGCCCTGCACGGCGCGCTGTTCCCAAATTACCAGCCGGTGAGCGTGGCGGTGCTGCCGCTGGTGCGCCAGCATCGCTTGCTGGGCTATCTGTCGCTGGGTAGCGCCTATGCCGAGCGCTTCACGCGCAGCCTGGCCACCGACTTCATCCAGCGCCTGGCCACTGTCGCCGCCATCTGCCTGGAAAACGTCATCAACAACGAACGCCTGAAGCACATCGGCCTCACCGATCCGCTCACGGGCGTGAACAACCGCCGCTACATCGAGCAGCGCATGCAGGAAGAAGTGGCGCGCAGCCAGCGTGACCGCTCGGCACTGTCTTGCCTGTTCATCGACATCGACCATTTCAAGCGCGTCAACGACCAGTTCGGCCACCAGAGCGGTGACGACGTGCTGCGTGAAGTGGCCGCGCGCATCAAGAAGGAACTGCGTCTCTCGGATGCGCTGGGACGCTTCGGCGGGGAAGAATTCGTGGTGCTGCTCACGCACGCCACGCGGGACGACGCGGCACGCATCGCCGAGCGCATCCGCGCCGGCATCTGCAGCCGTGGCGTGATGATCGAAGGTTCGCGCGATCCGCTGCGCATCAGCGCCTCCATCGGCGCGGCCGCGCTGTCACCGCCCGAGCGCAGCCGTCCCGCCGCCGAGGTCAAGCAGGCCATGCTCAAGGCCGCCGACCAGGCGCTCTACCAGGCCAAGGAAGCCGGGCGCAACCGGGTCATGCTGGCACCGGCCGAATGAACATCTGATCAGGCCGGCTGCGCGGCCACACGGCGATCGCGCACGATCCAGGGCGCGGCGATGATGAGCACGCCGCCGATGAGGTCCTGCGGCCGCAGCTCGGCCGCCCCCAGCATCCAGGCCGAGAAGGTCGCCACCAGGATTTCGGCTAGCATGATGACGGCCGCGATGTTGGCCGGCAGGCGCGCCACCCCATATTGCAGGCTCAGGTTCGATACCAGGAACAGCACCGCCCACAGCGCCACCACCGGTACGGCCGCCATCGGCAGGGGCAGCGGCCAGGCCACCATGCCGGCCGCTGACAGCACCACGCCCAGCAGGCTGGCGAAGACGCCGCTACCGACCAGCATCGCCACGGCCCGCGTACCATCGGAGAAGCCGTGGAGGCGGCGCAGCAGCACGTTGGTCACCGCAAAGAGCAGGCCCGAGGCCACCGCCATCCAGTCCGGCAGGCTCTGCGGCAGCGGCAGGCCCAGGCGCGGCTGGTACAGCACGATAAAGGCGCCACCCAGGCCCAGGGCCACGCGCGCCAGCGAACGCGGGGTGATGGCCTCGTGCAGCACCAGGCGCGCCAGGATCACGGTCCATACCGGCATCAGGTAGAACAGCAGGATCACCCGCACCACGTCGCCATAGGCCACCGCCATGTTGAAGGAGGCATTGGTCAGGCCCGTGGCCAGCCCCACGCCCAGCAGGGCCGGATGGCGCCACAGCAGTGGCAGTTCGCGATGGCGCAGGGTCAGCAGCAAGAGCGCACAGCCGCTGAAGATGGCGGCCGTGGCCCAGAGCGGATGCAGGCCCATGCCTTCCAGCGCGCGCGTGCCAGTCCAGGACAGGCCCCAGATGAAGGTGTTGAGCAGCAAGGCGGCGACGGCGGATTTGGGAATGGGTTGCATGTCTTGTTCAGGAGGAAGCGCGTAGGTCAATCCGGCAGGTAAGCCAATGTACTTGCGTAGCCGCAGACGGATGGATGGCCGGCGCTGATAGCGGGTATTAATCCACGCTTAATGCTCGACAGAAGGAGCATTAACAAAATCAAAATGCCGTTCAGTGCAGCACTGAACGGCATTGACTTGCAGCACGGCCGCAGCCGGTCGATCAGCTGCGCTTGGCCTCGGCCTGCAGGCGTTCGTACTTGTCCATCAGCTGCTCTCGGCTTTCCCGCCAGGCCGGGTTGAAGGGGATGCAGGCCACCGGGCAGACCTGCTGGCACTGCGGTTCCTCGAAATGGCCGACGCATTCGGTACATTTGTCCGGATCGATCTCGTAAATCTGCGGACCCATGTAAATGGCCTCGTTGGGGCATTCCGGTTCGCAGACGTCGCAGTTGATGCAATCGTCGGTAATCATCAGTGCCATTGCCGCACCTCGCTTGCTTGAAACATCATTGCCCTGCCTTTTGCTTGCCTTACGTCCTGTGCCTCGCCAGCCTCATTGCTTGGCGATCTTTTCCTTGAGCCACTTCTCCACCGACGGGAACACGAACTTGGACACGTCCCCGCCCAGCTGCGCAATCTCGCGCACGATGGTGCCGGAGATGAACTGGTACTGGTCGGACGGGGTCAGGAACAGCGTTTCCACGTCCGGCAGCAGGTAGCGGTTCATGCCGGCCATCTGGAATTCGTATTCGAAGTCCGAGACCGCGCGCAGGCCGCGCACGATGACGCGCGCATTGTTCTGGCGCACGAAATCCTTCAACAGGCCCGAGAAACTCTCCACCTGCACGTTCGGATAATGCCCCAGCACTTCATTGGCAATCGACAGGCGCTCTTCGAGCGAAAAGAAGGGCTTCTTGTTCTTGCTGTCGGCTACGCCCACGACCAGCTTGTCGAACAATCCGGATGCGCGGCGGACCAGGTCCTCATGGCCGCGCGTCAACGGATCGAATGTCCCCGGATATACAGCTGTGACCATGGTGTCTCCTCTCCGGCTATTGAATCAGAAGGCGCATTATGCCTCAATTTGGGTGCCGCTTTTGCGTTGCAATAAATGATAGAAGACCATGCCGGCCTTGTCGGCGCGGACCACTTCCCAGTCCTGCATCCATTCGGGGGCCTGCTCGCCATCGAGCGGATATTCAGCTTCCGCGTAGACCAGCCCGGAAGGGGTGAGCAAAGGCATGCACGCCGGCAACACTTTTTCCAGCCAGCCCTGGTGATAGGGGGGATCGATGAAGACCAGGCCGTAGCCGCCCGGCTCGCGCTGGGCTGCGCTCTGCACCGCAGCCAGGGCGTCGCCGCGGACGATGGCCAGCTTGTCGGCCTTGAGCTTGTCGCGGTTGGCTTCCAGCTGGCGCACGGCCGGGCCGCTGTTTTCCACCATCACCACGCGGCGCGCACCGCGGCTGGCCGCTTCGAAACCGAGGGCGCCGGAGCCGGCGAAGAGATCCAGGCAGGCCACCTGCTCCCAGGCACCATCGATGAGATGGGTGATCCAGTTGAAGACGGTCTCGCGTACGCGGTCGGGCGTCGGGCGCAGGCCTTCGGCGTCCAGCACCGGCAGCGGCGTGCGCTTCCACTGGCCGCCGATAATGCGCACCTGGTGCGGGCCACGGTTGACGGGCTTGGCCGGCTTGCCGCCGTGGACGGTGCCGGTTCGCGGGGAACTGCTCTTGCGCATGACTTTCCTTGCTGCTGACGGCGGGGCCGTCGATGGGACCGGGGGATCCCGTGATTCTCGAATGAAATGAACTGACTAAATGATTTACTCGGCGGCTTCGCCGACGATGACGGTGGACAACGCTTCCGGATGCACATGCTTGCGGAAGGCCGCACGCACATCCTGGACGCTCACCGCGCGGATGCGCTCGATCCAGTGATCGAGGTAATCCAGCGGCAGGCCATAGAAACCGATCACCGAGAGATTCTCCAGCAGCTTGGCATTGCTGTCGATGCGCAGGGCGAAACCACCGGCGAGGTTGTCCTTGGCGGCCTTCAGTTCGGCGGCGGTCGGGCCTTCCTGCAGGAATTTTTCCAGCGTGGCGCGGGTCACGCGCAGGGCTTCGGCAGTCTGCTCCTTCTTGGTCTGCAGGCCGATCTGGAAGGGTCCCGGCTGGGCCAGCGGCGAAAAATAACTGTAGACGCTGTAGCTGAGGCCACGCTTTTCGCGCACTTCATCGGTCAGGCGCGAGACGAAACCGCCACCGCCCAGCACATAGTTGCCGACCGTGAGCGCAAAGAAATCATTGTCGCCGCGCTGGATGGCCGGGGCACCGATGAGGATGTGCGATTGCGAGGCCGGGTGGGCGATGCGGCGCTCCACACCCTTGGGTGCGGCCACCTGGGGCAGGGCCGGCAAGGCGCTGCCCTGCGGCAGGTCGCGCGTGAGGGCGCTGGCGATGCTGCGGGCCTGCGCTTCGGTGATGTCGCCGATCAGGGCGATGACGGCGCGGTTGGCCACGTAGTGGGCGCGATGGAAGGCCAGCAGGTCGTCGCGGGTGATGGCCTGCAGGCTGGTTTCGCTGGCATCGACGGCATAGGGATGGCTGCCGTAGGCGGCTTCCATGAAGGCCTTCTCGGCGATGGTTTCAGGCTTGGTCAGTTCTTCCTTCAGGTTGGCGATGGCCAGCGCGCGGTCACGCTCCAGGCCCGCCTGCGGGAAGGCCGGATGGGCCAGCATGCGGGCCAGCAAACCCAGCGCGGCATCGCGTTCGGCGGGTGAGGACAGGCTGCGCAGGCTCACGCCGGCACGGTCCTGCCCGGCTCCGCCGGTCTGCTGGGCGGCCACATCGGCAAAGCCGTCGAGGATCTGGGCTTCGGTCAGTGCCGGGACGCCGTTGGCGGCCTCCACGCCGCGCGTGAGGCTGGCCACGGTCAGCTCGGCCAGGCCGGCCTTGGCGGCGGGATCACGGCGCTGGCCGGCATCGAACTGCACGCTCACATCCAGCATCGGGATGGAATGATTGGCCACGAACAGCACGCGCGCGCCATCGGGCTGGGTCCAGGATTGGATGGCCAGGGCCGCCGAGGCGGGTGCGCTGGAGAGCAAGGCCAGCGGGAACAGCAGGAGCGAGAAGATGTTTTTCATGGAAACGGAAATCGAAAGCGACGGGGCAAGCGTGATGTCATGCGTTCTGTGCAGGGGCAGGGACTGGCTGCCCACCTATCCACTGCAGGATGGGCTGCCACTGGTCGAGATCGCGCTGCACGCGCGAGGGCGCGATATCCCACAGGGTCAGGCCGTGGGCGGCCAGTTGCACGTAGTTCTGGGTATCGCGCAGATGGCCCAGCACCGGCAGCTTCAAACCCTCGATGAAGCGCTGCAGCTGCTCGGCCGAGCGGGTGCGGGCATCGACCCGCATGCCGACGATGCCGACATCGATCTCGCCGTCGCGCACCGCCTTTTCATTGGCCAGGCGGCGCAGGAAATCCTGCGTGGCCAGGATGTCGAAGATCGAGGGCTGCAACGGTACCAGGATCTTGTCGGCCAGCTTGAGGGTATCGTTGAGGCGCCAGCCATGCAGCCCGGCGGGCGTGTCCAGCACCACGTGGGTGCTGCCCTTGGGCGGCTTGGCGACGTAGTCCTCGCTGATGTCCCAGGTGCTGATGGGGCGCGCCTGTTCCGGACGGATCGACAGCCAGGCGCGCGAGGATTGCTGGCGGTCGATGTCGCCCAGCATCACGGCATGGCCCTGGCTTGCGAAATAACCGGCCAGGTTGGTGGCCAGGGTGGTCTTGCCTACGCCTCCCTTGGGATTGGCGACGACGATGACGGGCATGGTTTTCTCCGTAAAGAACAGAAGCCGATCGATCAGGAAAGGAAGAACTCAGCGACTTGGATACACCATTAAGCTGACGTTAATGCCATTCAATACAGCATTGAGCCCGGCTTAATGGTGCAAAAAACGTCAATCCTCAATGCAACAGGCCCGGCGGCGGCGCGGCGGGCTTCTTGCCGTCCAGCGGCAGGGGCACCAGCGTGGCGACCGTGAGCGTATCGTCCTTGAAATATTTCTGGGCGACCGCCTGCACCTGGGCAGCGGTCACGCTTTTCAGGCGGTCGATGATGCGGTCAATGTTCTTCTGGCCCAGGCCGGTGGTTTCCATCATGCCGATCTCCATGGCCTGGCCGAAGACGGAATCGCGCTTGTAGACCTGGGAGGCGATCAGCTGCGTCTTCACCCGCTGCAGTTCCTGCTCGGAGACGCCTTCACTGGCGATGCGCTGGACCTCGGCGCGCAGCAGGCCTTCGAGCTGTTCGGTGGTGACGCCGTTGGCCGGGCTGCCTTCCAGCGTGAACAGCACCGGACCGCGCGCCACGCCGCTGTAGCTGGCGCCCACTGCGGTGGCCTGGCTGGCGGTGCGCACCAGGTTGGCGGTCAGGCGGGCATTGTCATAGCCGTCCAGCACGGCGGAGAGCACATCGAGGGCGTAGGCTTCCTGGTCGGCTTCCACATTGCGCAGGGCCGGGACCTTCCAGGCCATCACCACATAGGGATTTTCGGCCGGTGCCTTCACGGTGACGCGGCGCAAGCCCAGTTGCTCGGGCTCGTTCTGCGGCTTGCCCACGGGCACGGGGTGGGACGGGATCTTGCCGAAATATTTTTTGGCCAGGGCCAGCACGCGCTGGGCATCGACATCCCCGGCCACCACCAGCGTGGCGTTGTTGGGGGCGTACCACTGGCGGTACCAGTTGGCGATGTCCTGCACGCTCATGTGCTGCAGGTCGTCCATCCAGCCGACCACGGGGTGGTGATAGGGATGGGCGGTCCAGGCGGCGGCGTTCAGGGCTTCGTTCAAGAGGCCCATGGGCTGGTCATCGGTGCGCCAGCGGCGCTCTTCCATGATGACGCGGATTTCCTTGGCGAATTCCTTGGCGTCGAATTGCAGGTTGGCCATGCGGTCGGCTTCGAGCGCCATCACCTTTTCCAGGTGGCTCTTTTCGATCTGCTGGAAGTAGGCGGTGAAGTCATTGGCGGTGAAGGCGTTTTCCTGCCCGCCCAGCTCGGCCACGAGGCGGCTGAAATCGCCGACCTTGTGGTTCTTCGTGCCCTTGAACATCATGTGTTCCAGCGCATGCGACACCCCCGTGGTGCCGTTGAGTTCGTCAATGCTGCCGACCTTGTACCAGACCATCTGCACCGCCGTGGGCGCGCGCCGGTCTTCCTTGACGACCACCTTCATGCCGTTGGCCAGCACGAATTCGCGCGCCGGCTCGGCCCGCACCTGCGCCGCCGTGGTGGCCAGCAGGCTCAGCAGGGCGGTGGCCAGGAGGGCTCTGATCTTCGATTTCATGGGCTGTGCTCTGATAAAATGCAGGATTCATTGACCCTGGCGGCCAGGCGCGGGTCTTGTGGAAGGGCAATTGTAACCTGTCCACTGCGGTTGTCAGGGCAGCCACGCGCCTGCCGTCCCGCCCTCCCCCGCCCCGGCCGCAGCTACCATCCAGCCTATCCGCCATCCGATGTTCAGTTTCTTCAAGAGAAAACCCAAACCGGAAGCGCAACCCGCGCTGCCGCCCCAGGCCGAACCGGCGCCCCAGCCGGCCCCGGTGGTTCCCCCCCCTGCCGAATCCGCCGCACCCGCTGCTGCGCCTGTCGTTCAGCCGCCTGCTGCCGTGCCTGCCCCGGTAGCGCCCGCAGTCCCGGCGCCGGTCGCGGCCCCGACGCCTGCGCCCCAATCGCCGCCCGTCCCTGCCGCCATCCCTGAGCCGGTGGCCGCCGTGCAGGAGGCCGCCGAAGAAATCGAGATCGTCGCCGCGCCGGAACCGGCGCCCGAGGTCAAGCGTTCCTGGCTCTCGCGCCTGAAGGCCGGGCTGTCCAAGACCTCCAGCAACCTGACCACGCTCTTCGTCGGTGCGCGCATCGATGAAGATTTGTACGAGGAACTGGAATCGGCCCTGCTGGTATCGGACGCCGGCGTGGAAGCCACCCAGTGGCTGCTGGCCGAGCTGAAGAAAAAGGTCAAGAACGAGCGCCTGACCGAAGCCGCCCAGGTGCGTACTGCCCTGCGCACGCTGCTGATCGACCTGCTGCAGCCGCTGCAGCGTCCGCTGGTGCTGGGCCGCGACAAGCCGCTGGTGATGATGATTGCCGGCGTCAACGGTGCCGGCAAGACCACCACCATCGGCAAGCTGGCCTTGCACCTGCAGGCGCACGGCCAGTCGGTGCTGCTGGCCGCCGGCGACACCTTCCGCGCTGCCGCCCGCGAGCAGCTGGCGGTCTGGGGCGAGCGCAACAACGTCCAGGTGATTGCCCAGGAATCCGGCGATCCGGCCGCCGTGGCCTACGACTCGGTGCACTCGGCACAGGCGCGCGGCACCCATGTGGTGATGGTCGATACCGCCGGCCGCCTGCCGACGCAATTGCACCTCATGGATGAACTCAAGAAGATCAAGCGGGTCATTGCCAAGGCGATGAACTCGGCACCGCATGAAGTGCTGCTGGTCATCGACGGCAACACCGGCCAGAATGCGCTGGCCCAGGTCAAGGCCTTCGATGATGCGCTGGGGCTGACCGGCCTGGTGGTGACCAAGCTGGATGGCACGGCCAAGGGCGGCATCCTGGCCGCCATCGCCAAGACCCGCCCGGTGCCGCTGTATTTCATCGGCGTGGGCGAGAAGATCGAAGACCTGCAACCCTTCAACGCTACAGAATTCGTCGACGCCCTCCTGAGTTGAACCGATGATTGAATTTACCCGGGTTTCCAAGCAATACGCGCGCGAGGTCTATGCCCTGCGCGACATCACGTTGTCGGTGAAGAAGGGCGAATTGATTTTCCTGGCCGGCCCTTCCGGTGCCGGCAAGTCCACGCTGCTGAAGATGATCGCGGCCATCGAGCGGCCCACCTCGGGCAAGCTCACCGTCAGCGGCACCGACATCGCGGGCTTGAAACCCTCGGGCCTGCCCTACCTGCGGCGCAACCTGGGGCTGATCTTCCAGCAGCAGAAGCTGTTGCTGGACCGCAATTTGCTGGCCAACGTGATGCTGCCGCTGATCGTGACCGGCTCTTCCCGCCCGGATGCGGAAAAGCGCGCCCGTGCCGCCCTGGACAAGGTCGACCTGCTGGAGAAGGCCATGTGCGAGCCGCTGGAACTGTCCGGGGGCGAACAGCAGCGCGTGGCCATTGCGCGCGCCATCGTCAACCGTCCGCAGATCATCCTGGCCGACGAACCGACGGCCAATCTGGACCGGGCCAATGCCAACAAGGTGCTGGCGGCCCTGAAATCCTTCCACGGCGTGGGCGTGACCTGCCTGATCTCGACCCACGACGAAAGTTTCCTCACCGGCGCCGACCGCATCATCTACCTGGACCGTGGCCGCATCGTCGATGGCTGGCACAACGGCGTGGCCAATCCCGTGGAGGTGTCGCCATGAACTGGCTCCGACAGCATTTCGCCGCCATCGCGGACGCCCTGCGCCACCTGCTGCGCTCTCCGGGCAATTTCCTGTTGAACGTGCTGGTGGTCTCGATTGCCCTGGCCCTGCCCTTTGCCGGCCTCTCGGCGCTGGAAAACGTGCGCCCGATCTCGGAGCAGATGTCGGTGGAGCCGGAGATCAGCATCTTCATGAAGCCCGATGCCAGCCGCGAGGCCGCGCAAGCGGTGGGCAAGACCATCAGCCAGGTGTTAAAGGAGAGCAATACCAACGGCAAGGTCGAGTTCATCCCGCGCGAGAAAGCCTTCGACGCGATGAAGAGCAAGACTGGCCTGGCCGACGTGCTGGCCACGCTGGGCAGCAATCCGCTGCCGGACAGCTATGTGGTGCGCCTGCCCGGCTTCGAGAACGCCATGAATGCCAGCCGGGTGGACGACATCGCCCAGCAGATCAAGAAGCAGCCGGGCGTGGATACGGTGCAGATCGATTCCGAGTGGGTCAAGCGCCTGGCGGCGCTGCTGCGCATCCTGCGGCTGGTGCTGCTGTTCCTGGGGATCACGCTGGGGGCGGTGGTGGTGGCGGTCGTTTTCAACACGATTCGCCTGCAGGTGATGACGCAGCGCGACGAGATCGAGGTTTCGCGCCTGTTCGGGGCGACCAATTCCTTCATTTATCGTCCGTTCTACTACACCGGCGCACTGCTGGGCCTGTGTGCGGGCGCGGTGGCGCTGGGGCTGGTGGTGGCGGCACAGCAACCGCTCAATGAAGCCATCCTGGACTTTGCCCACCTGTATGCCTCGGAATTCCAGCTGGCCCTGCCCAGCCCCATGGCCATCGGCCTGCTGCTGGCCATCAGCGGCTTGTTGGGCTTGTTCGGGGCGATGCTGTCCGTGCGCAGGCAGCTGGCCAGGAAGGCTTGAGCCGCAAGCCTGCTTGCCGGCTTCATCAGTAGAAATAGCGCGCGATACTACGCGCGGCGCTGGGCGGGGCCAGCATCCGGTTGCGCATCTCCATGCGATGATTCTGGGTCGCCGCCCTGTCCAGCACCAGATGCAATGTGCCGGCACGGCCGCCCCAACGCCGGTACGTGGCCAGCGCATGCCGGTCCAGCAAGGCCTGCAATGACCAACAGTGGTCGCTGTTGCGCAGATGCACGGAGATCGCCGGATCAATCCACCCCGCAAACCAGACCAAATGATCCACAAGGCGGCGCAGGCTGTTGACGGCGTGACGCGGACGGCGCGGGATGAGCCCAAGGGTACCGAATCGGTCGAATTCCGGAATCGTCCAGATGGCGTCGTGGTGTCCGATACGGTTGCGCACATCGCGCAGTCTTTTGAGCAGAGCGACGACACGTTTCCTGAAGGCGGGACTGTCATAAGGGAAAAGCGCTGTGTCCGGCGCATGAGGAAAGACTGCCGCCAGAATATGAGCCTGCAATCCCCTCGGCTGCGCGTGGTGTGCGAGCGCGCCGATGAGCACCTCCCAGAATCCCAACGGCAACGCCGCCACCACATCATCAGGGGTGACAACATGAGCAGCGGGCTTCCTGCCACTGACTTTGTCCATCGCGCAGACAACGTCATCACGGGACCTGGAACTCAATTTGTGAATCGGTGGCAGCAACATGGGCGCAGCCGGATTGATGGCATGTGCCGGGTTGGCTCTGGGCATCATCCAGCCGAAGGAGTCCACCGCACCGTAGTAGCGTGATAGTGCTCCGTGCAATGCATTGCGCAGCGACACCTCGACATCGGCAAGCAACGGCAGCATCCCTGCCGCGACCGCCTGATTCCAGGCATAACACCCGAGCGTGTCCGTCTGCGACGTGGTGAGGAAGAAGCGCTGCAACGTGGACAACCGGGGTGCAGTGAGGTGTTTCAGCATGCCGTGAGCCTGTTGAACGTGAGGAAGTTCGGGTGCTATACTCAAATGCATAGAGACAGGGGTTTTCCGGGTAACTGGTCGTGCCCCTGTAAATTGAGGACAAAGCCCGCTCACTGCGGGCTTTGGACTTTCTGGCGGGAAATTTTATCGAGCCTGTTTGCCCGCAACAATAAATTGCCCTTCATCCCGTCTTCTTATCAGACCAAGCTCGTCGATTGACGAGTTGCAGCACTGCGGATCCCTCTCCTGAGCGGTCCTGGCCAGTCTGCTGGCGCGCGCTCTCCTGCTCCCGGTGCGCTGCAAAAAAGTGTTACAAGTTTCTGGCCCCCTTTTGACCCTGGTCGCAACTTTTGTCGCCCAAAGGCGACTAATATGAAGGGAAAGGGATGCAATGATTGGGCGAATAGCAATAGGTTGACGCTATTACCCCCTCACTATCATGCTATTAGCACTCCTGGGTGACGAGTGCTAGAATACCTTATCGAATTGCTCCAGTTTTCCGGAGCACTGCATCAAACAGCAGCGGCCCCAAGGCCGCGCCAGGGAAGTTGGAAACATTGCCCCTGGCATCCGAAGCATTTGCTTCCTACCGTTTCATACTGTTTCCGCAAAGGAACCAAGGAGAATCCATGAAAACTGCGTCTGCACAAACTGCACTCATGCCTGCCGAGTCCAATGCACTCGCGCTGGATTTTTCCGGCAGCCTGGGCAATATTGACGCGTATATCTCGGCAGTGAACCGCCTGCCCATGCTGACCCACGAAGAAGAGGTCAAGCTGGCCCGCGACCTGCGTGAAAAGAACGACTTGGGTGCCGCCCAGAAGATGGTGTTGTCGCACCTGCGCCTGGTGGTGTCGATTGCCCGTGGCTATCTCGGCTACGGCCTGCCGCATGCCGACCTGATCCAGGAAGGCAACATCGGCCTGATGAAGGCTGTCAAGCGCTTCGACCCGGGCCAGAACGTGCGTCTGGTGTCTTATGCCATGCACTGGATCAAGGCCGAGATCCACGAGTACATCCTGAAAAACTGGCGTCTCGTGAAGGTCGCGACCACCAAGGCCCAGCGCAAGCTGTTCTTCAACCTGCGCAGCCACAAGGAAGGCCTGGACGCGATGACGCCGGCCCAGGTCGAGGCCCTGGCCAAGACCCTGGACGTCAAGCGCGAAGAAGTGATCGAGATGGAAACCCGTCTGTCCGGTCGCGATATCGCCCTGGAGTCGCCCACCGATGATGAAGATGACAAGTTCGCGCCCATCGCCTACCTGTCCTCCGACAATTCGGAACCGACCCGCGTGATCGAAGCCAAGCAATACGACCGCCTGCAGTCCGAAGGCCTGGAAGCTGCCCTGTCCAAGCTGGATGACCGCTCGCGCCGCATCGTCGAAGCCCGCTGGCTGGCCAATGACGATGGCTCGGGTGCGACCCTGCATGAGCTGGCTGACGAGTTCGGCGTGTCGGCCGAGCGTATCCGCCAGATCGAAGCAGTCGCGCTGAAGAAGATGAAGACCTCGCTGCAGGCTTATTCCTGATCCAGATCTCGTTCAGATCAGCAGCAATGAAAAAGGCGCCCTCGGGCGCCTTTCTTTTTATCCAAACGATTTATATCGTTTCAAGCCATCACGACAGCAGCAACTTGATGTCATGCGCCAGCGTCTGCGGCCCCTGGCCGTGCTTGACGAAGAGTCGGATGTGTCCCTGCGGGTCGAATACATAGCTGCCTGCGGTGTGATCCATCGTGTAGCTGCCCGGCTGCTTGCCCGGCACCTTCTGGTAGAACACCTTGAATTCCTTGGCCACCTTCTCGGTCTGCGGCAGGTCGCCGCGCAAGCCCAGGAAACGCTTGTCGAAGGCCGGCACGTATTGCGCCAGCACTTCCTGGGTGTCGCGCTCAGGATCGACGGTGACGAAGAGCACCTGCACGCGGTCGGCATCCGGACCCAGTTCCTTCATGACGTTGGACATCTCGACCATGGTGGTCGGGCACACGTCCGGGCATTGGGTATAGCCGAAGAACATCACCACTACCTTGCCCTTGAAATCGGCCAGGGTGCGCGGCTTGCCGGTGTGGTCGGTCAGTGCGAAGTCCTTGGCGTAATCCAGCCCGGTGACATCGGTATTGTTGAACTTGAGTTCAGGCTTGGAGGGCCCGCAGGCCACCAGCAGCGTCGCGCAGCCAGCCAGCAGCAGCGCCGAAAGGAATCGTTTCATGCGTTCAGGGAATCAGAAACTGCGGAACAGGAAGTAGTGGTCCACCAGCAGCACCGCAAACAGGATGGACAGGTAGACGATCGAATAGGCAAAGGCCTTGCGCGCGATCAGGTCGGTGTAGTGGCGATAGATCTGCCACGAATACCAGAAGAAGATCGCCCCCAGCACGATGGCCGTGCCCAGGTAGATCAGCCCGCTCATGCCGATGGCGAAGGGCAGCATGCTCACCGCCAGCAGTGCGATGGTGTACATCAGGATGTGCAGCTTGGTCACTTCCATGCCGTGCGTGATGGGCAGCATCGGCAGGCCGGACTTGGCGTAGTCGTCGCGGCGGTACATGGCCAGCGCCCAGAAGTGCGGCGGGGTCCAGATGAAGATGATCATCACCAGCACCCAGGCCTGCATCGGCACGTCATTGGCCATGGCCGCCCAGCCCAGCGCGGGGGGCATGGCACCGGCCAGGCCGCCGATGACGATGTTCTGCGAAGTCGCCGGTTTCAGGATGATGGTGTAGATGATGGCGTAGCCGACAAAGGTGGCGAAGGTCAGCCACATGGTCAGCGGATTGACCAGGTTGTACAGCACCCACATGCCCAGGCCACCCAGCACGCCCGAGAAAACCAGCGTCTGTCCCACCGTGATTTCGCCGCGCGCCATCGGACGGCGGGCGGTGCGGGCCATGCGCGAATCGATCTCGCGCTCGACCAGGCAGTTGATGGCGAAGGCGGCACCGGCCAGGAGCCAGATGCCCAGCGTGCCGAAGACAACCTTGTGCCAGTCCGGCAGGTCAGGCGTGGAGAGGAACATGCCGATCACGGCACAGAACACCGCCAGCTGCGTCACGCGCGGCTTGGTCAGTGCCCAGTACTGGGCGATGCGGTTGGGTTGGGCGGTCAATGTGGTCATGGCGTGACGGGCCGGGCGGATGCTGGTGGAGCAGCGGCGGCCAGGCCGGAGGGTGCGTAACGGACCTTGTAGTTTAACATGACCATCAGGATGACCAGCAGCGCCGCACCACCGTTGTGGATCACCGCAATGGCCAGCGGCCAGTTCAGATAGATGGTCGCAAGACCAGTACAGAGCTGCAAACCCAGCACCGTCAGCATCCAGCGGGCGGTCTTGCGCAAGCCTTCATCACGCAGCGCGCGGTGTGCCAGCCATACAACATACAAGATGACGACAAAGGCAAAACTGCGATGCACCCAGTGGATCGCGGTCAGCGCTTCCACCGGCAGGTAGTCGCCTGAGGAGGTCATGCCGAGATGGCGCCAGAGCGTGAAGCCATGTTCGAAGTCCATCTCCGGCACCAGCTTGCCATTGCACAGCGGGAAGTCGGAACAGGCCAGCGCCGCGTAATTGGTGCTGACCCAGCCGCCCAGCGCGATCTGCAAGCCCAGCAAGGCCGCGCCGATGGTGGCCGGCACGACCAGCGCGCGGCCTGCGGACGAGACCGGCACATGCTGCTCCTGCCGCGCGCCCAGCCAGGCCAGCATGGCCAAGAGCGTCAGCCCCAGCAGCAGGTGGATGGTGACGATGATGGGCTGCAGCTTCATGGTTACGGTCCAGGCACCGAAGGCGCCCTGCAGGCAGACGAAGCCCAGCAGCGCCGTCGGGAACCACGGCCGGAACTGCAGTTCGGTCTTGCCCGACTTGATCCAGCGCCGCCAGGCGGCCACCATCAGCACGATGATGAGGAAACCCACGGCCATGGCGAAATAGCGGTGGATCATTTCGATCCAGGCCTTGGCCCAGGTCACGGGCCCGAATGGCATGGCCTCCTGCGCGGCATTGATGTGCTCATGCGCCAGCAGCGGATTGGCATGGCTGTAGCAGCCCGGCCAGTCCGGACAGCCCAGGCCCGAATCGGTCAGGCGCGTGAAGGCCCCGAACATGATCAGGTCGAAAGTAAAGAACAGCGTCACCCACACCAGCTTGCGGTATTTGTTGGCCACGCCCTGTGCGCGCCATACCAGCGCCAATGGAATCAGGGCCACCACGAGCCCGGTCAGGCCCAGTTGTATCAGCGTCGTTGCATTCATCTTGAGTCAAACGTGCGTCACTGCGCGACTGTGATCCACCCGCATCAGCCGATGGAAGAAGCTCGCAGCAATTTGGAAATGTCCTTCTTCATCTTGCCGGGATCGGGGTCCTTGGGGAAGCGCATCATCAGGTTGCCCAGCGGGTCGATCAGGTAGATGTGGTCTTCGGCCGAGGTGCCGGCATCGGCCGGCAACCAGGACTGCAATTTGCCGGCGTCAACCCGAAGGATATCGGTTCCGTCGAATTCGCGCAGGAGCAAGGTCGCAACCGGAGCGCGATCGATGACCAGCCATACACGCTCGATGCGCTCCATTTCCTTGCCTTGCATCAGCCGCAGCTGGCGCATGGTCAACAGTTTCTTCTGGCAGGGCTCACCACAGTCGCCGCGATCGACCTGCAGCATGACCCACTTGCCCTTGTAATCCTGCAGCTTGGCCGGGGAACCATCGATGGCACTGCTGCCGAGATCGGGAATCGGATACTGGCGCGGATCGATCAGCGCGCCATAGTTGTTGCGGCTCTGCGGCTTGATCACGTAATAGGTGAGGTAGGAAGCGATCATCGGGGCGGCGCACACGGCCACCACCGCCAGCATCTTCCAGCGGCCGATGCGGCGGCGGCGCGCCTCCTCCTCGGGGTTGGCTTGTGCGGCTTGCGCAGCTTCAGGTTTTGTCATGACGACCACGTTTGAATCCTGTCACGATGAAAAAAAGAAGGGCCATGCCCGCCAGTGCGTACCACTGCACGGCATAGCCACGATGACGATCGATGCCCAATGAGGGCGCCGGCCAGTCGCGCACCAGGGTATCGCCCGCCGCCCCGCCCTGCTCGATCACCAGCGGTGCTAGCGGCAAGCCGCTGGCCTTGGACAGCGCCGCCACATCGAGATTCTGCAGGATGGCCTGCGGACGCGGCGCATCGGCCGTCCCCAGTTGCAGCACGTGCCCGGCATCGTGACGCAGGACACCCTCGACCTCGGTGACACCCGAGGGCGGCGGCACCTGCGGCACACGCGTGCGATCGGCGGCATCGCGCGGTGCCCAGCCACGTGCCACGACTACGGCCGGTCCGCTGCCCTCGGGCTGGAACAGCGTGAGGACATGGAAACCGACCGCGCCATTGTAGGGGCGGTTCTCCAGGTAAAGCGTCCACTGGGCAAGATAGTGGCCGCGCAGGCGGATATGCCGGAACTCCGCGTCGTTCGCATCTTCCGGCAGCGCACTGAGAGGAGCGTCGGCACCGCGCGCCTGCATGCGCTGCTGCAAGGCCAGCTTCTCCTCAGCGCGATGCGTCTGCCACTGTCCCAGCGCAATGCCGGCGGCGGCCACGAGCAGCGTGGCGCAAAACGGGATGAGGCGAAAAACGAATCGGGTCGGCATCGATGAAGTTTGGCCTTACAATGAAGCGCACACAGGACAAGAAAAAATCTTGCACATCAGCGTCGCAGCATACCGCATGCACGCCTTCGGAGACAGGGTTCCATCCTCATGAAAATCGTCGTCGCCATCGCCTTCCTCCTGATCCTGGCCAGCCTGGCCTCGGCATTGGTCTTCCTGATGCGCGACAAGGGCAAGAGCAATCGCACGGTCCAGGCGCTGACGCTGCGGGTCGGCTTCTCGGTGGCGCTGTTCCTCTTCATCCTGCTGAGCTACAAACTGGGCTGGATACAGCCGACCGGCATCCGCTGATCTCCTCCGCCCTCCTCCACCCGCACCCCACAAAAAAGCCGCACCGAAGTGCGGCTTTGTCATTGCGTGGAGCGGGACCACCTTACACACTTCACAGCCAGTACACCACCACATACAGGCCCAGCCACACCACGTCCACGAAGTGCCAGTACCAGGCCGCGCCTTCGAAGGCGAAGTGATGCGTGGGCGTGAAGTGTCCGCGCAGCACGCGATAGAGCACCACCGACAGCATGATCGCGCCCATGGTCACGTGGAAGCCGTGGAAGCCGGTCAGCATGAAGAAGGTCGAACCGTAGATGCCGGAGGTGAGCTTGAGGTTGAGCTCGCTGTAGGCGTGGATGTATTCATACGCCTGGAAGCCCATGAAGACCGCGCCCAGCAGGATGGTCAGGAACAGCCATATAGCCGTCTGCGCGCGATGGCCGGCGCGCATGGCGTGGTGCGAGATGGTCAGCGTCACGCCCGAGGTCAGCAGCAGCAGGGTGTTGATGGTCGGGATCGGGAACGGACCCATGGTGGTGAAATTTTCCACCGTACCGGCCGGGCCGACATTGCCCCACTGCCCGGTGAAGTCGGGCCAGATCACCTTGTGGTCCAGGTCGGCCAGCCACGGCATGGTGATGCTGCGCGCGTAGAACAGCGCACCGAAGAAGGCCGCGAAGAACATCACCTCCGAGAAGATGAACCAGCTCATGCTCCAGCGATAGGACAGGTCGATGCGCTCGCTGTAGAGGCCGGACTCCGATTCGCGGATCGCATCCCCGAACCAGTAGTACAGCACCACCAGCACCATCAGGATGCCGAGGAGGTTGACGTAGGGGGCCCATGAGACGCCATTGACCCAGGCCGAGGCCCCGATCATGGTGATGAGCATGGAAATGCCCGCCAGCATCGGCCAGCGCGACGGGCCTGGAACGAAATAATGGGGTGCCTTGGCTTGTTGAGAACTCATGTTCTTCTCCCGGTACGAAATCTGATTGTCCTGGCCTGGGCAAGAGCAGCAAAGATAGGCATTAAGCTGCGTTGAATGCTCTTGCGATACAGGGTTTACTTTTCCTTAATGCTCTTTTTCGGTGAGCCTCATCCGCATCATCCGCATCATCTGCATCATCTGCCTCATGCGCCTGCCGCACTGCGCACCACCAGCTTGACGATGCTCACCAGCACGGTCACGAAGATCGCCGCACCGAGAATGCCGGCGATGACGACGTGCACCGGATTCAGGCGCGCCGCATCCGACTCGTAATCCTTGCGCTTGCGCACGCCGAAGAAGGACCAGAACACCGCCTTCATCGTCGCGCCGAAGGAGGCCTTGCGCTGCGCCGCCTGTTTCAGCTCATCGTTCATACCCGCTCCTCGGGGCTGGTCAGCCCGCCGTCTTGGCCTTGCCGTTGATCTCGAAGAAGGTATAGGACAGCGTGATCGTGGTCACTTCCTTGGGCAGCTTGGGATCGATATAAAAAACCACCGGCATCTGCTTGGCCTGGTTCGGTCCCAGTGTCTGCTGCGTGAAGCAGAAGCACTCCACCTTCTTGAAGAAGGCCGCCGACTGCAGCGGTGCATAGCTCGGGATGGCCTGGGCATCCACATTGCGCGGCTGGGTGTTGACCACTTCGTAGGTGACCTGCGTCATCTCGCCCGGGTGCACCTGCATGCTGGCCACCGTCGGGCGGAAGCGCCACGGTCCCTGGGCATTGCCATCGAACTCCACGGTGATGGTGCGCGTCTTGTCGATCTGCGTATTGGCCGGCGCTTCCACCGTCACATCCTTGGGCGTGAGGAAGTTCACGCCGGTCACCTCGCAGATCTTGCGATAGACCGGGATGAGCGCATAGCCAAAGCCGAACATCAGCACCGCCACCACCACCAGCTTCCTGAACATCACGCGGTTCAGGCCGCGTGATGTTGCCTCTTCTGACTGGCCTGCCTGATCGTCCTGTCTGCTCATTTGGCGAACCAGATGCGGTTGATGAAGATGCCGACGAAGAAGGCCAGCGCCACCAGTCCCAGCAGCAGTCCGGTGCGCAGGTTGTCGGGTTTCTTGCGTTCGGTCATGAGGGTTGCCTTTGCATCAGGTGTGATGATTTGTCTTGCCCACAGGCGATCACTTCACCACCGGCGGTTCTTCGAAGGTGTGGAAAGGCGCCGGGCTGGGCACGGTCCATTCCAGGCCCTCGGCACCTTCCCAGGGCTTGGCTTCCGCCTTCTTGCCACCCTTGATCGAGGGGATCACCACGAAGAAAAGGAAGTACACCTGCGACAGCCCGAAACCGAAGGCGCCGATGGAGGCAATCATGTTGAAGTCGGTGAACTGCGCCGGGTAATCCGCATAACGGCGCGGCATGCCTGCCAGTCCCAGGAAGTGCATCGGGAAGAAGGTGATGTTGAAGGTGATCAGCGAAGCCCAGAAGTGGAACTTGCCGCGCCATTCGTTGTACATGAAGCCGGTCCACTTCGGGCCCCAGTAGTAGTAGCCGGCGAAGAGCGCGAAGAGCGAACCGGCCACCAGCACGTAGTGGAAGTGCGCCACCACGTAATAGGTATCCTGCATCTGGATGTCGATGGGCGTGACGGCCAGGATCAGGCCAGTGAAGCCACCCATGGTGAAGACGAAGATGAAGCCCACCGAGAACAGCATCGGCGTCTCGAAGGTCATGGAGCCGCGCCACATGGTGGCGATCCAGTTGAAGATCTTCACGCCGGTCGGCACCGCAATCAACATGGTGGCGTACATGAAGAACAGCTGCGCGGTCACCGGCATGCCGGTGGTGAACATGTGGTGCGCCCAGACGATGAAGGAGAGGATCGCAATCGAAGCGGTCGCATACACCATCGAGGCATAGCCGAACAGCGGCTTGCGTGCGAAGGCCGGGATGATCTGCGAGACGATGCCGAAGGCCGGCAGAATCATGATGTAGACCTCGGGGTGGCCGAAGAACCAGAAGATGTGCTGGTACATCACCGGGTCACCGCCGCCGGCGGCGTTGAAGAAGGAGGTGCCGAAGTGGCGGTCGGTCAGCGTCATGGTGATGGCACCGGCCAGCACGGGCATCACGGCGATGAGCAGGTAGGCGGTGATGAGCCAGGTCCAGCAGAACATGGGCATCTTCATCAGCGTCATGCCGGGGGCGCGCATGTTCAGGATGGTGACGATGATGTTGATCGAACCCATGATGGAAGACGCACCCATGATGTGCATGGCGAAGATGCCCATGTCCATGCCGGGGCCCATCTGGGTCGACAGCGGGGCATACAGCGTCCAGCCGGCCGCGGTGGCGCCGCCCGGCACCAGGAAGGAACCGGCCAGCAGCAGCGCGGCCGGTGGCAGCAGCCAGAACGAGAAGTTGTTCATGCGCGCAAAGGCCATGTCGGAGGCCCCGATCTGCAGCGGGATCATCCAGTTGGCGAAGCCCACGAAGGCCGGCATGATCGCACCGAACACCATCACCAGGCCGTGCATGGTGGTGAGCTGGTTGAAGAATTCAGGACGGAAGAACTGCAGGCCCGGCTGGAACAGCTCGGCCCGGATCAACAGCGCCAGCACGCCGCCCGAGAGCAGCATGGTGAACGAGAACCACAGGTAGAGCGTACCGATGTCCTTGTGGTTGGTGGCGAAGAGCCAGCGCCGCCAGCCGTGCGGATGGTCGTGCGCGTGGTCATCGTGAGCGTGCCCATGCCCGTGATCGTGGGAATGATCGGGGGCGTGATCGACGGTGGTAGTCATGTCCGGTTCTCCAAACGATTACTTGCGGGCGGCCAGGACTTCGGCCGGCTGCACGATGTTTTCCTGGGCCTTGTTGGACCAGCTGTTGCGCGTATAAGTGATCACGGCGGCGATTTCGGTGTCGTTCAAGACACCCTTCCAGGCCGGCATGGCGTTCTTGCCGTTGAGCAGGATGTGGATCTGGCCATCCTTGGGGCCGTTGACCATCGCGCTTCCATCGAGCGCCGGGAAGGCACCCGGCACGCCCTTGCCATTGGCCTGGTGGCAGGCCACGCAGTTGGCCGCATAGACCTTCTCGCCGCGCTGCTTCAACTCGTCCACCGTCCAGACCTTGCTGGGGTCGTCGGCCTTGGCGGCCATTTCCTTCTTCTTGCCCTCGACCCATTTCTTGTAGTCGTCATCGCTGACCACGTTGACCACAATGGGCATGAAGGCGTGATCCTTGCCGCACAGTTCCACGCACTGGCCGCGATAGGTGCCGATCTTCTCGGCACGGAACCAGGTGTCGCGCACGAAGCCGGGAATCGCATCCTGCTTCACGCCGAAGGCGGGGATGGTCCAGGAGTGGATCACGTCATTGGCCGTGGTGACGATGCGCACCTTCTTGTTGACGGGCACCACCACCGGATTGTCGACCTCGATGAGGTAGTTGTCGTTTTTCTTCAGGGTGGGATCGGTGACCTGCTCGCGCGGCGTGGCCAGGCTGGAGAGGAAGGAGATTCCTTCACCATCGCCCTTGAGGTAGTCATACCCCCACTTCCACTGCATGCCGGTGACCTTGATGGTGAGGTCGGCGTTGGAGGTGTCCTTCATCGCCACCACCGTTTTGGTGGCCGGCAGGGCCATGCCGATCACGATCAGGAAGGGCACCACGGTCCAGGCGATTTCCACGGTCGTGCTTTCGTGGAAGCTGGCGGGCTTGTGGCCGACCGACTTGCGGTGCTTGATGATGGAATAGAACATCACCCCGAACACGGCCACGAAGATGACCAGGCAGATGATGAGCATCAGGATGTGCAGGTCGTAGATCTGCTCGGCGATCTTGGTCACCGGTGGCTGGAAATTCATCTGCAGCACGGCCGGTCCGCCCGGACTATCCACCACTGCCCAGGCCGGCAAGCCGGCCGCCAGCAGCGAGGCACCGAGGGTCAAGGATTGAAGGCGCTTCGCAAGTTTCATGGATTTCCTCAAAAGCCCAAAATTATAAGAATGAGAGTGCTGCCATCCCGCCACCCCTGGCGGCCAGTTCCTGTTGCAGCTCCTGCACCAACGCGCGCCGTTGCCACAAGCTCATGAACCGGCCAATTTCCACGCGCTGCCCCCGGCTTTCCAGGGCCACCAGCGACTGCCGGCCCACAGGAAAAGCGATGCGCATGCCATGCAACTGCAAGCTGCTGCGACGCGAACGGCTGCCCTGGATGACTTCCACCTCCAGGCCATGATCGGCCAGCACCAGCACTTCGCGATCGGTGGCGTGACGGGCGTAGACCAGCATGGCCGCGCCCACCGCTACCAGTTCAATGCATGAAAAAACCAGGATGATCCAAGCGCCGCGCAGCGTGAAGCCCAGCGCGACCGTGAGTGAAACCGTACAAAGGACTGCGAAGACCCACGCCAGCTGGCGTGGCGCAATCGAACAATTGCGCTTCAATATCCATTCCCGCGTCTCCATGGCACCTCGCCAGCATGATTGTCGGTCGAGCGTGTCTCTGTCTCTCACCGCAGAGGATGCTCACTGGATGCGGGCCTGCCCGTTCTTGGCGGGGGCCGTCTTGCGTGGGGCGCAGTCCGTGGCTATCCGTTTTGCGGTCTTTATTTATTCTTGCTATTCGTTCGTACTGGAATTTCTTTGTGTGAATTTTTTTACCCATTTGAGTATAAGGGCTAACGTCGCCATGGATCAAGCACGCACCGCCGCATTGACAACGCTGGCGTTTCCGGCCCCTGCGGCGGACCCCGATAGCGGGCGCAAAGCCGCCAGGGGCGCGGCTTTGCGGCGACATGAAGGTTTCGGCAGGAACAGGCAGGGCGTAACGATACAGCAACTATCAGGCAGGCCAGATAGGGCTGGGCGACTAAGCCTTATATGAAGTTTCGACTATCGCGGCGGACGTTCGAAGCGAATGATGCTCTCGCCGGCCGCAGTGGTCTTGGGTACCGGGCGGAAGGCATGGCCATAGACGACCTCGAAGGTCAGCGGGATCTTGCCGTCGGGCTTGCGCATGGCCTCGAAGGCCGCCAGCAGGCGCTGATACTGGCTGCGGCTCATCATGCTGCGGCGCCGCGATTCCAGCGGATTGCCGCCCCAGGCGCGCACGTCTTCCAGCAGGCGCTGGGGGGTCTCGTAGGTCACGGTGATGGTTTCCATGTCCATCACCGGGGTGGAAAAACCGGCATTGACCAGCATGTCGCCGAAGTCGTGCATGTCGACGAAGGGCAAGGTGTGCGGCGCAAGATCGATTTGTTCGAAGGCGCTGCGCACTTCGCGCAGGGTATCGGGGCCGAAGCAGGAAAACATCAGCAGGCCCTCCACCCGCAGCACGCGCCGCCACTCGGCAAACACGCGGTCGGGCTGGGGATGCCAGTGCAGGGCCAGGTTGGACCAGACCAGGTCCAGCGCATTGGCCGCCAGCGGCAGGCGGGCGAAGTCGGCGCAGGCCAGTTCCGGCCCGCCGACACCCGGGCCGGAGCCGAGCCACTTGTTGATGGAACCGAACAGGCGGTTCATGGCCGTCTGCGCGCCGCGCTGGTGGTCGGCAGCCTTGGCCAGCATGCCGTAGGCGCCGTCCAGGCCGATCACCTGGGCCTCGGGATAGCGCTTCTGCAGCACCGGCAGGTCGGCGCCTTCGCCGCATCCGGCGTCCAGGACTTCACACGGGGCGATTTTTACCAGGGCCAGGCGCTCCTGCATGCGGGCCGACACTTCGCGCCGCAGGAAATCGGATTCGGCCACGCGCTGGGGCTGGCCGAAGCGGCGGCGCACCAGGGGCAGGTCGATGGGAGCGCTCAGCTTGGCGCTGGCAGAAGGCGGCGGCAGGGACATGGGCAACGGAACAGGAAGATGGACTGCGCAGCAGCGTGGCAAGCTCGGGCGGCCAGCGAAGGACCGACTATCTACGGGGCTGATGCGATAATGCGCGTAGTTTAGTCGAAATCCATTTTTCCCGGGCGCACCTCGCATGGATCTCAAATCCTCCAAACCCGCTGCTGCATCGCCCCAGGCCAAGCCTGGTACCGCCTATCGCGCCGTGGCCGGCAAGCCGCCACGACCGGGCAAGCCCAGCGGCCCCGGCTGGCTGCAGCGCCTGCTGGCGCACATGCCGCAACTGCTGCCGTCTTCCTGCGCGCTGTGCGGCGCGGCCGGACGCGAGACCCTGTGCGCGCCCTGCCACAAACGTTTCTACACGCGCCAGCACCGCCGCTGCATCCAGTGCGCCCTGCCCATGCCGGTCACCGGCAAGGAGCTGCGCTGCGGCGCCTGCCTGAAGGACCGCCCGGCTTTCGACGCCACCATCGTGGCCACCGATTATTTCGCCCCCTCCGACCAGCTGGCCCTGGCCTTGAAGTTCGGCGGCGACCTGCGCCTGGCACCGTTGCTGGCGCGATTGATCTTCGATGCCACGCGGCGCAATCCGGTGCCGGGCAGCGACGTCCAATTGCCGATGCCGATCTTGCTGGCGCCGGTGCCGCTGGGATTGGCGCGCTTGCAGGAACGCGGTTTCAACCAGGCGCTGGAAATCGCCCGGCCGCTGGGCAAGCTCATGGACATCCCGGTGCAGCCGCGCCTGCTGGAACGCAAAAAGGAAACCGAGGCCCAGTCGGCCCTGCCGGTGGGGGCCCGCGCGCGCAACGTGCGTTCGGCCTTCGCCCTGCCCTTCGCGGCCATGGACCAGGTGCGTGGGCTGCATGTGGGCATCGTCGACGATGTCATGACCACCGGGGCCACCTTGAATGAAGTGGCGATCGTGCTCAAGCGGCACGGCGCCCGGCGCGTGACCAACCTGGTCTTTGCGCGCACCCTGCCGACCTGAAACGGGTCGGCCATTCTTTTCATTGCAGGAGAGTTTTTTGTTCCACGTCGTCCTGGTCGAGCCGGAGATCCCTCCCAATACCGGCAACATCATCCGCCTGTGCGCCAATACCGGCGCGCAACTGCACCTGGTGGAGCCGCTCGGCTTCCCGCTCGATGACGCCAAGATGCGGCGTGCCGGGCTGGATTACCACGAATACGCCAACATGCAGGTGCACAAGGACTGGGACCAGTTCCTGGCCCATCGCCGCCAGGATCCGCAGTTCGATGAGACACGCATGTTCGCCATGACCACGCATGGCTCCACGCCCTTTGCCGGCCTGGCCTTCCGTCCAGGCGATACCTTCGTGTTCGGCTCGGAAACGCGCGGGCTGGCACCGGAGCGGCGTGAATCCTTCCCCACTGCACAGCGCATCCGCCTGCCGATGCGGCCGGGCAATCGCAGCATCAACCTGTCCAATACGGTGGCGGTGGTGGTATATGAAGCCTGGCGCCAGAATGGCTATGACGGTGGCAGCTGAGGATCCGCTGCGCCCATGAAAAAACGGCTCCCGCGGGAGCCGTTTTCGTTGGCGGGGCCGATCAGCCCAGCAGCAGGGCGTCGTCCGAGAGCTTCTCGCCGCGCGTCTGCTCGAACATCTTGAGCAGGTCCGGCACGTCCAGCCCGGCGCGTTCGGGGCCGGAGACATCCAGCACCACGCGGCCCTGGTGCAGCATCACGGTGCGGTCGCCGTAGTCCAGCGCCTGGCGCATGCTGTGGGTCACCATCATGGTGGTCAGCTTGGCCTCGGAGACGATCTTGGCCGTCAGTTCCAGCACGAAGGCGGCCGTCTTCGGGTCCAGCGCGGCCGTATGCTCATCCAGCAGCAGGATGCGCGAGGGCTGCAGCGAGGCCATCAACAGGCTCACCGCCTGGCGCTGGCCGCCCGAGAGCAGGCCGATGCGGTCGGTGAGGCGATTCTCCAGGCCCAGGTTGAGGATGGCCAGCTTCTCGCGGAACAGCTCGCGCATCTTGCCGCGAATGGCGAAGTTGAAGCCGCGACGGCGTCCACGGGCCATCGCCAGCGCCATGTTTTCCTCGATGGTCAGCGCCTCGCAGGTGCCGGCCATCGGGTCCTGGAACACGCGCGCCACCATGCCGGCGCGGTCCCATGCCTGCTTGCGGGTGACGTCGGTACCGTCGATTTCGATCTTGCCGGTATCGACCAGCAGGTCACCGGAGATGGCGTTGAGGAAGGTCGATTTGCCGGCGCCGTTGGAGCCGATCACGGCCACGAACTGGCCGGTCGGGATCTCCAGCGAGAGGCCACGCAGGGCCGGGTTCTCGATGGGCGTGCCGGGATTGAAGGTGATCTTGAGATCGGTGGCTTTCAACATCTCAGGCTCCCTTGCGCAACAGTTTGAGCTTGCGCTTGCCCATGGGCAGCACCAGGGCCAGCATCACCAGCACGGCCGTGACCAGGTTCAGGTCCTGCGCCTGCAGGCCGATGAAGTCGCTGTTGAGCGCCAGGGCAATGAAGAAGCGATACAGGATCGCGCCCAGGATCACCGCCAGCGTGGTCCACACCAGGCGGCGCGCCGGCAGGATGTTCTCGCCGATGATCACGGCGGCCAGGCCGATGACGATGGTACCAATGCCCATGGAGATGTCGGATCCACCCTGGGTCTGGGCAAACAGGGCACCGGCCAGTGCCACCAGGGCATTGGCCAGGGCCATGCCGGCCAGCGTGGCGCGGCCGGTGGCGATGCCCTGGGCACGCGCCATGCGGGCATTGGCGCCGGTGGCACGCATGGCCAGGCCGATCTCGGAAGAGAAGAACCAGTCCAGCAGCAGCTTGGCACCAGTCACCACCACCAGCAGGATCAGCGGTCGGGCCACGTAGTCGGGGATCGAGCCCGGCTGCAGGATGGTGAAGATGGTCGGCTCCGAAATGAGGGGCACGTTGGGTTTACCCATGACGCGCAGGTTGATCGAGTACAGCGCGATCATCATCAGGATACTGGCCAGCAGGTCCATGATCTTCAGGCGCACGTTCAGCCAGGCGGTGATGAAACCGGCCAGCGCACCGGCCAGCAGCGCGACGAAGGTGGCGAGGAAAGGGTTGAAACCGGCTGCGATCATGGTGGCTGCCACGGCGCCGCCCAGCGGGAAGCTGCCGTCGACGGTCAGGTCAGGGAACACCAGGATGCGGAAGGAAATCAGCACGCCGAGGGCCACCAGACTGAAGATCAAGCCGATCTCCAAGGCGCCCAGGAGGGTATACAGCGACATAAAAAGGACTTTCTAAAAAAAACACATTCGGCACGGCGCGGTACGCCAATGCCGAATGTCTTCTGCGTGGCGCCGGCGCTGCACGGGTGGTGCGGCGCCGGCGGTGCATGGCCGACGAATCAGACTGCGGTCATGCTCAGTTTCAGTTGAGGACCTTGGTGGCCGACTTCAAAAACTCCGGCGACAGGGTCACGCCCTGCTTCTGCGCCGCCGAGGTATTGACGTACAGCTCCAGGTTCTTGACCGGCGACGAGGCAATCTCGCCGGCCTTCTCGCCCTTCAGGATACGGGCCACGACCTTGCCGGTCTGGCGGCCCATGTCATAGAAGTTCACACCCAGGGCGGCCACGGCACCGCGCTTGACGCTGCCGGTGTCGGAGGCGATCAGCGGGATCTTGGCATCGTTGCAGACCTTGGCCAGCGACTCGAAGACCGAGACCACGTTGTTGTCGGTGGTGGTGTACATCACGTCGATCTTGCCGATCAGGCTCTTGGCGGCCGGGGCCACGTCCACCGAACGGGGCGCGGCGGCTTCCACCAGGGTCAGGCCGGCTTTCTGCAGCTCGCCCTTGAGGTTGTTCAGGGCCGACACGGAATTGGCTTCGCCCGGATTGTAAACCACGCCCACACGCTTGGCCTCGGGCACGACGCGCTTGATGACCTCGACCTGCTTGACCGGGTCCAGCATGTGCGACAGGCCCGTCACGTTGGTGCCGGACGGCTTCCAGTCCTTGACCAGCTGCGCGGCCATGGGATCGGCGATGGCCGAGTAGACGATGGGGATGCTCTTGGTCGCGGCCACCATCGGCTGCGCCGAGGGAGTGCCGATGGCCACGATCACGTCGGGGTTGTCACCCACGAACTTCTTGGCGATCTGGCCGGCGGTACCGGCATTGGCCTGGGCGCTCTGGAAATCCCACTTCAGGTTCTTGCCGGGCTCGAAGCCTTCGGCGATCAGTTCATCCTTGGTGCCGTCACGCACGGCGTCCAGCGCCGGGTGTTCGACGAAGGAGGTGATGGCCACCACTTTCTCGGCTGCCAGGGCGGAAGCGCAAATGGCGCTCAGGGCGAGCGCGCCGGCGATGGCGCGCAGTGACTTCGATACTGCAAACATGGTCCTCTCCTCGTTCATGGTGGTCAGGCCTCGGCGTTCCTCTCGACCGGGCCCGTTATGCATATGGGCACATCTTGCTGCGGTGTTGCGGCCAGATACGGAAGATCCCGCATGGCAGCGGGATCTTCAGGCGATACCTTGCTTATTGCTTGATGACGGTCTTGGCCGAGCTCACCAGTTCCGGCGACAGGGTCACGCCCTGCTTCTGGGCGGCGGCGGTGTTGACGAACAATTCCAGCTTGCTGCTGGTGGCCGAGGCGATGTCGCCCGGCTTTTCACCCTTGAGGATGCGGCCGACCACCTTGCCGGTCTGGCGGCCCAGGTCGTAGTAGTTCACGCCCAGGGCAGCGATGGCGCCGCGCTTGACGCTGTCGGTGTCGGAGGCCACCAGCGGGATCTTGGCGTCGTTGCCGACCTTGACCAGGGCTTCATAGGCCGACACCACGTTGTTGTCGGTGTTGGTGTAGATCACGTCGACCTTGCCGATCAGGCTCTTGGCGGCCGAACCGACGTCTACCGAACGGGGCGCAGCGGCTTCCACCAGGGTCATGTTGGACTTGGCCAGCAGTTCCTTCAGGGCCTTGACCACCACGGCGGAGTTGGCTTCACCCGGGTTGTAGACCATGCCCACGCGCTTGGCGTTGGGGACCACACGCTTGATCAGGTCGATTTGCTTGTCCAGTTCCAGCAGGTCCGACACGCCCGTGACGTTGGTGCCGGAGGCTTTCCAGTCCTTCACCAGTTGCGCGGCCACCGGATCGGTCACGCCGGAATAGACCACCGGGATGCTCTTGGTCGCCGACACCAGGGCTTGTGCCGAGGGGGTGGCGATGGCCACGATGACGTCGGGCTTGTCACCGACGAACTTGCGGGCGATCTGGGCGGCGGTGCCGGTGTTGCCCTGGGCGCTCTGGTATTCCCACTTCAGGTTCTTGCCGGCTTCGAAGCCTTCTTCCTTGAGCTCGTCCTTCACGCCGTCACGCACGGCGTCCAGGGCCGGGTGTTCGACGATGGCGGTCACGGCAACCGACTTGTCGGCAGCCATGGCCGGGGCTGCGCAGACGGCAGCCAGGGACAGGGCGGCGACCATCGCGCGCAGTGTCAGCTTGTTGGTGTAGGACATGCAGTCTCCCTTGGAAAAATGTGAACGAAAACCCAAAAACCCGAAAAGACGCTAAGTCTAGCCTAGCGCCTGTCAACAATCAATTTGCATGAAGGCCCGCCGCCGCCCGCACTGGCAGGCGGGGCGGGCGGCTCGCATTGCCGGGGATCCCCGGATCGGGATCAAGCAGCGGGCCGGGCAAAAAGGGGGACGGGCGCTATAATCAGGCCCCATGTCTTCCCGCCTGCGCCCCTTCCCCCCACGACTTGCCTTGCGCCGCCCCTGGCTGCGCCTGCAGGTGTGGACCAGCCTGGCGCTGCTGCTGGCGATGGTGGCGGCGCCCTGGTGGCAGCAGGCCGCCGCGCGCACCCTGCGGGACAGCCCGGCCATGGCCATCTGCAGCGTCGGCGGTGGCGCTTCCGGCAATGCACCGGCGCACCTGGCGGCCAGCCATTGCCCGCTCTGTTGCGGCAGCCAGGCGGCCTCGCCGGCAGCGGATTCCTCCTTCGATACCACGGTCCTGCCCGGCATCAGCTATCCGCTGGCCGGCACTGCACCACGCCTGCGTTCGCTCAGCCTGGCACCGGGTTCGCCCCGGGCCCGCGCCCCGCCGGCCTGAACCCGCCGTCCCCCGGGCCTTTGCGCCCACCCCTGCAGGCCGCGCGCCCGCATTCCAGACATGAACAAGACAACCAGGAATCACTGATATGAAGCATTTCGTCCAAAAGCTGGCCACCCTGGCCATCACCTCCGCCCTGCTGGCTGCCGCCCCGCTGTCGCAGGCCCATGAATACAAGCTGGGCCAGCTCGAGATCGGCCATCCCTACGCCCGCGCGACGGTCCCGGGCCAACCGGCCGCCGGCGCCTACCTGAGCATCGAGAACAAGGGCAGCGCGCCGGATCGCCTGGTGAGCGTGTCCTCGCCGGTGGCCAAGTCGGGTGAAATCCACACCATGGCCATGGAAGGCAACGTCATGAAGATGCGCGAGCTCGATGGCGGCCTGGAAGTCAAACCCGGCCAGAAGATCACCATGCAGCCGGGCAATGGCTACCACCTCATGTTGATGGGCCTGTCCAAGCCGCTGCAGGCGGGCGAAAAGGTCCCGGCCACGCTGACCTTCGAGAAGGCCGGCAAGGTCGAGGTGACCTTCAACGTCGAAGACCGCAATGCGGCAGCGGCGGGCAAGGATGACATGAAGGACATGAAGGGTCACATGCACCACTGACCCACCGCGTAGCCTGAAACGGCAAGGCCGGCAGCGAGCGATGCTCCTGCCGGCCTTGTCGTTTGCAGCGTACCGCGATCAGCCGGCCAGCTTGCGCACCTTGGCCAGCAGCTTGGTGGTGGAGCGGTCATGCTCGAAGGCGATGGCCAGCACCTGGCCGCCATAGGCCGCCACGGCCTGCCCTTCGGGGATGGCGTGCATGTCGTAGTCGCCGCCCTTGACGTAAATCTCCGGTCGCGCCTGCTGCACGGCTTCCAGCGCCGTGTCTTCATCGAAGGGGACCACCAGCGACACCGATTCCAGCGCCGCCAGCACCGCCATGCGGTCTTCGCAGGTGTTGATGGGACGGTCATCGCCCTTGCCCAGGCGCTTGACCGACGCATCGGTATTGGCCGCCACCACCAGCGAAGCGCCCTGGGCGCGGGCCTGCGCCAGGTAGGTCACGTGGCCGCGATGCAGGATGTCGAAGACGCCATTGGTCATCACCACCGGCTTGGGCAATTGCGCTACGCGCTGCTGGAGTTCGTCGCGGGTGCAGAGTTTGGATTCGAAGTCGGCCATCTTGAGGAGAATCGTTGCAGGATGAAAAAAGCCGCAACCCGAGGTTGCGGCTTTGCCATTGTACTGCCCGTGAAGGATTTTTCCCGATCAGGCTGCGGCCGCGCCGGCCGGCATGATCCGCTGGGTCACTTCCTTGCGGTAGCGGTTCAGCTCCTGGACGTTGCTGAAGGTACGTTCGAACAGCAGCGACATGTTGTGCAGGATGCGGTCCACGACCTTCTTCTCCCACTCGCCGTCGAACTTGATCTGGTTGTCCAGCCAGCGTTCCAGCCATTCCGGATCCGGCAGGCGGCTCTGGACGGTGTCATTGGGGAACAGCGCCTGGTTCACGTGCAGGTTGGTCGGATGCAGCGGCTTTTCGGTGCGGCGCGCCGAGGCCATCAACACGCCAATCTTGGCGAAGGCGGCACGGGCCTTGTCGCCCACTTCGTTCAGGGCCTTCTTCATGTAGCGCAGGTAGGCGCCGCCGTGGCGGGCTTCGTCCTGGCTGATGATCTTGTAGATCTGCTTGATGACCGGCTCGGTGTGCCAGTCGGCGGCACAGCGGTACCAGTGGTTCAGGCGGATCTCGCCGCAGAAGTGCAGCATCAGGGTTTCCAGCGGCGGGGCGGGATCGAACTCGAAGCGCACGTTGTGCAGTTCTTCTTCGGTCGGGCACAGGTCCGGGCGGAAGCGGCGCAGGTATTCCATCAGCACCAGCGAGTGCTTCTGTTCCTCGAAGAACCATACCGACATGAATGCCGAGAAATCGCTGTCCCCGCGATTGTCGCGCAGGAACATCTCGGTGGCCGGCAGCGCGGACCATTCCGTGATGGCGTTCATGCGGATGGTCTGCGCCTGTTCGTCGGTGAGCAAGGAAGCGTCGAACTTGTCCCAGGGAATATCCTTATCCATATTCCAACGGACCTGCTCTAGCGATTTGAACAATTCTGGGTACAGCATCTCAGTATGTGCCTATATGCGTTAAGTGTTTGATTTTAACAAGATTTTCCCGATCCATACTAAAACGGTCAGGTTTCAGCAATATGACAGAGGCCCGGCGCAGCTGCGCCCGGGGCCAGGCTCTGCCATGGCGAGGATCAGGGGGAATTTGGCTTGCGGGAGGCTGGCTTCTTGTTTTGCCGGGATTGTACAACAGCGGTGCGGGCCGGCGCGCTCGTATTTTCCGCACGCTTGGGCGCTTTCTTGACCGGTGGCTTCTTCGGGGCCGCCTTGGCTCCCTTGGCCGGCTTGGAAACGCCAGCGGGCTTGGCTTTGGCGCCTGCCTTGGGCTTGGGGGCAACTGTCTTATTTTCGCTACGCTTGGGGGCCGGTGCGGGCTTGGGCGGCTTGGCGGGCTTCAACAGCGGCTCCTGCTCGGCCAGGCCGCCAGCCAGGGCGTTGCCGACGGCGTGCTTGAATTGCTCCTGCAACACATTCCACCAGGCATTGGGATTGGCGATGGCAGACTGGAAATCCGGCGCCGGGGGCGTGCCGCCCTCGGCGCCTGCAGCCGGTTCGGCATCTGCGTGAGGTGCGCCGGATTGCTCCTCTGCAACATCAGGAGCGTCCGCCCCTTCGTCCACGGCTTCGGCTTTTTCTTCAGCGGCTTCCTCAGGCTTGCCCCCTGCCCCCGGCCACATCGGGAAACCGAAGGGGAAAGCCGGCGCCGCACTGCCCTCATCATCGGCCGGGGCCTCAGCCTGCGGCGTGCCGCGCGAAGCCATGATCTCACTCATGGCCTGCAGGGTGGAGAGGGTTGCGCTCTGCACTTCCAGGGTCTGGATGGTGGCCTTGAGCATGTTCAGGTTCAGCTCCAGCCAGGAGGCCACGGTCTTCAGGTCGCTGATCTTCTTGTTGATGTCCTCCACCGACAGCGAAGGCGTGGCCATGGCGGGGGCGCCCATGCTGCTCCACATCTTCTTCATGAATTCGATGGTATCGGCTACCGAGCCTGCGCCCGGCATCTGCTCATGGTTCAACATTGATCGCTCCTCTTGTTGTGGTGTCGTGCTCAGCGTGGCGGGCGCTGCATCCGGCACGTGCTCGGCAGTGCGGTCTGCTCGGCCGGGATGAAGCGCTCGGTACGGAATCCGAAGCCGCTGCCCTCATTGTCGAAGCGGATGCCGCCGCTGTCGGCGCGCTGCATCTGCATCAGGTAGAGCGGCTGGATCAGCTGGTGATCCTCGGCCCGCAAGGTCGCCTCGTGGAAGGCGTTCTGATAATGCGCGCCTTCCAATGCATATGCAACCGCCTTGGGATCGGTGCTCCTGGCTTTCTCGATGGCCTTGACCAGCATGTCGATCATCACCTGCATGCGCAGGTAGAGGTAATCATCCTTGGGCTGCGGGTAGCGCTTGCGGAAATCCTGGTAGTAGGCGTCGCTGGGCGAACCCGGATTGCCACCCGCATTGGGATGCCATTCAGCCACCGCACGCACCACGCCCACGCCCGCGTCCCCAATGGCCGCCGGCGCACCCAGGCTGTTGGCATAGAAGGTGTAGAACTTGGCCTTGAAGCCGGCATCGCGGGCTGCCTTCACCAGCAGCGTGAGGTCATTGCCCCAGTTGCCGGTGATGACGGCGTCGGCCCCGGCACTGCGCATCTTGGCGATGTAGGGGGCGAAGTCCTTGATCTTGCCGATGGGATGCAGCTCGTCGCCGACGATGGCGATATCGGGACGCTTGGCCGTGATCTGCTCGCGCGCGGCCTTGGCGACCTGGCGGCCGAAGCTGTAGTCCTGGCCGATCAGGTAGACCTTCTTGGTGGCCGGATCGGCCTTGATGGCTTCGGTCAGGGCCTGCATGCGCATGTCGGCGCTGGCATCGAAACGGAAATGCCAGAAGCTGCATTTCTCGTTGGTCAGCGTGGGATCGACCGCCGAATAATTCAGGAACAGCACGCGCCGGTCCGGCTCGCGCTGGTTGTGCTTGTTGACCGCATCGATGAGCGCGGCGGCCACGGCCGAACTGTTGCCCTCGATCAGGAAGGGGATGCGCTCGTCCGTCAGCTGGCGGAACTGCACCAGCGAGTCCTCCACCCCCAGCTTGTTGTCGAAGGTGGAGAGCTGCAGCAGGTGCTTGCCATCGGGCAGGCTCACGCCGCCGCGCGCATTGACGCGCTCGATGGCGTAACTGATGTTGCGCACCACCGCTTCACCGGCATTGGCGAAGGGACCGGAGAGGCCATCGATCATGCCGATGCGTACCGGCGGCAAGGGCGCAGCAACACTGGAAACAGCGGCGGAAGCGGCGGCCAGTGCCAGCAGGACGGCCGGGAACACGCGCAGGGGCAGGCGGGAAGACAGGGACAGGTTCATCGATTCTGCAAGGGACAACGGCAAAACCCGCATTGTACGTTGTTTGAAATGGCCCTCCTTTGCGCTGCGCCCCCACGACGCTCCTTGCTTGATCCGATACACTGGCGGGCATGAGCGAAGTTTCCCGTCCCACCCGGCGCTGGCCGCGCCTGCTGATCCTGATTGCATCGAGCCTGGCCCTGCACGCCGCGCTGGTGGACTGGGGCCGACGCCAGATCGTGGTGCCGGCCCAGACGCAGGACCAGGCCATCACGGTGGAACTGCGCCCGGTGCCGCCACCGGAGCAGCCGGTAGCGCTGCCGGTGCAACCCAAGGCGGCCACACCGGCAACCGCCAGACCTCGTGCCGCCCCGCAGCCCCGGCGTAGCCCTGAACCGTCCGTCGAACCACCTGACGAGCCTATCCGCGAGACCGTCGAACGCATCACCACGCCCGTCCCGGAAGCGCCGCAAGCGGTCGCTGCGCCCGCCGCTGCTGAAGCTGCAGGCCCGGCCTCGCCCGGTAACGGACAGGGCAGCGGCACGGCAAGCACCGCGACCGGCAGCGGCGATGCGCCAGGGGACGCCACCGGCAAGCAATACCAGACCAGTGCCCCGCCCAGCGTGCTGCTGGAATACGACGTCACCGGTACCAAGGACCAGCAGCCGGCCTACGGCCGTGGCAGCATCGCCTGGACCAACGAAGGCCAGCGCTACAAGGTGGAAGGCAAGGCCAAGGCGCTGTTCTTCACGCTCCTCAATTTCACCAGCGTGGGCGAGCTCGATGCCTGGGGCGTGTCGCCCGAGCTCTACACGGAGCAAAAGGGTTTCAAGTCGGCCACCAATACCCATTTCAACCGTGAACGCAATGTCGTCAGCTTTTCCGCCTCCACCACCAGCTACCCGCGCCGGGGCGGCGAGCAGGACCGCGCCAGCCTGATCTGGCAACTGGCCGCCATCGGCCGTGGCGATCCCGGGCAGCTCCAGCCAGGCGCGGTGATCGACCTGTTCGTGGCCGGCGTGCGCGATGGCGAAATCTGGCGCGTGCAGGTGCTGGGCCAGGAAAGCCTGACGCTGCCCATCGGCACCGTACAGACCTGGCACGTGGTGCGCCAGCCCAAGCCCGGCTCCTATGACGACCGCGTCGATATCTGGCTGGCCCCGCAGCATGAGTGGTATCCGGTGCGAGTGCGCTATACCGACCTGCGGCCCAACGGTGACTACACCCAGCTGGACTTGTCGGGCCTCAAACCGGCCGCTCAGTGAGACCAGATCCTGCAAGCCCTGTCAAAATCGGAAACAATTGCGCACAATTACGCGCCAAGACGGCAGAACCGTGCGCCGGCATTCTGGTCGTATTGCTTCATATGGCTCGGCCTTGCCTCATCGCCAAGCCCCACAGAGACCAACACGAAGAGCTCGCCATGACCTTACTTTCATATCGCCTCAAAACCACCCTTGCCGCACTGCCCCTGGCCGCCCTGCTGGCCGCCGCCCCGGCATGGGCCGCCGACGGTCCGCACCCGGTGGACAAGCGCCCCTTCAACCTGCCGCCTTCGGCCGAGCTGCATTACGCCATCAGCGCCAAGCAAAGCGGTCTCGACTTGAAGGGTGAAGGCCTGGTGAAATGGACGCAGAGCAAGACCGCCTACAGCGTCAACACCGAAACCCGCGCCATGCTGCTGGGCAAGATCCTGGAAACCAGCAGTGAAGGCAGCATCGACGCCTACGGCCTGGCACCATCGCGTTTCGTCGAAAAGCGCCTGCGCCGCGAGCCGACCACCACCACCTTCAATCGCGAACAGAACAAGATCACCTTCACCGAATCGGCCGAAAGCTTCCCGCTGCAGGGCGGCGAGCAGGACCGTACCGGCATCACCTGGCAGTTCGTGGCGATTGCCCGCGCCAATGCCGCCAAGATGAAGCCGGGTTCGGAGTGGAATTTCTTCGTGGCCGGTCCGCGTGATGCCGAGCAATGGACCTTCAAGGTGGTTGGCCGCGAAAAGATCAAGACCGCCCAGGGCGAGACTGAAGCCCTGCACCTGTTCCGCAATCCGCCCCCGGACGACCAGGCCCAGAAACTCGACATCTGGCTGGCGCCCAAGATGGAGTGGTATCCGGTGCGCCTGAAGTTCACCGATCCCAATGGCGACTATATCGAGCAGGTGCTGGATTCGGTCAAGAAAACCAACTAAGCTTGCCGCTATTGCAGGCGCGGGGCCAGGCCGGCAGCGATGCCGCCTGGCCCCGCGCCCGTTTCTGCACCGTTCCCCCGCCTGATTCCCCGATTCCGATTACTTGTTGAGCCCGACCATGTCCGCTATCCCCGCCATCGCCCCCACCCTGAACACCCAGAGCGCCCTGGTGCTCTTCTCCGGCGGCCAGGATTCCACCACCTGCCTGGCCTGGGCGCTGTCGCGCTATCAACGGGTGGAGACCATCGGCTTCGACTACGGCCAGCGCCATGCCATCGAACTGGAAGTGCGTCCGGCCCTGCTGGAAAAGATCAAGGCCTTCTCGCCCGAATGGCAGTCCCGCCTGGGCGAGGACCACATGATCGACCTGTCGCTGATCGGCAAAATTTCCGACACGGCATTGACGCGCGATGTCGCCATCGCCATGCAGGACAACGGCCTGCCCAATACCTTCGTGCCCGGCCGCAACCTGCTGTTCATGACCGTGGCCGCCACGCTGGCTTATCGCCGCGGCTTGAACGTGCTGGTCGGTGGCATGTGCGAGACCGATTTTTCTGGCTATCCCGATTGCCGTGACGACACCATGAAAGCCCTGCAAGTGGCGCTCAACCTGGGCATGGCCACGCAGCTGAAGGTGGAAACCCCGCTGATGTGGATCGACAAGGCCCAGACCTGGTCCCTGGCCGAATCGCTGGGTGGCACCGCGCTGGTGGACCTGATCCGCGCCGATACCCACACCTGCTACCTGGGCGAGCGCGGCCAGCTGCACGACTGGGGCCACGGCTGCGGCAAGTGCCCGGCCTGCGAACTGCGCGCCCGTGGCTATGAACAGTACGCGGCAAGCAAAAGCGCCGGGTAATCGGGCACAATAGGCTCACCATTCCAAGAACGAGCCTCATGCCCCACGCCCGCACCACCACCCTGCTCGCCCGCAGCGCAGCCGCCTTGCTGGTGCTGCTGGCCGGCGCCGAGATCGGCCGCCGCATCGCCGACCTGCCCAGCCTGCCTGCGCTGGTCGACCTGCAATTCGACCTGACCCCGCGCAGCCAGAGCTACAAGGTGTTCGAGGACCATCCGATTGCGCCATCCTCGCATCCCCAGCCGCTGCCCACGGTACTGCGCCCGCTCAACATCGATGTGCCCTGGAAGGACGGCAAGCCGCTGCCGCTGCTCGATTTCATCAAGGGTACGGCGACGCACGCCTTCGTGGTGATCCAGGATGGCAACGTGGTCTATGAGCGCTACATCGATGGCTACGATGCCAATTCGCGCTTCACGTCATTCTCGGTGGCCAAATCCTTCGTTTCGGCGCTGACCGGTGTGGCGCTGAAACAGGGCAAGATCAACTCGCTCAACGATCCCATCGGCCGCTATCTGAAGCCCGATGAAATTTCGCCGGCTTACGCCAACATCACCGTCGGCCAGCTGCTGGACATGCGCTCGGGCATCGATGTCGATGAAAACTACGGCGGCTCGCTCGCTTCGCCGGTGGTGCGCATGTTCGTCAGCACCGACCTGCAGCGCTTCATCGCCCGCCGCAGCGGCCTGCGCTTCACGCCGGGGTCGCGCTTCGAATATCGCAGCGTCGATACGCTGATCCTGTCGCGGGTGCTGGCGCGCGCGACCGGCATGCGCCTGTCCGACTTCGCCCAGCAGGTGCTGTGGGAGCCGCTGGGCATGGAGCAGGAGGCCAGCTGGAGCGTGGATAGCCGGCAGCATGGTGTGGAAAAGGCTTTCTGCTGCCTCAATACCACGGCCCGTGACTTCGCCCGCCTCGGCTTGCTTTACCTGCAGGGTGGACGCATGGGCGGGCAACAGATCGTCAGCCCCACCTGGGCCGCCGAGCCGCGCCAGCCGGTCAACACCGGCAATGCACTGGACTATCGCGATGGCTGGTGGATCCCGCCGGGCAATGCCAATGACCGCGACTTCTCGGCCATCGGCGTGTTCGGCCAATACATCTACGTCAACCCGGCCACGCGCACGGTGATCGTCAAACTCAGCGACTATGGCACCGAGCAGGATGAAGTACTGACCCTGCTGGCCATGCGCAGCATCAGCCATGTGGTGTCGGGCAAGGATTGATCCTGACGGCGCAATGTCGATGCCCATGAAAAAACCGCCTGTCTTGCGACAGGCGGTTTTCATTTGGAGCAATGACCAACGGAAAAAATTTAAATGATATAAATCGTTTATATTTTTTATCCGTTCACCGGAAATCAAAAACCCAGGGTATCAGAACAACTCGTTCTTCATCTGCGTCTTGGCCTTTTCTTCTTCCGGTGTCAGTCCACCGCGATCGCCCATGCCCAGGTCACGCACCATGGCGCTGGGCGGGAACTCGGCATAGTAATACTCGCCACCCGACTCGATCACGCCATCCGGCACCTTGCGGTCCACATTGGGCACATCCTTGAGGGCCTTGGACATGTAGCTGATCCACACCGGCAGGGCCAGGCCGCCACCGGTTTCGCGGTCACCCAGGCTCTTGGGCTGGTCGTAGCCGATCCAGGCAATTGCAGTCAGGCCCGGTTGATAGCCGGCGAACCAGGCATCCATGGAATCGTTGGTGGTACCGGTCTTGCCGGCCAGGTCGGTACGCTTCAACGACAAGGCCTTGACCGCGGTGCCATGGCGCACAACGTCGCGCAGCATGCTGTCCATGATGAAGGCATTGCGGGCGTCGATGACGCGGTTCGATTCATCGTCGGCGGTGGCCGGTTTGGCCTGCGAGAGGACTTCGCCGTTGCTGTCGGTGACCTTGGTGATCAGGTAGGGATTGATCTTGTAGCCGCCGTTGGCGAATACCGAATATGCGCCCACCATCTGCAGCGGCGTGACGTTGCCCGCACCCAGTGCCAGGGTCAGGTAGGGCGGGTTCTTGTCGGCATCGAAACCGAAGCGGGTGATGTATTCCTGCGCATACTTCACGCCCACGCGCTCCAGGATACGGATGGAGACCAGGTTGATCGACTTCTGCAAGGCGCGGCGCATCGAGATGGGGCCTTCGAACTTGCCGCCATAGTTCTTCGGCTGCCACACCTGGCCACCGGTCTGGGTGAAGGTCAGCGGCGCATCATTGATGATGGTGGCCGGCGACAAGCCCTTTTCCAGCGACGACGAATAGATGAAGGGCTTGAACGACGAACCCGGCTGGCGCCACGCCTGCGTGACGTGGTTGAACTTGTTGCGGTTGAAGTCGAAGCCGCCCACCAGCGAGCGGATTGCGCCATCGCGCGAGTTCACCGAGACGAAGGCCGATTCCACTTCCGGCATCTGGGTGATGATCCAGCTGTTGCCATCCTGGAAGACGCGGATGATGGCGCCACGGCGAATCTTCTTCTGCGGCGGTGCCTTGTCCGAGAGCAGGTTGGCGCCAAAGCCCAGGCCGGCGCCGGAGATGCTGATCTCTTCGCCGGTGGAAAGCATGGCGGTGATTTCCTTGGGCTTGGCCTCCAGCACCACGGCCGCAACCATGTCGTCACTGTCGGGGTGATCCGCCAGCTCCACTTCGACTGCATCTTCGACGGCGTCCTTGGTGGCCTTCTCGGGCAGCTCCATGTAGCCTTCCGGACCGCGATAGCCGTGGCGGCGCTCATAGTCGATGATGCCGCGGCGCAGGGCGATGTAGGCGGCGTCCTGGTCGGCCTTGGTGATGGTGGTGAAGACGTTCAGGCCGCGCGTGTAGGTCTCGTCCTTGTACTGCGCATAGACCAGCTGGCGCGCCATTTCAGCCACGTATTCGGCGTGCATGCCGAAGGCCGAGCTGTCGCCCTTGACGCGCAATTCCTCATCCTTGGCTTCCTGGTACTGGGCATCGGTGATGTAGCCCAGCTGGCGCATGCGCAAGAGGATGTACTGCTGGCGCGCATGCGCGCGCTTGGGATTGACCACCGGGTTGTAGGCCGAGGGTGCCTTGGGCAGGCCGGCCAGCATGGCCGCTTCGGCGATGGTGAGGTCCTTCAGCTGCTTGCCGAAATAGATCTGGGCGGCCGAGGCGAAGCCGTAGGCACGCTGGCCCAGATAGATCTGGTTCATGTAGACCTCAAGGATCTGGTCCTTGGTCAGGTTGTTCTCGATCTTCCAGGCCAGCGGGATCTCGTAGAAGAACTTGCGTGTGGCCTTCTGCAGGAAGGTCGGCTCGTTGCTGGTCAGGAAGAAGTTGCGCGCCACCTGCTGCGTGATGGTGGAGGCACCGCCGCCGCCGCCGGAGAGGTTGGAGAAGGTCGCGCGGGCAATCCCCTGGTAATCGACACCGCCGTGTTCGTAGAAGCGGTCATCCTCGATGGCCAGGACGGCCTTCTTCATGATGTCCGGGATGTCCTTGAAGTGGACCAGGTTGCGGCGTTCCTCACCGAATTCACCGATCAGCACGCCATCGGCGGAGAAGATGCGCAGCGGGATCTTGGGACGATAGTCGGTCAGCGTATCTAGGTCGGGCAGCTTGGGATAGGTCAGGGCGACGATGAAGGTCACGCCCAGGAGCACCATCACCACCAGGCCCAGCACGGTACCGAACAAACCCAGGAGGATGCGCAGCGACCAGTGCATGCGCTTGCGGGGCGCCTTTTCTGCGGGGGCATCCGCCGATGCCGGTTTGCGTTGATCGCCGCCGTTGGAAGATGAAGACATTCGAATTAAGCGTTAAAGCAGGCCGAAGCTGCAGGCCAGAGCCGGAGTGGAAGAAACAAGCCCGCATTATAGCGGCTCGCCCTGAGCCGCCGCGCGGCCGGGTGTTGCAAATAGACCAAAGGGCAGGAGGCCGGTTCCGGGGAGCGTGCAGCGAAGTGCGGCATTTCGCGCCAATTGCTGCAAATTGACAGGCATTCCTCAAGTTTCCGCTATTCCCGCCCCGCCACGCCCACTGGAGAATCCGAAGCTTCCCTTTGCATGAGAACGGCATATGGCAGGCTTCCTCCCTTTTTTTGGCCGCACGAACCCGCACCTGTGCGCCGGCCTCGACATCGCGCCCGACCGCGTGCGCCTGGCGCTGTTGCGCCGTATCGGCCGGCGCACCCAGCTGCTGCGGCTGACCCAGCGTCTCACGGGCGGGATCATCTGCCAGGACGGTCAGATCACCGATATCGATGCGCTCACGCTGATCTGCCGCTCGCTGCTGGACGAGCCCGGCTGCCAGGGGGCAGCGCTGGCACTGGCCGTGCCGGTCCCTTGCCTGACCGGCCGGCGCCTGGTGCTGCCGGCCGCAGCCCATCCGGTGCAGCGGCAGCGCCAGGTGCACGCCGAAATGGCTGCGCATGGCATCAGCACCGACGACCATGCGCTGGACTACCTTGAACTGGGCCCGCAGCCGGGCTCGCCGCCGGACCGGCAAGTGCTGGCCGTGGCGGCCTCGCGGCTGGCCATTGAGGACCGCCTGTCGCTGGCGGCAGCACTGGGCCGCCCGCTGGCCACGCTGGCGCCGGAAGACTTGTGCCTCGCGGCCTGGCTGCGCGACGGCCAGCGCAGCGACCAGAGCGCCGTGCTGCGGCTGGACCGCAGTGGCCAGTGGCTGCTGCATGGCGACGGTCCCAGCCATGCCATGCCGCCGGTCGCCCTGCGCAGTGCGCACCTGGCCTTGCTCTCCCAGGCCGCGCCGGTCCTCAAGCCGCTACCGCGCAGGCTGCTGCTGAGCGGCGACCATCCTGCGCTGTTGGCCATTGCACGCGCCTTTACCAAATACGCCGCACTGGAGGCCCGCGTGGCCATGCCGCCGGCTTCCTTGATGCTCTCGCCGCATTTCGCGGCGCAGATGCCGCCGGACTACCATCTCGCGCTGGCGCTGGCCTGGGAGGGACTGGCATGAGATGCGGCATCGACTTCTCGCGCTCGCCAGCCCAGCGGCGGCGTGCACATGAACAAAACTTCTATCGCATGCTCGCAGCGGCCCTGCTATTGGGCGGCACGCTGGCAGCCCTGCCCGGCTTGCGCATTTCCTTGCACACGGCGTCCTTGCAGCAGGCCAATGCGCTGCTGACGGCAGAACTGCAGACGCTGTCACCCCAGGCCAAACAAACTGCCACCCTGCGCACCCGGATCACCGCACTGGAAAAGCAGCTCAAGGACCACCGGCAACTGGGCCTGCGACGCCAGCAGGCGGCGCGGTTGCTGCGGGCCGCAGCCCAGGCGGCGCAGGCCAGCCGCAGCCAGGTCCGCTTGCAACGCATCCTGCTGCAAGGCGATCGCGGCGAATTGCGGGGACAAGCACCCAGCGCACAGGAGGTCCGCGACTTCGCCGCCGCCCTCGTCGCGAGCGGCCTGGAAGGCACAGCCCTGCATGACCTGCACGCCGAAGAGGGAGGCTATGCCTTCATCCTCGCGATTCCCTTGGCCGCCCCCCTGCCCGCCTCGCAGGAAGCTGCACCGTGAGCCCGGCCCGCCAATGGCGCACGCATCCTGCCCACTGGCCCCTGTTGGCGCGCCTGTCACTGGCGCTGCTGGTCACGCTCCTGTGCGCCGGCAGCGGCCTGCTGCTGGCCGTGAGCGAACTGGAGGATCAACGGCAGGCCGCACGCCAGCGCCAGCAGGACCTGCGTGTGCAATACCAGGCGGCATTGACGCAACGCTCGCAACAGCCCGCCCTGCAATCCCGTGAAACAGCGCTGGCGATGCAACTGGCGGCCCAGCAGGCGCAACTGTGGCCGGCCGAGCAGTCGCAGCCTGATCTGCTGCAAGCCAAGCTGGCCCGGCGCGCCAGCGAGTGTGGATTGACATTGGAATCCTTCAAGCCCGGCAGCGGCAAGCTGACTGCGGCCATCGTGCTGCGTGGCAGCCATGCCGGCCTGATGCGTTTCGTGGAACTGGTCAGCAGCCTGCCGCTGCCGGTGCTCTTCGAGCGGCTCGATATCAGCGTGGCCGAAGCAGGAGGACAGGCCGTGCTGCAGATGAATGCCACCGTGAGCGCTCCAGTGGCCGCCTCCCTCGCTGCAGGGGAGAAAAAGGAGTTCGTCCCATGAATCTGTCCTGGCTGGCCTTGCTGCCGCTGCTGCTGGCGCTCGCGGGCTACGGCACCCTGCGCGCCGTCGACCATCCCGATGAAGTGACGGCCACCCGCGCCTGGATGGAGCAGGCGGGGCGATCCTCGGCAGCCGCTCGAACGGGTGCAGCGCCCGGCCCTGCCGATGCCGCCGCCGATGAAACGCCAGACGGCGACAACGCCGACTTGCCCGATCCCTTCCAGCTCAGGGAGGCCGCCACGGCAGAGCCTTCACGACAGGCAGGCTCCCGCGCTCGTGAACGTGAACGTGAGCACGAGCGCGAGGGCGATGAGGACGAAGGCCCTCCTGCGCAGGCTGCCACCCCCGCCGTGGCAGTCTTGTCGCCCGCGCCCGGCCTGCGCTTGCTGGGCACCCTGCGCCGCGACGAGCACTGGATCGCCATCATCGACGTGGAGGGCAGCATCCGGCAGCTGCAGAGCGGGGATGCGCTGCCCGGCAGCCTGGGACGCGTTCTGGCGGTGCGCGAGGAGGCCATCGACATCGGCCGGGAAGACGGGCAGCGCCAGACCATTTCCCTGGCCAGCCTGCCGGCGTCCAGCGCCTTGGCCGTCACTGCCCCGCCCCTGCCCTCGGCGCGCTCGACCGCCAGGAACGCCAGGACCGCCCGTCGCCGCCTGATCCGCCCCGGAGTAACGCCATGAAGATGATCCTGCTCCTGCTCACGCTGCTGGTGAGCCACCCTGCGTTGGCCGAAAACCGCCTGTTGGCTATCCACCTGCATCCCCGCACCGACGGTGCCACGCTGGAACTGCGGCTGGAAGCACCAATGGATGCGGCCCAGGTGCAAACCTTCCAGCTGGTGGATCCCCCCCAGCTGATCCTGGACCTGCCCATGACTGCGGCATCGGAGGCGGTCTCGCGCAGCCTGGCCGGCAGCGGGCTGGTCAAGCGCATCCAGCTTGCGTCCGATGACGAGCGGCTGCGGCTGCAGGTGGCACTCAAGCAGGCCGCCATCCATGCGCTGCGCGCCGAGGAAGACCGCCTACTGGTGGAACTGGTCCTGCAACCGGCGCCCGACCCGGCGGCCTTGCAAGGCATCAGCCTGCAACGAGGGGCACTGGGCGAGGCGCGCCTGTCCGTGGAACTGGGCAGCAGCGAACAGACCGTGCAGGTACGCCAGCTGGGCGGCCGCCTTATCGCTGACATCTCCGGCGCCACCGTACCGCTGCCCCTGCGGCGGCAGGTGCAGACCGGCCAGCTGGGCACGCCGGTCACGCAGTACAGTGCACTTCCCCACCAGGAGGGCGCACGCCTGGTGCTGGAAATGCAGGGCCAGTGGCGCTACCACGCCTACCAGAGCCGGCGCCGACTGGTGATCGATGTGCTGCCGGTCAGCTCCGGCGGCGGCGCCGGGGCGGGCTTGCAGGAGGGCAAGACTTACGGAGGCCATCGGCTTTCCCTGAACTTCCAGAACATCGAGGTGCGCACCGCCCTGCAAGTGCTGGCCGAACACAGCGGCGTCAACATCGTGGCCAGCGATACGGTCACCGGCCAGTTGAGCCTGCGCCTGAAGGACCTGCCCTGGGACCAGGTGCTGGACCTGATCCTGCAAGCCAGGGGCCTGGAAATGCGCCGCCATGGCGAGGTCCTGTGGATCGCGCCGCGCGACGAGATGCTGGCGCGCGAGCGCCTGGAACTGGAGCAGAAGGCCATGATCGCCGACCTCGAACCCTTGCATGCCGAGAGTTTCCAGCTCAATTACCAGCGCGCCGACACCCTGCGCAAGGCGCTGGGCATCGGCGAGGACGGCAGCACCCAGGCCAACCGCCGCAATGCCCTGCTCTCGCGCCGGGGCAGCGCCATGATCGACAGCCACACCAACCAGTTGCTGGTCACCGACACGCTGGCCGTGCTGGCCAATGTGCGCAAGCTGATCGAACGCATCGATGTGGCCTCGCGCCAGGTCTTGATCGAAGCCCGCATCGTCGAGGCCGATGACAGCTTTTCGCGCAATCTCGGCGTCAAGCTCGGCCTGGCCGCCACCAAGCGCGGCGCGGCCATCGGCAACGGCTATGCCGCCATCGGCGAGCAAAGCGGCCAGACGCCGGCCACGCCCGACCTCTATTTGCGCGAACCGGCCCTCAACCTGCGTAGCGAGAGCCTCGGCGGCGCCGCGCCCGGCAGCTTCGCCTTCACCCTCTTCAACGCGGCGGCCCAGCGCTTCCTCAACATCGAATTGTCGGCACTGGAAGCCGACGGGCGCGGCAAAATCGTCTCCAGCCCGCGCCTGATCACGGCCGACCAGCAGGTCGCGCTGATCGAGCAGGGGGAAAAAATTCCCTACCAGCAAGCCGCCGGCAACGGCAGCACCGCCACCGCCTTCAAGAAAGCCAACCTGAAGCTGGAAGTCACGCCCCAGATCACCCCCGACGGCAACGTGATCCTGGAGGTGGACGTCAACAAGGACAGCCGGGGCAGCGTCACGCCGGGCGGACTGGCCATCAATACCAAGCACATCAAGACCAAGGTCCAGGTCGAGGATGGCGGCACGGTGGTCATCGGCGGCATCTACACCCAGACCGACAATGACCATGAGACGCGGGTGCCGCTGCTGGGCGACATCCCGGTGCTGGGGGCGCTGTTTCGCAGCCAGAGCAAGGTGCGGGACAAGACCGAACTGCTGATCTTCCTGACCCCGCGCATCGCCGCCGCGCCGCGCCCGTATTGAGCCGCGGGGCCCTGGCTACGGGAATTTTCCCCGGTGGCGGGGCAAAGAACGGTAAAATCGCTGTTCCAGGCCCGTGGCGCCGGGCGCAAGCCCGCCAGCAGCGGGCAACACAGCCGTCCACCGGGCGGCAGGCGACCGTGCCGGCAGACGTGCGGCGCCATGACATTGGCCAGTAGCGCAAAGCGCAGAATTCTTAGATATGACGGGAAGCATCTTCCTTGTCGGCCTGATGGGAGCCGGCAAGACCACCATAGGCCGGGCCCTGGCCAAAAAGCTGAACAAGCGTTTCGTCGATTCGGACCACGAGATCGAAGCGCGGACCGGCGCCACCATCCCGGTCATCTTCGAGATCGAGGGCGAGGAGAACTTCCGTCGCCGCGAAGCCGAAGTCATCCGCGAGCTGGCGGCCCAGCCCGACATCGTGCTGGCCACCGGCGGCGGCGCCGTCCTGCGTGCCGAGAATCGCGAGAATCTCAAAAAGGGCGGCACTGTCGTCTACCTGCGCGCCAGCATCAACCAGATCCTGCAGCGCACCGGGCGCGACAAGAACCGCCCGCTGCTGCAGACCGCCGACCCGCGCCGCAAGCTCGAAGAGCTTTCGCGCCAGCGTGATCCGCTGTATCGCGAAGTCGCCGATTTCGTGGTCGAGACCAACCGGCCCAATGTGCAATTCCTGGTGCAGACCATCATCAGCCACCTGGAACTCTCACCCAAGGAAGGGGCCTGGCGGCCCGAGCCGGAAGCTGACGAAACCGTCGTATTCGAGACCAGCAGCGCCGTCCTGACCCAGGGCGCCGATGGCAGCACCACGCTTTCCCGCAGTCATTCCACCCAGATCTTCCATGGCGCCGCCAGCGCCGAACCGACACTTCGCAGCATGAACCCGAACACCGCTCCCGCCGCTACCACGATCGCCTCCCTCACCCTCAACGTCGACCTGGGCGAACGCAGCTATCCCATCCACATCGGCCGCGGCCTGCTGGATGACGCCACCCTGCTGCCGCAATACGTCAAGGGCAAGCGGGTGGCCATCGTCACCAACGACAAGGTCGGTCCGCTCTACCTGGACAAGGTGGCCCAAGCGCTGCGCGCGGCCGGCAAGCAGGTCACCGAGATCGTGCTGCCCGATGGCGAGGAAGAGAAGAACTGGGCCAGCCTGATGAAGATCTTCGATCGCCTGCTGGCCGACAAGTGCGACCGCAAGACCACCCTCATCGCCCTGGGTGGCGGCGTGATCGGCGACCTGACCGGCTTCGCGGCGGCCTCCTACATGCGCGGCGTACCCTTTGTGCAAGTGCCCACGACCTTGTTGTCGCAGGTGGATTCCTCGGTCGGCGGCAAGACCGGCATCAACCATCCGCTGGGCAAGAACATGATCGGCGCCTTCTACCAGCCGCAGGCCGTCATCGCCGATACCGCCACCCTGCACACCCTGCCCCCGCGCGAACTGGCAGCCGGCATTGCCGAAGTCATCAAGCATGGCGCCATCATCGATGCGCCCTTCTTCGACTGGATCGAAACCAATATGGCGCGCCTGGTCTCCAAGGATGACGCCGCCCTGGCCTATGCGATCCAGCGCTCCTGCGAGATCAAGGCCGAGGTGGTGCGCCAGGACGAACGCGAAGGCGGCCTGCGCGCCATCCTCAACTTCGGCCATACCTTCGGCCATGCCATCGAGAACGGCCTGGGCTACGGCCAATGGCTGCATGGCGAGGCGGTCGGTTGCGGCATGGTGATGGCGGCCGACCTGTCGCAGCGCCTGGGCTACATCGATGCCGCCACGCGCGACCGCATCCGCGCCGTGACCGCCGCTGCCGGCCTGCCGACGGTGGCCCCGAACCTGGGCACCGAACGCTGGCTGGACCTGATGGAAGTGGACAAGAAGAACGAAGGCGGTGCGATCAAGTTCATCCTGATCAAGCCGCTGGGCAGCCCCCTGATTACCAACGCGCCGCAGGAGCTGCTCTTGCAAACCCTGGCGGCCTGCACCGGAGAATGACATGCACACTGAAGCGCCCGACCATCTCGCCCCCTATGCCGCCCACTCGGCAAGTTCGCGAGGCCGGCGCTTCAGTGAAACGCCACCCGGCTCGCGCAGCCAATTCCAGCGCGACCGTGACCGCATCGTCCACTCCACCGCCTTTCGCCGGCTCGAATACAAGACGCAGGTTTTCGTCAATCATGAAGGCGACCTGTTCCGCACCCGCCTGACCCACAGCATCGAAGTCGCACAGATCGCCCGCTCGTGCGCGCGCAACCTGCAACTGAACGAAGACCTGGTGGAAGCCATCTCGCTGGCCCACGACCTCGGCCACACGCCCTTCGGCCATGCCGGACAGGATGAGCTGAACCACTGCATGAAGCATCACGGCGGCTTCGAGCACAACCTGCAGAGCCTGCGCGTGGTCGACGAGCTGGAGCAGCACTACGCTGCCTTCGACGGCCTGAACCTCACCTTCGAGACACGCGAAGGCATCCTCAAGCACTGCTCCCTGCACAATGCCCGCCAGCTGGGCGAGATCGGCGTGCGCTTCCTGGAAAAGAAGCAGCCTTCGCTGGAAGCGCAACTGGCCAACCTGGCCGATGAGATCGCCTACAACAACCACGACATCGACGATGGCCTGCGCTCCGGACTACTGACCATGGAGCTGATGAGCGAAGTCGATTTCTTCGCACGCCACCTGCGCGAAGTCGAACAGGCCTATCCCGGCATCACTGGCCGCCGCGTCATCCATGAGACCGTGCGCCGGATGATCAATGCGCTCATCGTCGACCTGAACCAGACCTCGCGCAGCCGCATCGCCGAGATCGCCCCTCGCGACATCGAGGATGTGCGCAATGCACCGCAGCTCATCGCCTTCTCCGACGCCATGGCGGCCGAAGCGGCCGAGCTGAAGAAATTCCTGCGCGAGAAGCTCTACCGCCATTACCAGGTCAACCGCATGACGGCCAAGGCGCGACGCATCATCGCCGAGATGTTCCAGGCTTTCATCGGCCAACCCAGCCTGCTGCCGCCGGACTATCAGGTCAAGGGCATCACCGACGAAACACAGCGCCTCGACAAGCAGGCGCGCAAGGTTGCTGATTACATCGCCGGCATGACGGATCGCTATGCCATTCGCGAGCATCGGCGATTGTTCGTGATGGAGTGATGGAGTGATGGAGTGATGGAGTGATGGAGTAATGAGGCAGGTCGTGCGGGTGCAAGACCCGCACTGAACGCGGCGTGTCGAGACGCTGCGTTTTCAAGGAGCTCATCCTTGCACGCTCATTGTCGCGCTGCCAGTGCGATTTCATTACCCCGCTGCAATTGAAATCCAGCTGCCAGCGCCTTGCGCACATTTCGTTACATTTTTTCTTCATCGCCTGCCCCTCTGGCAGGCCCTTCGGCGGTACGCACGGTATCGCCGCAAACCCGCTTCCAGCAAGGATTTCCGAAAGATTGCGCGGGTGCAATGCAGGCCTGTCAACGAAGCATCCCAGAAACTGACAGGTGTAAATTCCTGTCAATATCAAGTCCGCGTCGAACGGGCCGTTATGCAGCAATGGAGTGAGTGCGCATGGTGCGCAGTTCCGCTTCCCTGGATCCGTCTCCCCTTGATGCCCGGATCCCCTTTCTTTTTCAGGAGACCGTCATGGCTATCGGCAATACCACCGGCGTGGACAACAATTCCTTGCTGCCTGTCACCCCTTCTTCCACTTCGTCGACCTCTGCAGCAGCGTCAGACAATGACAAGCTGCCCGCCACCACTGGCGAGAGCAGCGGCGACAAGATCGCCCAGGCCAAACAAGCCAACCTGCTCACCGTGAGCGGTGCCAAGGCCCAGTTCAACCTGTCCATCGTGCAGTCCTCGCTGGAAGTGTCGCTGCAGACGCAGAATGATCCGCTGTCGCTGGTCTACAAGACCGCCATCGAGAACATCAATGACATCCTGCGTCCGCAGCTCGGCGACAACGCCATCCAGACCGCATCGACCCAGGACAATTCGCCCGAAGCGACGGCCGGCCGCATTGTCTCCTTCATCACCAACATGTTCGATCTCTACAAGAAGAACAATCCGGACAAGGACGACGCCGGCAACATCGACGATTACATGAACCTCATCTTCAAGGGCGTCGACCAGGGCTTCAAGGAAGCACGCGGCATCCTGGAAAGTCTCAACGTGCTGCAGGGCGATATTGCCAGCAACATCGACAAGACCTATGACCTGGTACAGAAGGCGCTGGGTGACTTCATCAACAAGGTCAAGGGTGGCAAGCAGGAAGGCGAGGATGGAGCGGGCAGCGAAGGCAATGCGGATGGCCAGGGCGGTACGCTGGTGGCCAGCGAGACGACTGTCAGCATTTCAGTGTCGGTGAGCCAGACGCGGATCAGTACCAGCGCGTGATGAGATCCGGCACCAAGCTGGATCTCATCACTGCTGACGGCCGCCAACGGGCGGCCGTTTTTTCATCTGTCTTTGGAGAGGCTGTCGAGCCTTTCAGCAGTTTCGTCAAAGTCGCTGTTCTCCGCGTGGACGTTGACGGCCCTGAACAACAGACAGTGAAAGACCAGGGAAAAAATCTGGGCCCCGAAAAAGAACAGCCATTTTCCAGGGCCACTGGAAAATTGGAATTCCGACTCGAAGATGAGGAAGAGCTGGATCGCGCTAGCCACGGCTTGGATCACGCACAGTATCTTCATCACCATGGCGCCGATGCGACTGGGATTGAGGTAATGAATCCACGGTATGGCGGCGATCACAAGGAGCACCAGAACATCGAAACCGATCGGCGGACCGAACGGCCTCATGATCAGTCGCAAGATGGTATTGAAACTACCGAAGGCGGTGAAGGCAAGCAAGGCCTTCAGCAGACGGGGATGATCGAGTTGATATACAAACCTTGATTCCAAATCACGCTCCTTGAAATATTGAAAAGCAGGGTCTGGATGAGAGGATGCAATGCTGTGTCATCTCATCGACAGACTGCGCACAGGCGGGCAGCCATAGTAATGAGAGAGGGAATGAGCCCTTGCAAACGCGACGCTTTACCTTCTAAAACTAAAAATAATTGGAGAAGATGATCACGCTGAAGTGCACAGGGTGAACAGCCGCAAAAAAAATGGCTGCTCCCGTCAGGAGCAGCCATCTTCCGCAACTATCAGTACGTACTGGGGTATGGGTATGGGCATCCTCAATGCGGGTGCCGATCACATGCTCATCAATCGATCACATCACCCACGCAACTTCGCAAACGCCGCCGCCATCGCATTGTTGGCCGGTGCCTGCTCACGGCCGCGCTGGTTCTGGTGTTGCGACAGGCGGCGCGAATCGGTGCGGTCACCACGCTGTTCGTTGCGCGCACCGGGGGCTGGCGCGGTGTCGTTCAGGCGCATGGTCAGGGCGATGCGCTTGCGCTTCTCGTCCACTTCCAGCACCTTGACCTTGACCACCTGGCCCGCCTTGACCACGGTGTGCGGATCCTTCACGTAGCTGTTGGACAGCGCCGAGATGTGGACCAGGCCATCCTGGTGTACGCCGATGTCGACGAAGGCACCGAAGGCCGCCACGTTGGTGACCACGCCTTCCAGGATCATGTCCACGCGCAGGTCCTTGATCTCTTCCACGCCTTCCTTGAAGGTCGCCGTGGTGAATTCCGGACGCGGGTCGCGGCCCGGCTTGTCGAGTTCCTTCAGGATGTCGGTGACGGTGGGCACACCGAACTTCTCATCGGCATACTTGGCCGGCGACAGGCCCTTCAGCAGCGAGGTCTGGCCCAATACGCTCTTCACATCCTTCTTGATGTCGGCCAGGATCTTTTCCACCAGCGGATAGGATTCCGGGTGCACTGCCGAGGCATCCAGCGGGTTCTCGCCATTCATCACGCGCAGGAAACCCGCCGCCTGTTCGAAGGTCTTGTCACCCAGGCGCGGCACCTCGCGCAGCGCGGCGCGGGAATTGAACATACCCTTCATATCCCGATAGGACACGATGCTCTGCGCCACGCTGGCGTTGAGCCCGGAGACGCGCGCCAGCAGCGGTGCGGAAGCGGTGTTCACATCGACGCCCACCGCGTTGACGCAGTCCTCAACCACGGCATCCAGCGAGCGCGCCAGTTGCGACTGGCTCACGTCGTGCTGGTACTGGCCCACGCCGATGGACTTGGGATCGATCTTGACCAGCTCGGCCAGCGGATCCTGCAAGCGGCGCGCAATCGAGACCGCGCCACGCAGCGACACGTCCAGGTCGGGCAATTCCTTGGAGGCGAATTCGGAGGCCGAATACACCGATGCGCCCGCTTCGGACACCACGATCTTGGTGAGCTTGAGTTCCGGACGCAGTTTGATGAGGTCCTGGGCCAGCTTGTCGGTTTCACGCGAGGCGGTACCGTTGCCGATCGAGATCAGCGAGACATTGTGCTTCTCGGCCAGTTGCGACAGGGTATGCAGCGAACCATTCCAGTCGTTGCGCGGCTGGTGCGGATAGATGGTGTCGGTGGCCACGACCTTGCCGGTGGCGTCGACGATGGCGACCTTCACGCCGGTACGCAGGCCCGGGTCCAGGCCCATGGTGGCACGCGGGCCGGCCGGTGCGGCCAGCAGCAGGTCCTTCAGGTTGCGGGCGAAGACGTTGATGGCTTCGGCCTCGGCCTTCTCGCGCAGGTTGGTCATCAGCTCGGTTTCGAGGTGCATGAAGACTTTTACGCGCCAGGCCCAGCGCACCGTGTCGGAGAGCCACTTGTCGGCCGGACGGCCCTTGTTGGACACACCGAAACGTGAAGCAATGCGACCTTCGCAGGGATTGTGCGGGGCATCCCACTTCGGCTTCTCTTCCTCGGTATCCAGGCGCAGGATGACGTTCAGCATCTCTTCGCGGCGGCCACGGAACAGCGCCAGGGCGCGGTGCGAGGGGATGGTGGAATAGGTCTCGGAGTAATCGAAATAGTCGGCGAATTTTTCACCGGCATCCTGCTTGCCCTCGATCACCTTGGATTCGACCACGCCGTGCTCGGTGAGGTATTCGCGCAGGCTTTGCAGCAGCTCGGCATCTTCCGAGAAACGTTCCATGAGGATCTGGCGCGCGCCATCCAGGGCGGCCTTGGTATCGGGCACACCGGGGTTGTCGCCATTGTCGGTGGTGAAGGCGGGCTTGATGAACTTGGCCGCTTCTTCTTCCGGGTTCAGGGTCGGGTCATTCAGGAGCGCATCGGCCAGCTCGGTCAGGCCGGCTTCGGCGGCGATCTGGGCCTTGGTGCGGCGCTTGGGCTTGTAGGGCAGGTAGAGGTCTTCCAGGCGGGTCTTGTCTTCCGCGTGGGTGATGGCGTCCAGCAGCACGGGCGTCATCTTGCCCTGCTCTTCGATGGAGGCGATGATCGCGGCGCGGCGGCTTTCCAGCTCGCGCAGGTAACGCAGGCGTTCTTCCAGCAGACGCAGTTGGACATCGTCCAGGCCGCCGGTGACTTCCTTGCGGTAGCGGGCGATGAAGGGAACGGTGGCACCTTCGTCCAGCAAGGCGATGGCGGCAGCGACCTGAACCGGCTTGGCGGCGAGTTCGAGGGCGAGTCGTTGTTCGATAGAAGGCAGCATGGTGAAACCCAGTCAACAGTTGAGCAAATAAGCGGTTAAGCGTTTATGCAGTGAAGAAAAACAAGCGTTGGATGATACGCAATTCAGGCAGCCAAGCCAATCTTGACATTGTGCGATGACAGGCCAAAGTGCCTTGGCACGGGCCTCATCGGCCCCTGCATGGCTGCGCGCGGATTGGACGCGCAGCCGCAAAGCCGGGATAATCGACGCTTTCGCATAGCGCGTTCTCGTCCTTTAGCATCATGTCCATCCGTCTCATCGTCGGTCTCGGCAATCCCGGCCCGGAATACGAACAAACCCGCCACAACGCCGGCTTCTGGCTGGTCGACAATCTCGCCGGTCCGGTGCGCCTGGCGCGCGAGCAGCGTTTCAACGCCCTGGCGGGCAAGACCAGCATCACCGGCAACGAAGTCTGGCTGCTGGAACCGCAGACCTACATGAACCGCTCCGGCCAGTCGGTCGGCGCACTGGCGCGCTTCTACAAGATCAATCCGGATGAAGTGCTGGTGGTGCATGACGAACTGGACCTGCCGCCGGGCGCAGCCAAGATCAAGAAAGGCGGTTCCTCGGGCGGGCACAACGGCTTGAAGGACATCACCGCTGCCCTGGGCACCCAGGATTACTGGCGCCTGCGCCTGGGCATCGGCCATCCGCGCACGCTGGGGCTGCAACAGCCGGTGGCCGACTTCGTGCTGCATCGGCCGCGCAAGGAAGAACAGGCGCTGATCAACGAGGCGCTGGACAAGAGCCTGAACGTCATCCCCCTGCTGGTGCAGGGCAAGTTCGAACAGGCCATGATGGAATTGCATACCGGGAAGTAATCCCCTGCAGGGGAAAAACGGAGGCAGATGAACGAAGGGCGCTCGACATGCGAGCGCCCTTTTTCTTGATCCGCTTACTTCAGCGAAGACAGCTTCTGTTCCAGTCCCTTGGCGTCGACCGCGCCAGGAATGCGCGAGCCATCGGCAAAGAAGATGGTCGGGGTGCCGGTGACCTTGAGCTTCTTGCCCAGTGCCAGCACCTCTTCATGCGGGGCGTTGCAGGAGGCGGCAGCAGCCGGTGCTTCCTTGCCGCTCACCATCCACTCGTTCCATGCCTTGCTCGGATTGGGCGCGCACCAGATGTTGCGCGACTTCACGATGGAATCCGGCGAGAGGATGTTGTACTGGAAGGTGTAGTAGGTGATGTTGTCCACGTCCTGCAGGGACTTGTGCAGGCGCTTGCAGTAGATGCAGTTGGGATCCTCGAAGATGGCGATCACGCGCTTGCCGTTGCCCTTGACGGTCTTGATGGCCTTGTCCAGCGGCAGGGCCGAGAACGGCGTCTGGTTCAGCGAATCGATCTTTTCCTTGGTGTAGTCGCGATAGGTCTGCGAATCGACCACGCGGCCGATGAAGAGATACTGGGCCTTGGCATCGGTGTAGATGACGTCGCCATCGATCTGGATTTCATAGAGGCCGGCATACGGCGTCTTGGTGACGGAATCGACCTTGGCATCCTTGCCCAGGCGCGGCTCGATGAGCTTCTTGATGGTGGCCTCGGTGCTGTCGGCGGCCTCGGCTTGCGCATGGGCGCTCACGCCCACGACGGTGGAAGCCAGCAGCACGGCTGCCATGCTCAGATGGCGCAAGGAGCTCGCACCTGCGGTCAAAAATTTTTTCATACTCGTCCTGATTCAAATCAAACGCGCGCCCAATCTTCGGAACGTCGGCCGCAAAGCCGCGCCGGGACTGGGTTCGCACATGTCTTTCAACAATGTCGGGGAAAGGTGTCGTGCTGGCGAAGACGCCCCTGAAAGCGGCCGCGCTTCGCCAGAGGCCCTACCTTACCTGAAATCACCGTCCCTTACTGCCCCAGCGCATGGGCAATGAGGCGGCGTTTCAGGATGGGCAGGTGGTTGACCAGGCTCATGCCGAGGTTGCGCACCAGGCGCACCGGCTCGGCCTCGGTGGAGAAGAGGCGATGCAGGCCGTCTGTTGCGATCTGCATCAGCAGCACTTCTTCCTTGCGGGCGCGGGCATAGCGGCGCAGCACGCGCTCGTCGCCGCAGTCGTACTGCGGCTCACGCTTGACCAGGATGTCGATCAACGCGGCCACATCGCCGAAGCCCAGGTTCATGCCGTGGCCGGCCATGGGGTGCACCACGTGGGCGGCGTCGCCGATCAGGGCCACGCGCGGGGCGATCATGGCGTGCGGCTTGATCAGGCGCAGCGGGAAAACCTTGGCCACTTCGGGCTGCAGCGGCGTGAGCGTACCCAGCACGGGCTTGGCCCACTGGGCCAGGCGCTCGGCCAGGGCCGACAACGGCAGTTGCAGCAATTGATCGGCCAGCGCCTGGGGCGCGGACCAGACCAGCGAGACGCGGTTGGCCGGCAGCGGCAGCAGGGCGATCACCCCTTCGGTCGGGCTGAACCACTGGTAGGCCACCCCACGATGGGGCAGCTCGCAGGAGAAATTGGTGACGATGGCGTTCTGGCCGTAGGCGCGGTAATCGAGGCCGATATCGCACTGGCCGCGCACCCAGGAATTGGCCCCGTCGGCACCGACCACCAGCGCGGCCGACAGCGACTGGCCGGATTCCAGCGTCAAGGTGGCAGTTTCACCGGCCACCGCCAGCGCGGTGGCGCGGCCGTGCAGCACGCGCACGTTGGGGGCGAAGCGCAGGGCGGCGTCGAGCGCCTGGTCGAGGTTGCGGTCCTCGACGATCCAGGCCAGGGCATCGGTGCGGGCGGCGTAGGCGTCGAAGGAAAGCAGGCCGGGGCGGGCTTTCTCGGGCAGGCCATCGCCTTGTACGGTCATGTTGTCCACCGGCGCGATGCGGCCGGCATCCATGGCATCCCAGACGCGCACCGACGACAGCAGGCGATGCGCGGTGTGGTTGAGGGCATAGACGCGCACGTCCCAGCTGGCGGGATCGGGCGTGGCGGAGGCAGGCGGAGGGGCCAGCAGGGTCACCTTGAAGCCCGCCTGGGCCAGCCCCAGCGCCGCCGTCTTGCCGACCGCGCCGTCGCCGACGATGCAGATGTCAGTGCCAGCCGCGGCCGGCGAAGAAGTATGGGTGTGTGCTTGGGTAGTCATGCTGGCGATTATAAACGGGGTGGCGAAAACTATTTTTCAAAAAGGACTTGCATAATTTTTTAAAGTGTCTATACTTGTCCGTCTTGGCCTGGTAGCTCAGTTGGTAGAGCAGAGGATTGAAAATCCTTGTGTCGGTGGTTCGATTCCGCCCCGGGCCACCAAGATTAGAAACGCCAACCTTCGGGTTGGCGTTTTTCATTTCTGAGGTAGAAAAGTTCCTACGGTCGATTTTCGGTTTTGGAAAGTAGGCTCGATATTTCCCGACACCGTGAGAGAAGGGAATTACACCGCTCACACATGTGGACTGTGTTCTTCCCGATTTTACTTGCCACAGGGTTGATTGACCGGCCTGAAACAACTGGTCCAGACTTAAAGTTAGTCTAAGCGGCAAGCCGCATTGGTGCTGGGGTTGTTGCCGGCAGTGTAGCCTGCGGTGCCGGCGGCCGGTATTTCAGTGAGCTGTGCGGCCGAACGGTATTGTACTGATGACGCCATCGCTCAATGATGACCTGAGCTTCTCGGAGGGTGTAGAAGATTTCTCCATTGAGCAGTTCATCCCGGAATTTGCCGTTGAAGGATTCGCAGTATCCGTTCTCCCAGGGGCTTCCTGGTTCAATGTACAGCGTTTTTGAACCGACCGAAGCAAGCCAGCGCCGAAGGTTCTTGGCGACCATTTCCGGCCCATTGTCAGAGCGTAGATATGCTGGGACACCGTAGGCCACCATGGCCTCAGCCAGGATATCGATAACGTCATTACTGCGAATTTGCCTGGCCACGTGCAGCGCGAGGCAGCGACGGGTGAACTCATCGATGAGCACCAGGATTTTCAGAACACGTCCATCATGCGTTCTCTCCATGACGAAGTCCCAGCTCCAGACATGATTGGCATATTCCGGCCGCATTCGGATGCAGCTACCGTCGGC
>NZ_NJGV01000022.1 GCF_002213425.1 Herbaspirillum aquaticum | reverse complement strand
CAGGATCAGGGCAGCGCTGTTCTGCTGCAAGTGAAGTCATGGATGCAGCTTAAATTCTGGCAAACGCTGTCTTGACGGATGGGTCCACTTTACTCTGAGAGAGAAATTTCTATGCGACTCAGTGAAGGCCAGAAGGCTGTAATGGCCTCCGACAAAAACTTGCTGGTCATAGGTGGCCCCGGGTCCGGTAAAACAACAATATCAATTCTCAAAGCATCTGAAATAGCGCAACGAGAAATTGCACCAGGACAAAAGATCCTTTTTCTTAGTTTTGCTCGAGCGACTGTGACACGTGTAGCAGAGGCTATTGATGCGGAGAAGAGTATCCCCGCTGAGTACAAAGCACTTATAGAGGTCGAAACGTACCATTCATTTTTTTGGAAAATTCTTAAAACACATGGCTATCTAATCGGCTTACCACGCCGCTTGACTCTTCTGACTCCGGCAGGTGAAGCGGTTGCGATGTCTGAGGTGCGATCAGCGTTCCCGATCAGATCTTTGACCGAAGATCAGAAGTCAGCGAAACGGGACGCCGAGTCTATCCAGCGAACCCGCCTTGCAAATGAAGATGGAAAAGTCTGTTTCGATTTATATGCTCCCTACGTTGGGAAAATTCTTGAGGGAAGCGTCAAGATTCGAGCGCTTATCAGCACAAGATATCCCACCATTATCCTAGACGAATTCCAGGACACGAATGCTGCGCAGTGGTCTGTAGTCAAAGCACTTGGCGAATTTTCACGCCTAATTTCTTTGGCTGATCCAGAACAACGTATTTACGATTGGATCGGAGCAGATCCTGCCCGCCTCGACCAATTCAAAGAGATATTCCACCCTGATGTGATCGATTTAAGCACCGACAATCACAGAAGCAGAGGAACGGATATAGCGGTCTTCGGAAATGACATATTAAAGGGTCAATTCAGTCAATCTAGTTACGAAGGTATCGATATAGCCACCTTCGAGGCATTCCCCGCGCCTGCAGTGACTACTCTAATTACTACATTGTATGCAGCGCGTAGCCGCCTAGTTACGGCCAAAGTAAAAGACTGGTCGATTGCAGTTCTGGTTCCTACGAAAAAACTTACTCGACTTGTATCGGATGCTCTACGATCACCCCCTGCCGGTCTCAATGGGATACCGCACTCGGCGGCTGTTGAGATGGAAGCGCCAATTTTGGGAGCAGAGTTAATTGCTCATCTATTACAGAGACAGAATCAACCAAACCACTTTTCTCTCTTTATTGACCTTTTATGTAACTACTTTCTCGGAAAAGGGGGGGGCGATCCTACCCAAACTGCGCTCAAAGAAGCATCAACGATTCGCCGATCCTACGAGGAAAACATTCAGAGGGAAGCAGAGGGACGAGCTCTTCGGCAGCGCAATGTATTGGTCAATACAATTTCGGTTTATAACAAGATAGGAACGCTCTCCTTAGTCGGCGATCCAGATACTGATTGGAAACTGGTTCGCGAAACATTGGCCGAGGGTGCGTGTAGCAGGTTGAAAGAAATTGCAAATGAGGTCCGCAACGTTCGCCTTTTAGAGCGAGGATCTCAGCTTAGGCAAGATCTTGCTCAAGACTGGCGTGAAAATGGGTCATATCGAAATGCATTAGAAATAGTGCGTCTGGCATTTGTGAAGGATCATTTCTCTACAAATACGCGGCCAGAATCAGGAGTAGTAGTGATGAACATGCACAAAGCCAAAGGAAAGCAATTTGATGAAGTGGTGATTTTTGAAGGCTGGCCTATCTATCGGAAAGGCCAGCCACCTTTTAATGGCGACCGTATAGTCCGATTTAATTCACGAGAAATGGCTGATAGCCAGTCCAGGCAGAACTTTCGCGTCAGCATTACCAGAGGGAAGCGACGAACGACAATCTTGACCCCAAAAGTCGATCCGTGCGTCTTACTAATTCCATAGAAAAATTTTGTTAAATATTACGTCGAAAAACTGAATGTGCGGTTTCACATGCGGGGACGCGTGATCCTTTAATTGCCCACGAATTTTTCTTGCGGTCGATTTAGGATTGAGAAAATTGATGCTTTAGTGAAACTGATTCAACTAAAGACGGCCCTTCGCCGCGGCCTCTATTCCAGCTCCCCTTCACGCCCCCACCCCCACCGCCATCCGATGAAAACGCCGTCCAAAATAAGCCAGCCCATCGGCTTGCGATGCGGCCAGGCGGATGTGCCGGATCTCCACGAACAACACGCTGTGCGTGCCCGCCTGTTGCTGCAAGACGATGTCGCCCTCCAGCACCGCGAGTGCATCGGGCAACACCGGCTGGCCGTAGTCGCCAGTTTCCCAGCCCACCTGCGCCATACGTTCTTCGGCCGCCAGCCCGGTCATGCCGGCAATCATGCGCGCCACGTCTTCGTGATGCCCGGCCAGGATGTTGATGCACAGCCGTCCGTTGCCCACCAGGATGGGATGGGCTGCGCTCTTGACGTTGATGCACACCAGCACCGTGGCCGGGTCGTCGGAGACCGAACTGACGGCGCTCACCGTCATGGCTGCGCGTCCGGCAGGACCATCGGTGGTGATGATGTTGACCGCAGCCGAGAGACGCGCCATGGCGTCGCGAAAATCTTGCTTCATGGTAGGTCCGTCCAAAAAAGAGATGACATCCGGCACAAGGCTTCGTATCCTTTGCGCCATCAGCAATGTCGTCTGCGGCGCCGTCTGGCGGATGTCGATCAGCAGGTGAGAGGGAGAACGCATCGCCTATGAAAGCCTGCGTCCTGGGATGAACAATAGACCCTGCACAAATGGCGGGTCAAATGATTGTCTGGAATGTTCCGCATGAAGCAAATGAATATCGGCGCAGTGGACTTGAACCTGCTCAAGACCTTCATCGTCATCTGGGAGTTGCGTAGCCTCACCGCTGCCGCCGACCGCCTGCACCTGACCCAGCCCGCCGTGAGCCACGCCCTGCGCCGCCTGCGCGAAATGTTCGATGATCCGCTCTTCGTGCGCAGCACCAGCGCCATGGTGCCCACCGAAACAGCGATCCGGCTACATGAGCCCATCGCCCGCGCCCTCGGCATCATCCACGAGGCCCTGCATACCCACGCCAGTTTCGATCCGGCCACGGCCACGCGGACCTTCCACCTGGTCATGTCGGACATGTCGTGCAGCCACGTGCTGCCCTTGCTGATGGAGGAACTGGCCCACGCCGCGCCGCACGTCTCCATCGAAGTGCAGCAGATGGCCATGGAAAACCTGGGCGCAGCCATGCGCAATGGCGACATCGACCTGGCCTTCGGCTACCTGCCGGGCCTGCCCGAGGATTGCCAGAGTCAGCTGGTGCTCAATGACGACTACGTGTGCATGCTGCGCAAGACCCATCCCCAGGCCAGCGAGCCGCTGACCATGGAGAGCCTGCTGCAGCTGCGCTACGTCTACGCCAACACCAATACCACCGGCCACCAGCTGGCCGAGGACGTGCTGCGCAACGCCGGCGTGAAGCGCGATTTTGCCTTGCGCATGCCGCACTTCACGGTGGCCCCGCAGATTGTGCGCGGTACCGACCTGGCGCTGTTCCTGCCGCGCAGCATCGCCGAGCGCCACAACGTCGATGAGGCCTGCGTGCTGCTGGACCTGCCGCTGGAAATGCCGCGCATTCCAGTGAGCATCTACACCCACACGCGCTTCTCGGCGGACTCGGGCATCCAGTGGCTGCGCAGCCTGCTCATCGAAATGTTCGGACGCGAGGCCGAGAACGCCTGATCCTTCCCTGTTCTGGAGTTACATCATGAGCATTGCCGTCACCGGAGACCTTCCCTATTACGCCGTCATCTTCACTTCCCTGCGTACCGAGGGCGATCACGGCTATGGCGAGATGGCCGAAGCCATGGTGGAGGCGGCGTCGCGCCAGCCCGGTTTCCTGGGGCTGGAGTCGGCGCGCGAAGGGGTGGGTATCACCGTGTCTTACTGGGCGAGCCTGGAGGCCATCGCTGCGTGGAAACGCGACCTGGATCACCAACTGGCCCAGCGCCTGGGGCGCCAGCAGTGGTACGAGGCCTACAAGACACGGATCTGCAAGGTTGAGCGCGATTACGCTTTCACCCGCGAGTAAGCGTCAGCAACTGCGCTGCAGGAAATCCATCACCGCTGCTGCAAAGAGGTCTGGCATCTGGTCCGGCATGGGGACCATGCCGTCCTCCAGTGTCTGCCACTGGCAGTCGGCAATGGCCTGAGCGATACGTTCGCTGTAGGGCGCAGCGTGGGGATCGCGCCCTGCCCGCAACACCAGCGTGGGCGCGCGGACCAGGCCGATGCGATCTTCCATGTGATAGTTGCGCACCACGATATGGCCATGCGAGGCCATCGGCCCGGCCTTGAGGGCATCCACCATGAAGCGCGTGAGCAGGTCGGTATCGCCTTGCGGATAGAAGGGCTCGCGGCGCTGCCACAGCTCCTGCAGGTGCGCGCCATCGGTGCGCACCTCCACATCGTCCACGGTGCGTTTGCCCGCGTGGGCGCTGCGCCGTGCTTCGTCGTTGTAGGGACAGGAAGACAGCACCAGCGCCGCCACCCGCTCAGGAGCCGACGCCGCGATTTCCATGGCCGTGACGGCGCCGGTATGGTGGCCGACCACGGCGGCCTTGCGGATGCCCAGCTGGTCCATCACTTCCAAGGCGAGGCTGGCCCAGCGCTCGATGCTGTGCTCAGCCGGCGGCGGCTTGCAGGAGTCGCCAAAGCCAAGCGTGTCGATGGCGATGGGCCGGTAGCGCTGCGCCAGCAGCGGCAGCACGTCGCGGAATTCGTCCCAGGAACGCGGAGTCTGGTGCAGCAGCAGCACGGGCAATCCTTCGCCCATGCTGGCGACGTGCAGCGGGCCGGCGCTGGTGGGGATGAACTGGCGCAGGAGGACGGGATGGGCAGGAGGCATGGGAATGGCTTTCCGACGCGGTGAAGAGGCCGCAGCCTCTTCCCGCTCAACTCAGTTACAACGAACGGCGGCGTGCATCACAAAACGATATAAATGATTTGTATCGTTTGATTTGTATCGTTTGAAGATTCCAGCGCTTCGTTACTTCATCAGCACCGAATAGGTCGGCACATTGTTGGCCCAGCCGGAAGCCAGCGGTGCCACGAACACATTCTCGGTACGGGTGCGCGCGATCTTCCACACCCCGTCGACCTTCTTGAACAGGTTGTTGAGCCGGCTGGAGCGCAGCAGCGAGGAGCCGTCGCCGAAGATCCAGGGCTGGCAGTGCACCCACTGGCCATCGGCATGCGTGCATTCGGCATTGACGTGGATCTGTTCCGAGGTCAGGTAGTGCACGTTCAGGAGCAGTTCCGGATCTTTCTTCTGGCCCCAGAAGGCCTGGAAGTGCTTGCGGATCGCATCCTTGCCGACGGCCTGGCCGAACTGGCCCTCGTAGTAGGAACCGACGCCTTCCCAGATGGCGTCTTCGGCATAGAGCTCGAGGATCTTCTCGATGCGTTCGGCGTCATCGGCCACCGGCTCGGGGCAGGGCGTGTCGCACAGGAACATGTAGCGTGCCTGGATACGGCGGATGTCGGCCTCGGCTTCGAGGATGTCGAGGCGACGCTTGAGTTGCTGGATTTCCTGGGTGAAGTCGGTCATGGTGCCTGGTCTCTCGTGATCTTGATCTTGTATGGATGGGAAAAGCCAACGCTGCATACAAGCGCAGGGTTGGCAGCGGCGATCAGTGCATCGCCGCGAGGAGGGGCTTGGGGCTTACAGGTAGCGCGCCAGCAGCTTGCGGGTAGCGATACGCAGGACGCGGTCAAACAGGTAGCCCAGCAGGCCCAGCGCGATGATGCCCACGAACACCCACTCGGTACGGCTGAAGTTGCGCGCCGTCCAGATCAGGGCGCCCAAGCCTTCGCGGGCCGAGACGATTTCCGCCGAGACCACCGTCAGGAAGGAATTGCCCATCGCGATGCGGGCGCCGGTGACCATGAAGGGCACGGTCGAGGGCAGGATCACGGTAGTCAGGATCTTCCATTGGCCGGCACCCAGCGAGGCCGCTGCACGCAGGCGCAGCGGGTTTACTGCTTGCACGCCGGCGATGGTGTTGAGCGTGACGATGAACACCGTGGTGTAGAAGATCAGCGCGATCTTCGACAGTTCGCCGGGGCCAAGCCAGATCACGGCCAGGGTGACGAAAGCGATCGGCGGGATGAAGCGGAAGAACTCGATGTAGGGATCGAGCAATTGCCGCACCAGGTCAAAGCGGCCCATGAAGATGCCCAGTGGTACGCCGATGGCCACACCCGCACCCCAGCCGGCCAGGATGCGCCCGGAGGAGGCCAGCACCGATTGCTGCAGGGTGCCGTCGGCAACCAGTTCCAGCGCGGCGGCCCAGGTCATCGAGACCGAGGGCAGGAACAGCGGCGAGGTGGTCATCGAGACCAGTTGCCACAACACCAGGCCGCCGACGATGGCGACCACCGAGATCAGGAAAGGACGGGCTGCTTTCATGCGACGACCCAGGTTGGATGGCATGGCCGACTCTTGTGCCGTCGGGGAGGCTGTCTGTGTGAGCTGGGTCATTGTACGGATTCCTCTTCAATCAAACCTTGTGCGCGCAGTACGCGCGTAACTTCTGCACCGATGTCGTCGCGGATGCGGGCATACAGTGCCATGCAGGCGGGGTCGGCCGGATCGCGCGGATGCGGCAGGTCGACTTCTTCGATGGTCTTGATGTGGGCGCGCGGACCGGCCGTCATGGTCACCACGCGGTCGGCCAGCAGGATGGCTTCCCAGATGTCGTGGGTGACGAAGACGATGGTACAGCCGGTGCTTTTCCAGATGCGGTCCAGCTCGCTTTGCAGCACCTCGCGGGTCTGCGCATCGAGGGCGCCGAAGGGCTCATCCATCAGCACCACCGAGGGTTCATTGACCAGCACCCGGGCAATCTGCGCGCGCTGGCGCATGCCGCCGGAGAGCTCGGCCGGGAACTTGTCGATGGCGTGTTTCAGGCCGACCAGCGAGACATAGCGCTCGGCGGCAGAGCGGCGTTCAGCGGCCGGGATGCCGCGCAGCTTGAGACCGTACTCGACGTTCTCGCGCACCGACAGCCACGGGAACAGCGCCTCGGACGACTGGAACACGACGCCGCGATCCAGCCCCGGCCCCTTGACGCGCTTGCCGGCCACGCTGATCTCGCCGGCGACATCCTGGAAGCCCGCGATGGCATTGAGCAGGGTGGACTTGCCGCACCCCGAGGGGCCCAGCAGGCAGATGAATTCTCCGGCGCGGATATCGAGGTCGATGCCCGCCATGATCTCGTTCTTGCCGATGGTCAGGCCGACGCGCTTGATGGAAACTGAAGATCCATGTCCCATGGCTTACCCCTTGTAGAAACCGCGTTGCAGGATCTTGCTCATGTCCACCGGCGCCTTGATGGCCTGTTTCGACAGCAGGAATTCGCCAATGGCGTTGGCGGTCTTGAGATCGGTGTCGGTGAAGTCGCGCACGATGGGCTCCATGTCCTTGAGCGAATTCAGGGTCTGCGGTACCGGGATGCGGGTGATGGCCTGCACCGATTGCGCCGCGCGCGGCGGATCCTTACGGGTGATCTCGGAGGCTTCGGCCAGGGCCTTGAGGATGTTGCCGGCCACTTCCTTGTTGGCGGCCAGCCAGTTGGCATTGGCCGAGAGCCACAGGGTGCTGGTGTAGCCGACGTCGCCGGCGGTCATGAGGATGTGGCCGCCTTGCTGCACGCCCAGCGTGGGCCACGGTTCCCAGACGAAGTAGGCATCGATGTCGCCACGGGCCAGCAGGGCCGGCAGTTCCGGCGGACCGGAGCGCACCATCTCGACCTTGGCGGCATCGATGTTGAGGGTCTTCAGGGTCAGGCCGGTAACGTATTCCGAGACCGAGCCGGCGACGATGCCGAACTTCTTGATCTTGTCGGCCGAGGTGATGGCCTTGCGCGCCACCAGCTTGACGTAGGTCTTGGATTGATAGGTCACGGCCAGCGGGCGCAGCTCGGCGCGCGAGAGGCGCACGATGTGCGTGGGTTCGCCGGCACAGCCCAGCTGCACCTGGTTGGCCACCAGCGCGTTGAGCGCTTCGCCGCCGTCGGTGTAGGACTGCACGGTGACGTTGGGGGCGCCGTATTTGGCGAAGAGCTTTTCGTTGGCGGCGACGTAGAAGGCCGTGAAGACGGGATCAGCGCCGACGCCGATGATGACGGGCGCGCCCTGGGCCAGGGCTGGCAAGGCGGGCGCAGCGCCTGCGGCGAGCATCGAGGCGGCGCCGAGCAGCAGCTTGCGGCGTTGTGGCGAAACGATGGAGTGGGTCACGGCTGGGTCCTCTTTGTAAAGTTGGTGAAACGCCAGTGGAGATGGCAGGCACGGCAGTAACAAAGGCAAAACACGGGGTGCGCTTGCGCCTGCAGCGCAGGCATGAGCGCAGGCAATTTTCAGGAGGGGAGGCGCATCAGCGCTTGATCCCCAGCTTTGCAAAAAGCGCGCCAGCGCTTTCGTAATTCAATTCCGACAGTGCCGCGTGCTGCGTCACCACCATCGCATCACGCACGATGCGCTGCAGGCGGTGGGTACGCTGGATGGCGGCCATGCCGGCGGCCTGGTAGGCGTCGTTGACGACTTCCATCGAGACCCGCGCGGCATAGGTGGCCGAGAGCTTGAGCATCATGTCGATCTCTTCGGTGACGGGGTTGCCCGCCACGATCTGTTCCCAGGCCTGTTCGCAGGCATCGTAGAAGAACATGCGGGCGCTGCGCCACTTGGCTTCGGAGACGCCGAGCTTGATCTTGTAATACGCCCGGTCCGACAGGCGCAGCGCACCCGGCATGATCTTGGCGCCACCGGCCATGTCGGTGACGATGTCCAGTGCGGCGCGCGCCAGGCCGATATTGACGGCCGCATGCACTTCAGCCTGGTAGGCCAGGGCCGGATAGCGATACAGCGGCTCATCGATGAGGCCGGCCGCACCGCGGGCACAGGTCCATTCGTGGGCCACGAACTTGTCCTTGAGGCGGGTATCGTGGCTGCCGGTGCCTTGCATGCCGACCACGTTCCAGTTGTCCACGATCTCGATTTCAGACGCCGGCATCACGGCCATGAGCGCGGGCTTTTGCGTGCCGTCGTCCGGGCCGCTGGTGTCCTTGATACCCACGCCGATCCAGTCTGCGCCCTTGCAGCCGCTGGCGAAGTGCCAGCGCCCGGTGATTTCCCATCCGCCGGGGACGGCCTTCGCTTCCTGCAGCGGATAGAGACCGCCGGCATAGACCTGGTCGGGACCGCTTGCGTAGATCTTGCGCTGCGTTTCGATGGGCAGGGCGGCGAGATAGGTATTGGCCGAACCGAAGGCCGCGACCCAGCCGGCCGAGCCATCGGCCTTGGAGATGCGTTCGACCATGGCCAGGAAGGGCGCCGGGGCCAACGCTTCGCCACCGAACTTGCGCGGCGTGCCGCTGCGGAAGATGCCGGCCTTCTTCATGGTGGCCACGATGTCGCGTGGCACGTGGCCCAACTGGTCGAACTCGTCGCGGCGCGCAGTCACTTCCGCAATGAGCGTATCCATTTCGGGAGAGTCCGCATGCGGTGGGGCAGCGGTGACGATTTTTTTCTGGACGGGATAAACATCGAGCGTGATCGAATTCATGGCACACCACTTTGGTTGAAAGGAGGTAGCTGAGTGTCGTCCTGGGTCAAATCAGGGTCAAATTCTATTTAGGAATTGGCCGAATGAATATTAGTAATAATGATTAGGCTGCTCCGGGATGGCACGCAGGCTTGTGCATGGTGCACCCGCATGATGCGCGAAACCCGCACGGAGAGGGCGTTTGGCGCGATCCTGCACCAAACGCGAGAGGGCCGATGCCCTGCTTGGAGAAGTATTTGCAGTATTGATGCGGCTAATCGGTGGTGCGGATTTGCCTGGAGTGGAGGGGACTGACTACCATGAGGGCCGAGATTGAAGGGAAACACTGTTCAGTTTCGTCATAGGCTCCTTCTGGCCTTCATTTCGGGCGGACTTCTTCGGGAGTCCGCCACTTTTCGTTTTCGCTTTTTACTTCCCGTTTGACTTGTCTTCTTTTCCTGCAGACCTTGCGGCGCGGGGATGTCTTCTTTTTTCTGTTACGTGTTGATTCCGTGCGCCGGTGCGGCGTGACGCCTAACGCCAATGCGCATCGGCACAGCCGTGCTGCGCGATGGTCTGCAATTGATCTTGTATGGATTCACGTTGGAGGATGTCTGTACGCAAAACAGAGACATGACCGCCTTCCTTGCGCAGTTCGTTCGTGAGTTGCACAAATTGCGCCGCGTTCAGCTTGCGCAGGGCACAGGCCGCGTAGAGCCGCGCTTCCTTGGTGGCGGAGCCGTCGTCGATCAGCCGCGTGAATAGCTCCAGCGCGGCCGGGGATTGCAGCAAGCGGCGATAGCGTTGTTCGCTTTCACTGATGTGGCCGATGAAACCGACCTGGCCGAGGGCGAAGGTGGGGGTCTGGCGCAGGAGGGAGAGATCGTCCGCTGCGCTCTCCGTGGCATGGATGCAGGGAGGTGTGAGCAGCAGCAATCCATACATTGCCAGTGATCGTGACAGCGGCAAGCATCTCTTTGGTTTCATGGCAGTTTCTTCCGGGCAGGGGAGGGGGGAAACGGCATGATGCCTCAACAAGCAAGCCGTGATGTGCTCCTGGCCGCCCATACGATGAATGAAGCAGCACATGTCGAATCATTTGGATAAAAAAATCGGCCGCACAAAAGCGGCCGATCTTGAATCACGAGAATGCAGTGCAGGCAATCAGTAACGATACCCCAGCGTCAGCAAGATGGTCCGGTCATCCCCCAACGCCACCGCACGCGCCAGACCGCCCGCGTAATAGTGCGTATTGAAGATGTTCTTGACGTTGAGCGCAGCGCGCCAGCGTTCGGCGTTGTAGGCCACGCCGGTATCGGCCAGCACGTAGCCGGGCAGGGTATAGCCATTGGTGCGCATCATGCTCTGGCCGTGCACGCCGCCATTCCACTCCCATCCGGCCAGCTGGCCCTTGAAGCGATAACGGGCGCTGGTGGTGAAGTTGTGGCGCGGGACGTTGTCCAGCCACTGGCCCACGGTGGTGCTGCGCTGGCCGCCGTCATCGGTCACGATGGCCGCCGTATAGGAGTAGCCCGCGTTGAGGCTCAGGCCATTGCGCAGGTCCGAGGTCACGCTGATCTCGCCGCCCTGCGAACGCTGTTCACCCACGGCAATGTTGAAGCCGGTGTTGTTGGGATCGCTCACCAGCACGTTGCGGCGACGCAGGTCGAACACGGCCACGTTCACGCTGGTGCGGCCTTCGTCGAGGTCGAACTTCACGCCGGCTTCCCATTGCTTGCCGGTCTCGGGCTTGAAGGTGCCGCCGCTCACATCGGTGCCGCTGTTGGGATAGAACGAGGTCGCGTAGCTGATGTAGGGACGTACTCCGCGAACCAGCTCATACATCAATGCGGCCGAGCCCGTCGTGGCGCTGGCCGGATTGTCGGTATGCGCGCCGGTGCGCAGGTTGGTCGAGTAGGTCGAGACATTGTCGTAGCGCAGGCCGGTCAGCAATTGCCAACGTTGGCCGAAGCTGATCTTGTCGCGTGCATACAAGCCGGTATCGCGGATGCTGGTCGAGGTGTAGGTGGTGGGTGTGGTCGGGCAATTCAGGCGCGCGCCATACACCGGGTTGTAGACGTTGAGCGCTGCCACCGTGCAGGTGTAGGAGAGCGTGTCCTCGCGTGAATTGAGATAGTCCGTCCCCAGGGTGATCTCGTGCTTGCCGAAGTCCGTATTGAAGCTGCGCTGGATATTGGTATCGATGCTGAAGGTCTGGCCTTCATAGGTCTGGTCCGTACCGGTGCGCGTGAGACTGCGGCCGGTGCTCGACAGGACATTGTTGGCCACCAACTGCCCGCTCATCTCGAACTGCTGGTAACGCACGTTGTTGTTGAGCGTCCAGCCGTCATCGAAGCGGTGCGTCAGCGCATAGCCGATGCGGGTCTCGTTGGCCGCATAAGGACGCGCGCCCGGCTCGCCGATGAAGAGGCTGCGCGGCAGCGCGCCGTTGACGTTGCTGTTGATCGAGCCCGACAGCGGCAGCCCTTGCTGGCGCACGTAGTTGCGTTCCTGGTAGCTGGTCAGGATGGTGAAGTCGGTACGCGCACCCAGGTCCAGCGACAGCGAGGGCGCGATGTAGCGGTTCTTGAACCACACGTTGTCGGTGGCATCGTTCGAGTTGGAGATGAGACCGTTGATGCGGAAGGCCTGCTTGCCGTTTTCCGACAGCGATTTGTTCAGGTCCACGGTGCTCTGGTAGAAGTCGTGGCTGCCCACGGTCACGTCGACGTTGGCGAAGTCATTGCCCTGCGGACGCTTGCTGACCATGTTGACCAGCCCGCCCGGCAGCACCAGCCCGTACAGCAGCGAGCCCGGACCCTTGAGCACTTCGACCTGCTGCAGGCCGAACAGCTGCTCGGCCACGCGCGAGCTGGCGGTGGTGCGCAGGCCATCCAGATACAGCGAATCGGAAGCGACCTGGCCACGGATGATCAGGTCATCCCAGCCGCGCCGGCCGTATTGCTGCGCGACCACGCCGGGCACGTTCTCCAGCGCATCGGCCAGCGACACGGCTTGCTGGCTGTCCAGCATGGAGCGCGTGACCACCGATACCGATTGCGGGGTTTGCGACAGCGGCGTCGTCGATTTGTTGACCTGGCTTTGGGTGGCCTTGAACTTGGTGTCGTTGACGCCATCGGCCACCACATCGACGGTGGGCAATTGCGCAGCGGCCGCGCTGTTGTCCGTGCCGGCAGTCTGCGCCAGGGCGGTGGAAGCGGGCAAAACGGAAAAGGCGAGGAGGACGGCGAGGGCGCCGGGAGAAAGGGAGGGCATGAATCAGATAATAATGAGAATAATTACTATTCATGATATCGCATTCTTGTGCTTGGCAACAAATATTTACTGATCGTTTGCATCTTGTCGCCTGGCGCGCGTGAAGTGCGTTTGGTGCGTTGCATCAATCAGGAGCCAGGGTTCAGACCTTGAACGGCGGGAATGAAGCAGTCGCCCGAAAGCGCCCGTCTCATGCGCCGATCCATTCATATTGCCGTGCGAGAACGTGAGCGTGCCATTCATGGCATCTGTTCAAATTTTTCATCTGAAATAAGTTTGACCCGCTGGAATCCCGCTGCTATCTTGGAACCGGTTCCAAAAGATTCATATAAACGAGCAGCCCGGAACCTTCAGGCAAATCAACCGACGCAGTTCAACGATTTGGCGGGCAATAGTGAGACAAAGCACCAAGACCGGCACCGACCGGGTCACCATCGCGCAAGTGGCGCGGGAGGCCGGGGTGTCCAAGACCAGCGTATCGCGTTACCTGGGCGGCGAATTCGACGCGCTCTCGGCACGTCTGCGCGACCAGATCGGCAAGACCATCGCGCGACTGGGCTATCAGCCCAGCCAGATGGCGCGCGGGCTCAAGGGTGGCCGCACCCGCCTCATCGGCATGCTGGTGGCGGACATCCTCAACCCCTATTCGGTGGCCGTGCTGCATGGTGCGGAAGCGGCCTGCCAGAAGCATGGCTACACGCTCATGCTGTGCAATACCGGCAATGACGAGGCGCGTGAGAAGCAGTCCCTGGCGGCCCTGCATTCCTACAGCGTCGAAGGCCTGCTGTTCAACACCCAGGGCCGCAACGTGACGCCGCTGCGCGAGCTGGGGCAGGCGGCCTTTCCGGTGGTGCTGCTGGACCGGCACGTGGAAGGCTGCGACTTCGACCTGGTCGGCCTGGACAACGTCAAGGCCGCGCAATTGGGGACGCAGCACCTGCTGGCCCAGGGCTATACCGATATCGCGCTGGTGGTGCAGCCCCTGTATGGCGTGAGTTCGCGGCAAGGGCGGCAGGCGGGTTTTTTGCAGGCGATGGCGCAGCGGCCCGATTGCCATGCCGAGACGCTGGAAGTGGATGTGGACCAGCCCGGCCATGTGGCCACGATCGTGCGCGAATATTTCCTGCGCCGGGCAGCGGCCGGCAGTACGGGGCGAGTGGCGCTGCTGGCCGGCAACGGCATGGTGTCATTGCAGATCGCGCTGGCCTTGCAGAGCATGACGCTGCGCTTTCCTGACGATGTGGGGCTGCTCTGTTTCGATGAACTGGCCTGGTCGCCCTTGGTGGGCAGCGGCATCAGCACCATCGAACAACCGACTTATGACATCGGCTTCACGGCCATCGAACGCTTGCTGGTGCGCATCCATGGCGAGCGCTCGGTACGCATGGAAATGCTGCTGGACCCCCGCCTCATCTGCCGCGGCTCGACTGCCAGTGTGGAAGGCCATCCGCAGCGCGCGCTGGTGCGCGGTATTGCCGAGAAGATTTCCCCGGCACCGACGGGGCGGATGAGCCAAATTTAAACGCGTTGCTGGAACCGGTACCAAGACGCGGGACGGCTGACGTGATGATGCGCCCGATTGGTAAGACCTTGAAACAGGACTGCAGAGCTGTTCAGTAAAAGGGAAGCCCGTATTTCAGCCTCACGCAATCGTATTAATCGTATTACGGCCTTCCGGCCGCATCACAGACCTGCAAGCGGGAAGCACAAGCAGGCAGCAACAAAGAGGGGCAACGAGTCCATGCGGCCACGCGAGAGCGGGTGCGGGACCCGGCGCCTGTCGCACCCAACGGACTGCCGTCCACACGGCATTGATTGATCAGGAGACCAGGATGAGCATCAAGAAAATTTTCAACGCAAAATTCGTCGCACTGACGCTGGCCGCAGCCTGCGCAGTGGCAACCGCCGCCAGCGCCAGTGCGCAGAGCATCGCCGAGCTGACCAAGAAGGGCAAGATCACCATCGGTGTGGTCAGTGGCACTCCCCCGTTCGGTTCGGTCGATGCCAAGGGCGAGCCCATTGGTTATGACGTCGATGTGGCCAACCTGATCGGCAAGTATCTCGGCCTGCCGGTGGAGATCGTGCCACTGGTGCCGCCGGCCCGTATCCCGGCGCTGGAATCGGGCAAGGTCGACATGCTGGCCGCCACCCTGGCCCCTACGCCTGAGCGCGCCAAGTCGGTGCTGTTCACGATTCCCTACAGCGGTTTCGAACTCTCCATCGTCGGTCCGGTCGGCAGCAACTACAAGAAGCTGGACGATCTGGTGAAGAAGAAAGTGGGCGTCTCGCGCGGCTCCACCAACGACACCGCACTGACCCGCCTGGCCCCTCCGGGTACGGTGCTGGTGCGTTTCGAGGATGACTCCACGGTGACCCAGGCGCTGCTCTCGAACCAGGTCGATGCCATCTCCATTCCCAACACCATGGCCAATGAAATCGTCAAGAGCCGTGGCCAGGGCAAGATCGAAGTCAAGTTCCCGTACTCGGTGCAACCCAATTCGATGACCGTGCGCAAGGGCTCCTACGAGCTGCAGCAGTGGCTCAACAACTTCATCTACTACGTCAAGCTCAACGGCGAACTCGATGCCATCTCGCGCAAGTGGGCCGGTCCGCTGCCCAACCTGCCGGTGTTCTGATTCCGTCCTGCGGAATCTGTCTTGCAGAAGCGGCTGCGCAGCCATGAACTGCGCAGCCTGAGAAGAACAGATCACGCGCCGTTCAGGGGATGAACGGACGGCGCGGGTTTGTCGGAGGAGCACACGATGCATTACGATTTTCAGTTCGCGTTCATCTTCCAGCACCTGGATCAGTTGCTGGTCGGCGCTCTGCTCACCATCCGGTTGAGCGCGCTGTCGATGATCTGCGGTTTGGCCGTCGGCATTTTCGGCGCCATCATTTCCATTCACGGCAGCGCACCGGCGCGGCTGGCGGTCACCTCCTACGTGGAGCTGATCCGCAGCACGCCTTTCCTGGTGCAGCTGTTCATCATCTTCTTCGGCCTGCCTTCCATCGGCGTACAGGTCGATGCCAACATCGCCGCACTGGTGGCCATGACGGTCAACCTCGGGGCTTACTCCACCGAGATCGTGCGGGCCGGCATGATGGCCATCCACCCCTCGCAGATCGAGGCAGCGCATGCGCTGGCCATGACGCGCGGGCAGGTGATCCGGCATGTGGTGCTCACGCCCGCGCTGGAAAAGGTCTATCCGGCACTGGCCAGCCAGTTCACGCTGATGATGCTGGCCTCCAGCATCGTCTCGGCCATCTCGGCCGAAGAGTTGACGGCCACGGCCAACCTGCTTGATGCGGAGACCTTCCGCAGCTTCGAAATCTACCTGGTGGTGATGGTGCTCTACATCCTGCTGGCATTGCTGTTCCGCCTGGCCTTCTGGCTGATCGGACTGGTGGTCTTCAAACGCCGTCGCCGCCTGGGCGTGGCTCGTCCGAGGAGGATGTGATGCTCGCTGAATTTTCCTTTGATAATTTCCTGTTCCTGCTGGAGGCGGCGCGCTGGACGCTGCTGCTCTCGGTGCTGGCTTTCGTCGGCGGCGGCATCGCCGGTTTCATCGTGGCCCTGATGCGCACCTCGCACCTGGCGCCGCTGCGGCTGCTTTCGGCGGTGTACATCCAGATCATCCAGGGCACGCCGGTGCTGATCATCCTGTTCCTGTCCTTCTACGGACTGGCGATCTTCGGCTACAAGCTCCCGCCCATGGTGGCTGCCACCATCGCCATGACGATCTATTCCAGCGCCTATCTGGGCGAGATCTGGCGCGGCTGCATCGAGGCCGTGCCGGTGCCGCAGTGGGAAGCCTCGACCGCCCTGGCCATGACGCGCTGGCAGCAGCTGCGCTACGTGATCCTGCCGCAGGCGGTGCGTATTTCGCTGCCGCCGACCGTGGGCTTCCTGGTGCAGATCGTCAAGAACACCTCGATCGCCTCCATCATCGGCCTGGTGGAACTGGCGCAGGCCGGCAAGCTGGTCAGCAATGCGACCTTCCAGCCTTTCCTGGTCTTCCCCATCGTGGCCGGTATCTACTTCGTTTTCTGTTATCCGCTGTCCCGTTTCGCTTTTGCCCTGGAGAGGAAATACCATGCCCATCGTTGAGATTGACAACATCACCAAGCGCTTCGGCAGCAACCAGGTCTTGAACGGCATTTCGCTGTCGGTCGAGCGCGGCCAGGTGGTGGCCATCATCGGCCGTTCGGGCTCCGGCAAGAGCACCATGCTCCGCTGCATCAACGGGCTGGAGACCATCGATGGCGGCAGCATCACCGTGGCCGGCCACAAGCTCACCAACAAGCACGAACACCTCATCGAATTGCGCAAGGATGTGGGCATGGTGTTCCAGCATTACAATCTCTTTCCGCACCTGACCGTGGAGGAGAACATCATGCTGTCACCCCGCATCGTCAAGAAGACCGCCACCGACACCGCCCGCGAGACGGCCATCAAGGTCTTGAAGCAGGTCGGCCTGGATCACAAGCGCGACGCCTATCCCGAGCAGCTCTCCGGCGGCCAGCAGCAACGCGTGGCCATTGCCCGCTCGCTGGCCATGGAGCCGCAGGTGATGCTGTTCGATGAAGTGACTTCGGCGCTGGACCCGGAACTGACCGCCGAAGTATTGAAGGTCATGGAAGAGCTGGCACGCGGCGGCATGACCATGCTGCTGGTCACGCACGAGATGGAATTCGCGCGCCGGGTGGCGGACCTCACCGTCTTCATGCACCAGGGCAAGGTGTGGGAGGCGCGGCCTTCGGAGGAATTCTTCGCCGATCCGCAGACCCCGGAAGCCAGGCAGTTCATCGGTGCAGGGGCACTCAAGTGAGTCCGGTCCTGGTCGCCGCCTCGGCCTATGGGGCGGACCTGGTGCGGCGGGTCGGCCATGCCGACCTGGTCCCGATGGTGGCGGCGGCCGGGGCGGCTGGCCTTGAAATACGGCGTGAGCTGTTCGATGGTCCGCAGGACCTGCCTGCCTTGCGCGCACTGCTGGAGCAGCACAAGCTGTTTTCGGTGTATTCCGCGCCGTTTGAATTGTTCGGTGCCGACGGGCGATTTGATCGAGAGCAGATCGGCCAGGCGATGAATGAGGCCGAGGAGATCGGCGCGCGTTTCCTGAAGGTATCGCTCGGGCATTTTTCTGCAGGCAGTGACCTGCAATCGCTGCTGCGCTTCCTCTCGCATTCCCCCATCGAAGTGCTGCTGGAAAACGACCAGACCCCGCAGGGCGGACGGCTGGAGCCCATCGTCAGCTTCCTGGCGCTGTGCACCGGCAATGGCTATGCCTTCGGCATGACCTTCGATATGGGCAACTGGCACTGGCAGGGCGTCGATCCCGAGACCGCCGCGCGTTCGCTGGCACCGCACGTGCGCTACGTGCACTGCAAGGGCGTGCAGGAGGACAAGGGCAAGCTCAAGGCCGTGCCGCTGCAGGCCCAGGATACCCACTGGCCGTCCATGCTGGCGCATTTCCCCACGGGCATCTTGCGGGCCATCGAATTCCCGCTGGTGGGCACGGATCTGGAAGAAACGACGCGCCGCCACGTGGCGATGCTGGCGGCCGTCTGAGGACAAGCACTATGACGATGCAACTGGATGTGGTGACTTGGGGAGAGGCCCTGGCCTTGCTGGTGGCTGACGAAGTCGGCCCCTTCGAGGAAGTGGAGAAATATACGCGCCGACTGGCCGGTGCCGAGACCAATGTGGCCATCGGCCTGGCACGCCTGGGCTTGAAGGTGGGTTGGGCCAGCCGGGTGGGCAATGATGCCTTTGGCCGCTTCATCCGCAAGCGGGTGGCGCAGGAAGGGGTGGACGTCAGCCACGTGTTGACCGATATGGAATTCCGCACGGCCATCCAGTTGAAGGCCAAGGCGGTGGATGGGGCGGATCCCGCCATCGAGTATTACCGCAAGGGATCGGCGGCCAGCCACCTGTCGCTGGAGGATTTCGACCCGGTGTATTTCGGCGCGGCACGGCACCTGCACGCCACCGGCATCGCACCGGCCTTGTCGCCCACGACGATGGCCTTTGCCCATCACGCCATGGAGTTCATGCGGGCGCAGGGCAAGACGATTTCCTTCGATCCCAACCTGCGGCCGATGCTGTGGCCCTCGCGCGAAGTCATGGCGCAGCAGTTGAATGCGCTGGCCTTCAAGGCCGACTGGGTGCTGCCGGGTTTGTCGGAAGGCACGCTGTTGACCGGATATGAAGATCCGCGCGCCATCGCCGGCTTCTACCTGGAGCGCGGTGTGAAGATGGTGGTCATCAAGCTGGGCGCCGAGGGCGCTTACTGGCGCAACAGTGAAGGCGAGGGCAGGGTGGCCGGGGTGCCGGTGAAGGAAGTGGTCGATACCGTGGGGGCAGGGGACGGCTTCGCCGTGGGGGTCATCAGCGGCATGCTGGAAGGCTTGCCGGTACCCGAGGCCGTCATGCGCGGCAACCGCATCGGGGCGTTCGCCATCCAGGTGGTGGGTGACATGGAAGGCTTGCCTACCCGGGCCGAGCTGGAGGCGGCTTCGGCCTGATTTGACTTTCACAGGAACTGCCATGAAGCCGCACGTCGTCGTCTACAAAAAATTGCCCGAGCATCTGCTGCAGCGCCTGGAGGCGGAATGTGAGGTCACGCTCTTCGACCGTATTACGCAAGACAACCGTGCGGATTTCCTCGCGGCACTGAAAACCGCCCATGGCATGATCGGCGCCAGCCTGCCGATTACCAACGAGATGCTGGAGGGCGCGCCGCAACTCAAGATCGCCTCCACCATCTCGGTGGGCGTGGACAATTTCGACCTGGATTATTTCCGCCGGCGCGGGCTGATGCTGGCGCATACGCCCGGCGTGCTCACCGAAGCGACTGCCGACACCATCTTTGCCTTGATCCTCTCCACCGCGCGCCGCGTGGTGGAACTGGCCGAATACGTCAAGGCCGGACGCTGGAAGGGCAGCATCGGTGAGGCCCAGTTTGGCGTCAACGTGCACGGCAAGACGCTGGGCCTGATCGGCATGGGCCGCATCGGCTCTGCGGTGGCGCGGCGGGCGCATCATGGTTTCGGCATGCCGATCCTGTATCACAACCGCCGGCCCGATCCCGAGGCCGAGCGCGAACTCGGTGCGCGCTACGTCAGCCAGGACGAATTGCTGGCCCAGGCGGACTTCGTCTGCGTGATGCTGCCCTTGAACGCCGATACCGAACGGCTGATCGGCGCACGCGAATTCGCGCTCATGAAGCGCAGCGCCATCTTCATCAATGCCTCGCGCGGACGCATCGTCGATGAGGCCGCGCTGATTGCGGCCCTGCAGGACAAGACCCTCTACGGTGCCGGCCTGGATGTGTTCGAAGTTGAGCCGCTGCCCGCCGAATCGCCCTTGCTGCAACTCCCCAACGTGGTGGCCTTGCCCCACATCGGTTCGGCCACCCATGAAACCCGGCTGGCCATGGCCGAGCTGGCCGTCTCCAACCTGCTGGCCGGCCTGCGCGGCGAACCGGTACCCCACCTGGCGGTCTGAACGGCGCGGTGTTGCCTATGGGCAGGCCGCGCGTCAATTCCGCTGCATGAAGTTTTTTTCAGCTTCTCTTCATTTCCTCTTCCGCTCACGTGAATCTTTGGTGTATGCTGCGAACATTAAAAAGAACGATCGTGCTAAAAACCGGTAGGCACCCCGTTTTGCTTTTATAATCCTGCGGAAGTTTACGTTTACGTCAATTCCTTTTTGCAAGGGCCATGCGATGAAAGTATTAGTACCAGTCAAGCGCGTCGTGGATTACAACGTCAAGGTGCGCGTCAAGAGCGACGGCAGCGGCGTCGATATCGCCAACGTCAAGATGTCGATGAACCCGTTTGACGAAATCGCGGTGGAAGAAGCCGTGCGCCTGAAAGAAGGCGGCAAGGTCACCGAAGTGATCGCCGTCTCCGCCGGCGTGACCCAGTGCCAGGAAACCCTGCGCACCGCCATGGCCATTGGTGCCGATCGCGGCATCCTGGCCGAAGTGGCGGCCGATGTCGAACTGCAACCGCTGGCCGTGGCCAAGATCCTCAAGGCCCTGGCCGAGAAGGAGCAGCCGCAGCTGATCATCCTGGGCAAGCAGGCCATCGACGACGACTGCAACCAGACCGGCCAGATGCTGGCTGCCTTGCTGGGCTGGCCGCAAGCCACCTTCGCCTCCAAGGTGGTCCTGGAAGAGGGCAAGGTCACCGTGACCCGTGAAGTGGACGGCGGCCTGGAAACCCTGGCCCTGGCCCTGCCGGCCATCATCACCACCGACCTGCGCCTGAACGAGCCGCGTTACGTCACGCTGCCCAATATCATGAAGGCCAAGAAGAAGCAGCTCGATACCGTCAAGCCCGAAGAGCTGGGTGTGGACGTGGCCCCGCGCGTGAAGACCCTGAAGGTCACCGAGCCTGCCAAGCGCAGCGCCGGCGTGAAGGTGCCGGATGTCGCGACCCTGGTCGCCAAACTGAAAAATGAAGCCAAGGTGATCTGATCATGACCGCACTCGTTATTGCCGAACACGACAACGCCAGCCTCAAGGGCAGCACCCTCAACACCATCACCGCCGCAGCGCAAGCCGGTGGCGATGTCCACGTCCTGGTGGCCGGTTCCAACGCCAAGGCCGCCGCTGACGCTGCCGCCCAAGTGGCAGGCGTAGCCAAGGTGCTGCTGGCTGATGCTCCGCAATTCGCCGATGGCCTGGCCGAAAACGTGGCCGAACAAGTCCTGGCCATCGCCAAGGATTACCGCCACATCCTCGCGCCCGCCACTGCCTACGGCAAGAACATCCTGCCGCGCGTGGCTGCGAAGCTGGACGTGGGCCAGATTTCCGACATCACCAAGGTGGAGTCGGCTGATACCTTCGAGCGTCCCATCTACGCCGGCAACGCCATTGCCACCGTGCAGTCGATCGACCCGATCAAGGTCATCACCGTGCGCACCACCGGTTTCGATCCGGCCGCACAGGGTGGTTCGGCGGCCGTGGAAAGCATCCCGGCCGTGGCCGATTCGGGCAAGTCCAGTTTCGTGGGCCGTGAAGTGGCCAAGTCGGATCGTCCCGAACTGACCGCTGCCAAGATCATCGTTTCCGGTGGCCGTGGCATGGGCTCGGCGGAAAGCTTCAAGATCCTGGAGCCGCTGGCCGACAAGCTCAACGCTGCCATGGGCGCGTCCCGCGCCGCTGTTGACGCAGGCTACGTGCCCAACGACTGGCAGGTCGGCCAGACCGGCAAGATCGTCGCGCCGCAGCTCTATATCGCCGTCGGTATCTCCGGCGCGATCCAGCATTTGGCCGGCATGAAGGACTCCAAGGTCATCGTCGCCATCAACAAGGACGAGGAAGCGCCGATCTTCTCGGTGGCTGACTATGGCCTGGTGGGTGACCTCTTCGAGGTCGTCCCCGAGCTGGTCAAGCAGCTTGGCTGATCTGTCCTGAATCGTAGTATCCGCCCCGGCTCAAGCCGGGGTGTTTTCGTGTACCCAAGGAACGCCGGCAGAGCGTTCCCAATGGAGGTTGGAGATGAGTTACACCGCGCCCGTAAAGGATATGTTGTTCGTCATGAACGAACTGGCCGGTCTGGCAGCCGTGAATGCGCTGCCCGGCTGCGAGGATGCCACGCCAGAAACGGCCGAGGCCATTCTCGAAGAAAACGCCCGTTTCTGCAGTGAAGTGATCGCCCCGCTGAACCATTCCGCCGACAAGGCGCCCAGCAGCTGGTCCGACGGCAAGGTCACCACCAGCCCGGGTTTCAAGGAGGCCTTCCGCCAGTTCGGTGAGGCCGGCTGGCAAGGCGTGCAGCATCCCGTGGAGTTCGGCGGACAAGGCCTGCCCAAGCTGCTGGCCACGCCCTGCATCGAGATGCTGAACTCGGCCAATCTCTCCTTCGCGCTGTGCCCGCTGTTGACCGATGGCACCATCGAAGCGCTGATGACGGCCGGCACGCAGCAGCAGAAGGAAACCTTCATCGCCAACTTCATCTCCGGCAAGTGGACCGGCACCATGAACCTCACCGAGCCGCAGGCCGGCTCCGACCTGGCACTGGTGCGCACCCGCGCCGTGCCGGAGGGCGACGGGACCTACAAGCTCTTCGGTACCAAGATCTTCATCACCTATGGCGAGCACGACATGGCCGAGAACATCGTCCATCTGGTGCTGGCCCGCACGCCCAATGCGCCTGAAGGCGTGAAGGGCATTTCACTCTTCATCGTGCCCAAGTTCCTGGTCAATGCCGACGGTTCGCTGGGCGCGCGCAATGACGTGCACTGCGTCTCGATCGAACACAAGCTGGGTATCAAGGCCAGCCCGACTGCCGTGCTGCAGTTCGGCGACCATGGCGGCGCCATCGGCACCCTGGTCGGTGAAGAGAATCGCGGCCTGGAATACATGTTCATCATGATGAATGCGGCACGCTTCGCCGTGGGCATCCAGGGGCTGTCGGTGTCGGAACGTGCCTACCAGAAGGCGGTGTCCTATGCCCGCGACCGCATCCAGTCGCGCGACCTGGCCGGCTCGCCCGGTCCGGTGGCCATCATCCACCAGCCCGATGTGCGTCGCATGTTGATGTCCATGCGCGCCCAGATCGAGGCGGCGCGGGCCTTGTCCTATGTGGCCGCAGCTACCTCGGACGCGGCGCACTTCAGCGATGATGAAGCGACCCGCAAATCCAACCAGGCCTTCTACGAATACCTGGTGCCCATCGTCAAGGGCTGGATCACCGAGATGTCCGTCGACGTGACCTCCACCGGCGTGCAGGTGCACGGCGGCATGGGCTTCATCGAGGAAACCGGTGCGGCCCAGCATTATCGCGACGCCCGCATCCTGCCGATCTACGAAGGCACGACGGCCATCCAGGCCAATGACCTGGTGGGCCGCAAGACCGTGCGTGACGGCGGTGCCGTGGCCAAGGGCATCATCGCCCAGGTGCGCCAGACCGTGGCCGAGCTGCAGGGCGATGCGCAACTGCAGCCCATCGCGGCGCGCCTGGCCGACGCCGCCGATGCGCTGGAACAGGTGGTCGAGTATGTGGTGGCCAACGTCAAGAGCGATATCAAGGCGGTCTTCGCGGGCAGCGTCCCGTACCTGAAGATGGCTGGCGTGGTGCTGGGTGGCTGGCAAATGGCGCGTGCGGCAGCCATTGCGGCGGGCAAGCTGAAATCCGGCGAGGGCGACGGCAAGTTCTACGAAGCCAAGTTGGCGACCGCGCGTTTCTACGCCGAGCAGATCCTGCCGCAGGCGCTGGCCTATCGCACGGCCGTCGTCGATGGCGGTGCGGCAGTCATGGCGCTGGCTGAAGAGCAGTTCTGATCAGGTCTTCAGACAAAAGCCCGGAACAACGCCTTGGCGATGTTCCGGGCTTGTTCATTGGGAGGAGATGGCAGGGTAGCAGGTCAGCCGAAAGCCCCGCCGGTGAAGAGCAGGTCAAAGCTGCGCGCCAGCAGGGCGATCACGCCCATGGCGCCCAATCCCACGGTCAGGACCAGGATCAGGGCCAGGATCCAGTGCGATTCCGAGTTCTTGCCGCTGCCGGCGTTGTAGCGTGCATCCCACTTGTCGTCGGGCGTCAGGCCCAGCACCAGCGCTTCCAGGCAGGCAATGAGCACCGACAGCACGAAGGGCAGGCCGGTGAAGAGCTTGGGCGCCTCCGGCCGCGCCGCCATCAAGGCCAGTGACAAGGGAATGGCCAGGATGTGCAGCCAGCCGAAGCGGTCACGGCTGCCGTGGAGATAGAAGCGGTGCAGGCCGATGCTGCCGAAGACGGTGGCCAGGAAGGTCGTCAGGGTCTTGTTCTTGTGGCGGGGTGCGGAAGGCAAGGGCATGCTGCTCGTCTCTTTATTCTGTTGTAAGCCGTCAGAGATGAATCTGGCGGCCATATCGTTCGTGGTCAGGTCTGGCAGCAGTATAGCCGAGGCCCTGGCGCCGGGTGATTTCCGTCAGGACAAGCTGCCACGCGGCAGTCCTGGCCGGAGGAGGGGCAAAAGTGATGCCAAAAGACATCACTTTTGCCGTGTTTTGGGGAGTTTGCGGGGCGTTGTGCGTTGGTCTCTGGCACAAAAGCGCCAAGCAACTTGCCCGGGTGGGCGGAAGTCCGTTATAATCTGCGGCTTTTCCGTGTCCGTATTCTTACTGGAACCATTATGGTCGTTATTCGTTTAGCTCGTGGCGGCGCCAAGAAGCGCCCCTTCTACAACATCGTTGCAACCGACTCGCGCAATCGTCGCGATGGTCGTTTCATCGAGCGCATCGGCTTCTACAACCCGGTCGCTTCCGGCAAGGAAGAAACCGTGCGTATCGCTGCTGACCGTCTGGCTCACTGGCAAGGCGTTGGCGCACAACTGTCGCCGACCGTTGCTCGCCTGGTCGCTGAAGCCGGTTCCAAGGCTGCTGCTTAATACAGGTTTTCCTGTCTGATTCCGCGCCGGTTCTGCTGGCGCAAGGATGAAGAGCAGGTCTGGTGTACTCATGACTCATCCAGCCCAGGCGGGGTTCTCCGCACCCGACGATCTCGTGACCGTCGGCCATGTGACCGGAGCCTACGGAATCCAGGGCTGGATTCGCGTGCGTCCTTATTCTTCCGAGGCAGATGCCTTGTTGAATGCCAAGACCTGGTGGCTGGAGAAATCCGGCCAGCCCAAGCAGGATGTCGATGTCATGCAGTCCAAGGGGCACAGCGGCGATGTCGTTGCGCGCCTGACCGGGGTAGCGGACCGCAATGCGGCCGAAGCCATGAAGGGAACGGTGGTCTCCATCTCCCGCAAGCACTTCCCGGCGCTGGATGACAATGAATTCTACTGGGTCGATCTGATCGGCTCGGCAGTGGAAAATCTCCAGGGTGAACAACTGGGCGTGGTGTCCGACATGATGGACAACGGCGCCCATCCCATCCTGGTGGTGAAGGCCCCGGTGCAGGAAACTGCGCCAGCGCCGCAACCGCAAGCCGCTGCCGATGCAAAGCCGAAAAAGGGTGCCAAGGAGAAATCCGCGGCGGCGCCCGAATTGCTGATTCCGTTTGTCGACCAGTTCGTCAAGACGGTGCAGCAGAGCGAAAAAAAGATCATCGTCGACTGGGACAAGGATTACTGACCTTCAAGGTCAGTTTTTTCTTTTCCGGCTCGCTGATGTGAGCAGATTCAACAGATTCAAACGAGTCAAAAGAACCCAGGAAATGGAGGCGTGATGCAGTTTGATGTCGTCACTCTGTTTCCCGAGATGTTCGCCGCGCTCACGCAGTCCGGCATTACCCGCCGGGCGCTGGAGCAGCAGCGCTGGGGCTTGCAGTTGTGGAATCCGCGTGAATTCACCACTGACAATCACCGCACCGTGGATGACCGCCCCTATGGCGGCGGTCCCGGCATGGTGATGCTGGCCAAGCCGCTGCAGGCTGCCATCGAGGCGGCGCAGCAGCGGCAGCAAGCGCTTGGCTTGTCCCGGCCGCGTGTGATTTATCTTTCACCGCAAGGCGCACCGCTGACGCATGAGCGCGTGGTGCGGCTGTCGCAGGACAGCGGGGCAGTGTTGCTGTGCGGTCGCTATGAAGCGATTGACCAGCGCCTGCTCGACAAGTGTGTGGACGAGGAAATCAGCATCGGCGACTTCGTCCTCTCCGGCGGTGAATTGCCGGCGATGGCACTGATGGATGCAGTGATCCGGCTCTTGCCGGGTGCGCTCAACGACAGTGCCTCGGCCGTGGAAGACAGTTTTGTCAACGGATTGCTGGATTCGCCGCATTACACGCGTCCGGAAGTCTATGAAGGTGCACCGGTGCCGTCCATCCTCCTGGGCGGGCACCATGCCGAGATCCAGAAATGGCGCCGGCAGCGGGCACTGGAAGCCACGCAGAAGAAGCGCCCCGACCTCATCGTCAGGGCCCGCGAGCAGGGCTTGCTGAGCAAGACCGATGAAAAGTTTCTGGGCAGTTTGCCGCCGCAGTAAGCCTGCACGCGAGCAGATCGCCCGAGTGAAGTTTTAGCAGCAAATGCAGTACCGCAGGCCCGGCAACGGACCTGCACCGTGCGGTGGCCGATGTCACCGTGTTTGAAACCCCATCCTCTACCGGGCTTTACAATCGGCCCTCGTGGCAATGGCGCCGGCAAGATGGTTACAGGAGCAAAAAATGGATCTGATCCAGCAACTCGAGCAAGAAGAGATCGCGCGTCTCGCCAAGAACATTCCCGACTTCGCCCCCGGCGACACCGTGATTGTCAACGTGAACGTGGTTGAAGGTACCCGCAAGCGCGCTCAGGCTTACGAAGGCGTGGTCATCGCCCGCCGTAACCGTGGCCTGAACTCCAACTTCATCGTCCGCAAGATTTCTTCGGGCGAAGGCGTTGAGCGTACCTTCCAGCTGTACTCGCCGCTGATCGCCTCGATCGAAGTCAAGCGTCGTGGTGACGTGCGTCGTGCCAAGCTGTACTACCTGCGCGAACGTTCGGGCAAGTCGGCACGTATCAAGGAAAAGCTGCCCAGCCGTGCGGCAAAGGCTGCTGCTGCCGAGTAATCGGTCGCCTGTTGATGCGTCAGGAAAAGGGGTGTCTCGCGACGCCCCTTTTTCGTTTCTGACACCCAATTGAAGTCCTGACAACCTCACGATCAAGCGAGCACAACGTGGCCAGTTTCGATCCCGTCAATCTGCCTGTGGATGCCGTCGCCGGCGAAAGTGCGCTGGAGGCCGCGCGCCTGAATGCCGACTGGCTGCGCCAGCGCTTCGCCGACCCGCCGCGCTGGGAACCCGAGCACAGCGGCGACCAGATGGCACGTCTGGCCGAGTCCAAGGGACGGTTCCGGCTGGCCTCGGTGCTGATCCCGATCGTGCTGCGCGAAGAGGGGATGACGGTTCTCTTCACTCAGCGTACAGCTGACCTGAAGGATCACGCGGGACAGATCAGTTTCCCCGGCGGCCGCCGCGAAGACTATGACGGCTCGGCCATCGAGACCGCTCTGCGCGAGACCGAAGAGGAAATCGGCCTGGCGCGCCAGCACATCGAAGTCATCGGCTCGCTGCCTGATTACTTCACCGGCACCGGTTACCGGGTCACGCCGGTGGCCGGACTGATACAGCCGCCGTTCGAGGCCGTGGGCGATCCGCGTGAAGTGGCCGAGATCTTTGAAGTGCCGCTGGCTTTCCTCATGGATGGCCTGAACCATCAACGCCGCTCGGTCGAGCTGCCGGCGCCGGTGGGCCGTCGCAGCTTCTATACCATGCCCTATGACCGCTACTTCATCTGGGGTGCAACTGCCGGCATGCTGCGCAACCTGTTCCACTTCCTGCGCAGTTAGCGACAGAATTTGTCGCCTCTCAGCTACGCAATGTCGCTGTTAATGTTCAAATAAGTAAAAATCCGTGACATCGCGCTCTTGATTGTGATCAACGAATCAATTGTTTGATTCCCATCTTGCACTGCGCTATCGTACGGGCTACAGAGACCCCTAAGGCAGCTTGATGACATTTCTTTCCATTCTCTTTGCGCTGTTAATCGAACAACTCAAACCACTGCGCGCAGACAATCCGGTATACGCGTCGATCAAGTCTTTCGCGGCCACCATCGAAGGCTGGTTCAACGCCGGTCACGCCCATCACGGCCGCCTGGGCTGGGTGGTGATGGTGGGGGCGCTGACGGTGCCGGTGGCGCTGGTCTACTGGCTGCTGCTGCATGTGAGCCTGGTGGCGGCTTTCGCCTGGAACGTGCTGGTGGTCTACATGACCCTGGGTTTCCGCCATTACAGCCATTACTTCACCTCCATCCAGCTGGCCCTGAACACGGGCGACGAAATGACCGCCCGCACCCTGCTGGCCGAATGGACCAAGCTGGACACCACGGCAATGGATGTGAGCGAAATTTCCCGCATCGCCTCCGAGCGCGCACTCATCACCACGCATCGCCACGTCTTCGGCGTGTTCTTCTGGTTCCTGATGCCGGCTGGCCCGGCGCTGGCCGTGATGTACCGCGTGGCCGAATATCTCTCGCGCGCCTGGAACGAGCCGGATCACATGAAATATGAAGCCTTCGGCCGGTTTGCCGCCCAGGCCTTTTACTGGATCGACTGGATTCCGGCGCGCCTGACGGCCTCGGCCTTTGCGGTGGTCGGCAACTTCGAGGATGCCATCTACGCCTGGCGCAACTTCGCCAACCGCTGGGACGACGAGGCCGCCGGCATCATCCTGGCTGCCGGTGGCGGCGCCATGGGGGTGCGTTTCGGTACCGAGAAGGAAGCGGCCGCCGGCATCATCCTGCCGGCCGATGCTGCCACGGTCGATTCCATGGCCGAAGAAACCGACGGCCTGCCCGGTGATACCCCCTCGCCGCGCACCCTGCAGAGCACCGTGGGCCTGGTCTGGCGCGCCTTGCTGCTGTGGATGTTCCTGTTGCTGCTGCTGTCGGTAGCGGTGTGGATGGGCTAAGCGAATTGTCTTTGAAGAAGCGGGCTCAGGCCCGCTTTGTTTTTGGGAACGCGATTCTCGCCAACCCGGTATACTTCCAGCTTCACTTCAGAAGGCCGCCACATGCAGGGATGCATGCTTTGCCCGCAAGGCATGAGCGGCACGCAGTAGCCGGGGGAGACCGGTAGAAGCCAAGTCTTCTATAAGATATAATACTCAGTACCGCAGGCACCCAGGCAGTGGATCGCCGAGGCACCGCGGACTCCAGGGCTCCGGTCCCACCAGGACAAGGGCATTCGGTTGCAAGCGCTTTAGAAGAATGCATGTATGGCTGATCCCATCAAACCCGCAAACGCACCGGCCAAAGAATTCATCATCCTCGGCAAGACCTCGGATGGCCGGCAGTTCCGCCCCAGCGACTGGGCGGAGCGCCTGTGCGGCGTGATGTCGTGCTTCCGTCCCGAAGGCAGTGGCGGTCGCAATGCACACCTGAAATATTCTCCCTACGTGCTGCCCACCCACATCGATGGCGTGCGCTCGGTGGTGGTCAACGAAGCCCTGCGCGAGCTGGAGCCGCTGGCCTATCACTTCGTGGTCAACTTCGCCAAGGACAACGACCTGCAAGTGGTCGAGGCCTGTGTGCTGCCTGATCCGCCCAAGGACAACAAGGCCGGCTGATTGCCTGCCGAGCATTGCCGACCCCTCGCCAGCTTCATGCCGCCGCTTCCTGCGGGCGGTCCCGCCAGCAGTTACACTAGACGTCATCTTGTCGGTCTCGTCGGTGACTCAGCCTTCAGCTTGCGCCAGAGTCTCACGGGATCATCGGGCCGCTTGCGGCCCTCTCATCACGGAGAACCAGCATCATGAACCACCGCATGGAGCGCGACACCTTTGGACTGATTGAAGTCCCCGCCGATCGCCTGTGGGGCGCGCAGACCGAACGTTCGCTGCACCACTTCCATATTTCCACCGAGCGCATGCCGGCCGAGCTGATCGTGGCCTTGGCCGCCGTCAAGCGCGCCTGTGCCACGGTCAACCGCGACCTGGGCAAGCTGGACGGCAAGAAGGCCGAGGCCATCATTGCGGCTGCCGATGAGGTCATCGCCGGCAAGCATCCGCTGGAGTTTCCGCTGTCGGTCTGGCAGACCGGGTCCGGCACCCAGAGCAACATGAACATGAACGAGGTGCTGGCCAACCGCGCCTCCGAACTGCTGGGCGGCGTGCGCGGCGAGGATCGCCTGATCCACCCGAATGACGACGTCAACCGTGGCCAGTCCTCCAACGACATCTTCCCGACCGCCATGCACGTGGCCGCCTGCATGGCCGTGGCCACGCACCTGATTCCGTCGCTGCACACCCTGCGCGCCACGCTGGCGGACAAGTCCGCGCAGTTCGCCGACATCGTCAAGATCGGCCGCACCCACCTGCAGGACGCCACGCCGCTGACGCTGGGCCAGGAGTTCTCGGGCTACGTGGCCCAGCTGGATCATGCCGAATCGGCCATCATCGCCACCCTCAACGCCATCTCCGAGCTGGCCGCTGGTGGCACGGCCGTCGGTACCGGGCTCAATGCCCATCCCGAATTCGGCGAGCGCGTGGCGGCCGAGCTGGCCAAGTACTTCGGTTTCCCGTTCAAGACTGCGCCCAACAAGTTTGCCGCCCTGGCCGGACACGATGCCCTGGTGGCCGCGCACGGTGGACTCAAGACCCTGGCGGCGGCCATGATGAAGATCTCCAACGACGTCCGCTGGCTGGCTTCCGGCCCGCGTTCCGGGCTGGGCGAGATCACCATCCCCGAGAACGAGCCAGGCAGCTCCATCATGCCGGGCAAGGTCAACCCGACCCAGTGCGAAGCCATGACCATGCTGTGCGCCCAGGTCTTCGGCAACGATGTCGCACTCAACATTGGCGGTGCCAGCGGCAACTTCGAGCTCAACGTGTTCAAGCCGGTGATCATCCACAACTTCCTGCAGAGCGTACGCCTGCTGGGCGATGGCATGGCCAGCTTCGAGGAGCACTGCGCGCGCGGCATTGAAGCCAACCACAGCCGCATTGGCGAACTGATGGAAAAATCGCTCATGCTGGTGACGGCCCTGGCCCCGCACATCGGTTACGACAAGGCCGCCAAGATCGCCAAGCAGGCGCATCACGACGGTACCACCCTGAAGCAGGCGGCATTGGCGCTGGGCTTTGTGACCGAAGAGCAGTTTGCCGAGTGGATCAAGCCGGAGCAGATGACGCGGCCGGGTTGAGCGTGATATAGTTTCCCGGTCGCAGGGGCGCTGGAGGCTTTAAGTTACCCAGGACTGCGACCATAAACGGCCTTGAAAAAGGCCGTTTTGTTTTTGTGGCGTCGGCAGCGTCATGGGCATTGGCGCGGCTTGACCCAATCGCCGCGCGGGATGGTTGAAAACAATTCCGCCTTCGGTTTGCGCGCCGACAATTCGAGGACTGCCACATCATTGACACGATTTCCATATCCGTCGTCTCGGGGGCGAGGATTGCAGAGCGCCGACATCTTTTTTGTAGGGACTACTTCGGCCTGCGCACTGAGAGCGCTGGCGATCTGCTCCACCATGTCTTCAATCGAGTATCCGTCTGCATGGCGACTGCTGAAGAGGTGCCTGCCGAGAAAGAGAATTTCAGGATCCAGCAAACGCGGGAGGTCGGCGCTAATCCGCTGTGCGTTGAGAACGTCATGTTGCAAGGCGGTAAGCTTGCCAATCGCGATGACTTTCGCACGTTCGCCACGTGCGATGAGCATCAGATTGCTGCGGATGAGGGAATGACTGCCGTCGTATAAAGGCATGAGTTTCAAATCATGAAAATTCCCTCTTGGAAAATTATAGCGGCCGGCCACGAGCCCTCAGCTGGCGGGGCAAATTTGTACACAAAGAATCGCATGTTCTCGAATGGAACTAGCCGGGAGACCCGAGCCACCCCCTGATTGCAAAGCCTTTTCAACCCCGTGTATATCTCTGTTGATTAGGGTTACGAATTGAAACATCTCGAGATTTCACCGCAGCCCCGGCGTATATTGCTTTCCTGCGCCAGATGCGTCTGCAAGCCGCACCGGGCAAGGATTCCAGGCTGATGCGGCCGCGTGGGGAACGCGGCCTTGAGGCCATCCGGCAAGCATTCCCATTATTCTGAGACACACCCAAGGGCAACAACATGAAAAAACTAGCGGCAATTGGCGTCTGTGGCGCGCTGGCGGTAGCCGGCCTGGTTGCCAGCGCCTCGGCCTATGCGCACGGGCGCTTCTATGGTGGCGTGGTGATCGGCGGACCGGTATGGGTGCCGCCCCCTGTCTACTATCCGCCGCCGGTGTATTACCCGCCGCCGGTCTACGTGGAGCGGGCACCCGCACCGGTCTACGTGGAGCCGCAGCGCCAGGACTACTGGTACTACTGCGCTGATTCCAAGTCCTACTACCCCTACGTCCAGAACTGCCCCAGCCCCTGGATGAAGGTCGTGCCCAATACGCCGGGTGTGCCGGGTAGTACGCCGCCGCAGTAAGCCGCGTCTCAGCCAGGTAATTCGTCCGATCCCCGATAAAGGAAACATCGTGAAACCCCTCTACAAGACCGCCGCCACCGTCTCCGCCCTGGGTGCCATGCTGGCGCTGGGAGGCTGCGTGAGCGTGCCGACCGGCCCTTCGGTGATGGCCATGCCCGGCAAGGACAAGACGTATGAACAGTTCCGCGCCGACCAGCAGCAATGCCAGCAATACGCCCAGGACGCCATCGGCGGCCAGGCCGCGCAGACCCAGAACAATGCGGCCAACAGTGCCGCGGTCGGCACCGCCGTGGGTGCCGTGGCCGGTGCCCTCATCGGCGCGGCCTCGGGCAATGCCGGTGCGGGTGCGGCCATCGGTGCCGGCGGTGGCTTGCTGGTGGGCAGTGCGGCCGGCAGCAACGCCGCCGCAGGAGGCAACTACTCGATGCAGCAGCGCTACGACATGACCTACACCCAATGTATGTACAGCAAGGGCAACCAGGTGCAGCAGCCGGTGCAGACCACCACCGTCTACACCTATCACCCGCGCTACTACTACGCACCGCCGCCGCCCCCGGGGTATTACGGCCCGCCGCCGGTGTATTACGGTCCGCCACCGGGTGCGTATTGAATTCGCGCACAAGCTGAGCCCAGCGCCAGAACCGCCTCTTGCAGGCGGTTTTTTCTTATGCAACGCAACATGGGGCGCTGCCGGTGCTATACTCGCCGCCATGCTTTTCCGAAAAGATCAACTTGCGAAAACCCAGCATTGGTGGCGCGCCTGAACGAGGCGGCCCGTTTTCACACAGCTTGACCATGTGACCATGATGCCGCCGGTTCCGGCGGCATTGTTTCTTCAGCTTCGGGACCGGCGGCATTCCAGAGATTAACGATCAGGAATGACCATGTCTTCGAACGCCACGAGCTCCACCCCCACCACCAGCAGCCTGCCCGTCGTCCTCACCGGCGACCGTCCTACCGGTCCCTTGCACCTGGGCCACTACATCGGCTCGCTCAAGTCGCGCGTGGCGCTGCAGGAAACCTCGCGGCAGTTCCTGCTGCTGGCCGATACCCAGGCCATGACCGACAACGTCGGCCGCCACCAGAAAGTCACCGACAACGTGCTCGAAGTGGCGCTGGACTACCTGGCCGTGGGCATCGATCCCGAGAAGTCGACCATCTTCATCCAGTCCCAGGTGCGCGAGCTGTATGAATTGTCGATGGTGCTGCTGAACCTGGTGACGGTCTCGCGCCTGGAGCGCAACCCCACCATCAAGGAAGAAATCCGCCTGCGCGGCTTCGAGCGCGACATCCCGGCCGGCTTCCTGACCTATCCGGTCAGCCAGGCCGCCGACATCACCGCCTTCAAGGGCCAGCTGGTGCCGGTGGGCAGCGACCAGCTGCCCATGATCGAGCAGACCAATGAACTGGTGCGCAAATTCAATGCCACGGTGGATCGCGAAGTGCTGGTCGAATGCAAGGAAGTGCTCTCCGAAACCGGCCGCCTGCCCGGCATCGATGGCAAGGCCAAGATGAGCAAGTCGCTGGGCAACTCCATTGCCCTGGGCGCGACCCCGGCCGAGATCAAGCAGGCCGTGCACCGCATGTACACCGACCCCAACCACCTGCGCGTGGATGATCCGGGCCAGGTCGAGGGCAATGTGGTCTTCACCTTCCTGGATGCCTTCGACCCGGACCGCGATGCCGTGGCCGAACTGAAGGCCCACTACACCCGCGGCGGCCTGGGCGACAGCGTGGTCAAGCGCCGCCTGGAAGGGATCCTGCAGGAAATGCTGGAACCCATCCGCACCCGCCGCGAAGAATTCGCCAAGGATCGCGGCGAAGTGCTGGCCATCTTGAAGCGCGGTACCGAACGCGCCAGCGCCGTGGCTGCGCAGACGATGTCGGAAGTCAACGCCGCGCTGGGCCTGAACTACTTCGGTTGAGCTGGTAGCGGCCTTCCTGGCCGGGATATGAAAACCGCCGCATCCCGTGAGGGTTTGCGGCGGTTTTTTCATGCACGGGTGAAGGATTTCACCGATTTTTGGCAGGCGTCATGGGCGGCAATTCCAGCAGCACTTCCAGTCCGCCTTCAGGCAGGTTGCGCAGGCGCAGCTGGCCGTGGTGGTTCTCGGCGATATTGAGCGCAATGGTCAGCCCCAGGCCGGTGCCGCCGGTATCGCGCGAGCGCGAGGTCTCCAGGCGATAGAAGGGTTCGAACACCGCCTCCAGTTCGGACTCGGGAATGCCCGGCCCCTGGTCGCGGATGCGGATGGCGATCTTCTGCTGTTCCAGGGCGATGGACACGCGCGCCGACTTGCCGTACTTGCAGGCATTGTCGACCAGGTTGGTCAGACAGCGCCGCAGGGCGCCCGGCTGGGCCATCACGAAGGCGCGGGTACTGCCTTGCAGCGCCACGTCCTGGCCGGCATCGGCGGCGTCGGCGCAGACGCTGTCGAGCAGCGAATCGATATCCAATGCCTGGATCTTCTCGGAGGAATCCATGCTGCGTGCCAGGTCCAGTCCTTCCCGCACCATGCCATGCATCACCCCCAGGTCGTCGATGAGCTTCTGCTGCAGCGGGACATCGGTGACCTTCTCCAGCCGCAGGCGCATGCGCGTCAACGGTGTCTGCAGGTCATGCGTGATGGCCGCCAGCATGTGGGTGCGATGCTGGATCTGGCGGCGGATGCGCGCCTGCATGGCATTGAAGGCGTGGGCTGCCTGGCGGATCTCGGTCGGCCCGGCCTCGGGCAGCGGTGCATGGTCGATGTCGCTGCCCAGGCGCGAAGCGGCTTGCGCCAGCTGGCGGATCGGACGCGTGGCCATGCGCGCCACCAGCCAGGCCAGCATGGCGATCAAGACCAAAAACAGCAGGATGTATTGCAGCCCGAACAAGCCGGCCGGCCCGCCCGGACCGCGCCCGCGCAGGGCCGGGGGCTCGCCCGGCTGGTGCAGGCGCAGGCGCATGAGGGCCTGGTCATGCAGGCTGATGTAGATGACGCGGCAGGTATCGCGGCGCGGCCCGCGACCGTCGTCGGCACGCAAGGGCGGGCATTCGCTCTCGCGCTGCACAGCAATCTTGCGTTCCTCGCCCAGGCGCGCCTGCAGCATCTCGATGAGCGGACTGGTGCTGGCATTGGGGCCGATGGCATCGTTCATGTCCTCCACCATGCGCGCCTCGAAACCGAAGTTGGTGGCGGCCTGCAGCACGATGGGACGCTGCGCCGGGGGGATGTCGTCCACCGCCTGCACGATCTGCTCGACGCGGTCGGCCAGGTGCTGGAAGCGCAGCTCGCGCAGGGTATTGCGGCGCTCGTTGCCGGCCAGCCAGTTGGTGGCCAATACCGCGACCACGATCCCGCCGAGCAGCAGGAAGAAGATGCGGTTGCCGATGGAGCCCAGGAAGTTCTTCATGCGCTGCGGCCTGCGCCTTCGGCCGTGACGGTGGTGGCCAGCACATAACCCTCGTTGCGTACGGTCTTGATGATGGTGGGCGTGCGGGCATCGTCGCCCAGCTTCTGGCGCAGGCGGCTGATCTGGATATCCACCGAACGGTCGAAGGGATCGGATTCGCGGCCTTGCGTGAGCTCCAGCAACTGGTCGCGGTTGAGCACGCGGTTGGGATGGTCGAGGAACACCTTCAGCAGCCGGAACTCGGCGCCCGACAAGGCCACCACCACGCCATCCCGGTTCACCAGGTGGCGTGCGGTCAGGTCCAGCGTCCAGCCGGCAAAGCGCATGGTCGCCACATCCGGCTGGGCCATGTTGGGCGGCAGTGCCTGCGTGCGGCGCAGGACGCTGCGGATGCGGGCAAACAGTTCGCGAGGCTCGAAGGGCTTGGCCAGGTAATCATCGGCCCCCATTTCCAGGCCGAGGATGCGGTCCAGCGGCTCGCCGCGCGCGGTCAGCATGATCACCGGCACCGAGGAGGTGGCGCGCAGGTTGCGGCAGAGGGTCAGGCCGTCCTCGCCCGGCAGGGTCAGGTCCAGCACGATCAGGTCTACCCGCGACTCTTCCAGCACGCGGCGCATTTCGCTGCCATTGGTGGCGGTGAGGGTGCGCAGGCCGTTGCTGTCCAGGTATTCGGCCAGCAGGGTGCGGATGTCGCGGTCGTCGTCGACGACGAGGATGTGAGTATTTGTATCCATGGATCGCATTATGCCGAACTTGTCCGCAGGTGCAGGGCGGATTTGTATCGGGTCTTTACAAGGAGCCGGGCAGAAATAAAACGATACCTGGGCGGCCCCCGTATATACAAAACGATACAAATGACGCCACAGCGGAAAAACCGTTGATACACGCCGCCGGTTTAATGGGAACCATGCCAAGGCAGCACGTCGCTGCCGAACGCATCAGAGCACCATCCCCTGAAAGGAGCAAGCCATGTTGACAATGAAAAACCGTATCCTCGCCGGCATCGCCGCCGTTAGCATCAGCGCCGTGACCCTGTCGGCCTTCGCCCAGATGCCCCCGGGCGGCCCGGATGGCCCGCGCGGCCATGCCCCGAGCGCGGAACAGATCGCCAAGTTCGAGCAGATGCGCGCCAAGCACCAGGCCGAGATGCACGACAAGCTCAAGATCACGGCTTCCCAGGAAGCCGCCTGGAAGCTCTTCCTTGACAAGACCAAGCCGGCCCCCTTCGACCAGGCCGGCCGTCCCAACAAGGAAGAATGGGCCAAGCTGTCCACCCCGGAACGCCTGGACAAGCAGCTCGACATGATGCGCAAGCGTGAAGCCTTCGCCGAACAGCGCATCGCCGCCACCAAGGACTTCTACGCGACCCTGTCGCCGGAACAGCAGAAGATCTTTGATGCCGAACACGCCAAGATGGAACGCCATCGCTGGGAAAAGATGGAACACCAGCGCCACGGCGACCGCAAGGGCCCCCCGCGTGACGGCAAGCCGGCACCGGACGCCCCGCCGGCCAAGTAAGCCAGGCCAGGCAGGACTTGCCGCCGCGCCGCAAAAGCCTGACTCTGGCGCTGCGTGCAGTCCCACCCTACAGCCTTGCGGTGGTCCGCAAGGCTGTTCTCGTTGGCACATCGTGCAATGCGGGCAATAGCTGGGTACACTGCGTGCCAGCCCGGTTGCGGGATGGCTGGCGCACGTTGTTGTACAGCGGTCATCCTGGTCGGAGAGAATAACGGCGGGCGGCCCGGCTCCGGCAGGAGGGGCCGTCTTCCCTTGTGCTTTCGGCGAGCCTTGGCTTGGCCGTACGGGAAGACGTACAGAAAAATGAGCAAAAAGCAGTACAGGGACCTGTACTGAAAGAAATACAGAAAAAAACGCAGACAAATGCCGGCGGGCTGCCATGGTGGCGGCCCGCTGACGTGACTACTTGATGACGTGATCGGTTCACCGGTTTTCCTGACATGACAAATACTCCCAATTCCAAGCAGCCGTCCCCCTCCAACGTTTCGTCTCGCGGCAGCATCCTGCGCCGCTGGTGGTTCTGGGTCCTGGTGGCGGCGCTGGCGGCCGGTGGCGGCTACAAGTGGTGGTCCAAGAAGAAGGCCGATCAGGAACAGATGTCTGCCATGGGCGGTCCCGGCGGGCGCCCCGGCCCGGGTGGCCCGGGCGGGCCGGGCGCGCGCCGTCCCGGCGGCCCCGGCGCCTTCGCTGGCCAGACCATGCCGGTGGGCGTAGCCAAGGCCCAGGTGCAGAACGTCGATGTCTTCCTCAATGGCCTGGGTGCCGTGACCCCGACCGCGACGGCCACCGTGCGTGCCCGCGTGGACGGCCAGCTGATGAAGCTGCATTACAAGGAAGGCCAGGTGGTCAAGGCCGGCGACCTGCTGGCCGAGATCGATCCGCGCTCGCTGCAGGCCGCGCTGACCCAGGCCGAAGGGCAACTGGCGCGCGACCGCGCCTTGCTGGCCTCGGCCCGACTGGACCTGAAGCGTTACCAGACCCTGCTGTCGCAGGACTCGATCGCCAGCCAGCTGGTCGATACGCAGGCCGCGCTGGTCAAGCAATACGAAGGTACGGTCAAGGCCGATGAGGGCAGCGTCGCCAGCGCCCGCCTGCAACTGTCGTTTACCCGCGTGACCGCGCCCATCAGCGGCCGCCTCGGCCTGCGCCAGGCTGATGTCGGCAACAACGTCACCACCAGCGATACCAACGGGCTGGTCATCATCACCCAGCTGCAGCCGATCACGGCTATCTTCAGCATCCCCGAAGACAATATCCCCAAGGTCTTGCAGCAACTGCAGAGCGGCCGCAAGCTGCCGGCCCAGGCCTGGGACCGCGAGCAGAAGAAGAAGCTGGCCGACGGCGTGCTGCTGACCATCGACAACGTGGTCGATGCCACCACCGGCACCGTCAAGTTGAAGGCCCAGTTCCCCAATACCGATTACGCGCTCTTCCCCAGCCAGTTCGTCAACATCCGCCTGCAGCTCAAGACCGAGGAAGGCGCCATCGTCATCCCGACGGCGGCTATCCAGCGCGGTTCGAAGGGACTGTTCGTGTATGTGGTCAAGGAAGACAACACCGTCACCGTGCGCCTGGTCAAGACCGGTCCCGTGCAGGATGACCTGACCGTCATCACCGATGGCATCGCTGCCGGTGAAACCGTGGTCATCGACGGTATCGACCGCCTGCGCGAAGGCGCCAAGGTGGAAGCGGTGGCCCGTGGCGGGGCGGATGATCCGGCCAACAAGCTGACTACCGAGAACCCCGAACGCCGCCACGGCAAGCGCGGCCAGGGCGGCCAGGGTGGTGAGGTAGGCCAGGGCGGTCAAGCCAACCTGAGTCCGGAAGAACGCCAGAAGCGCTGGGCCGAGATCAACAAGCGCATCGACGCCGGTGAATTCGGCGAAGAGATCAAGAAGCTGCCCGAAGACCAGCGCCGCCAGAAGATGATGGAGCTGCGCCGCCAGCGTGAAGCGGGTGCCGGTGGTGGCAGCGCCAGCGGCGCCCCCGCCAGCAACGCAGGCAACGCCAATGGCGCCAAGTAAGGACAAGGCTCACGCATGAATCCCTCGCGCCAGTTCATCCTGCGGCCGGTCGCCACATCCTTGCTGATGCTGGCGATCCTGCTGGTGGGCATCGTCGCCTACCGGCTCCTGCCGCTGTCGGCCCTGCCCGAAGTCGATTACCCGACCATCCAGGTGGTCACGCTCTATCCCGGCGCCAGTCCGGACGTGATGACCTCCTCGGTCACCGCGCCCCTGGAACGCCAGTTCGGCCAGATGCCGGGCTTGAAGCAGATGTCGTCCACCAGCTCCGGCGGGGCTTCGGTGATCACGCTGCAATTCAATCTGGATCTCAGCCTGGACGTGGCCGAGCAGGAGGTGCAGGCGGCCATCAACGCCGGCAGCAACCTGCTCCCCTCGGACCTGCCGATGCCGCCGGTCTACAGCAAGGTCAACCCGGCCGATACGCCCATCATCACGCTGGCGGTCACCTCCAAGACCATCCCGCTACCCAAGGTGCAGGACCTGATCGATACCCGCCTGGCGCAAAAGATTTCGCAATTGTCCGGCGTGGGTCTGGTGAGCCTGTCGGGCGGCCAGCGTCCGGCCGTCCGCATGCAGTTGAATCCGCGTGCCGTGGCTGCACTGGGCCTGAACCTGGATGACGTGCGCACGGCCATTGGCAACGCCAACGTCAACCAGGCCAAGGGCAGTTTCGATGGCCCCACGCGCGCCTCCACCATCGATGCCAACGACCAGCTGCGTTCGGCCGATGAATACCGCAACCTGATCATCGCCTACAAGAACGGTGCGCCCATCCGCGTCTCGGATGTGGCCGATGTGATCGACGGTGCAGAAAACGTCCGCCTGGGTGCCTGGGCCAACCAGCAGCCGGCGGTGATCGTGAACATCCAGCGCCAGCCCGGCGCCAACGTGATCGCCGTGGTCGACAGCATCAAGAAGATCCTGCCGCAGCTGCAGGCCAGCCTGCCGGGAGCCATCGATGTCCACATCCTGACCGACCGCACCACCACCATCCGCGCTTCCGTGGAAGACGTGAAATTCGAACTGCTGCTTTCGGTGGCGCTGGTGGTGATGGTGATCTTCGTCTTCCTGCGCAACGTGCCGGCCACCATCATTCCCAGCGTGGCAGTGCCGCTGTCGCTGGTGGGCACCTTTGCGGTGATGTACCTGGCGGGCTTTTCGATCAACAACCTCACGCTCATGGCACTGACCATTGCCACCGGCTTCGTGGTCGATGATGCCATCGTGATGATCGAGAACATCTCGCGCTACATCGAAGAGGGCATGAAACCCATGCAGGCCGCCTTGAAGGGCGCGGAGCAGATCGGTTTCACCATCATCTCGCTGACCTTCTCGCTGACCTTCTCGCTGATCGCCGTGCTGATCCCGCTGCTCTTCATGGGTGATGTGGTCGGCCGCCTGTTCCACGAATTCGCGGTCACGCTGGCGGTCTCCATCCTGATCTCGGCGGTCGTCTCGCTGACCCTCACCCCGATGATGTGCGCGCGCCTGCTGCGCCACCAGCCGGAAGAAGAGCAGGGCTGGTTCTATCACAAGAGCCAGGCTTTCTTCGACCGCATCATCGCGCGCTATGGCGTGATGCTGGAATGGGTGCTGGAACGCCAGAAGCTCACGTTGCTGGTGGCCGTCGCTACCCTGGGCCTGACCGTGCTGCTGTACGTGTTCGTGCCCAAGGGTTTCTTCCCGCTGCAGGATACGGGCGTGATCCAGGGCATCTCGGAGGCCACGCAATCGATCTCCTTCGGTGCCATGGGCGAGAAGCAGCAGCAACTGGCCAAGGTGGTGCTGGAAGACCCGGCGGTGGAAAGCCTGTCCTCCTTCATCGGTGTGGATGGCACCAACGCCACGCTCAACAGCGGCCGCATGCTCATCAACCTGAAGCCGCATGAAACGCGCGATGTCTCGGCCTCGGATGTGATCCGCCGCCTGCAATCCAAGCTCGCGCAGGAAGTGCCGGGCGTGACGCTCTACATGCAGCCGGTGCAGGACCTGACCATCGAGGACAGCGTCTCGCGCACGCAATACCAGTTCACGCTGGAAGACGCCGATCCGGGCACGCTGAGCACCTGGGTGCCCAAGCTGATTGCACGCCTGCAGCAGCTCCCGCAGCTGGAAGACGTGGCCACCAACCTGCAGGACCAGGGCCTGCAGGCCTACATCGAGATCGACCGCAATGCCGCTTCACGGCTGGGCATCACCACGGCCGCCATCGACAATGCGCTCTACAACGCCTTCGGCCAGCGCTTGATTTCCACCATCTACACGCAATCGAACCTGTATCGCGTGGTGATGGAGGTCAAGCCGGAATTCCAGCGCGGCCCCGAGGCGCTGGACAGCATCTTCCTGGTCACATCGGCCGGCGGCAAGGTGCCGCTGTCCTCGATTGCCACCGTCACCGAACGCACGGCCCCGCTGGTGGTGAACCACATCGGCCAGTTCCCTGCGGCCACCGTCTCCTTCAACCTGGCCAAGGGCGCCTCCCTGGGCGAGGCGGTCAAGGCCATCAAGGCGGCCGAAGACGAGATCGGCATGCCCGACTCCACCGTCACCAACTTCCAGGGCGCGGCACTGGCCTTCCAGGCGTCGCTGTCCAATACCCTGTGGCTGATCCTGGCGGCCATCATCACCATGTACATCGTGCTGGGCGTGCTCTATGAGAGCTACATCCATCCCATCACCATCCTCTCCACCTTGCCCTCGGCGGGGGTGGGCGCGCTGCTGTCGCTGATGATCTCGGGGACCGATCTCGGCATCATCGGCATTATCGGCATCATCCTCTTGATCGGCATCGTCAAGAAGAACGCCATCATGATGATCGACTTCGCGCTGGAAGCCGAACGGCACCAGGGCAAGAGCCCGCGCGAGGCGATCTACCAGGCTTGCCTGCTGCGCTTCCGCCCGATCCTGATGACGACCATGGCCGCGCTCCTGGGGGCGCTGCCGCTGATGCTGGGCACCGGTGTCGGTTCCGAGCTGCGCCAGCCGCTGGGCATCACCATGGTGGGTGGCCTCTTGGTATCGCAGGTGCTGACCTTGTTCACCACGCCGGTGATCTATCTCGGTTTCGACAGCCTGGGCCGCCGCCTGCGTGCGCGCTTCGGGCAACGCGAGCCGGGCCATGGCAGCGAGGATGACGATGACGGCAAGCCGGCCACGCTGCCGCCGGCGGTGTAAGCGGATGCGCGCATGAATATCTCGCTTCCCTTCATCAAGCGTCCCATCGCGACCACGCTCTTGACCATCGGCATTGCGCTGGCGGGCATGGTGGCGTTCCGCCTGCTGCCGGTCTCGCCGCTGCCGCAGGTGGATTACCCGACCATCTCGATCTCGGCCTCGCTGCCCGGGGCCAGCCCCGAGACCATGGCGGCCACCGTCGCCACCCCGCTGGAACGCGCCATGGGTGCGATTGCGGGCGTGACCGAGATGACTTCGACGAGCTCGCAGAACTCCACCCGCATCACCCTGCAGTTCGACCTGAGCCGCGATATCGACGGTGCCGCCCGTGACGTGCAGGCCGCGCTCAATGCCGCGCGCAACCTGCTACCCACCGGCATGCCGAGCAATCCGACCTATCGCAAGGTCAACCCGGCCGATGCGCCCATCCTGATCCTGGCCATGACCTCGGAGACCATGACCCAGGGCCAGATGTATGACGCCGCCGACAGCATCGTGGCGCAGAAACTGTCGCAGGTACGCGGGGTGGGGCAGGTGAGCGTGGGGGGCAGTTCGCAGCCGGCGGTGCGCATCGAGTTGAACCCGACCGCCTTGAACAAGTACGGTATCGGCAGCGCCGACGTGCGTACGGCGGTGGCCGCCACCAATGCCAATCGTCCCAAGGGGTTGCTGGAGGATGATGGCCGCAACTGGCAGATCTACGCCAACGACCAGGCCAAGACTGCCGCCGAATATGCACCGCTGATCGTCTCCTACCGCAACGGCACGCCGGTGCGGGTGCAGGATGTGGCCGAGGTGCGCGACTCGGTGGCCGATGTACGCAATGCCGGTTCGTCCAACGGCAAGCCCTCGGTGCTCATCATCATCAACCGCCAGCCGGGGGCCAACATCATCGAGACGGTCGACAACGTGCGTGCCTTGCTGCCGCAATTGCAGGCCTCGATTCCGTCGGCCATCGACATGAAGGTGGTGCTGGACCGCACCCCGACCATCCGTGCTTCGTTGAAGGAAACCGAGTTCACCCTGATGCTGTCGGTGGCGCTGGTGATCATGGTGGTGTTCCTGTTCCTGCGCAATGCGCGGGCCACGCTGATCCCGGCGGTGGCCGTCCCCGTCTCGCTGATCGGGACCTTCGGCATCATGTACCTGGCCGGATTCAGCCTCGACAATCTTTCGCTCATGGCGCTGACCATCGCCACCGGCTTCGTGGTCGATGATGCCATCGTGGTGCTGGAAAACATTTCCCGTCACATCGAAGCCGGCATGAAGCCCTACAAGGCGGCCCTGCTGGGCGCGCGCGAAGTGGGCTTCACGGTGCTGTCGATGAGCATCTCGCTCATCGCCGTCTTCATTCCCATCCTGATGATGGAGGGCATCGTCGGGCGGCTCTTCCGCGAATTCGCCATCACCTTGTCGGTGGCCATCCTGGTCTCGCTGGTGGTGTCGCTGACGACCACGCCCATGATGTGCGCGCAGCTGCTGCGCCATGATCCCGAGGGCGATGCAGCGCGCCGCCAGCGCCGCCACCCCTGGCTGCAGAAGATGGCCGACCAGAGCGCAGCCATCTTCGATGACATGCTGCTGGCCTACGAGCGCACACTGGCCTGGGCATTGCGCGCCGCGCCGCTGATGATGCTGATCCTGCTGGGCACGATTGCGCTGAACGTGTATCTCTACAAGGCGATTCCCAAGGGCTTCTTCCCGCAGCAGGATACCGGCCGCCTGGTCGGCGGCATCCGCGGCGACCAGGCCATTTCCTTCCAGGCCATGCGCACCAAGCTCAACGAGTTCATTGACATCGTCAAGGCCGATCCGGCCGTCTCCGATGTGGTGGCCTTCACCGGCGGGCAGCGGCGCAACGGCGGCTTCATGTACGTGACACTCAAGCCCCTCTCCGAACGAAAAGACAGTGCCGACAAGATCGTGGCGCGGCTGCGCATGAAGACCGCCAAGGTGGCTGGTGCGCGGGTGTTCCTGGTGCCGGTGCAGGACATCCGCATCGGTGCGCGGCAGAGCGATTCGCAGTATGAGTATTCGCTCAAGTCGGACGATGTGGGCCTCTTGCGCATCTGGGAGCCCAAGATTCGCCTGGCGCTGTCCAACCTCAAGGAGCTGGAAGACATCAGCACCGACCAGCAGGACAACGGCCTGCAGACCACGCTGACCATCGACCGCGAAACCGCCATGCGTGCAGGCGTCACGCCGCAGCTGATCGATTCCACCCTGTCGGACCTGTTCGGCCAGCGCCAGATCTCCACCATCTACAGCGGCATGAACCAGTACCACGTGGTGATGGAAGCGGCCCCGCAATACTGGCAGAGTCCCGAAACCCTGCGCGATACCTATGTCAGCCTGGCCGGTTCGTCCAACCTGTCGCCGACCACCTCCAGTCTTTCGACGCCACCGGCGCTGTCGGCGGCCGGCAAACTGAACGCCAACACGGGACTGGCGCAAACCATCTCGACGGCGGTTTCGACGCAGATCCCGCTGGCGGCCTTCTCGCGCTTCGAGCCCACCACCACGGCGCTGTCGGTCAGCCATGAGGGCCAGTTCGTGGCTTCCACGCTGTCCTTCAACCTGGCCGAGGGCGTGTCGCTGTCGCAGGCCACCGCCGCCATCGACCGCGCCATGGCGCAGCTGGGCGTGCCCACCAGCGTGCTGGGCACCTTTGCGGGGACGGCCAATGCCTTCCAGGCCTCCACGTCGAGCCAGCCCATCCTGATCCTCACGGCCTTGCTGGCGGTGTACATCGTGCTGGGCATCCTCTACGAGAGCCTGATCCATCCCATCACCATCATCTCCACGCTGCCCTCGGCGGGGGTGGGTGCGCTGCTGGCCTTGATGGTGACCGGCACCGACTTCAGCCTCATTGCCCTGATCGGCGTGATCCTGCTCATTGGCATCGTCAAGAAGAACGCCATCATGATGGTGGACTTCGCCATCGATGCCGAGCGCAATCGCGGCATGTCGCCGCGCGACGCCATCTTCGAGGCCTGCAAGCTGCGCTTCCGTCCCATCATGATGACCACCATGGCCGCGCTCCTGGGCGCGATCCCGCTGGCCATCGGCCACGGCGATGGTGCTGAACTGCGCCAGCCGCTGGGCATCTCGATCGTCGGCGGGCTGGTGGTGAGCCAGCTGCTCACCCTCTATACGACCCCGGTGGTGTACCTGTACATGGAACGCCTGAGCGCCTGGAGCCGCCGCCGCTTCGGCCGCAAGAACAAGACAGAAACCTCGGCGGCCTGAGGCTGCCGCCATGGAGAAACGCATGACGCAACAAGACCTGTTCAAACTCAAGCCCCTGTTGGCGGTGCTGGCAGCCAGCTTCGCGCTGGCGGCCTGCTCGGTCGGGCCCGACTACGTACGCCCGCAGATGGACATCGGCCCGGCCGTCTTCAAGGAAGGCCAGAACTGGAAGCCGGCCCAGCCGCGCGACCTGTCTGCCGATGGCAAGTGGTGGGAAATGTTCGGTGATCCGCAATTGAACGCACTGGCCGAGCAGGTCGATATCTCCAACCAGAACCTGGCCCTGGCCGAAGCCAATTTCCGCAGCGCCGTGGCGCTGGTGCAAAGCTCGCGCTCGGCCTATTCGCCCACGCTGGCGGCCTCGGCCGGTGCCTCGCGCGGACGGTCGGGGTCGGCGGGTTCGTCTTCCAGCGGGTCCACATCGTCGAATTCATCATCCGGTAGTTCCAGTTCGGGCAGCGTGCGCAATTCCTACACCTTCTCACTGACGGCCTCGTGGGAGGCGGACATCTGGGGCAAGGTGCGGCGCGATGTGGAATCCAGCCAGGCCAGTGCCCAGGCCAGCGCGGCCGACCTGGCCGGTGCGCGCCTGTCGGCGCAGGCCCAGCTGGCGCAGAACTACCTGCAATTGCGCGTGCTGGACGCCCAGCAGCAATTGCTGGAAGACACGGTGCAGGCCTACCAGCGTTCGCTGCAGGTGACGCAGAACCAGTATGCCGCCGGGCTGGTGGCCAAGTCCGATGTGATCCAGGCGCAGACGCAACTCAAATCGGCGCAGGCCTCCGCACTGGACAACGGCGTCACGCGGGCGCAAGTGGAGCATGCCATCGCGCTGCTGGTCGGCAAGACGCCTGCCGAATTCTCGCTGCCGCGCGCACCGCTGACGGCCGTGGCCCCGCCGGTGCCGCAGGGCGTGCCGTCGATGCTGCTGGAGCGCCGTCCCGATGTGGCCGCCGCCGAGCGTCGCGTGGCCTCAGCCAATGCCAAGATCGGCGTAGCCAAGGCGGCCTATTTCCCCAGCCTGACCTTGTCGGCCTCGGGCGGGTATCAAAGCTCGACCTTCGCGGACTGGTTCACGCTGCCGGGACGCGTCTGGTCGCTCGGTCCGCAACTGGCGCAAACGATTTTCGATGGCGGCGCGCGTGCAGCGGCCACCGACCAGGCCATTGCCACCTATGACGGCACGGTGGCGACCTACAAGCAAACGGTGCTGACTGCCTTCCAGGATGTGGAAGACAACCTGGCCGCGCTGCGCATCCTGGAACAGGAAGCGGCGGTGCAGGGCGAAGCGCTGCAGGCCGCACGCCAGGCCGTCACGCTGGTGACCAACCAGTACAAGGCGGGGACGGTGAGCTACGTCAACGTCATCACGGCGCAGGCCACGGCGCTGTCGGCCGAGCTGACATCATTGAACATCCTCAATCGCCGCATGGCCGCCAGCGTGCTGCTGGCCAAGGCGCTGGGCGGCGGCTGGGACGGGCACAGCCTGGATGACCTCGGCCCGCTGCAGCAGCAGGTGGCCGACAAGGCCAAGGGTTTGAAGGACAACGCAGCGCTGCGTTGAGTTGCGTTGCGTAGGGAGCGTTGTCAGGTGGTGACCAGCACCGCCGGCAGCGCACCACGCAAGGCATTGCAGACCACGATTTCCTGCGCGGCCAGCAGGTCGGCGCGGGTGATGACGGCTTCTGCTGCATCCCATTGCGGGTCGGCCAGCAGTACGCGTCGCATCACGCCCGGCAGGACGCCGCAAGCCAGCGGCGGCGTGCACCAGCGGCCGCCGATCTTGACGAAAACATTGCTGCGGCCGCCCTCGGTCAGTTCATCCCGTTCATTGAAGAAAAGCTGGTCGAAGCCGCCGCGCCGCTCAGCCTCCTGCCAGGCGGCGTCGTAGCGGGCGCGCTGGCTGCTCTTGTGACGCAGGAAGAGGTCGCCACTGTCGGTGGCGGTATCGGCCAGGAAGACCTTGACCGGAGCGCTCAGCGGATGCAAGGGCGCATGCTGGACCGTGATGCCGCCTTGGGCATCCAGCGCCAGCCGCAGGCGGTGGGACGTTTGGTCGGAAAGTTCAGCACAGGCCGCATCGAGCCGCAGCGCAATCGCCGCTGCATCGCAGGGATAGCCCAGCTGTGAAGCAGAATCCTTCAGGCGCGCCAGATGCAGCGCCAGATGGCGGCAGCCTGCGCGGGTGGCGTGCAGGGTTTCGAACAAGGTGACGCCTTGCGCCAATTCCGTGAGGAAGCCCGACTTCAACTGGCATTCCGCAAATTCGGAGGCCGCCTCGCTGTCGTAGACGATGCCTGCACCGACCCCCATCACACCCTGGCGCAGGCCATCCTGCGCGGCCTGCAATTCCAGCGTGCGGATCGGCACCGAGAGACAGAAGTCACCGATGGCCGGACCAATCGCGCGGGGCGGATCGAACCAGCCAATGGCACCGGTATAGAGTCCGCGCGGCCCGCTCTCCAATTCATCGATGATTTCCATGGTGCGGCGTTTGGGCGCACCGGTAATGGAGCCGCAAGGGTAGAGCGCTGCCATCGTGTCGGCCAGCGTCGCGTCCTCGCGCAGGCGGGCGCGGATGGTCGAGGTCATCTGCAGCACCTGGCCGTAGCGGCGCACGTCGAACAGGTGCGGCACCTGCACCGAGCCCGGCACGGCCACGCGGCCCAGGTCGTTGCGCAGCAGGTCGACGATCATGAGGTTTTCTGCACGGTTCTTTTCATCGTTGGCCAGGGCGAGGGCGCGCTGGGCATTGAGCGTGTCCGCGCCTTCCCGGTCGGCCGGTACGGCGCGGGCGGTGCCCTTCATGGGCTTGGCCTTCAGCGTTCCTTGCTGATGCGCGACGAACAGTTCCGGCGAACACGACAGCACCATGCCGCCCACGTCATCGCGTACCAGTGCACCATACGGCACCGGCTGGCGCACACGCAGGCGGCGGTACAGCGTGATGGGGTCGCCCAGCACGTCGAAGTGCAGGCGATAGGTGTAGTTGACCTGGTAGGTATCACCGGCGGCGATGTAATCGCGGATACGATCGATGGCCGCAGTGAAGGCGGTCTCATCGACGCTGCTGCGCAGACGGGTGATGCCGGCGCTGTCGGAGCGCACCTGGGCAGAGAGCCATGTCTCCACCTCGGCGGCAGACAAATGCGCGCACTGTGCAAACAAGAGCACGCGCGCCAAGGGGCCGGACAGCGGGCGATGCGGCAGGCCCTGCAGCGCCGCGCCCAGTTCATAGCTCCACAAGGCCACGGCGTGCTGGCCCTCGGCCAGCGCCGTCTGCATCGCTTCCAGCATCGCCGGGAAGCCCGCCGCATCCGTGCAGGCCAGCGTACGCACATGCCCGCTGTAGAGGCGCGAGCGCGGTTCGGCCGGGCTGGCCTGGTGGTCGTCGAGGAGGGCGAAGCAATCGTTCATGAAGGGCAGTGCAAACAGAAGGGCAGGGTAGGCCGCAGGGAGGGGCGGGATGCCGTCGGGCAAGCCGTCGAGGCCCTGGTGGGGCGCGGTCGGCAGCATGATAGCGTAAAAGGTATACTTGAAGGCTTGCCGGGCGCCACGCAACGTCGGTCAATTGCCGGTCATTCGCGCTGCACGCCGCCGTCGCAGTCTCACTCATCACCGTTGACGATGCCCATACCCCGCACTTTCATCATTCCCCTGATCGTCGCCTGTGCGCTGTTCATGGAACAGATGGATTCCACCGTCATCTCGACTTCCCTGCCGGCGCTGGCGCTGGACATGAACGTCGATCCGATTTCACTCAAGCTGGCGCTGACCTCTTACCTGGTCTCGCTGGCGGTCTTCATTCCCATTTCCGGCTGGATGGCTGACCGCTTCGGCTCGCTCACCATCTTCCGCGCGGCCATCTGCGTGTTCATGCTGGGCTCCATCCTCTGCGGCGCGTCCTCGACCTTGCCGCAATTCGTCGCCGCGCGTTTCCTGCAGGGCATAGGCGGGGCCATGATGGTGCCGGTCGGACGCCTGGTGATCCTGCGCAGCGTGGAAAAGGTCAACCTGGTCAAGGCGCTGTCCTATCTCACCATCCCGGCCCTGTTCGGTCCCGTGCTGGGTCCGCCGCTGGGCGGCTTCATCACCACCTATTTCCATTGGCGCTGGATCTTCTTCATCAACATTCCCATCAGCATCCTCGGTCTCTACCTGGCTACGCGCTTCATTCCGGACCTGAAGGCAGAACAGGTTGCACGGCTCGACATCGTCGGCTTCATCCTCTCGGCGCTGGGCTGCTCGCTGCTGATGATGGGTCTGGCCACGTCGGGGCGCCACCTGGTTTCCGGCGATATCTCGCTGGCCTGCGTGGTGGCGGGCGTGCTCTTCCTCTGTGCCTACGTCTGGCACGCACGGCGCGCCACGGCACCGCTGATCGACCTGGCGCTGCTGAAGATTCCCACGCTGCGGGCTGGCGTGTTCGGTGGCTCGCTGTATCGCGTAGGCATCGGGGCCATTCCCTTCCTGCTGCCGCTGATGCTGCAGCTGGGCTTTGGCTATACGCCTTTCCATTCGGGCCTGCTGACCTGCGCTTCTGCCGCGGGTGCGATGTTCATGAAGACCATCGCCGCGCGCTTCCTGCGCCGCTACGGTTTTCGGCGGGTGCTGCTGGTCAATGGCGCGCTGGGCGTGCTGGGCTTGTGGGCGCTGGCTACCTTCACGCCGCAGATGCCTTACCTGCTCATGCTCATCATCCTGCTGGTCGGCGGCTGCTTCCGCTCGCTGCAGTTCACCAGCCTCAATGCGATTTCCTATGCCGATGTCGACAAGGTCCGCCTGAGCCAGGCCACCAGCATGGCCAGCGTGGCGCAGCAGCTCTCCATCGGCATGGGCGTGGTGCTGGCGGGGTTTGCGCTGCAGATGTCCAACGAGATCCAGGGCCATGCCACGCTGGTGGCGCAGGACTTCTGGCCAGCCTTCCTGGTGGTGGGGGCGGTGTCGGCGCTGGCCCTGCTGATGCTGCGCCAGCTGCCGCCCAACGCCGGGGCCGAGATGGCCGGGCAGCAAGAGAACAAGCCGGCCTGACGCAGCGTCATCAGGCCGACGTACAACGAGGAGAACCATGCAGCCCATGACGTACAAGTCCCTGTGGTTTCCACTGGGCGCGGTCCTGATCTGGGCCGGCAATACCGTCATCAGCAAGATGTCTGCGGGCGTGATTGCGCCGGAAGACATTTCCTTCTATCGCTGGGTGCTGGCCGCGCTGCTGATGTCGCCCTTCCTGGCGCGCCCGACCTGGGCGGCACGCGCGCAGATCCGTCCTCATCTGGGCAAGATCCTGGTGCTGGCCTTGCTGGGCATGGTGCTGTTCCAGAGCCTGGCGTATTTCGCGGCGGCCACGGCTTCAGCCACCAGCATGGGCATCATCGCCTCGTTGATGCCGCTGCTCACGCTGGTGCTGAGCATCAAGCTGCTCTCTGAACCGCCCACGGTGGGCACCCTGGCCGGCGGCATCCTCTCGCTCTTCGGCCTGGCGGTGCTGATCGGGCGCGGCCATCCGCTGGCGCTGTTCGACCAGGGCGTGGTCACGGGCGACCTGCTCATGCTGCTGGCCACCATCGCCTACGGCCTCTATGGCGTCATGCTGCGTCGCTGGGCGCTGCCGCTGCGTACCTGGCAACTGCTGTACATGCAGGTGTTGATGGCGGTGGTGCTGCTGTTTCCCGGCTATGTGCTGGGCCATCATTCGCCGCTCACGCGCGAGAACCTGCCCATCCTGCTCTATGCCGGCATTGCCGCCTCCATCCTGTCGCAGTTCCTGTGGATGCGCGGGGTGCAGTACCTGGGCGCGAGCCGCTGTGCCATTTTCGTGAACCTGATGCCGGTCTTCACTGTCATCATTGCGGTGGTGGCGCTGGGCGAGCAATTGCACGGCTATCACGCCATCGGTGGGCTCATCACGCTGGCCGGCGTGATCATGGCCCAGGTCTTCAAGCAGCGCCTGCGCTGGCGCACCGGCTGATCTGACAAGAACAGGAAAGAGACATGATCGATCCCGCCATGATCGTCAATTGCACGGTCTACAAGAAGGGCAAGAAGCTGCGCGACATCAGCCTCGATGAAATCAGCGACGTGCTGGAAGAAGAGGGTACCTTCGTCTGGCTGGGCCTGCTGGAGCCCAACGTCGAGCTGATGAACAAGATCAAGGAAGAATTCTGCCTGCACGAACTGGCCGTGGAAGATGCCTACGCGGCCCACCAGCGGCCCAAGATCGAGGAATACGGCGACACCCTCTTCGTGGTGCTGCACACGGCCCAGCTGGCCGGCGGCGAAGTGCTCTTCGGCGAGACCCACATCCTGACCGGCCCGCGCTTCGTGGTCACGGTGCGGCATGGTGCCTCGCGCAGCTATGCCAAGGTGCGCGAGCACTGCGAGATGCTGCCCGAGCGGCTCATGCGCGGTCCCAGCTTCGTGCTCTATTCCATCATGGACTTCGTGGTCGACAACTATCGTCCCATCATGGACGACCTTGAAACCAAGTTCAGCCAGTATGAGGAACAGCTCTTCAATCCCGGCGCACTGAGCGGCAAGGCCTACCTGCAGGAGCTGTACCAGCTGAAGCGCCAGCTGATCCGATTGCGCTCGGCTGCCACGCCGCTGCTGGACGTGTGTACCCAGCTGCTGCGCTTCCACGAAGGCTTGATCACCAAGGAAGGCAAGGCCTACTTCCGCGACATCTACGACCACGTGGTGCGCTTCATCGATACCGGCGACCGCCTGCGGGAAATGGTGGAGTCGGCCGTGCAGATCAACCTGGCCCAGGTCACCATCCACCAGAACGAAATCGTGCAGACCCTGGCCGGCTGGGGTGCCATCCTGGCCATCCCGACCATGATCTTCAGCCTCTACGGCATGAACTTCGCGCACATGCCGGGGCTGTCGTGGCAATGGAGCTTCCCGCTGGTACTGGGCGGCATCATCACTGCCTGTACGCTGCTGTGGCGGCGTTTGCGCAAGGCGGGGTGGCTTTAGGCCTAGTTGAAAATTCGCTGACGGGAAGTGGTCTTCGGACAGGATGGTGGATGCCATTGCGCAGTGCTGCCTTGCGTGGCGGTGCTAATATTGCCTGTATTGCCCATGTTTCTCCGCGATGTCCGCGCACTCAGCGGCCAAGGGGCAAAGAGCAGTGCAGATGAGGGCAGCAACGATGCCTAGTCCCACAAATGAAGGAGTCAAGTAATGGTCGACAAGTCGAAAATTGGCGAGGTTATTGTCATCGCGCAACATAGGAGCAAAACCGCTCCCGCACCCATGAGTTTGTCCGGGCCAGCGGGTAAGCGTGTCGTAGTCAGCGCGGCCAAGCGCGTGATGAAGACCCACAGCGAAGTCATCAAGGCGCTCGCCAAGAGATGATTGACTCCGCTCTGGTCATCGAAATTCACGATCTCATTCTGAGTACTGAACCAGGGCTTGCGGGAGATCACGGGGTAGGGCCAATCGAAGGTGCCTTGGCCCGCATAGAAAATCATATTCATTATCAGGATCTTGACGATGTATTCGAGATCGCCGCTATGTATGCGGTGGCAATCGCGCGAGGCCATGTCTTCAACGACGCCAATAAACGTACGGCCTTGGTGACGGCCCTGACCTACCTCGCCTTGCAAGGAATAGAACTCTCGCGTGAACCGTTCTTGGAAGAGATCATGGTGTGGGTAGCCGAGGGAGTCCTAGATGTCGAAGAGTTGGCGCTAATCTTCTACTCCATTGCCAAGAACGAGGGATTGATCGACTAAGGCGGCTACAGTTTGCCGCTCAATTTGAACTGGATCACGCCTTGGTCCGACGCCGCACTCTTCCTTTGTGTAAAGACCTCCGGCGGGTGCGGCAATATGTCGCACCCGCCGGCTCGTTTGCGGCCCATACACTAGCGGCGCCTACTGCCGCGGCCAACATCTTGTCCGCGCAAGACTGACTCGCGTCCTGAATGCGATTCATTCTTCTTGATAATTGCAACAAAGTTGCATTAGAATCCCGCCCTGACCGCGCACGACGGTCACTCCATCGCGGTCAGGCAGCCACGCACCCAGCCGCAGCACAACGACATCACAAGGGAAAAGATGAAAATGACCGCACTGCGGGCGGCCGTGCTGGGCGCGCTCGCTTTGGGCCAGAGCCAGCAACTGGCCTGGAGCGCCGATAATGCCACCGGCGCCACCAACGCCGCCAGCGCCGACAAGGGCCTGGGGCAGGTGGTGGTCACCGGCACCGGTGAACGCCAGCAATATCGCCAGAGCGCCACCTCCAGCGCCACCCGTACCGAGACGCCGCTGCAGGAGTTGCCGCAGTCGGTGCAGGTGGTGTCGCGCCAATTGATGGATGACCTGGCCGCTACTCGCCTGGATGATGTGCTGCTTTACGTGAGCGGCGTGGCCAAGCAGAACAACTTCGGCGGGCTGTGGGACAACTATTCGATCCGTGGATTTTCCGGCAGCGAGAATGGCGGCATGAACATTCTCTGGAATGGCTTTGCCTCCAATCGCGGCTACGCGCCTCCGCGCGATACCGCCAATGTCGAGAGCATCGATTTCCTCAAGGGGCCGGCCGCGGCGCTCTATGGCAACAGCGAGCCGGGCGGCACCATCAACGTGGTCACCAAGAAGCCGCAGTTCAAGGCGGCCAATTCGCTGGACCTGTCGGTGGACAGCCGGGGCGGCTACCGCAGCGCAGTCGACTCCACCGGCGCGCTCAACAGCGAGGTGGCCTATCGCCTCAACGCGGCCCTGGAGCACAAGAACAGCTTCCGTGACAACGTCAGCAGCGACCGCGAATTCCTGGCGCCGGCCTTTACCTGGGTGCTCAGCGATCGCACCATCCTGAACTATGAAGGCGAATACCTGCGCCAGAAGGCCCCGCTGGATCGCGGCATCGTGGCCGTCAACGGCAACCTGGGCGTGCTGCCGGTCTCGCGCTTCCTGGGCGAGCCGCGCGATGGCGACATCAAGATGCAGAACGCCAACCACCTGGTCACGCTGGAGCATCGCCTGGACGACAACTGGCACTTGCGCACCGGCGTGTTCCACAAGGATGGCACGCTGGATGGCTACTCCACCGAGGCCTCAGCCCTGCAGGCCGACAACGCTACCCTGCGCCGCCAGCGCCGCTACCGCGATTACAGCTGGCACGACACGTCGCTGCAGGCAGAACTGGGCGGCAAGCTGCAGACCGGGGGCATACAGCATGAAGTGCTGGTAGGCACCGAAGTGGATTGGCTGACGCTGGACCAGCGCATGCTGCGGGTGAACCCCAGCGGTGCGGCGCCCTATGCGCTCAACATCTACAACCCGGTTTACGGCCAGCCACAACCTGCGCCCGCGCCCAATACCGATACCAGCGAACGCCAGATCAGCACCGCGCTCTACCTGCAGGATCAAGTGAGTCTGGGCGATCGCTGGAAACTGCTGGCCGGCCTGCGTGCCGACGGCTTCCGCTCCACGCTCAACAACCTGCGCACCAGCACCACCACCCGCCAGGACAAGACCGCCTATTCCCCGCGCCTGGGCCTGACCTATCTGTTCACGCCGGCCTGGTCAGCTTACGCCAGCGCCAGCAAATCCTTCCGTCCCAACAGCGGCAGTGACGTGAGCGGCAATGCCTTCAACCCGGAGACTTCGCGCGCCGCCGAAATCGGCCTGAAGTTCCAGAGCGAAGACCAGCGCAGCGGTGCGACCCTGGCCGTCTTCGACATCACCAAGCAGAACGTGCTGACCACCGACCCCGCCAACGCATCCTTCTCGATTGCCGCCGGCGAAGTGCGCAGCAAGGGCGTGGAGCTGGACGCCAATGCGCGCCTGGGCCACCACTGGCGCCTGACCGGCAACCTGGCCTATACCGACGCCTACGTCAGCAAGGACAATACCTTGGCGGTCGGCTCGCGGCTGATCAATGTGCCGCGTGTATCGGGAAGTGTACTGGCGGTGTTTGAGGACGTGTCCGCAAGTGGCTCGCCCTACGGTATCGGTAGTGGCCTGAACTACGTGGGCAACCGTACCGGTGACCAGGCTGGCAGTTTCAAGCTGCCCGCCTACGTGACGGCGCGTGCCCTGGCTTACTGGCAGTTCACGCCGAAGATGAAGCTGTCGCTGGACGTGAACAACCTCTTCAACAAGCGGTATTACAGCAGCTCCTACAGCAACGTATGGATCATGCCGGGCGATGAGCGTACCGCCACGCTGGCGCTCAACGTCAAGTTCTGAGTGGAGCGCCATTTGACTTGTCCACCTCGCGCGCCACGCCGGCGCGCCTTGCTGGGGCTGCTGGCAGCTGCGCCCTGGCCGCTGGCATGGGCGCATGGCGATGAGGCGGCCGGACCCCATTCCCACGCCATCGCCCAGGCGGGCAGCGATGTCCTGACCGTGGTGGGCCCGTGGGAAATGACCGGGCTCGATCCTTCGCGCTCCGGCTACATGTTCGCCCGCATGGAAGTCGTGCAGACCCTGCTGGAAGTCGATGATGACGGCCGGTTGCAGCCGGGACTGGCCACGGGCTGGCAGGTCAGCGCCGATGGTTTGCAATGGCGCTTCACGCTGGCACGCGCACGGCGTTACCACGACGGCAGCGAAGTCACGCCGGCCAGCATCCTGGCCTGCCTGCAGCGCGCCGCTGTCCGCCCAGGTGTACTGCAACTGGCAGGAATCACCGGCATGGCTGTACAGCAAAGTGAACTGGTACTGTCCTTGCGCCAGCCTTTCGGGCCGCTGCCTTACCTGCTCACGCATTACTCCACGCAGATCCTGGCACCGGCCAGTTTCGATGCGCAGGGCAATGTGGTGGCCATCCTCGGCACCGGGCCGTTCCGCATCAGGTCGATCAGCCTGCCGCAGCAGTTCGATGTCGAACGCGTGGAGGCCGCGCCGGGCAGGGCGGTGCAGCGGGCCCGTTACATCAGCGTCTCGCGCGCGGAAACGCGCACGCTGCTGGTCCAGAGCGGACAGGCCGACCTTGCCTTCTCGCTGGATCCGCCCAGCATCCGCGCCTTGCAGGGGAGTTCCCGGGCCGTGCTGCTGTCGGCCATGCTGCCGCGCACGACGCTGCTCAAGCTCAACGCCGGCCATCCCTTCCTGGCCGATGTGCGGGTACGCCGCGCCATCGCCCTGTGCATCGAACGTGAGGGCATCGCCCGTGCCTTGTTGCGCGATGCCGACCTGGGCGCCACGCAACTGCTGCCGCCTTCGCTGGCGCGCTGGCATGACGCGCGCCTGCCGCCCCTGCATACCGACCTCAAGCAGGCGCGCCGCCTGCTCGAAGAAGCCGGCTGGCGCCTCGGTGCCGATGGCACGCGCTGGAAGGATGGGCAGAAGCTGGAACTGGCGCTGACCACCTTCGTCGATCGGCCCGAACTGCCGCTCATCGCCACGGCCCTCCAGGAAGAGATGCGCCAGATCGGCATCGCCGTGCGCGTGAGCATCGGCAATTCCAGCGACATTCCCGCCGGCCATCGCAGCGGCCAGTTGCAGATGGCGCTGGCTGCGCGCAACTACGGCAACCTGCCTGACCCGGTGGCCAGTCTCCTGCAGGACTTCGGCCCGCAAGGCGGCGACTGGGGTGCCATGGGCTGGCGCAACGACGAAGTACCGGCCTTGCTGGCAAGGTTGGCCGCCATGCCGCCGGGCAGCACCGACAGCGGCCGCGCCGAACGCGCACGCATCGTGGCGGTGCTGCAGGAGCAGTTGCCGGTAATCCCGGTGGTCTGGTATCGCCAGACCTGCGCCGTCAGCCGCCGCCTGCGCGGTGCCAGCATCGATCCCTTTGAACGCAGTTATCGTATCGCTTCCCTGCAATGGACCTGACCCGCCTCCTGAGCTTACCTCCGGCCACGCGCCGGCAACTGGCCAGCGCGCTTGGCCAGCGCCTGCTGCAAGCGGCGCTGGTGGCGCTGCTGGTCGGCACGCTTTGCTTTTTCATGACGCGCATGCTGCCTGGCGACATGGCCTATCGCATCGCCGCCGGCCGCTACGGCTACGACATGGTGACCACGGAAGCGGCCCTGGCCGTGCGCGCCGAACTGGGACTGGATCAACCCTGGTTCATGGCCTTGAGCCAATGGTGGAGCCGCCTGCTGCATCTGGACCTGGGCGTGTCGCAGGTGACGGCGCTGCCGGTGCTGGTAGAGATCACGCATCAGCTGGGCCCGACGCTGCGCCTGTCTTTCCTTGCGATGGTGCTGTCGCTGCTGGTCGGCCCGACCCTGGGCGTGCTGGCCGGGCTGCACCCCGGTGGCTGGCTGGATCGCACCACGCTGGCCGTGTCGGTGCTGTTGCGGGCCTTGCCATCCTTCCTGCTGGGATTGGTGCTGGTGCTGCTGTTCTCGGTGCAGCTGGGGGCCTTGCCAGCGGCCGGGCACACCGACCACGGCGGCATCCTGCTGCCCGCACTGACGCTGGCGCTGGGGCTGGCCGCGGTGTCCTGCCGGGTAGCGCGCGATGCCATGGTGCAGGTGCGCGGCTCCGAGTATTTCGCCTTCGCATTGACCAAGGGCCTCACGCCCGCGCAGGCCTTGCTGCGCCATGGCGTGCGCAACGTGGCCGCACCGGTCACGGCCTACCTGGGCGTGCAGCTGGTCATGCTGGTCGAAGGCGTGGTGCTGGTGGAAACCATCTTCGCCTGGCCGGGCATCGGACACGCGCTGGTGCATGCCATCTTCGGACGCGACGTGCCGATGATCCAGGGTACGGCGCTGGTGCTGGGTTTGCTGTTCGTTCTCTTCAACGCGCTGGTGGATGCCGCCTGCGCCTTCATCGATCCGCGTCGCCGACCATGAGCCTGTCTTCTGAATATTTGCTTGAGCCCGAGGGGCGGCGCTGGACCTCCGCGCAGATCGCAGGCGTGCTGCTGCTGGTGGGGATCGTGCTGTTCGCCTGGCTGGGCCCCTTGCTGATGAATGCCGATCCGGCGCGCCAGCAACTGGCGCGCTTCCTGGAAGCCCCGAGCCTGGCCCATCCGCTGGGGTACGACCAGTTGGGCCGCGACATGCTGGCGCGACTGGTCCATGGCACCCGGCTGTCCCTGTCGCTGGCGGTGGTGAGCGTGCTCTCGGCAGCCATTCCCGGGGTGCTGATCGGGTTGCTGGCGGCCTGGTGCGGTGGCTGGATCGAGCGCGTGCTGGCGGCCTTCGCTGACGCCGTCCTGGCCTTGCCCGGCCTGCTGCTGGTGCTGTTGCTGGCGGCGTTTGCGCCGGGTGGCTTTTGGCCGCTGTATGTCGGCATTTCGCTGGCCTTGTGGGTCGAATATTTCCGCGTGGTGCGCGCCGCCAGCCGCATCCTGCTGGCCAGCCCGCAGGTGGAAGCCTCGCGCTTGCTGGGCTTCGGCCCCGGCTATATCGTGCGCCGCCACCTGCTGCCGGCGCTGCTGCCGCGCCTGTTCACGCTGATGCGCTTCGGGCTGGCGGGAGCGGTGCTGGCGATGTCGGCCCTCGGTTTCGTCGGCGTTGGCTTGCAGCCGCCCACGCCGGAACTGGGCGTGATGATGATCGAACTGCTGCCGTATTACCGCGAGGCCCCCTGGCTGCTGGGTGCGCCGGTGGGGGTGCTGACGCTCACCTTGCTGGGTTTGCTGTTGTTGTCACCGCAGAAGGGGCAGGCATGAACACACTTTCTTCGAACTTGGCCTTGCGGGTGCAGGACCTGTCCGTCTGGCACGGCCAGAGGGCGCTGGTGCAGGGTATCGATTTTTCCATTGCGCGTGGCGGGGTGATGACCCTGCTGGGCGAGAGCGGTTCGGGCAAGTCGCTGCTGGCCCAGGCCATCATGGGCAACCTGCCGGGTAGCCTGCGCTGCAGCGGCCAGATCGAGATCGATGGCCAGCGCAGTGATGCGGCCGATGCCGCCTCGCGCCAGCATGGCTGGGGGCGGCGCATCGCGCTCTTGCCGCAGGAGCCCTGGCTGGCGCTGGACCCGACCATGACGGTGGCGCGCCAGGTGGCCGAGACTTACGAACTGGTCAGCCATCCCGCCGCCGATACGCAGGACGAGAGCCTGCGCGCCGCACGCCGGCAGGCGCACACCCTGGCCGGGCAGGCGCTGGCCCGCCTGGGACTGTCGGATGCGGCCGACAAGTATCCCTTCATGATCTCCGGCGGCATGGCCCAGCGCGTGGCCTTCCTGGCCACGCATGCGGCCGGCGCCCCCTTGTTGATCATCGATGAGCCGACCAAGGGGCTGGACGCGGACCGGCGCGGCGAGGTCCTGGCCTTGCTGCAGACGGCGCAGCAGCAGGGCATGAGCCTGCTGTGCATCACGCATGACGTGTGGCTGGCGCGTGCCTTGGGCGGTGAACTGGCCGTGATGCTGGAGGGCCGCATGGTCGAGCGCGGCCAGGCCGATGCGCTGCTGGCCCAGCCCCGCCATGCCTATACGCGCAAGCTGCTGGAGGCTGATCCGGCGTGCTGGGCGCAGCCCAGGTCGCTACCAGCAGCCCACCCGCCGTCGCCGGTCGTCGTGGAGGTCAGCAATGTGGCCAAATCCTTCGGCCCGCAGGCGCTCTTCAGCGGTATCAGCACGCGTCTGCATGCGGGAGAAATCGTCGCTGTCAGCGGGCCCAGCGGGGCCGGCAAGACGACGTTCGGCAATATCGTGCTGGGGCTGCTGCCGCCCGATGCGGGCCAGGTGAGGCGCGGCGCCGGGCTGCCCCGTACCGCCTTCCAGAAGATCTACCAGGATCCTGCGGCAGCCTTCGCGCCGGCCATCACGCTGCGTCAGTCGCTACGCGATCTGGTGCGATTGCACGGGCTGGACTGGCAGCAGCTGGAGGACTTGCTGGCGCGCATGCGCGTCTCGCTCGCCCTGCTGGAGCGCTTGCCACGCCAGGTATCGGGCGGCGAGCTGCAGCGTATCGCGCTGGCGCGCGTGCTGCTCATGCGCCCGGCGCTCATCTTTGCCGATGAGCCGACCTCGCGCCTGGACCCGCTGACGCAGCAGGAGGTCATGGCGCTGCTGGTGGAACAAGCCCGGCAAGCGGGCAGTGCGGTGCTGCTGGTCACCCATGACGTGGATATCGTGCGATGCGTGGCGGATCGGCGCCTGTCGCTGGGGCTGGCGGACGAAGCCGCCTGAAGGCGCCGAGCGTTCAGGGGCCGCTTGACGGGCTGTCTTCCTCGCTGAAGCCGGCCGACGAGATCTGGCCGCCCAGCAGTACGCTGGTCCATTTCCCCTGGGCCGAACTGGCCCCTTCCGGCAGCAGCATGTAGGACAGGCTCTTGAGCCCGCAATATTGTTCCAGGTAATCACGTGCATGCGCCATGCGGGCGCGCAGTTGCGGGATGCTGCCCTCTTGGCCTGGCACCAGTGGCAGGAATTCGAAGACCACTTCGGGATGCAGGAATTCGGTCAGGTGCTGGATGACCTGTTCGGCATCGGAGGCCTCGGTGCTGAATTCATGGTGGGCTGGCGTTTCTTCGTCGCGCAGCTGGTAGCGGATCAGGCAGCGCATCGTTCACCTCAGGCCAGGATAGTCGGGGATCACGGACAAGCGCGGATAGTCGTGCTGGATGGCGCGGTCGCGCCCTTGCTCCTTGGCGCGATAGAGGGCCGCATCGGCGGTATCGATCAGTTCGCGGGCATCGACCTGGGCACCCTTGCCGCTGGCCAGGCTGGCCGCGCCCACGCTGATGGTGACGTGGCCTACCGAACTGCCTTCGTGCGGGATATCGAGCGCACGCACCGCCTGCACCAGGCGGTTGGAGATCGCATTGGCACTGGCGGCGTTGCAGTTGGGCAGGATCAGCGCGAATTCCTCGCCGCCGTAGCGCGCCACGATGTCGCCCTGGCGGCGCGCCACGCTGTTGAGGGCGGCTGCCACCTGCCTGAGGCAGATGTCGCCGGCGGCGTGTCCGTAGGTATCGTTGTAGCGCTTGAAGTGGTCCACATCGACCATGATCAGCGAGAGCGATTCCCCGGAACGGTTCAGGCGCGCCAGCTCGGCCGTCAGGGCGGCGTCGAAGTAGCGGCGGTTGAAGACGTCGGTCAGGCCATCCTTCTGCGACTGCGCCTCCAGGGTGCGATAGAGCCGCTCCAGTTCGGTACGGGCCGTGATGGCTTCCAGTTCGGCATTTTCACGCCCGGCCACTTGTGCCACCAGGCGGTTGCCGCCAAAACCGATGATGACCAGCAGCAGCAGCACCGCCACGCCGCGGATCCAGACGCGCCGCGTCCAGTCTTCCAGCACGTCGTCCTTGGCCAGGGCTACCGCCACGAAGAGGGGATAGAGGCTGCAGCGCTGGAAGCTGGTCAGGCGCACGATGTCGTCGCGCGGGGAGCGCATCTCGAAGCTGCCCTGATCCGCTTTGCTCACGTATTGCGTCAGCAGCACCGACTTGGACAGGTCCCGCCCGATGGAATCGCTCAGCAGCGGCTGGCGATAGATCACGCTGCCTTCGGTGAGCCCGAAGAGGATCGCACCGTCCCGGCCGATGGCGAACTGTTCGTAATAGCGCTGGAAGTGCGCCAGGTCCACGTCGGCCACGACTACCCCGGCGAAGCTGCCGTCAGCATGGTTGACGCGCCGGCTCATGGTCACGATCCACTGGCCGGTGGTGCGGCTGCGCATGGGCTTGCCGATGTAGGCCTGGTCGGTGCGCACGCGCTGGTGATGCAGGAAGTAGTCATCCTGGATGTAGCGATGTTCCAGCGTGGACTGCGAGGAGCCGATGGCCAGGCCCTCTTCGTCGAATACCGTCAGGCTGGCCAGCTGCGGCACGGCCGCAACAGAGGCCACCATGAAGTCGTGGGTACGCTGGCGCCCGGCTACGCCGGGGCCGTCATATTCCATGTGCTCCTGGATGCCCAGCAGCACCACGTCGATCTCCTTGAAGGACTGGTCGGCATGCTGGGTCAGGGCCAGGGCCATGTTGGAGGCGTTGCGGATGGCCTCGTCGCCGGCGACCTCATAGGCCCGCCAGGCCGACCAGGCCTCCAGCACCACGATGATGAGACAGACCACGACCACGAACAGCTTGGCTGTCCTGGATGCACGCTGAATTCTTTGTCCTGGCATGTTGTCGCTTTCCCCCGGAAACGGCTTCGCCCCCCGGCGCCTTTGTTGCCCTGTTGCATTGTTGTGTCAGCTCTTGGGCGCGTCTATCAGGGATGTCCTGAACTTGTGTGGAGATTAACAGATTCCCCCCTCGCAAGGGCAAGCCCGAGCCCGGTCTATCACTAGTGCCGGGGTCGTTGCCTGCCGGTATCGCGCGTCCTTTTCGTTTCAGTCGTAACGGCGGCTGAACAGGATGTTGAGGCCATTGATGGTCCCCGCCCGCGCCACCACCGACCAGCGCCGCGAGATCTGCCAGGTGGCCTTGGCCACGCTGGCGGCACCTTGCAGGCTTTGCTCATAGCCCAGCGTGATCTTCTCGGTGATGGCCTTGCCCAGGTTGACCACCTGTTCATCGGTGAGCCCCGATTCGCTGGAGCCGATGCTGAACTGGTCCAGCCCGAAATCCTTGGCGATGCGCTTGCCGCCCATGTTGCCCACCAGCGCCAGGGCCTGGCTGCTGGCAGAGCGCTGGCCGATGCTGGAACTGTCGGTGCCGTGGCCGAACATCATCCAGGACAGCTTTTCGTCATCCGGCACATTGGGTTCGGACACCAGTTGCACGCGTGGCTGGTTGGCGTTCCCGGTCACCGATACCCCGGCCTCGACATCCTGGTTGCGCCGCATGGCCAGGATGTTGATGTTGGGATTGGCAATCGGCCCCTGGAAGTTGATGATGCCGCGCTCGATATTGAGCTTTGTGCCAAAAGCTTCATAGCTGCCTTCGGCGACGTTGATGGTGCCGGTTGCGCGCAGCGGGGAGAGCGGTTCGCTGCGAACATTCATATCGCCGCGCAAAAGCAGGTCAGCGCCACTGCCACGGAAGCGGAAGTCATTGCCCAGGTCGAGCGCCAGGTTGATGACCGGGGCGAACTTGCTGGCCGGCTTTTCGGTGGCCGCTTCCAGTTTCTGTTGCGACGAGGCTGCCGCGCCCACCCGGTTCTTGCCGCTGCGGCTGACGATGACCACGTCATCGCCCAGCTTGGGCGCGCTGCTCTTGGGCAGGTCGAAGAGGGCCCGATCCACGGTGAACTTGCCATCCACGCGCAACTGCTCGTTGACGTTGCTGATCTTGCCTTCCCCGGAGAGCATCAGCTGGCGGTCGGGGCTGGCGAACAGTTCCAGGTGGTCGGCGGTGAGGGTGGCGTTGAGGTCGGGATTGTCGTTGCCCAGCTGGATCTTGCCACCGGCGCGCAGGGTGCCGCGTCCGCCGTGGAATTCGATCTGGCGCAGATCGATCACGTTGCTGTCCATGACGATGCGCACAATGCCTTCCTTCAACTGGATGCCCTGGTCGAATTCGGTCACGGCCAGGTTGTCGCCATTGATGGCCCCGGAAAGACGCGGTTGCGCCAGCGTGCCAGCGGCGGTGAGCGTGGCGGCCAGCTTGCCGTTGAGGCTCACTTGCGGGCCGATCAGGTCGCCCACGCGCTTGAGTTCGGGCACATCGAGAGTGGCCTTGAGGTTCAGCGGTGACTCGGCGGCCAGCGCCAGCAGCGCATCCACCCGGCGCAGTCCGATGTCCCCGCCGAGCGCAAGCGTCCCGATGCGGGCGGCGTTGACGCGGCCGCTCACGTTCATCCGTTCGCCCTGGAACTGGCTGCGCAGCTGCAGTTCGGACAGGCCCAGCGCCGCTTCACCGACGCTGGTAGTCACCCGCACATCGCCCGACTTGCGCGCAATCTGCAGGAAGCCGCTGGCGGTCTCGGCCAGGCTGAAGTCCCAGTCGCTGTCGAGCACCAGGTCGGTCTTGACCGGTGGCGGCGTGCCGGTGAACTGCTGCACCAGTTCCAGCACCCGGCCTACGTCCAGCGCGCGCACCTGGCCGGCCGAAGCGAGGCGGCCCTGGCGATAGGACAGCCGTTTCAGGTCGAGGGCCATGCGGTCGATCTCGATGCGGGTGCTGCCGGCCTCGACGCCATCGGCCGACGCCTCCAGCGCAAGCGGGCTGGCCATGGCAATGCGCGGCAAGCCCTGGTTGCTGAGCTGGTCAAGGCTGCCGGCCCAGCCATAGCTGCCGCGGGTTTTTTCGGTGACCTTGCCACGGGCGGCCAGGTTCAGGTCCAGGACCTGGTCGGCGACCTTGCCCTTGGCTTGCAGGGCCAGCGTGTGGCTGGCATAGGTGCCATCGAGTTTGAGTCCCAGGCGTGCCAGTTCGGCTTGCGGGCCGCTGTAGCCATCGCCCTCCAGGGTCAGGGCCAGGCGGTTGTCCGGCGAGGCCACGCCAGCGGCCAGGTTGCTGTGCAACTCGCTCTGGCCGGACAGGTGATGCAGCTTGTGCGGGCCGAAGGCCAGTTGCTCGGCCTGGAAGCTGGCCAGCAGGTTGGGACGCTCACGCGTGCCGCTGAGGATGCCATCCACGCGCAACAGGCCCGCCAGTCCATAGCCCAGACGCGCCAGTTGCGGCGCGTCGACCTTGAGCTTGAGCTTGTCGCGGGCGGCGCCGAAGCTGCCGTCCAGGTCCAGCGTATTGCCGGCGACCTGCACATTGGCGCGGCTGGGCAAGAGACGCATGCCGGCCAGGTTGATGTCGCCCTGGCCGCTCATGGGCAGGGCATCGTAGGTGCTGTCGTGGATGCGGAAACCCAGCTTGAGTTTCAGTTCGGGCGAGAGTGCACCGGCCGCATTGAAATCCATGTTGATGCGCGCCGGGATGGGCTTGGAGACCGCTGCAGCAGCGCGCTTGCGGCCTTTGGCTGGCGTTGCCGGTGGCGGTGTCACGGCTTGCAGCACGGCGGTCGGATCGAAGTCCACCAGCCGCCCCTTGAGGGCGTACTCCATGGCATCCACGGTCTGCAGCGTGCCGGAGGTTTCCAGGCGCGACTTGCCGGCGGTCAGCGAGGCCTCCCGCAGCTGCACGCGGTCCTTTGCGATCACGCTGTCGAGGTGCAGCTTGAGGGTGCTGTCCTGCAGGCTCAGCAGGAGTTGCTGTGCGTCGGGAGCGAGCGTGACCTCCACCGGGCCCGAGAGCCGGGTCGGGCGTACCTGGTGGTGCAGCTGGTTCAGGTCGAGCTCGCTGACCTGCAGCTTGAATTGCCCGGACAGCGCTTCCTGCTTGCCGGGTTCGCTGCTGCCGGGCCGGAACTGGCCGCTGCCTTCGATGCGCCCCTGCTGCGGCAGCCGGATGTCCAGCCGCGTCAGGGTTTGCTGCTGCAAGTCCAGTGTCAGGTCGGCGCTGGCCGAGAGCAGCGGCAGGCGTTGCTGGTCCAGGCTGCCGGGGCGGGCATTGGCGATCTCGATACGGCCGGCCACTTGCAACGGTGCGTCGGCGGCCAGGCCAGCCGGGGGCGCGAGGTCGGCGCGCAGGTTCAGGTCGGCGGCCGGTGCGGCGGCGTTGAAGGCTTGCGGATTGATGTGTTGCAGGTCCACCTTGGCCCGCTTGAGCGGCACGCTGGCAAAGGGCGTGGCGACGACGTCGGCATGGCCCTTGAGCTTGTCGCCGCTGGCGGTGAGGGCGATGCCCAGTTCCTGCAGCGAGCCCGACAGCTGTGCAGCCAGCTGGTATTGCTCCTTGTCCTGGCCGTATTGGTAGGCGCCGGCCAACTCCAGCCCGCCGCCGATGGCGAAGGGCTGCTTGCCGTTCAGGTGCAGCAGGGCAGTGGCGTCGCCAAAAGGCGTGGTGAGGCTGTCGAGCACCAGCGTGTGCTGCACGCCGTCGGAGTTGCCGTGCAATTTCAGCTTGGAGAGTTCGGTGGTGGACGTGCCTTGGGTCAGGCTGAGGCTGGCCAGGCTGATCTCGCCGATGTCCAGCGCCAGCGGGATCTCCAGTGAGTCCGGCATGCTGCTCGGTTCGGACGGCGAGGGTTGCTGGTTCAGGCGCACCTTGCCCACGCGCAGGTAATCGAGACTGAACCGGCGTTGCAGCAGCGCCAGATGCCAGCGTGCCTCCACGCTGTCGATGTCGAGGATGCGCTTCTCATCCTGGTAGTGCAGGTCGCGCAAGCGCAGGCCATCGGCGATGGTACCGCCGAGCAGCTGGCCAGAGAGCTTGCCCTCCAGGGTCTTGACGGCGGTATTCCAGACCAGGCGTGCACCGCTCTCGGTCTGGGTGGCATACAGGGCGGCACCAGCGGCTGCCAGCACCAGCACGGCCACGGTACCACCGCTCCACGCGGCGATGCGGCGGCCATGGCTGGCGCGACGGCGCGGCGGCGGTGCGGAAGGGGCTTGCTGCGGATCGTGTTGCGGTTCGCTCATGCTGGGTGGTGATTCGAATTCAGTTCATGGTGAGGCGGCCGGGTCCGGGCCACGCTAGAAGGCGATGCCCAGCGAGATGTGCGGCCGGATCTGGCGCTTCTGGATGCCATAGGCCAGGTCCAGGTTGAGCGTGCCGACCGGACTGCGCCAGCGCGCGCCGGTACCGACGCCGTGATAGAAGGTCTTGTTGTTCCAGTTGTCGGCCGCCGCACCCATGTCGTAAAACACCGCCGCACCCCAGTTCTCACTGAACCAGCGCTGGTATTCGGAACTGCCCACGGCCAGGTACTTGGTCGGATAGACGGTGCCGTTCTGCTCATTGCCGATGCTCTGGTAGCTGTAGCCGCGCACCGAGTCATTGCCGCCGGTACGGAACAGCAGCGAGGGCGGCACCGCGCCCGCACGGCCGGCGGTGAAGACCCCGCCCAGTTCGGCGCGCAGCACCACGATGTCGCGCCGGCCGACCGGGACGAACTGCTTGAAGCGGCCATACAGCCGCGAGAAGCTCTGGTCAGTCAGCAAGCCCTTGAGCGCGAAGCCGGCTTCCAGCGTCAGCAGATTGCCTTTACGCGGGAAGATCGGATCATCGACATTGCGGCGCGACCACGCAAAGCCCGGCACCAGCGCACGGTGCTTGCCGGGGGTGACGATGGTGTTGGCGGGCAGGGTGCTGCCGTCTTCCTGGCTCAGTTCGTCGCGGTAGTAGGTGAGCGAGTAGGTGGTGTCGTAGTTCTCGCTGTTGCGCGCACGCTTGAAACCGACCTGCTGGCTGCGCAGGTCGATGCCTTCGAGCTTGGTGCGGTCGTAGGAGCTGTTGATGCTGTTGACGAAGGCTTTTTCATCCGGCGGCATGGCCAGCGACAGCACGCCATATTGCCGCTTCTGTTCCAGTCGCAGTTGGCTGTCGAAGACGTAGGCCTTGTTGAATACGTTGTAGTGCGAATAGCGGCCTTCGACCTGGGCGCCGGTATCGGTACTGTAGCCCACCCCGGCGCGGATGCGCTGGGCCGGGAATTCGGTGACCTGCACCTTCACCGGCGTTTGCTCCGGGTGCGCCGGATCGTCATCGATGGCCACGATGGCATTGGAAAAATAGGGCGTATTCTGGATCTGCCGCTGCAGGGCCAGCAGGCGGTTGACATCATAGGGCTCACCCACGGCGAGCGGATTGACGTTGCGGATGATGCTTTCCGGATAGCGCCGCGTGCCGGTGATCTGCAATGCCCCCAATGTGAAAGCCGGGCCGCTGTCATAACGCACGGCCAGGTCGGCCTGGTGTTCGTCCGGATCGACGCGCGCCTCGGAGCTGGCGATGCGGGCGGCGGCGTATTTCTTTTGCTGCAGTTTCTCCAGGCCGGCGTTCTTTGCACGGTTCCAGTCTTCCTGGCGGAAGGCCTGGCCCACCGGCAGCGACCAATCCTCGCGAATGCGCGCCACCGTGGCCTGGTCGTCCTGCGCGGCCACACCCGTGACGCTGATGTCGGCCGTGCTGATGTCGGTACGCGGGCCGGGGTCCACGCTGATGGTGATGCGGCGCACGGCTTGCTTGCCTTCGGCCGCGCCCTCCGTTTGTTCACTGACCTTGGTGAGCGGTGTGAAATAACCTTCCGTGGAGGTCAGTTCGCGCACCTGGTCGCCGGCGGTATCCATCATGAACTTGAGTTGTTCATCGCTGATGTCGTCGCGGTCCTGGTAGCGCGAGATATCCAGGAAATCCTTCAGCAGCGACTGCACCGGCTTGGGTGCGTCGATCTGTACCTTGTAGGCGGCATGGGCGGTGTCGGCGGCACAAAAGAAAAAGGCGATGGCCAGGCTGCGGGTCCAAGTCATTGATTCACTGCATCATCGGTTGTCGGTTGAGGCGGCCGGCCTGACGCGCCGCAGGGCAAGTCGGGTAGGATGAGGGCTGGCGGCGCACGCCACCCTGGCCTGACCCGCGCGCAGCGCGGATAGTTCCTGGCCGGGGCAGGTGGCGAGAGCTTCATTTCCAGGTCGTCCCGGATGTCATCTGTTGAGCGTAGTTCTCGCTGGCCGCATGCATCATTGCGTCATGGTGGGCCGGCTTGCGCTCCACCTTGTTCATTCCGCTATTGTAATGCCCTGGCACGACTTGCCGTATGGGCAATCTGGCAGCAAACCGAAGGAGAATTCAGTGAGTAGTACCGCGATGGTGAGTATTGATGCGTATTCCGGCAAGGCGACCTGCGAGCGCCTGCTGTGGGTACACCGATGGACCGACAAGCTGTTGAGCTTTCGCACCACGCGCCCGGCGGGCTATCGCTTCACGGCCGGCCAGTTCGCGCGCCTCGGGCTGGAGATCGATGGCGAGGTGGTCTCGCGTGCCTATTCGATCACCTCGGCCGAAGGGGACGATTACCTGGAGTACTACGCCATCATCGTCCCGGAAGGAAAATTCACATCCCGCCTGAACCAGCTCCAGCCGGGCGATGCCGTCTGGGTGGAAAAACTGAGCTATGGTTTCATGACCGCCGATCGCTTCGTCGATGGGGAGCAAGTCTGGATGCTGGCCACCGGGACCGGGCTGGGACCCTACATTTCCATCCTGCAGCAGCCCGAGGTGTGGCAGCGCTTCACGGACCTGGTGGTGGTACATGGCGTGCGCCAGCGCGAGGAGCTGGCCTACGCCGAGACCTTCTCCCACCTTCAGCAACACGCCCGGGAGCAGGGCTGGCCGGCGCGCCTGCATCTGCTGCGCTGCGTGACGCGGCAGGCCGACCTGCCGGCCGAACCCGGCTGGCTCGGGGGACGCATCACGACCCTGCTCAAGGATGGCCGCCTCGAACAGGCCTGCGGCCTCACCCTGAGTCCGGAGCACAGCCGCGTCATGGCCTGCGGCAATCCCGAGATGGTCACCGAGGTGCGCGAGCTGCTGCGCGAACGCGGCATGACACCTCTGCGGCGCACAGGCGGTGGACAGTTCGTGACCGAGGATTATTGGTGAGGATGTGATGGGGACCAAGCGGAGTGCGCGCTTGCGAAATTCGCGGGAACTTCACAAGATATCGAGTCGGGGTGCAAATTATTTTTAGATATCGTCACTAAATGCCGTGGATCGAATTTCTTCTATTGACACCTCGAATTAATTCGATTTTTTGCAGGAAAAACGCAGTTTTCTTTCTATTTTCTCCAGATTTTCTCTATCTCCTAGGGGTGGAAGTTTTTGCGATGCCGTTGCGGCATTGCCCGAGGCAGGGAGACGACATCGATGCAGTCAAATCGAGGGCCGCAAGTCGAGGCAAACCAGGGGAGGATGAGTGCGGGCAATGCCATCGCGCAATCGCCACCTGTCAGTCAATTGAACCATTTGGGGGTAGCATGAATTTGAAGAAAGTCCTGCACGTTGCCATAGCCGATGATCACCCTATCGTGCTGGGAGCGCTTCGGGGTGAGCTGGCGCGCCTGCCGGAAATCCGCATCGACCTGGAGGTCGAGAATGGCGATGCGTTGATCAGTGCCTTGAAGCGCTCGCCCTGCGAGATCGTCATCACCGACTTCGCCATGCCGGCCGATGACAGCGATGAATCGGATGGCTTTGCGCTGGTCAAGCGGCTCAAGACCGAGCATCCGTCGACCAAGGTGATCGTCTACACCGCCATGAACAATGGCGCCGTGATCCGGCGCTTGTATCGCATGGGCGTGTTCGCCGTGATCAACAAGCGTGAAAAGACCGACGAACTGATCAACGCCTGCCTGGCGACCCAAAGCAGCAAGCAGCTGTATTTCCCGGTCTCGCTGCGTGGCGAGCTGGAGATGAGCTGGGCCCAGGGTGAAGGTTTCGGACTGGTGCGCGAGCTGACCCAGAGCGAACTGGAAGTGGTGCGCCTGTTCGTGGAAGGGCAGACCTTCGCCACCATTCTGCCGTCGGCGTGGCCGCTGGCCTCACCGGTGCGCGTGGTCTCATCGTTGGAGTCCAGGCGGTCTGTGATCGAAGTCGGCCGCATGTTGGCCAGGGTGAACCGCTCGAACTTCTTTCCTTCCTCCTTAGCCAGTTCCTCGCAGTAGACCATCAGGCGTGTCCAGATCGTATTCCAGCCGCTGCGGGTGTATGGCTGGCCTTCGGCATTCCCGAATAGGTAGATGCTTGCGGTGCGCTGCAGCGTCTTTGCCTCATCAATCACGGCACGCAGCTCGGGAGACCACTCGATCAGCTTGTGTTTCTGGGCCTGTCCTGCCTTGCGTTTGCCAACGGCGATGCGCAGCCCTTCCGGCGACTCGCTCTGCCGCGTCAGCATGCGCATCTCGGTAGGCCGGCTGACGGTCAGGTAGGCGGCCATGACGCACAGCGCGCAGACCAGATAACTGCCGCCCCGGCGTCTGGCTTCGGCCATGACAAACTCCACATGGGCCCACTCCACGAACTTGGTGCTGGGCCGCGTCTTGTTGTAGCGGATGTCGCGGCATGGGTTCACTTCCAGCTGGCCCAGGCGGCGTCCGTATTCCAGGATCGCCGACAGCAGTGCGATTTCCTTGTTGGCCTTGGCCGGAGCCCGCTGCGCGGCACGCGCGGCCAGGTAGCCATAGACATCCTTGGGGCGAATGTCCTGCGGCGCCATCAGGCCGAAAACCTTTTCCAGGTTCTTCTTCTCGCGCTTGTTCTCGATCAGCGTTCCTTCTGCCTTCCGGTCCTCGCTGTCGCGCGGCATCTTGTCCTGCCAGCGGAAATAGGCGGTGATGAGCGCGCCTACAGTGCCGGGCGCGGCCGCATGCCCATTCAAGATTTCGGCCCGGCCAATGGCATCCTTGCGCACGGCGGCCACCTCGGCGGCATTGTTGGCGCGCGCGGTGAGGCTGAACGCCAGCTTGCCGCCGGGCAGCTTGTAGAAGTAGCGGACCTTGAACTTCCCTTTGGTCACATAGAGGCGGAACGGCAGGCCGTCCGGAGTCTTGCGGCGGCCGATCATGCCAGCAGCGCCGCGAAGTTCGGCTCGACGCGTTGCTCGGCCTGCGTCACATCCACAGAAGCGCCAGCAAGGCGCGCATCGTGGTAGGCGCGGGAAACAAGCGGAAAACCTACTCGATTGCATTCGTATGGCCAGCCATTTCTGTCCAGCCAGCGGCGCATGCATGCTTTGCTGCCAGGCAGGCAGCCGACCAATGTGGCCAGCTCATGCGCACCCAGGTAGTTATTTGTCATCATCATCTCCCGGATTTCTTTTCCTCTCACGCGCATTTCTGCTCTCGTCTCGTCGGGGGCGCTTGCTCATGGCATGTTCCTCCCGATTTCGGCTGCTGCTCGGACGATGGCGCGGCGCGTGGCGGCCTCGTAGTCGTCGGCCTGCACGTACTCAACGTGCAGCGGGTCGGCGTCATCTTCCCGCCAGACCTCTACAAAGCCCGGCGTGCTGATGCCTTCAGCTTGGCTGGCCGAGAAAATACACACATGGAAGCGGCGCCGCACCGCCAGCCGCAGCGCATCGCCATGGTCCTGCAAAGGATTCCATGGGCGCCACAGTCCGCCTGGATGTTCCACAAGCCATTCATCTGGGATACCCCAACCAGATCCGCCTGACCCAGCGTGAGCCCGGTGACGCTTTCTACGTCAGCCGCGACCTGGTGAACCCGCCGGCCGGCACCAACGGCATTTTCGTCTACAACGGCACCACCAATCTGCCACAGATGATGACGCTGGGGACTGGCCTGCAATTCAGCGGCAACAGCATCGTTTCGGCGCCTGCCTACAGCCTGCCGGCTGCCAAAACCGTGGCCATGGATACCGCATTCCAGTGCGCCGACACCTCCAAGGGCTGCATCATCAGCGTCACCGTGGGCTCCACTGCATCGCTCTCGCTGTCCGGCGGCACCGCCAACACGGCAGACATGGTGATTGGCACCACTTCCGGCATTGGCAGCACTGGCGGCACCACCTGGGCGCGCTACCGCAGCACCCTGACCGGCACGCTGGTGGCCGGCCTCGCGGTGAACACCGATGGCAACCAGACTTTCGAATTCAAGCTCCCCGCCGGCGCGTATGGCGCTGTGCGCACCACCGGTGGCAGCCCCGCCATCGTCCTGGCCACCGAGCAGACCACGAACTGACATGGACCGCGCTGGCCTCTTGGACTTCGTGTTCCAGGAAGTGAGCAAGCGCTTCCCGATTGCGAAAGCGCAGTTTATTGCTGGCATGCAGCGGTTCGAAATTTGCCCGATTGAGGTTGGCGGGAAGGTTGTCGGCGCAGTCATGAAGTGCGGGCCAGAGATACACATCGAGGTTTCTGACGCTGGGCGCCGGCGCTGGGCATCCAAAGGGTTCATCAGAGGGCAGATTGCCCCCTTGATCGCGAAATATGGGTTTGCTGAAACCGTAGTCCCTGAAGGCAACGAAGCAGGCCTGAATTTCTGCAAGCGCCTGGGGTTTGAAGAGAGCAGCAATTCCGGCGGACTGATTAAATTGATTTGCAAGGAAATACCATGAACCGTTACCGCGCTGAATTTGCAGAACACCCAATCGGAGACCCTTTCGGCGGCCCAGCCGCAGGAAAGCGGGAAGACATCACGGGCGGCCTGTTGACTGCCGGCGCGAGTATCGTCGGCGGCCTTCTCTCGAATGACGCATCGAACAATGCCGCGGGCGCGCAACTCGAGGGCGTGAATTCCGCCAATGCGCTATCCGACCGGCAATATCAGCAGACCCGTTCCGACTATTCCCCCTACCTGCGCACGGGGACTGCCGCCAATGACATCCTGGCGCACTATCTGGGCATCCAGACGCAAGACAACGCCAATCCGTTCAACAGCGCCGAGGCCAACAGCGAAGTAACCCGCCTGATGGGCTTGAACGGTGGCGACCGCAATGCAGCGATCAACCAGGTTGCGGCTGGCTGGGGCTTGACGCCAAATCAGACCGGTGCCAACACGGCCGGCTTCGGCTCGCTGCTCAAGTCCTTCGACGCCAACGACCTGAGCAGCGATCCGATCTATCAGGCCACCTATGGGACGGCATTGCGCACCGGCACGCAGCAGTTGAACCGCCTGGCCGCCGCCAACGGTACGCTGAACTCTGGCGCGCAGGCCAAAGCGCTGGCGCGGTTTGGCGCGGACACGCAGAGCACCTATGCCAACGATGCCTACAACCGCTACAACACCAACCAGGGCAACCAGTACAACCGCCTGGCCGGGCTTTCTGGCGCCGGCCAGCAGGCAGTTGGCGCTGTGTCTGCTGCCGGCCAGCAAAACGCCGCTACCGTCGGCAATAACCTGATCGGTGCTGGCAACGCTCGTGCAGCGAGCTCCGTAGCTGGCGGAAATGCCCTGTCCGGCGCGCTGAACTCGATCCCGAACTACTACAACACGCAGAACATTTTGAGCCGGCTTGGTGGTGGCCCGCAGAGTTCTGGTTCGCCGACTATCTATGGGAACAACGATTTGAGCCAATCCCTGAGTGGATTCCTGATGAATGGCTTGAAGTAAGGAAAGATCATGCCAGTCGATACCAACATCCTCCTCCAAGCCGGCCGCCCCACGGTGCAGCTTGACGATCCGCTGAACCGGCTGGCGCAGCTCGGCCAGCTCCAGGGCTTCCAGAACCAGAACGCGCTGGCGCAACTGCAGTTGAAACAGGTCCAGCAGCAGGATCAGGACCGCACGGCTCTAGCCGGCGCTTATCAGGGCGCAGTAGACCCTGTCACGGGGAAGGTTGACTATGCCAAGGTGACCGGAAACCTGGCCGGCGCTGGCGCTGGCGCGGCCATTCCTGGCGTGCAGAAGAGCGCCGCAGAGGCTTCCAAGGCCCAGCGCGAGGCGGAGGCAGCGCAGTTCGACCTGGCACACAAGAGGACCACGGCGCTGCTCAATATCGTCGGCTCAGCCACCGATCAGGCCTCCTATGACTTGGCCAAGCAGAACGCTGCGGCCATGGGCCTGGATGTCTCTACCGCACCCGCACAGTATGATCCCGCCTATGTCAAGGCCTTCGGCCAGCAGGTTCTGACCCAGCAGCAGCGCATTGAGAACTTGGCCAAGGATCGCGGCCTGAACATCCAACAGCAGCAGGCCGACGAGCAGGCCCGCAACAACCGCGCCAACAACGCAATTGCGCAGGGCCAGCTCGGTGTGGCGCAGGCTGGTCTTGGATTGCGTCGTCAGGAACTGGAGGCCGGCAAGGTTCCAGCAGGATATCGGCGCACCGCCGATGGCAACCTGGAGGCGATCCCCGGCGGCCCGGCTGAGAAGGACAAAGCCCCCACCGAATTCCAAGGCAAGAATGCCGTCTTCGGCTCGCGCGCGGAAGCCGCAGACAAGATCTTGACCGATCTGACCGGCGATTACAGCGTCGGCGGCGTGAACCTGAAATCGAGTTCGAAGGGTGCGCTTGGCACGGCCATGAACTACGCTCTGTCGCCCAACTCGCAGAAGGCTGAGCAGGCGCAGCGCGATTTCATCAACGCGGTGCTGCGTCAGGAGTCCGGTGCGGCGATTGCCGAATCTGAGTTTGATAATGCGCGGAAACAGTATTTCCCGCAGCCTGGCGATTCGCAGGCCGTCATTGCGCAGAAGGCAGCCAACCGTAAGCTGGTGGTGCAGGGCTTCAAGGACAATTCCGGGCCACTGGCCAAGAAGTCATTCAGCCAGAGCGCGCCAGCGGCAACGTCTGCTGTCCCAGCCGACATCAACGACTTGCTGAAAAAGTACGGTGGCTGACATGGCGGACCGCGACCAACTCTATACAGCACTGCGCAATGCCGATGCGGCCGGCGACGTGGAAGGCGCGCGCAAGCTGGCGGCATACATCAAGTCGATGCCGGCCGATGCCGCGCCGGCCAAGCCAGAAACGACCATTGGCCAGGACATTGCCGCCGGCGCAAAAAATGCTGCCGCAGGCTTTGGCCGTGGTCTCAAGGATGTGGTGGATACCGGCGCGCAACTGCTTTCCAGCGGCTTCGATAAGCTCGCCGGCACGAATGAAGGCGACCGAGTGCGGCAGATGAACCAAGCCGGCCAAGACGAATTCAAGCGCGATTATGGCGACAGCACGGCAGCCAGCATCGGGCGCGTGGGTGGCAACATTGCAGCGACACTGCCCATCGGCCCCGCATTGGGCGCCGTGGTGCGTACCGTTGCGCCTGCTGCTGCGCCGCTGGCGAATGCCCTGGCCACGAGCGGGATGCGCGCTGGTGCCACTCCCGGCGTGGGTAACATGCTGCTCCGCATGGCTGGCGGCGCTGGCACTGGCGCTGTTTCGGCCGGGCTGGTGAATCCTGAAGATACAGGCACTGGCGCCGTGGTCGGCGCGCTGCTGCCGCCGGCATTGGCTGGCGCCGGGAAGGTCGGCGCCAAGATCGGCCAGGTTATCGCCGGGCCCGGTGTCAGCAACGAGACTCGCGCGGCTGTGTCGGCTGCACGCGATGCCGGCTATGTCATCCCACCATCGCAAGCCAATCCCACGCTGCTGAACAATGCTGTCGAGGGGTTTGCGGGCAAGGTATCAACTGCGCAGAAGGCCAGCGTGCGCAATCAGACGGTGACCAATGACCTGGTGAAGCGCGATCTGGGTCTGGCCGCAGATCAGCCTATTACCGTTGATGCCCTGAAGGCCATCCGCCAAGATGCCGGGCAAGCTTATGACGCCGTTGCAGGGGCGGGAACGATCACGCCTACGCAGGCCTATGGCGATGCCCTGGACAAGATCGTTGCCCCATTCCAAAAGGCCTCGCAAGGTTTCCCGAATGCCAAGCCAAGCCCGATCATTTCCGAGATCGAGTCTCTGCGCAGCCCGCAGTTTGATGCTGATTCTGCGCTGGCGAAAATCAAGGAGCTGCGCGGCATGGCTGATTCTGCCTATGCCAAGGGCGACAAGGACATGGGCAAGGCGCTCAAGGCTGGCGCAGGCGCCCTGGAAGATGCCATCGACACGCACCTGCAATCCATCGGCGCCCCGGCCGACCTCATCAACAATTTCCGCAATGCACGTCAGACCATCGCAAAAACATATTCGGTGGAAAGCGCGCTCAATGCGGAATCAGGGAATGTGAGTGCGGCCAAGCTGGCCGCGCAGCTCAAGAAGGGGCGCCCGCTGTCGGGCGAAACCCGTGATGCGGCCGAATTCGCCTCCCGGTTCCCCAAGGCTGCGCAGAACGTGGAGAACATCGGCAGCACTCCGGGTGTTTCCCCGTTGGATTATTTCGGGGCGGGAACGGCGAGTATCACGACTGGCAATCCGCTTGCGATGCTGGGTGTTGTCGCCCGTCCGCTGGCACGTAGTGCAGCGCTGTCAGGCCCGATCCAGAACCGACTGGCACAGGCTCAGCAAGCGCCAGGATTCGTCAATCGACTGGCTTCTTCGCCTGAGTTGCAGCAGCTTCTCTATCGCGCCGCACCTCTTCAAGTGAACGGCCGGTGACGGCGGAAAAGATCAAATTGCCAAAGAAGGCAAGCAGCACCAAGACGATGAACTTGCAAATCATGTAACCGGTGAAGTCCATTATGGGCGCCTGAGAGAAGAAATTGAGTAGCCAAATCATACCCCTTTTCGGCCTTGGAAATAGCAGCCGCTCGCCGTTTGTGAGCGCGCAGCGGCGCATCAACGTGCTTTCCGAGGTCTCGGCCACGCCCGACAAGGGGGCGCTGTCCCTGTATTCCATGCCGGGCCTGACGCTTTTCAGCGACCTGGGCGATACGCCTGTGCGGGGCATGATCGAGTACCAAGATTTCATGTACGTGGTGCACCGTGGCACCTTCTACGAGATCAACAACGCCGGGGTAGCGACCCCGCGCGGCTCCATCGGCACGACCACCGGGCGCGTGCAGTTGTCCCAGAATGGGCTGCAGATCGGGCTCGCTGACGGCGCGGCCGGCTACATGTACACGCTCGACCGCCGCGCGCGCACCATCCAGACGCTGACCAGCGTTGGCGCCCTGGCCACGATGGTGACGAACGAGGCACATGGCCGCAAAACTGGCGAGACAATCATCATTGCAGGCGCTACGCCAGCTGCCTATAACGGCACGTTCACCGTGACCGTGGTGGACGATGTCACGATGACCTTCACGCTACTGTCTTCGCCAGGCACTCCGGCATCGCCAGCAGGAGCCTACACCGTGGATTCCTCTTTCACCCGCGTGACATCGGAGCTGTTCGTCAACCCGTTTGACATCACCTGGGGACGTCACTACTTCATCTGGGGCTTCAACGACAGCGGGCAGTTCCAACTTTCCGCGATTGATGATGGCACGCAGGCTGATGGCTTGGACTTCGGTGAGGCTGAATCGGAGCCCGACCGGCTGGTCCGGGTGATGTTCGACCATGGCGAGCTTGTGCTGCCCGGCACGAACACCACGGAATATTGGGGATCGAGCACCGGCGACCTGGCCTTCTCGCCGCAGCCCGGCAGCACTGCGCAGTTCGGTGTGGCCGCGCCGTGGTCAATGGTCAAGTTCAACGACTCAATCGCCGCGCTGATGCGCAACGAGCTGGGCCAGGTTCAGGTGATGTTCTTGCAAAACCATGTCTGGGCGCCGCTCAACGGCACGGACATGAATTTCACCAACGAGATCAACACCTATGCCAACGTGGACGATGCGACGGGCCTGGCGTACAACCTGGGCGGCCATCCGATCTACCAAATCAACTTCCCGACCGCCGGCAAGAGCTGGCGCTATGACGCTGCCACCGGTGATTGGTCTGAGCTGCAGTCAGGGCTGAAGGGTGGCCGGCACCGTGGCGAGATCGCTGTCAACTACCTGAACAAGATCCGCATCAGCGACTTTGAGAACGGGAAAATCTACACGCTGGATCCGGAGGCAGTGACCGACAACGGCATGCAGCGGCCCTGGGAAATCACCAGCCGCCACCTGTTCCAGAACCTGAACGACTTCCGCACCGGCGCGATCTTCCTCGATTTTGAGGTCGGCGTCGGCCTGGTCAGCGGCCAGGGCCAAGACCCGCAGGTCATGCTGCAGGTCTCGCGCGACAACGGAAAGACCTGGGGCAATGAGCTGTGGCGCTCGCTGGGCAAGGTGGGCGAGTACCGGCGCCGGATTGTCTTCCGACGTCTTGGCCATGGCCGTGACTTCGTTTTCCGCCTGCGCGTGACCGATCCTGTCAACGTGACGCTGGCCGCAGCGGGGGTACTTGCAGATGCCTGATATCAGCCAGCCACGGAACCAGGAAGCGCTGGATATGCGCAACGGGAAGCCGTATTTCTCGACCGGTCAGCAGCAATGGAACAAAGAGGTGTCGGAGGCGCTGAACGCCATCTTGCCGGGCGTGTCGTCTGCCAACAAGGCCAGTTTCTCCATGAACTTCGGCAGCATCCCGCTGCAGAGCGCGGTGAACCAGACGACAGCGGCGGCCGGCGCCAAACCGGGCGACATCGTTGCGTTGCACCCGTCATCCTATGTGGCAGGCGTCATCTTCACCGGCGTGGTGGGCAGCAGCGGAAATGTCACCGTCTACGCGCACAACTACACCAGCGACACCGTCACACCTGGCACTGTTCAATTCACCGCCATTTTTCTACGATAAGGGGGCGCCATGCCAGCCGTAAAACTCAGCCCGATCTTCAACAGCCAAATCATTGACGGCACCGGCGCGCCGCTGGTTGGCGGCCAGATTGCCACGTATGAGGCCGGCTCTACCAATCCGCTGGCAACTTACACCACCAGCGCGGGGGATGTCGCGCAGACCAATCCGGTCATTATCAACACGCTCGGGTTTGTCGAGCTGGGCCAACTTTGGCTCCAAGCAGGGAAATCCTACAAGCTGGTGCTGATGGATGCCAATGGCGTCGTGCTGAAGACCGAAGACAACGTTTCTGGCGTCAACGATACGACCACTTCGACCGATGAATGGACTGACTCCGGCTTGGCACCATCCTACCTGACCGCTTCCAGCTTCTCCTTCAACGGTGACCAGACCAGCACCTTCCACATCGGCCGCCGGGTGAAGTTCCAGGTGACCGCTGGCGCGGTTTATGGCCGCATTACCAACTCGGTATTCGCGGCCGGCGTCACCACCGTGACCATGCAGATGGACGGCGCGCAGGCGCTGGACTCTGGCCTTTCGATTGCCAAGCCTTCCATCCTGCGCGCAAACATCTTGTCTCTGCCCGAGCGGATTGCGACCGCCACAGGCACCGATACCTACTCGGCAAAGGTCGGCATTTTGCGCCTGGTCATCGGGGATCAATACAAGATCAAGTTCCCGAACGTCAACCTGACCAACGCTGCGACCCTGAACCTGGATTCCACCGGGGATCTGGCGATCATGACAACGGCAGGCGTGGCTGTTCCGCCAGGCGCGATCAACGGTGAGCATGAGCTGCGCTACAACGGCTCCAATTTCACGCTGCTCAATCCAGCGCCTCGCATCATGCTGCGCGCCCGCCACTGCGTGAATTTCGGCCCGACCACCAACAACCCAGCGCAGCCGGACCTGATCCCGAAGAGCCAGATCGGCCGCACGCTGGCGCAGGGCGTGATTGTGAACCCGACGAATGCCAACGTGCTGTACTCGCTGGCCAATGGGTTCAACAGCGACGGCAGCCCCCTCGACATCAATTTCATCTCCACGCAGAGCTTCAACGTGACGGGGCTGACGGGCCGCACTGGCGCCGGGGCGAACTTCACCGGTTCGATCAGCGGGAACACCCTGACCGTCAGCGCAGTAGCCAGCGGTACCCTGGCAATCGGGCAAAGCGTGCATGGCCCTGGCGTGATGCCGAATACCTCGATTACGGCGCTGGGGACCGGAACCGGCGGCACCGGCACCTATACGTTGAATCGGAACCAGAATGTCAGCTCGAACACGATGGCGTCCAACTGTGTGACCAACACCATCTACATGGATGTGGGCGCCAAGACTGCGGGCTTTGTCGCTGCCGTGGATGCTGACCAGAACGGCGGCACCATTCCGGTAACCAACAACCAGATCACCTTCGACCATCAGGCCATGGTCAATTACATCGGGAACGGCACCACGGCATCGCAGAGCAACCGCCTTCCGATTGCGGTCGTTGACTGCGACAACGGAAAGATCATTGATATCCGGGTTCGCGCCTATGCAGGCAAGGCCATCAACCTCTGGACGACCGGTCTCCCAGCGGCTGGCGTGGCATGCAATTTTGTGCATGAGATGGGAACAGCGAATCTCCGCGTGAAGCTGGTTCTGCAGGCGCTGTCAGGGGATATCAACTATCTTCCTGGCATGTATTTGGACGATGTGGCGCAGCAGAATAGCGCCCCCGTCAATTACTGGCGTGAGCGCGGCGTCTCGGGCTTCATCGTCAACAGCACCGGTGGATTTACTGCTGCGAACCTGATCGGCGGCGGACAAAACAACTTGACGGCCGGCAGTTGGCAGTGGCGGCTGGAGGTTACTCGCGGCTCCGAGTGGGGTGCCTGATGGCCGATGAACAAGAAATGATCGTGCGCATGACCAGGATGGAAACCATGATGGACGGTTTCCGGGAAGGCCAGGCCGACATCAAGGACATGCTTCGCCGGTTCCTGGCCACACAGGAGATCGTCACGCAGCATGGCGAGGCCATCAAGGCGCTGCTCGACAGTGACCAACGCATGGTGCTGCGCATGGACTCGCACTCTCAGTGGCAGGCCCAGCACGAAGAATTGACAGGCCGGACACTGGAAAAGATCGACCTGAAATTCGATGCCAAGATTGACGATGTATGGAAGAGCCAGCGCGCCGGCTTCGCGGAGATTGCGACGTTCCAGAACCGGCTGCGCGGTGGCATGGTGGTGACCTATGCGCTGCTGGGCATCATCGGCACCGTTTGCATGGCTGGCGGCAGCTGGCTCATCAACACCGTGAACAAGGCCGAGCAGATCAACCTGGTGCAGGCTCAGGAGCTTTCCGAGCTGCGCCGCATGGTGACCAAGGAGGGAAAGTGAACTTTGACCAGGCATTTGACGCGCTGATCGGCCATGAGGGCGGTTACAGCAACAACCCGGCCGATCCCGGCGGTGAAACCATGTGGGGCGTGACGCTGACCGTGGCGCGCGCCAGCGGCTACACCGGCACGATGAAGGATCTACCGCGCGACACGGCCAAGACCATCTACCGCGCGCAGTATTGGGACGCCGTGCGCGCCGACCAACTGCCCGACCAGGTGCGCTTTGACATCTTCGACGCCGCGGTTAATTCCGGCGTGAAGCAGGCCGTGAAGTGGCTGCAGCGCGTGGTGGGCGTGAGCGAAGATGGAATCATCGGCCCGGCCACGCTGGGTGCGGCTTCTGCGGTGGGCGCCGACATCGGCCGCCGATACAGCGGTGTGCGCCTGAAATTCATGACCGACCTGCCGACCTGGCCGAGCTTTGGCCGTGGCTGGGCTCGCCGGATCGCATCCAACCTGACGAGAGAGGTGGCTTGATGGACTGGAAATCACTGATCGCGACCGTGGCGCCGTGGATTGGCACTGCCTTGGGCGGACCGCTGGGCGGCATGGCCGTGACAGCTGCGGCGGATGCCCTGGGCCTTTCCGAGAAGACGGAAACCGCTCTCAAGACGGCCCTGAGCGGCGCTTCACCGGCAGACCTGCTGGCCATCAAGCAGGCCGACCAGGCTTTCCAGGCCAAGATGCAGGAGCTGGGCTTCCAGAACATTAAGGATATGGAGAGCATCGCCGCGGCGGATCGTGACAGCGCGCGCAATCGTGAGATCAAGACCGGTGACAGCGCAACGCCGCGCGTGCTGGCCGGCATCGTCACCGTGGGGTTCTTCGGGATGCTGGCGCTGCTGCTGTTCAATGGCCTGCCGCCGGCCGCCAACGAGGCCGCACTCCTGATGCTGGGCGGCCTAAACAGCGCATTCGCCCTGGTGCTGGGCTACTACTTCGGATCGACGGCAGGCAGCCTGGCGAAGTCGAAGCTGCTGGCGCAGGCTGCTCCGCCTGACCAGAAATAAAAAGCGGCTCTACCGATTGGTGAGCCGCTTTTATGTTCCCGAAAAATTGTTTTCAAGTTCCCTGAAAATTCAGGTTAAGTTCTGAAAGCCTTGTGTATTCTGGGGTGGCTGATGGGACTCGAACCCACGACGACAGGAATCACAATCCTGGACTCTACCAACTGAGCTACAGCCACCGTCGACTGTCAGACAGACTTGCGTCCGTCATCAAGTAAGCAAAAGATTATACAAACACTTGCAGGGAATGGCAACATATTTCAATGCAAATTGGCAATTGCGCTGAAATTTCTTTTCGCCACCCCGGGCATCCGCGTCAGCCGGCCGCTTGCGGCTGCAAAGCCTGCACCGGTGGATCAAGCTTGAGCAGTCCCCGGAAGGCCTGTTCCAGCGTCGAGCGGCTGGCCGTGGTGAAGCCGGCCAGTGAGCCGGTCGCCGCTTGCGCTTGCAGGCCTTCGGTGGCCAGCAGGCGCTGCAATTGCCGGGTAACGGCCTGGCCGGTATCGATGATGTCCGGGACGCCCCCTGCCAGGCGTTGGCAGACGCTTTCGATTGCCGGGCGCACGAAGGGGTAGTGGGTGCAGCCCAGTACCAGCGTATCGGCCCCTTGTTCCAGCAGCGGACGCAGGTAGCGCTCCAGCAATTGCACCGTGGCCGGCGAAAACAGTTCGCCTTTCTCGATCAGGTCCACCAGGCCCACGCACGCCTGGGGCAGGTAGCGCACCTGGTACTGCGCCTGCATCTGCTGCTGCAGCAAGGCAAAGCGCTGGCTGGCCAGGGTGCTGCGGGTGGCCAGCACGCCGACAGTGCCGCTGCGGGTTTGCTGGGCCGCAGGCTTGAGGCCGGGCTCGATGCCCACCACGACCAGTTGCGGCCAGCGCGCGCGTATGGCCTGGATGGCCGCCGCCGTGGCGGTGTTGCAGGCCACCACCAGGGCTTTTACGCCTTGCTCCAGCAGGAAGGAAGCGATGGCCAGCGAGCGCTCCACGATCTGCGCCTCGGTCTTGTCGCCATACGGCGCATAGCCGGAGTCGGCGAAGTAGATCAATTGTTCGCGCGGCAAGGCGGCGTGGATGTGCCGCAGCACCGACAGGCCGCCGATGCCGGAATCGAAAATGCCGACCGCAGCGTTGGCTGCGGCCGGCATCGATGTACTGCTGTCGGACCCGGCGGCAGAAGGCGCACTGACCTGCTTGACGGCTTCATTCATGGTGCTGCGCGCGCTCCTGCAACGGGGTCGGCCTGGTATGAATCAGGCAGTGGTAACGGGGATCTTGGACAGGGATACGCTCTGGGCGATCTTTTCCTTCCACTCGGCAGGCCCGGTGTTGTGCACCGAGATGCCGTTGGCGTCCACGGCCACCGTGACCGGCATGTCCTTGACGTCGAATTCGTAGATCGCTTCCATGCCCAGGTCGGCAAAACCCAGCACCTTGGCCGACTTGATCGCCTTGGAGACCAGGTAGGCCGAACCACCCACGGCCATCAGGTAGGCCGACTTGTGCTTCTTGATCGCCTCGATGGCCGCCGGGCCGCGCTCGGACTTGCCGATCATGGAGATCAGGCCGGTCTGCTCCAGCATCATGTCGGTGAACTTGTCCATGCGGGTGGCGGTGGTCGGGCCGGCCGGCCCCACCACTTCGTCGCGCACCGGATCGACCGGGCCGACGTAGTAGATCACGCGGTTGGTGAAGTCCACCGGCAGCTTCTCGCCCTTGGCCAGCATGTCCTGGATGCGCTTGTGGGCGGCATCGCGGCCGGTCAGCATCTTGCCGTTCAAGAGCAGGGTCTGGCCCGGCTTCCAGGAGGCGACTTCTTCCTTGGTCAGGGTATCCAGGTTGACGCGCTTGGACTTCTCGGTGTCGGCGACCCAGTGCACTTCCGGCCAGTCCGACAGCGACGGCGGCTCCATGTAGGCCGGGCCCGAGCCATCCAGTACGAAGTGGCCGTGACGGGTCGCGGCACAGTTGGGGATCATGGCCACCGGCTTGGAAGCCGCGTGGGTCGGGTGCATCATGATCTTCACATCCAGCACGGTGGTCAGGCCGCCCAGGCCCTGTGCGCCGATGCCCAGTGCGTTGACCTTCTCATAGAGCTCGATCCGCAGCTCTTCGGTCTTGTTCTGCGGGCCGCGCTTCAGCAGCTCGTACATGTCGATGTCTTCCATCAGGACTTCCTTGGCCATCAGCATGGCCTTCTCGGCCGTGCCGCCGATGCCGATGCCCAGCATGCCCGGCGGGCACCAGCCGGCGCCCATGGTCGGGACCGTCTTCAGGACCCAGTCCACCAGGTTGTCGGAGGGGTTGAGCATGACGAACTTGGTCTTGTTCTCGGAGCCGCCGCCCTTGGCCGCGATTTGCACATCCACGGTGTTGCCGGGCACCAGTTCCATGTGGATCACGGCCGGGGTGTTGTCCTTGGTGTTCTTGCGCTCGAACTGCGGGTCGGCCACGATGGAGGCGCGCAGCACGTTGTCCGGGTGCGAGTAGCCGCGGCGCACGCCTTCGTTGACGGCGTCGGCGATCGAGCCCGAGAAGCCCTCGAAGCGCACGCCCATGCCGATCTTCAGGAAGACGTTGACGATGCCGGTGTCCTGGCAGATCGGGCGTTTGCCTTCGGCGCACATGCGCGAGTTGGTCAGGATCTGGGCGATCGCATCCTTGGCGGCCGGGCTCTGCTCGGTCTCGTAGGCGCGCGCCAGGTGCTGGATGTAATCGGCCGGATGGTAGTAGCTGATGTACTGCAGCGCGGCGGCGACGGATTCGATGAGATCGTCTTGCTTGATGATGGTCATGGCTGGTTCTCTCGGTTTGGATGAGGCAAAGTCAGTGCGGCTTGTCGGAGGGTTCGGAAGGATGCACCATCAGCCGGTCGCAATACGCGATGGCCATGGCCGACAAGAGGAAGGCGATATGGATGCCGGTCTGCGCGATCAGGGTCTTGGCGTCGTAGAGGTTGGCATTGATGAAGGTCTTGAGCAGGTGGATCGACGAGATCCCGATGATGGCCGTGGCCAGCTTGACCTTCAGCACGGAAGCGTTCACATGCGAGAGCCACTCGGGCTGGTCGGGATGGCCTTCCAGGTTCATGCGCGAGACGAAGGTTTCATATCCGCCCACGATCACCATGATGAGCAGGTTGGAAATCATCACCACGTCGATCAAGGCCAATACCACCAGCATGATGGTTTGTTCGTTGAGCTTGTCGGGGCGGGTGGCGCCGGGAATGGCGACCGCATCCAGGATATGGTCCAGCGAGCTGGCGCTGCCCATGGCCGCGCCGATGAGATCGACCAGCTCGACCCAGAAGTGATACACGTAGACGCACTGTGCCAGGATCAGGCCCAGGTAGAGCGGCAGCTGCAGCCAGCGGCTCATGAAAATCAGGTTGGGCAGGATGCCGATCTTGCGGGGTGGCTGGGGCGACGAGTTTTTCATGGAGTGTCCGTGCTACACGTGATTCTGGCTGAGGATGACGATATCCGTTGAGCCGTTGCAGCTGCGTTTGCGTTCACTGTCCGGCTCCGGATTTGGGGCCGTATTCTACACGCCCTTGGCCCATTTCCGCGGCATGCCTTGCATCCCGCGTGCGCAGTGCCTGCGGGAAACATCGTCCTGTGCCAGAATGCCAATATGTTGTCTGGATCGTCAGAGAACATCGCAGCGATATGAAGGTCTGCGTCTATGGAGCCAGCCGGGTGCGGTCCTGCCCGGGCTGGCGCAAGGGTGCCGGCGTCGCTGTCCCAGCCCTGATGCAAGCGGCCTCCCGCCGGGATGGGCGCTGCTTGTGTAAGGACTGAGTAAGTGAAACGGCCTATGTTTTGCGGAAAGCAAAAACAAACCTACTGGAGACTACCGTGGCAGACATCGAGACATTCAAGCAAGAGAACCGCGTATTCGCACCCCCGGCCGAGCTGGCCCGCCACGCCGCCATTTCCGGCATGGACGCCTACCAGGCCCTGAACGCCGAATTCGAAAAAGACTACGAAGGCACCTGGGCCAAACTGGCCAAGGACAACCTCCAATGGCACAAGCCCTTCACCCAGACCCTGGATGAAACCAACGCGCCGTTCTACAAGTGGTTCGCCGATGGCCAGGTGAACGTTTCGTACAACTGCCTGGACGTCAACCTGGAAAACGGCAATGCCGACAAGACCGCCGTCATCTTCGAATCCGACGACGGCAAGGTGACCCGCGTGTCCTATCGCGAACTGCACCAGAAGGTTTGCCAGTTCGCCAATGGCCTCAAATCGCTGGGCATCAAGAAGGGTGACCGCGTGGTCATCTACATGCCCATGTCGGTTGAAGGCGTGGCTGCCATGCAGGCCTGTGCCCGCATCGGCGCGACGCACTCGGTGGTCTTCGGCGGCTTCTCCGCCAAGTCCCTGCACGAGCGGGTGATCGATGCCGGTGCCGTGGCCGTGCTGACCGCTGACTACCAGGTGCGCGGCGGCAAGCAACTGCCCTTGAAATCCATCGTCGACGAAGCCCTGGCCATGGGCGGCTGCGATACCTTGAAGCACGTGGTCGTCTACAAGCGCGCCGGTGCCGAGATCAACTGGGTCGAAGGCCGCGACCTCTGGCTTTCCGATGTGGTGGCGAACCAGCCGGACACCTGCGAGCCGGAATGGGTGGACGCCGAGCATCCGCTGTTCATCCTCTACACCTCCGGTTCCACCGGCAAGCCCAAGGGCGTGCAGCATTCTTCGGCGGGCTACCTGTTGTGGGCCGTGCTGACCATGAAGTGGACCTTCGACATCAAGCCCGACGATGTCTACTGGTGCACCGCCGACATCGGCTGGATCACCGGTCACACCTACATCGCTTATGGTCCGCTGGCCGTGGGTGCGACCCAGATCGTCTTTGAAGGCGTGCCGACCTATCCGAACGCCGGCCGCTTCTGGGACATGGTGGCGCGCCATAAGGCGACCATCTTCTACACCGCGCCCACCGCGATCCGTTCGCTGATCAAGGCGGCTGATGCGGATGAGAAGGTCCATCCCAAGCAATACGACTTGTCCTCGCTGCGCATCCTCGGTTCGGTGGGCGAACCCATCAATCCGGAAGCCTGGATGTGGTATTACAAGAACGTCGGCCGCGAGAACTGCCCCATCGTCGATACCTTCTGGCAGACCGAGACCGGTGGCCACATGATTTCGCCGCTGCCGGGTGCCACACCGCAGGTGCCTGGTTCGTGCACGCTGCCGCTGCCGGGCATCACGGCGGCCATCGTCGACGAGACCGGCAACGACATCCCCAACGGCAATGGCGGCATCCTGGTGGTCAAGCGTCCTTGGCCGTCGATGATCCGTACCATCTGGAACGATCCGGAACGCTTCAAGAAGAGCTACTTCCCCGAGGAGCTGGGTGGCAACATCTATCTCGCTGGTGATGGCGCCGTGCGCAACAAGGAGACCGGCTACTTCACCATCACCGGCCGTATCGATGATGTGCTCAACGTGTCGGGTCACCGCATGGGCACCATGGAAATCGAATCGGCGCTGGTGGCCAACAGCATCGTGGCTGAAGCCGCCGTGGTGGGCAAACCGGATGAAACGACCGGCGAGTCGATCTGCGCCTTCGTGGTCTTGAAGCGTCCGCGTCCGACCGGTGAAGAAGCCAAGCAGATCGCCAAGGAATTGCGTGACTGGGTGGCCAAGGAAATCGGCCCCATCGCCAAGCCCAAGGAAATCCGCTTCGGTGACAACTTGCCCAAGACGCGCTCCGGGAAGATCATGCGCCGCCTGCTGCGCGTGCTGGCCAAGGGCGAGGCGATCACCCAGGACGTTTCCACGCTCGAAAATCCGGCCATCCTGGATCAGCTCAAGGAAGCGCAGTAAGCCGGAAGTCGCCGCTGCAAGGCGGTGTCAGGCGAGCCGGCAGGGCAGGGCGTTGCAGGATGGACGCCGGCCTTGCCGGTTTTTTATGGTCTTTTTGAAAAATATGCAGAAAAGACTTGGCTTCGGCGAGAAGCTTGCTATAATGCATGGCTTCGCTGAACGCGAACCCAAATCCAGGAGAGGTGGATGAGTGGTTTAAGTCGCACGCCTGGAAAGCGTGTATAGGTTCATAGCCTATCGGGGGTTCGAATCCCCCCCTCTCCGCCAGAACACAGTCTCAGAGATTCTCCAGAAATCTCTAGCAGCCTCAGAAGCCCAGAGTAGGAAGGCTTTTCGGGGGTAACAACATTCTTGCCCGGTCTCAGGGCTACCCACATAATCGCAGCATCAAATGTGGGTAGGCTCGCGGGTATGTCATCTAGATCTCTTCATCGACTCAATGCAGTAAAAGTGACCAAAGAGGTCGCGCCGGGCTATCACGCAGATGGCGGCGGCCTTTATCTCCAAATTTCTCCGAGCGGCTCCAGGTCCTGGATCTTCCGGTTCACGTTGGCCAAGCGGTCACGGGAAATGGGTTTGGGACCTTTGTCGGCCATCTCCCTCGCGGAGGCCCGCTCCGAGGCGGCACGTTGCCGCAAGCTGCTCCTAAATGGTGTAGATCCTATCGACGATCGGAAAACGAGGGTAGGCCATTACTGCGCCAAAGCCTGACACCGGCAGGTATTCGCTGCTGTCGAGATTCTTGCCATTCAGGGAGCGCTGGTGGCGTAGCGCGCCCGTGACGCTCACTGCCCAGGGCAGCAGCATCACCCGGTTCAGATCGACTGCCAGCTTCTGATAGCCACCCTGTGTGCATGGTCCCGCCGCGTCCAGTGCGCGGGCGGTGGCGTCTCCGATCTTCAGTTCCCCCAAGCTGACGGCGACCTGTCCCTGCGTCGCGCCCGCCATCCCGAACACAGGGGTTTCGTCGCGCAATGCCAGTTGCGCCGTGGCCGAGGACAGTGTCTTGGGCGTACGGATTCCGGCGCTGGCCATCTTGTCCTCCAGGTCACGGTACCTGGCATTGAGACTTGCCTCGATGGTTTGCGCACGGACGCGACGCAGCGGATAGCTCAGCGTCGCCTCCAGGGTGCGGGCCGTACCGCGGGCATTCAGGCTGGCATACGCATCGCCTAGCTCATATTCGAGCTGGCTGGCCGCCACTTCGCCACGCAGGCCGTCGGCTGCCAGCAGCATCGAATAGGCCAGGCGCCCGCTGACCAGTTCCCCGGTGTCGCTCACGAGCCCGCTGACCGACAGGCGGTCGCCCCGGCCGGTGGGGGAATTGCTCTCCAGATTGAACGAAAGACGGCGACTGCCGGTATAGCGGGAACCGAAATTGTCCCCCATCAGATAGCCGGAAAAAGGCGCAGTCGGGCCGGTGGCCACCACAAAGCCTGAACTGCCGACCTGTTCGCCGGGCAGGACTTCGGCTCGCTCGACGCGCACACCGGGTGTGTCATTGATGATGAGCAGGCTGCGCTCCAGGCTCTCCGCCGACACCGCTGCACTCGCCTTGGTCTGGTCAAGGATGGCTTGTACCGTCGGATCCCCCACCCGCGAGGAATTTTTCAGCTGGAACGAGCCATAACGGCCCTCGACCACCTGGATCCGCAGTACGCCTGCGGTGATATCCTGGGCTGGAATGTAAGCGCGCGCGACGAAGTATCCCCGGCTGCGGTAGTAGCGTGTGATGCGCTGTGCAAGGGAGTCCATTTCCGGCAGCTGCAGCGATTTGCCGACGCCCTCAGCCACCAGGGGCGCAAGCTGTTCGGTATCGATGACATGGTTACCCTGGATCTGGATGGCACGCACCGGAATTGCCTGCCCCGGGGGGAGCGGTGCCATTGCCGGCTCCATTGCCTGCCTGTCACCCAACGAAGGGAGACTCGGTACCGGCTCTGCAGGGACCGCCGGCGGCTGTGCCTGTTGCAGAATGCTGCCGCTGTTGGGGGCCCCCTGGGCCCAGGTGTTGAGGCCGGCCATCGCCAATGCCATGGTCAGTCCGAGCTGTTGAAATGGTGAAGAATGCTTGTTCATGGTGTTCTGTGAGGGCCTGCGCACCGCTCCTTACCGCGCGACTCCGGATGGAAGGCGGACTCCTCCCTCCACGACGGTAAACAGCGTGCTGGCCTCGCTCGTGGCGAAGAGCGCCTGGGGGGCTTTCTCCGCGCGTTGTCGTCGATGACGGTGATCGTCGCAGTCGTGCGCGTGGCAGAGATCGCCCGATTGGCGCCGGTGAGGTCGGGGGCGGAGCCAAGGACATTGGTCGCGCTTCCGTCGGTTGTTCCGGAGGCGGTAACGGCAGCCGCGGGGGAGGCGGGGCCGTCGACAATGGTCAATGTGCCGCTGCCAATATTGAAGTCATAGTTGATGGACGAGAGCCCTGTCGCATTGCCGCTGATCACATAACTGCCTGAGGCACTGGCTGCCGTTGCCGTGCTGCTGCCCACCCCCAGGGTTCCGCCCAGTACGCTCAGGTCTTCACCATTCGTGAAGCCGGTGACGGTCTGGGCAAAGACAGGATTGGCATCGCCATAACGCCTGATCTGGTCGTTCGGCGTGATGGTCAGGGTCGCCTTGTTGATCGTGAGGCTGCCCCCGCTCATTTCAATGTCGTAGCCAAACTGGCTGGAATAGAGGCCATCAAGGCGCAGGTTGGCACCCGTGTAGGTCCCGGCGTTCGCGCTGCTGGCGGTGTAGAAGGCGTTGCCGGACACCAGCGACGAATCGTAGCCGACCGGGAACACCAGGGTACCGGCAGCGCTGTTGGCATTGCCGTCGTAGGTTTTGCTGGCACTGCCGGCGCTCAGGGTCAAGGATGTCAGGAAGGTACGCAGCAGCGGTGCACTGTGCCCTTCATATATCCGCCAGGTCGCGCCGGTCCCGCCGGCATTGTCGATGCTCCAGCCGGCGGCCGTGAAGCTGGCCAGGCTGGTGAGCTGCGTACCGGTCAACCCGGCAACACCGCTGGCGTTACCCGCGCCGACACCCTGGATCAGGCTGCTGCTGGTGGTGTTCCAGAAGCTGCCGCTGATGGTTCCGACATTGCTGCCTACCAGGCCGCCTGCCGCACCACCAGCCGATGCGGCGTTGCCGGTTGCATAGACACGCAGCAGGCCGCCGTCATTGAAGCCCACCAGGCCGCCAGCGGTGGCACTGCCCTGTACGCTGCCGGTGGCATAGCTGTCGCTGATGGTGCCGGTACTGGCATTGCTGCCGGCCAGACCGCCGCCATTGAGACCGCCGCTGACATTGCCCGAGGCCAGGGACTGGCTGATGCTGCCTGCGTTGCTGCCTGCGAGCGCACCGACATTGCCCGTACCCGTCACGCTCACATCACTGCTGACCCGCTCGACCACTCCGGTGGAGGCGTTGTAGCCCACCAGTGCAGCGCTGTAGGTTCCTCCATCCACGCTTCCACTTGCCAGGTACAGGTTGCCGACATAGCCGGCGTTGTAGCCGAACAGGCCGCTGTAAGTGCTGCCGGGACGATTGATGACCAGGCCGCTGATACGGTGGCCTTGCCCGTCCAGCCGCCCAGTGAACGGATTGGCCAGGCTGCCGGCAGGAACGAAACCGCTGCCGCTGTTCCATGACGCGCTGCCGGAGGCAGCGATGTCGCCGGCCAGTACGAAGTTCGTGCCCCCCAGTCCGGCGGAGGCCAGCCCCTGCAAACCATAAACATCGGCGATGCGATAAGGCGTGGCAGCACTGCCATCGCCGCCGATGGCGCGCACAAACGTGGCGCTGGAGCCGAGACGGAAGTCGGTGACGCTCAAGCCCGGCAGGCTTGCGGCCACCTGGATCCAGCTGCCGCCGTTGAAATTGAGCACGCCGAGATTGACGTCGCCGGTACTGGACACGGAGCCGCCAGCCGAGATCGTCAGGCTGCCATTGGCCGCATGGATGCCATCGCCCAGGACGATGTTGCCGGCGCTGGTGGTGCTCAAGCTCAGCGCAGCGTTGTCAGTCCAGGCCAAGCGGTCGGCCAGATTGAGGTTGCCGCCTGCCGAAAGATGGCGGGTACCGCTGACAATGAAAGTGCCGCCACTGTCGAGGCTCAGCAGGCCGCTGGAGCCCAGGTCGGTGTCCAGGCTGAAGCTGGTGGCGCTGGCCGTCAGTGAGAGGCCGTAACCATTGCTGGTCAAGGCGGAGAAGTCGCTGGGGGCGAAGAAAGCGAGGTCGGCAGCGCTGTAGCTGCCGCGTGCGCCCAGATAGCGATTGCGGGTGGCCGACAGACCGGCCTGCCCCGTGACCAGCCGCACCGAGGATCCATACAGATCCAGGCCCTGGATGCCATTGATGCCGCTCACGTCGCTGAAGGCGGCCCCTTTGGTGGTACTGCCAGCCAGGTAGGTGATGGCGCCGTTGCTGTCAAACTGACTGGCTGCTCCGAGCACATAGTAATAGCCGTTGGCTCCGCTGGAGGCGCTGCCGATCAGCTGCCCGCCGGACACCGCAGCCACGGTGGCACCGGCCAGTGCGGTACTGCCCGCATCGCTGAAGACCTGGCCGCTCACCGCATGGGGCGTGGTGGAATAGCGCCATGTCAGGTACGGGTAGAGGTTGCTGCTGATCCCCCATATCGAGGAAGCGAAACCAGTGGGCAGTGAGCCCTGGAGTTGTGCTGTGCTGCGCCCGGTCATGCCGCTGGCCAGGCCGCCGGCGGTCCCTTGCGCCTGGCCGCTGGTCTGGGTGTTCCAGTAGGCGTTGCTGATGGCACCGTTCACACCATTGTTGTAGCCGACGAAGCCGCCCGACTGGTTGCCTTCGACGTAGCCGGTGGCATAGCTGTTGCTGATGGTGCCGTTGATGAAGTTGACGCCGGCGAAGCCACCGATGTTGCTGGCAGCGCCTTGTCCGATGACCGCGCCGCTGGCATAGGAGTCAGTGATGCTGCCCTCGTTGTGGCCGACGAATCCGCCGATGGGCCCGCCTGCACCCCTCACTGTGCCGGTTGCGTAGGACTGGCTGATGGCGCCGCCGTCACCGCTATAGCCGTTGCCCCCCACCAGACCACCAACATAGCCGCCCACGGACGAATTGGTGCCGGTGACGTCGCCGCTGGCATAGGAGCGGGTGATGCTGCCGCCGTTGACGTTGAAACCGACCAGGCCACCAACCTGGTAGCCGGCACCGTTGACATTGCCACTGGCGGAAGCATCGGCAATCGCGCCGCCATCATTTGTGCCTACCAGCCCGCCCGTATTGGCCTCGCCCGAGGAGGTACCGTTCACATTGGCGCTGGCCGCAGCATTGGCCAGCGTGCCGCCCAGCATGTAGCCGACCAGGGCGCCCACGCCGTCGGCACCTGTAATACTGCCTCCCGTCAGTGTCACGTTGCTCAGGCTCGCCCCGGAGGTATAGCCGAACAGGCCGACGTAATTGGTGGCCGCGCGGTTGATGGCCAGGCCCATGATGCTGTGCCCCTGTCCATCGAAACTGCCGGTGAACTGCTGGGGGCTGTTGCCGATCGGAACGAAGCCCGATGCGCCCCAGACCTCGCCGTAGGAGCCAGCATTGCCCGCCAGCGCAGCGGTCAAACTCAGGTCTGAGCCCAAGCGGTAGCTGGCCGAGAGATCAAGACCCATCAGCTGCAAGGCGTGTGGTGTGAATATGGTCGTGGAATACTCGTTGCGCAACATCGGCCGGGTATTGCCCTCAAACATGACCCAGGTGTTGGTGAAGTCCAGACCAACATAGCTCGCTTGGTTGCGCGGGGCAGACAGCCCTGTGCCACCGCCCCGGGAGCTGGACTGGCCGGTACTGTTGACGTCCCAGTAGCTGTTGTTGACCGTGATGGTTGGCAGGTAGCCGCCTCCGACCAGGCCGCCCGTGGCGGTATAGCCCGTCACCTTGCCGCTGGCGTAGGTGTTGGTAAGTGTGGCGCTGGAGATCACTTCGCCCAACAGTCCCCCAGCGAACGCGCTGGTGTTGCTGACGGTCGCGGTCACGGAGCCAGTGGAATAGGAGTCGGCAATGGCGATGCTGGATACGCTGCCCGCCAACCCACCCACCACAGTCAGACCGGTCACGTCTGCTGCAGAGGAAGAGTAGCGGATCAGGCCGTTGTACACCGTGCCGGCCAGGCCGCCGACGAAGGCTCCGGAGCCCGAGATGATGCCGGTCAGATGAACATTGCTGAGGGTGCCGCCGAGGTTGGCAGCAACGCCGGCGACGTTCAACTGGCCGTTGATGCTGGCGTTGGAGAGAGTCAGGTCACGTACATTCCCGGATACGGTACGGAATAGCGCGACGTCACTCTCCTGACCGCGATTGATGGTCAGCTTGTCGATGCTGTGGCCGAGCCCGGCGAAGTTCGTGCCGACTCCGTCCAGCGGATTGAAACCGGCGCCGGCGTTCCAACTGGCCGTGCTGCTGGCATCGATGTCATTGGCCAGCGCATAGAAGCCGGTGCTGGTGATGCCTTGCAACGCACCGATATCATGGATCAGCGTATAGCCGGTGCCCGCCATGCTGAGGCTGGCGTTTCTGCCGGACAGGGTGACGCGGGCGCCCTTGTTCAGGCTGTAGCCGCCGCTGTAGGAAAGCGAAAGCCCGGCATTGTTGCCGGTAGCAGTGATGTCCTTGTTGATCAGGATGCTGCCGGCAGCATTCAACGCCAGCACCGTATTGGCGCTCCAGCTGATGGGGGCGTCCACGGTGATATTGCCTGCCTGGCTGCCGCCGACACCGGTAGTGACCGTGACGCCTGTGCTGGCCAAGGCATTGGCAAGTGTCGTGACGTTGAGCACACTGTCGTTGGCATTGCCATTGAAGCCGCCCATGCCTGAGCTGATTGCGTTTGAAATCGTCACGTTGTAGGGATCGATCAGCCACTCGCCGGTTTTGCCCCCGGGGGCCAGGGTAGTGATCTTCACCTCGTCAGCGATCTGGATGCGGGCGGCGCTGGTTTCGATGAAGCCGCCATTGCCACCGTCGGGCGCACTGGCATCCAGCTTGCCGCTGACCTGTACGCTGCCTGAGGTCATGTCGCCCAGCAGGAGAATGCGTCCTTCCTTGTTGACGACCGTTTGAGCCCGGATCTCCCCGCTGTTGTTCACCAGCCCGGACAGCACCGTATCGAGTCCCTTGGCGGTCAGTATCACCAGTCCGCCGTCGGCCCGGATCGCCTGTTTGTTTTCCACCAGGCTCTCCAGGCTTCCCTTGTCGACCGAAACCCCGACCAATGAGTCACCGTTGAAATTCAGGCTCACCCGTTCGCCAGCGGCCAGGATCGCGCTCCCGACGCGGGCAGTGATGCTGCCTTCATTCTTCACTTGATTGCCCAGCAAAGCGACGTAGCCGCCGTCCCTCGCTGTAAGCGAGCCGAAGTTGATGACACGGCCGCTGCCGCTGCCGCTGAAAGTCGTTCGCCCTGCCATGAAGTCGGCGTCCGACAGGTTAAGCGTGGAAGCCACCAGGCCGCCGACATTGACTTGTGCTCCCTGGGCGAACAGCACACCATTGGCATTGAGCAGGTAGAGTTGGCCATTGGCGTTCATCGCCCCGGCAATCACCGACTGCTCGTTGCCTACCACGCGGTTCAGGGTGACGGCGGCAGCATTGGGCTGCTGGAAATTGACGGTACCGCCAGCCCCGATGGAGAAGCCTTGCCAGTTGATTGCGGCGCGCTGGGTGCTCTGCTGCACTGTCATCGTGTTGGCGTTGACGCTGATAGTCGCGCTGCCGGCAGTCACCTGGCCACCGTGAGGCAGCGTACCGGCAGCAGGCGCCGCCATGGCCGATCCAAGCAGGCCCGTCAGCAGGCCTGCGCCCACGATGCTGCCGCCCGACCGCCCCCGCGCCCGGACTTTTTCATGGGTGACCACAAACTTCTGCTGGCGATTGCTCCAGACCAGCCGGTAGATTCGATTCACAAAATTTCCCTCGATCGTCAGAGCCCTTCTTCCCCACCTGCCGGGAAGGCAGACGCACTGCCGCATCCGCAACGTCTTCCTTTATTCAGATAATGGATTGGAAGTTGATCGTGCGTGCGGCTAATGACTCGGCAATCTGAGCTACACCTTTTCTGATGGCTCCAGAAATTGTGCGTGTGGCGCTACAGGGGAAGAGATGGTTTGTTTGGAATTTTTTTAAGACTTTGGGCGAATATAGCAGCAAGCGCTGGCTGCTCATATAGTCCAAATGGAGGGGGCGCTACGCTTGCTTGCTCAAGCTCAGCAGGGATCGATTGGCGTCTTGAAGGCCGAGGTGGTGAAGTGGATGTTCAAATGTGGACTGGGTTTTCTCGCGCCGTTGCCGCCAAGGGCAGGCGTCCTCCACCGCAAGAAAAACACCCCAAAGCCTGGATTGATGTCCAACTTTTGGGGTGAGGTGCAAAGCGGGTCTTTTTCCTGTGCCATTTCATCAGGCGTGTGCCATTGAAAATGCTGCGCTTGCGTCCAAGCCGCAGCTACGGCGGGGGCCAGGTCAGAAGCGCATTTTCAGGTAAGCAGAAGGTCCTTTCAGCTTGATGTCGAAGGCCGCCTGCGAATTGCCGCCGTCGCGGTCGATATGAATGCGGGTAATGCCATAGTCCGCGCCGATGCCGATGTTCTTCAGCGGGTACCATTCCACACCCAATGCCCCGCCGTAGATGTGGCCGGTCACTGTGCCCCAGTTCTTCTTCACGCCCGAGGCTTCGGCATAAATGCGCAGGTCCTTGCTGAAAGCGTGTTTCCATCCAAGCTCGAGCAGGGGGGCGAAGGTCTTCTCGGTCTGGCTTTCACTGAGTGCCCCCGTTGTTCCGTTGAATACGCCGCTGGCCTGCAGATCGTAGTGCGCCCGGTAGTAGCCTGCGCCCACCCCGATACCGAAAACGTCATTGCCCGAGCCCAGCCACCACTTGTAAGCCAGAGAGGCAAAATCCACCTCGATGTTGGCGTTCGCGCTGCCGGCCAGGATAGCCGGTGTGCCGCCGACGTTGAACGAGCGGGATGTGCTGTAGGTATAGTCGTTGCGGTAGCGGAAATAATCGAAGGACAAGCCGTGGCTGTCCCCCAGCAGCAGCTCGGCACGTACCCGAGGCAACGTGGTGCGATCGCGGTCGATGTCACCGCTCTGAGCTGAACCGTAACGGGTATTGCCCTGGACGTTGAAGGTCGGATCAACGTAATAGCCACCTGCGGAGAGGCTGAAGCGATCCAGTGCCGGCGAGGGATCCGCATGGGCTCCCTGGGCAAAGAGACCCAGCGCGACGGTGCCGGAAAAAGAGGCCATCAAACGTAATGTCCTGGTGTGCAAGCCGAAACGTGCGAACGAGTGGAGGTTCATGGTGGTAATTGCCCGGTAATGTGTTGTCATCGAACAGGTCGCGAGGACCCGAAAGCCGCGTCATCGTAAATCGTCGCGTCTGGACACATCGATCAGCGCATTTCTCTAACTTTTGTAGGAAATGGAGAGCGCTGATTCCGGGAGGAGAGGAGGAGCGGTGGGGCACTGAATGCGGTGCCCTGCGATTGAAGATGGCTGAGCTTGCCGCATCGCAGAGACTGGCCCGCCCGATGCGTAGGCCAATCGCGAGTCCGTGCGCAAATGTCGCAGCGCCAAGAGGTGAAGAACGCGATTGGAAAGTCGCGGCGCCGGAGCAGGCCGACTGCTTCAGTGGAGCGTGTCTGCGGCGCTTGTTCCGATATCCCCGGACAGCGCCAGCCCTTCTTGCTCCTCGATGAAGAGCAGGAATTCCATATGGTTGCGGGCCTGTATCCAGGCCGCCAGCGTACGCACGCTTTGTGCCTGCAAGCTGTTGATGTGCCGCGCGATCAGTGCGCCCAGGTGCTGCCTGATTTCGGAGGACTCCGCCCCAGCCGCGTGCATGCCGACCAGGCAATTTCGGGTGGCATTGCGGATCAGGTCGCCCACGATCAGGTTGGCCCCGGCCATCTCGGCCAGCTTCTGCACGATCAACGCATATCGGTGGGCTATCTCTTCTGCAAAACTGTTTAGCATTTTTTCTCCTGTTGCCCAGCTTAAACCGGCCAGGGCAACGCCCGCCATCGGGAGAATCCTGAGAAGTGCGCCTGCGCGGGATGGCGCGCGGGCGCTTCACCTCAGGCAATCTCTGATAGCGAAGCCTTCCCGGGCGAACAATAATGGCACTACGAGACGTCACCGTTCAGGGGAGAACAATGGAAGTGTGTCCGATCAAGGTGGCGTCCCGGGCGGCCAAGGGGTTCGTGGCGGCCGTGTGCATCATCATCGTCCTGTTGGAAGCGTGGACCATCTGGCACGAACGTACGGCCGAGATGGAGGAATCCTCGCGCGCCACCGCCAACATGGCGCTGGCGCTGGCCCAGCACGCCGACCAGGCGCTGGACGAAGTCGATATCGTGCTCAAGTCCGTCATCGAGCAGGCCCAGGGCAAGCCGCTGGGCGCCGCAAGCAAGGAGCGGCTGCACAACTTCCTGGTGCGCAATGTGGGCGAAGTACCGCAACTGGCGGGCCTGTTCATCTACGATGAAAAGGGCAAGTGGTTGGCGTCGTCCCAGCAGGTCCTCGAAACACGGTTCAACAACAGCGACCGTGACTATTTCCAATACCACAGGACGCATCGCCAGGACGCCGTCTTCATCGGCAAGCCGATCCGCAGCAAGTCCACCGGCCATTGGGTGCTCACCATGAGCCGGCGCCTCAACAAGCCCGACGGCGCCTTCGCCGGGGTCGTGCTGGCCACGCTGGATATCCAGTTCTTCGAGCGCTTCTATCACAAGTTCGATATCGGCCAGAAGGGGGCGATCCTGTTCGGCTCCAATGATGCCACCGTGTTGTACCGCCGTCCTCTACTGGCCGATTCGATGGGCAAATCGCTCGCGCAGTCGCCCTTGTTCCGCCAGCACATCAGTACTGCAGACGCCGGCCAGGTGACCATCCGCTCCAACCAGGACGGCGTATCGCGCGTGCATGGCTTCAAGCACCTGGGCAATTATCCGTTGTTCGTCATCGTTGCCGTGTCGGAAGATGAGGTCCTGCAGAGCTGGCTTCACCATGCCATCGTGCGGGCCGTCGGGGTCGCGCTGCTGCTGCTGGCCATCGGTTACGGTGGCAACAAGATGGTGGCGCAGGTGTCGCTGCGCGAGCGTGCCCAGGCCGACGCCGTGCGGGCCCAAGCCGAGCTGGAGACGATGTTTGAATTGCTGCAGAAGCAGTCACGTCGCGACGGGCTGACCGGCGCCGTCAACCGCCGTCATTTCGACGAACTGCTGGAGGCGGAAGCCGCGCGTTTCGCACGGGTGGGGGGAGCGTTTTCATTGCTCATGATCGATGTGGATCACTTCAAGCAATACAACGACCACTACGGCCATGTGGTGGGTGACGTGTGCCTGAGGAACATTGCGGCCGCCATCTCCAACGCCGCCCAGCGCGAGATCGATACCGTCGCGCGATACGGTGGCGAAGAATTTTCAGTGCTGCTGCCCGAGTGCGGCAGCGCCGGCGCACTGGTCGTGGCCGAGCGGATCGGCGCGGCCGTCAAGGCCTTGGGCATCCCGCATGCAGCGACCACGAAGGGCCTGGTCAGCGTCAGCATCGGCGTGACTTCCATCGCCAGCGCTGACGGCTTCTCCTGGCAGCCGCGCGAACTGGTTGAAAGCGCCGACAAGGCGCTTTACGAGGCCAAGGAAGCAGGACGGGGCAGGGCGGTCTTCCGGGAATTCATCGCCAGGAAACCGACCCTGGCCTGGTCTGCCTAGGGCCTGTTCACATTAAATCTGCGAGATGCGTTGCCCCCAGAAGGCGGGCTGGCAAGGCGCGCGTCAGGGCTGGTGGTGGTGCCACCAGCCCTGACGTGCAACGCGGCCAGCACGCCTTCTGGGGGCAACCCTCCGGGAGAGGCCGCCAAGCGTCGCCTGCCGTTGTTGCAGCTCCTTGCCGTGGCACCACCACGGCGCGTCGCTGCGCCTAGGCAGTCAACGCTTGGCGACCTCTCGCACTCGCAGATTTAATGTGAACAGGCCCTAGCCAAGTCCGCACCTGCTCATTGCGGCTTTTGGGGTTTGCCAGCCTCGCCATTGTCGCTGGCCGCATTCGGGCTCTTTTCCACCAGTACCCCGCCGCGTCCGGCACGCTGGATCCCGGCCGGTGCATTGAGCGGCGGCTGTCCGCCCAGTGTGCCTTCATGGCCTTCCGGCTCCTGCTCGAAGCGGGTCTCGGCGGGGCCTTCCTTGGGACGGCGGGATTGATCCTCGACGCGCTCGTCATCGCGTGGTGCAGCGTTTTCTGGCAAGTTCATGGCAGTCTCCCTGAAAGCTGCAAGGTAGCCTTGCCGGCCAGCCTGCGTTATCAGCGCTGCACGCACAATGACGTCAGCCAGGCACGGACAAGCCTCAGTCGGGTTCGTCCAGGGCGTGCATTGCACGCGTACGGATTTTTTCCATGGCCTGCAGCAAGGCTTCGCACTCGCTGCGCTCCAGGGCCTGCAGCAGATAGGCCTCGCGCGCCTGGACCATCGGCACGATCTTGCGGTAGAGCTTGCGGCCTTGCGCCGTGGGCTTGACCAGCCGGGCACGCGCATCGTCCGGACTGGGCTGGCGCGTCACCAGGCCGTCCTGCTCCATGCGCGCCAGCGCGCGGCTGACCTGCATCTTGTCCAGCGAAGTGTGGGGGACCAGGTCACTGGCCTGCATCTGGCCCTCTTCGGCGAGGGCCGCCAGGATGCGCCATTCATCGCGGTTCAGTCCGAACCGGTCCGCGTAGACGGCCGCGACCGACCGGCTGACGGCTTCGGCGAGCTGGGCCAGTTGATAGGGAAAGAAGGTTTGCAGTTTCATCCCCGGATGGTAACAGACGTTACCATCCGGGCAGGGCAGTGGCGCGCTTGATCCACATCAAGAACCCTGTACTTGCCGCAAGGCCGGCGCAACTTGCGCGTTGACCTGGGCTGTACGCTCTCCATATAGTAACAAATGTTACTAATCTTAAAATGACCCTCCAGGAGACTGCCATGAAGATCGATCGCATCCACCACGTTGCCTACCGCTGCAAGGACGCCAGGGAAACCGTCCTCTGGTATCAGAAATACCTGAACATGGATTTCATCCTGGCCATCGCCGAGGACCAGGTCCCGTCCACCAAGGCAGCCGATCCCTACATGCATGTCTTCCTCGATGCCGGCCAGGGCAATGTGCTGGCCTTCTTCGAGATCCCCAATTCGCCGCCCATGGGGCGCGACATCAATACCCCGGCCTGGGTCCAGCACATCGCCTTCAAGGTCGACAGCGAGGCCACTCTCAAGGAAGTCATGCAGCGCCTGCAGGCTGATGGCATCGAGGTGGTCGGGATCACCGATCACACCATTTTCAAATCCATTTATTTTTTCGATCCCAGCGGCCACCGTGTGGAGTTGGCAGCCGATTGCGCCAGCCCGCAGCAGTTGCAGCGCCTTGATGAGGTCAAGTGGGAGATGCTGGAGGAATGGGCGCGCACCCGGCGCGCACCCAGGCACGCGGCCTGGATGCATGCGCAGGAGTTCACGCCAGCGGCGCAGTGAGCGTGGCCAGGCTCAGTAGATGTCCAGCCCGAAATACTGCGCAACGTCACCTTCGGTCCAGTCCTTGATGACATTGCGCTCCAGCAGCACGCGATATTCCGGGCGTTGCCGGCCGGATGCCTCCTGGATGATGCGGCTTTCCAGGGTGTAGAGCGTTTCGTGGATGCGTGCCGTCATCGAGGCATGCTTGATGACGCTGCCCACTTCCGCGTTCCGTTGATCGTCATTGGCGGGGATGTCCATCAGAGCTCCCTCATTTCATCTGCGCGCGCCGCGCCAGGATCTTTTCGATCTTTTCCTTGAGCGTGGCGGCGTTGAAAGGTTTGACGATGTAGCCATCGGCACCTTCCTGGGCGGCCGTGACGATGTTTTCCTTCTTGGCTTCTGCCGTGATCATCAATACCGGCAGGTGGGCCAGCGCAGGCGTGCCGCGGATCTTCTTGAGCAGGGTCAGGCCATCCATGACCGGCATGTTCCAATCGGTCAGCACGAAGGTAATGCCGGCGGCGCCGGACTCCAGGATCTTCAGCGCCGTGGAGCCGTCATCGGCTTCCACGATCTTGGTGTATTCGAGTTCCTTGAGCAGGCCGCTGACGATGCGGCGCATCGTCGAGAAATCGTCGACGACGAGAAAGTGTTGGTCTGTATCAGCCATGGTGAAGCTACCTTGAGGGGGAAGGTGTGATGTACAGCAACGAGCAAAAAGCGTGCCGATGACACGCTGAGTCGCCGCAAATAACGCGGCTGCAGGCAGGGCGCAGTGTGGCCGCAGCCGCCACCGCGTCCTGCGCAAGCGCAGGATGCCGGGTCAGTGGGGCAGGGGCGCTGTCCTTAGTTGCTCAGGGCCCATTTGCCCGCGCTGTTCTTGCAATAACGCAATTTGAGCGGTTCGGTGCCACGCTTGCTGCTCACCACCAGGTCCACATTGGCGCAAGGCGGGGTGCTTTGCTCGAAGGTGGGGGTGATCTTGGCCGTGGTGCTGGGCTTGGGGCCATCGGTCCACTGCGAAGTCTTGCCGCTCACGCTGGCGTCCAGGGACGCGGTAATGGCGGCGTAGAGGGAGTTGATCTGTTCCTTCTTCAGGTCGGCCACGGCCGTGTTGGCGAAGAAATCAAGGTTGGCCTGCGCGTGGGCCTGATGGCTCAGGGCTGCGGCGCAGATCAGGCCAGCCTGGGCGGCCAGCTTCAGGAAGCGGAAGCGAGAGTGGGGGCGCTTGTTCATGGCTTGCTCTTTTCTCATATCGGGAGGTCAATGGCGCCAACCGCCATCGGGGGGAGAGGCGGCGGCGTTCCAGTCCACGTTTATACCAGAAGTCACGTCACCACCAAACTTGTGCTTGCGCGGTAAAGGCCTTGCTTTTCCCGCTTTGCGTTACGTTGCACCTCGTCATAATGCGCCAGGCTGGCGATGCTGCGCATGCGGCGCCGGCCTTGCCGATCCTGCCGTGCAGGAGTGCTGCAAACGATTGCAGCGATTATTTCCGATACAAGAAAAGGGGAAGTGATGAAGTCATGCCTGAGACGTGCCAGCCTGGTCCTCGCCGCGCTGAGTGCAATATTGTCGATCCTGTCATCTCCGGCATTGGCCCAGGCGCCCGCCGCTGCGCCGGTGCAGGCGGTGGCCTCCGGCGTGCGCTATCAGCTCATCGGCCGCTGGGATGTGGACAAGCTCAACACCATCCTGCAAAAGGACACGCCGGCCTTCTCCGGCGTGCCCGTCACCTACTCGCCCGCGCGCAATGCCGTGCTGCTCTATCGCATCACGTATCCTTCCGTGATCCCGGAACGCGGCAACCAGCCCATCCTGGCCTCGGGCCTGCTGGCGCTGCCGGATACGCCAGCCAAAGCCTTTTCGCTGGTGTCCTACCAGCACGGCACCGTCTACGAGCGCCAGCAGGTCCCCTCCTTCCCCGACCAATCACCCGAGACGCAGCTGATGATTGCCCAGTTCGCCGGCCAGGGTTACGCCCTCATCGGCGCCGATTATTTCGGCATGGGCATTTCCACCGAGCCGGAAGGCTACATGGTCAAGGGCAGCCACCAGCAAGCGACCTACGACATGCTGCTGGCCGCGCGCAGCGTGCTGGCCAGCATGGGCGTGCGCGAGGAGAGGCTGTTTCTTTCCGGCTGGTCGCAGGGTGGTTTCGTGACCATGGCCTTCCTCGAAAAACTGGAAGCGGCCGGCATCAAGGTGGATGCGGCCACTACGGCCAGTGCGCCGCTGGACGTGTTTGCGCTGCTCGAAGGCTTCCTCACTTTTCCGCGCCCCAACGATGCCTCCTGGCTCAACAGCATCGTGATCCTATCGGCCTTCGCCTTCGAAAATTATTACGGCGTGCCTGGGCTGGCGCGCTCGGTGCTCACCGATGCCTCCTATCCGGTGGCCAAGAAAGCCTACGATCGCCAGCCCTTCAACGTGTCCGACATCCCGACCGACTTGCACAAGCTGATGCGGCCCGAATATTTTGACCCGCAGTATTTCGCCCGTTCCGCCTATGGCCGCCTGATCGCGACCACCCAGGCCTATCGCTGGGTGATCCGTTCCGACGTGCGCAATTACTACGGCGAAACCGACGAGGCCATCACCCCCGGCGTGGGCCGCATGGCGATGACTTATGCGCAAGCCATGGGGGCCGGCAATGCACGGGTGCAGGCGGTCTCCACCGGACCGACCACGCATCGCGGCACCTTTGCCACGGCGGTGCCGGCCTGGAAGCGCTGGTTTGACGAGAAGGCAGCGGGCCAGTAGCCTGCCCACCCTGTCGGGGAAGTGACGCAGGTCCGAGGCAGCCGCGCAAGGGCCGATCAGACCTGTCTCTTCCCCCTTATTCCTCCCTGGGGTGCCAGCTCATCTGCCTTATCATCACCGCGCCGGTACTTCCGCCGGCTGTCCGACTCCACTGCGCAATCCACATGAATACTCTCCGCCGTCTCCGCCTTGGCGCTCGCCTGGCAGCGGGCTTTGCTGCCCTCCTGCTGTTGCTGGTCATCATTACCTTCATCGGCATCACGCGCATGTCCTCTCTGGATGCGACCTCCTCCGATTTGAGCAGCGGGATTTATCCCAAGGTCAATGCGTCCCAGAAGATGCAATACCTGATGATGAACATCGCCCGGTCGGCGCGTAACATCATCATTCTGGAGGATGAGGGCCAGATGCTCAGCAACAAGCAGGCCATCGACAAGGACCTGGCGGAATTCCAGAAGGCGCTCGAATTTGTCCGCACCCATGTGGTCACCGACGAGGGCCGCCGTCTTGCGGCACTGGTTGACGAGCAAAGCAAGGCCTACTTCGCGTTCACGGGCGATGTGGTCGCACTGGGACTGAAGAACCAGAACGTGGAAGGGCAGCGCCTGCTCTTCGGTCCGCGCTACAAGACCCAGGGCGAACTGCTGGCCACGCTGCAGCAATTGGTTGCCTTGTTCGAAGGCCAGATGCGCACGGCCAGCGAGCAGGCCCACGCAACTTACGTCACTTCTGCAACTATCCTCGGCGTCTCGGCGGCGGTGGCGATCCTGCTTGGCTTGATCGCTGCGCTGGCCATCAGCCGCTCCATCACGGTCCCCATGGCCGATGCTGTCGATGCCGCGCGCAAGGTGGCCAACGGCGACCTGACCAAGACCATCAACGATCGCGCACCGGATGAAACCGGTGACCTGCTCGGCGCGCTGCGCGACATGAATGCCGCCCTGGTCGATATCGTCTCCAACGTGCGCACCGGTGCCGACACCATCGCGACGGCCTCGCAGGAGATTGCGGCCGGCAACCAGGACCTGTCGGCCCGCACCGAGCACCAGGCCAGCTCGCTGGAAGAAACCGCTTCCTCGATGGAGGAGCTGACCTCCACCGTGCAGCAAAACAGCGCCAATGCCCGCCAGGCCGCGGAGATGGCACAAGCCGCTTCGCACATCGCCGGGCAGGGTGGTGCCATCGTGGGTGAGGTGGTCAGCACCATGGACGCCATCGATGCTTCGGCACGCAAGATCGTGGACATCATCGGCGTGATCGACGGCATCGCCTTCCAGACCAACATCCTGGCCTTGAACGCCGCCGTGGAAGCGGCGCGTGCCGGTGAACAGGGGCGCGGCTTTGCGGTGGTGGCCACCGAAGTGCGCAGCCTGGCCCAGCGCTCGGCGGCTGCCGCCAAGGAAATCAAGGTCTTGATTGGCGACTCGGTTGAGAAGGTCGATTCAGGAGCCCAGCTGGTCAAGAAGGCCGGCCAGACCATGGACGAAATCGTGCAAAGCGTAGCCCAGGTCAACACCATCATCGGCCAGATCAGTGCCGCCGGCGAAGAGCAGCGTGCCGGCATCGAACAGGTGCATCAGGCCGTGGCGCAGATGGATGAGGTCACACAGCAGAATGCCGCCCTGGTGGAAGAGGCCGCTGCAGCGTCCCGTTCCATGCAGGGCCAGGCCGCTGAACTGGCCGAGAAGGTGGCTGTGTTCCGCTTGCCGCAGCAGGCGCGTGCAGCAGTGATGTAAGTCCCGGCGACTGTTCAGGTCGCCTTGCCAGAGAAAAGCTGTCCGCACAACGGGCAGCTTTTTTTATGGGCGTTTGCGGCCGCAGGCGAGCCATGGCCCGGATCGGCTGGTGCAAGGGAATGTGGGAGCAAGCCGCAACCAGGAGCGGTTGCGGCGAGGAAGAGGGAGCGCGAACAGCTCTTAGTTGTCGGGCAGTTCGCCCTTGGCGGCCAGGTCGATGGCACGCACGATGGCCACGGCCTTTTCGATGACTTCCGCCTGGCTGGAGACGCGCATGCTCTTCTTGAGGTGATGGATGTGATCGCGGGTCTTGCGGCTCACCGGAACGTTGAGGAAACCATCCGGTTCTGTCAGGAACTGCGGCGGAACCACCACGACGGGTTCGACGGTCTTGGAACGCTTGGGCATGGGTATCTCCCTTGTGATTGGTCTGGAGTGACGTTGGTAGAGTGCCTGCGGCAATATAACTTTGATCGTGAAGACAGAAGAACTTATTTCTTCGATTTTACGATTTTTATCTGGCCGCTCTTATTTGGCGGGAATGCTGCGGCTGATCTTTGACGAGATCGCAACAGCGACGATGCCCCCGCTTTTTATTCCTGCTTGGAGATCGTGTCAAGCGAATTTCTAAACAATTGCCCGAGTGGACAGGTTTCCCAATCCTTAGATTTTGCCCCCTTGCCATGCCTTCTGCAGAGCGGGTCGTCGTTGGGTTTTCGCTAGGGGGATGGGCATTGGCGGGCAGGTCGAGGTCACATCGCATCCTTGGGAAACCTTACAACTTCACGCAGTACGCTGATTGATATCCGTAGCGATATCGAAGTTCCGCAGCCAGCGGCAGTCCGGCAGATGATTTACGCCAACAAGCGGCCGCTGGCATGCTCCTTGCACAGGTCGGGACAGCGTCCCGGCGTGCCTGCTCCTGAGCAAGCGCCCGGGACGTACATACAGTCAGTCGCGTGATTTTCTAAGTGTTTGCACGCTGCAAGGTTTTTCACGCGACGTCCGACATCCACGACAACAAGGGAACCCTCATGAAGTTCGTCAAGACCATCCTCGCCCTGGCCGCTCTGGCCACCCTCAGCGGTACCGCCTGCGCCGACAACCTGGCTGACATCCAGAAAGCCGGCGTGGTCAAGATCGGTGTGCCGCAGGACTTTGCGCCCTATGGCTCGGTGAGGTCCGACCTGAAGCTGCAGGGCCTGGACATCGACGTGGCCAAACTGGTTGCCAAGGGCCTGGGCGTGAAGGCCGAGCTGGTGCCGGTACCTATTTCCAGCCGCATGGCTTTCCTGCAGACGCACAAGATCGACCTCATCATTTCCACCCTGGGCAAGAATGCCGAGCGTGAAAAGGTGATCGACTTCTCGCAGGGCTACGCGCCCTACAACAACAGCGTCTTCGGCGTGGCGGCGATCAAGGTCTCCGGTCCGGCCGACCTGGCCAACCAGACCGTGGGCGTGGCCCGTTCCACCTTCGAGGACCTGATGCTGACTGACAGCGTCCCCAAGAGCACCACCATCAAGCGCTACGAAGACAACAACGGCCTGATCTCGGCCTATGTCTCGGGCCAGGTGCAGATCGTGGGTACGGGCGATTTCGTGGCCTATGCGCTGGCGGAGAAAACCCCCACCAACAAGCCGCTGCTGAAGTACATCATCAACGTCTCGACCTGCTATGTGGGCATGAACAAGGGCGAGCCGGCGCTCATGGCCAAGGTCAACGAGGCGCTGACTGCGTCCAAGAAGAGCGGGGAGCTCAACGGCATTGTGCAGAAGTGGCTCAACGTGCCGCTGCCGGAAAAGATCGCGACCACTTACCAGTAAGCGGTCCGGTACAGGAGGACGGCCCGCCTTGGCGGGCCGTTTTGCTTATTGGAAGGTCGTGGCCATCTTTGCGGGCAGGGGCACGTTCAGCCATTTCTGGACGATACCGTTGAGTTCGCCACTTTTCTTGGCAGCCGTGAGCACGTCGTTGACCTTGGCCAGCAAGGCCGCTTCTCCCTTGTTCAGGCCGACGCTGCAGCTGGATTCATTGATGATGTACTTGAGCACGGGCTTGTTGCCGGGCGCTTTTTCGGCCAGCGCGTAGGCCACGAAGTCGCCGGTGCCGACCAGCTGTACCTGGCCGGAAACGTAGGCCGAGATCATGGCGTTGTTGTCTTCATAGCGCTTGATGGTGGCGCTCTTGGGGGCGGTGTCGGTCAGTTGCAGGTCCTGGAAGGTGCCGCGCGCCACCCCCACTGTCTTGCCGGCCAGGTCCTCTGGTCCGCTGACCTTCACCGAGGCCACGCCGAAGACGCTGTTGTTGTAGGGAGCATAGGATTGGGAGAAGTCGATCACCTTTTCGCGCTCTGCATTTTTGCCCAAGGTGGAGATGACCAGGTCGGCCTTGTGCGTTTGCAGGTAGGCGATGCGATTGGCGCTGGCCACGGGCACGAGTTCGACCTTGACGCCCATCTTCTGGGCGATCAGCCTGGCCACGTCGATATCCAGGCCTTGCAGCTGCAGGTCGGCCGTCACCGAGCCGAAGGGGGCAAAGTCCTGTGGCACCGCAATGCGCACCGTGCCCGCCTTCTGGATATCGGCCAGGGCGTCCGCGTGCGCGACTTGAACGGACAGGCCCAGCAGGGCCAGCGAGACGGCGAGCACCGGTTTGGCAAATTTCATGTGATCCCTTTCGTTGAATGAACTGTATCGTCCCGTGCAGGTTTGCAATGACCATGCCAGCAGGCGTGCGACACCTGAGGAACTGCACATGGTTGGGCGTGCACGCTGGCAGCATCGATGCGGGCGATGCTGATCCGGCATGGTGTCATGCCAATCTGGACTGGCTGATGGCGGGGCGGGGAGGGGCGATCTTGGGGCGGGGGTTCACCAAGTTTGCGCTTGTCCCGGTGCTCGATAATTTTGGATATCCGAACTCAATTTTTTGACAAAGCGATAGTTGGCGCAGGCATCTCTCAGGATTATATGTTCTGTGAAGCGGATTCTGTTTAGCGGAATCCGTACCGCGTTATACAATCCTTATCCAGATGATTCATTCATTTGCCTGTTCAGAAACCGAGATGCTCTTCAACAGTTCTCCGTTCACCGTTTTCACAATATCGAACGGGTGGCTCGGCGCAAGCTCCAGATGATCCATGCTGCCCGTGATCTGGGCGCATTGAGAGTGCCGCCGGGTAATCGACTCGAACTGCTCAAGGGAGATCGCAAAGGGCAGCACAGCATTCGTGTGAGTGATCAGTGGCGTATCTGTTTCAGATGGGTAGATGGAGCGGCCCACGATGTCGAGATCGTGGACTATCACTAGGAAGGCATCATGAGCAAAAAGTTGGAAGAGATTCACCCTGGCGAAATCCTCCTTGAGGAATTCATCAAGCCCATGGGAATGACTGCTGCGCGCGTCGCGTCCGATATCGATGTGCCGGTTTCGCGCATCAGTGAAATCATTAACGGCAAGCGGCCCGTAACAGTAGATACCGCCGTACGCCTTGGCGTTTACTTCAAGATGGATCCACTGTTCTGGCTTAATCTCCAGTCAGAATACGATGTGCGCATCGCCTATCGGGACTTGCTGCCGGTCATCAAGTCCCGGATTCGTCCCTTGATGACCGCTCATGGCTAAGGTCAAAGCGATCGATTCAATGGCGCATAAAAAACACGGATCACTCCGTGGCTTGCAGTAATACACGCCGGCCTGGCGTTATGCACGCTTCTGCGGTAGCCCCGGCTCTGCGGGGCATCCCGGCGGTGTGACAGGGAGACGGTGCAGTCTGCCCGAGCGCATCAGAAGGCGCGGCGAATTGGCCAGCGCCCGGGCGATGCCCACGCGCTGGCGCAGGCCGAGCAGGGCTTCATGGCCCAGGCCGGTAATGTCTTCGCCGTCGATGAGGACGGGCCCGCGGTCGGGGCGTTCGAGGACGTTGAGGGTGCGGATCAGGGTGCTCTTGCCGGCGCCGGAACGGCCGATGATGCCGAAGATCTCGCCCTGGGCGATGTCCAGGTTGATGTCCTGCAGCGCGATGATGTCGCGCTGGCCGGCACGGTAAGTCTTGTGGAGTTGCTCGATACGAATCACGCTGGTCAGTTCTAAGGAAGCGGCCCCGAGTCTAACCGGGGCTGACCCACGTGAGAACTTATAAAAAGTTCTTGGCTTATGAGAGAAAACGCTAGTTGAAACCTAATGAACGGGAATGATGGAGCCGGCGCATCCCCTATGAGAAAACTAAGTCCGCCGGTCCGTCAATCTTAATGCTCCGCCAGCACGGCCGTCTCGACCTCATGCGCCAGCACCTGCCGCACGGTGGCCACGACATAGTCGATCTCGGCCTCGGTGGTGCCGCGTCCCAGCGAAAAGCGCACGGCATTGCGTGCCACGTCGGGCGAACGGCCGATGGCCAGCAGCACGAAGGAGGGCGCGGAAGCGGCTGAATTGCAGGCTGAGCCGGCCGACACCGCGATGCCCAGCAACTGGCTGCCCAGCGTGCCGTAGCGCGTGGGCGGAAAGCTCACGTTGAGGTTATGCGGCACGCGTGCCTCGGCGCTGCCATTCAACTGCACGCCGGGCAGGTCCGCCAGCCCGGCCCAGAGGCGATCCCGCAGGCAACGGATGCGGCGTCCTTCTTCTTCCAGCACATCACCGGCCAGTGCGAAGGCTTCGCCCATGCCCACGATCTGATGCGTGGCCAGGGTGCCGGAGCGCATGCCGTTCTCATGACCGCCGCCGTCAATCTGGGCTTCCAGCTTCAGGGCAGGATTGTGGCGGACATACAGGGCACCTATGCCCTTGGGCCCATAGACCTTGTGCGCCGAGAAGGACATCAGGTCCACCTTCAGCTGCTGCAGGTCGATGGCGATCTTGCCGGCCGCCTGCACCGCATCGACGTGGAACACCACGCCGTGCGCGGCACACAGTTCGCCCAGCTCGGCAATGGGCTGTATCACGCCGATCTCGTTGTTGACATACATCACCGAGGCCAGCAGCGTGTCCGGCCGCAAAGCCGCACGGAACTGGGCCAGCGTGATGAGGCCGTCCGCGCCGGGCTGCAGGTAGGTGACGTCGAAGCCGGCCTTTTCCAGCGTATGCATGGTGTCCAGCACGGCCTTGTGCTCGGTGGCCACGGTGATGAGATGCTTGCCCCGCCCCTGCGCGCGCAGCGCGTGGGCACAGCCTTTGAGGGCCAGGTTGTTGGATTCGGTCGCGCCCGAGGTCCAGATGATTTCATCGGGGCGGGCGCCGACCAGCCCGGCTACCTGGGCACGCGCCTTGTCCACCGCACGCCGCGCTTCCCAGCCAAAGGGGTGGGAGCTGCTGGCCGCATTGCCGAACTTCTCGGTGAGGAAGTCGCACATGACACGCGCCACATGCGGATCGACCGGCGTGGTAGCGCCATAGTCCAGGTAGATGGGGAAGCGAAGATCGGCCGGCGGGCGACAGGGGGCAGGGGCGTTCATGACGGTGTTCCGGAGAGTCCAGAGGGTTCCAGTTGAGCAGGGTGGCCAAGGGCCTGGTCATACAGTAACGCCGCTGCCGTTCCTTGGAAAACGACTTTGCGCTCATTTGTATATACGGAATTCGAAAGTTGCCCGCAGGCATCCCGATCGGCCAGGCAGCAAGACAGGAGGGCAGCGGGATTCCCGGTCACATGCCACCTCATGCATTTGCTTATACAAAATTATTATACTGAAATAGAATACAAGCAAACCTATAATTCGAAAATCATATGCAAGGACCTTAATCAAGGAAAGCGATTTCGATGGATCTGAATCAGCTGGAGGCATTTGCGGCCGTAATGACCCTGGGGAGCGTGACCGGTGCCGGCCGCAGCCTGGGCCGTTCGCAGCCCGCCGTCAGCAAGGCCATCGGCGAACTGGAAGCCGAGCTGGGCTACGCCCTGTTCGACCGCAACGGTCCGCGCGTCACGCCCACGGCCAAGGCCTTCCTGCTCTACGAAGAGGTGGAGCGCTCACTGGTGGGCCTGCGCAGCATCCGCGAGCGGGCGCAGGAAATCGCCCGCGAAGAGGTCCATCCGGTCCATCTGGTCGCCACCCCCGCGCTGGCTTCCACCATCGCCCCGGCGGCCCTGCAATTGCTGGCCGCCGACAAGGAGCGCGCTTTCCCCGAACACATCCACCTGCGCAGCGCTTCGGCCGAGCAGGTGGTGCATGCGGTCCTGCATCGTACCGTCAGCCTGGGGCTGACCTCGTTGCCGGTGGCCCATCGCGGGCTGGACCTGCACTGGATCGGCGAAGCGCCCTGCGTGGCGGTGGTGCGCGCCGATCATCCGCTGGCGGGCAAGGACAAGCTCACGCGCGCCGCCCTGCGCGGCCAGCGCGTCATCACCATGTCCAACCGCTATCGCCTGCGCCAGCGCGTGGAATTGGCGCTGGGCGAGGACAGCCAGCTCGATGTGGCCATCGATACCAACACCTCCTTCAACGCCATCATGGCTGCCCGCGCCGGGCTGGGCGTGGCGCTGGTGGAGCCGGCCACGGCCTACGGCATGCCCATCGAGGGCATGGTGGTCAAGCGCCTGGCGGTGGAGATTCCGTTTTACTTCGGTGTGGTCACGCCCTATGGCAAACCGGTCGAGGGCGTCACGCAACGCCTGATCGATGCCGTGGAAAAGGCCGCCCGCACGACCTTGCAGGGCTTCGTCAAGCGCGATGCCAGCCTGCATGACGAATTGTTGTAAATGATTTCGCAGTAGCAGTGTAGTAAAAACCAAGCAAGCAGCGTCAACCGGGAAGGGCGTTGCATCACAAAACCCGAATCGAGACGATCGCAGGCCCTTGCCGGCGACGTCTCTTCATGCTTTTGACGAGGCGCTATGCACGACACCGAACCGACCCTGATCCCCGCTGCTCCCCCGCAAGGACTGGCCGCCCTGGAGGCGCGCGTACGCCAGGACCTGCAATGGCTGGCGCTGCCCGGCAAGTCCTGGACCCCGGCCACCGTGCGCGACGGTGTGCCGGTGATCGACGTGGCCATCATCGGCGGCGGCCAAGCCGGCATGGCGGCTTCGGTGGCGTTGTCGCACCTGGGTATTCCCAATGTGATCTACGACCAGTCGCCCAAGGACTTCGAAGGCCCCTGGGCCACTACTGCGCGCATGGAAACCCTGCGTTCCCCCAAGACCCTGACCGGCCCGGCGCTGGGCTTCCCGGCGCTGACTTTCCGTGCCTGGTTCGAGGCTCAGTTCGGGCTGGACGCCTGGGAAGCGCTGGACAAGATCCCGCGCCTGCAATGGATGGAGTATTTGCGCTGGTTCCGTCGCGTCATGCAACTCGATATCCGCAACGAACACCGCGTGCTGGCGGTGCAGCCGCGCGCCGATGGCATCGTGGCGCTGCAGCTGCAATCGCCTGCGGGCACATCGACCGTGCTGGCGCGCCGCGTGGTGGTAGCCACCGGCCGCGACGGCCTGGGCGGTGCCTACCTCCCGCCGCTGGTGGAGCAACTGCCGCGCGACCGCTGGGCGCATTCCTCCGACCTGTTCGACTACGCCAGCCTGAAGGGCAAGCGCGTGGGGGTGATCGGCGGTGGCGCTTCGGCCATGGACAGCGCCGCGACCGCACTGGAAGAGGGGGCTGCGCGCGTGGATATGCTGATCCGCCGCAAGGACCTGCCGCGCATCAACAAGGGCAAGGGCTCGGGTAACCCCGGGCTGGTCAACGGCCACCTGCACCTGCCGGATGAATGGAAATGGCGCATCCGCCATTACGTCAACGCCCAGCAAGTGCCGCCGCCTTCTGGCAGCACGCGCCGCGTCTCGCGCTTTGCCAATGCCCGCTTCCTGCTGGGCACGGCGATCGAATCCGTTGAGGTCAAGCCGGATGGGGCGCTGCTGCTGCAGACCAACCGTGGTCCGCTGGAACTGGATTTCCTGTTCTTCTCCACCGGTTTCAAGATCGACTGGAGCCTGCGCCGCGAGTTCAAGGACATCGCACCGCACATCCTCAACTGGAGCGACCGCTACACCCCGCCGGCCGGTGAAGAAGACCAGGAACTGGCCGACTCGCCCTACCTGGGCCCGGTGTTCGAGTTCCAGCAGAAGACGCCGGGCAGCCTGCCGGGACTGGAGCGTGTGCACTGCTTCTGCTATCCGGCCGCCGCCAGCCATGGCACGGTGTCCGGCGACATCCCGGCCATCAGCGATGGCGCCTACCGCCTGGCGCAGGGCATCGCCGCGCTGATGTACAGCGAGGACATCGACTACCACTACCGCAACATCCAGGCCTATGAAGAACCGGAACTGGAAGGCGACGAGTGGAGCGAATCGCCCTGGGAGCTGCCCGCATGAGTGGGGCCATCGCAAAGAGCGTGCTGCAGGCGCTCATGGTGGTGCTGTTGATGACGGTGATCGTTTTCTTCGGCCTGCACATGATCGGCAACCCGGTCGATATCCTGATCGGCCAGGACGTGGACCAGGTGGACCGCCTGCGCATCATCAAGGAGCTGGGACTGGACCAGCCGGTATGGCGCCAGTACCTGGCCTTCCTCAATGGCGCGCTGCACGGCAACCTGGGCAACAGTTTCGTCTACAACACCCCGGCCATCCTGCTGATCTTCCAGCGCCTGCCGGCCACGCTGGAGCTGGCCGTGGCCGCATTGCTGCTGGCGCTGGCGGTGGGCGTACCGCTGGGGCTGTTTGCGGGCATGAAGCCGGATCATCCGGTCTCGCGCCTGGTGATGACCACCAGCATCTTCGGGTTTTCGCTGCCAACCTTCTGGATCGGGCTGATGCTGATCATGGCCTTCTCGGTCACGCTGGGCTGGCTGCCTTCGGGCGGACGCGGGCAGACCGCCGAACTGTTCGGTGTGCAATGGTCGTGGCTTACCGCCGATGGTTGGCGTCACATGATCCTGCCGGCCATCAACCTGTCGCTGTTCAAGATTTCGCTGGTCATTCGCTTGACCCGCGCCAATGTGCGTGAGGTGCTGCCGATGGACTACGTGAAGTTCGCCCGTGCCAAGGGCTTGTCCCCGGCGCGCGTGGTGCTGATGTACGTGCTGCGCAATACGCTCATCCCGCTGGTGACGGTGGTCGGGCTGGAGTTCGGCTCCACCATTGCCTTTGCGGTGGTTACCGAGAGCATCTTTGCGTGGCCGGGTGCGGGCAAGCTGATCCTGGACAGCATCAATGCGCTGGATCGTCCTGTCATCGTGGCTTACCTGATGGTGATCGTCTGCATGTTCGTCACCATCAACCTGGTGGTGGACGTGCTCTACAAACTGCTTGATCCGCGCGTGCGGGTGGAGGCCCGTGCATGAGCGCGCCGCAAACTGAAGTGACCATGACGCAAGAACAGGTGCGCGCCCGCGTGGCCGAGCTGTCGGCCTTCCGGGCCCCGCGCCGCGAGTCCCCATGGCGGCGCGTGATGCGCCATTTCGTGGCCTCGCGCTCGGCCATGCTGGGGCTGGTGATCGTGCTGCTGCTCATCGTCGGTGCCATTGCCGCCCCCTGGATCACGCCGCAGAACCCGTATGACCTGATGCAGCTCGATGTGCTCGATGCACGCTTGCATCCTGGCACCATCAATGGCGCCGGCACCTATACCTATTGGCTCGGCACCGATGGCCAGGGCCGCGACCTGGTCTCGGCGATCCTCTATGGCCTGCGCATCAGCGTGGGCATCGGCGTGGGCTCGGCCCTGATCGCAGGCGTGATCGGCACGCTCATCGGCTTGCTGGCTGCGTATGCGGGCGGCAAGGTCGATACGGTGCTCATGCGCTTTGCCGACCTGGTGCTGTCCTTCCCCTCGATCCTGGTAGCGATGCTGATCCTGGCCTACGTGGGCAAGGGCATCTTCAACGTGATGGCCACGCTGGTGGTGCTGGAGTGGGCGTATTACGCGCGCACCGCACGCGGCCAGGCATTGGTGGAACGGCGCAAGGAATACGTGGAAGCCGCCAGGGGCCTGAACCTGTCGTCCTGGCGCATCATGGTGCGCCACATCCTGCCCAACTGCCTGCCGCCGCTGATCGTCATCGGCACCCTGCAGGTGGCACGCGCCATCACGCTGGAAGCGACCCTGTCCTTCCTCGGCCTGGGCGTGCCGATCACCGAACCCTCGCTGGGCCTGCTCATCTCCAATGGTTACCAATACATGCTCTCGGGCGAATACTGGATCAGCTTCTATCCCGGCATCACGCTGTTGGTCGTGATCGTGGCCATCAACCTGGTCGGCGACCGCCTGCGCGACATCCTCAACCCACGGTGGCAGAAATGAGCGCGCCCACTCTTGAGGTGCGCAACCTGCGCACGCATTTCTTCACGCCCGACGGCGTGCTGCCGGCGGTCGATGATGTTTCGCTGTCGGTCGGTCGTGGCCGCATCCTGGGTCTCGTGGGTGAATCCGGTTCGGGCAAGAGCGTGACCGGTTTTTCCATCCTCGGCATGGTCGATGCGCCCGGCCGCATCGTTGGCGGCGAAATCCTGTTCCAGGGCCGCGACCTGGTGAGCATGGACAAGACTTCGCTGCGCGAACTGCAGGGCAACCGCATCGCCATGATCTTCCAGGATCCGATGATGACCTTGAATCCGGTCCTGAAGGTGGAAGCGCAGATGGTCGATGCCGTGCTGGCGCACAGCAAGCTCAGCCGCCAGCAGGCGCGCGAACTGGCGCGCGATACCCTGGGCATGATGGGCATCGCCAGTCCGGAAGAACGGCTGCAGGCCTATCCGCATCAACTCTCGGGCGGCATGCGCCAGCGCGTGGCCATTGCCATCGCGATGCTGCACAAGCCCGACCTCATCATTGCCGATGAGCCGACCACGGCCCTGGATGTGACCATCCAGGCGCAGATCCTGTCGGAAGTGCAGAAGCTGGCGCGCCAGCATGGCACGGCGCTGATCTGGATCACGCACGACCTGTCGGTGGTGGCTGGCCTGGCCGATGAAGTGGCGGTGATGTATGCCGGGCGCATCGTCGAGCAGGGCAGTGTGGATGCGGTGCTCGATGCGCCGCTGCACCCCTACACGCAAGGCCTCATCGGCAGCCTGCCCAGCAACAACCGGCGCGGTGCGCGGCTGCGCCAGATTCCCGGGATGACGCCCAACCTGCTGCACCTGCCGCCGACCTGCGCCTTCGCTGCCCGCTGCGAGCGCCTGTCCCAGCAGTGCCTGGTGGCACCCGCGATCAGCGAGCCACGGCCAGCGCACCGGGTGCGCTGCTATCACCCGACCCCAAGCATACAGAGCAACGAGCACCATGGATAAGGCCGTCATTCCCCTGATCGAAACCCGCGCCGTCAGCCGCCGTTTCGGCGAGCGCCGCCAGGGCTGGCTGGATCGCCAGTTGCAGGCACGCGGCTGGAGCCGCCCGCCGGCCGTCACCCACGCGCTGGACCAGGTGGACCTGAAGGTCTTGCCGGGTGAAGTGGTGGGGCTGGTCGGCGAATCGGGTTGCGGCAAGTCCACGCTGGGCCGGGTGGCCTGCGGCCTGCTCGATCCTTCCGATGGCCAGGTGCTGGTCAACGGCCGCGACCGCGCCAGCCTCAGCAGCAAGGAAGAGGCCGAGGCCCGGCTGCAGGTGCAAATGATTTTCCAGAATCCCTATGCCAGCCTGAATCCGCGTTTGCGCATCGACCAGATCGTGGGCGAAGCGGCACAAGTGAATGGAAAGGTCGAGGGCGACCTCGACGCCTATGTCTGCCAGCAGTTGCTGCGCGCCGGTCTCGATCCGGCCCTGCGCGACCGTTATCCGCACCAGTTCTCCGGCGGCCAGCGCCAACGCATCGGCATCGCGCGCGCACTCGCGGTGCAGCCGCAGATGCTGGTGTGCGACGAGGCCGTGGCGGCGCTGGATGTGTCGATCCAGGCGCAGATCCTCAATCTCTTCATGGATCTGCGCGAGCAACTGGGCCTGACCTATCTTTTCATCAGCCATGACCTGGGCGTGGTGGAGCACGTATCGGACCGCGTGGTGATCATGTACCTGGGCCGCGTGGTGGAGAGTGCGCCGGTGGGCGAACTGTTCGGCCAGCCCAACCACCCCTATACGCAGGCGCTGCTGGCCGAGGTGCCCCGCATGGGCGCGCGCAAGAAGGAATTCACCGCCATCAAGGGCGAGATCCCCAGTCCGCTGAACCCGCCGACCGGCTGCCACTTCAACCCGCGCTGCCCGCATGCCACGCAGCGCTGCCGCGAAGAGCAGCCGCTGTTGCGCGAGATCGCACCGGGGCACATGAGTGCCTGCCATCTCAATGATGGCCGCTGAGATGATGTGAAACGATAGAAACGAAGAACCGAAGAACCGAGCAGTCAAGAACTTGGCAACCCCGCAGTGCTTCCACCCTGACCACAGAGGAACCCGACCATGAAGAAAACCCTCCTGACCCGCCTGCTCGCCGTCGCCCTGACCGGTGCCGCGCTGGCTGCCGCTGCCGACGCCGCGCATGCGCAGAACCTCAACATCGCCTTTGCCGATCCGCTCTCCTCGCTGGATCCGCAGCTGAACAACCACGCCGGCGACCGCTCGGTCGACCTGCATTTCTGGGACCTGCTGGTCCAGAACGATTACAACAAGCTGGTCCCCGGCCTGGCCGTGAGCTGGAAGAACATCGACCCCAAGACCTGGGAGTTCAAGCTGCGCCCCAACGTCAAGTGGCAGGACGGCAAGCCCTTCACTGCTGACGACGTGATCTTCTCCTACCAGCGCGCCCGCGCCGTACCGGGCAGCGTGGCCACCTTCGCCGGCTATCTGCGCACGGTGGAATCGGTCACTGCCAAGGATCCGCTGACCCTGGTCATCAAGACCAACATTCCCAACCCGGACCTGCCGCTGAACCTGGCCTCGGTGCACATCGTCGGCAAGCACGTGGGCGAGAAGTCCACCACCGAGAACTACAACAGCGGCGCGGCCGTGGTCGGTACCGGTCCCTACAAGTTCGTCTCCTACACCCCGGGCGACCGCGTGGTGATGCAGCGTAATGATGACTACTGGAACGGCAAGGCCCTGTGGGAAAAGGTCAACTACCGCTACATCAACAATGGCGCGGCCCGTACTGCCGCGCTGCTGTCGGGCGACGTGGACGTGATCGACAAGGTGTCGGTGTCTGACCTGGCCAAGCTGAAGCAGTCGCCCAACGTCAAGGTCTACCCCTACAACGGCCTGCGCGTGCTGCTGATCCAGCCGAGCTTCCATGAAGGCCCCAGCCCCTTCATCACCGACAACAACGGCAAGCAGCTGGAGAAAAATCCGCTGCTGGACGTGCGCGTGCGCCGTGCCATGTCGCTGGCCATCAACCGCAAGGCCCTGATCGACCGCATCCTGCAGGGTGCGGCCACCGAGGCCAACCAGTGGATGCCGGCCGATACCTTTGGCTACAACCCGGAGATCAAGAACATTCCCTTCGACGCCGCCCAAGCCAAGAAGCTGCTGGCCGACGCCGGATTCCCCGAAGGTTTCAAGCTGACCATCCACGTGCCCAACGACCGCTATCCGCAAGCACCGGAAACCATGCAGGCCGTGGCGCAGTTCTGGACCCGCATCGGCATCAAGACCCAGGTCGAAGTGCTGCCATGGGCTTCCTATTCCTCGCGTGCCAACAAGAACGAGTTCGCCGTCTCGGTGCTGGCTTGGGGTAACGGTACCGGTGAAGCCAGCTACGCGCTGGTCAACGTGCTGGGCACGGTCGATCCCAAGAAGGGCATCGGCGCCTCCAACTGGAACCACTACAGCAGCCCGGCAGTGGACAAGGCCCTGGCCGATTCGACCGCCGAGTTCGATGCTGCCAAGCGCGAAGCCATCCTGCGCGGCGCGGCCAAGACCGTCTCGGATGAGGTTGGCGTGATCCCGCTGTACCACTACCAGAACATCTGGGCGGCCAAGAAGGGCCTGAAGGTCACTCCCATCAGCAGCGACCGCACCACCGCCATGATGGTGACCCAGGACAAGAAGTAAGGCCATGCCCAACTTCTCCATCGAGGTCAGCCCGGCCGACGACCTGATCGACGTACCCCGCCGCATCATCGTGCGGGGTGCGCATCCGGGCGAGCCGGTGCGCATTTCTTCGGCCACCGTGCGCAACGGCGCGCAGTGGCGCAGCACGGCGTGCTACATCGCCGATGCCTACGGCCACGTCGATGTGAGCATGAACCCGGCCATCGATGGCGATTACTACGGCATCGATCCCATGGGTTTGCTGTGGTCGCAGAAGCCGGTGCAAGCCGGCCGTCGCGACAACTTCCACGCCGATGTCATGGCACCGCTGGTGACCACGCTGACCGTTTCCTCACTGGATCAGCCGGGCCTGGCGCCGTGCGCGCCGGCCAGTACCGAGCTGGTACAGCGGCTGGCCGCTGCCGGGGTGACCCGGCGCGAGGTGCGCGAAGAGGGGCTGGTCGGCACCTTGTTCCTGCCGGCTACGCCCGGACCGCATCCGGCGGTGATGATCCTCAACGGGTCCGGTGGCGGCATCAACGAACCGCGTGCGGCCCTGTTTGCCTCGCGGGGGGTGGCCGCGTTTGCGCTGGCGTATTTCAAGGCGCCGGGCCTGTCGGATTACATTTCCAATACGCCGCTGGAGTATTTCGAACGCGGACTGGACTGGCTGCGCGCCGAAGTGCAACCGCTGCACGATTTCGTCGCCATCAGCGGCCAGTCGCGCGGTGGCGAACTGGTGTTGCTGCTGGGGGCGACCTTTCCGCAGAAGGTCTCGGCGGTGCTGGCCTATGTGCCCAGTGCGCTGGTGCACAGCGGCCAGAACGCGGCCGATCCGGCAGTCGGCCGCGAAGGCCCGACCTGGCTGCTGCGCGGCCAGCCCTTGCCGCATCAATGGCAGGACAACCGCACCGCCAGCTGGACGCCGTTTGACGAAGGCCCGGCACCGCATCGCCACGAGCTGGCCATGCTGACCGCGCTGCAGGACGAGGAAGCGGTGGCGCGTGCCCGCATCCCGGTGGAGAAGATCGCCGCACCGGTGCTGCTGCTGTCGGCCACCGATGATGGCTCCTGGCCCTCCAGCCTGTATTGCGCGATGGTCAAGGACAAACTAACTGCGGTGTCCCACCCGTGGCCGGTGGTGTGGCGCAACTATGCGCATGCCGGCCATTCGATCCTGTTCCCCTTCGTCCCGACCACGCAGACCACGTATGCGCATCCGGTCTCGGGGCGCATCAGTACCGGTGGCGGCGAACCCGCCGCCAATGCCCGCGCCGATCTCGACGCCTGGCAGCAGGCGCAGCACTTCCTGCGCGACGCGCTGGCCAGGCATTCATCCACAAAGGAAAACGCATGAGTACCCCCGTCTACGACATCAGCAAGGATGTCATCGACCAGCTGGCCGGCCTGGCCGCTGGCAGCCCCCTGCACGGCCTGCGCCATCAGCGCGACAAGGTGGCTGTGGCTTCGCAGGGCAGCTATGACACCCTGTTCGACCCCGCCCTGGAAGGCATCGGCCTGGACGAACGCCTGCTGGTGGCGCTCTACGCCTGCCGCCTGGCTGGCGCATCCGACCTGGCCGCGCATTACCGTGCCCGTGCAGAAGCGGTGCCGGCCGATGCTGCGCAACTGGCTGCGGCTGACAGCGGTGAGCCTGAGCAATTACCGGCGGGCCGTCTGCGCGCCATGCTGGTCTTCACGCGTGCGCTGACGCAGCGTCCGGTGGAAGGTGACAAAGCCGCCATTGAAAAGCTGCCGGCGGCAGGCATCAGCACGCCGGCGGTGGTGGCACTGTCGCAGCTGATTGCTTTCGTGTCCTATCAATTACGCGTGGTCGCGGGCCTGAAGGCCATGCGTGCTGCGGCGGCCCAACAAGGAGAGTCGGCATGAGCGAGATCATCAAGGCCAACGGTTTTACCAATGAGACCCTGGAATGGGATGCCTGGCTGGACGTGATCGAGCTCGACGCGGCCAGCGAAGACCAGGTCAAGGTGCTGGAAGAAAGCCATCCCAAGGCCAAGACCTCGGACTACTACCTGTTCCTGGCGCACCAGCCTGACATCCTGCGCCAGCGCTCGGCGGCCTTCAACGCCATCATGTATGCGCCGGGTGGCCTCTCGCGTGCCGAGCGCGAGCTGGGTTCGCTGGTGGTGTCGCGCATCAATGGCTGCGTGTATTGCGCTTCCGTTCATGCGCAGCGTTTCGAGCAGCTGGCCAAGCGCAACGATACGGTGCGCCAGGTGTTCGATACGCCCTATGGTGCCGGTGTGGATGCGCGCGAGCAGGCCATTGCCAAGTTCTCGGCGGAGCTGACCGAGGCGCCGGGCGAGATCGGGGCGGACCAGATCAAGGCCTTGTATGAGGTGGGCTTGAATGAACTGGAAGTGCTGGACCTGATTCACTCGGTGGCCATCTTTGCCTGGGCCAATCGTTTGATGCTCAACCTGGGCGAGCCGGTGTTTGCCGATGGCAGCCAGGCTGAAGCCAAGTAAATCATTTCCATGAGGAGACAGTGATGCACATTCCGGATCATCTGGTCTATGCCGAGACCCATGAATGGGTCAAGCTTGAAGACGATGGCACGTTGACCATCGGCATTACCGATTTCGGCCAGGAGCAGTTGGGGCCGCTGGTGTATGTCGATATGCCGGCGGTGGGCAAGGTGTTGGCGAAGGGGGCCGAGTCGGGCATCGTCGAGTCCAACAAGACGGCGTCGGACTTGCATGCCCCGGTTGATGGCGAGGTGATCGCCATCAACGAGTTGCTGGTGGAGACGCCTGATGCCATCAATGGTGCGCCGTATGAGCAATGGATCTTCAAGCTCAAGCCGGCTGCGCCATTTTCGGTTGAAGGCTTCCTTGATGCGGCGGGTTACATCAAGCTGATTTCCTGACGCGCTGCTGCGTTCAGGAGGCCGACGCGGCGGCGCGGATATCGAAAGCGCCGCCGGTCTGTGCGCGGTCACGCAAGGTGACGGTGTTCTTGCCCAGCAGGGGGAAGACCAGTTCGGCGAAGCGTATCGCTTCTTCCAGGTGCGGGTAGCCGGAGAGGACGAAGGTATCTACGCCCAGGTCCGCATATTCCTGCAGGCGTTCGGCCACGGTGGCTGCGTCGCCCACCAGCGAGGTGCCGGCACCGCCGCGTACCAGGCCCACACCGGCCCACAGGTTGGGGGCGATTTCCAGTTTGTCGCGGCGGCCGCCGTGCAGGGCGGCCATTCTTTGTTGTCCCACTGAATCCATCTTGGCGTAGTTCTGCTGGGCGCGGGCGATGTCTTCGTCGGTGAGTTTGCTGATGAGGCGTTCGGCGTCGGCCCAGGCTTCGGCCGTGGTTTCGCGCACGATGGCATGCAGGCGTACGCCGAACCTGACGGTGCGGCCTTGCTTGGCGGCGCGTTCGCGGACGTCTTCGATCTTCTGTTTGACGGCAGCGGGTGGTTCGCCCCAGGTGAGGTAGGCGTCAACGTGCTTGGCGGCGAGGTCGTGGGCAGCAGGGGAGGAGCCGCCGAAATACAGCGGGGGGTAGGGCTGTTGTATGGCCGGATGGAACAGCTGGCCGTTGCGGATGCGGAAGTGCTTGCCTTCGTAGTTGACGGTTTCACCTTGCAGCAGTTTGCGCCAGATGGTGAGGTATTCGTCGGCGGCTTCGTAGCGTTCGTCGTGTTTCAGGAAGACGCCGTCGGCTTCCAGTTCCGTGGCATCTCCTCCTGGCACGACATTGAGCAGGAGGCGGCCGTTCAGGGCCTGGTCCAGTGTTGCGGCTTGTCTTGCCGAGGGGCCGGGGGCGCCCAGGGACGTTCTCAGGGCTACCAGCAGCTTGATGCGCTGTGTGACCGTGACCAGGCTTGCGGCTACTACCCAAGGGTCCAGGCAGGAAGCGCCCGTCGGGATCAGCAATCCGTCGTAACCTAACGTTTCGCTGGTCACCGCTATCTGACGCATGTAATCCAGCGTGGGCGCACGGCCGAAGTCGGATTTGCCCAGGTAACGAGTGTCGCCTGATGTGGGGAGGAACCAGAAGAGTTCTAATGACATGCCAGAGTTTCCTTTTGCATTTTTCGCTTTGGCGTTATTAGAGCGCTCTGTTGTCTTTGTAAAGTGGACCCATCCGTCAAGACAGCGTTTGCCAGAATTTAAGCTGCATCCATGACTTCACTTGCAGCAGAACAGCGCTGCCCTGATCCTGC
>NZ_NJGV01000021.1 GCF_002213425.1 Herbaspirillum aquaticum | reverse complement strand
GGCGACCTGGCACCGCTGGCGTATCTGGCAGCGGCCATCGCCGGGTTTGATGAAGCCGAGGTGATGTATCAAGGCCAGCGCATGCGCGCCACGCAGGCCATCGAGCAAGCCGGCATCGGTCCGGTCAAATTTGATCTCAAGGCCAAGGATGCCTCGGCCCTCATCAATGGCTGCACCGCCTCGCTGGCAGTGGCCATCCTCGCTGCGCACGATGCCCGCAACCTGCTGACCGATGCCTGCCTGTCGCTGGGGCTGACCCTGGAAGCGATGCGCGCCGAGATGTCGGCCTTCGATCCGCGCATCCAGATGGCACGGCCGCATGCGGGGCAGATCAAGACGGCGGAAGTCATCCGCACGCTGCTCAAGGGCTCCACCCGTACCACGCATGAAGCACGCGCCGTGCAGCTGCCCGATGAATTGCGCCGCACCGATATCCCTTACACCGCGCGCATCCAGGATGTGTACTCGCTGCGCTGCGCACCGCAGGTGTATGGCCCGGTCTTCGATGCGCTCGACTACATCGACACCATCATCGAGAAGGAAACCAACTCCGCCACCGACAATCCGCTGATCTTCAACAAGGAGGACGGCGAAGGTTTCGAAATCATTTCCGGTGGCAATTTCCACGGCCAGTACCTGGCGCAGGCGATGGACTTGCTGGCCATGGCGATCACCGATCTGGGCAGCATCTGCGAACGCCGCATCGCGCGCCTGATCGATCCGACCTTGTCGTGGGGGCTGCCGCGCAACCTGATGAGCGGCGTGCGCGGGGTCAACACCGGCTATCCGGTGGTGCAGTGTTCCATGAGTTCGCTGGTGATGGAGAACCGTACCCTCTGCATGCCGGGCAGCGTCGACAGCATCCCCTCCAAGGGCAACAGCGAGGACCATATTTCCAACTCGACCTGGTGCGCCCGCAAGGCCATGACCGTGGTGCAGAACACGCAATACATCGTCGGCGTGGAAATGCTGCTGGCGGCACAGGCGCTGACCATGACCGAAGACTTGCTCAGGGACTTCAAGCTGGGGCAGGGTACGCAGGCGGCCTATGCGGAGATCCGCCGCCAGATCCCGGCCTGCCTGGATGGCGATCGCTGGTTCCATGACGACGTGCAGGCCGCGCATGGATTCGTGGTCAGCGGCTCGGTGCGGGACGCGGTCATCGCGGCCATCGGAGCCATCGTGTAGAGGGAGTGCAAGCCGCAGGGTGAGAATTTGCCCCTGCAGGCTCAAGTCTGACAAAAAGCTGACGTTCAAGAAGATTGAGCGGCAGCTTTTTTCGTTTTTGGGCGCGGCGAACCGGATTGCCGCGCGGCAAGGGCAGCGTAAGCAATGCGAGTGCACATCAGGATCTTCCTGATGGCCTGGCGGCGCGTCCGCCGCCACACTGCGCAGTCCGGCACTCTCACACTCTATCGGGGAACAGGGAATGAACATCAAGAACATCAAGATCAGCGTACGCCTGGCGGCCTGCTTCGGCATCCTGGTTGCGGTCATGTGCCTGATCACGGGGGTGGGCATGCAAAGCCTGCACAGCATCAGCAACGCTTCGCGCGTCGTGGTCGAGGACCGCTACGTGAAGATCGCGCTGGTGATGGAGATCCGCGAGAACGTCAATTCGGCCGCGCGCAACCTGCGCAACGCCTTGCTGGGACGCAATGTCGACGAGGCCAAGCGCTATCTCGACCGTGCTGCGGCCAACAGCGCCAAGACCACCGAGGCCCTGAACCAGATCGAGAAACTGGTCAGCACGCCGCGCGGCAAGGAATTGTTCAAGGCCATTCAGGATGCGCGTGCCGCCTACAACACGCCGCGTGACAAACTGCGTGAACTGATCAGCCAGCAAAAGAAAGAAGAGGCCACCGAGGTACTCTTCAATGAGGTCATTCCCAAGCAGGATCGCTACTTCGAAGTCCTCAGCAACTTCGCTGCCTTCCAGAAGACGCTGATGGATGAAAGCGTGGTCGAAGGCCAGCAGACCAGCGATTCGGCCATCGCCCTGATGCTGGAACTGTCGGCCGTGGCCATCCTGTTGTGCGTGCTGGCGGCCTGGTGGGTCACCCGTTCCATCACGCGGCCACTCAATGAAGCGGTGGACGTGGCCAGCGCCGTGGCGCAAGGCGACCTGACGATACAGATCGGCGAGACCACCCGGGATGAAACCGGCAAGCTGCTGGCGTCGCTCAAGGCCATGAACCAGAACCTGCACCGCATCGTCAGCGAGGTACGCACCGGCAGCGACACCATCAATACGGCTTCCTCCGAAATCGCCAGCGGCAACCTGGACTTGTCTTCCCGCACCGAAGAACAGGCCGGCGCGCTCGAAGAGACCGCCTCGGCCATGGAAGAACTGACCTCCACCGTCAAGCAGAATGCCGACAACGCGCGCCAGGCCAATAGCCTCGCCGCCACCGCCTCCGAGGTGGCAGTACAGGGCGGCAGCGTGGTGGGGCAGGTGGTGCAGACCATGGGCGAGATCAACGAAGCCTCGCGCAAGATCGTCGACATCATCAGCGTCATCGATGGCATCGCCTTCCAGACCAATATCCTGGCCCTGAACGCCGCCGTGGAAGCGGCGCGTGCCGGCGAACAGGGGCGCGGCTTTGCGGTGGTGGCCTCGGAAGTCCGTACCCTGGCCCAGCGCAGTGCCTCCGCCGCCAAGGAGATCAAGGCCCTGATCGATGATTCGGTCAGTCGCGTGGACAACGGCAGCCGTCTGGTGGAGCAGGCCGGCGCCACCATGAGCGAAGTGGTGGCCAGCGTGCGCCGCGTCACCGACGTGGTGGCCGAGATCTCGGCCGCCAGCCACGAACAGAGCGACGGCATCGAACAGATCAATCACGCCATCGTGCAGATGGACGAAGTGACCCAGCAAAATGCCGCACTGGTAGAACAGGCCGCCGCCGCTGCCCAGTCCTTGCAGGAACAGTCGGGCCGGTTGGTGGAAACGGTGAGCATCTTCAAGCTCAGCAGCCATGAAACGCCGCGTGCGCAGCCCGCACGCAAGCCCGCGCCGCCCAAGCCGGCCAGCAAGCCCACGGCTGCCGCGCCGGCTGCACCGGCTGCACCGGCCAAAGCGGCTGTGGCAGCACCTGCACCGGCACCCAAGGCCCTGCCTGCGAAACCGGCCGCGTCAGCCGGCGCCAAGGGCGGCGGCAAGGCGCCGCCAGCCGATGAAGGGGATTGGGAACAATTCTGAACTAAGTCTTGCGCACTCAGGTGCGCAGTTCCACCACGCCCCGAAAGGCGATACGCACCACCAGCCCGCTGCCTTGCAGCGGTGCATCCAGCGTGACGGTGGCCCTGTGCATGGCGGCGATCTCGCGCACGATCGCCAGCCCCAGGCCGGTCCCCCCCGGATTGACGTGCTGGGTGGCACCGGCCCGGTAGAAGGGTTCGAACACTTTTTCGCGCTCGGCCTCGGCAATGCCGGGGCCGTTGTCTTCCACCTCCAGCAGGGCGCCGGTCGGTTCGCCCGGACGGCTCACGGCGCGCACGCGCAAGGTGACCTGGCCGCCCACAGGCGTATAGCGGATCGCATTGTCGAGCAGGTTCACCATCAGTTCATGCAGCAGCAGGGCATTGGCCTCGATACCGATGTCCCCCTCTTCCTCGAAGGCCAGGCCGATGCGGCGCGACACCGCCTGCTGCGACAGCTCCAGCGCGACCTGGCGCGCCGCATCGGTGAGCGAGACACGCATGGTGCCGCCCTCGGCCGCGCCATGTTCGGCACGCGCCAGCGTCAGCAGGCGATTGGCCAGGTGCACCGCCGAATCGGTGGTGCGTGCCATGCCCTCCACCAGCTCGCGCAGCTCGGCCGGATCGAGCCGCGTGCGCCGCAGTTCGCGCAGGGTCAGTTCGGATTGCGTCTTCAAGACCGTCAGCGGCGTGCGCAACTGGTGCGAGGCATCGGCGATGAAGCGCCGCTGCGCGCTGATGAGGGCTTGCAGCCGGCCCATGTAGCCATTCATGGCCTGCACCAGCGGGCGCATTTCCTTGTGCACCAGCGCCGGGTCGAAACCGGACAGGTCGGTCGGTGCACGCGACTCCACCTCGCCCTTGAGCTGCATGACCGGACGCAGCACGAAGCGCACCGCAAACCACACCAGCAGCGCCGCTACCGTGACCAGCGTGCCCTGGCGCCAGAGGGTATCGAAGAGGATCTTGCGCGTCATGCCGTTGCGGCCCTCCATGGTCTCGCCGACCTGGATCAGGGCGATGCCGCGCATGCTGTCGTCATACACCGGCTGCAGCAGCGCGGCGATGCGGATGGGCTGGTTGTGATAGTCGGCCTGGTAAAAGCGCACCAGCGCCGGATAGACTTCCGAGCGCTTGACGTTGGCCGGCACCGGTGGCAAGTCTTCATAGCCCGAGACCAGCTCGCCCTTGAGGCCGGTGACCTTGTAGTAGATGCGGCCCAGGGTATCGGTCTCGAAGCTGTCCAGCGCCACGTAGGGGACGTCGGCCGTGACGTGGCCATCGACGATGGAGACCCGTTCGGCCAGCGCGCGGGTGGAGGCCAGCAGCGAGCGGTCATAGGCCAGGTCGGCCACTTCCAGGGCGTTGTAGTAGACCGAGACGGCATCCAGCGCCACCAGCAATGTCAGCGGGATCAGCAGCCAGCGCACCAGCTGGCTGCGCAGGTTGCCCAGTCGACGGGTGGCCTGCGCCATCACGCCGCCTGCAGCAGGTAGCCCAGGCCGCGCAGGGTGGTGATGCCCACGCGCCCGGCGCCCTCATGTTCGAGCTTCTTGCGCAGGCGGTGGATGTAGATCTCGATGGCGTCTACGCTGGCATTGTCGTCCAGCGAAAAGACCTGCTGGAACAGCTTGTCCTTGGGCACGGTATGGCCCTGGCGCATGATGAGCGCTTCCAGCACCGCGTGTTCGCGCGGGGTCAGCGCCAGCAGTTCGCCGTGATAGGTGAAGGTGCGCGAGACCGTATCGAAGCACAGCGCACCGCAGGCCACGGTGACCGCTTCCTGGCTCTGCGAGCGGCGCAGCAGGGCTTTGACACGCGCTTCCAGTTCTTCCAGTTCGAAGGGTTTGGCCAGGTAGTCGTCGGCGCCCATGTTGAGGCCACTGACGCGATCAGCCAGGCCGCCGCGTGCGGTCAGGATCAGCACCGGCGTGCGGCTGCCGCGAGCGCGCATGCGTTTCAAGACTTCCAGGCCATCCATGCGTGGCAGGGTCAGGTCCAGGATCACCAGGGCGTATTCTTGTGTGAGCAGCAGGCTGTCGGCGTCGGCGCCGTTGTGCGCGCACTCCACCGTCAGGTGGGCGTCGCGCAGGGCCTTGGCCAGCCAGCGGGAAAGTTCGATATGGTCTTCGACCAGCAGGATGCGCATGATGCGGCCCTTTTACTTTTTTAAACCTTTTGGGTTGCGGTACGGCTTGTCTCCAGCGCGGATGCTAACAGATGCGCCGCCGCCTTTGAAACGTCCGCCTCCGGCCATTGTGGAAACTGCGTAGCATCGATCCCACACTGACAGCTTCGCTGAAAGCCGGCTGAAAGGCTTTTCTTGTACGATGCGCCCATATCAAAAAATCCAAGCAGGAGACACATCATGATCGCCCCCTGGTCCGGCCGTTCCGGATCCGTTCTTCCCGCATTCGTTTCCCGCTGCTGCTGACCGCCATGAAGGCGGACCGCTCGCATCGTCGGCAGCGCTGGTATCGCTTCCTGGCCGCTTGTGTGCTGGCCTGTGCGATGCCGTGCGCGCTGGCGACCGAGTGCATCGTCCCGGCCAAGCCGGGCGGCGGCATGGACGCCTCGTGCAAGCTGTTGCGCCGGGCCATGCAGGAAGAGGGCAGCAAGGAGGCCTTCAAGCTGGCTTACCTGCCCGGTGGCATCGGTGCCGTGGCCTGGAGTTCGGTGGTCTCGCAGCGGCGCGGCGGCCCCGACACGCTGGTGGCTTTTTCGGGGGGCTCGCTGTTGAGCCTGGCACAGGGAAAATATGGCCGCGCTGATGTGGGGGATGTGCGCTGGGTGGCCGGCATCGGCATCGACCACGGCATGATCGCCGTGCGCAGCGATGCCCCCTGGCGCAACCTGAAGCAGTTGCTGGAGACGATCCGCAAGGATCCCGCGGCGGTCACCGTGGGCTTGTCCGGGACCGTGGGCAGCCAGGACTGGTTGAAGATGGCGCTGCTGGCACAGCAAGCCGGGTTCACGCCGAAGCAGTTCCGCTTTGTCGCGCTCGAAGGTGGCGGCGATTCGTTTGCCGCCCTGCAGGCCGGACACGTGCAGGTGATTTCGGGTGATACCTCGGAGGCCGCCTACTTCATCGCCGAGGGCAAGGTGAGGATTTTGGCGGTGCTGTCCGAGCAACGCCTGCCGGGACCGCTGCAGGCCATACCGACGGCACGCGAGCAGGGCTATGACGTGGTCTGGCCCATCATCCGCGGTTTCTACATGAGCCCGCATGCGCCGGAGGCGGATTACCGGCGCTGGGTCCGGTATTTCGATCGCGCATTGGCCGATCCCGCCTTTGATCGCCAGCGCAGCATCGGTGGCTTGCAACCCTTTGCCATGACCGGCAAGCCGCTCTCGGATTACATCGCGCAGACCGTTGCGCGCTATCGCAGGCAGTCCCAGGAGTTGGGCCTGGTGCGCTGACCAGCCAGGTTGCACACGCCGTCAGGCGTGCCCTGCAGCCGGGCCGGCGCAAGGTCCGTTTCATCATCAAGGAGAATCCATGTTGCACAAACGTCGCCTGAGCATTGCGCTCGGCCTGGCCCTCGCTTTGCCCGTCACTTTCAGCGGTGTGGCCCATGCCGACACCCCGGCCGGCTATCCTGCCGATTACGCCAAGATCATCGACGGGGCCAAGAAGGAAGGCAAGGTCGTGATCTACAGCACCACCGATTCCAAGGCCGCCGAAGCGCTGATCAAGGATTTCGGCGCGCTCTATCCGGGCGTGAAGGTCGAGTACAACGACATGAACTCTACCGAAGCCTACAACCGCTTCATCTCCGAAGCCGCCGCCGGTGGCGCCACGGCTGACGTGATGTGGTCCTCCTCCATGGACCTGCAGGTCAAGCTGGCCTCCGAAGGCTATGCCGTGGCCTACAAGTCGCCGGAAGCCGCGGCCGTGCCGGCCTGGGCCAACTGGAAGGACACCGCCTACGGCACCACCTTCGAGCCCGCCGCCATCGTCTACAACAAGCGCCTGGTGACCGAAGCCGAAGTGCCGACCACCCACGAGGAGTTCACCAAGCTCTTGGTCAGCAAGCAGGACAAGTTCAAGAACAAGGTCACCACCTACGACATCGAGAAGTCCGGCGTCGGTTTCAGCCTGATGACCTATGACCTGAAGCACAACCCGCAATTCTGGGACTTCGCCAAAGCCATGGGCGGCGTCGCTGCACGCGTGCAGTCCTCGACCGGCACCATGCTCGAGCGCATCTCCTCGGGGGAAAACCTGATCGGCTACAACATCCTCGGCCCCTACGCCCTGGTGCGCGCCAAGAAGGACCCGTCCATCGGCGTGGCCTTCACCAAGGACTACAACCTGGTGCTCTCGCGCGTGATCTTCATCAACAAGGCCGGCAAGAACCTCAATGCCGCCAAGCTGTGGGTGGACTACATCCTCTCCAAGCGCGGCCAGACCATCATCGCCAATGATGCGCAGCTCTTCGCCATTCGTGGCGACGTCACCGGTGCCACCACCTCGGCCGAACTGACCAAGCAACTGGGCGCGTCCCTGAAGCCCATGCCGGTGTCCACCGAACTGCTGGACTACCTGGACCAGAAGAAGCGCCTGGACTTCCTGAAGCAGTGGAAGGAAGCCACCAAGAAGTAAATCATTTCCGTGGCGGACCGGGGCCTGCCGTACCTGGTCCGCCTCCGGATGAGCGGTCATCACCCGATCCATCGCTGTTGCGCAGTGCAGCCCCGGCTGCCTGCGCGGGCGGCGCGCTGCAGTCATGCCGCCGCTGTCCTGACTGTCCTGATCCATCTGCCCACTCATGAGGCGCACCATGCAAACCACCACAACGCTGCCGCGCAGCGAGCAAGCCCTGCCGGCCCGCCGTTTCCGGCTGAACTGGCCGCGCGGCCTGGTCGTGACGCTGGCAGCCCTGGCCATCTTCGTGCCGCTGCTGCTGATCTTCTATCAAAGCTTCCTGTCGGCGCCGTTCTTCGCGCCGGTCAAGACGCTGACCTTGGATTCCTATCGTTTCATCTTCGATGACCCGGACTTCCGCCAGGCCTTCGTCAATGGTCTGACGCTGGCCACCGGCCTGGCCCTGATCGCCGTGCCGCTGGGCGGCATGCTGGCCTTCCTGATGGTGCGCACCGACCTGCCGGGCCGCAGCTTCATCGCCCCCGCACTGATGGTGCCCATCTTCGTCTCGCCCATGGTGATCGGCTTCGGCTACGTGGTCTCGATGGGGCCGGTCGGCTTCTACACGGTGTGGGTCAAGAACCTGCTGTCGGTGTTCGGCTTCGAGGGCGACCCGTGGAACATCTATTCCTTCACCAGCATCGTCATCATCGCCGGCCTGACCCACGTGCCGCACGTCTACCTGTATGCCTCGGCCGCCCTGCGCAGCCTGGGTTCGGATGTGGAAGAGGCGGCCCGCGTGGCCGGCGCCTCGCCGCTGCAGGTGGCCCTCAACGTCTCGCTGCCGATGATCACCCCGGCGCTGGCCTACTCCGGCGTGCTGGTGTTTTTCCTCGGCTTTGAAGTGTTCGGCCTGGTGCTGGTGCTGGGTGATCCGGAAGGCCACCTGGTGCTGCCGACCTATCTCTACAAGCTCACCAACAAGCTGGGTACGCCGTCGTATCACCTGATGGCAGCGGTGGCCGTGTGCCTGGTGGCGGTGACCATGCCGCTGGTGATGCTGCAGCGCTGGCTGCTGCGTTCGGCCAACAAGTTCGTCGCCATCAAGGGCAAGGGCGCGCGCCAGAAGGCGCTGCCGCTGGGCAAGTGGCGCTGGGTGGCCTTCACCCTCATCGCCGGCTGGCTGCTCTTCACGGTCATCATCCCGCTCTCGGGCATCGGCCTGCGCACCTTCGTCTCGCATTGGGGTGATGGCGTGAGCCTGCTGGACGTGCTGACCTTCGACAACCTGTTGAACGTCTGGGACCAGCCCTCGCTGGTGCGCGGCATCATCAACACGGTGCTGATCGGCGTGATCGGCGGCGCCCTGGCCGTGGCCTGCTACACCGCCATCGCCCTGGCCATGCACCGCAAGCAGGATGGCGTGACGCGCTTCCTCGACTACAGCGTGCTGGTGCCGCGTGCGGTGCCGGGCCTGCTGGCCGGCCTGTCCTTCCTGTGGGTGTTCCTGTTCGTGCCCTCGCTGCTGGACTCGGCCCTGAAGGGCATCGACAACCCCGTCGCCCTGTGGCTGGTCGACAGCTTCATCCCCGCCCTGCGCGGCCTGCGCTCGACCATCTTCTCGGTCTGGCTGGCGTACTCGGTGGTGTGGATGGCCTACGGCCTGCGCCTGATCAATACCGCCCTGCTGCAGGTCGGCCCGGAACTGGAAGAAGCCGCCCGCGCGGTCGGCGCCTCGCGTTCCCGCGTCACCCGCGACGTCACCATTCCGCTGGTGCGCTACGGCCTGGTGGGCGCCTGGCTGATGGTGTTCCTGATCTTCGAGCGCGAGTACTCCACCGGCGTCTACCTGCTCTCGCCCGGTACCGAGGTGATCGGCTCGATGATCGTCTCCATGTGGGCCGCCGGCGCGGTGGAACTGGTGGCCGCGCTGTCCTTCATCAACATCACGCTGGTGGCCGTGGGCCTGGGCATTGCGCTGCGCTTCGGCGTCAAGCTGCACGACTGACCTGCACCGCAAGCACGGCCGGCACAGGGGTGCCGGCCTCCCGATACAGCAAGAGCATCCTGAGGAATCATCATGACTGAACTTTCCGTCAACGACCTGCACCTGGACTATGGTACCGGCGCATCTGCCAATCCCATCCTGAAGGGTGTTTCCATGCAACTGCAGCGCGGTGAAGTGGTGGCGCTGCTGGGCCCCTCCGGCAGCGGCAAGACCACGCTGCTGCGCGCGGTCGCCGGGCTGGAGTCACCCAAGGCCGGCACCATCGACATCGGCAGCCGCCGCGTTTTCGATGGCGCGCGCAACTTCGAGATGCCGGCCGAAGAACGCAACCTGGGCCTGGTGTTCCAGTCCTATGCGCTGTGGCCGCACAAGACCGTGGCCGACAACGTTGCCTATGGCCTCAAGCTGCGCAAGACGCCCTCGGCCGAGATCGCCAAGCGCGTCAAGGAAGTGCTGTCGCAGCTGGGCCTGGGCCACCTGGGCGAGCGTTATCCGCACCAATTGTCCGGTGGCCAGCAACAGCGCGTGGCCATCGCCCGCGCGCTGGTCTACAACCCGCAGGTGATCCTGCTGGACGAACCGCTCTCCAACCTCGACGCCAAGCTGCGCGAGGAAGCCCGTGCCTTCCTGCGCGAACTGATCGTGCGCCTGGGCCTGTCTGCACTGATGGTGACCCACGACCAGGGCGAGGCCATGGCCATCTCAGACCGCATCCTGCTGCTCAACAATGGCCGCATCGAACAGCAGGGCACGCCGCAGAGCATGTACCAGACCCCCAATACCCTCTTTACCGCCGAATTCATGGGCAGCAACAACAAGCTGGCCGCCGAGGTGGTCAGCCGCGAGGGCGAGCGCGTGACCGTCAAGCTCGATGGCGGCACGGCCGTGGCGACCCTGCGCGGACGCGAGGACGCCAAGCCCGGCGAGCAGCTGACCGGCATCATCCGGGTCGAGCAGGTGCGCATCTCCGGCGAGCAGACCGGCAATGCGATCCGCCTGCCGCTGTCGACCTGCATGTACCTGGGCGACCGCTGGGAATGCCTGTTCAAGGTCGAGGGCGGTCCGGCCGGTTCGGTGGGCCTGCGCGCTTACGCACCGCAGCGCCTGGACCAGGGTGAATACTGGCTGTCGCTGCCGGAACAGGCCTTGTGGGCATTCTGAAAAACTAAGTGAGCCGAACGGGAGATCTAAGTTTCCCGTTGGCAAAAACTTAGTTTTTTGACGGTTCATCACATCGATGAAAACCAGCGGGGAGGGCCATCCGTCCTCATCCCGCTCACCCGGGAAAAATCATCACGATACCGGGTGGATGACCAGAAGACGTCGTAGGGCATGGCCGTGCCGACGCCATCCAACGCTTTCCATCAAGGAGACCTCAGTGCAAAGAAATCATCTCGCTGCCAGCATCCTGGCCGCATTCGCCGCGTGCGCCACGACCTCGGTCCAGGCGCAAACCTCCGTCACCATCTATGGCCTGATCGATTCGGGCGTGGAATACGTCACCAACGCCAATGCCGCCCGCAACAGCCTGGTGCGCCTGAGCTCGGGCACGATGAACACCTCGCGCATCGGCTTTCGCGGCACCGAAGACCTGGGCGGCGGCCTGAAGGCCATATTCCAGCTGGAGAATGGCTTCAAGCTGGACAACGGCGCCCTCGACGGCGATGCCAACCAGCTCTTCAACCGCCAGTCCAACGTCGGCCTGGAGGGCGGTTTCGGTCGCGTGGTGGCGGGTCGCTCCTTCTCCACCACCTATGACTTCATCCTGCCCTTCGACCCGATGGGCTACTCGGCCAGCTACTCCTGGGTGACCTCGGCCGGTGCCACCGGTGGCCGCAAGGATGGCATGCCCACCGGCGTGTCCAACCTGGTCAAATACCAGGGCGAATTCGCCGGCGTGAAGGTCGGTGCCATGTATGGCTTCGGCGAAGTGGCCGGCGAGACCCGCAACGGCGCCAAGTACGGCGTCGGCCTGGGCTGGGGTTCGGGCCCGTTCAGCGTGGCGGCCACCTATGACCGCAACAACAGCGTGACCACCGCCAACGCGCCCTATGACCGCGCCACCAGCGCCCATCTGGCTGCGGGCTACCAGCTCTCGGATGCCTGGAAGTTCAACCTCGGTTATCGCTACTACAAGAAGGCCCTGGCCACCGGTGCGGCTGACCAGCGCAGCGATTTCTACTGGGGCGGCGTGACCTGGAAGTTCACGCCGGCCATGAGCGTGATCGGTGCGATCTACTACCAGAACATCAAGAACGTGGCCAACGATGCCGATCCCATCATGTACTCGCTGCGCCTGAAGTACGCCATGTCCAAGCGCACCGACCTGTACCTGAGCACGGCCTATGCCAAGGCCAAGAACAACCAGCTGGTCGGCCTCTCGCGTGATGACGTGGGCTTTGGCACCAGCCAGTTCGGCATGACCCTGGGCATGCAGCACCGCTTCTGATGCCCGTGTAGTCCCCTGGCCCGGCACACGTGGTTGGTGTGCGGGCCATGATAGTCTTGAGCCGTCATTGACCGGCGCACCCTTGCCTTGGCAGGGTGCGCCGTTTTTTTCATTGGGGTTTCGGCAGCGGTATCGATGGCAGCATCAGGCGATCGAGCAAGCCTGCGGCGCAGCTGGCGCGCGTGCAGTCGTTGAGGCTGGCGACCAGGTGTGCGGCCACCAGCACCAGGAAGATGGTGCTCACGGCGATCCTGCCCCAGGGGATGCGGCGCGGTTGATCCTGCCTTTCTTCGCTTTGCAGCAGCAGCAGGGTGGCCGGATATTCGGCGCTCTTGACGCCCAGCAGGGCCGCGATGGTCAGGATCGCCGCCAGTGCAAACAGGGCTGACCAGGTATGCAGGTGCATGCCCTGCAACAGCGGCCCCGTGGGCGACTGGCCGGCCAGGGCTTCCAGCGAGATCTGGCGCAGGGCCAGCAGCCCGGTCAGCAGCGCCCCGACCAGTGCCACGCCATAGTGCGCGCTCTTGATGCCGAAGCGCAGGTTGCGCATGAAGCCGATGCCGGTCAGGATGACCCCGGTACATTGCAGCTGGCGTAGCGGGTTGGGCGGCAGCGGCAGCACCACCTGGAGGTACAGCAGCAGGCCCAGGCAGCCGCTGATGGCCAGCAGGCACAGGCAATTGAGGAAAAGCCCGCCGGGCAGGACGGGTTCACGCGGGGTGAAGACGACGGAACGGTCCATGACACGCTGCCATCACAGGAGGAAACCCAGGGAGCCCTGGGGTGTCTGGCTGAACCACCACAAGGTGACGATGGTGCATGCCAACCATAGCTTGTTGCTTATTGATTTCCAGCCGAGCGCAATCCCGAGAACGGTCAGGAAGGCCAGCAGTAGCGGAAGATAGAGAAACATGAGGTGACCCGGAGTTGATCCCGATTCATATCCGGGAATTTGTTTATGTGCTTTGATGCCAATCGTAGCCGAATGCCCGCGCAAATCTCGCGCTAAAACCTCGAATAAAATCGAGATTTACCAAGAATATTCAAAACCGACCCGGCTTCATTGGAGCCCATCAACAGAGGAGACACAGATGCAAGCATCAGCAAGCGGCAGCCAGCCCGGCCAACAGGAGGTGCGCCGGGTGGCGGTGGTGGGCACCGGCGTGATCGGTGCCAGTTGGGCCGCCTATTTCCTGGCGCGGGGGCTGGAGGTCTCGGCCACCGACCCGATGCCGGACGCGCAAGCCAAGCTGCGTGCCGCCGTGGCGCGCCACTGGCCCAGCCTGGAGCTGCTGGGACTGGCGCCGGGCGCCTCCCCCGAGCGCCTGCGCTTTTCTGACTCGCTGGAGGAGGCGCTCGACGGTGCGGACTTCGTGCAGGAGAACGGCCCCGAGCGGGAAGACCTCAAGATCGACCTGTTCCGGCGCATGGACGCAGCCCTGCCGGCCCACGTGGTGCTGGCGTCCAGTTCATCCGGGCTGCTGATGAGCAAGGTGCAGGCCGCCTGCCGCCATCCCGGCCGGGTGGTGCTGGGCCATCCCTTCAATCCACCGCACCTGATCCCGCTGGTGGAAGTGATCGGCGGTGTACAAACCTCGCCGGAGGCAGTGCAGGCCGCGCTGGACTTCTACTCCGCCATCGGCAAGAAGGCCATCCACGTGCGCAAGGAGGTCAAGGGACACATCGCCAACCGGCTCCAGGCGGCGCTGTGGCGCGAGGCCTTCCACCTGGTCGAACAGGGCGTGGCCAGCACCGAAGACATCGATACGGCCATCGCCTACGGCCCCGGCCTGCGCTGGGCCTTGATGGGCCCCTATCTCAACCTGCACATGTCGGGCGGGGAGGGCGGCATCGGCCACATGCTGGATCACCTGGGGCCACCGATCGAAAGCTGGTGGGCCGACCTGGGGACGCCGTCCATCTCCGATGCGCTCAAGGCGCAGATTCGTTCGGGGGTGCAGGAGCAGATGAGCGGGAAGACATCTGCCGACATCGCAGCCGAGCGTGACCAGTTGCTGGTGCAGTTGCTGGCGGCCAAGGGCAAGACCAGGTTCATTCCATGAAAACTAAGTTTTTGGAATTTGTTCTCTAAGGCAGCTCTCCAAAAAAACTTAGAAAAATGAAAGGCTGTCCTTTTCAGGAAAATCAGCATTCGGACTGGGTAGCGTCTTCGCGCCGACCCTGGCAGGCCTCCCCAGTCCGAACGATTTTCCGGCCCGTCTGTACGGCTTGCGGCCTTATTTGCGCTTGCGCCGGCTCGGCGCCATGTCGCGCATGAGGGCAATGAAGCGTTGCGCTCCCAGTCCCAGGGGCCGGTCCTTGTTCCACACCACATCCACCCACATGCGCTGCTGGTTGCTGATGTTGTCGAAGTCGATGACCACCAGCGTGCCGGCTTCGATCTGCGCCTGTACCAGGCTGTGCGGCAGGTAGGCCCAGCCCAGTCCCTCGCGCACCAGCGACAGCGTGGCCAGGTGGTTGTCGGTGCGCCAGAGGTGGCGCGCCAGGAAGAAGCGCGGGTCCGAGATGCTGGCATCGCGGCTGGCTACGGCGATCTGGCGGATGTCGTACAGGTCCTCATAGCGCAGCTTGCGCTTCTTGCGCAGCCGCGCCGGATGGTCGGGGGCGATCACCGCCACCATCATCTCGCTGCTGAATTCCTGGAAGGCCTCGCGGTCATTGCCGGCGTGGCGCTCGAAGACCAGCGCCAGCTGCGCCGTATCGTCATAGAGCATGCGCATGGCGTCGGCCTGGGGCGAGGACAGCACCTCCACCTCCAGCGAGGGGAACTCCTGGGCCAGCACCGCCAGCGGCTTGGCCCAGGGTACCGATAGCAGTTCCGGCGCCACCGCCAGCGTGAGCTTGCGTTCCAGCCCCTGGTGCATGGCCAGGGCATGGGCGTCGAGCTGGCGCAGGGTGCTGGCCAGCAGGCGCGCGTCCGGCTCCAGCGCGCGCGCCAGCTCGGTGGGGCGGGCGTCGCGTGCGGTGCGGTCGAACAGCACCAGGTCGAGTTCGGCTTCCAGCTGGCTGATGGTCATGCTGACCGAAGAGGGCACACGGCCCAGCTGGCGCGCAGCCGCAGAGAATGAACCGCTGTCGAGCACGGCCAGGAACACCCGGACGTTGTCACTTGAGAAAGCCATTGCCGTTCCTTATGCAATGCGGTCGGTTGACCTGTCAGTAAAACTGAAAGAAGCCGACTTCATTCATCAAAAACTTCATCATAGAATGCTTTCCATCGCGCGGCCAGCACTGGCCCGTCGCAGTCTTCAGGAGCACATCATGCAAGGATTCAAACGCAAGCTGGTCTATGCCTGCCTCTTCGAGGGGCTGGCCATCATTTTCACCACCGTCGGGCTGAGCGTCTTCGCGGGGCACGACAGTGGCCATGCGTCGGCGGCCGCCGTGGCCTCGTCGACCATTGCCTTCGTGTGGAATTTCATCTTCAACGGTCTCTTCGAACGCTGGGAAGCGCGCCAGCCGCGCCGTGGCCGCAATTTCGCACGCCGTGCCGCCCACGCCTTGGGCTTCGAGGGTGGCCTGGTCGTGATGCTGGTGCCGCTGTTCGCCTGGTGGCTGGGCATCAGCCTGTGGGAGGCGCTGGTGCTGGACTTCGGGCTGATCGTCTTCTTCATGATCTATACATACCTGTTCAACCTCGGCTTTGATCGCATCTTCGGCCTGCCCAGCTCGGCCATGCCGGTCAGCAGCCAGGCGGCCCAGGCGCGCTGAGCGCCGTCGCCTGCAATGTGGCTGGCTGCAACGCTGGCCACAACTTGTTCCCGTCGATGATGAGGATGCTATAGAATAGTTCGCTACTCAACCCAGCGGACGATCATGCCATGTACATTCCCGCGCATTTCGCCGATCAGGATATTGCCAGCCTGCATCAGTTGATCACTGAACATCCCTTCGGTGTGCTGGTCTCGCACACGGCCGGCGGGCTCGATGCCAACCACCTTCCCTGCCATCTCGATCCCGCCCGGGGTGCGCTGGGCACGCTGCACCTGCACGTGGCGCGCGCCAATCCGCTGTGGCGCGAGCTGGCCGATGGCGATTCAGTGCTGGTGGTGTTTTCGGCGGGCGACGCCTACGTCTCGCCGAGCTGGTATCCCAGCAAGCACGAGGCGCATCGCCAGGTGCCGACCTGGAACTACAGCGTGGCGCATGCCCATGGCCGCGTCACCATCCACGATGACGAGCGCTACCTGCGCGGCGTGGTGGCACGCCTGACCCGCACCCACGAGGCCGGCGAGGCCAAGCCATGGAAGATGTCCGACGCCCCGGCCGATTTCACCGACACCCTGCTCAAGGCCATCGTCGGCATCGAGATCGAGATCACGCGCCTGGAGGGCAAGCGCAAGCTGAGCCAGAACAAGGACGTGCGCGATATCGAAGGCGCCGGCCGGACCCTGGTCGAGCGCGGCCATGAAGAGATCGGCCAGGCCATGCTGGCCGAGGCTGCCCGCAAGCAATCATGAGCCCGGACGACGAGGGTGCGCTGTTCCTGCCCGCAAGGATGCGCGGCTGTGTACAATCCGGCCAGAGGGCTGCCGCACACCCTTTCCGGACTTGCCGATTTGATCGAGGTCACCCATGAATGCCGTGTCCGCTCCCGCCATGCTTGCCGTGCGCAGTGATTCGCTGGGCTGCTCGGCCACCACGCTCAAGCAGAGCCAGGAACTGCAGGGCAGCCAGTTCAGCTTCTATCGCAAGCGGGTCGAGAGCCGCGAGGTCTCGCAAGTCTATACACCGGCCTCTGACCGGGGCTTCCTGGTGGGCATCTCGATGGCCCAGCATCATCGCCGCAGCATCTTCCGCGGGCGCCAGGGCGCGCAGTTCGGTTTCGGACGCGGCGCCGTCTATACCCGCGATTTTTCCGAAGACTACCGGGCCGACCTGCAAGGGCCCTTCGATTTCCTGCTGGTGGAACTGCCACTGTCGTGGTTTGCCACGGTCAACGATGACCTGCGCGTCCGCAAGGTCAGCGGCCTTGCCACCGTCACCGGCCAGGATGATCCGGTGCTGGCGCATCTGGCGGCCGCCCTGGCCCCGGCACTGGCGCTGCCGGATACCGACAGCCAGCTCTTCGTCGACCAGCTCGGCCTGGCCATGGGCACCCACCTGCTCAAACGCTATGGCGGTGCCGGCCTGCCGTCGCCGGTCAATGTGCGCCTGTCGCGCGTGCATGAGGAGCGCGCCAAGCAGATGCTGTTGCTGAAGGGCCAGGACCAGCTGTCCCTCCCGGAAATCGCCCGTGAATGCAACATGTCGGCCAGTTATTTCCTGCGGGCATTCAAGGCCACGACCGGCCACACCCCCCACCAGTGGCTAATGACCCAGCGCGTGGAGATGGCACGCGAATACCTGCGCCATACCACGCTGTCGCTGGCCGAGATTGCCGTAGCCTGCAATTTCTACGACCAGAGTCACTTCAGCCGCGTGTTCTCCCAGATCGTGGGCAGTACGCCGGGTGCCTGGCGCCGCCGGCTGCGCTGACCGGCGGCTTCAGGGCACGCGCGGCAGGTCGAAGCTGAACACGCTGCCCTGCGGCACGGCGGCGGCCACACGCAATCTTCCACGATGGGTCTCGATGATGGAGCGGCAGATCGCCAGGCCCATGCCCATGCCGTTTTCCTTGGTGGTGTAGAAGGCGTCGAAGATGCGCGGCATGGCCTCGGCACAGATGCCCTCGCCGCTATCGCGTACCTGCACTTCCACCCGCTCCTCGTTGCAGCAGCTGGCGCTGATGGCGAGCGTGCGGGCATTTTCGGGGACCGCCGCCATGGCATCGATGGCATTGACCACCAGGTTCAGCAGTACCTGCTGCAATTGCACCGTATCGCCCAGCACGTGGACGTCGGCGGGTCCAAGGGATAGCGCGAGGGTCACTTCGCGCTGCTCCAGCTCGCTGCGCGAGAGCATGAGGGTATGGCGGATCAGCGCGTGCAGGTTCAGGCGCTCGAACTGGGGTGAGCGATTGCGGGTGAGATTTTGCAAGCTGCTGATGATGCCGCCGGCGCGCTGGCCTTCGCTGATGATGTCGCGCAGGCTGGCGCGTGCATGCTCCAGATCGGGCTGGGGCCGGTTCAGCCAGCGCAGGCTGGCCCCGGCATTGGAAACGATGGACATCAGCGGCTGGTTGATCTCGTGGGCGATCGACGCCGTCAGCTGGCCGACCGTATTGGCGCGTGCCACGCGCTCCATGTCCACCTGGGCCGCACGGATCGCATACTCGGCCTGGCGCCGTACGGTGATGTCGGTGGCCGTGCCCATGTATTCGGTGAAGGTGCCATCCATCCATACCGGTTTGCCGATCCCGGAAAGGTAACGCACCTCGCCCGTATCCTGGCGGCAGATGCGGTGTTCCACGCGAATGGTGCCGCCCATGGCGACGGCGGCATTGACGGTCTCGATGACTTCCTGGCGGTCATCAGGATGCATGATGGCCGCGAATTCGTCATAGGTGATGCACTTGCGTCCTGGCGGCAGGCCATAGATGCGGCACAGCTCGTCGGAGCAGAACATCAGGTCTTCGCGCACCAGGTAGCGCATGCTGCCGGTATGGTTGAAGCGCTCGCCTTGCTTGAGCAGTTCCTGGCTGGTGCGCAGTTCGCGTTCGGCCACCAGCAATTGTTCCTTTTCCAGTAGTGCCCGGGCGTGCTCGGTGGCATTGGAGAGGGCCACTGCGGCGTGGGCGGCCAGATGCTGCACCCGCCGCAGCATGGCCGCGCCGGGCGCATCGTCGTAATACAGCAGCAACTCGCCCAGCGCCTGGCCGCGGTGGTTCAGCACCAGGGTCAGCTTGGCACCCTGCAGGTCGGCGGGCTGGGCGATGCAGTAGCGCTGGCTGTTGCAGACGTGCAAACCATCGTAGCGCGCTTCGGCCTGGATCAGTGCCAGGCCCGCCTCATGGCGCAGCAGCAGGCAGCGCCGCGCAGCCCCGAGGCGGCACATTGCGCGGGTGATGGCGGGTTGCAGCAGGATGGGGTCAAGCAGCGCCGACAAGTCGCACAAGGTGTGCAGCAGGGCGTCGTCGTCATCGGAAGGACGCGGATCGGACGGCAAGCGGGTCTCCAGGCAAGGATGGCGGGGTCAAGGCCGCATTGTGCCGCATTGGCGCGCCGGATGTGCGTTACGGTGGGCCGTAGAGCAGGGTGGCCGTCAGCAGCACCAGCAGGGTATCGGCATCGACCGGCTTGGCCAGCAGCGCCAGGCCCATGTCGGTGGCGCGCTGGCGCTGCAGCGCCGCGGCCTGCGCCGAGATGAACAGTACCGGCAGGTCGGGGCGCAGGAGACGCAATTGCTCGGCCAGTTCGAAGCCGTTCATCCCTGGCAGGTTCAGGTCCACGATGGCGCAAGCCGCCACCGGCAGGCAGGTGCTGGTGAGGAAATCTTCGCCGCAGTCGAAACTGCAATGGCGGTACCCGGCCGAATCCAGCAGGTTGCACAAGGCAGCGCGGACCCCGAGATCGTCATCGATCACTGCGATGGTGCGTTGGGATGGTGGCGTGTTTTCCTCTTCGCTCATCATCGTCTGCCAGGTGGTTTATTGGCCGTCCGGCGGCGGCGTGCCGGTGATCTTGGGCATGCACTCGCGGTGGAACCATGATGCGCTCAGCGGTTCACCGGCCAGCTTGCGGCGCACGATGGGCACCAGTTGCTCGCCGATCAACATGCCCAGCAGGCCCAACAGGGCGATGATGGGTGGTGCCGGTGATTGCACGTGCAGGGCAGCGTAGATCAGGCCGGCCAGCAGGCCCATCAGGAGGGAAATCAGGTAGGGTTTCATGCGTGCTCCAGCATCAGTGGCCCAAGAGGGGGCCCAGGCCGTTGACCATGCGCTCGGCCAGCACCATGCCCAACAGGCCGATCAAGGCAATGCCCGGAGGCGCGGGGGAGCGCACCTTGAAGAGCGCATAGACGACACCGATCAGGATGCCGGCGCCCAGGGAAATCAGATAAGCGGACATGGCCCGGCTCCTCGTGAAGATGGGACAACGCCGCGCCCGGCCGATGCATGGCGGGAGCGCGGCGGTGTCAAAGACCGGGATGGCTTACTTGGCCGGCACCGGTGCCAGGGTCTTCTGGTTGCCGTGCGGACGCTGCTCGGCCTTGTGCACCATGGTGTAGGCGTAGTCCACGCCCATGCCGTAGGCACCCGAGTGTTCGCGCACGATGTCCATGACGGCGTTGTAGGTTTCCTTGCGGGCCCAGTCACGCTGCCATTCCAGCATCACCTGCTGCCAGGTCACGGGGATGACGCCGGCCTGGATCATGCGCTGCATGGCGTAGTCGTGGGCTTCCTTGGAGGTGCCGCCGGAGGCGTCGGCCACCATGTAGATCTCGTAGTCGCCTTCGGCCATGGCGCACAGGGCGAAGCTGTTGTTGCAGACTTCGGTCCACAGGCCAGCCACGACCACCTTCTTCTTGCCGTTGGCCTTGAGGGCGTCGCGCACCTTCTGGTCATCCCAGGAGTTCATCGAGGTGCGTTCCAGGATGTCGTGATCGGGGAAGACCGACAGCAGTTCCGGATAGGTGTAGCCGGAGAAGCCCTGGGTTTCCACGGTGGTGATGATGGTCGGGATGTTGAACACCTTGGCCGACTTGGCCAGGGCGACGACGTTGTTCTTGAGGACCTGGCGGTCGATCGACTGCACGCCAAAGGCCATTTGCGGCTGGTGATCGATGATGATGAGCTGGGAGTTGGTCGGGGTCAGCACGTCGAGTTTGGTATTGGTGGTCATGATGATTCCATAGGTGGAGTGTATGTGGGAGTGTCAGCCGCTGCGATGGCCGGGGAGAGACGGTGCGCAGCGGCACGGCAGGGGAGTGAGGCTGCCGGAAGCGATCATAGGCAAGCGGGCAGGGCGTTGCCATTATCTGTTCGTATAGCTAGACGCTGGCAGCGCGTTTTTGCACACTGCCATCACCAACAAAAGCACCAACAAAAGCACCAACAAAAGCGCATGAGATGGGTTCCGGTTCGCCTTGGCGACGCCACACCATGCGCAATCCGCCCTCTTCATCGTTCTAGCCCATGCCCGGAGCCTCCATGACCACCGCAGCCAGCGTGACCCCTGACCTGATTTTGTTGAACGGCAAGTTCCACACCGTCGACAAGCAAAACCCCATCGCCGAGGCCGTCGCCATCGGCGGCGGCAAATTCATTGAAGTCGGCAGCGCCGCCGACGTGATGCGTTTGAAGCAAGCCACCACCCAGGTCATCGACCTGGGCGGACGCACCGTTATCCCCGGCCTGAATGACTCCCACCTGCACCTCATCCGTGGTGGCCTGAACTACAACCTGGAGCTGCGCTGGGAAGGCGTGCCTTCCCTGGCCGATGCACTGCGCATGTTGAAGGACCAGGCGGCCCGTACCCCGCATCCGCAATGGGTGCGCGTGGTGGGCGGCTGGACCGAATTCCAGTTCGCCGAAAAGCGCATGCCTACCCTGGAAGAATTGAACGCGGCCGCCCCCGATACCCCGGTCTTCGTGCTGCACCTGTATGACCGTGCGCTGCTCAATCGCGCCGCGCTGCGGGCGGTGGGCTATACCAAGGACACGCCCAATCCGCCGGGTGGCGAGATCGTGCGCGACGCCTCGGGCAATCCGACCGGCATGCTGATCGCCCGCCCCAATGCCATGATCCTGTATGCCACCCTGGCCAAGGGCCCGACCCTGCCGCAGGAATACCAGGTCAACTCGACCCGCCAGTTCATGCGCGAGTTGAACCGCCTGGGCGTGACCAGCGCCATCGATGCCGGCGGCGGTTTCCAGAACTACCCGGACGACTACCAGATCATCAACAAGCTCGCCGCCGACGGACAACTGACCATCCGCATCGCCTACAACCTGTTCACCCAGAGCAAGGGGGCCGAACTGGCCGACTTCCAGAAGTGGACCGGGATGGTCAAGCCCGGTGACGGGGACGACTTCCTGCGCCATAACGGCGCCGGTGAAATGCTGGTGTTCTCGGCAGCCGACTTCGAGGATTTCCTGGAGCCGCGCCCTGACCTGGCCGAGGGCATGGAAGACGAACTGGAGCGCGTGGTGCGCCACCTGGTCTCGAACCGCTGGCCGTTCCGCCTGCACGCCACCTATGACGAATCGATCTCGCGCATGCTGGACGTGTTCGAGAAGGTCAACCGCGACATCCCCTTCGATGGCCTGCACTGGATGTTCGACCACGCCGAGACCATCACGGTGCGCAACATCGAGCGCGTCAAGGCGCTGGGCGGCGGCATTGCCATCCAGCATCGCATGGCCTTCCAGGGCGAATACTTCATCGACCGCTACGGTGCCGAGGCGGCCGAATACACCCCGCCGGTGGCCAAGATGCTGGAGATGGGCGTGCCGGTCGGTGCCGGCACCGATGCCACCCGCGTGGCCAGCTACAACCCCTGGACTGCACTGTACTGGCTGGTCTCGGGCCGCACCGTGGGCGGCACCAAGCTGTATGGCACGGCCGGCCGGCTGCCGCGCGAGACCGCGCTGGAACTGTGGACCGCAGGCAGCGCCTGGTTCTCCAGCGAACAGGCCGAGAAGGGCCGCATCCAGGCAGGCCAGCTGGCCGACCTGGCGGTGCTGTCGGCGGACTTCTTCAGCGTGCATGAAGACGACATCAAGGCCATCGAATCGGTCATGACCGTGGTCGATGGCAAGGTGGTCTATGGTGCCGGACCGTTCTCCTCGCATGGTCCGGGTGAGATCCCGGTCTTGCCCGAATGGTCTCCGGTGGCCAAGGTGCCGGGACACTATCGCGCCGTCGCCAAGACTGCTGCCGCCCGCCAGAAGAAGACCGCGCTGCCGCATGCCTGCGCGGGTTCGTGCGGCGTGCATGGTCACTCCCATGACGTGGCGCGCAAGTCCAGCGTTCCGGTCTCCAACTTCGCCGGCTTCTGGGGCGCGTTGGGTTGCAGCTGCTTCGCGTTCTGATCGGGGGCGACCATGCAAGCGCACCATCCCGCTCGCCGGACCGGTTTCCCGGTCCCGCCCCTGGACCTGGGTTTGCTGTTCCTGCGGGTAGCGGGCAGCTTCATGCTGTTCTACGTGCATGGCTTGCCCAAGCTCATGCATTACGCGCATGAGCTGACCGTCATCGAGGATCCCTTTGGCCTCGGCCCGACGGTATCGCTCTGGTCCGCCATCCTGGCCGAAGCGGTGTGCCCGGTGTTGATCGCCCTGGGCCTGTTCACCCGCCTGGCCTGCCTGCCCATCATCGGCGTGCTGCTGGTGGCCATGCTGGCGGTGCATCCCGGCTGGAGCATCGCCGAGGGCCAGTTCGGCTGGCTGCTGCTGGTGATCTTCACGGCCATCGCGCTGTGCGGGCCCGGCCAGTGGCGACTGGGCAATGCCCCGGCTCAGCAGTAGGAATTCGGGCGCTTTACTGCGGTCTCTTTCCCTGCCTCATCTTTATCAAGCCGCCCTGCCATCTGCGGGGCGGCGGCTGTCCCCTGTACTGCCTCTCCACACCATCTCACAAGGAGTTACACCATGAGCACCATCACTACCCGCGACGGCACCGAAATCTATTACAAGGACTGGGGCAGCGGCCAACCGGTCGTCTTCGGCCACGGCTGGCCGCTGGACGGTGACATGTGGGAATACCAGATGAACTTCCTGGCCGAGCGCGGCTATCGCGTCATCGCCTACGATCGCCGTGGCTTCGGCCGTTCCAGCCAGCCCTGGAGCGGTTACAACTACGACACCTTCGCCGATGACCTGGCCGAGCTGATGGACAAGCTGGACCTGCAAGGTGCGACCCTGGTCGGCTTCTCCATGGGCGGCGGCGACGTGGCCCGCTACATCGGCCGCCATGGCACCAAGCGCGTGGCCAAGGCCGCGCTGCTGGGCGCGGTGACCCCGATCTTCGGCCAGGCGCCGGACTTCCCGCAGGGCGTGCCGGCCGAAGTCTTTGCCGGCATCAATGAGGGCCTGCTCAAGGACCGCGCGCAATTCATCAGCGATTTCGCCGCCGTCTTCTTCGGCACCAATCGTCCGGGCAAGGCCAATGCGGTCAGCGCCGGCGTGCTCGCGCAGACCTTCAACATCGCCATGCTGGCTTCGCTCAAGGGCACGCTGGATTGCGTGACCGCCTTCTCCGGCACCGACTTCCGTGAAGACATCAAGAAATTCAACTTCCCGACCCTGGTGATCCACGGTGACGACGACCAGATCGTCCCCTTCCAGACCACCGGCAAGCTGGTGGCCGAGATGGTGCCGGGCGCGCAGCTGAAGATCTATGGCGGCGCTCCGCACGCCCTGTGCGCCACCCACAAGGACCAGATCAATGAAGACCTGCTGGCCTTCCTGAAGGGGTGAACACCATGAGCCTGGACGCAACCCAACGCCAGCAGCTGGAAAAGCGCCGGCTGGCGCCGCTGGCCACGCCCGGTGCGCTCTCGGAGCTGGCCACGCAGGAAATCGGTGGCGCCCTGACCATGCTGCTGGCGGACATCTTCGCGCTGTACCTGAAGACGAAGAATTTCCACTGGCACATGTCGGGACCGCATTTCCGTGACTACCACCTGCTGCTGGACGACCAGTCCGGGCAGATCATCGCCATCACCGATGCTGTGGCCGAGCGGGTCCGCAAGATTGGCGCGACCACCTTGCGTTCCACCGGTCATGTCGGCCGACTGCAGCGGCTGGCCGACAACGATGCCGACTTCGTCACGCCCTCCGACATGCTGGCCGAACTGCGCGAGGACAACCTGCGCCTGGTCGGTTTCATGATGGCCACCCATGCGCTGTGCGATGAGCACGGCGACGTGGCCACCGCCAGCCTGCTGGAGAACTGGATCGATGAGGCCGAGCAACGTGCCTGGTTCCTGTTCGAGTCGGGGCGGACCTCGATGTAAGTGGCCAGCGTTGAAGCTGGTGGCGGAAGGCAGAGCTTGACGGCTCTGCCTTTTTTGCGTTTTCCTTCACCCCGTTGCCGATGGGCCGGCCGGCTGCCGGCCAGCGAAGCGGGTCGCCATATTTCCGTTCATTTCCATCCTTTTTTTGCTGGATCCACCCCTTGCCGTCTCCTTTCATGAAGCGCCTCCGCCTGCAGGACGACATCATGCTGGCCCGTGCAGCCCAGCCGGTTGCGCCAGCGCAGCCGCCGGTGCTCGACATCCCGGGCGATGAGGCCTTTTCGGTCATCGTGCAGTTGCAGGATTTTCGCCACCACAAGCTCTGGCGCGGCCAGCAGCTGGTACATGCGGGCGGCCACCGCGTGGGCGACATGGCCATCACCGACCTGCGCGAGCAGTGGCGCTGCCAGCATCTCTCGTCCTACGACAACGTGCGCCTGCAGTTGCCGCGCGCCACCATCGAACAGTGGAGTGAGGAGGGCGGGCGCCGCATCAGCGCCTTGCAGCCGCGGCAGGCGGTACGTGATCCGGTGGTCTGGCACCTGGTGCAGGCGATGTTGCCCATGCTGGGGCAGGCCGCCAACGATGGCGACACGGTCTTTGTCGACACCGTCACGCTGGCCCTGGACACGCACCTGGCGCAGCACTACGGCGGCCAGCCCGCGCCGCGCAGCAGCGGCCGCCTGGCCGGATGGCAGCAGGCGCGGGTGCGCGACTACATGCTGGCGCACCTGGGACAGCGCCTGACGCTGGCCGAGCTGGCGGCGCAATGCGGCTTGTCGCGGGCGCATTTCTCGCGCGCCTTCAAGCTCAGCTTCGGCCTGCCGCCGCACGCCTGGCTGCAGCGCCAGCGCATTGCCCTGGCCTGCCGCCTGCTGCGCGAGAGCGGCAAGGGCATGTCAGTCATCGCGCTGGAATGCGGCTTTTCGGACCAGAGTCATTTCAGCCGGGTGTTCAAGCAGGTGATGGGGGTGGGGCCGATGAGGTGGGTGAGGGCGCAAGGGTAGGGCCTGTTCACATTCAATCGCACTCGCAGATTGAATGTGAACAGGCCCTAGGGCCATGCCAGGCTCATTCACCCAGGATGGAAACATGGCTACGATCATCCGGCGTCAACAATGGCGCGATGATCTGCTCCGCATAGATCCTGTCTCCCGTGCCGGTCACGATGACCAGATGGACATCGGGATGCGACTGATTTGTCTTGGTCTCCCCTCGTATCGCCTTCATCGTTCGCGCTAGCGCAGAGCGCTGCTTGATGCCGGATGTGCGGACGACGTCTTTCCATTCGGTCCAGATTCGCTCGATACCTTCGGCGTGCTCTTCATACCTCACCTCGATGCCGCATAGTCCGTCACCGTGGCTTACCAGAAGGTCTGCATGCCCTGCCGATCGGGAAGGTGTCACGTGGAAAAATTCACTGCCGGAACGCTGCAGCATTTGCGCAACAAGCCCCTCGGCAAATTGGTGTGCGATTTGATGACGACGGGAACGTGGCATGGCGACTCCTCAGATGAGCTGTGTCAGGGACGGATTGTTGCGAAGCGCCCAGACGCGGCAGACCTCGTTGTAGATGGCGATCTTGACTGCATCTTCGGCCAGGTCATGCAGTGGAGCAAGACTTGCGATCCCCTTTGATTGGCGCGCGGCTATCCCCTTTACATAGATCTTTTCCCGCCGTGCGCTACTGCGATCAACGAGGCCCACGAAGAAAGGTGTCTTCATGGCGTGCGCACGTGCTACTGCTGCCGCACTGAAACGCATGGCATAGGCGCCGGTGATGTCGGGAGGCTTGAGCGTAGTTTTGACCTGGAGGAAAAAGAAGGGCGCGAGACGGCGTGCAGTCGCATCCAGCAGATACACGACATAGTCATAGGTCGGTTCCTTTCCGCCGAAATGAAGCGCCTCGAACAGGCAGCCGCCTTCTCCGGGCAGGAAGCCGCGAGGAAGGCAAGCCGATGCAATGACCGGACGCATGAGTTCAATGCCGCACAGGTATTCACCGCTCGCGCCAATGATGTTCTTGAGATTGCCCATCGTGGTTGTGCGGGCGGTGCTGGAGACCGCCCGGGCTGCTATCAGAGCCGCACAGGTTACTGATGGGAAGATGCGATGTGTTCAGGAGCGCGGCAAAAGCGGGTCAGTTTCGAAGGCCTTCGAAGGCAATCGCCTCCCGGCATGCGTGCCCATACGGTCTGCCTGGGTCTGGTACAGGCGGCTACCGGCCAGCCCTTCAGAATGCCGGCTCACCGCTGCCGCGCCGAATGAATCTGCAAGCGCTCGGCCGCCCGCACCAGGTCGGCCAGGGTCTTGGTCTGCATCTTGTCCATCACGCGGCGCTTGTGGACCTTGACGGTGATTTCGCTGATGCCCAGCTCGGTGGCGATCTGCTTGTTGAGCAGGCCGCCGATGGCCAGTTCCAGGACTTCGCGCTCACGTGGGGTCAGCGTTTCCAGGCGCGAGGCATTGGCCGCATGCTCCACCCGCAGGTGCAACTGGCGGCTGGCCAGCGCCAGGGCCTCCCGTACCGCACCCAGCAGACGCTCCTCCTCGACAGGCTTGGTCAGGAATTCATGGGCGCCGGCTTTCATCGCCTGTACCGTGGCGGGAATGGTGCCGTAGCCGGAAATGAAGATGATCGGAATCGCATCGCCACGGTGCTCCAGCCGCCGCACAACCTCGAAGCCGTCCGAACCCGGCATCTTCATGTCCAGCAGCAGGCAGCAGGGCTCGCCGGGCAGGGCTTCCTGCAGGAATTCTTCGGCCGAGGCGAAGCCCCGCGCCTTCATGCCGGCCGAGGCCAAGAGTCTCAACAGGGCGGTCCTGACCATCCCGTCGTCGTCGACGACGTATACGGTGCTTTCCATATTGAAATCCGTCTGCCAGTTGAGAAAATGCTTGCACCAGCAGGGCCGTTCATGGCGAACTCCGCACGCTCCGGAAAGCGCGGGCACCCTTGGCCTTGCAGTGCTGCCATGATCTGCATTCAGCCCGGCTTTGGATTGTACAAATGTGCTGTTTTTTGTAAAAAATGCCTTTGTTGCATACATCAAGGGCTTCTCGTTGCTGATCCGGCAATGATTTGGCGCGTTTCGCAAGCGCTGTCTTATCCACAGGGATAATGGGCGCACGGCCGCTGCGGTGCTAAGGTCACAGGCCCGCCCCTCTGAAGCGATACACCTCATGAATGCCGCACAACGCAACCGCCTCCAGTCCTCGGGACTGGCTTTTCTCGCCGCCTATGTCGATACGCTGGGCTTCATCGCCCTGTTTGGCCTGTTCACGGCACACGTGACGGGCAACTTCATCCTCATCGGCGCGGCCCTGGCCGATAGCGGGCAGATGTCCATCCTCCTGAAATTCCTGGCCTTCCCGGCCTTCATCCTCGGTGTGGCGGTGGCGCGCGTCTTCATCGCTTCCATCCAGCGCCGCAATGGCCGGGCACTGGGCTGGTCGCTGCTGCTGCAGTTGGTTTTGCTGATCGGATTCATGCTCTGCGGCATCGCCGCCACCCCGGTGCAGTCGCCCACGGCGGGCTGGGTGATGGCTTCCGGCCTGCTGGGTACCGCCTCCATGGGCGTACACAGCGCCATCAGCCGCCTGCTGCTGGCGCACCTGGCACCGACCTCGCTGATGACGGGCAACGTCACGCAAGTGGTGATCGACGTGGTGGACATGCTGCGCGGCGCGGCCGATGCCGGTACCACCGAGCGCTGCATCAAGTTCGTGTGGCCGGTACTCTCCTTCGGCATCGGTGCCATCGCCGCCGCGTTCGCCTATCACCTGGTCGGCTTCGCCGGGCTGATCGTGCCGGTGCTGATCCTGGTGGCGATGGTGGTGTGGGAATGGCGCCAGCCCCTGCCGGCCAAGGCAGCCCCGTGAACAAGTCGCGCCTGGAAGCCTTCAGCGATGGCGTCATCGCCATTGCCATCACCATCATGGTGCTGGGCTTGCAGACACCGCAGGGCTCCAGCCTGGCCGACCTGGCCCCGCTCATGCCGCCGCTGCTGAGCTATGTATTGAGCTTCGTCTACATCGGCATCTACTGGGTCAACCACCATCACCTGCTGCAGCTGGCCACGCAGGTCGACCGGCGCGTGCTGTGGGCCAACCTGCACCTGCTGTTCTGGCTGTCGCTGCTGCCCTTCGTGACTTCGTGGGTGGCCAACCATCATCGCCAGAGCGCACCCGTGGCCTGCTACGGCGTGGTGCTGCTGATGTGTTCGATAGCTTTCCTGCTGTTGAAACGCGCGCTGCGCCACAGCGAGGCGGCGCATCCTTCGCTGGCCGCTTTGCTGGGTCATGGCCGCAAGAATGCGCTCTCCATCCTGCTCTATGCGGTGGCCATTCCGCTGTCACTGGCCACCCCGCTGGGGGCCACCGCCATCTACGTGTTGCTGGCCCTGCTGTGGTTCCTGCCGGACCATCACTTCGAGGCGGCCCGCCCGCGCTGAGGGCGCGGACTTATCCGCCTATCTTGTCCCACAGCGCCTGGCCGTTGAAGTCGCGGATCACCGCGTGGGCACCGGCGGCGCGCAAGCGCGCCTCATCCAGTCCACCCAGCATGCCGAAGGTCCAGACCTGCGCACTGCTGGCGGCTTTCACCCCTGAACTCGAATCCTCGAAGGCCACCGCCTGGCCAGGTGTACCGCCCAGCAGTTGCAGCGCGGTCAGGTAGGGCAGGGGATCGGGTTTGGCGCGTTCCAGTTCATCGCCGATGACCAGCGTATCGAAGCGGCCGGCCAGGCCGGTGGCCTTCAACATCAGCTCGGCATTGGCGCGCGGGGCATTGGTGACGACTGCCGAACGGCCGCCGATGCGGGCGATATGGTCAAGCAGGCGTTCGATGCCGGGCGTGGGCGCGACCTGCTGGTCCAGTTGCGAGCGGAACAGCTGTTCCTTTTCTTCGGCCAGCGGCTGGTACTCCGAGGGCGGCATGCCGGGGAACAGGTGGTTGAAGATCATGGCGTTGGAGGCACCCATGATGTGGGTCTTGTAGTACTCCACATCGACCGAACGGTTCCAGCGCGACAGGATGGTGTTGAAGGCCGCGTGATGCAGGGCATCGCTGTCCATGAGCGTGCCGTCGAGGTCGAACAGGAAATGGGTGATCGGGGTGTTGACCATGGGATTCCGTAGCAGGGTGGAATAGCGCCGACTGGCGCGGTTGAGTGAGGCGCTCATTCTATAAGACCCGGGGGGCCGCTGCTGTGCAGTTTCCGGTCCGCCTTTCTGCAACTTGTTCGTTACGCGTTTCTGCACGGATTTCTGCCCGCGGTTCTGACTGCTTTCCTGCACGCCGACTCGCACTGCTCCTGCTCTCCTACGCCACCTGCCGAACTCCGCCGATGGCGCGGCCGCTGGTGCGCGCCTACAGTCTGTGCGTGGCAATGCCCCCAGCCCTGCGCACGTCGCAGAGATCAATCCATCAAGAATCGCGAGGAGACTCATGACCACCTCAACCATCCACCCCCTTCCACCGGCCAGCATCGAGGCCGTCAACAACAACGGCTCCGGCGTCTCGTGGGGCGCCATCCTGGCCGGCGCCTTCGCGGCGGCGGCCTTGTCCTTCATCCTGGTGATGCTGGGCTTTGGCCTGGGCTTCTCGTCGATCTCGCCGTGGTCCGGCGAAGGCATTTCGGCCAAGGCCATCGGTTATTCCACGGCCGGCTGGCTGCTCTTCACCCAGATCGCAGCCTCGGCCATCGGTGGTTTCCTGGCCGGCCGCCTGCGCGTGAAATGGGCTGGCCTGCATACCCGTGAAGTCTATTTCCGCGATACCGCACATGGTCTGCTGGCCTGGGCCGTGGCCTCGCTGGCCACCGCCGCCCTGCTGGGCTCGGCCGTGGGCAGCGTGATCTCGGGCGGGGCCAAGACTCTGGGTGCCGCCGGTGGCGTACTGGGTACCGGCGCTGCAGCGACGGCTGCGGCCATGGGCCCTGAGGGTGCGCAACAGGCCGGCAACCTGGCTGACCGTGCTTCGGGTTATTTCATCGATTCCATGTTCCGCACTGGCACCAACACCACCGGCAACAGCAGCGCCGCACCCGCCGCCCCGGTGACCCCGGCCGCTGGCAGCGATGCAGCCGCTCCCGTGGCGCCGCTTGCAGCACCGACTCCCGCCGATGGCCGTGAGCTGACCTCGGCCCAGCGCATGGAAGTGGTCCGCGTCTTCGGTTATTCGCTGGCCAACCAGCAGCTGGCCGACAACGACAAGCGCTACCTGGGCCAGCTGGTAGCACGCCACACGGGCCTGTCGCAAGCCGATGCCGAGAAGCGTGTGGCCGACACCTTCGCCGCCTACCAGCGCAATCTGGAGCAGGCCGCCACCAAGGCCAAGGAAGCCGCTGATGCTGCCCGCAAGGCTGCAGCCTATGCCTCGCTGTGGATGTTCCTGGCGCTGTTGTGCGGTGCCTTCGTGGCCAGCCTGCTGGCTACCTACGGCGGCCGCCTGCGTGACCGCAACGAACTCTACGGCGAACCGGTCCTGCATCACGAGCTCCACGCTCACCGTGTCGCCGAACCGGAACTGCGCTGAAGCGGCGCAACCGGCCACACATCCGCATCCCAACTTTCATAGGAGACTGACATGGGCGCCATTCTGCTCTGGCTCTTGGGGATTCCCATCCCCATCATCCTGCTGCTGATCCTGCTGTTCTGAGGGCTTCGGTGAAGGAAATGACAAAGGGCGGCCGGAGGGCCGCCCTTTGTCATGGGTTGGAAGGAGAAGGCTCAGGACGGGTGAAGCATCTGTCAAATGGCGACACCCGCCACGGGTCCGCTTACAGGCCGAAGATGCTGGCCGTATTGAGGTTGTTGTACACCACGTTCTGCAACATCAGGGTATAGGTCAGCGTACCCGGTCCGGCGCCATCCAGATCGATCACCAGGCGCGTGTCGTTCGGATTGGCACCGGCCGAGGCCCTGACGAAACTGGACAGGTTGGCCTGGGTGAGGGTCTGGTTGAAGACCTCCACCTTGTCCACCCCCACCGTGAAGTCGCTCACGGTCGCCGCCAGGTTCTCGGTGCGGCCGTAGGAACCGACGATGATCTTGTCCTGACCGGCGCCCGTCTGCACGAAGGTAGCCGTGCTGGAGCGGGTCGAACCGAGTGCGATCTCATCGTTGCCGTTGCCCCCCAGGATATCCCCGCTCGATTGCGCGGCCCAGTACCAGCCCAGCTTGAGTCCCTGCACGACGGCGCTCTGGCCGAGCGCTGCACCGCCCGAGCGTGAGGCCATGACGGTGAGGTCACGGTACAGGCCCGGTGCCAGCGCCCCGGCCGGCAGGGTGATGGAGAAGTCGCCTGCAGCGGCCTCGCCGAAGGCCAGCACCTTGCCGCCCATTTCGATGGTCACCACGTAGCGGTCGCTGGCGCTTCCGCCACCCACCTTGCCGGAGATCACCGGACCGCTCGCTGCATGCCCGGAGGCTTGCGTGGTATCGAGATCGTTGACGACCGCATAGCCGTTGTCCGACCCATTGAGCGCCTGGCTTGCGGCCGGGGCCTGCTTGCTGCCGCGTACCGACAGCTCGGTGAGCGTGACCGGGTTGGGGCGGCGCTTTTACTGCCAGGTTGCCGTTGATGAGGTCGTCCTGGTCCAGGACCTGCGTGCCACCGGCCGCAGGGGCCTGCCACGGCGCAGCGCCCGGCGTGGTGTTGCGGATCAGGATGGTCGGTTCGAGGATGCCCACGTGGTTCTGCAGCAGATAGTCGGTCACGTTGCTGCCGTCGGGCAGCTTCTGCAAGGAATCCAGCAGGGTGCGCGCCTGCTGGCGCTGCTCGGCGCTCCGGGTGACGTCGTTGGCGAGTGCGTTGAGCCGTTCGTTGAAGAGATCGGCCTGGGTGACCGGATCGCTCCAGCGCAGCCGGGTCGCCAGGGCGTCGGTGAACTGCAGGCTGTCGGCCAGCTTCTGGATGGCCGCGCCCTGATCGGCATAGCGGGTCTGGTCGGTTTGCTGGAGATTGGCGATGGCCTTCAAGGCGGCGCCGTAGTTGCGGGCGGTCACGCTGGCGTTGCTGGCGAAGTCCGGGTTGACCACGGCCGCGCCCTGCGCATCGGTGATGCTGGTGGTGATCAGCGCGCCGGAGGTGACATTGACCTTGAACAGGGCGCTCACTGCCGCGTTGGCGGCGGCCACGATGGGCGCGCCGATCTGGCTGGCGGCCAGGTTGGTCTGGCCCGATGCCAGGCCGGCCTTGAGCACCGCCAGTTCGGTCAGCGCCGTGACGTTGATGGTCTGGTTGCTGCCATCGGCCAGCACCACCGAGCGCAGCACGGTTTTGCCGAGGTCAGCCACGCGCAGCGTGGCTTCGTCGGCGAAGTTGTCGGCCACGCCGGGCGTGTTGTCGCGCACGGCCAGCAGGATCAGGCCCTTGTAGTCGGACTGATCCAGCACCAGCGAATAGCGGCCATTGACGATCTGCACCGGCTTGCCGATCACGTTGCCCTGGCTGTCGTAGGCGGTGATGGTGGCATTGTTGAGCGGGCCCAGGGCCGTCGCACCGGAGAGCGTGGCGGGCGGCTTGGTGGGTGTGGCAGCGTTGGCGGTGCTGCCACTGCCACTGCCACTGCCACCGCCGCCACCGCCACCGCCTCCACCACCGGCAGCTGCGGCCAGCAGGCCCAGGCCGCCGGCCACCAGCGGCCAGGAGACCCCGCCGCTGCCGGCCTGGCCTGCCTTGTCGTTACCCGAATCGTTCAGCGAGGACGATGTGAGGTCGGATTTCTGGATCATCCCGCCGATGTCGGCCGGCTGCTTGAGGGCGCCCTCATCGGCCAGCGCGGCTGCCGGCTTGCCGTCCTCGATCTCCGGCCTGGCGTCGGCTTGCTCCTCGCTGTTGTCTTTGCTGGCGTCCTTGGCCTTGACCACGCGCTTGATGCCATAGCGCTTGATCTCCTTGGAGGTGACGGTAACGGCGGCATCGGGCGGGACTTCGATGTGGTTCAGTTTCTCGAAGACCTCGCCCAGGATCACGTCGCCATCGGCGAATTCCAGGACCAGCTGCGGCGAGTTAACCGCCGCCACGGCGCCCCGGCTGATGATGATCTTGTGGCCGTTCTCCAGGACCAGTGCCAGGTCCAGGTCGATGGCGCGCACGTCCTTGATGTCGCGCCGGTTGATGGTGCGCAGCAGGGTGCTGGCTTCGGTCAGGTTCAATACGGTAATGCTCATGTTGGCTGTTCTGTCGTTGAAGACATGCCTGATCGCGTCATCGGGCATGCATGTTGATCACGACTACGCCGGCCGCAGGACGGCAGAGGCCACGCTACCGCCCGGTGGGCAGGCATGACGATCATTGCGGCCGGGACAGGACTGTCCGGACCAAGGGTCTGCTCTCGGATCAGTGGGGCGAAGCCTGTCCCGGTGGAGGGAGCTGAAGTAGTTTTTTGCAGCGGCCGGCCAGCCTTGTCTCATGTTCTTGTGAGCTGACCGCGAACGCTGCGCATGACCTGTACTTCCGCCACGGCGTAGATTAACGGCGGAAATTATCCGTGGCGAGTCGTCGCCGGACTCTCGAAGAAATTCGATTTATTTGGCCTAGAAGCATATGTTTTGGGCGCTTCCAAAAGTGCGCCGAACCATGCCTGCAACCCGTCAAAACAAGATGACGAGCGATCAGAAATACTGGCCTTGGGGGCAGGGCGGGGCGCATCGGGGGGCGGTGCGAAAACCGGAGGGCGGGAGGGAGGAATCAGGCGCTGCGAACTGGAAATCGCGGGATGGAAACGGCATCGTGAGAAAGCGGAAAGAGCCCGACGGGCTCCTTCCCTTGCATGGCAGGATCAATCTTCCTCGACCCAGTCCACCACGGCCCCTAGCGAGCGCAGGTTTTCCACGAACTTGGGATGGGCGCGGCGGATCGGCAGGGCATTGCGGATCTCCGAACGTCCTTCGATGCTGGCGGCGACCATGAACAGCGCAATGGCCACGCGGATGATGTAGGGGCTTTCCACCGAGGCCGGCGACAGCGGCAGGCCGCCGAAGGTGATCAGGCGATGCGGATCGCCCAGGAACACGTGGGCACCGAACTTGGACAATTCGCTGCTCCAGCCCATGGCACCGTCGTAGATCTTGTTCCAGAACATGGTGTTGCCCTCGGCCTTGACGCCCAAGGCGATGAAGATGGGCAGCAGGTCCACCGGCAGATAGGGCCAGGGCGCGGCTTCGACCTTGGTGAGGATGTTGCTGGTGAAGGGTTTGACCACCTTCAGCGGCCCGTTCTGGCGCGTGTGCGACCAGCCGTTTTCATGCACCACTTCCACGCCGAACTTGGCGAAGGTGCGGTCGATCAGCGGGAACTGCTGCGGCGCGCTGTTGCGCACGCGGACCTGGCCGCCGGTGATGGCGCCCATGGCGAGGAAGGTGGCGATCTCGTGGAAATCCTCGTCGAAGCGGAATTCACCGCCGCCCAGCTGCTGGCCGCCGCGCACGGTCACGCGCGAGGTACCCAGGCCGTCGATCTGTACGCCCATCATCACCATGAAGCGGCAGAATTCCTGCACGTGCGGTTCGGAGGCGGCATTGGTGAGCACCGACTCGCCCTCGGCGGCAGCGGCGCACAGCACGAAGTTTTCGGTGGTCGTGACCGAGGCATAGTCCAGCCAGTGATCATTGGCCTGCATGCGGCCTGCGGTGCGGATGATGAGCGAATCGGGGCTGCTCTCGACCCGGGCACCGAAGCGCTGGAAGACTTCGACGTGGGGATCGATCTCGCGCACGCCCAGCGTGCAGCCCTTGACGTCGTTCTCCAGCCGTGCCACGCCGAAGCGGGCCAGCAGCGGCGGCACCAGCATGATGGAGGAGCGCATCTCCTCCGGCAGGTGGTGCACTTTGGGATCGAAATGGGTGTCGCGGTGGTGCAGTTCCAGCACGCCGCTGGCATAGTCCACCTTCACCTCGCTGCCCAGTACGCGGAAGATCTCCAGGATCTTCTTGACGTCGGTGATTTCGGGGATGCCGATCAAGCGCAACGGCTGGTCGGTCAGCAGGGTGGCACAGAGGATGGGGAGGACGGCATTCTTGTTGGCGGAGGGGATGATGTCGCCGCGCAGCGGGCGGCCACCGTGTACGATGAGATTGGACATGAAGAAAATCGTTGATTCAGTCAGACGGAGTGCGCCGGAAACAGTCTGCCCCGGCCGGGAATGGACAGATTATGCGCCGCCCGGTTGCAGCCAGGGAAGCAAATTGTGCCCCGTTGCAGCGGCCTCTTCGGGACTTGTCGTCTTGTCATCTTCTTCTCTTGTGGCCATGCACAGGTGAAGCTTGCTGCATTGAAAGCCAAGTTTCCGTATCATGGCCGCTCTTGGATGATCGCACTGACAAGGTTTTCGACGATGTTTCGCACGCAGCAGCTCCGTTCCGGTAATGATTTACGCTTTTCCCTGCTGATCCTGCCTGGCCTGCGCCGCGCCGGCATGGTGGTCCGCCTCCTGATGTGCAGCGTCTTGCTGCTGGCGCTCACGGCGCTCTCGGGCAAGGTGAGCGAGGCCCACGCCGCCGGCTCCACGGCCGGCAAGCACCGGGCCGCCAGCAGCGGCGCCAAGGGCCGCAACCGCAGCGTACGCAAGAAGGCCGCCGCGCCGGCCAAGCCGCGCGCCCCTGCACGCGGGCGTCGGCGTGGCCGCGCAGCGGCCGCTGCCGTAGCGGCCACAGGCGCTGCGGCTGCCACCGCCGCCGTGGCCAGCCCGGCCCCGGCCATCACCACCAACACCAAGCCCGAGCTGCTGCCGCGCTGCGGCTTCACCGAGGCCTCGCGCCGCCACATCTTCTCGCGCGGGGTGTACGTGCTCGATGAAGAAACCAATACGCCGCTCTTCGAGCGCAATGCCGATACGGTCGCGCCCATCGCCTCGGTGACCAAGCTGATGACGGCCATCGTCTGGTTGGACCAGAAGTCGCTGCCCATGGCCAATCGACTGGAAGTGACCGAGGACGACCTGGACAACCTCAAATTCACCCACTCGCGCTTGAGCGTAGGGGCCAGCCTGTCGCGTGCCGACATGCTGCACATCGCCCTGATGTCTTCCGAGAACCGCGCTGCCGCCGCCATGAGCCGCGACTATCCGGGTGGCCGTCCGGCCTTCATCGCCGCCATGAATGCACGCGCCCAGGCGCTGGGCATGCCCCATACCCATTTCGAGAACGGCACCGGACTCTCGCCCGAGAATGTCTCGACCCCGCGCGAGCTGGCCGAACTGGTCAAGGCTGCCAACCGCTACCAGCTCATCCGCAATGATTCGCTGGACAAGCAGAAGATCATCAACATCGGTCGCGGACAGTTGCAATACATCAATTCCAATCGCCTCATCCGCTACGGCCAGGTCAATGCCACGGTGCAGAAGACCGGCTTCATCAACGAGTCCGGCCACAACATGGTGCTGCGCCTGCTGGTGCATGACCGCCGCCCGGTGATCGTCACCATGCTGGGCAGCGGCACGGCCGATGGCTCGCGCCTGGATGGCGTGCGCATCGCCAAGTGGCTCAACTGCTCGCTGAACTGAACTGCCACGCGGCCGGCGCCATCTCGGCCGGCGCTTGCGACAGCCGCACCCGGTTGCGGCCTTCGCGCTTGGCCTGGTAGAGCGCCTGGTCGGCGGCCTTGACCACTTCCTCGATGCTGCGGTGGATGCCACGTTCCAGGCATGCCACGCCGATGCTGATGGTGAGCCGGCCGAAGGGGCTGCGTTCATGCGGGATCTTCTGTGCCTGCAGCGCTGCGATGATCAGTTTGGCCACATGCACGGCGCCCTCGGCATCGGCTTCATCGAGCAGCACCACGAACTCTTCCCCGCCATAACGTCCGGCCCGGTCGCAGTGCCGCGAGACCGCAGCCTTGATGCAGCGGGACACCGCCACCAGCGCATAGTCGCCCGCCTTGTGACCGTAGGTATCGTTGTAGAGCTTGAAGAAGTCCACATCCGCAAACAGCACTGCAAAGCGCGCCGATTCGTTGCGCTGGCATTTATGCCAGGCCTCCTGCAAGGCGTCGTCCAGTGCGCGGCGATTGAGCAGGCTGGTCAGCTTGTCGGTGCGGGCCTGCTCTTCCAGCTGCTGGTCCAGTTTGCTGCGGCGGAAGAATTCTTCGCGCAGGCGGCTGATGAGGTAGGCGGCCGCCGTGCTGAAGAGCGCCATCAGGAACACCACCGCATAGAACATGCGCATCCATTCACGGAACAGCGCCTCCTTGGTGTGGCCGATGAAGACCACCCAGCGCGTCTGCGGTACGCGCACGTAGGTGTAGAGACGCTGCACGCCATCCTGCCGGGAACGCGTGAAATAGCTGCCTTCGGCCGGTGCGCTGGCCGCCAGCAGGTGTTGGAGTTGGGGGGCGTTTTCCACCCGGGAGCCGATGAAAGCCTCGTCATAAGGCAGGCGCATGTAGGCTACCCCGTCCACCGAGTAGAGCGACATGACCGCATTCTTTTCCAGCGACATGGCCTCGAACAGCTGCCGGAAATAATCCAGGTAGAGCACCATGAAGACCACCCCGCCGAAACTGCCATCGACATGCACCAGGCGCTTGGAGAGCACGATCACCTGGGCCCGCCGTTCCAGCCGCACCGCCTGCGGGGGCGAGATGTAGAGCGCGTCGCGCGTGTCCTGTCGCGGCACGTCGAAGAAATCGCGTCCGGAAAAATTGCCCGGCATGATCTCCTCCAGCACGGGCGAGCCGACCACGCGCTGGCCATCGGCATCGATGATGCCTTGGGCGACGATGTAGCCGGCCTCGATCTTTTCGCCGAGCAGGAAATCCAGCTGCTGCTGGGGCGGCATGCGATGCAGTTGCGTATGGCGATAGCGCCACGCCAGGCTGTCCAGCGCCAGCGAGAGCAGCTCCATGTTGCGCGAGATCGAGCGCTGCGCGATACGCGCCACGTTGAGGGTGTGATTGATCGAAATGTGTTCTACCTGCTTGTAGCTCTGGTAGAGCACCACACTGGTGATGACCCCTGCCATCAGCGTCAGTGAGCCGACCAGCAGGGTCATGTTGCGTTTGAGGCGTTTGATTTTTTGTCTCCCCGTACCTTGTCATGACAAAGCGTTCCCTGGCGCAATATCGCACCGTGAAAACCGCTTGGCAATGAAAAGGCAGCCGGGAAAAACCTTATGGCATCAGGCCATAAATCCGGGCCGAGGATTCACCCCACAGGGCGTCCTGGTCAGCCGGAGAAAGGCGGCGCGCGGCCCATTCCCGCACCACCGCCACCACCCTTGCATAGGAGGCGGCCAGCAGGCAGACCGGCCAGTCGGAGCCGAACATGAGACGCTGCGGACCGAACAGTTCCAGCGCCGTATCCAGGCACTGCACGATGTGATCGAAGTCGCGCGTGCACAGTCCGCGCAGCCAGTCGGCCTCGGTCAGCAGGCCCGAGATCTTGCAGGCCACGTGAGGCATGGCGGCCAGCTCGTGCAGCTGCTGGCGCCAGCGTTCATAGGCGGCGCGGCCCTTGCGGAATTCCTTCAGGGCCGGTTTGCCGAGGTGATTCAGGACCACCCAGTGCTGGTCGTGCAAGGCGCAGAGCTGGCGCAACTGCGGCAGGTGGCGCTCATGGGTGAGCACCTCCAGCACGTAGTCGCGCTCCTGCAGCCAGCGCACGCCCTGGTTGAATTGCGGTTGGGCCAGCGCTTGCGCGGCGGCATCGTCGTCCTGCATGGGATGACGCAGCCCCAGCATCTTGGGGCGGCCCCATTGCTCCATGCGTTCGGCCAGGTGCGGCGAGGCGATGTCATCCCAGGCGATCACGCCGGCGATGCGCGCATCGCGCCGCGCCATCTCCAGCAGGAAAGCCGTTTCCTCGTGGCCCGGACGGGCTTGCACCGTGATCGACGCATGCAGGCCCTGGGCGTCCAGCAGGGGCTGGAACTGGTAGGGCAGGCGGTCTTGCGCCAGCAGGTCCATGCCGGTACCGATCCAGGGATAGTCGTCGGAACGATAGCGCCAGAAGTGCTGGTGCGCGTCGATGCGCATCGGCCCCTTGATCCTTCTCACCGGGGCCGGTGGCATGCGCAATTCACGATGCAGGGTCAGCATGTCAGTGATTGTGTCGCGGCAGGGTTTGTGCCACGCCCTGGTACTTCAGGGCCAGCTCCATGCAGGCACCGGTCTCCAGCTGGCCGACCGTGCTGCGATAGATTTCCTGCCACGGCGTCTGGCTGGGCGGTACCGGCGGGATGCCTTCACCCTTGCGGCGCGCCAGCTCTTCCTCGCTGATGAGCATGTTGCATTGGCCGGTGTTGAGGTCGATGCGCACGCGGTCGCCATCGCGCAGGTACGCGAGACCGCCACCGACTGCGCTCTCGGGCGAGGCGTTGAGGATGGAGGGGCTGTCAGACGTGCCGGACTGGCGACCATCGCCCAGCGTGGGCAGGGTCGAGACGCCGCGCTTGATGAGCGCATCGGGCGGTTGCATGTTGACCACTTCGGCCGAACCGGGCCAGCCTACCGGACCGGCACCGCGAATGGCCAGCAGGGTGTTTTCGTCGATCTGCAGTGCCGGGTCGTTGATGCGGGCGTGGTAGTCGTCCGAACCATCGAAGACCACGGCGCGGCATTCGAAGATGTTTTCCTGGCCGGGCGTGCTCAGGTAACGTTCGCGGAAGGTTTCCGAAATGACGCTGGTCTTCATGATGGCGAAGTCGAACAGGTTGCCCTTCAACACCAGGAAACCGGCGCGTTCGCGCAGCGGGGCGGAAAATGGGTAAATCATTTCCCGGTCATTCGATGCACGGCCTTCCAGGTTCTCGGCCATGGTCTTGCCGGTGGCGGTGATGCGCCCGGCGCGCAGCTTGCCGGCCTGCTGCAGTTCCCACATGATGGCCGGCACGCCACCCGCACGGTGGAAGCGTTCACCCAGGTACTTGCCGGCGGGCTGCATGTTCAGCAGCAGCGGCACGTCATAACCGTACTTCATCCAGTCTTCCGAATGCAGTTCCACGCCCGCATGGCGCGCCATGGCCATGATGTGCGGCTGGGCATTGGTGGAGCCGCCGATGGCAGCATTGACCACGATGGCATCGAGGAAGGCCTCGCGCGTGAGGATGGCCGACGGACGCAGGTCTTCATAGGCCATGCCGACGATGCGGCGGCCGGTCTCGTAGGCCATCTGGCCGCGTTCGCGATAGGGGGCGGGAATGGCCGAGCAGCCGGTCAGCGACATGCCCAGCGCCTCGGCCATGGCGTTCATGGTGGAGGCGGTGCCCATGGTGTTGCAATGACCGGAGGAGGGTGCCGATGCGGCGGCGATTTCCAGGAATTTCTCGTTGTCGATGCTGCCTGCCGAGAGCAGCTTGCGGCCCTTCCAGATGGCCGAGCCCGAACCCACCAGTTCGCCATCCATCCAGCCGTCCAGCATGGGGCCGCCGGAGAGCACGATGGCCGGGATATCGACGGTGGCCGCTGCCATGATCTGCGAGGGCGTGGTCTTGTCGCAGCCGGTGGTGAGCACCACGGCATCGATGGGGTAGCCATGCAGGATTTCCACCAGGCCCAGGTAGGCCAGGTTGCGGTCGATGGCGGCGGTGGGACGGCGGCAGTTCTCGAAGATCGGATGCAGCGGGAATTCCATGGGAATGCCGCCCGCATCGCGGATGCCATCGCGCACCCGCTTGGCCAGCTCCAGGTGGATGCGGTTGCAGGGGCTGATGTCGCTGCCGCTCTGGGCGATGCCGATGATGGGACGGCCCGAGCGCAGCTCTTCGGCGGTGATGCCGTAGTTCATGAAGCGCTCCAGGTAGAGCGCCGTCATGTCGATGTGATCGGGATTGTGGAACCAATCTTGGGAGCGGAAGCGTCGGGGTGTGGCGTGTGGCTTGTTCATGGATTCCTCTGGGCCGAAAGGCGTGTGGATAAGTTACGCGCCCAGCCAGCCGGCATCGACGTAGTATTCGCGGCCGGTGCATTTGGCGCCGCTGTCGGAGGACAGGAACAGCGCCAGGGCCGCGACATCATGCGGATCGACACGGACCGGCAGGCATTGCGCAGCCAGGATTTTCGCCTCTTCTTCGGGGGTGTGCCAGAGCAATGTCTGGCGCGGGGTGCGGATGGCACCCGGGATGATCGCATTGACGCGCACGCCATCGCGGCCGAAGTCGCGCGCCATGCCGTGGGTCATGCCTTCGATGCCGGCCTTGGCGGTCATGTACAGCGTCAGGTCGGGCAGGCCCAGGTGCCAGGAGATGGAACCGAAATTGAGGATCACGCCGCCCTTGCGTTCACGCATGCCCGGCAGTACGGCCTGGGCGCAGAAGAACTGGTGGCGCAGGTTGACTGCCAGGCGTTCATCCCAGTAGGCGGGGGTGACGTCTTCGCTCTTGTGGCGGTCATCATTGGCGGCGTTGTTGATGAGGATGTCGACGCCGCCCATGAGGGTGTCGATCTCGGTGAAGGTGGCGCGCAGGGCGTCCAGGTTCATCAGGTTGCAGGGGAAGAAGCGCGGTGCCACGGCGGCATCCTTGAGCGAGGCCACCAGTGCCTCCGAGGGTTCGGTGGCGATATCGAGGAAGCACACCTGCGCGCCTTGTCCGGCGAAGGCTTCCACCAGCGCCGCACCGATGCCGCTGCCGCCGCCGGTGATGACGACCCGCTTGCCGGCGAGGCTGCGATAGAGGGCGTGTTCGAAGGCGGGGGTGGTGGCTGCGGTCATGCTTGGTACTCCAGAGTAAAGGATGGGCCGCAGGTGCGGCCCGGAAACGATATAAATAATTATTTCAGTGTTGCGCTCAGCGGCCCGAACGGGTACTCACGTCGACCCACACCGCCAGCACCAGGATGCTGCCCTTGACGATCATCTGCCAGTAGGTGCCCACGTCCAGCATGGACATGCCGTTGTCGAGGCTGGCCATCACCAGTGCACCGATCAGTGCGCCATAGATGGTGCCGGAGCCGCCGCGCATGGACGTGCCGCCGATGAAGCAGGCCGCGATCGCATCCAGTTCGCCCATGTTGCCTGCCGACGGCGAACCTGCAGCCAGGCGGGCGGTGTTGACCAGGCCGGCCAGTGCGCACATGAGGCCCATGATGCCGAACACCCACAGCTTGACGGCCTGCACGTTCACGCCCGACAGGCGGGTAGCTTCCATGTTGCTGCCCACCGAATAGATGCGGCGGCCGAACACGGTCTGCGTGCTCACATAGCTGAACAGGCCCAGCAGCGCCAGCAACAGCAGCACCGGCACGGGAATGCCGTCATAGCTGTTGAGCGTGCGCACGAAGGCCAGCAGCACCGCGCCGATCACCAGCACCTTCAAGCCATCGCGCCAGAGGGCCGCCAGCGGCAGGCCGTGGCGGCTGCGGTTGACGCGGCTCATCCAGGTCAGCGCCAAGGCCAGCACGAACAAGGCGATGCCCAGCGCCACGCCGATCTGCGGCGGCAGGTAGCCCTGGCCGAGATAGACCATGTTGTCCGACACCGGCGCAATGGTGAGGCCGCCGGTAATGCCCAGCAGGATGCCGCGGAAGGCCAGCATGCCGCCCAGGCCGACGATGAAGGAGGGAATGCCCAGGTAAGCCGTCAGGTAGCCGTTCAAGAGGCCAAGCCCCAGGCCGAAGCCCAGTGCCAGCACCAGGTTCAGTGCCAGCGGCAGGTGATGGCTCACGTCCAGGAGCGCAGCGATGCCGCCCAAGAGGCCCAGCAGCGAACCCACCGACAGGTCGATTTCACCGGCGATGATGACCAGCACCATGCCGCAGGCCAGGATGCCGGTCACCGACATCTGCCGCAGCAGGTTCGACAGGTTGCGCGGCGTGAGGAAACCGCCATCGGTCATGAAGCTGAAGAAGCCCCAGATGATGGCGATGGCGATCAAGAGCGCAATGATCTTGTAGCGGCGAAACACCAGCTTCAGGTTGGCCATGCCGCCCGCTCCACCGACCGCACCGCCGGTGGCGCTGCCCAGATTGCTTGTAGTCATACCGAATTCACCTTGTGATGTTTTGTCAGACCGCCACCGCGCGTGGGGACGCTTGCGGGACGGGCTGGTTGATGGCTGCGGCCAGCACGGTTTCCTGGCTCAGGTTGTCGTTGACGAAGTCGCCGCGCAGTTTGCCTTCGCCGATGACCAGCACGCGATCCGACACGCCCAGCACTTCGGCCAGCTCCGAGGAGACCATGATGATGGCCAGGCCCAGCTTGGCCAGCTCCGAAATGAGCCGGTAGATCTCGGCCTTGGCGCCCACGTCCACGCCGCGCGTGGGTTCGTCCAAAATTAATACTTTGGGCTGCGCCAGCAGCATCTTGGAGAGCACCGCCTTCTGCTGGTTGCCGCCCGAGAGCCCCGTGATGGGCAGGAAGGGGGTGGCAGTCTTCACGCGCAGGCGGCTGATCTCGCCCTGGATGGTTTTCAGTTCGGCGCTGCTGTCGATGCGCGTACCGCGCGAGAAGCGGTTCAGCACGGTCAGCGTGATGTTCTGGCCCACATCCAGGTCCGGCACGATGCCATGGTGCTTGCGGTCTTCCGGCACCATGCACAGGCCCTGGCGGATGGACTTCAAGGGCGAGCCGGTATCGGCCGGTTTGCCTTCGAGCAGCACCTGCCCTTCGTACCGTCCGCGATAGGCGCCGAAGATGGCCGAGACCAGTTCGGTGCGTCCTGCACCTACCAGTCCGGCAATGCCCAGGATCTCGCCCCGGCGCACCGAGAAGGAGACGTCATCGACGCGCTTGCGGCGCGGATTGTCGATGTCGTAGCAGGTGATGTGGCGGGCTTCGAGCACCACTTCGCCGATGGCGTGGTTGCGCTCCGGGTACATGGCGGTGATTTCGCGGCCGACCATCTGGGTGATGATCTTGTCCACATCCATGTCCTGCATGGGCGTGGTGGCGATGTGCTTGCCATCGCGGATCACCGAGATTGTGTCGCAGATCTCGGCCACTTCGTCGAGCTTGTGGGAGATGTAGACGCAGGCCACGCCGCGCGCCTTCAAGTCCTTGATGATCTTGAGCAGCACCGCGATTTCGGAGGCGGTCAGCGACGACGAGGGTTCGTCCAGGATCAAGAGGCGCGCATCCTTGTTGAGCGCCTTGGCGATTTCCACCAGCTGCTGGTGGCCACCGCCATATTGCGAGACCGGCAGGGACACGTTGATGTCGGGCATGTTCAGCTCGCGCATCAGTTCTTCGGCGCGGCGATACATGGCGGGGTAGTTCATGCGGCCACCCGGCAGGGTGATCTCGTGGCCCATGAAGATGTTCTCGGCCACTGACAGCTCGGGCACCAGCATCAGTTCCTGGTGGATGATGACGATGCCGGCGGCTTCGGTGTCACGCACCGAATGGGCCTGCAGCGGCTTGCCGTCCCACAGGATCTCGCCCTCCCAGGTGCCATGGGGATAAACGCCGGAGAGAATCTTCATCAGCGTCGATTTGCCCGCGCCGTTTTCACCGCACAGGCCCACGCATTCGCCGGGGCGGATCTTGATGTTGATGCCGTCCAGGGCACGCACACCGCCAAAGCTCTTGACGATGCCTTTCATTTCTAACAGATACTCGGACATGCCTGTTCTTTCCAAGAAGCCTCTGAAGCCTGCGCCCGGCGGACTTGCCGGGGGCGCAGAGGGCGACGCCGGCTACCGTTGCGGCAGCCGGCGTTCGTCACTCAGGAATCAACGGCCGTCGATCTGGGCCTGGGTGTAGAAGCCGTCATCGACCAGCACCTTGACGTTTTCCTTGGTCAGCAGGATGGGCTTCAGCAGCAGGCTGTCGACCTTCTTGAAGCCGTTGTCGTACTGGGCGTTGTAGGTCGGCTTCTCGTTGCGGGCCAGTTGCACGGACAGGTTGGCCGCTTCGGTGGCGATCTGCTTCAGGGGCTTGTAGACGGTCATGGTCTGGGTACCGGCCACCACACGCTTGACCGCAGCCAGGTCGGCATCCTGGCCCGAGACCGGCACCTTGCCGGCCAGCTTCTGGGCGGCCAGGGCCTGGATCGCGCCACCGGCAGTACCGTCGTTGGAGGCCACGATGGCGTCGATCTTGTTGTTGTTGGCCGTCAGCGCATTCTCGACGATGGACAGGGCTTCGGTCGGGTTCCATTCCTTGACCCATTGCTGGCCGACGATCTTGATGTCGCCCTTGTCGATGTAGGGCTTCAGGGCCTTCATCTGGCCTTCGCGGAACATCTTGGCGTTGTTGTCGGTGGGCGAGCCACCCAGCAGGAAGAAGTTGCCCTTGTTCTTGACCTTCAGGATGCCCTCGGCCTGCATTTCACCGACCTTCTCGTTGTCGAAGGAGATGTAGGCGTCGACATCGGCGTTCAAGATCAGGCGGTCATAGGACAGCACCTTGATGCCGGCCTTCTTGGCTTCCTTGATGGTGTTGGTCAGGACCGTGGCATTGAAGGGGACGATCACGATCACGTCCACGCCGCGCGAGATCAGGTTCTCGATCTGGGAGATCTGGCGTTGCTCGCTGGCATCGGCCGATTGCACAAAGACCTTGGCGCCCAGCTTTTCGGCGGCGGCGGTGAAGAAGTCGCGGTCGCGCGCCCAGCGCTCCACGCGCAGGTCATCGATGGAAAAACCGATCTTGGGGTTCTTGGCGTCGGCCATGGCGCTGCCGGCCACCATGGACAGGGTGGTCACGGTCATCAGCGCCAATACGGTCTTCTTCAGCATTGCCTTCATAGTCCAGTCTCCGATTTGAATTGAATTTGAATTGATTATGATTTTTGAAGCGGCGTGACCGGGAGGAACCGGTGGCCCGTTTTGGGGCAATCGCTTCCAATGGCGCGTGGGGCCGAGCTTGTCAGGAATGGTCCACGCCGCATGATGATGCGAGGGGGATACTAGCCCCGGGCCAATCCCCTCTACAATTACGAAATTCACCAAACGGCTTAGTGATTCTTTTTGTTGCAGGAGCACATATCCGTCATTTCGACGATGGCTCGCTACAATTCGACGAACACGAGAACGGCGCGCCCGACGACGCCGGCAAACAGGAGACACAGCGTGGCTAAAACCCCCACGGTGCACCGGATTGCGTTGCTCTTCAATGGCAACAAGATCTTCGATCGGGAAATCATTTCCGGCATCGGCGAATACATCAGCAGCACCCGCGCCTCCTGGGACTTGTACCTGGAGGAGGATTTCCGCTGCCGCCCGCAGGGCATCGAGCGCTGGGCCGGGCACGGCATCATTGCCGACTTCGACGATCCCGTGACGACCGCTGCGCTGGAAGGCGTGCAGCTGCCGGTGGTGGCCATCGGCGGTTCCTATGCCGACCCTTCGCAATACCCGGCCAACCGGCCCTATGTGGCCACCGACAACTACAAGATGGTCAAGCTGGCCTATGACCACCTGATCGAAGCCGGCCTGCAGCATTTCGCCCTGTACAGCCTGCCCGAGTCGCCCTGCAACCGCTGGGCGCAGGAGCGCGAGCGCATCTTCACCGACCTCACCGGCGCCGATGGCATCACCGGCCACATCTATCGCGGCGTGGGGACCAGTGCGCAATCGTGGGATGCCGCCGTGGAACAGCAGATCGCCTGGGTGCGCAGCCTGCCCAAGCCGGTGGGCATCATCGCCGTCACCGATGCGCGGGCGCGGCAGTTGCTGCAGGCCTGCCTGTTCGCCGGTATCGCGGTGCCCGAGCAGGTGGCCTTGATCGGCATCGACAATGATCCGCTGGCGCGCGTGTTGACGCGCATCCCCTTGAGTTCGGTGATCCAGGGCAGCGTGGAGATGGGCCGCACTGCGGCCCACCTGCTGCACCAGATGCTGCACGGGGCGCGCTTTCCGGACACGCGCATCATGGTGCCGCCGGTGGGCATCAACGTGCTGGCCTCCAGCCGCCATGAGGTCCGCAACCATCCGCATGTGATGCAGGCGATGCACTTCATCCGCCAATACGCCTGCCAGGGCATCAAGACCGACCAGGTGGCCGATTACGTGGGCATTTCACGCTCGTCGCTGGAATGGTATTTCCGCCGCGAGCTCGGCCGCAGCGTCCATGACGAAATCCTGCGCTTCAAGCTGGAAGCCGCCAAGCGCATGCTGGAGCAGGCTGGCAGCCACGCCGCCGAGATTGCGGTCAGCTGCGGCTTCACCACGGTGCAATACCTGCACGCGGTCTTCAAGCGCGAACTGGGCTGCACGCCCAAGGAATACCAGGAACAATTCGCCGCCGGACTGGAGCGCTCGGCGGCACCGTCGGCCTCCGCCGTCCGATCCAAGAAGAAAACCACGGGGCCCTCCCTTCTTACCACCACAAAATGACGCACTTCACCCTCTCCCACACCACCTCCGCTGACGGCATCCGTCTCTACACCTTGCGCAACCACACCGGCATGCGCGTGACCATCAGCGACCTCGGCGCCACCATGGTCAACTGGTGGGCACCTGATCGCTATGGCCGTGAGGCCGATGTCCTGCTGGGTTACGAGCGGGTCGAACAATACGCGCACAACCCGGCGTATTTCGGCGCCATCGTCGGGCGCTGGGGCAACCGCATCGCCGGTGGCCGTTTCGAACTCGACGGCGTGGCGCACCAGGTCGATTGCAATGAAGGCGAGAACCACCTGCATGGCGGCCGCGAGGGTTTCCATGCCCAGCGCTGGCAGGTGCAGCCCGATCCGGAAGGCTTGCGCCTGATGCTGGTCTCGCCGGCAGGGCAGGCGGGGTTTCCGGGCACGGTGATGGCGTCGGTGCTGTATCGCCTGGATGACGAGGGCCAGTTGCGCATCGATTACACCGCCACCAGCGATGCGGCCACGCCCATCAACCTGACCTCGCATGCGTATTTCAACCTCAATGGCGGCACCGGCGACATCCGCGACCACATCATCGCCATCGAGGCCGATGGCTACCTGCAGGTCGATGCCAAACTGATTCCGGAAGGCCGCGCCGATGTGGCCGGCAGCGCCTTCGATTTCCGCCAGCCTGCCCCCATCGGTCCGCGCCTGGACTGGCCCGATCCGCAACTGAAGCTGGCCGGTGGGTTCGACCATTGCTATTGCCTGCGCAGCGAACACGAACCGGCACCGGGCGAGAGCCGCGTGACGCAGGCCTTGCGCGAAGTGGCCAGCGTCTACGAGCCGGGGTCGGGGCGCGAATTGCGCGTTTCCACCACCGAGACCGGGCTGCAGTTCTACAGCGGCAATTTCCTCTCCGGCGTACAGGGCCGGGGCGAGCAGCCTTACGCGATCCATGATGGCTTCTGCCTGGAGGCGCAGTCCTATCCGGACCAGGTCAACACGCCGCTGCGCGAAGCGGTGATCCTGCGGCCGGGGCAGGTGTATCGGCAGACCACGGTGTATCGCCTGGGCGTGAGGGACTAATTGCACTGAGTCTTGAGAACGTATTGAAAATTTTTTAGAAAGTGGCGTTACCTTCGCCCTTGCCGCTGACATCTCTTCCTTCTCTCCTTAGCCTCCTCGGAACACGGCGCTGCTGACGCGGCGCCGTTCCACTTCCCCGTCTGAGTTCATCCGTTGTATTTGCATGCAAGTTGCGCTCGCCGCAGCCTGGCGTGCGTCCAGGGCTTGCATTGGGGCTCTCAATCCAATAACCTAACAGTTAGGTTTATGAAGATCTGCTCCCATCGAGGCTACGTTGTTTCCATCTTCACCCGCAACGAACACTGCCCGCCGCATGTGCATGTGGGAAACGAGCGCTGGGATGCCCGCTTCCAATTCAGCTTCTGGCATAACGGCGTGGCGCTGTGGGATGTGAAGCCGATCAGGCAGGGCCCAAGCGCCTCCTTGCTGGAGGAGTTCAGGCAGGTGATCGAGCAACCAGCCAATCTGCGCATGGCACGCCAGCGGTGGTGGTTGAGTCGGCATTCTGTCTGTGTCGAGCACCAGCATTGGGATCCCTACAGGGAACAGGTGGTCAGCCCCAGTGTGTTCCGGAGAAATACCTTCGAGATCGTCTGGGCGCGTTATGTGCCCTGGCGCGACCGGACCGAGTTGCAACTTGTGGGGCATGCGTTGCCCTTGGAGATTGAGCTATGACGATCAAAGCAAAGAAAAGAGACAACCCGCCTGTCACCGACGAAGTGCTGGAGCAGGCCATGGCCTTGGGCCGACAGCGCAGCCGGTCTGGCTTGCAGGCTACCCGCGTGACCTATCTGCCCAGTCTTGAAGCCATTGCTATCGGCTTCGCCGACAAGACTGGCATCTTGCTGCCGATTGACCACTATCCCGAGTTCAGCACCTTGAGTACCGCTGAGCTCGGGCGCATCGAAATCGGTTACGCCGGCAGTGCCCTCTGCCTGGAAGAGCGGGACCTGCACGTGTCGATAGCGGGGCTGGTCGCAGCCAGCCCTTCGTTGATGAAGTTGGCCACCACTGTCGCCGCCGCCCGTAACGGCAGCCGCAGCAGCGAGGCCAAGATTCTGGCAGTACGCGAAAATGGCCGGAAAGGCGGACGGCCACGCAAGCTGACCGACGCCACCTAGCCGGGAAGATCTGCACGTCGTTGCGCTCAAGCTGCGTTCCCCTGTTTACGGCAATTTCTTCATCTCCAGCCGAGATTCATTAGCTCGTCTAATATCCCCATTAAGCCCGGCTCAGCTAATCAGTCCCCGCGTGATGCGCCATCATGCGGGGACTGATTAGTGTCGCCTTGCTGCGTCCTTCACTTCCCTGCCAGTGCGCCCGTGCGCGCTGGCTTGCGTTCTCAACCCCGATGGCAGGAACCATGGAACTCCAGATCAACGACAAGACTTACCAGATCACCTCCGATGCCGAGACCCCCCTGCTGTGGGTGATCCGCGATGAACTCGGCATGACCGGCACCAAATATGGCTGCGGCCTGGCCCAGTGCGGGGCCTGTTCCGTGATGGTCGATGGCGAGGTGCTGCGCTCCTGCGTCATGCCCGTCGGCGCCATGGCCGGACGCAAGGTCACCACCATCGAGGCGGTCACCGCCGATCCGGTCGGCCAGAAAGTGGTCGACGCCTGGGTCCGGCACCAGGTGCCGCAATGCGGCTATTGCCAGTCCGGCCAGGTGATGGCCGCCACCGCCTTGCTCAAACAGGTGGCCCAGCCCAGCGACGAACAGATCGTCGGCGCCATGGTCAACCTCTGCCGCTGCGGCACCTACAACGCCATCAAGGCCGCCATGCATGAGCTTTCCGGCGGTACCGGCGCACCGGCAGCCGCTGCTGCGGCCACCACGCCCGCCGCACCGGCCGCTGCCGATGGCATCAACAAGGCTGCCGTGGCCGCTGCCGCCGTGGTCGGCGTCGGGGCTGTCGCCGCCATCCAGTGGAGCAAGACCCAGAAGGCCCGGGCCGGCAAGGAGCAAGCATGAACCAGCCACACGATCTTCCCCTGCACGAATTGCCGCCGGACGGTGCACCAGTCAACGTCTCGCGCCGCCGCTTCCTGCTGGCCTCGGCCGGCACCGCCGCCGGTGCGCTGGTGGTCGGCTTCACCTTGCCGGCCGGCAATGCCCGGGCCCAGGCCAATGCCGCGCCGGCAGCGCCCGGTACGCGCGTACCGGCCTTCCTGGAAATCCGTCCCGACAACAGCATCCACCTGCAAAGCCCCTTCGTCGAAGGCGGGCAGGGCATCTTCACGGCCATGGCGCAGATCGTCGGCGAGGAACTCGATGCCGACCCCGCGCGCTTCGTGGTCCACAACGCGCCCGCCAATGACCAGTACAAGGTGATGGACATCGGTATCCGTATCACCGGCGGCAGCATGTCGGTGCGCACCAGCTATCCGACCATGCGGCGGGTGGGCGCACTGGCGCGCCACCTGCTGCTGCAGGCCGCCGCCAACCAGTGGCAGGTGCCGCTGGACAGCCTCACCACCGAGCCTGGCCGGGTGGTGCATGCGGCCAGCGGCCGCTCGATCAGCTATGGCGAACTCGCGCCCAAGGCGCTGGACCTGCCCAATCCGCCGCTGGAGACCATCAAGCTCAAGGACGACAAGCAGTTCCGCTGGATCGGCAAGCCGCTGGCCCGGCTGGACGTGCTGGACAAATCCACGGGCCGCGCCCAATACGGCATCGACACGCAAGTCGAGAACATGCTGCAGGCCGCCGTACAACACGCCCCGCGCCTCGGGCTGGAGGTCGGCAGCATCCGCAATGAAGCCGAGGTACGCAAGATGACCGGGGTGCATTCGGTGCATCGCCTGCCGGGTGCCGTGGCCGTGGTGGCCGAGCGCTGGTGGAATGCCAAGCGCGCGGTGGAGGCGCTGCAGGTGGACTGGAGCGATCCCGGCCCGGCGCCGGATCGCCGCTATGTGCCGGCCGACTTTTCCACCGAAGGGTTTGCCGAGCAGCTGGCCAAGTCCACCGCTGCCGTCGATGAAGCCGAGACAGAAGGGGATGTGGCCAAGGCTTTGGCCGGTGCCAAGACCGTGGTCCAGGCCAGCTACCGCAGCCAGTACCTCAATCATGCCCAGCTGGAACCGCCTTCGGCCACGGCCCGTTTCAACGCCGATGGCACGCTGGAGATGTGGCTGCCCAACCAGGCCCCGGAAATGTTCCAGGCGGCCATCGCCAAGCAGACCGGATTGGCGCCGGAGAAGATCACCATCCATTCGCCCTTGCTGGGCGGTTTCTTCGGTCGTCACTTCCTGTACGAAACGGCCATGCCCTTCCCGCAGGCGATCCAGCTGGCCAAGGCCGTGGGCCGCCCGGTCAAGGTGATCTGGAGCCGCGAGGAAGAATTCGCCCGCGACACCATGCGCCCGATGGCCGTGGTGCAGTTCCGTGCCGGACTCGACGACAAGGGTTTCCCCATCGCCATCGAAGCCATCAGCGCCACCGAAGGACCGACCGAATCGATTGCCAACAAGCGCAACAAGATCGACCCCACTGCGCTGGAAGGATTGGCCGGCAAGTCCTACCAGTTCGCCCACAAGCGCATCGGCCAGCGCTTTGTGAAGAATCCGCCCATCGTCGGCTACTGGCGCTCGGTCGGCAATTCGATGAATGACTTTTTCTACGAAGCCTTCCTCGACGAGATCGCCGACAAGGGCGGCCAGGATCCGCTCGATGTGCGCCTGCGCCTGCTGCAGGGCAATGAGCGCCTGACCACGCTGCTCAAGGCGGCCGTGGAGCTGTCCGGCGGATGGAAGCGCGGCCCCTTCACCGCCCCCGACGGCACCCGCCGCGCGCGCGGTGTGGCCATGGCCAAGGCCTTCGGTACCGAGACCGCGGCCATTGCCGAAGTCTCCATCGAGAACGGCCAGGTGCGCGTGCACGACATCTGGGAAGCCATCGATCCGGGCCGCATCGTCAACCCGGCCATCGTCGAGGCCCAGGTCAACGGGGCCATCACGCTGGGCTTGTCGCAAGTCCTGCTGGAAGAGGTGGTCTACAAGGAAGGCGCACGCGTGGCGCGCAACTACGATCTCTATCCCATCCTGCCGCCGCAGCGCATGGCGCGCGTGCATGTGAAGATCATCGAGAGCGGCGCCAAGATGGGCGGCATCGGCGAACCGCCCCTGCCGGCCGTGCCGCCGGCGGTGGCCAATGCGGTCTCGCACCTGACTGGCCAGCGCATTCGCAGCATGCCGCTGTCGCATTACACCTTCAAGGCCTGATGGCAGACTGACGTATCCATGACTGATCAAAAAAACGGCAAGCTGCGTGTCTTCCTGCTGATCCTCGCCGCGCTGCTGATCGCCGCAGCCTGGGTCGCCCTGCGTACCCCGGCCTCGCCCTTCGACAGCGCAGCTGCGCCGCCGCCCCCCTCCGCCGAGCTGATCCAGCGCGGCGAGTATGTGGCGCGCCAGGCCGATTGCGTCGCCTGCCACAGCACCCCCAAGAGCAAGCCCTTCGCCGGTGGCCTGGAAATGGCCACCCCGCTGGGTGCCATCTACGCCACCAACATCACGCCCGACCGGGGCAGCGGCATCGGTGACTACAGCCTGGCCGAATTCGACCGTGCGCTGCGCCACGGCGTGGCGCGCGATGGCCACCGGCTCTATCCGGTCATGCCCTATCCGTCCTACGCCAAGATGTCGGATGAGGATGTGAGCGCGCTCTATGCCTACTTCATGCATGGCGTGAAACCGGTGGTGCAGGCCAACCAGGAGAGCGACATCCCCTGGTCGCTCAACGTGCGCTGGCCGCTGGCGTTCTGGAACCTGGCCTTCACCAGCCCGCATCCCTACCAGCCCGATCCGCAACAGGATGCCCTCTGGAATCGCGGTGCCTACCTGGTGCAGGGGGCCGGCCACTGCGGCAGCTGCCACACGCCGCGCGGCGTGGCGATGAACGAGAAGGGGCTCGACGGTGGCCATCCGTTGTACCTGTCCGGCGCGCTGCTGGATGGCTGGTATGCCCCCAGCCTGCGCGGCGACGTCAATACCGGTATCGGCCGCTGGAGTGAAGCCGAGGTCGTGCAATTCCTCAAGACGGGCCGCAACCAGCATGCGGTGGTGTTCGGTTCCATGGCCGATGCCTTCAACAACTCCACGCAGTTCCTGAGCGACCAGGACTTGCAGGCCATCGCCCGGTACCTGAAGTCGCTGCCGGGTGATCCCAAGCGCGATGGTGATCCGTGGAAATACGATACCGGCACCACTACCGCCCTGGCCGCACAACGCCTGGACAGCCCCGCTGCGCGTACCTACATGGCCAAGTGCGCGGCCTGCCATGCGGTCGATGGACGCGGGCGTGCGCCGTGGATTCCACCGCTGGCCGGCGCCGTCTCCTCGCTGGCCAAGGAGGATGCATCGGCCATCAACGTGACCTTGAATGGTTCGGTGCGCGTGGTGGCCGATGGCGTACCGGATTCGTATCGCATGCCGCCCTTCCGCAGCCAGTTGAGCGATGCCGAGATTGCCGACGTACTCAGCTTCATCCGCAGCAGCTGGGGCAATCACGGTGGCGCGGTCAAGGTCGACGACGTCAAGACCCTGCGTGAGCGCACCAATCCGGCCAGCAGCAATCCCATCATCCTGCAGATGCGCTGATTCGATTTTTCATGAAGTCCCGTTCGGACCGCTGACCTTTGCAGGCAGCGGTCCTTTTTTCATGACGGGAGGGAAGAGGGAAGGCAGGCGGGCAGGAGCGAAACTCAAACGGCAGTGCCGGCCGCTTTCATGGCCGCCACCGAATGCACCGGCGACAAGGCCACGCCATTCTTGACGGCCAGCACTTCGGCCATCACGCTCACCGCGATTTCGGAAGGGGTCTTGCTGCCGATGTAGAGCCCGATGGGTCCGCGCAGCCGCGCCAGGCTTTCTTCGGTCTGGCCGAAGTGGGTGATCATGCGGTCCTTGCGCGCGGCGCTGTTGCGGCGCGAACCGATGGCACCGACATAGAAGGCCGGGCTGGCCACCGCTTCCAGCAGCGCCAGGTCATCCAGCTTGGGATCGTGGGTGAGGGCGATGACGCAGCTGCGCTGATCGGGATGAAAATCCAGCACCGCATCATCGGGCATCTCGGTGACGATACGCACGCCCTCCACCGACCAGCTGCCCAGGTATTCCGAACGCGGATCGCAGATCGTCACTGCAAAGCCGTTGAAGAGGGCCATCGTCGCCAGGTATTCGGCCAGCATGCCGGCGCCGATCAACAGCATCCGGTAATCCGGCCCCATGGTATGGCGCAGGATGTTGCCGTCGAACACCAGTTCGGCCGGCGAGTCGCTGACTTCGATGCGGCTGCTGCCATCGTGGCAATCCACGCGGCGACAGACCAGCTGGCCACGTTCCAGTGTACTCACCAGTTCTTCCAGCATGCCCGGTGCGGGATCGAATTCGAGCAGCAGCGCCAGCGTGCCCCCGCAGGGCAGGCCGAAGCGATGCGCCTCCTCGGCATCGATGCCGTAGCGCACCTGTTGCGGTGATCCTGCTTGGCCCCATGCAGCGGGGCGCTGGCGCAGGTACTGGAACAGCAGGTCATCCTCGATGCAGCCGCCGGAGACCGAGCCGATGAGGCGGCCATCATCCCGGATGGCCAGTTGCGAGCCGACCGGACGCGGCGACGAGCCCCAGGTCGAGACCACGGTGGCCAGCAGCGCGCTGCGGCCATCGCGCCGCCAGTCGCGCAGGGCGCGCAACACCTTGAGGTCGGAAGTATCGTTCATTGCGGCGTCAGTTTACGTTGAATCGGAGGTCCAGTCTGCCATGACATCCGGGCCGGAACTAATTAGCCGGGCCTATAGACCAATTAAGCCCGGTCCGCCTAATCCCGGAGCCAATGATGAGGCAGAATCTGCAAGCTCGCACGCAGTGTGTCCGCATGCCGTTGTGCCGGGGCGCGCGGTGGCGGATGTCGCGGGAATGACTCGCTTGTCTTCGCGATGGTCCTGGAATTTCAGGCAAGAATCATCGCGAAATAGGTCTGTCTTCCCGGCTTGCCGGACGCCACAATTATCCATTTTCAAGACAGGTTGCCCACCCCTGACCTGTTCTTTCTCAACGCCAGCTTATTGGCCCGTTACTGAGGAGATCCCCATGCCAGTCCACGCTTATGGCGCACATGCCGCCGACAAGCCCCTCGAACATCTGGAAATCACCCGCCGCGCCACCGGCCCGCACGATGTGCAGATCGACATCGCCTATTGCGGCATCTGCCACTCCGACCTGCACCAGGTGCGTTCCGAATGGGCCGGCACCCAATACCCTTGCGTCCCCGGCCACGAGATCGTGGGCCGTGTCGCGGCCGTCGGCAATCATGTCAGCAAGTTCAAGGTCGGTGACCTGGTCGGCGTGGGCTGTATCGTCGACAGCTGCCAGACCTGTCCGGATTGCGAAGAAGGCCTGGAAAACTATTGCGACAACATGGTCGGTACCTACAACGGCAAGACCGATGACGCGCCCGGCTGGACCATGGGCGGCTACTCGCAGCAGATCGTGGTGCATGAGCGCTACGTGCTGACGATCCGCCATCCGGAAGCGGACCTGGCTGCCGTGGCCCCGCTGCTGTGCGCCGGCATCACGACCTATTCGCCGCTGCGCCACTGGGGAGCCGGTCCCGGCAAGAAGGTCGGTGTGGTCGGCATCGGCGGTCTCGGCCACATGGGCATCAAGATCGCGCACGCCATGGGCGCGCACGTGGTGGCCTTCACCACCTCGGATTCCAAGCGCGCCGATGCCAAGGCCCTGGGTGCCGATGAAGTGGTGGTCTCGCGCAATGCCGAAGAGATGGCCGCGCATGCCAAGAGCTTCGACTTCATCCTCAACACCGTGGCGGCACCGCACGACCTCGATGCCTTCCTCGCGCTGCTGAAGCGTGAAGGCACCATGACCCTGGTCGGCGCACCGGCCACGCCGCACCCGTCGCCGAATGTTTTCAACCTCATCCTGAAGCGCCGTTCGCTGGCCGGTTCGTTGATCGGCGGCATCCCCGAAACCCAGGAGATGCTGGACTTCTGCGCCAAGCACAACATCGTGGCCGACATCGAGCTGATCCGCGCCGAGGAAATCAACACCGCCTATGAGCGCATGCTCAAGGGCGACATCAAGTATCGCTTCGTGATCGACAATGCCAGCATGGCGGCCTGATGGCCCATGGTTGACCTGATGTCGTCGTGAACGAAATCGGGCGGGCACCCACAAGGTGTCCGCCCGATTTTTGATGACTGAGCGAAGTGGCAGGGACGACTCAGTCCCTGACGACTTCACCACCGAGATACTGCGCATCGGTCACCGGCTCCATCCACTCCACGTTCTTGCCATCGAGCAGTTCGGTGATGGCCACGTGCGTCATGGCGGTGGTGTCGGTGGCACCGTGCCAGTGGCGGCGTTGGCACGGACACCAGACGACGTCGCCGGCGCGGATCTCGGTGCGCGGACCACCTTCGCATTGGGTCCAGCCGACGCCTTGCGTCACGATCAGGGTCTGGCCGAGCGGATGGGTGTGCCACACGGTGCGCGCACCGGGTTCGAAGGTGACGATGGCACCGCCCGCGCGCGCCGGTTCTTCACCCTGGAAGAAACTGTCGATGCGCACGTTGCCGGTGAAGAAGGCGGCCGGTCCCTTGGCCGATGGGGTGCTGCCGTTGCGAATGATCTTCATGGAGATGTCCTTTCGTTGGAAGATGGCCCGCGATCCTGGCGTGCCGTGAGCGCTGCCAGCAAGGCCGCGGCCAGCAGCACGCCCGCGCTGGCAAAGAAAGTGAGGTGATGGCCGCCGTGGTCAAACAGCAGCCCGCCCAGCGTGGAGCCAAGGCCGATGGCCAGTTGCACCAGCGCCACCATCAGCCCGCCGCCGGCTTCGGCGTCCTGCGGCAGGGTGCGCGCCACCCATGACCACCAGCCCACCGGTGCGGCCGTGGCGACCAGGCCCCACAGCGCCAGCAGCAGGCTGACCGGCAGGACGTGATGGCCGCAGGCCACCAGCACCAGGGCGATGACGGCCATCAGCAGCGGGATGAAGACCAGCGTGCCGTAGAACCAACGGCGCAGCAGCCGCCCGATGAGCGTGGTGCCGATGAATCCGGCCACGCCGATGGCCAGCAGGATCAGCGACAGGGTTTGTACCTGCACCCGCGTTTCGCTTTCGAGGAAGGGGCGCAGATAGGTGAACAGCGTGAACTGCCCCATGAAGAGCAGGCTCACGCCCGCCATGCCCAGTGCCACCAGCGGTGTCGCCAGCAGGGCCAGCGGATGCGTGGGCGCGGTGTGGCGCACGGCCGGACGCATGGCCGGCAGGCTCACCGCCTGCCACAGCAGCGCCAGCAAGGCCACCGGCGCCAGGCACAGGAAGGCGCCGCGCCAGCCGATGAGTGCGCCGAGGTAACTGCCCAGCGGGGCGGCCACGACGGTGGCCAAGGCATTGCCGCCATTGAAGACGGCCAGCGCGCGCCCCACCTCATGCGGCGGCACCAGGCGGATGGCGGCGGCGGCCGACATCGACCAGAAGCCGCCGATGGCGATGCCGATCAGCACGCGCCCGGCCATGTAGACCGGATAGTTGGGGGCCAGCGCGATGACCGGGCCGGACACCAGCATCAGTGCCGTCAGCCACAGCAGCAGCGTCTTGCGTGGCAGCTGCCCCGCCAGCCGCGCAATGCCCAGGCTGGTGAGTACGGCGAACGCGCCCGAGACCGAGATCGCTTGCCCGGCCAGGCCTTCGCTCACGCCAAGATCCTGCGCAATGGGCGTCAACAGGCTCACCGGCATGAATTCGGAAGCGACCAGCGCAAAGGCCGTGAGCGTCATCGCGAAGACGCCGCTCCAGCGTGCCTGCACCGGCGTGTCGGCGGCCTGCAGTGAAGAGGGGGGGCAAGAGGAACTGCTCATGATGATGTCGGGCAAGACGCTGCCCGCCGCAGCAGGCCGAAGATCAGCGTGCACGGGGCTGGCAGCGCTTGCCGTGGAGAATGTGAAGGCAGTCAGTGTCGCGCGCGTGCGCCGTATTGACTAGGTAATCAATCCTTAATTACCCTATTAGAAAAACTAATCAATGAATCCCGTCCCCCTTCGGCACCGGCACCTGGTTTCACAGGCGCTGCCTCCGGCTGATCCGGCTTTATTGCTCACCACAGGAAGGGTGGCTGCATGATCAAACGCAATCTCAATGACTTGCTGGGTTTCGTGACCGTGGCGCGCGAGGGCAGTTTCACGCGTGCCGCCGCCACGCTTGGCGTGACGCAATCCGCACTCTCGCAAGCCATCCGCGGCCTCGAAGAGCGCCTGCAGATCCGCCTGCTGACCCGTACCACCCGCAGCATCTCGCTCACGCCCGCTGGCGAGCGCCTGATCCAGTCCATCGGCAACCGCTTCGACGAGATCGAAGCCGAACTCGATGCCCTCACCGCGCTGCGTGAAAAACCCGGTGGCACCGTGCGCATCACCTGCGGCGACGGCATGATCCAGCGCGTGCTGCTGCCCAAGCTGGCCCCGCTGTTGCAGCAATATCCCGACATCAAGCTGGAATTCGACATGAGCTACGCCCTGCGCGACATCGTGGCCGACCGCTTCGATGCCGGCGTGCGCTGGGGCAAGACCATCGACCGCGACATGATCGCCGTGCCCATCGGCCCGCCGCTGCGCATGGTGGTGGCGGCCTCGCCCGAGTACTTCACGCGCTATCCGGTGCCGCTGCATCCGAATGACCTGATGGCACAGGATTGCATCAACCAGCGCATGCCGTCCTCGGGCGGGCTTTACGTATGGGATTTTGAAAAGGACGGCGAAAAGATCAACGTGCGTGTCGACGGTTCGCTCATCTTCAACACCGTGCCGCCGCAGATCGATGCGGCCCTGGCCGGGCTGGGCGTGGTGCTGCTGCCGGAAGACGAGCTGCAATCGCATCTGGAGAGCGGCCAGCTGGTGCGGGTGCTGGAGGACTGGTGTCCGGTCTTCGAGGGTTATCACCTCTACTATCCCAGCCGCCGCCAGCCTTCGCCGGCGTTTTCGCTGGTGGTCAATGCCCTGCGCTACGAGAGTCGGCCACGTCAGCCGGGGTGATGACCGGACGCCTGATTCATAAGCTGGACTGATGATGGCATTCAGGCCGGCGGGACTAATCACGGACCGATGATGCAGCGACAATCAGGCCAGATTGATTGCCTCCGGACTGCCCATGTCTTCCTTTTTCCTGCCGCGCCTGACCGTGATTGCCGTGCTGATGGCCGGCGCGATGAGCCTCTGCCCGATGACGGCAGCGGCCCAGACCCGACCCCCTGCCAAGAGCCTGCCCATGACCCTGCGCATCACCATCGCCGATACCGTCCTGACCGCGCGTCTCGAACCCGGCCCGGCCGCCCGCGACTTTGCCGCCCTGTTGCCGCTGACGCTGGAGCTGTCCGACTACAACCAGACCGAGAAGATCGCCCAGCTGCCGCGCAAGCTGGCCACGCGCGGCGAGCCCGAGGGCTATACCCCGCGCAGCGGCGACATCGCCTTCTATGCGCCCTGGGGCAATATCGCCCTGTTCTACAAGGACTTCGCTTACTCGAAGGGTTTGGTCAAGCTGGGCCACATCACCGGTGACATCGCGGTCCTGCGCCAGCCAGGACCGTATATGGCCCTGATCGAGCAGGAATGAATCGCTGCCGCAATCAGGCCGCGTACTTGCGCAAGGCGGCCAGCGGCACGTGCAGTTCCTCGCTGGCGGCGAAGCCTTCCAGCAGGTAATCCACCGCCACCCGCACGCGCGGCGCGATCAGCGCCCGGTGCGGATATTGCAGGCACATCTCGTAGTTGCCCGGATGATGACTGCGCAAGAGCAGCACCTTCAATCGCCCGCGCTGCAGATAGCGCCACGCGTGATGCACCCCGACTTCGGCGATACCCATGCCGGCCAGGGCCGCCTGGACCAGCGCTTCGGGCGAGGACAAGGTCAGCAGTGCGTGTTCGGTATTCCAGGTCATGATGCTGCCGTCGCTGCCCTGAAAATTCCACGGTGACACCTTGCCGCCCAGGAACTTGCGCGTGATCAGGCTGTGCTTGTGCAGATCCTGCGGGCGGCGCGGTGTGCCGCGGGCCTCCAGATAGGCGGGACTGGCGACCAGCGCCAGGTTCAGTTTGCAGATGCTGCGCGAGACCAGCGACGAATCGGCGATGCGTCCGCCCCGGATCGCCAGGTCATAGCCGTCCTGCACCAGCTCGCTGATGCGGTCATCGAAATCCACCTCCACCGACAAGGCCGGATAGCGCTGGCTCAGGCCGGGCAGCAGCGGCAGCAATTGTTCGCGACCGAAGGCCGCACTGGTGGAGATGCGCACGCGCCCGGTCGGTGTCGCGCGTGCCGCCACCACGTCATCGGTCGCCTGTTCCAGCGCATCGAGCGCAATGCGCGCCTGGCGCAGGAAGGCACTGCCTTCCTCGGTCAGGTTCAGGCTGCGCGTGGTGCGGTTCATCAGACGCACGCCCAGCGCAGTCTCCAGTCCGGCCACATTCTGGCTCACCGCAGCTGAGGAGATGCCCAGTGTCCGCCCGGCACCGGCGAAGCTGCCGCTATCGGCTGCCTGCACGAAGGAAATGATGGCGCGTACCCGTTGCGACGTATCCATGGCCGTTGCTCTCCGAAAAATGGATTGATAAGTTCATCTTGATGAATCCTAAAGGATTACACCGCTACCGTCATGTAATCCATTTGCGCAGAATGAGCCTGTTACGTCATTCCCCGGTCCCGAACAGGTTGATTTATCCACAGGAGAAAACATGAACATCAGCATCGTCTTCGACAGCGGCTACGGCCATACCGAAAAACTCGCCCAATCCGTGGCACGCGGCGTGGAGGAAGTCGCGGGGGCGCACGCCACCCTCGTGCCGCTTTCGGCCGGCAGCGTGGACTGGGCTGCCATCGCCGCCAGCGACGCCATCATCTTCGGCTCGCCGACCTATAACGGCACCATCTCGGCGCGCTTCAAGCAGTTCATGGAAGACTCCACCCGCCAGTCGTGGATCCCGCAGGCCTGGCGCAACAAGGTCGCGGCCGGCTTCACCAATTCCGGCGCGCTGCATGGCGACAAGCTCAATTCCCTGGTGACCCTGGCGCTGTTCGCGGCCCAGCACGGCATGCTCTGGACCGGGGTCGATCTGTTCCCCGGCAAGAGCGGTGATGAACTCAATCGCATCGGTGGCTGGCTGGGTGCCATGGCGCAATCGGACGACGCCCCCGCCGAGGTCACGCCCGGTACCAGTGACCTGGCCACGGCCGCTTATCTGGGCAAGCGCGTGGCCGAGGTGGCTGCGCAATTCGCACGCGGCCGCGCCTGAACCGCGGGCCCGTGCCCTGATCCAGATATCAGTTTTCCCGATATCGATCATCGGTTTTCAGGATTGGCGTAATAACTGGACGGTCCGCATCATGCAGACCTGTCCAACCATCCGCCAAGGAAAATCATGTCTGCCATCACCACCCAGGCCGCCATCATCTGGCCGGCCGGCTATCTGCCCGGTACCACCGACAACTACGTCTCCAATGAAGTGATCATCGCCGGTCTGTCGGCGGCCCAGGTGTGGCCGCTGCTCAACGACACGCGCGCCTGGCCCGGCTATTACGGCAATGCCAGCGAGATTCGCTTCCACGATGGCAGCGGCCCGCTGCTGTCGGCGGGCGCGCGCTTTCGCTTTACGACCTTCGGTTTTGCGGTCGAAGCGGAAGTGACCGAATACCTGCCGCCCCAACCCGGCCAGGCTGCGCGCATCGCCTGGCACGGCTGGGTCGAGGGCGATGCCGCGCAGCGTCTGGATGTGCATCATGCCTGGCTGTTCGAAGACCTGGAAGGCGGCCGTGTGCGCATCCTCACGCAGGAGACCCAGAACGGCCAGCCCGCGCGCGAGCTGGCAGCCACCCTGCCCAATCCCATGCTCAATGCCCACCAGGAATGGATCACCGGACTGGCGCGCGCCGCCGCAGAGGCCACCGCGCTGCGTTGAGGATCAGCGCAGCGGCACCAACCCGGCGGTGGCAAACAGCAGTTGCCGCAGCCAGCGCTGCGCCGGATCGCGGTGCGTGCGCTCGTGCCATGCCGCCGTCTTGGTGAAGCCGGTGATCTCCAGCGGCGGCGGCAACAGCTTCAGGCCCTCCACCCCGGCCACCAGCCGGGACGGCACCACGGCCACCAGGTCGGTGCTGCGCAAGATCTCCGGCAACACCAGGAAGCGCTTCACTGACAGGCTCACCCGCCGCTGCAGGCCACGCTGCGCCAGCGCTTCATCGGTGACGCCGTGGAAGGGATCGCCCGCATACGACACCAGCGCATGATCCAGCGCGCAGAACTGCTTGAGCGAGAGCCGCCGTCCCCGCACCACCGGATGATCCTCACGCATCGCGCAGACGTAGTGTTCGTCGAACAGCCGCCGCGCATGCAGGCCCGGCGGCGTATCCTGGGGCGTGGTCAGCGCCAGGTCGATCTCGCCGCGCTCCAGCCGCTCCTGCAGCGGTGCATCTTCCATTGACGCCAGTGCCACGCGGATGAACGGGGCATGCTGCTTGAGCGCCGTCAGGAAGGGCAGGGCGACCGCGCGCAACGCATAGTCGGTTGCGGCGATGGTGAAATCCAGATGGGCCGTGGCCGGATCGAACACCGGCGGATGCAGCAATCCGTCGATGTCGCGCAGCACGCGCTGCACCGGTTGCGCCAGTTCCAGCGCCCGGGGCGTGGGCACGATGCCACGCTGGCTGCGGGCAAACAGGGGATCATCGAAACTCTCGCGCAGCCGCGTGAGGATGCCGCTCATGGCCGGCTGGCTCACCCCCAGCCGCGCCGCAGCACGCGTGACGTTGCGTTCATCGAGCAGGGCGGCCAGTGCCTTGAGCAGGTTCAGGTCGAGGGTGCGGAGGTCCGGTTTTTTCATGCGCGCGGGATCAGCAGGAAGAGATATCGCATGGTAGCAAGCCCCTGCGACAAATTGCCACATTCAACAAGTGGTCATACCAGCTTATCCTTGCCGCTCCTGATTTCCCATGCGACATCCAGGGGACGGCAGCGCAGCTGCCGGGGGAGGCCGCATGCACTGCCTATACCAAGACCAATACAAGACCAATGACGATTCACCCTGCCCGCCGGCCCCGGCCGCTGCATCGCGCACGACCCGTGTTCAAACTCACCGCCCTGTCCGGCCTGCTGGCCCTGGGCGCTGCGCCTTGGGCGCTGGCACAATCGGCCAGTGCCGCCGAAGATTCTTCGCTCACGCTCGGTACCGTGGAAGTGAGCGCACGCCGCAGCGGCCCGCTGCAGCTCAACAACGTGCTGACCTCGGTGGACGTGATCGGGGCCGACCGCATCCAGCAACAGCAGGCGCAATACAACTGGGAGCTGTTCGCGCAGTCGCCGGGCGTGATGCTGACCCAGTTCCGCCAGGGCAACGAGTCGGGCAAGCTGTCCTTCCGCGGCTTCAACGGCGAGGGCGAGGTCAATGCCGTCAAGCTGCTCATCGATGGCATCCCCAGCAATGACAATGCCGGCGGCATGCCCTTCCTGGGCACGCTGTTCCCGCTCGATATCGCCCGCATCGAGGTCGTGCGCGGCACCAACGATGCGCGCTACGGCCTGCACAACATCGCCGGCAACGTCAACATCGTCACCCGCCAGGGCGGCAACTACGACGAGGCGCGCCTGACCTATGGCAGCTTCAACACGCGCCAGGTGCAGGTGGTCAAGGGGGTGGAGAACGGCAACTGGTCGCAGAACTATTTCATCGGCTACGAAAAATCGGATGGCTATCGCGACCATGCCCAGGCCGAGAACATCGCCTTCTCCGGCAAGTGGTTCTACACCAGCGACGATGGCCGCTATCGCACGGGCCTGAGCATCCGCCATGCCAACGCCTATGCCCAGGAGCCGGGCTACCTGACGGCCCAGGATGCGCGCAGCAACCCGACGTCGTCCTATGCCTATGCGCAGTCCGATGGCGGCAACCGCCAGATGGACCAGGTCAGCCTGCACTTTGACGGCGACATCGATGACCAGCTCTCGGTGGCTGCCAAGCTCTATCTGAATCGCGTGCGTGACCAGCGCTGGCTGCGTTATTCATCCACGACCTCGCAGCAGGAGCGCCTCATCGACGAGACCCACTACGGGCTGTTGACCAATGCCACCTATCGCCCGCGCTGGAAGGCATTCGAAGGCATGAGTGACCTGGCGCTGGAGGGCGGCTTCAGCATGGAGCGCCAGGAGGACCAGAGCCCGCGCTACAACACGGTCAACAAGGTGCGCGTATCGCAGACGCGCGACCATCATTTCGTCTTCGATACCGTGGGGGCCTACGTGCAGGCCGTGATCAAGCCGGTGGATGCGCTGCGCATCATCCCCGGCTACCGGGTGGACCATGTGGGAGGGCGTTTCAATGACCCCTCGCGCGGGGTGAGTTATGGCATCCAGAATTACGGCTACATCCGCCAGCCCAAGCTCAGCGTAGTCTATGCCCCGATCCGCGAGGCCAGCCTGTACGCCAACTGGGGCCGTACCTTCCAGGTCGGCGCGGGGGCGGCGGCCTACAAGTCCAACAGCAACGACTTGCGTCCTTCCATCAATGACGGCTGGGAAAGCGGCGTCAAGTTCACCCCGGTGGACTGGCTCGATGGCCGCGTGGCGGTGTGGGAGCAGCGTGCCTCGGATGAGGTCAAGCGGCGCCTGAACGATCCCACGGGCGACTCGGAAAACGTGGGGCGGACCAAGCGCAATGGTGTCGACCTGCAGATCAACCTGCGTGCCAGCAAGCGCACCACGCTGTGGTTGGCGTATTCGCGCCAGCGTTCGGAGATCATCACGCCGGACCCGACCGCACCCAACACCCTCGGCAAGGAAATCGACCACGTGCCGCGCCAGGTGTATTCCGGTGGCATCGACTACCAGGCCACGGCGGAGCTGAAGTTGTCGGCCTCGGTCAATGGCCAGGGCAGCTATTACCTGACCACGGCCAATACCGGCGGCAAGTACGGTGGCTACACGCTCTTCAATGCCAGCGCGACCTATCAGGTCAACGACAAGCTGAGCCTGGAACTGCAGCTCAAGAATCTCGCCAATCGCTACTATGAATATGTCTGGATCAATGACCAGAGCCGGCATGCGCCGGGGGATGGGCGGGCGGTGTACCTCTCTGCCAATGTGAAGTATTGATCCGGAAGACGCGTCAGGGCGCCCGCTCCTCCACAGGCTTGGCCGTCTTGCGGATCTTGGCCACATCGGCGGCGCTCACGGTCGCGCCGCGATTGCCCCAGGCGGTCTGGATGTAGGAGGTCACTTCAGCGACCTGCTGGTCGTTGAGCAGCTGCGCATACGGTGCCATCACCAGCCCCGCCGTGGCCGAATCGGTGGAGGGCTGGCGTCCCCCTTGCAGGATGATGCGGATGGCCGAGGTCGCATCCGGGGTCTGCAGCACCGGATTGCCGGCCAGCGCCGGGAAGGCCTTGCCATAGCCGGTGCCGTTGCTGCGATGGCAGGCCGCGCAGCGATCCAGATAGAGCGCTGCGCCCGGCGTCTGCGGACGTCCTTCGTAAGCCGCCGTGGCCGCGACTTCGTCATAGCGATAGGGTTCGGCGCCATTGCGTGGCCCCAGGCTCAACAGGTAACGCGACATCGCATTGAGATCGGCCTCCGTCATGTATTGCATGGAATGCTCGATCACGTCATTCATGGCACCGAAGGAAGCGGTGTACTGGTTGCGGCCGGTACGCAGGAATTCCACCAGGTCCGCCTGGCTCCAGCCCGCGATGCCACCGCCATGTTCATTGCGCAGCGACGGCACGCTCCAGCCATCGACCACCTGGCCACCGGAGAGATACAGGCGGCTGCTGTCTTCGCGCAGCGATTTTTCCTGCATCGTGGTCGAGCGCGGCGTGTGGCAGCTGCCGCAATGCCCCAGTCCTTCGACCAGGTAGGCGCCCCGTGCCAGTTGCGCATCCGTTCCGGCCGGAGCCGCATAGGGCGCGGGCGTTGGCGCGAACAGTTTGCGCCAGATCGCCAGCGGCCAGCGCATCGACAAGGGCCAGGGGATGTCATTGGCGCGATTGGCCTGTGCCGAGGGCGGCACGGCCTTGGTGAAATATGCGTACAGCGCCTGCATGTCCTCGTCGGTCAGGCGCGAATACGAGGGATAGGGCATGGCCGGATAGACCGTATAACCCGCCTTCGTGACGCCGGTGCGCATGAGGCGCGCGAAGTCTTCATAGCTCCAGTCGCCGATGCCATGTTCCTTGTCCGGCGTGATGTTGGTGGAGTAGATCGCACCGATCGGCGAGGCCAGCGCCAGTCCGCCCGCGAAGGGCGCACCACCCTTGCTGGTGTGGCAGGCCACGCAATCGCCGGCGCGGGCCAGGTAAGCCCCCCTGAGCAATTGCTGGTCATCGGCACTCGGGCTGCCTTTTTTGGCGACGCGCTCGGCCAGTGCCGCATCGGCTGGCGGTGTGGCCAGCGGGCGCAAAGGGGCCGTTTCGCGGTTGAGCAGGCGCGCGCCCACGGGCGGCTTGGGGGGCGCAGGAACGCTCAGCGATTCATCGGCATGGGCCAGGTTGTAGGCGGCACTGGCGGCCAGTGCCGCGGTACCGAGGGCGAGGGCGGAGATCAGGATCAGTCGTTTCATCATCGCTCCCGTCTTCACGCGCTGACCAGCGGTCGCGGGTCCTTCAGGTATTGCTCACGGATGGCGCGCGCCGACCAGTAGGTCAGCGCCACGGCCGCCCCGGTCGGGTTGTAGCCGATGCCCTGGGCAAATACGCCGGAGCCCACCGCAAAGACGTTGTGCACATCCCAGCTCTGCAGGTAGCGATTGACCACGCTGGTGGACGGATCCGTGCCCATGGCCACGCCACCGGCCCAGTGCGTGGTCTGGTAGCTGCGCAGGTCGGGCGCGGCCCCGAAGTCCTTGACGGTGACCTTGATCTCGCGCGCCTTCAGTTCGTGGGCGATCTTGACCGCCTGGTCGGTGACGTAGCGGCTCATGCGGATGTCGTTGTCCTTCCAGTCGAAGGTGAAGCGCAGCAGCGGCTGGCCGAAGGCATCCTTGTAATTGGGATCGAGGTCCACGTACACGTCGCGATAGACCATGTTGGCACCATGCACGTCGAAGGACATGGTGTTGAGATAGCTGGCCTTGACCGCACGCTTCCAGTCGCGGCCCCATTTGGGTGTGCCGCTGGGCACGGCGATGCCCGAGATCGGCTTGGCCCCGGCCGGATTGCACCAGATCGGCGAACCACCGACGAAGCCCAGCGGGCCGTGGTCCATGTGGTCGCCATTGAAATCATCCACCGCCACACCATTGCCACCGGCCCCGATGAAGCCGTTGATGTTCTTGCCCGGATCGAAGAAGGCATTGATGGTCGACATCATCTGGAAGGCGATGTTGCGTCCGACCGCGCCGGTGTTGCTCACCGGGTCATAGGGCTTGCCGATGCCCGAGAGCAGGAACAGTCGCGCATTGTTGTACGCGAAGGTACTGGCGATGACGATGTTGGCCGGCTGGAACACGGTATCGCCATTGGCATCCACGTAGGTCACGCCGGTGGCTTTCTTGCGGGTGCTGTCGAGTTCGATGCGCAGCACATTGCAGCTGCTGCGCAATTCGAACAGCGCACTCTTGCGCAGGGCCGGCATGATGTTGACGTTGGGCGAGGCCTTGGAATAGTTGTAGCAGGCATAGCCGGAGCAATAGCCGCAGAAGGTGCAGGGGCCCATCTGGCAGCCGTACTGGTTCACATAGGGCGCCGAGGCATTGGCCGAGGGCAGGGTGAAGGGGTGAAAGCCGGCCTGCTGCGCGGCCTTGCGGAACAGAGCGGCCTGGTATTGCTCCTTCTGTGCGGGCAGCGGGAAGTTGTCCGAGCGGTTGGCCTCGAAGGGATTGCCGCTGTCGTCGACCACCTTGCCGCCGACGCGATAGGCGGTGCCGGAGGTGCCCATCATCTTTTCGGCGAAATCGAAATACGGTTCCAGTTCTTCGTAGGTCACGCCCCAGTCCTGCAGGGTCATGTCCTTGGGAATGAAACCCTTGCCATAGCGTTCCTCGTAGTGGCTGCGCATGCGCAACTCTTCCGGCAGGATGCGCCAGTGGCAGCCGGACCAGTGCAGGCCCGCACCGCCCACGCCTTCGCCCGGCTTGAACATGGCGATCTGGCGATAGGGGATGGCGCTGTCGCCAGTCTTGCGGCGGAAGGTGAACGAGGATTTGTTCAGATTCTGGAATAACTTGAAGCGCTGCTGGTACTCCAGCTCATTGATGGTCTTGGGATAGGCGCCGTCCGGGTAGGTGTCGCGATAGACGCCGCGTTCCAGCGCCACCACGCTTTGTCCGGCCTCGGTCATTTCCTTGGCCATGATGGCGCCGGTCCAGCCGAAGCCGACGATGACGACGTCGACAGCTTTCATGTTCTTGTTGGCCATATGCTTGGACTTTCGGGATCAAACGATGCGAAGGAGGGCGGCCATCAGCCGCGCGAGATCGGGGGCAGGGGATAGGTGCGGCCGTACTGGTCGACCCAGTCGTAATAGTCGGCGCGGGCACCGGGGAAACCGATCATCTTCCACGAACCCATACCCTTGTTGCCGCCATCGGTGGGATCGCAGAAATAGCCTTCGTGCACGTTCTGCAGCAACAGGTTGAACAGTGCCGCAGGCGGGATGGTGGCCATCTTGATGCTGCCCTGCTCGCCCTTCTCGAACTCGCCCATCATCTTTTCGCGTTGCTGGGTGTTCAGTTCCACGTAGCCATGGCCGTACTGCTGGCGGATGGCCGCATCGAATTCGGCCAGGCCTTTCTTGTACAGTTCGCGCGGCGGATAGGGCAGCTGGTAGCCGAACTCGGGTGGGGCCTCCGGGGTGAAGGGCCCCTGCATGTACCACAGCTGGCCCTGTCCGTAAGGGGTGTTCATCTGTGCATCAATGAAGGCGGGCACGCCCGCCTCCAGCGCACCGGGGCCGGTCTCATCGGCGGGGATGAGGGTATCGGCCAGTGCGCTCAACAGCGCGAATTCATCCTGGTTGAAGAAGACGGGTTTGTAGGGGGCGTTGCCGGCTTGTTCCTGGGCACTGGCCGACAGGCTGCCAGTGGTCACGACCAGCGCGGCAGCGGGAGCGGCGGTCAGGGCGCCGCGCAGGAAACGGCGGCGATTGGCGGAGATGCTTATTTTTTTCATGGCGCGTTTCCTTGAGGGAAATCCGGAGCGTGAGCAAGGTCTTGCCTTGCCCACGGCTGAGCCATGATGCGCCGGATGAAGCCGCGCGGGGATCAGTCATCCTGCGCTTTTGATGTGGGAAATGTCTGACGCGCCCACATCAGCGGCTTGATACGCGTAAGGTATCAAGCCCTGACTGCTGGCTGTGCGGGTTCAGAAGCCCCAGCTCAGCGTGCCCACCAGCTGGTTGCCCTGCTTGACATCAAAGCGGTTGTAGCCGCCGAGGATGGCCTGCAGCGACCAGGTGATGGAAGAGTCGGGGAAGGGCGCAGACAGGCCCAGTGTCAGGTGGCGCAGGCCACCGCTGCTGGGGCCGTTGCCGGCGAAGCAGCCATTGACCACGAAAGCCTGGCCCGCGCCGCAGGCGGCACCGGTGGCGGTGTCGCGGGTGCCGAGGTACTTGCCCTCGCGGCTGTAGGTGTAAGCGCCCAGCGTTCCGGTGAAGGTGATGTCATAGGGCAGCGGCTTGGTGTAGACCAGGGTCCAGTAGGTGTCGCCCTTGTTGCCCCAGACCACATCGTTGAGCAGGGTCTGCGCATTGAAGGACAGTGCGCCCCAGGTCAGCCCGGCCTTGGTTTCCAGCGCGTTGGCGTGGCTGCCGTTGGCGTAGTAGTAGCCGGTCATGCCCAGGGTATAGCCGAGGTCGCCGCTGATGTTGCCGGTGTAGGCGAAGTAGAGATCGTTTTCTACCGAGCGCGGCTTCTGGAATTCGGTGATGCTGCGGTCACTGTAGGAATTGCCCAGCTGCTTGTACGAATAATTGATGGTCGAAGCCCAGTAGCCAAAGCTCCAGCCGCTGCTGTGGACAAAATCGATGCCCCATTGCAGCGCAGCCTGGTCCGATTCCGGCGCGTCGGCACCGGCATTGCCCAGCGGCTGGCCGTTGCCGTAGGTGGTGGTGACACCGCGCAGCACGTAGCGCGAGGCCAGGTCGATGTGTTTGGTGATGGTCCACGGGCCGCCAGGGGCGGCCGCCGGCGCGGCATCATCGGCCAGCGCCGGGGCGCAGGCCAGCAGGGTAGTGAGGGCAGCAGCGCAGGTGCCGAAGGTGCAAAGGCGCGACAGGGAAGTGGCGTAGGTAGTCAAGGTTCTCTCCGTTGGGTGATCTGGAATCAGCGTGGATCAAGGTGAAAGCGAGGCACGAGCAGGCCCCGGCGGGTCCGTTGCCGGACCCGCGCAAGACAGTGGGTGATGCTGTTGTTGTGGTGGCGTTGCGCGCCTGTGCGCGCGGAAAACTTAAAGTTTTCCGTCGGCCGCCATCTTCATGTAGGTCGGGTCGAAGCGCAGCTTGACGTTCTTCTTGTCGCCGATCACCACGTTGCCGTCGAAGGCGACGCCGATGCCATCGGCGCTCTTGACGTTGGGCCCGAGGATGCCGTGGTCAAAGCTGAACTTGGCGATGCGGCCCATGATGGCCGGCAGCTCCTTCTTGGTGGCGAATTCCAGCGCCGCCTTGGGCTGGTAGAACATGGCGGTGGCCGCCAGCTGCGACTGGAAGCCTGCCAGGTCGGTGCCGGAAGCCTTGCCCATGGCGGTCAACGCGCGGGTGGCGCGCTCGTCCTTGGCCGTCATGATGGCCATCATTTCGTACCAGGCACCGGTGAGTGCCTTGCCGAAGGCGGGGTTCTCCTGCAGGGTCTTGGTGTTGACCACCATCAGGTCCATGATCTCGCCGGGCAGCTGCTTGGAGGTATAGACCAGCGACACGTCGGGCGAGGCCGCAATCGAGGACAGCATCGGGTTCCAGGTCACCGTGCTGGTGACGGCAGGCGTCGCGAAGGCGGCGGTGATGTCGGCGTCGCTGGTGTTGACCACCTTGACGTCACGCTCGCGCAGGCCGGCCGTCTCCAGCGCACGCGCCAGCAGGTAGTGCGAGACCGAGAACTCCACCAGCTGCACCGACTGGCCCTTGATGTCGGCCAGCTTCTTGTTCTTCCCCTTGAGCACGATGCCATCGTTGCCGTTGGAATAGTCGCCCACGATCAGGGCGGTGGAGTCCACGCCACCGGCGGCGGGGATGGTGAGCGCATCCATGTTGGTCATGGTGCAGCCGTCGAACTTGCCGGCGGTGTACTGGTTGATCGACTCCACGTAGTCGTTCAACTGCACGGCGCTGATGGTGATGCCGTACTTCTTGCCCCACTTGGCCAGGATGCCTTGTGCCTGGGCTTCGCCCCAGGGCATCCAGCCGGCATAGATGGAAGTACAGACCTTGAAGTCGGTGCGGGGGGCGGCGTGGGCGGACGAGAGCGCGCCTGTGAAGGCGGCCAGGGCGATGGCAGCGCCACCAAGGATTCGGGAAATGTTGTACACGGCGTAGGGTCCTCGAAGGGTTTATTGGAAAAAAGCCCGGGAGCGGCGCGGTCGTTGCGAACGCGTCATCTCCCGGGCTTTTCTCCCGCCGTGTAACCCCTTGCGAGGTCGACTGCTCTCGGACCAGACATCCGCAACAGCGAACCGGAACCCTAGCTGTCCATTGCAAATTGTGCCTACTCAAGACCGGACTCGCCGGCTCCCGCTCGCTTTTCAGCAAGGTTCATGCCAATGCCGTGAGGCGATATCGATGATGCGTGATGCCGGTTTTCGCTATTAATAGCGAACGGTTCCAACGCTCCATTCGCTGCGTCACACGTGAGCGATGCTGGCGCATCGTGCGCGCGCCAAATCGGTGCCCGCTTGCACCATGCTTGCGCTCGGGCGAACCGCGATGTCCGGCGTGATGGGCTGTGAGCCAGTGCAGGAGCGGGTTTGCGCCAGGTGCAGGCAAACCTGCAGGGCTGGTCTGGATCTTGCATGCAAGATTGTCGTTCTCGCAGCAGGCGAGCCAAGACGACTTGGGCCGAAGCAAATGAAGCGCATGCAGCAAGCGCGGCATCGGCAACCATCCCTGGACGGCCAGGCCATGTTTGCAGGAGCACATCATGCCCATGACCCGATCTCACGACACTGCCGTTTTCCCTTTCGCCTTTTCCAGAGAGGCCGCACAGGCCCTGCCGCTGTGTGGCCGCATGCGCACTTCATTGCTGCTCATCGAAATGCTCACGCATGCGCTGCGCTGGCTGCGCCGCGCGCGCTGATGGTATGGAATTTGCTGAATTCACCTGCATGCAGAGCAGCCCGCACCGATGATCTGACGATGCATTGATCATCCGACGGCTGCACAAGACGTTCAAATAGCTGGCTAGGGTTCCGGTCTGCCGCAGGCAGATGACTGGTCCGAGAGCCGGCGACCTCGGTCGAGGTTACACGGCGGGACAAAAGCCCGGGAGAGAGTTGCACCACAGGTGCCGCGCTGCTCCTGCTTTTGTTCAACCCCGACCGGAGTTTCCCGTGATCGCTGTCCGCCACCCCAGGTTCCCTTCCGCCGCCCTTGTACTGCGTCCGTCCCTGCCTCGGTCCTTGCCACAGGGAGGCGCGCCATGCGTTTCCTGAACCGCCACCCTGGCCGCTCCGGGCAGTGGCTGCTGACGCTCCTGCCCTTCCTCATCCTTGCGCTGCTGTACGCCTTCGGCTCGGCCACGCGCCTGGCCGACAACCCCAATGACAAGCTCTTGCCCAGCCTGGCGCAGATGGTCGATGCGGTCCGTCACATGGCCTTCATGGAAGATCCGCGCACCGGCGACTACCTGTTCTGGAGCGATACCCTGGCCAGCCTGCAGCGCGTGCTGCTGGGCCTGGGCATCGCGGCCGTGGCCGGTCTCGTGCTGGGGATCGCCAACGGCATCTTCCCGGTGCTGCGCGCAGGGTTCTCGCCGCTGCTGACCGTGATCTCGATGGTGCCGCCACTGGCGATCCTGCCTATCCTCTTCATCGTCATGGGGCTGGATGAATTGTCCAAGGTGATGTTGATCGTCATTGGTGTCACGCCCTTGCTGGCGCGCGACCTCGAACACACCGGCCGTGCCATCCCCGCCGAACTGCTGATCAAGGCGCAGACGCTGGGGGCCAACAGCTGGACCCTGGTGCTGCGCGTGGCCCTGCCGCAGATGCTGGCGCGCCTGCTGGTCTCGCTGCGCCTGTCGCTGGGGGCTGCGTGGCTGTTCCTCATTTCTGCTGAAGCGATTTCGGCAACCGCCGGCCTGGGCTATCGCATCTTCCTCGTGCGCCGCTACCTGGCCATGGACGTGATCCTGCCCTACGTGGTCTGGATCACGCTGCTGGCGTGGCTGATGGACTGGCTGCTGCGCGCCGTGCACCGCCGCTTCTTCCCCTGGGCTGAAGGAGGCCGCGCATGAGCTACATCGAAATCCGCAACGTGTGGCAGCAATACGGCCAGAACGTGGTCCTGGAGCGCCTCAACCTGCGCGTGGAAGAAGGCCAGTTCTGCACCCTGGTCGGTGCTTCCGGCTGTGGCAAGTCCACTTTCCTGCGCTTGCTGCTCGGGCAGGAGCGTCCCAGCAAGGGCCAGCTGCTGCTGCAGGGCCAGCCCTTCCCGGCCGAGCCCGATGCCACGCGCGGCGTGGTGTTCCAACGTTATTCCGTGTTCCCTCACCTGAACGTGCTGGACAACGTGGCCATCGGGCTGGAGCTGCCGCGCTCGCCCTTGCTGGGTCGCCTCTTCGGCGGTGCCAAGCGGCGCGCCCGCGAAGAGGCGGCACAACTGCTGCATCGCGTGGGCCTGGGTCACGCATTGGACCTGTATCCCAGCAGCCTGTCGGGTGGCATGCAGCAGCGGCTGGCGATCGCCCAGGCGCTCATCGTGCGCCCGCGCGTGCTGCTGCTGGATGAACCCTTCGGTGCGCTCGATCCGGGCATCCGCAAGGAAATGCATGCGCTGCTGCTGGACCTGTGGAAGGACAGCGGACTGACCGTCTTCATGGTCACCCATGATCTCTCCGAAGGCTTCACCCTGGGGACACGGCTGCTGGTGTTCGACAAGGTGCGCGTCGATCCGCAATACCCGCAGGCTTATGGCGCCCACATCACCTACGACATCGCCCTCAACGAGGCCCGTGCCCGCGAACAGGCGGACAAGCTGGCCTCCCTCATCACTACAAAGGAAAGCTGACATGAGCAAGGATCCCCTGGCCCTGCAAGCCAGACTCTATGAAGAACTGCTGCCCGGCGGCGGCCATACTTCCTTCATCCTCAAGCGCGGGCAATCGCTGCGCATCACCGACATCGAAGGCGGCGCCAACGTCAGCATGATGATGTTGAACGCCCAGCAGACCAGCGAACGCCTGAACCTGCCCGACACCCTCAAGGGCCAGCACACCGCGCGCCTGCAGGCCGGCCACTGCCTGTACTCCGACATGGGTCGGGTGCTGGCGGCCATCACCGAAGACACCTGCGGCTGGCATGACAGCTTCGGTGGCGTGCTCAATGCCGAGGAAGTGCGCGAGAAATATGGCCAGGGCCGCTACCAGGAATTGCGCAACGGATTCCATCGCAACGGCGCTGACAACCTGCTGGTGGAAATGGGCAAGTGGAACCTCGACCTGCAGGACCTGTTGATGGTGGTGAACCTGTTCTCGCGCGTGAACGTGGATGCCGAGGGCGTTTTCCATTTCGTGCCGGGCAATTCCAAGGCCGGCGACTTCATCGAGCTGGCCGCACCGATGGATACGCTCATCATCCTGACCGCCCTGCAGCATCCCATGGACCCGCATCCGCAGTACGCGCCGCGTCCGGTCCGGCTGGAGTGGCTGCAGACGCACAGCGACGACAGCACCCATGCCTGCCGCCATTCTCGCCCCGAGAATGAGCGCGCCTTCCACAACACTGAACGCTTCCATCTCTGAGCCAGGGAGACCCACATGCACATCATCGAAAGCCAGCGCGCCCCCGAACAAGCCGTGTTCCGTCACGTGATCCCGGCCGGCGAACCCTATCTCTTCAACCTCGGCGCCGGACAGACCGTGCGCCTGCTGGACCTGGAAGGCAACCAGGCCATCGATACGCTGTTCTACAGCGCCACCAATCCGCGTGAACGCTACGATCCCCAGCGCACCCTGCGCCGCCAGAATCGCGCCTACCTGGGCGCGGGCAGCGTGCTGTATTCCAACCTGGGCCGGGCACTGGCCACCATCGTGGCCGATACCTGCGGCCGCCATGACACCCTTGGCGGGGCCTGCGCGCAGGAGAGCAATACCGTGCGCTATGCGCTGGACAAACGCTACATGCACAGCTGCCGCGACAACTTCCTCTGTGCCTGTCTTCACGATGGCCGCCTCAACAAGCGCGACATCGGCGCCAACATCAACTTCTTCATGAACGTGCCGGTCACCCCGGAAGGCGGTCTCACTTTCGAGGATGGCATCTCGGCCGCCGGCAAGTACGTGGAGCTGCGTGCCGAGCAGGATCTCATCGTGCTGATCTCCAACTGCCCGCAGCTCAACAATCCCTGCAACGGCTGGAACCCGACGGCGGCCGAAGTGCTGGTGTGGGACTGATCCCCCGCACGTGAACGTTCTTAGCCCTGCACCCCTCGCGGACGACCGCGAGCCGGTTTTTCGAATCACGGGACGACCCGGATTTCCAGGCCCATTCCATGTTTGACCATCTGCTCATTGCCAATCGCGGCGTCATTGCCTGCCGCATCCTGCGCACCTTGCGCACGCTGGACGTGACCGGCGTGTGCGTCTATTCCGAAGCCGACCTCGGCAGCCTGCACGTCTTGCAGGCCGACCGCGCCATCTCGCTGGGAGAAGGGCCGGCCGCCCAGACCTATTTGGTCGTCGACAAGATCCTGGCCGCCGCCCGCGACAGCGGGGCCCAGGCCATCCATCCAGGTTATGGATTCCTGTCGGAAAATGCGGCCTTCGCCGAAGCCTGCGAAGCGGCCGGCATCGCCTTCGTCGGCCCGACGCCCGCGCAGTTGCGCATCTTCGGGCTCAAGCACACCGCGCGTGCACTGGCACGTGAACAGGGTGTGCCGATGCTGGAAGGTACGGACCTGCTGGAGAACATCGGCGATGCACTGGCTGCTGCGGCGCGTGTCGGCTATCCGGTGATGTTGAAGAGCACGGCCGGTGGCGGCGGTATCGGCATGCGCGTCTGCCGCAGCGATGCCGAGCTGGGCGATGCCTTCGATTCCGTGCGGCGCCTGGGCCAGAACAATTTCAGTGATGCCGGCGTCTTCATCGAAAAGTACATCGAACGCGCCCGGCATCTGGAAGTGCAGGTATTCGGGGATGGCAGGGGCGAGGTGATCGCATTGGGTGTACGTGACTGCTCCGTGCAACGACGCAACCAGAAGGTGCTGGAGGAAACTCCGGCTCCCAACCTGCCCGAGGGCATGGCCGACGCCCTGTGCGCGGCGGCCATCAAGCTGGCCAAGGCGGTGAATTACCGCAGTGCCGGTACGGTGGAGTTCGTCTATGACAGCCTGGCCGGGCAGTTCTACTTCCTTGAAGTCAATACGCGCCTGCAGGTGGAACATGGCGTGACCGAACAGGTCTGGGGCGTGGACCTGGTGCGCTGGATGATCGAGCTGGCTGCCGGCGACCTGCCGCCGCTGGCGCAACTGGCGGCCAGTTTGCAGCCGCGTGGCCATGCGATCCAGGCGCGTCTCTATGCGGAAGACCCGGGCCGCCAGTTCCAGCCTTGCCCGGGCCTGCTGACCGCCGTCGATTTTCCGGCCGCCGATGGACAGGCGTTGCGCATCGATACCTGGGTCGAGGCCGGATGCGAGATCCCGCCGTATTTCGATCCCATGATCGCCAAGCTCATCAGCTGGCAGCCCACCCGCGAAGCAGCCCGTGTGGCGCTCAATAGCGCGCTGCGCGAGACCGCGCTGTACGGCGTGGAGACCAACCAGCACTACCTGCGCCAGATCCTGGACGATGTCCCCTTCGCCCGCGGGCAGCCATGGACGCGCTGCCTGGAACAGCTGGTCTATCGCGCCGATACCGTGGAAGTGCTGTCGCCCGGCACACAGACCACGGTGCAGGACCATCCCGGCCGCATCGGTTACTGGGCGGTCGGTGTGCCGCCCTCGGGCCCGATGGATGAGCGCGCCCTGCGATTGGGCAATCGTCTGCTGGGCAATGCGGAGGATGCGGCCGGACTGGAAGTGACGATGATGGGTCCGGTATTGCGCTTCAATACCGCTGCCTGCGTGGTGGTGACCGGTGCCGTGATCCCGGTGCTGCTCGATGGCGTGGCCCAGCCCATGGCGACCGTACTGCACATTGCCGCGGGCAGTACCTTGAAGCTGGGCACCATCAGCGGGGCCGGTGCGCGCAGCTACCTGGCCGTGCGCGGTGGCGTGCAGGTCCCGGCCTATCTCGGTAGCCGCAGCACCTTCACGCTGGGCCAGTTCGGTGGCCACGCGGGCCGCGCGCTGGCCAGCGGCGACATCCTGCATCTGCTGCCGCTGGCCAGCGATGAGATGCCCGAGGCCGGCCAGGTCTTGCCGGCTGAGCTGTATCCTGCGCTGGAAACGGTGCGGCAGGTCCGCGTGATCTATGGTCCGCATGGTGCGCCGGAGTATTTCACATCGGCCTACATGGAGACCTTCTTCGCCACCGATTGGGAAGTCCATTTCAATTCCAGCCGTACCGGCGTGCGCCTGATCGGTCCCAAACCGGAATGGGTGCGCGACAGCGGTGGTGAAGCCGGGCTGCATCCTTCCAACATCCATGACAATCCCTACGCCGTGGGGGCCGTCGATTTCACCGGCGACATGCCGGTGATCCTCGGGCCGGATGGCCCCAGCCTGGGCGGCTTCGTCTGCCCGGTCACGGTGATCGAGGCCGATCTCTGGCAGATCGGCCAGCTCAAGGCGGGCGACAAGGTCCGCTTCGTTCCGGTGGAGGTGAGCACGGCACGCCGCATCGCCCTGGCCGCACACGCCGGTATCGCCCGCCTGCAACCGCAGCCGGTGGACTGGTCGCCAGCACCGCTGGCCTCGCCCATCGTGTTGGACCTGGGCCAGGATGAACAGCGCCTGGTGGCGCGCCTCTCGGGCGATGCCAACCTGCTGCTGGAAGTGGGCAGCCCGCAACTGGACCTGGTGCTGCGCTTCCGCGTGCATGCCCTGATCGCGGCGCTGGAAGAACAGGCCTTGCCCGGCGTGATCGACCTGACCCCCGGCATCCGTTCGCTGCAGGTGCATTACCAGCCGGAAGCGCTGCCCTTGCCCAGGCTGCTGGAGACCATCGCCGGATTATGGGACGCCGTCTGTGCCCGCCAAAACCTGACGGTTTCGTCGCGTATCGTGCATTTGCCCTTGTCCTGGGACGATCCGGCCTGCCAGCTCGCCATCGAGAAATACATGACCACGGTGCGCAAGGATGCACCCTGGTGCCCGAGCAATCTGGAATTCATCCGCCGCATCAACGACCTCAAGGACATCGGCGCGGTACGCGAGACGGTCTTCGATGCCAGCTACCTGGTCATGGGACTGGGTGACGTCTATCTGGGCGCACCGGTGGCCACACCGCTGGATCCGCGTCACCGCCTCGTTACCACCAAGTACAACCCGGCACGTACCTGGACTGCAGAGAATTCGGTGGGCATCGGCGGCGCCTACCTGTGCATCTACGGTATGGAAGGGCCGGGTGGCTACCAGTTCGTGGGCCGTACGCTGCAGATGTGGAACCGCTATCGCGAGGTGGCAGCCTTCCGGGGCAAGCCGTGGCTGCTGCGCTTCTTCGACCAGATTCGTTTCTATCCGGTCACGGCCGAGGAATTGCAGACCATCCGCCGCGACTTTCCGCTGGGGCGCTTCGAGGTCGGCATCGAGGAGACGCAGCTGAACCTGGCGGACTACCAGGATTTCCTGCAGCGCGAAGCCGAGGGGATTGCCGCCTTCCGCCAGCACCAGCAGGCCGCCTTCGATGCCGAACGCCAGCGCTGGATTGCCAGCGGCCAGGCCAACTACGAGAGCGAGGAGAGCAGCGCCATCGTGCAAGATCACCAGCCGCTGCAGGCGGGCCAATTGTCCGTGGATGCACCGATTGCCGGCAACCTGTGGCAGGTCAAGGTCAGCCCCGGCCAGCGTGTGGCGCAGGGAGAGCTGCTGATGATCCTGGAGTCGATGAAGATGGAAATCAACATTACCGCGCCTGAGGCGGGCATCGTCGCCGAAGTGCGGGTGCAGCCGGGCAGTCCGGTACGCGCAGGGCAATGCGTGCTGGTCATGGAAAACACGGAAGAGGAGGCCGCATGATCCATTCCTTCGACCTGCGCATCGATGCGCTCACCACGGCCTATCGCGATGGCCGCCTGTCGCCGCGTACCGTGATCGGCCGCCTGCGTGAGAGTGCCATGGCGCTCAATCCGCAATACCGGCTCTACATCCACCTCTTGAGCGAGGAGGAGATCGAGCCCTACCTGCAGGCATTGGAAGGGCAATCCCCGCACAGCCTGCCGTTGTACGGGGTGCCGTTCTCGATCAAGGACAACATCGACCTGGCCGGCATCCCGACCACGGCCGCCTGTCCGGCCTTCAGCTATGTGCCGCGCGAGAGCGCCACGCTGGTGGCGCAGCTGATCGCACTGGGTGCGATCCCCATGGGCAAATGCAATCTGGACCAGTTCGCCACCGGCCTCAACGGTACGCGATCGCCCTATGGCGCTTGCCGCAACAGCGTGCATCTGGATTATCCTTCCGGCGGTTCGTCGTCGGGCTCGTCGCTGGCGGTGGCACTGGGTTTGAGCAGTTTCGCACTGGGGACCGATACCGCCGGCAGTGGCCGTGTTCCTGCCGCCCTGAACAACCTGGTCGGCTTGAAGGCAAGCAAGGGATTGCTCTCCACCGCTGGCGTGGTGCCGGCCTGCCGCACGCTGGATTGCGTGACTTTCTTCACTGCCACGGCGGCCGAGGCCAGCCACCTGCTGGCCCTGTGCACGCAGGCCATGCAGCCCGATGAACGCGATGAATACAGCCGTGCCAACCTGCCACACAACGATGCAGCGGCCTTCCAGCCACCGCGCAAAGGCTTGCGCGTAGGGGTACCGCGCCAGCTGGAATTCCTCGGCTGCAGCGAGAGCCCGGCTTTGTTCGTGGAAGCGCTGGGACAGGTGGAAGCCATCGGCGGCGTGCCGGTCTCCATCGATTTCGGCCCCTTCCTCGAGGCAGCGCGCCTGCTGTATGAAGGTCCGTGGGTGGCCGAGCGCTACAGCACCATCGAGGCGCTGCTGCAGGAACGGCCTGAGGAGGTCCTGCCGGTGATTCGTGACGTATTGCGCAAGGCACCCCAGTTCAGCGCCGTCGACACCTTCCGCGCGCAGTATCGCCTGCAGCAGTTGAAGGCCGAATGCGACCGCATCCTGGCCACGGTCGATTGCGTGGTGACGCCCGCCTTCCCGCGTCCGGTGACGCTGGAGGAACTGCGCGAGCAGCCGGTGCAACGCAATTCGGACCTGGGCTGGTACACCAACTTCATGAACATGCTGGATTACGCCGCCGTGGCCACGCCCATGAATTTCATGAAGAACGGCCTGCCCTGGGGCATCACGGTATTCGGTCCGGCCTTCAGCGACCAGATGCTGCTGGGCGTAGCCGACGCCTTGCAGCGCGCGCACGGGCGGCCGCTGGCCGGGCAGCGTCACATCGAAAGCCGCCTGCTGGCTGCTTGAGCCAGCAGGGGAGGGGGCGCCGGCTCAGGTGTCCGGGAGGATTTCGGTCAACGACAGGATCGCCTGCGCCACTTCGGCGATGCGCCGGTTCTGGTTCATCGCATGCTTGCGCAGCAGGCGATAGGCGGCCTCTTCGTTGAGGCCCTGCTTCATCATCAGCACGCCCTTGGCGCGTTCGATGAGCTTGCGTTCTTCCAGGCTCTCGCGCACGGTGGCCAGTTCCTGGGTCAGGTTCTGCAGGCGCTCGGACTGGCTGCGCAAAATATCGACGATGGAGTGCGTCAGGTGCGGCCCGACGCCCGCGCGCAAGGAGTCCTCCGGCAGCGGCTCGCCATCCAGGCTGGAGAAGGCCGCCAGCGGGTCGCGCGCCTCCTCCTGGCTGAACAGCTGGGCCTGGTCGTCCAGGGCCTTCTGCAATTCGACGATCTTGTCCTGGCACTGCGACTGCACGTATTGCGCCAGGTGGATCTCCACCTGGTGCAGGCCATCCATGCGGGTCGAGCAGCACTGGTACCAGATATCGGCCAGCTCGGGATCCAGCGGCCGCCCGTGGGCGGTCAGCAGCTTGCGGCGCAGCCTTTCCAGGTCGGCCAGGGGCAGGGTGGCCTGCATGGCCGTCCATTCGTTGCGGAAACCTTCGGCAAAGGACTCGAAGCGGCGCAGGGCCTGTTCCTGCATCTCGATCTGGGTTTCGATGGTCTGTTCCTGCTCGCGCGTGATCTTGCCCGTGACAAACGCGGCGGCGCCGGCGGCCCGTTCGCGGCCGGCAAATTCCTTGCCTTGCATGAGGTTGAACAACGCCACCAGCAGCCGTGAAATCTGCGGATCCACCGCCACGTCGGCGGCTTCGAACACCAGTGCCAGCAGGGCGCCCACGACCGTCTTGAAACGCTCGTAGCTCGCCGCCGGCGTGCAGGCCAGTGCGGCTACATCGGCACGCAGCTTGGGCAGTCCGTCCAGTGCGTGCAGGGCGAAGGCGATGCGAGTATAGAGACGGGCGCCGTTGGAGAGGGCGTTGTCGTGTTCGACCGATTCCAGCCAGGTCTCGCATTCGCCTTGTGCGGCCTGGCTGGCCGCCACGCGCTCCTGCCACACCTGGGCATCGCGCTCACCGTGCGAGCCGAGGTAGATGTTGGAGATGCCGCGTTCCTGCTGCAGGCAATGGATCAGCTTGCCGACGGTCAGCACCAGCTGGCAGGTGCGCGCCAGGCGTTGCAGTTCCTCCACTTCGCAGCGGCGGGCGGTGATCAGGTAGTTCAGGACTTGGCTCATGGCGGGCAGGGCAGAGAATCACGGGGGACTGGCCGCATCGCGAGCAAGATTCGTGCGATGCATGGACGCCCCGGATTGTAATGGAATCGCCCTGTCCGGCGCGTTTTCCCTAGCGCGCGATATACCACTCATAGCGGTGATTCCACGCCACGAACAGGTTCATCGTGATGGCACCGACCAGCGAATAGAACACGCGATCCATCGGCAGGAACAGCGCCGCCGTGGCAAACAGCGCCAGGTCGAAACCCATGAGCAGCCAGCCGGCCTTGAAGCCGGTGCGTTCCTGCACGTAGGTGGCCAGGATGCTCATGCCGCCGCAGCTGGCCTGGTGGCGGAACAGGCCGATCAGGCCGATGCCCACGCACAGCCCGGCCAGTACGGCGCCGACGGCGGGATCGAGGTGGCTGTAGCTGATGTAGTTGCCGGCCACGTTGGTCAGGACGGACACCGCCGTGACCGCCGCCAGCGTGCGCCAGGTGAAGGCGGCACCCATGCGCAGGGCGGCCAGCAGGTAGAAGGGCAGGTTGATGATCGTGAAGGCCATGCCGAAGCTGATCCCGGTGGCATAGGTCACCAGGAAGGCCACGCCGGCGATCTGGCCGATGATCAGGCCCAGGCTATGCAGCATGGACATGCCGAAGGCGATCATCACCACCCCGAAGAGCTGGCCCTGGAGATTGTCGATCCAGCTGTGGCGCACCGCTGGCAAGGCCGGGGCACGCGCGGCCGGGGTGGACGCAATGGGGGTGGAAGGCGAGGAATCCGCAGTGGAAGTCGTCATGGCAATACCAATCATCAATCGTGGATAACGAACGCGTCACGTCAATGGCCAGGCCGGCGGGTAAGCCGGATCGGCCATCGGTGTGCGGCTGACTTGTGTCGTCGGCAGCCGCCGCAGGGGCGCATGGTAAAGGATTTGTTGCAGTGCGGCGATAGCCGGATGAAGCGGCGCGGCGTTGCTGCAACACTTCTCATCAAGCAGGAAATGTGCCAGAACCCTGGGCGACAGGGGGGTTGGGCCGTCAAGGTGGCGCGGGATCAGCGCGAGACCTGCGGACCGCCTATTATCCTTAGAGATAACAGCCGCCCGAGACGCTTGTTGGTACTGTGTGCCATCATTCGGCTCATTCCAGAAACAATACAAAGATGCCCACCCCCATGATCCACGTCGTGGACGACGATGAAGGTCTGCGTGCGTCCCTCGTGTCCCTGCTTGAATCCTACGATTGGCCTGTAGCGGCTTACGCCAGCGCCGATGAGTTCCTGCGCGCACGGCGGCCCGAAGGCCCCTGCTGCCTGATCCTCGACATCCAGATGCCCGGTGCCGACGGGCTGGATCTGCAGGCGGAGCTCAAACGCCTGGGCCAGGAGCACTCCATCATTTTCCTCACCGGCCACGGCACCATCCCGCTGACCGTCAAGGCCATGCGCGAAGGGGCGGTGGAATTCCTGACCAAGCCCTTTACCGAAGAACAGCTCATGCGCGCCGTCGAGATGGCCATGCACCGCGAGACGGCGCGCATGAGCGAGCTGCAGGACAGCGCTGCGCTGCAGGCCCTCTACGACAAATTGACCCCGCGCGAAAAGGAAGTGTTCGCCCATGTCGCCACCGGTCGCATGAACAAGGTCATTGCGGGTGTGCTCAATGTCAGCGAGGTCACCATCAAGGTGCATCGCCGGCGCGTGATGGACAAATTCGGCATCCGCACCCTGGCCGACCTGGTGCGCATTGCCTCCCAGCTGGGCATCGAGTTGCCGCAGCGCTAGGGACCTTCTGCGAGATAAACATCGGTCGCGTGTACCGGAACCGGTGCGGCTTGCTTAGAATGTCGGGGCAAGTCATTGCCGCCGTTACCTCTGCTTCGCTACCCGATTTCCGACCCGATCACGCCGATGCCCGATGCCGCCCGCAGCGCCCCTTTCGTCACCTCTCCGGAAACCTGCCGGATCTCATCCTGTGCAGCGCAACTGCTGGACAGCGATGAAGGCATCGACACACTATGGCTGAAGGACCCCGTCGGGGGTGATTCCTGGATCGCCCGTCGCGCTGCGCTGTCGCATGTCCAGGCGCACGCGCGGCTACAACGCGAGATGCGGTTCGGACGCAGGATCGCATCGGCCTGCCCGGACCAGGCCCCGCGAGCGGTGTGGGAGAGCGATGCGCTGATTCTGCTGTTTCCGGCCTCGGGGACGAATCCCTGTCTGCAAGCCGGACTTGCCCCCCTGCCGCTGGCGGACTTCCTGGTCATTGCCATTGCCTGTGCCCGCAAGCTGGGGCAATGGCATGCGGCCGGATTGCTCCATGGGGACCTGCGCACGGAACACATCTATCATGCGGCGACAGGCGAGATGCTATTGGTCGGCGCCAGCGCGGGCGGTGAAGACGGATCGCTCATCGCGTCTTCCCGTGCCCTGCCTTATCAGCCCGCACAGCAGGGCCAGGCCGGTGTCTATCACGACCTGTACGCCTTGGGTCAGGTGTTTTTCCGCCTGCTGGCCGCTGCCGCGCCGTGGCCGGAGGAGCAGGTCAGCGACTGGCAGTACGTTCACAGCGCCATCGAGCCGCGCCCGCTGTCATCGCTGCGCAGCGATGTTCCGGCACCGCTGGAGCAGCTGGTCGCACGTTTGCTGGCCAAGACGGCTGCTGCCTGCTATTCCTCCGTGACGGCCCTGCTGACGGATTTGCTGCGTTGCCAGCGCGAATACCTGGACAGCGGCTTCATCAGCCCCTTCGAGCTCGACGCCGCCGCTACCTTGGCCGCGCACTTCCGGTCAGAGCGCCTGCATGGCCGCGAACCGGAGCTGGACAAGTTGCAGCAGGCACTGGACCGGGTATGCGAGACGGGGGGCACGGAAGTTGTGATGATCGGCGGGCGCGGCGGCATCGGCAAATCGGCGCTGGCCCGCTGGCTGCTCAAGCGCGCGCACGAGTGCGGCGCCGCCGTCGGTGCCGGAAAATGCGATCAGCTCGGCAGCGCCATTCCCTATGCGGTGATCGCGCAGGCCGTGCACATGCTGGTGGTCGACGCACTTGGCCAGCAGCAGTCCGCAGTGGACGACCTGGCGGCGCGCTGGCAGGGCCTGGTCAGCGGCAATGCCGGCCTGGTCACCGGGCTGGTGCCGCAGGCGCGCCACCTGCTGGGTTCGTCTTCTCCGGCCTTGGGCATCCTCACCCCACAGGGCCGGATCCGTACCGAGCGCGCCCTGGTGCGCAGCGTCGAGGCCTTCGCCCGAAGCGGCCAGCCCGTGGTGGTGTTGCTGGATGATCTGCATTGGGCCGATGAGGCCACGCTGTCCTTCCTCGATGAGTTCTTCGCCGATCCGCCTGCCAACGTCTTGCTGGTCGGCGCCTACCGCGACCATGAAGGAAGTTTCTCGCAGCGCTGCCAGCAGGCCCTGCATGCCCGGCGCCATAGCCGCTTGCGCCTGCTCGAACTGACGGTGGAACCGTTGTCGGCCAGCGCCTTCGGCGATATTGTCAACGACGCCCTGACGCAGTCCGGTGAGCAACTGGGCAGCCTGGTACAGGTGCTGCATGAAAAATCGGGCGGCAATCCTTATTTCGCCCGCCAGTTGCTCCAAAGCTGGATCGACGATGGCGCGCTGGAGCTGGTCGGTGGCGGCGAAGGCTGGCGATGGTTGGAAGAGAAGGGCCTGCTGGCGGGCCATGCCGAGCATGTGGTGGACCTGATGATCCAGCGCATCAGCCGCCTGCCCGGTCCTGCGCGCCTGGTACTTCAGCAATTCGGCTGCATCGGTATCCGCAGCGAGATGGTCTTGCTGGAACGCGCCTGCGGCCTGGAGGCTGCCGTATTCCTGGCAGCCATCGACCAGCTTTGCAGCAGCGGCATGATCGCACGCCACGGTGCGGCCTGCGTATTCCAGCATGACCGTGTGCTGGAGGCAGCTTATGCGCTGACCCCGCCCGAGGAAAAATCCGCAGCGCATGCGCGCGTGGCGCGCAGCATGCTCGCTTGCTGGGATGATGACGGGCAAGCACATGCCTACGAGATCGGCAACCAGATCGAGAAGATCGCCTTGGACGATCTGCTGGCCATCGAAAGGCCCGCCTTCGCCCGCATCCTGTTGCTGGCGGCGCGCCTGGCCCAGCAGGCCTCAGCGGTGGAGCGCGCGGCCGACTACGTACGCGCCGCACAGGCAATGATGGACCAGACCTGGTGGCAGGATCACCATGCGCTGGCCTACGAGGCCGCGCTCATCGAATGCGAGCTGCTGGTGGCCAAGGTATCCCTGGCACAGGCTGCCGAGCGCATCCAGGCGATGTTGCCGCGCGCCGTGTCCCCGATTGCGCGCGCGTCGGCGTATCGGCTTGAGGCGGTGCTGCACACCCTGCGCTCCGATTATGGACAGGCCATCGAGGCTTCGCTGACCGGATTGCGCATCCTCGGTATCGTGCTCCAGCGCGATCCTGACCGTCACCAGGTCCGGCAGGCCTATGAGGATGCCATGCAGGCATTGGGAGGTCGTCCGATTGCCTCGCTGGCTGACTTGCCGCTGTGCCAGGATGAGGAGGTCTGCGCAGCCATGTCCTTGCTGTCGACCTTGATGTCTTCGGTGTTCTTTGCCGATGACCTCAGCTTCACCCACCTGGCCAAGCTGGTGGAACTGAGCTTGCGCCATGGTGTGACCGTCGATTCGCCCTATGGATTGGCCTGGTTCGGCGTCTTCAGCGCGCACCACTACGGCCTGTTCGAAGACGGTCATGCCTTCGGGCTGGCGGCCCTGGCCCTGGTGGATCAGCATGGTTACGAATCCGGCCGCATCGCTACCCTGGTGGCTCTGGATCAGATCGCGGCCTGGACCCAGCCGCTGGAAGTGGCGCTGGAATACGCCCAGCAGGCGCGGCAGCGCGGCATCTCCTGCGGTGATATCGGCATGGCCTGCTATGCCTGCAACCACATCGTTTCCGACATGCTGGCCATGGGCGAAGCCTTGCCGCTGGTGGACGAAGCTGCCGAGCAGGGACTGGCGCTGACGCGTTCCATCGGCTATCTCGATATCGAATTGCTGATCCTGTCGCAGCAGGAATTTGCCGTGCAACTGATGAAGGGGCCGCCGCCGGCTGAGCCGCAAGATGCACAGGCATGGCTGGCCCGCTGCGAAGATCGCGCCGCGCGTGCCGGCTCACTGGCCACGCGTTTCTGGATCTGGCTGTATGCCGGCATGCTGGCCGGTTACCGGCAGCAATGGGCGCTGGCGCATACGCTGCTGGAACGTTCGCTCACCTTCATCCGGGCCATTCCTGCACACATCAATATTGCGGACTGTCATCTCTTCCACGCCCTGGCAGTGGCGCGCAGTCACGCATCCGGTGCCCAGGCGCAACAGGCGGTCATGACGCTGCTGCGCACGCAATGCGAGCGTTTCGCGGTGTGGGCCGGCACCAATCGGCATACCTTCCACAACAAGCTCCTGTTGCTGCAGGGAGAGCTGGCGCGCCTGGAGGGACAGCCCCTGCAGGCGCTGATGCATTTCGAGCAGTCTGCGCGCACCGCCCATGCGGCAGGTTTCCCGCACGAGCAGGCGCTGGCGCACGAACTGGCGGCCGAGCTGTGTCGCCGCCAGTCGCTGGACGTCGCCGCGGTCCAGCACGAACGCCTGGCCCGTGCCGCCTACCAGCGCTGGGGCGCCGCCAGCAAGGCCGCTGCCATCCGTGCTCAGGAGGTGGTAGCCGACGAGGCGTGGCTGCAAGGCGATACCGGCGCGCAGGCGCAAGCACAGCCGGGCACTGCCTGGCAGCTGGAGTTGCGCGCGGCCCAGGCGCTCTCGCGTGAATCCGTCAGGGAAAAGCTGGTGGAGACCATGATGGGCGAGTTCCTGCAACATGCTGCTGCCCAATATGGCGTGCTGGTGCGCATGACCCAGGCCGGGCCGATGATCGAGGCCTCCTCGCGACTGGTTGAGCAGCGCATCCAGACTTCGGTGGCCCTGGTGGAGCCCACCCAGGGCGTGATTCCCTTGCCCTTGCTGAACCGGGTGATCCGTACCCGGCAGGCGGTCAGCCTGCATGATGCCCAGTCTGATGCGGTTTCCATGCGCCTGCAGCGGGAGGACGCGGCTGCCTTGCGTTCGGTGCTGTGCCTGCCGCTGCTGCGCGGGGGCGAACTGCTGGGGGTGCTTTATCTCGAAAACAACCTGGCGCCCGGCGTATTTCATGCCGCGCGCCTTACGCGCCTGGAATTGATGGCACCGCAGATGGCGGTCGCCCTGGAATCGGCCCGGCTCTATGAGCAACTCATTGCCGAGAGCGATGCCCGTGGCGCAGCCGAACGCAGCCTGCATGCGGCCCGTACCGAACTGGTCGAGAATGCGCACCTGACCGTGCTGGCCAACCTGGCGGCGTCCATCGCCCATGAGATCAACCAGCCATTGGGTGCCATCGTGACCTCGGCCGAAGCCACGCTGCGGTGGCTCAACCGTGCCACACCCGATATCGAGCGCGCGCAGGATGGCTTGCAGCGGGTGCGCAAGGAGGGGCTGCGCGCGGCCGGGATCATTCGCGCCTTGCGTGGCCTGGCGCGGCAAGCGCCGGCAGAGCTGGACACCATCGACATGACCGAGCTGGTCTCGGAAGTGGCCGGTTTGCTGGCGGAGGACATCAGCGCCCGCGAGATCGATATCACGCTGGCATTGGAGCCGCGCCTGGCGGTCGAGGGAGACAAGGTGCAATTGCAGCAGGTGATCCTGAATTTGCTCAAGAATGCCAGCGAAGCCATGAGCGAACAGCCGCCCGGCCATCCGCGCAAGCTGGAGATCAGCACCCATGGGACCGGGCAGCAGGTGCAACTGCAGATTGCCGACAGTGGCCCAGGGCTCGGCGGCGAGCAGGCGGAAAGGATCTTCGAACCTTTCTACACCACCAAGGAGAGCGGACTGGGCATGGGCCTGGCGATCTGCCGCAGCATCAGCGAGGCGCATGGCGGAAGTCTTGCTGCGGGAAATCGTCCTGGCGGCGGGGCGTTGTTCGTGATGGCCCTGCCGTTGGCGCGTTCCCGCCCACCGGTATAGGCCAGCAGGGCCATGTGCGGCAAGTTATACCTAAGGTGAATGGCGAGTGCGGGCGAGGGCTTTATCATGAGGCATGAACGTGAAATCTGAATGGGCCGACGTCAAGATCATCGATTGCCGCGGCCCGCTGTGTGTCGTCGATGATGATGAATCAGTGCGCTGGTCGGTGACCACGTTGCTGCATTCGATGGACTTTGACGCGCACAGTTTTTCCGGAGGGAAAGAATTCCTGGAGTCGGAGTTCGTTGACACCTGCGTCTGCCTCATCAGTGATGTCAAGATGAAACGCATGTCCGGTTTCCAGCTCTACGAAGCCCTGACCGAGTCCGGCAAGAGTGTCCCGGTGATCTTCATTTCCGGGCATGCCGACGAGGCCATGCGCAGCAGTGCCATCGCCCTCGGTGCGCAAGCCTTGCTGGACAAGCCTTTCAGCGACGAAGCCCTGCTCGAACTGGTGGAGAAGGTACTGGCAGCGCGCGGCGCGGGGGGGCGCTGAAGTCGGCGACTCCTGTACCAGCCAGCAACAGGCGGGTACTGAGGCTAGAATCGCTGGATGGAGAACCCGTCCCCAGACCCTGCCAGCTCGTCTGCCCTCCCACGGCGGGAATGGGTCGACCTGCGTCGTGATGACGAGAGTGGCATCGAGAGCATCAGCGCGCACTTTTCCGGCCACGCCTACGATCCGCATGCGCACGACGAGATGCTGGTCGGCGTCACCTTGCAGGGCGTGCAGCGCTTTCGCTGTGGACGCGCCTTGCATGTGAGCACGCCTGGCAAGTCCATCCTCATCGAACCGGGCGCCATCCATGACGGCCATGCGCCCCACGAGAGCGGTTTCACTTACGCCATGCTCTACCTCCCGCAGCCCTGGCTGGCCGCCATGGCCGAGCATCTGCAGTTGCCCGCCGTGTCGCGCTTTGCCGCCTTCGACCAGACCCTGCATGATGACGCCCCCCTGGCCCAGGCCATCCACCGCGCCTTCCTGGCCTTGCACCAGCGTGAAGGGCGGCTGGCGCGGGACGAGTCGCTGGACCGCATGCTGGTCTTGCTGGCGGGCAGGATCCGCGAACCCGGCAGGCAGCGCAGTGCCACCGCTTCTCCCGCGCTCCAACGGGCGCGCGAACTGATGCACGCGAAGCTGGCCGAGGACCTCAGCCTGGAGGACCTGGTGGCTTGTTCCGGTCTGGATCGTTTTCGCCTGACGCGCCAGTTCAGTGCGGCCTTCGGCAGTTCGCCCCATGCCTACCTGGTGCAACTGCGCCTGCGCGTCGCGCGCCGCCTGCTGGCCAGGGGTGCGGATCCGGCGCAGGTGGCGGCCGATACCGGGTTTGCCGACCAGAGCCACCTGGGGCGCTGGTTCCGGCGCGCCTACCGCATCACGCCGGCGGCCTATCGCCGTGCCTGCACAAACGTTCTAGCCGGGAGCTGAGGCGGTTTCCTAAGATGAGGCGGATCAAGAGTCCTCAAGGAAATCCGCATGTTCGATACCAAAATTGCCATCCTGGTGCGCAATGACCTGCCCATGTGGCAGCGCCTGAACGTCACCGCCTTCCTCGCCACCGGCATCGCCGCCGCTGCGCCGGAGTCGCTGGGCGCGCCCTACGTGGACGCCAGCGGCCAGCGTTATGCCAGCCTGTGCGGCCAGCCCATCCTGATCTTCGAGGCCGACCTCGCCGGACTGCAGGCAGCCCATCGCACCGGGCTGGCGCGCGAGCTGACGATGGCTGCCTATGTGTTTCCCATGTTTGCCACCGGGCACGACGAGGCCAACCGCCAGGTCTTCCTGGCAGAAGATGCGGAGAATATGGACCTGGTAGGCATCGCCTTGCGCGGCCCGAAGAAAGGGGTAGAGAAGGCCACCAAGGGTTTGGCGCTGCATCCTTGAGGCAGTGCCATGTCGGATCTGCGCTGCAAATAGTTTGCCTGGTCAGCGCAAACCGGCTCGCCAGGCTGCATTGGAACCTCTTTCGCTAGTCCAGCGAGGTCCCGCGAATGATCTTGATCAGCCTCAGCGCCGCCGGCGAGAGATAGGTATCGCGCCGGTAGCTCAATCCCATCCGGCGCAGCATGGTGGTTTCCTTCAAGACCACTTCGCGCAGGTGACCACGCCCGGCCAGCAGGTTCAGCTTGGAGGCAAAGCCGAGCAGGTTGCTGCGCTCGATGAGCGGCATGATCATGTTCAGCACGGTCGGGGTGATCTGCACCGTGGGCCGGGACAGGTGATGGCGGTCGAACACGTTGTCCAGCCATTGCCGGCTCAATACCGATTGCGCAGGCAGCACCCATTGATACTCCAGCAGATGCCGCAGCCGGATCTTGCGGTCGAAGATGGGGTGATTGGGGCTGGCCATGACGACCATCTCGTCGCGCATGATCTCTTCGGTATGGAACAGCTCGTCATCCTGGATCATCGGCCCCAGCACCACATCCAGTTCCCCCGCCTTCAAGCCTTCCAGCAGGGCATCGTTCATCGATACCTTGAGATCGATCGTGACCTTCTCCGCCTCGGCCAGCAACTGCTGGCAGATGCCCGGCAGGATGTGTTCGGCCAGGGTCGGGATGCAGCCCAGGCGGATGTTCCCTTCACGCCCGTGCGCATAGTCGCCGATCTCGCGCGCGGTCTCATCCATCATCAGGCTGATGCGCCGTGCGCGGTGCAGCAGGGCCTCGCCCACCGGGGTCAGGCGAATGCCGCGACCCACTCGTTCGAACAGCGGTGCCCCCAGTTGTTCTTCCAGGCGATCAATGCACTTGGTCAGCGCCGGCTGCGTCTTGAAGAGCCGCTCGGCCGCCCGCCCCACGTGCCCTTCCTCGGCAATGACGGCGAAATACTTGAGATCGCGGAAGTCCATGATTCATTCCTGGAAGTTATGGATAATAAAATAAAAGCAAATATACATTAAATATCCCCGCACGTAGACTGCCCTCCAAACAAGAACCCTCGCCCCTTGCGGCGACGACAACATGGAGACCAGCACGATGCAAAACCTGCCTTCCCGGCGCGCTTTCCTGCGGCGTAGTACGCAGATCGCGCTCGGCCTCGGCGCCGTCGCCCAGCTGCCGCTGGTGCTGGCGCAAACCGAGCCCTATGACCATTCTGCCGGCACGCAACGCGCCGCCAGCCGCCTGCCTGCCGACGCTTGTGATTGCCACATGCACATCTATGACCCGCGTTTCGCGTGGGCACCGGGAGCCAAGCTGCTGCATGCACCGGCTACCGTGCCCATGTATCGCCGCCTGCAGCAGCGCCTGGGCACGACGCGCAACGTCGTGGTGACACCCTCGGCCTACGGCGTGGACAACAGCTGCACCTTCGATGCGCTGGCGCAACTGGGCGCGACTGCCCGCGGCGTGGCGGTGGTCAATGACCAGGTCAGCGACTCCGAGCTGCAGCGCCTGCACCAGGCCGGCGTGCGCGGATTGCGCTTCAACCTGGCGCTGGGGTCGGTCACCACCGTGGAGATGATGGAGCCCCTGGCGCGCCGCGTGGCAGCGCTGGGCTGGCATCTCCAGGTCAACATGCCCAATGAAGTGCTGCTGGCCAATCGCACGCTGCTCTCGGCATTGCCGGTGCCGCTGGTCTTCGATCACTTTGCGCGCATCCCGCTGCAGGCTGGTCCGGGACATCCGGTCTTCGATTTCGTGACCACACTGATGCGCCAGCAGCGTGCCAGCGTCAAGCTCTCCGGCGCCTACCTTTACAGCAAGCGCGGCGCGCCCGACTACGAGGACGTCGCGCCGCTGGCCCGCACCCTGGTGCAGACAGCGCCGTCGCAACTCGTGTGGGGCAGCGACTGGCCGCATCCGACCGAGCAGCACAAGCCCGATGATGCGCGCCTGCTCGATGTCATGACAACGTGGCTGGGGTCCGACGCGATGCTGCGCACCGTGCTGGTCGACAACCCCGCCCGCCTTTACCAATTCTGACGGAGAGCACCATGTCGCAGGTTTCCACCCAACCCATGGCGCAAGCCACCGCCGCAGCGGGCGCGACCGCCGCCGTCAGCGAAGAAGCCACGATGAAGAAGGTGATGCGCCGCCTCATCCCCTTCATCCTGCTGTGTTACGTGGTCAGCTACCTGGACCGCATCAACGTCGGCTTCGCCGCGCTGACCATGAACAAGGACCTGGGCCTGACACCCTCGCAGTTCGGGCTGGGTGCGGGCTTGTTCTTCATTGGTTATTTCTTCTTCGAGATCCCCAGCAACCTGGCGCTGCATCGCTTCGGCGCGCGCATGTGGATTTCGCGCATCATGATTTCCTGGGGCGTGATCTCGATGGCCACCGCCTTCGTGGTCGGCCCCAAGAGCTTTGCACTGGCGCGCTTCCTGCTGGGCATGGCCGAGGCCGGTTTCACGCCGGGCATCTACCTGTATTTCACGCAGTGGTTCCCAGGTGCCTGGCGCGGCAAGGCCACGGCCTTCTTCCTGATTGGCATCCCGGTGGCCAACATCATCGGTTCGCCGCTGTCGGGCGCGCTCATGGAATTGCACGGCATGTGGGGCTTCAAGGGCTGGCAGGTATTGCTGCTGCTGGAGGCATTGCCGGCCGTGCTGCTGGGCGTGCTGTGCCTGTTCCTGCTGCCGGATCGTCCGTCCAAGGCCGCCTGGCTCACGCCTTCTGAAAAGCAGTGGCTGGAAAACGAGTTGTCCACCGAGCAGAACGTGCTGGCCGCCCGCCATGGCAACAAGTTGAAGGATGCCTTCACCAACTGGCGCGTCTTCGCGCTGGCCGGTGCCAACTTCTGCGGCATCCTCGGTTCGCTCAGCATTGGCTTGTGGCTGCCGCAGATCATCCGTGAATTCGGCCTGCCCTCGCACCAGGTCGGCCTGGTCGCGGCCATTCCCTACCTGGTTGGCGCGGTGGCCATGACGCTGTGGGCGCGCCTGGCCAATCGCAGCGAGCGCCGCCTGTTCTTCGTGGCAGGGGCCATCGTGCTGGCGGCGCTGTCGCTGGCGATCTCGGCCTTCCTGCATACGCCGCTGCTGAAGATGCTGGCCATCACCATTGCGGTGGCGTCCATCCTGTCGTTCCAGGCGACCTTCTGGGCCTTCCCGTCGGGCTTCCTGACGGGACGCGCAGCCGCCGGCGGCCTGGCGCTGATCGTCTCCATCGGCAACCTGGGCGGCTTTGTCGGTCCTTCGGTGATCGGCTTCATCCGCGAAACCACCCAGGGCTTTACCTATCCGTTGATCTTCGTGGCCGGTGCCTTGCTGCTGGGTGCCGTCATCACGCTGGCACTGGGTGATCCGTCCCGTGCCCCTTCCACCTCCAAGGAAACAGCATGAGCTTCTTTGCCCCGCCTCCCACGGTCGAGGCCAGCGTTTTCACCCGCTTGCCCGATCATTTCCGGTCCCCCCGCAAGAACGCCTGGGGCGATGCCAACCGGGGCGGCCTGCCCATCGATTCCTTCCTCGAAGGGCCGTCCTTCGACCGCCAGGGCCGCCTGTACGTCACCGACATTCCCTATGGCCGCATCTTCCGCATCACCATGGATGGCCAATGGGAACTGGTCACCGAATACGACGGCTGGCCCAACGGACTGAAAATCGACAAGAGCGGCCGCATCGTCATCACCGACTACAAGCGCGGCCTGGTGCAGCTCGATCCCGATACCGGGACCGTCACGCCACTGCTGGAGACGGTCGGTTCGGAAGGTTTCAAGGGCGTCAATGACCTGGTGTTCGGGCCCAAGGGCGAGATCTATTTCACCGACCAGGGCCAGACCGGCCTGCAGGATGCCACCGGGCGCGTGTATCGGTTGTCGCCCGACGGCCAGCTGACCTGCCTCATCAACACCATCCCCAGTCCCAATGGCATCGTCTACGACCCGGCCCTGAACCACCTGCTGGTGGCGGTCACGCGGGCGCAGCAGATCTGGCGCATCCCGCTGCATCACAACGGCGTGGTCGGCAAAGTCGGCGTGTTCGCCAACCTGCACGGCGGCATGGCCGGTCCCGATGGCCTGGCGCTGGATGCCGAGAGCTGCCTCTACATCGCCCACACCGGCTTCGGCTCCATCTGGCGTCTGTCGAAGTTTGCCGAGCCCTTGCTGCGCATCCGCTCCACGGCCGGCATCTCGACCACCAACCTGGCCTTTGGCGGAGCCGACGGCAAGAGCCTCTTCATCACCGAATCCCAGACCGGATCCATCCTGCGCGCCGACGTGCCGGTGGCCGGCCTGCCCATGTATTCCCACGCTTGAGCGTGGTCCCCTGACTTCATTTTCAATCAAAGGATCCCCATGAGCACCCAACCTGATTTCATCCGCGACATCGAACGCGTCGACGCTTCCATCGTGGCCCAGGCCGCAGAGTTCCCGGCCTCCATCCTGGCCGACGTGGCCGGTCGTCGCGGTACCCTGTGCAGCCGCGTGGCACCGCTGTCGCCCTCCATGCGCGTGGCCGGTCCGGCCGTGACGGTCGAAGTGCGTCCCGGCGACAACCTGATGATCCATGCCGCCATGGCCATCGCCAAGCCGGGTGACGTGCTGGTCATCGATGGCAAGGGTGATGAGACCTGCGCGCTGATGGGCGAGATCATGGTATCGCAATGCAAGGCCAGCGGCCTGGCCGGCATCATCATCTATGGTTCGGTGCGCGATACCGAAGCCATCCGCGCCATCGGTTTCCCGGTCTATGCCGTGGGCGCCAATCCGAACGGCCCGACCAAGAACATCGCCGGCCGCGTGAACTGGCCGGTCTCGGTGGGCGGCACTGCCGTGCAGCCGGGTGACCTGATCGTGGGTGATGCCGATGGCGTGGTGGTGGTCGAGCGCGAGAAAGCCGCTTCGCTGCTGGCGGCGGCTGCCAAGAAGGTCGCCGATGAAACCAAGCGCCTGACCGAAATCCGTGGTGGCGGCCCGCTGCGTCCGACCTGGCTGGAAGGCGCCCTGCGCAAGGGTGGCGTGCTGGCCGAAGGAGAATCGCTGTGAGCGCCGTCAAGAAGGAAGTGGTGATCGTCACCGGTGTCGACCTGGCACTGCAGGCGGTTGAAATCCTGCGTGACTTTCAGCTGGTCTATGCCGGCGCCAAGCCGACCGAGGATGACATGGTCAGCCTGGTGCAGCAACATCAGCCGGTGGCCATCATCGTGCGCTACGGCGGCGTGAGCGCGCGCGTGATGGATGCGGCCCCTGGCCTGCGGGTGATTTCCAAGCACGGCACCGGCATCGACTCCATCGACACCGAAGCCGCCAAGGTGCGCGGCATTGTCGTCAAGGCTGCCGCCGGTGCGAATGCGCCGGCGGTGGCCGAGCATACCTGGGCACTCATCATGGCCTGCGCCAAGAGCGTGGTCGGACTGGACCAGCGCATGCGTGAAGGCCACTGGGACAAGTCCACCCACAAGAGCCTGGAGCTGCGCGGACGCACGCTGGGCCTGGTGGGCATCGGCGCCATCGCGCGTCGCGTGGCCGCTGTGGCGGCCGCCCTGGAGATGCCCGTGCTGGCCTATGATCCGTATGCAAAGGAAGCCCCGCAAGGCGTGCGGCTGGTCGATCTCGATACGCTGTTTGCGCAATCCGACGTGGTCTCGCTGCATTGCCCGCTGACGGCAGACAACAAGCACATGATCAACGCGCAATCGCTGGCCCGCATGAAGGATGGCGCCATCCTGGTCAACACCGCGCGTGGCGGGCTGGTCGATGAAGCGGCGCTGATTGCGGCACTGGCGTCGGGCAAGCTGCGCGCGGCCGGCCTGGACAGCTTCGAGAAGGAGCCCTTCACCGCGCCGCATCCGCTGCAGGACGTCAGCAACGCCATCCTGAGCCCGCATATCGGCGGCGTGACGGCCGACGCCTACGTCGCCATGGGCACCGGAGCGGCCAGCAATGTCCTGGCGGTATTGAACGAACAGACCGTCACCGGCTAATTCATAATGACTGACGGGCCAGCCGCCGACACAGGCGGCACCCGACTTCCGAGAGAGAGACATGGAGACCATCCAAGACGACAAGCGGCTCGAACAAGAGACCGTGCGCAAGGTGACCTGGCGCTTGCTGCCCTTCCTGATGCTGTGCTACCTGTTTGCCTTCATCGACCGCGGCAACATCGGCATGGCGGCCTTGCAGATGAACCAGGATATCGGGCTCTCGCCCAAGATGTTCGGCTTTGCCAGCAGCCTTTTCTTCATCGCGTATTTCATTTTTGAAGTACCCAGCAACCTGGCACTGCAGAAATTCGGCGCACGCAAGTGGCTGGCCCGCATCATGGTCACCTGGGGCCTGATCTCGGCCTGTACGGCCTTCGTGCAGGGGCCGACTTCGCTGTATTTCGTGCGCTTCATCCTGGGCGCAGCGGAGGCCGGATTCTTCCCCGGCGTGGTGCTGTACCTGACCTATTGGGTGCCATCGGCTTATCGTGCCCGCATCGTGGCGCTGTTCATGGTGGCGATCCCGGCGGCCAGCTTCGTGGCTTCGCCGGTGTCGGCACTGCTGCTGCAGATGGATGGCATCGGTGGACTGCGCGGCTGGCACTGGCTGTTCCTGCTGGAAGGGTTGCCGACCGTGTTGCTGGGCGTGGTCTGCCTGTTCTTCCTGACGGATCGCCCCGATCAGGCGCGCTGGCTCAATGATGCGCAGCGCCAGTGGCTGGTCACCACCATGGACAAGGAAGCCGCCAGCCGCACCGCCAAGCAGCACATTCCCCTGTGGAAGCTGTTCAGCCAGCCGCATGTGTGGGGCATGGCCCTGGTGTGCGCCTGCGCGTCGGCCGCCGGTTCGGTGTTGAACGTGTGGCAGCCGCAGTTGCTCAAGTCCTTCGGGCTGACGGTGATGCAGACCGGCCTGGTCAATTCGATTCCCTACCTGGTGGCCTCGGTGCTGATGGTGTGGTGGGGTCGCCATTCCGACCGTACCGGCGAGCGCCGCTGGCATACCGCCATTCCGCTGATCCTCATCGGTGGCGGCCTGGCGCTGGCGTCGCTGGCCAACACGCTGGCCCCGGTGGTGTTGCTGCTGACGATGGTATTGATTGGCGCCTATTCGTTCAAGGGACCGTTCTGGGCCATGGCCTCGACCTGGCTGGCCACGGGTTCGGCCGCTGCCGGCCTGGCGGGAATCAATGCCGTCTCCAACCTGATCGGCGGTGGCCTGATGGTCAACGCCTACGGCTGGATCAAGGACGCCACCGGCAGCTATGCCATGGCCTTGTTGCCGCTGGTGGGTTTGTCGGTCGTGAGCGTGGTCATCCTGCTGGTGCTGTCGCGCAAGTCACGCGTGGCTGCTACTGGCGCGCTGAAGGAAGCTGTGCGCTGAGCACAAGCGTGATGACGAAAGAGCCGCCTTGCTTGCGCAGGCGGCTCTTTTGCATGGCCAGTCGCGGTTTCAGGAGAAACCGAACAAGCTGGCCGGATTGCTCACCAGGACCTGGTGGCGCAGCGCCGGATCGGGCGCCCAGGCGGCCAGCAGGTCGAACAGCACGGCATCATCCGGCTTGATCTTTTCGGTGGGATGCGGCCAGTCGCTGCCCCACAGCGTGCGCTGCGGGGCGGCTTGCAGGTAGGCGCGCGCCAGCAGGCTGGTATCGGGATAACCGGGCGGCCCCTGCAGGGTATCGGCATAGGGCTCGGAGAGCTTGATCCAGGTGTTGCCCCGCGCCAGCAGGCGCAGGATGGCTTGGGCGCCCGGATGATCCAGTCCTTGTGGCTGGGGGATGCGGCCCAGGTGGTCGATCACCACCGGGGTGGGCAGGCCGGCCAGCACGGCTTCATGCTCGGCGATCTGTGCGCCCGACATCAGCACCTGCACATGCCAGCCCAGCGGCGCGATGCGCTTTGCCGTGCGCAGCAAGCGGTCCACGGTCGTGATGCCCCAGCTTTGCGGCGAGAGGAAGTTGACCCGCACGCCGCGCACACCCAACTGATCCATTTCCTTCAATTGCGCCAGTTCGACGTCATCGTCGATGACCACGATACCGCGTGCCTGTGCGCCGAACTGGGTGAGTGCATCGAGCAGGCAGCGGTTGTCGCTGCCATAGGTGGAGGGCTGGACCACCACGTTGCGGGCGATGCCGAGCTTGGCCATGAGGCGCCGGTAATCGGCCACCGTGGCGCCGTCCGGGCGGCCACCGCGCCAATGCGGCGAGACCGGGAAGCGTGCGTCATAGATATGGTGATGGCTGTCACAGGCCAGTGCTGGCGCCTTGAGCCGGGGTGGCTGGTCGCCGGCGGAGTTGGGAATGGATTGGGCGATGGCCGAGCGCGCTGCGGTACAGGCGAGCAGGCTGCCGGCCAGGAATTGTCTTCTGTTGACCATGGGTCTCCTTGCGTTGTTGTTGTCGGGACGCCTGACGCAGCTGATGCGTGGTGCCGTCAACGTCCGCTTGCGGAGTCTAGCTACGGGGTGGGACGGGGACTATTTCCTTTTTTTTCGCCATTCATAACTGCAAGGAATGAATGGGGGCCAGGCAGGGCAGGTCGGCGGCCGATGCCTGCACCACGCGGGAGCCCGGGGCGGCGCAGCGAAGAACGGCTATTGCCGTCTCGTTCGCGCGCTGGTCTTTTGGACGGCCCGCCGCACACCGATGCGCTACAAGTCCAGTTCGATCATCCGGCAAGCCGCCCTCGAACAACAGGGCGTGAACTGGTCATGGCGTGCCTTCTCCGCATCGCTCAGCACGAAATCCCGATGGTCGATGACACCGCTGAGGACGCCCGTGATGCAGGTCCCGCAGATGCCCTGTTCGCATGAGGTCGGGATCTCGATGCCATGCCGGGCCAGTACTTCGACCACACTTTTGTCTGCAGGGATGGGGAACACCTCGCCGGTGCTGGCGATCCTGACTTCGAACGCCTCACCGTCCTGTTCTCCAGCGCTTGCCGGGGCGGAGAAATACTCCTTGTGGAGCTGATCCTTGTGCCATCCCAGTCGTTCCGATTCGCCCAGGACGAAGTCCATGAAGCCGGTCGGACCGCAGACGTAGAGATGGTCATCGGGACCGCGAGAGCGGGCGATGTCGGCGAGGTCGATCTTCTGGTCTTCGCTATCTGAGTAGAAGCGGACATGCGCCGCAAACGGCCCGTGGGCCAGGCGCTGTCGAAACGCTGCGCGGGCGGGCGAGCGGGTGCTGAAGTGGAGTTCGAATGGCCGCGCTTGCGCGTGCAGTTCTTCGGCCATGGCCAGGATAGGCGTGATCCCCACGCCACCCGCCACCAGGATGGCGCGGCCGCTGCCCGGGATGAGGCCGAAGTTGTTCCTGGGCGCACTGATACGGATCTGCTGGCCGACCGTGACCGCATGCATCGCCGCCGAGCCGCCACGGGAGGGCTCGGCCAGGAGCACGGCGATTTCATAGCCGCGCTCCTGGTTCGACGGATTGCACAGCGAGTATTGGCGGACCAGGCCGGGTGCAACTTCCACATCGATATGCGCGCCCGCGGTGAAGCGCGGCAGCATCTCTGTGGAGGCCGCCTGGAGGCGGAAAGCGCAGATGCCCTCCGCTTCCATTACCTTGGCCGTCACCGTGACGGTCATCCAGCCGTGACTGCCTGTAGCGGGGTTCATGGTTTCATTCCTGCTGGCTGCCGGCGTCATGACTGCTGCATCATGACCACCGGCGCGCGGCCGGCTGTGGCAGCAGGTGCCGGGGCGGCACTTGCCTGGGCACTGGCTTCCTAGTCAGCACGCCCCTTCAGGTAGCGGCGCATGGCCACTCCGAGTGCATCGCTGGCGATGGAAATTTCGTACAGTTCTTCACCCTGCTCAGCAATGACCTCTTCCAGCAGGCTCAGTCCAGCCACATCCTCATCGAAAGCCTTGAAGAAATTGGTCGCCATGAATTGCGTCGCTGCTGCATCGTCCTGGGCAAAATCGCGGCCGAGATAGATGAAGTAGTGGGTGGTGTTGTGCGTGGCCGGGCTGGCCATATGGGCGACCTTGATGAGGAACTCCGACCGTTCGCCTTCCGGCAGGGCCGAGTCATACAGGCGCGTAGTGACTTCATAGAGTGCGGGACTGAGGAATTCATTGCGCACGATGCGCGATGCGGTCGGTACACCTTCCAGGCCGGTGGGCTTGGCCCAGACCGGCGGAAGTTTGGTTGGCGAGACGGTGCGCACCAGCGCGAACCTGCCCTCGCCGATTTCAGAGGTCGTGGGTGCTTTCACATAGTCCGGCGATCCGATGGTATTGGCATGCATGTAGCTCAGGTGCGAGGTGTCGAGCAGATTCTCATGCAGGTAGACATAGCTGGACTTCAGGTCATAGTAGCCCTTGGCACCCGCCCACGCGCTGTCCTGCATCCACGGCAGCGCCGCAATCGCGGATTCATCGGCCAGCGCCGGGTCGCCCATCCAGATCCAGAGGACCGGGCCGCGTTCTGCCAGCGGGTAGGTTCGCACACCAATGTTCTTGGGACACTTCGCCACGGCCGGTGCTTCGATGCAGTCGCCGTTCTGGTCATAGCGCAGGCCATGGTAGCCGCAGACTACGGTATCGCCGTCGAGCTGTCCCGCTGACAAGGGATAGGAGCGGTGTACGCAGCGATCATCCATGGCGACGGGCTTGCCCTCTCCAGTGCGGAACAGGACCAGGCGCTTGCCCAGCAGCGTGCGCTTGAGCAGTGAACGGCCCACTTCATCGCTGAAGGCAGCGACATACCATTCGTTGAAGATGAAGGGCGTATTGCGGTCGGCGAGACGGCTCATGGCGGCGCGAGCACCGCGGATGATCTCTTGGGAAGGCTGTGTCATGCTGGTCTCCATGTTGTAGTGGGTGCGGTTTCTACCGCTTGCTGCCGGCCGGCGTCAGGGCGGCTCAGATGGGTTCTGCGAGTACCTTCAGTGATTGTTCAACCAGGACGGTCTGTTCGGCGATGGGACGGCCTGCCTGTTCGCGTCGGCCGATCTCCAGCGAGTTCTGTACCACCAGCAGGCAGCGTTCATAGCGTCGTGCCATGTAGCGCTGCAAGGCGCCGTCGATATCGCTGCCGTCGCCCAGTTCTTCAGCCAGGACCAGCGCATCTTCGGCGGCCAGCCCAGCGCCGGAGGCCAGCTGGGGGGTGGTCGGATGGGCCGCATCCCCGATGAGCAGCACGCGGCCCCTGAACCATGGACCCGGCAGCAGGAAGGCTTCCAGCGGACGCTGCACGATGGTGTTCTCAGCCGTCAGCGAGCGGCCGATGTCGCCGATGATGCCGCCATACGAACGGGTCAGGCGCTCCAGTTCCTGCGGGAGCGATGCCTCGGGAAGGCGGCGTTTCTCGGGGGAATTTTCCAGCAGGAACATGTACATCCGGTCCTTCGATACCGGAGTCAGGCCGACCTTGTAGGGACCACCGAGGAAGAAATGGCGCCGGTCGATCTCGGGTGGCCGTGGCAACTGGGCACGCCAGGCGCTCTGGCCCGTGTATTGCGGCGCCGGGGCCTGGGGGAAGAGCAGGCTTCGCATGCGCGAGAACAGTCCGTCGGCGCCGATGACCAGGTCATAGCGGCCACGCGATCCATCGGTGAGCTCGGCCTCGACCTGGCCATGCACTTGTTCGATTTTTTCAACCGACAGGCCCAGCCTTACCTTCACGCCGGCCCCTGCCACCCTTGCCGAGAGGATCTTGTGCAGTACCGGCCGCATGATGCCACCGCAGCCCGGAATGCCGTCCTCCGGACGTACCGGCGTGGGAAGCACGGCCAGGCGTGCGCCATCGGCAGAGCAGACCTGGATACCGTGGCCGGTATAGGCCTGGGCCTCGATCTCCGGCAGCACCCCCAGTGCCTTGAATGCGCGCAGCGTCGGGCCGGTGATGGTGATGCCGGCGCCATAGACGCGCCATTGCGGATCCAGATCGATGAGTTCCACCGCGTGACCCGACCTGGCCAGCGAAATGGCGGCCGACATGCCACCGATACCGCCGCCCACGACAAGAATCTTCTTCTGTTGCATCTGCACGAACCTCCATGGATGGGCTGGCACGCAGCACGCATCGCCGTGTGAGCCCGAATGTTGTTGACCCTGCCAGCGTAGCGGCATGCATGAATGAAATTTGCCTGAACTGGCCGTGCGATTTGTCTCGGAGCGAAGCTGCGTTTGCACGATGGTGCGCTGAAAGTCAAAAGCCACAGCACAGGAGGCAAAGTGGCCGTTGCGCGCGCACCTACGATGTCAACTCCGGGCCCGCCATGATGAGGGCTTGCAACTGACAGAGGTGACCAATTGAGCGAGAACGCAGACGTGGCCGGCAACGTGCAGGGCCGTCCCAAGACACTGGCCGAGGCCAAGCAATGGATGAAGGACAAACTGGCCGCCAAGGTCCATCCCATGAACCTGGTATCGCAGGAAGACGGTGAGCGCCTCATCGACGCGCTGCAGGGACTGGATGGCGCATCCTGGGCAGCGGTCTGGGGCAAGGCCGGCGACCAGGCCCGTACCCTGGCCGACCGTGCCCGCGAAAATGGCGACCAGGGCGCCGCCGCCACCCTCTACATGAAGGCCAGCGGCTTTTATTTCATGGGTCGTTTTCCTTGCCCGAATCACCCGGACAAGGAGCGTTGTGCCCGTGCCGAACGGGAGACCTATGTGCTGGCCGGCGCTTGCTGGGATAACCCGGTGCAGCGCATCTGCATTCCTTTTGCAGGCCGCAGCGGCGAAGGCAGCGAGATCGTCTTCCTGCTGCGTCGGCCGCAAGGCATTGCACGCCCGCCGGTCGTGGTGATGTGGGGCGGGGTCGACGCCTGGAAGGAACAGATGACCGCAGCCTGCAATGCCTTCCTGGCTGCGGGCGTGGCCACCATCGCCATGGACAACGCCGGCACCGGCGAGTCGCCGGTCAAGGGCGTGCAGGATGCAGAGCGCCAGTTCCTGCCCGTCTTCGAATGGGCCGCCCGGCAGGCCGACCTGGACGCGGACAAGGTCGGCATCCTGGGACGCTCTTTCGGTGGCTATTGGGCCACCAAGCTGGCCCACCTGCATCCCGAGCACATCGCTGCCGCCGTCAACTGGGGCGGTGGCGCGCACTACATGTTCCAACCCGAGTGGGTCGAATCCTCGCGATATCCCGACAGCTACCTCATGGAACTGGTGGAAACGCGCCAGCGCATGCTCGGGGTGAGCACCGATGGTGAATACATCGAAGGTTTCAGGCGGCTTTCCCTGGTGGACCAGGGCCTGCTGGACCGTCCCAGCGCGCCGATGCTGCTGGTCAACGGCAAGGAGGACAGGCAGTGTCCCATTGCCGACCTGCATCTGCTGACCGAGCACGGCTCGCCCAAGGCGGTGCGCCTGTTCCCCGGTGGCCACATGGGCAATACGCCGCAGACATTGCCGACCATCGTCCAGTGGCTGTCGGCCCACGTCAAGAACCGGGCGGGGGCAGCATGAGCGGAAACTGGGTGCAGCAGATCCCCTCGCAATCTGCCTACTGGATGAACAAGGTGCTCTTCGAAGTCCACCACAACGACGGACACCTGAAGCGCTACCTGGCCTCGCCCGAGCAGTACCTGGCGGCAGTGCCGATGCCCGAGACCCTGCGGGCAGCGGTGCGCGACAATGACATCGGCGCCATGTACCTGGCCGGGGCCAATCCCTATCTGCTGCGCGCCCATTGCCTGGGCTTGCGGATTTCGGAACTGGATTTCGTGACTTCGCTCAAGGCCATCGCGCAAGGAGACCATCATGGCTGAACTGGTCGGAATCTATGCGGCGAGCCACACGCCGGTCATGCTGAACTTTCCGGATGCCATTCCCGGTGAAGACCGGGAGGCCATTTTTGCTGCGTTCAAGGACATGGGGCGGCGCATCGCCGCGTCGCAGCCAGATACGGTCATCGTCATCTCGGATGACCATGTCCACAACTTCTTCTTCAATAATTTCCCGGCCTTCTGCATCGGCGCGGCAGACAGCTATCAAACCCCGGTCGAACACTGGTTGAAGGCTGACAAGCAAGTCCTGCCGGGCAATGCCGCACTCGGTGCACACCTCCTTGGCGAGGCGCTGGAAAGCGGCTTCGATCCGTCATTCTCGATGGAACTGGTGCTGGACCATGGCTCGCTTACGCCGCTGCTGCTGGCCGGCCTGGTGCCGCATGTTCCCATCGTTCCCCTGCTCGTCAATTGCGTACAGCCGCCGCTGCCCACCATGCGGCGCTGCGTGGATTGGGGCCGGTTCCTGCGCAAGGCAATTGCCAGCTTCGAGCCCGGCAAGCGCATCGCCATTCTTGCTACCGGCGGCATCAGCCACGACATCGCCACACCCCGCATGGGAATGGTCAATGAGGAATTCGACCGCCAGTTCCTTGCCAATCTGTCCAGCGGCAATACGCAGGTGATCGTGGACCATGCGACCGGCCACGTGGCACAGGCCGGCAACGGCGCCGAAGAAATCCGCAACTGGCTCATCGCCCATGGTGCGGCCGAGGGCGCTGCGTTCGAGACCTTGTACTACAAGGCGGTCTCCAAGTGGTACACGGGAATCGGACTGGCCCAATGGAACGTGAAAGGCTGAGATGAACGCACAGATCATTGCTCCTGCAGCTGGCTCGCCAAGCCAGGAGACCGGCCATGCCGTCGTGCTGCTGCATCCTGTGTGCGCCAACAGCGATATCTGGCGACTGCAGGTACCGGTCTGGTCGCGCAGCCTGCGTCTTGTGCTGGTTGACCTTCCGGGGCACGGTGCGAGCAAGCCCATGGGCGGCCGCCCTGTCCTGGCAGACTTCGCTCGGCAGCTCGGGAGGACGCTGGACCAGGCCGGCATCGACCGTGTTTCGCTGGTCGGCGTGTCCTTGGGAGCGATGGTTGCGCAGGCGTTCGCGCTGGCCTTTCCCGGGCGCATCCACAAGCTGGTGCTGGCCAATGCCGGTGCGGCCACGCCTGCCCCGGTGGTGCAGCTATGGAACCAGCGGCAGCAGGCATACCGTGAGCTGGGCGCGGAGCAGCATGTCAGCTCGACCATCGAACGCTGGTTCGATGAGGCTTACCGGCAGCGCGCGCCGCTGACCGTGCGCTGGATTGAATCCATGGTGCGCGCCACGACGCGGGAAGCTTATTTCGAGGCAGTGGACGCCATCAAGGAAATGAACCACCTTGCCCGACTGCACGAGATCGTGGCGCCCACCCTGGTGATCGCCGGCGAAAGAGACGCTGCGGTCAAACCGGAAATCTGCGCCAGCCTGGCCGGGGCGATTCACGGTGCGCGTTTCATCGTGCTGCCCTCGGGCCATATCAGCAACGTCGAGGCCGCATCGGAATTTACCGAAACCGTCGGACAGTTCCTCTCCACCTGATCGCGCGCCGCTTCATCATGCGTCCCGCTGCTACGCGGGACGCATGTCCTGGCCCTCGCTCAGGCTTGCTGCTTGCGATACTCACGCGGCGTCAGCCCGAACTTCTCCTTGAAGGCCCGGCTGAAATGGGCCACATCACTGAATCCCCAGCCATAAGCGATTTCGCCGATCGGACGGTTCGACAGTTGCCGTGACACCAGGTCTTCCCGGCATCGCTCCAGCCTTTCCGACCAGACCCACTTCATCAGCGATGTCTGTTCGGCCGTGAAGAGCTGATAGATATGGCGGGTCGACAGATTGACCGCCTGCGAAATCATTTCCGCATCCAGCGAGGAGTCGTGCAGGTTGTCGCGCACAAAGGTACGGATGCGCTCGAGGTGGAATACGTGCAGCTTGGACGGCAACGCGGTGATGTCGCGGTCCCAGCCGGAAAGGGCCACTGCCAGCGTGTAGGGCAGGGCCTGGGCGATGCGTGCCGCGGTCGTTTCGTCGAGCTCGGGGGCCATGTCGAACATGGCGTCGTTCATCGCACGGAAAATGGCACCGGGTCCGTTTGCGGTCTCGATACGGATGGCCGTGCGCAGATGCGCATCGGGCACCACGCGCCTCAGCAGTTCCGAATCCACATAGGTGGAGTGCGTCACGATGTGACCGGTTTCGATATGGAACGGCGATGCCAGGTCGATCAACACCATGTCACCGGGGCGGACATGGCTGCGTCTGCCTCCCTGGGAGACCTGCGCTTCCCCCTCCTTCTGGAGCGTCACCAGCCAACGGCGCGTTTCCTTGCGGCTGGCAGGTGCCGACGTTTCGTGGGGAGAGAAGCGGATGGATGCAAATTGCAGGCTACGGCTGCAATAGGCCTGCATCTGCGTACTGAGCGGCTGGTCTTTTCCCGAGTCCAGCGACAGGCCGATGGAAAACAGGCTGGCCATCTGCCTTTCAAACAATCGGGCGCCCTCGCGGGAAGGACTCTCAGCGGTAGAGAAGGTGCGGATAAAAATGGCTGTCTCCTTATGATCGCGGCGCTCTGTGCGTGATCAGCGGTTGCGCGAGATGCGTTCGCCGCCGGTGGCGCCTTGTGAGTCAAATTCTAGCGCGGACTGGAGCAAGACGGGGGATCGTGGAGGAATAGATTATCGCTACTCCCGAAGGGCAGCGGGAGACCTGGTTCAGTGGCTCGCATCAATCGGACAAGCAGCGCCCGAACGCCATGCCCGGGAGACTCAGCCGTTTCATTGCCTGGCGCTCTGCGCCACCGGCATCGCCGCCTCCAGCGGTGAGCCAGCATCATCACAACGACAGGGAATGGCGCGCCGGCCCGCTGGCTCGGCGCGCACGTTTCCAGACAACGAGAGAGGAAAGAGAGACATGCAACATTCGCTATCGAAGCTGGGGGCATTGGCCCTCCTTGCTGCCTTGCCCATGGCCGTTTTTGCACAAAGCAGCGTGACCATTTCCGGCGTCATGGATGCCGGTGTGTCCCATGTCAGCAACCAGGGCGGCAAGAGCAACCTGCGGGCCGACAACGGCATCGGCGTTCCCAACATCCTGTTCATCAAGGGCCAGGAAGACCTGGGGGGCGGCATGGCCGCCATCTTCCAGCTGGAGAGCCAATTCAACCTGAGCACGGGTGCCTCCTTGCCCGGCAACAACCTGATCTTCGGCCGCCAGGCACTGGTGGGCCTGCGGGACCAGCGATGGGGCACGCTGAGCGCTGGCAACCAGTATGAATTCATGCATGATGCGCTCATGTTCGGCGGGTTTGACTCCGCGCTCACGTATGGCGGCTACTACACTTTCCGTCAAGGACCCTTCAATGCGCTGGCAGTGCCCAACAACCCGACCGGTGCATCCGACTTCGACCGACTGGCCGGTCTTGCGCGCGTGGCCAATTCGGTCAAGTACCTGAGTCCGGCGATCGGAGGCGTCACATTCGGCGGCATGTATGGCTTCGGCGAAGTGGCTGGTGATACCGCTTCCTCGCGGACCATCAGCCTGGGCAGCAACTATGTCCAGGGAGATTTCGGCCTGGGCGCTGCCTACACCGACGCCCGCTATTCTTCCATGGGCAATGGCCACGATGGCATTCGCAACTGGGGCTTGGGCGCACGCTACCGGCTGGGCGACTACAAACTCAATCTGCTCTACACCAACACGCGCAACACCCTGACCAAGGGCGAAGTCAACGTCTATCAGGCTGGCGTGAACTGGCAGATGAATGCGGCCTGGAACCTGGGAGTCTCCTATGAGTACATGAAGGGCAATGCGCAATTGGCCCACAATTACGCCCACCAGGGAAATGCGACCCTGCAGTACTGGCTCTCCAAGCGTACCGACCTCTATCTGCAAGCCGTGTACCAGAAAGCCGGTGGTGACAACGCCACCACGCAGGCCTGGATCAACGGACTGTATGGCCCCGGATCAGCTTCCAGTACCGGTAGCCAGGGTATTTTTCGCATCGGCATGGCCACGCGTTTCTAAGCCGGACCAGCCCCGCATCCACAAGAAGAGAATGGAGACAGCATGAAACCCTTGTCCAGTGAAGTACCCGTCCCGGCCGTCGGGGAGGAGTCCTGGCGATATCGCGGATGGCTGGTCGTGATCGCGTCGATGGTGGCGCTGATGTTCGGACCGAGCACTGTCGCCGTGCTCAGCCTGGGGCTATTCATCAAGCCCCTCGAAGTCGATTTCGGATGGAGCCGTACCGAGATCGCCTTGGCCAGTTCCATCGTCTCCTATACCGTGATGCTCATTTCGCCGATCCAGGGCTACCTGGCCGACCGGTTTGGAGCGCGCGCCATCATCCTTCCCTGCATCCCGCTGTTCTGCGCGGCCGTGGGGCTGATGTATTTCATGCCGCCGGTACCGTGGCTGTATTACGCGGCGTGGGTAGCCTTGCCGGCCATCGGTATCGGCATTTTCCCCTTGTCGTACCTGCGCGTGGTCAGCTCCTGGTTCGACCGGCGCCTGGGACTGGCCATCGGTATTGCCAATGCCGGCATTGGCATTGGGGGAGCCGTGATCGCGCTGCTCATCGGGACGGTCATCGCGCAGCACGGCTGGCGCACCGGTTTCCTGGGGCTGGCGGCATTGGTTGCATTGACGCTGCCGCTGGCGTTCTTCTTCATCCGCGAGAAGCCAGGCACCGAACCCCGGAAAGGGCGCACGCAAAGCGTGCCAGGCGTGGATTTCCACGTGGCGGTCCGCAGCCGCTCTTTCAAGCTGCTCATCGGCATCTTCGCCCTGCTGGGCGTCATCAACACGGCAATGGTGGTGCACCAGATTCCCATGCTCATCGATGCCGGCGTGACGGCGCAGCGTGCCGCGCTGGTACAGGCGACCTTCGGCATTTTCGTCATCGTCGGGCGCTTGCTCACCGGCTTGCTGATCGACTACCTCTCTGCCGCATTGGTCATGTGTGCACTCGTGCTCGGCGGCACTGTCGCCTGCGCACTGTATGCCTACGGGGTCAGCGGCAACGTGGTCTTCCTGTGTGCAGCGCTGCTGGGGATGGTGCTGGGTGCCGAGTTCGATGTCTTGAGCTATCTGCTCAAGCGCTACTTTGGCATGCGTGCCTTCGGCAAGCTCTACGGCGTGATCTTCGCCGTTTTCCAGTTTGGTGCCGGTGCCGGTGCGGCGCTGCTGCCGATCATGCGCCAGGCCTCCGGCAGCTATCGCTCCGGTCTCCTGACATTTTCCGCAGCTACCCTGGTGTGCGCCTGGCTGTTGGTGCTGTTGTACCGGGGAGGCCGCACCGCGCAGGTCCCGGGGCACTCGCCCCATTCCCATCTTCCACAAGGAAATCCATGCAGCAAGACATGAACGTGCCGCGTTTGCCGGTGGTGGAGATTGCTACCGCCACTCCGGCACAAAAAGAGGTCCTGGACGATATCCTGAAGGGGCCGCGCGGCAACCTGGCCGGCCCCTTCCTGTCATGGATCCACAGTCCCGGGCTGGCACAGCCTGCGCAGAAGCTGGGCGCATTCTGCCGCTATCACACCCGGCTCCCGCTGGCCCTGTCGGAGTTGGCCATTCTGTGTACAGCTGCAAGGTGGCAGGCCCAGGCGGAATGGCAGATTCACTATCCCATCGGCATCGAAGCCGGACTGGATGCGGACAATATCGAACGGATTCGTCTCGGCCTGCGCCCGGCCTTCGTGCAGCGCGAGCAACAGATGGTCTGGGAGCTGGTGCAGCAACTCTACGACACCCGGCGCATCGGTGAGCCCTTGTATCGGGAAGCGGAACAACGTTTCGGTATCGAGGTGCTGGTCAATCTGGTTGGCCTGCTGGGCTACTACAGCCTGGTGGCGATGACCCTGAACGTCTTCGAGGTGCGACACGGCGACGGCGCCCTGCCGTTTGATGAACCGCCTGGCGATACGGTGGCTTGACGGACCCGGCCAGTCCAGGGCAGCTTGGCCGGAATTCAAACATCTTGGCTCACAGTTTGAAAGTGTGAATCACCCGATATCGAGCACGATCCTCCCGCGCGCTGTCTTGCCCGACTCCAGCAGGGCATGCGCGCGCGTTGCCTCGGCCAGCGGGAAGCATTGACCGACCGTTGGCACCATGACGCCTTGCTGCGCGAGCATCGCGACCTCGCGCAGACACTGCGGATCGTCATCGATCATCGAGCGGACTACACGCACCTTGAATTCCTCCCCGCGTTCCCTGATGGGAGCGGCGACCAGCCACACCAGTTGCCCGCCCGGCTTGAGGACGGGATAGGAGCGGTCGTGGGTGTCGCCGCCCACCAGGTCGAAGACGACATCGAATCCCCGCAAGGCCGAGAAATCTTCCTTGTCATAGGCGATCACCCCGGCCGCGCCCAGTGCCAGGACATCATCCTTGTTGGCGCTGCTGCAGGTGGCCCACACTTCGGCACCCAGGTGCGCCGCCAACCTGACCATCAGGCTGCCCACCGCACCTGATCCAGCGTGTACCAGTACCTTCATCCCGCTTTGCACCTGCGCCGTCCGGACGACGGGAATCCATGCGCTGGCACCTGGCTGCAACAGGGCGGCGGCCTGCCGGACCGAGAGCGTGTCCGGCTGCGCAACCACGCGCTCGGCCGGGAGGACGATGGTCTCGGCATAGGTGCCCTGGCCCAGCATGTCGGCAATCACGCAGACGGCCTGGCCGACATGAAATCCTTCCGCTGCCGACTCGGCGATCACGCCCGCGCCATCACGGCCCGGGACCTTCGGCAGCGTCAGCTCCATGCGCCCCTGCAACAGGCCTGCCCGCAGCTTGGTATCCACGGGAGCCACGCCGGCAGCCCGCAGGCTGACCCGAACCTGGCCCGGCGCCAGGGCAGGTTCTTCAATCGATTCCAATGCCATGACCTCGGGGGGGCCATAGCGGTGATAGCGGATTGCCTTTGCGTTCATCGTGCGTCTTTCGATGTTGTTCGTTGTGGAAGCGGTGAGGCAGCACACCTTCAGCGCTTCCTGGATTGCCTCAGCACCGGATACTAGAGAGAAGCATCACGCCTGTGCAAATCAACCCCTTCGATGCCAGCGATAAGCCTGGCTGATTGCGCTGCAAGCCGGTGCGATACGGCCGCTCCGTGGCGCTTCAACCGAAGCGGATCGCCATCGTCTATCGAAGAGCACCAATTCCCCATACCTGATGTCTCGCGCGCAGTCATTACAAATCCGTAATGATTGCGCCATCTTTCTGTCGAGGCTTCCTTCCTAGAATCCTTTCCAACCCTGCGCGCAGCCAAGCCGCGTGCTGCCGGTGTGGCGTGGTGCTCGGCAAGGCCTTTGACGCCGCGCTCAACACCGGGGCATAATCGCTGCCGCATCTTGCCGGCGCCGCTTGTTCATCCCCGGATGCCGACCGGATGGGTCCGTAGTCATTCTCCTTTTCAGCTATGCGTGCACTGATTCTCCTGCTTGCTTTCCTGTTGCCGATGCAGCTCTCCTGGGCGGCAGTGGCATCGTATTGCCAAGCGGAAAGGGAGACTGCGCCCGCCCATCTCGGACATCATGACCACCCCGCTGCCGAGACGCACGCGCAGGCCGAATCCAAGGATTCCAAAGCCGGGGACCTCGACCTGGATTGTTCCCTGTGCCAATTCTTCGCCATGAAGTCGGTACAGGCCGCAGGTACGCTCCTCTACGCACCGCAGGCCACTCGTTTGCCAGCCCATATCAAGCAAGTTTCCCACCCCGCCTCGCACATCGCCGACGGCCCTGACAAGCCCAACTGGCTGCTCGCCGCCTGAGTCGGCGAGGACAATTCCCCCATCATCTGCTCTCGCCGAATTCCCCTTTTCATCACCGGAGAATTCGATGTTTCGTCACAGCTTCATGCTGGGGCTGGCGCTGCTTGCGGCCAGCGCCAGCCATGCGCAATCACCCGCGCAATCACCCGCGCAATTCACCCCGCAATCCATTGCGCCCGTCACCGCATCCGCCCTGGACAAGGAGACAGGCCCGCTCTCGCTGCCAGCCGCCATCAGCCTGGCCCTTGAGCAGAACAAGACGCTGGCCGCCGCCAGGAAAGAGATCGAGGCCGCTGACGCCACGCTCCTGCAAGCCGGTGCCCGGCCCAATCCGGAGTTCTCGGCACTGATCGAGGACACCCGCAAGTCCAGCCGTACCACCACCTACCAGATCAACCAGCCCATCGAACTGGGCGGCAAGCGCAGCGCCCGCATCGAGGCCGCGCAGCGCGCACGCGACATGGCCGTGCTGGACTACGCCGCCAAGCGCAGCGAACTGCGCGCCGCCGTGGTGGCCGCGTATTACGAGGTGATGGTGGCCACGGAGCGTCAACGACTGGCCCGGGAACTGCTGGAACTGGCCGGGACCTCGGCCGCGATGACGCAACGCCGCGTCATGGCCGGCAAGATTTCCCCCGTCGAGCAGACCAAGGCGCAGGTGGCGCGCTCCGCTGCCCAGCTGGAATTCAACCAGGCCAACAGCGAGCTCAGCCTCGCCCGGCAAAAGCTGGCGATGTCCTGGGGTGCCACGGTCGGCCGCCAACCCTTGAGCGATGAGGGCGTGGAATCCCTGCCGCCCCTGCCGGCCATTGCACAGCTGACCGAGAAGGTGGCCAATGGTCCGGCCGTGCGGCTGGCCCGGCTGGAAGTGGAGCGCCGCCGCGCATTGGCCAGCATCGAGACCAGCAAGCGCACACCCGATGTGAGCCTGACCCTGGGCAACAAGCGCGATGAGTCCAACGCCAGGAACATGTGGGTCGTGGGCGTTTCCGTTCCCATTCCAGTTTTCGACAGCAACCAGGGCAATGAGCTGGAAGCCCTCAAGCGCGTCGATATCGCGCGCGATGCGCTGGCGCTCACTGAGCTGCAGATGCAGGGCGAAGCCGCGCAGGCTTTCGAGCGCCTGCGCAATGCCAGGGAAGAAGCCACTGCCTTGCGCAGTGACATCGTCCCCGCCGCGCAATCGGCCTACCAGGCTGCCCGCACAGGATTCGAACTCGGCAAGTTCGGCTACCTGGATGTGCTCGATGCACAACGCACCTATTTCCAGGCCAAGGCGCAGTACTGGAAAGCGCTTTCCGCCGCCTTCCAGGCCGCCGCCGACCTCGATCGCCTGGCCGGTACCGAGACCCCTCCAGCTGAGTGAGAACACACATGACCAAGAAGCAGACATTGACCATCGCGGCGATCATCGCCATTGCAGCGCTCGTCTCGGGGATCCTCCTGATGAAGGGCAACCCTGCCCAAAGCAGCAGTGCCAAGCCGGACGCCCACCAGGAAGAAGGAGGGCACAAGGAAGACGACCATCATGATGAGGAGAAGGTTGGCGAGCACAAGGACGGTGAGCACAAGGAAGAAGGCAAGATCGCCCTGAGCAAGGAGCAGATCGCCGCCGCCGGCATCGTCCTCAAGACCGCCGGTCCCCAGCAGATCAGGTCCGGCCTGCAGTTGCCGGGCGAGATCCGCTTCAATGAAGACCGCACAGCCCACGTGGTGCCACAGGTGGCCGGCACGGTGGAGTCGGTATCGGCCAAGCTCGGGGAGAAGGTCAGGAAAGGGCAGGTGCTGGCCGTCATCAACAGCAGCGCCGTCTCCGAGCAGCGCTCCGAACTGCTCAACGCAGAACAGCGCCTGTCGCTGGCCCGCACTACCTACCAGCGCGAGAAACACCTGTGGGAACAGAAGATTTCGGCCGAGCAGGATTACCTGCAAGCGCAAGCCGCGCTGCGCGAGGCCGAGGTGGCGGTGCGCAATGCGCAGCAGAAGCTGCGTGCCATCGGTGCTGCCGGGACATCCTCCGGTAACCTGAACCGCTATGAAATCCGCGCGCCCTTCGACGGCATCGTGGTCGAGAAACATCTCGGCCTGGGCGAGGCCGTGCGCGAGGATGCCAACGTCTTCCTGATCTCCGATCTGTCCAGTGTCTGGGCCGAGATCATCGTCTCGCCCAAGGACCTGCAGGTAGTCCGTGCGGGCAAGAAGGCCGTGGTGCGCGCCACCGCTTTCGACGCCAGTGCCGAAGGCACGATCTCCCACGTCGGTGCCCTGATCGGTGAACAGAGCCGTACCGCCAAGGCGCATGTGGTGTTGCCCAATGCGGCCGACCTGTGGCGTCCGGGCCTGTTCGTCAATGTCGAGGTGGTCGCCGGGGAGACCGCGGTACCGGTGGCGGTCCTGGCAGACGCCATCCAGACGGTCGAGGGCAAGAGCGTGGTGTTCGTGCGTGTGGCCGACGGCTTCGCGGCGCGGGAAGTCAGCCTCGGACGCTCCGATGGACAGCTCGTTGAAATCACCTCCGGCCTGGATGCCGGGACCGACTATGCCGCCACCGGCAGCTTCGCCATCAAGGCCGAACTGGGCAAGGGCTCTGCCGAGCACAGCCACTGAGCCGCGCGACTTCAGGAAAGACGACAATCATGTTTGAACGCATCATTCGCTTTGCCATCGAGCATCGATGGCTGGTCCTGCTGGCCGTGCTCGGGATGGGGGCTTATGGGGTTTACAGCTACCAGAAGCTGCCCATCGACGCCGTCCCCGACATTACCAACGTGCAGGTGCAGATCAATACCGCTGCGCCCGGCTATTCGCCGCTGGAGACCGAACAGCGCATCAGCTATCCGATCGAGACCGTCATGTCCGGCCTGCCGCATCTGGAACAGGTGCGCTCGCTCTCGCGCTACGGCCTGTCGCAGGTGACGGTGATCTTCAAGGACGGCACCGACATCTACTTTGCGCGGCAACTGGTCAATGAGCGCATCCAGCAGGCCAGGAGCCAGCTGCCGCCCGGCATCGACCCCGGCATGGGGCCGATCTCCACCGGCCTGGGCGAGATCTACCTGTGGACGGTAGAGGCCAGGGAGGATGCGCGCAAGGCCGATGGCACGCCCTATACCGCCACCGACCTGCGCGAGATCCAGGACTGGGTCATCAAGCCGCAACTGCGCCTGGTCCCTGGCGTGACCGAGATCAATACCATCGGCGGCTTCGCCAGGGAGTACCTGGTGGCGCCCTCGCCGGAGAAGCTGGCCTCCTATGGCATGACCATGGACACCGTCGTCAAGGCGCTGGAGAAGAACAACGGCAACGTCGGTGCCGGCTACATCGAACGGCGCGGCGAGCAATACCTGATCCGCGCGCCGGGCCAGGTCGGCTCCACGGAAGACATCGGCAACGTCGTCCTGGCCAACGTGAAGGGCGTGCCCGTTCGCGTGCGTGACGTGGCCGAGGTGGGTATCGGCCAGGAACTGCGCACCGGTGCGGCCACCGAGAATGGCCGCGAAGTCGTGCTGGGCACGGTCTTCATGCTGATCGGTGAGAACAGCCGCAAGGTCTCGCAGGCGGTGGACAAGAAGATGCGCGAGATCAACCGCACCTTGCCCCAAGGCGTGGAGGCGGTGACCGTCTACGACCGCACCGTGCTGGTGGACAAGGCCATCGCCACCGTCAAGAAGAACCTGGTCGAAGGCGCCTTGCTGGTGGTGGCGGTGCTGTTCGTCTTCCTCGGCAACATCCGCGCGGCCATCATCACGGCCACCGTCATTCCGCTGGCAATGCTGTTCACCTTCACCGGGATGGTCTCCAACAAGGTGAGTGCCAACCTGCTCAGCCTGGGTGCGCTGGACTTCGGCATCATCATCGATGGCGCGGTGGTGATCGTGGAAAACTGCGTGCGCAGGCTGGCCCACGCACAGCAGCATCACGGCCGCACGCTCACCCGCAGCGAGCGCTTCCATGAAGTCTTTGCGGCGGCCAGGGAGGCGCGGTGGCCGCTGCTGTTCGGCCAGCTGATCATCATGATCGTGTACCTGCCGATGTTTGCGCTCACCGGCGTGGAGGGCAAGATGTTCACGCCGATGGCCTTTACCGTCGTGGCGGCGCTCATCGGTGCGATGATCCTGTCAGTCACCTTCATCCCGGCGGCCATCGCCCTCTTCATCGGCGAGCGCGTCGCGGAAAAGGAAAATGTCATGATGGCCTGGGCCAAGCGCCTGTATGAGCCCATGCTCATGCGCATCATGGACAACAAGGCCGTGGTGCTGACCTTTGCCGGAGCCCTGATCGTGGTGTGCGGTGCGGTCGCCACCCGCCTGGGGACGGAGTTTGTACCAAGTTTGAACGAAGGTGACATGGCGCTCCAGGCGCTGCGCATTCCCGGTACCAGCCTGAGCCAGTCGCTGGAGATGCAAAAGCAGATCGAGCGCACGCTGAAGCAGCGATTCCCCGAGATAGAACGCGTCTTCGCCCGCACCGGCACGGCCGAAGTGGCCTCCGATCCGATGCCACCGAACATCTCCGACGGCTACATCATGCTCAAGCCGCAGGACCAGTGGCCCGAGCCGAGAAAGACACACGAAGCGCTGCTGGCCGCGATCCAGGCCGAAGTGGAAAAGATCCCCGGCAACAGCTACGAGTTCTCCCAGCCCATCCAGCTGCGTTTCAACGAGCTGATCTCGGGTGTGCGCAGTGACGTGGCGGTGAAGGTCTTTGGCGATGACATGAACGTGCTCAACGAGACCGCCGGCAAGATCTCGGCCGTGCTGCAGAAGATCCCCGGTGCCACCGAAGTCAAGATCGAGCAGACCACCGGCCTGCCGATGCTGACGGTGGACATCAATCGCCAGAAGACGGCGCGCTACGGGCTCAATGTCTCGGACATCCAGGACACCATCGCCACCGCCATCGGTGGCAAGGAAGCCGGGACCCTGTTCCAGGGCGACCGCCGCTTCGGCATCGTGGTGCGCCTGCCCGACCAGGCGCGCACCGACCTGGAGGCGATCCGCCGCCTGCCGGTGGCCTTGCCGCTGCAGGAAGGGGCGCTGCGCACCAGTTACGTTCCGCTGGGTGAGGTTGCCACGCTGAACATTGCGCCAGGCCCCAACCAGATCAGCCGCGAAGATGGCAAGCGCCGCATCGTGGTCAGCGCCAACGTGCGCGGGCGAGACCTGGGTGGCTTCGTGGCCGATGCCGAGCGCCAGTTGCAGGCCGAGGTCAGGATTCCGGCCGGCTACTGGACCAGCTGGGGCGGCCAGTTCGAGAACCTGCAGTCGGCTACGCAGCGTCTGCAGATCGTCATCCCGGTGGCTTTGCTGATGGTGTTCGTGTTGTTGTTTGCGATGTTTGGCAACGTCAAGGATGGGCTGCTGGTGTTTACCGGCATTCCCTTTGCGCTGACCGGCGGTATCCTCGCGCTGGCCTTGCGTGACATCCCGATGTCGATCTCGGCGGCCGTGGGCTTCATTGCGCTGTCCGGGGTGGCGGTGCTCAACGGGCTGGTGATGATCTCGTTCATCCGCAGCCTGCGCGAGGAAGGACGTTCGCTGGATGCGGCCATTCACGAGGGAGCGATGACGCGCCTGCGTCCGGTGTTGATGACCGCGCTGGTGGCTTCGCTGGGCTTCGTGCCCATGGCGCTGGCCACCGGCACCGGCGCCGAGGTGCAGCGTCCGCTGGCGACGGTGGTCATCGGCGGCATCCTGTCTTCGACGGCGCTGACCTTGCTGGTGCTGCCGCTGCTGTACCGGCTGGCGCATGCAGGGGATGAAGAGGGCGTTGTGCGCCGGTTTGGATTTTGGCGGAAGCGGAGGGGGGTAGCCTGAGGGCCTCAACTCTTCGTCAGCAGGCGATGCACTGACGGGAAGGAGGGCCCGCCATGGCTCTCCTGTTTGTGTCCGGGACTTGGTCCGTTGATGTAACCAAGTCAGATTTTCCGTTGAATCTGGTTTACTCTGTGCGCTGTTTCGATGCGCTCGATCACGATGGCTTTCACGGCACTTTTTCTGCATGGGCGGTGTCGTTGCATGATCGGGAACGCATCGTCAAAGTGATTTTCAAGAGGAAATGAATGAACAGAGTTTTGCAGTCCATCCACGATAACCTGCCCCAATGGATGGCCGACTGGTTCGACGTACTGGTACCGGCGACGGAAGTGGTACTGATCTTCCTGCTGGCGCTGGCCATCATGCGGGTGGCCAGGGGCGTGATGGCCAGGATCGCGCGGACTTACGGACTGCCGGCCACGGCCGTCATGCTCACGCAGCGGGTATTGGGATTTTTCATCTACGGTGGTGCCATGCTGTGGGCGCTGGAGCGCATGGGGGTGTCCGGAGCGGTGCTGAGGTCTGCATTCACCGGGTTTGCCGCTGTGGGCGCGGTGGCATTCTTTGCCGTGTGGAGCGTGTTGTCCAATCTGTTTTGCGCGATCCTGATCTTTACCACCAGCCCGTTCCGCGTGGGGGATTTGATCGAAGTGCTGGAGGGCGGCGACAAGCCCGGCGTGAAGGGGCGCGTGCTGGATATCAATCTGGTCTATACCACCTTGCTGGAGGAAGGGCAGGGGCAGGAAGCGAAGACGATCTTGCAGCTGCCCAACAGCATGTTCTTCCAGCGGATTGTGCGCAGGTGGAGTGATGAGGGTGGCGTTGTACTCTAGGGCCTGTTCACATTAAATCTGCGAGTGCGAGAGGTCGCCAAGCGTTGACTGCCTAGGCGCAGCGACGCGCCGTGGTGGTGCCACGGCAAGGAGCTGCAACAACGGCAGGCGACGCTTGGCGGCCTCTCCCGGAGGGTTGCCCCCAGAAGGCGCGCTGGCCGCGGTGCACGTCGGGGCTGGTGGCACCACCACCAGCCCCGACGCGCGCCTTGCCACCACGCCTTCTGGGGGCAACGCATCTCGCAGATTTAATGTGAACAGGCCCTAGGGCGTAATGCGCACCATTGAGGTATCGTTCAGGGCCAAGGAGGAACCTGGAAATGGACCTGATTAAAATCCTGGAATACAAGCGCTGGTCAGACCGCCGCATTCTCGACGCGGTCGCTGAACTTGACCAGGAGGAGCAGAACCGCGCGCTGGATTTCGCACGGCAACAGTTGAACCACATGGTGCGCGTGGAGGAGTTGTTCCAGGCCCGGTTGCGTGGCGTGGCCGATCCGCATGACTCCACCAATACCGAGCACCTGCCCGAACTGGATGAGCTGGATGCCAGACTGATGGCAGCGAACAAGTGGTTGCAGGCCTATGCGGGAAGCCTCACTGCCAGTCAGCTGAAGGAAAATATTTCCTTCACGTTCGTGGATGGGAAGCGGGGAAGGCTCAGTCGCGAGGAAGCGTTATTTCACCTGATCAACCATGGCACCTACCATCGCGGGGCGATTGGCCATGCACTCGATCTGGCCGGTGGTCAGCGTCCTGCTGATACTTACAACGTGTTCATCCATGCTGCCGAACCGGAGAGGCGCGGCTAGGCCTCATCAACATGCAGCCGGTTTTTGAGTCAGAGGTGCCTGGCTTTGCGATCCTCGCTTGTCGGTAGTGCAGGCGACGAGGATGATTACTTCCCTGCCGGTTCCAGGCGGTGCCGCGAGAAAAAATCCACAACCAGCCGACTGGCATCCGGCTCCGCGGCATTGTAGGACAAGGTGGTATCCCCTCCACTCCAGGCGTGCCCCAGTCCCTCGATCAACACGGATCGGAGGATGAGCTTGCGTCCACGAAGATAGTCACGGGTTGCAACTATCCTGTGCCGGGGCTGCTTTTTGGAGGTGCGGCCGTAGGGCGTTTCCCGGGGAGGCTGTGCGATCAGGCCCTGCGTTTGATTGAGCAGAAGAAACTGTTCCAGCAGCTGGCGCTGGTTGACGGGCCGCACGATCTTGTCGTCAGTCCCGCCGATGAGGATCGCCGGTAATGCGCCCGTTCGCGGAAAGCGCGTGAGCGCCCGCCTGGCGGCGGCTGAAGCGCGCAGCGATCCGTGCTGCATCACCGAATACGCCCCGGCGGCGCTGCTGGAAACACCGGAAACCGGCGCGGCATGCAGCGCGACAGCAGCGATGAGTTCGGGATGCGTCAATGCCAGGAGATGGGCCAACGCTGCCCCGGCCGAGATCCCGCAGACGTAGACGCGTTGCGGGTCGATGGGATGCGTTTCCAGGATCTCCTGGATCAAGGAGGCCACCGCTGCGACGTCACCTTCGCCCTTCTGGGCGTCCTGTGCATACCATCGCCAGCATCGGTGCGGATGGACCCGCAGGGATTGCTCTGGATACAGGACGGCAAAGCCGTGCTTTGCTGCGTGCGTATTCATCCTCGTTCCTTGCGCAAAGTCGGCAGCGTTTTGTTGGCAGCCGTGGAGCATCACGATCAAGGGTAGCCCTGAGGGAGTGGGCTTGGGCAGGCAAAGGCGATACTGCAGCGAAGGAGTGGTGGCGGGGACGTGATGGACTCCGGCCGTAACTGTGACTTCGGATGCGGGCGCGGTGGCTGCACGAGGAGCGGTCTTGGTCGTGCGTCCGGATGAGGTTTTGCTGCGGGGTGAGGCGGGCGACAGAAAATCGAGAAATTGCTTGCGCTGTACTTTCCCGGCTTTCTTCATGGCCGATAGCCACAGGCGGCTCAGTTTTTTCATCAGGATGACGCCGGGTGGACGATGGGATTGTTTGACCGTGGTGTCTGCAAGCAGTTTCTCTTGCGAGTGCCAGAGCAGTTGCTGCACGCCCCGGGGGGGGGCGGAATGGTTGATTCGTCCGTTGCTCAGGGACACGTCATGTTATTGCCAATTTTTGGGGCTGGGTATTACACCGGAGCTGCGGTTGCGGCATTGAATGCAGTTCCGATCCCGCAAACTATCCCGCCTATCGGCATGACAAAATCCAAGCAGAGATGGCCGGTGCGAGCGCCATCCCGGGATTACCGCCAGGAATGGTGAGCTGAACTGTTCTCTGCCGTATCGGTATCCGGACCAAGAGACTGCAAGGAACCCGCGAGATTGCGCAATTCGTCCAGCAATCGGGTCGCTGGTGTGGGCAGTATCCCTTGGCGGCGTCGAAATGCCATCAAGGTCCGTGGGGCTTTCAGTCCCTCCACCGGCAGCGCATCGATCAGGCCGGCCTTGCGTTCCGTATCGAACATGGGGCCGGACATCCAGCCCACGAATCCGCAGCGTGCTACCAGGCTCTTGAGTACCGTGACGGAACGTGATTCCACTGCGATCTCAGGCATCGGCAAGCCAGCCTTCGCAAACGTTTCCTTCAGGTGCAGATAAGGTCCTGTGCCAGCAGGAGTCAATGCCCATCGCAGCTCAAGGGTTTCGGCCAGGGTGATCTTGTCTTTGCCCCGCAAGGGATGATCGTTTCCTGCCACCACGTAGCTCAGGTCTGTCCAGCAGCAGTCCGCGATCGCTGCCACGCCATCGGTTTCCATGCCCGACGTGCCTAGTGCCAGGTCGATCTCGTGGGTCAGCAAGCCCTCTGCCAGACGATCCCAAACGCCTTCGATGATTTCCACGCGCAGGTTGGGCCATTTTTCCAGTACACCGGCCACAGCCAGTGGCAGTACCAGACTGGCAATGCTCCCCACCGCGCCGACCTTGATGACGCCCTTGCTCAAACCACGCAGGGCATCCAGTTCGTCGCGCGCCTGCTTGGCTTCCCGTTGCAAGGAAAGTGCGTGCGGCAGCAGCGCCTGTCCAAGCTGTGTCAGGTGCATGCCGGTGGTGTGACGTTCAAACAGGATGCCGCCCACGGATTCCTCGAGACGCTTGATGGCCCGACTCAAGGCCGGCTGGGTCAGGCCGAGCACGTGCGCCGCTCGCCCCAGGCTACCGGCACCGACGATGGCACAGAACATTTCCAGTTGCTGCAGATTGAAGCTCAATGATTTCTCCCGATGATGGTGCTGGCTGAGCATTTCGGCGCTTGCGTGACATGAGTCGGCACATTACCAAAGGTTATGACTTTTATCCAATTTGGCAATTTTCAAAGAGATGATTGCGTCACATACTCCTCCCGAATCACTTTCCACCCAAGTCACAAGATCTTCCATAGGACTTCACATGCAGGCGCCCCAATCACCTGGAATCACAGTTCGCGACGCCGTCCTCGATCTGATGCGTCGCCTGGACATGACCTCCGTCTTTGCCAATCCGGGCTCAACTGAACTGCCCATGTTCCGGGACTTCCCGGCCGATTTCCGATACGTGCTGGGCTTGCAGGAAGCAGTGGTGGTCGGCATGGCCGACGGGTATGCCCAAGCCAGCGGCAAGGCCGCCCTGGTCAATTTGCATTCGGCGGCGGGCGTCGGCAATGCCATGGGCAACATCTTCACCGCCTTCCGCAATCGCACTCCGCTCATCATCACCGCCGGCCAGCAGGCGCGCTCCATCCTGCCATTCGATCCGTTCCTGGCCGCCTCGCACGCCACCGAACTTCCCAAGCCCTACGTCAAGTGGAGCATCGAGCCCGCGCGCGCCGCCGACGTTCCGCGCGCACTTGCCCGGGCCTACCACATTGCCATGCAGGAACCGCGTGGTCCGGTGTTCGTTTCCATTCCCGTGGATGACTGGGATCAGCCTGGGGAGTTGCTCGAGGCCACCGAAGTCACTACGCGCAGCCGCCCGGAGCCTGAGGCCATCGCTGCCCTTGCCACCGCCCTGCACCGCTGTGAGCGTCCGGCCATCGTCGTCGGTTCGGAACTGGACCGTGCCGGGGCTTGGGACGAGGTGCTTCGTCTGGCCGAGACCTCCAACGCACGCGTGTTTGTTGCGCCCATGTCCTCGCGTTGCAGCTTCCCTGAAGACCACGACCTGTTCGCTGGATTCCTGCCGGCCATGCGCGAGAAGATCGTGCAATTGCTCAATGGCCATGACCTGATTTTCGTAGCCGGCGCTCCCGCCTTTACCTATCACGTCGAAGGCAGCGGGCCGCATCTGCCACCCGGTGCGCAGCTGTACCAATTGATTGATGATCCGGTGACGGCTTCCTGGACGCCATCCGGGACCGCCATCGTCGGCAATATCCAGCTGGGATTGCAAGACCTGTTGGCGCAGCTGCTGAAGCATCCGCCCGCCGCTCGTCCGCTGCCACCTGCGCGTGCTGCGCGTCCCCGCGCCGAGCCGGAGACACCGATGTCAGCGGCCTTTGCCATGCAGACCCTCGCTGAGGTGCGTGCAGCAGAGGATATCGTGGTCGAGGAAGCGCCGGGATCTCGTCCGACCATGCAGGCCTATCTGCCCTTTACACGCCCGGGAACCTTCTACACCATGGCCAGCGGCGGTCTTGGCTATGGCATGCCGGCGGCGGTGGGGGTAGCCTTGGCCAGGCCGCAGCAACGCGTCATCGGGCTGATCGGGGATGGTTCTGCCATGTACTCGCCGCAAGCCATCTACAGCGCAGTGCAGCTGCGTCTTCCCCTCACCTTCGTGATCATCAACAACAGGCGCTACGCCGCCCTGCAGGACTTCGCGCCGGTTTTCGGCTTCGGTGCCGATGACGTGGTCCAAGGGACTGATCTTCCCGGCCTCGACTTCGTCGCACTGGCGCAGTCGATGGGATGCCAAGGGGTGCGTGTGAGTGAGCCCGGCGAGCTGGCCGCTGCACTGCAGACGGCGATATCGTCGAATGAACCCCGTCTGGTGGAAGTCGTGGTGCGCTGATTGTTTTCGTTAGGATTCTGCTTGGTTGCAAATCGATACTAATACCCTGGCAGCGAGAAAGAAGCTAGAAACAACAGGAGGAGACTATGAAAGAAGTTGACATGCTGATCAACGGCCAGCGCCGTCCAGCCACTGGCGGTGCTTGCTTTGAGCGTCGCAACCCGCTCGATGAGAGCGTTGCCTCGCGAGCACCGGCGGCGACCGTCGCGGATGCACAATCGGCCGTTCGCGCTGCTGCTGAGGCTTTCCCTGCCTGGGCTGCGATGGGCCCCGGAGAACGCCGCGGCCTGCTCGCCCGTGCAGCTGACGCGCTGCAAGCCCGCGCAGATGCGTTTGCGGAGGCCATGGCCTCCGAGACCGGTGCGTCTCATCACTGGGCGGCTTTCAACGTGCATCTGGCCGCCGACGGCCTGCGCGAAGCCGCAGCGATGACTACCCAGATCGCGGGGCAGCTCATTCCCTCCGATGTCCCAGGCAACCTCGCCATGGGGGTGCGCCAGGCGGCCGGCGTCGTATTGGGTATCGCCCCCTGGAATGCCCCCGTCATCCTGGGCGTGCGTGCGGTCGCACTTCCGCTGGCCTGCGGCAATACCGTGATCTTCAAGGGTTCTGAAATCTGCCCGGCCACGCATGGCCTCATCATTGACGCATTCCAGGATGCCGGATTGCCGCCTGGCGTGGTGAACTTCATCACCAACGCGCCGGAAGATGCCGGCAAAATTGTTGAAGCCATCATCGCCGATCCGGCAGTGCGACGTGTCAATTTTACGGGCTCCACGCGCGTGGGCCGCATCATCGCCGGCCAATGCGCCAAGTACCTCAAGCCAGCCGTGCTGGAGCTGGGGGGCAAGGCACCTTTCATCGTGCTGCACGATGCGGACATCGAGGCTGCGGTGCAGGCAGCGGCCTTCGGTGCCTTCGCCAACTCCGGACAGATCTGCATGTCCACCGAGCGCATCATCGTCGACGAACGTGTGGCCGATGACTTTGTCGCCCGCCTGGTAGCCAAGGCGCGCAGCCTTCCGCTGGGTGATCCCCGCCAAGGGCCGGTCGTGCTGGGTTCGGTCGTCGACCTGGCAACCGTGCAGCGCTGCAACGCGCTGATCGATGATGCCCTTGCCAAGGGGGCACGCCTGGTGTGCGGCGGCAAGGCCGAGAGCACGCTCATGCCGGCCACGCTGCTGGACCATGTCACAGCGCAGATGGACATCTATCACGAGGAGTCCTTCGGTCCGGTCAAGCCCATCGTGCGGGTCAAGGATGACGATGCCGCCATTGCATGTGCCAACGACAATGAATATGGCCTCTCGGCCGCACTGTTCAGCCGTGATATCGCCCGCGCATTGAACCTGGTACGCCGTATCGAGTCCGGGATCTGCCACATCAACGGAGCGACCGTGCATGACGAGGCGCATATGCCCTTCGGCGGCGTGAAGTCCAGTGGCTTCGGTCATTTTGGCGGTAGCGCCGGGGTGGCCGAATTCACTGATCTGCGTTGGATCACGGTTCAAACCTCGCAGCGCCAGTACCCGTTCTGAGAGAGTTCGCTGCACGCGGGGCGGTACGCCGTCCCGCGTTGCCAATCACTATAAAAAATCGCCAATGCGGGCCGGCAATGACCGGACCCGTGCGATACAACAGAGGAGACAGCCATGAAAATGACATCCTGGCACCAGCGTCACAAGCACGATCCAATCCGCATCAATGCATTCGCCGCGGCCACCATCGAAGACACGATCCGGGAGCGCACATGAGCACCTACGGGATCGATCAAGCAAAGGTCGTCGACATCGGGCGCGTGCTGGATGAAGGGACGTTTACCGGCTTCCAGAAGATGGTGGTCATCCTGGCAGCGCTGTCGATCGTCATGGACGGATTCGACGGGCAGCTGATTGGCTTCGCCATTCCCAGCCTGATCAAGGAGTGGGGCGTCACGCGCAATGCGTTTGCTCCGGCTGTGGCCGCGGGCCTGGTCGGCATGGGCTTGGGCAGCGCCTTTGCCGGCTTGTTCGCGGATCGCTTCGGTCGCCGCCTGGCCATCATTGGCAGTGTCTTCGTGTTCGGGATCGCTACCAGCCTGATCTCGCTTTCTCCGGATATCACCACGATTGCAATCCTGCGCTTTTTCGCCGGCCTCGGAATCGGCGGTGCCCTGCCTGTCTCCACCACGATTACGGCAGAATTCAGTCCGGCCCGGATACGTACCTTTGCCGTCACCGCGACCATCGTCTGCGTTCCCCTGGGAGGAATGTTGGCCGGTCTCTTCGCCAACCTGGTGCTGCCCCACTATGGCTGGCGTGGCCTCTTCTTGCTGGGCGGCATGCTGCCGGTGGCATTTTCGGTACTGTTATGGTTCTGCATTCCGGAGTCGCCACGATACCTGGCACGCCAACCCGACCGTTGGGATGAGTTGCGGTCCCTGCTTGCGCGCATGTCCCGCACGATCTCCGCGGGGATGCGCTTCACCGATGCGCGTGAACAGGATTCCCAACCCAAGGCAGGATTCGGTGCGCTGTTTGCTGAGGGAAGGGCGCGCGACACCATTGCCATCTGGCTCGCTTTCTTCATGAACCTGCTGGCCGTCTATAGCGCATTCAGTTGGCTCCCGACGATGCTGGCAGGCGAAGGCCTCAGCCCATCGGTGGCCGCCAACGGCCTCACGGCCTACAACATCGGCGGCGTCTTTGGCGCACTGCTGTGCGCGGTAGTGATCGGCCGCTTCGGCTCACGTGTTCCCATGCTGCTCTGCTGCCTGGCCGCCGCAGGGACTGCATTTGCGTTGCGCAGCCTGGACGTGAGCAGCCAGACGACCCTGTTGGTTGCGGGGATCGGCTTGCACGGACTGTTCGTCAACGCCGTCCAATGCACCATGTACGCGCTTTGCGCTTATATCTATCCGACCCAGGTACGCGCGACCGGTACGGCGGGCGCGCTGGCATTCGGTCGCCTGGGGGCCATCCTCAGTGCATTTGCGGGTGCCATCGTGATCACCCAAGGTGGCGCTTCCGGCTATCTCGCCATGCTGGGAGGGGCGATGCTGTTCGTCTTCGTGACCCTGCTGGTGGTGAGCAAGCATATTCCCCGCGCAGCGGCGACCGTCAAACATCAAGAGAAGGAGCAGCAAGCATGAACATTGCCATTGTTGGCGCTGGCGCCATGGGCGGACTATTTGGTGCGCGTCTTGCGTTGAACGGACAGAAGGTCAGTTTCATCGAAGTCGCGCCCGCTACGATAGCGGCGATCAGCGATAACGGCCTGGCCTTTTCCGATGACAGTGGCACCCATACGGTAAGAGTCCCGGTAGGCAGGGCTGACTCCTTTGCCGAGCCGTTTGACCTCATCGTGTTCTTTACCAAGAGCCTGCATACCCAAAGCGCAGTACGTAGCATCTCCCATCTTGTGGGCCAGAATACCTGGGCCTTATCCGTGCAGAATGGATTGGGTAATGCGGAAATCATTTCCGAGGTCATTCCGAGCGAGCGCATCATTGTCGGGATGACCAATCTCCCTGCGGATCTCAAGTCTGCGGGGGTGGTGCATAGTCATGGGGAGGGTTATGTCAGGATCTGGACTATGTCGGGCAAGGAGCGGCCGGAAGTCAGCCGAGTGGCGGAAATCTTCAGTGCAGCCGGACTCAATTGCAGTGCTGATCCCCAGGTACGAGCTGCCATCTGGGAAAAGGTCGCTTTCAATGCGGCACTCAACTCGGTGTGCGCGGTCATCGGCTGTACGGTCGGTACGGCTGGATCGACCGAGCAAGGGCGAGCATTGGCGATGCGCATTGCCGCTGAAACGGTGTCCGTAGCTCAGGCGCTCCAGATTCCCGCCCGCATGGCGAAGGTGGAGGAGGCCCTCCTGGATGCCTTCAGGATGCACGTCAACCACAAGCCATCGATGCTGCAGGATATCGAGGCCGGCAGACAGACGGAAATCGATTTCATCAATGGCGCCGTCGCCGAACAGGCGCGCGGCTGTGGGGTTTCCGTTCCTACCGTCACGGCGCTTTACGAGCTGGTCAAGATGAAGCAGGACGCAGTGCTCAATCGGAAGTAAGCACATCAGGTGGGGAGCAGGAAGAGAAAGGGGGGAAGATCAATCTTCCCCCCTTTCATCATGTGCGCGAAGCTATTGCGGGATTGCTGGCAATGATCACTTCAAGCTTCGCGCTCTCTCGGTGTGCTCTCATCGTCTGTGCTCTTCAGGGACGGCAGGGCTTCCATAGCCTCTTGCACAGGCGTGCCTGTCGCAGAAAAAAATTCAACAGGGCGGTAGCGCTTGGGATTGAGCAATAGCCGGGTCACGTCCGGACGCGCATAGTGACCTGCCGGATCGGCTGCGCTCTTTGCGATGCTGATGACGCCAAGATCAAGCTCGGCAAAGAGCAATCCCTCTTCCGTCTCCGGAATTTTCGGGGTCAAGGAGCTTCCGTCAGGTCCGTAAATGACGGAGTGCCCGCCTCCTGCATGGATCAGGTTTTTCTTGTCGGCGGTATCGCAGAGTTCGTCAACCGCTTCCTGGCTAATCACGCAACTGGGTGCCAGCACGAAGCAGGATGCCGCCGGCGACTACTCGGTCGTGGAGCTGATGGTCGTCCTGGACCGGTTCGGCTTGGAGCTCGACATCTTTGAGCAGATAGCGCTGAAGAAAATGAAAGAGGGACCTGCTGGCCCCGCGCCAGACCTCACCATAAAGACCAAGGTGCAGATTGCTGTTGACCGTATCCGCGAGCAGCCTACTTCGTCCAAGTAGAACTGAGCCCATGGAACATAACTTCATCCTCCGATACCAGCTAGACCCGGCCGATGCCGCCAGTGATGTGGACGATGTCCTCGAACGCCTCGGCGAGGCCGGCTGCACCGATGCTGTCGTTGGGATAGGTTTGCCGGGGAAAATCACTCTCGATTTCGCGCGCAGTGCTACTTCTCTACAGCAGGCAATTCGTATTGCTGTAGCGGACGTGGAAAGCGCCATACCGACAGCGGTGCTGTATTCGAAGGAAGTTACGGAAAACGGAGAGGAAGTTGACGAGGTCCTCATAGCGAGATTGGCCATCATGGAGTGTGATTTTGCATTGAATCCTGATCCGCTTTTTGCATCAATCCTTGACCCTCTTCATATTGGCCTAAGCCAAAGGCTCCTTGCGTGTTGATCTCGCTTGCTTAGTCTCTCGAGTCGAACTATTTTTGAATCGATAACTGTCATTGCCGGTTTCCACGATATGACAATGGTGCGTCAACCGGTCAAGTAGCGCAGTAGTCATCTTCGGGTCACCGAAGACCGCCCCCCACTCTCCGAAGCCAAGATTCGTTGTTATGACCAAACTTGTCCGTTCGTAAAGTTTGCTAATGAGGTGAAACAGCAAGGCTCCACCGACTTGACTAAACGGCAGGTACCCAAGCTCGTCCAAAATCACGAGATCGGTATATAGCAACCGATTTGCGAGATGTCCCGCCCGTCTGTTGATTTGCTCGCAGAATTGACCCTCTCCATCTGACCCACCTTCCACCGCCTTCCGAAGGCTGCGACGCGGTCGTACGACCCCTTATAGCCT
>NZ_NJGV01000020.1 GCF_002213425.1 Herbaspirillum aquaticum | reverse complement strand
AGGACCGTGAAACGACTTCGCGCCGATGATAGTGCTGCAACCAGTGTGAAAGTAGGTCATCGTCAGGCTTGTTATTCCCAAGAACCCTCGTTACGTAAGTAGCGAGGGTTTTTGCTTTGCGCGTTCGGTTTTTAATCAGGCTGCCGGCGCAGTAAATTCCGTTGTGACCAGAGGTTCGCGTGCTGTCATCGCGGCCTGGATGCCACGATTCGCCTCAGCATGTTCATGAAGATGGATAGCATTTTGGGAGGGGGCGATCTGCTTCGAACAGGTAAAGGGTCGATGAGCGATGTTCATTCAGGCCGCTACCGAGCGCAGTTTTGAACTGCCCCCAAGCTGCATCAACAAATCATCTGCTGCCGCCATATTCTTCTGACACGGCTCACCATCTGCCCTTAGTTTTATGCACAGGGTGAAATGAAGGCTTGTCGTAGCTGTACATTTTTTTATACACAGGCAGTTAGGATTTGAAGCCGTCAATCGGCCGCAAATCCGCCTCACAAGCCGCTCCTGCATATCCGCATCTTAGATTTATACACAGCCTGAGCGACCAAGCCCGACAGCTGTTAATTTATGCACAGGCACAAGTTCTATCGTTTTGACGCGCTCAAGTGGATCCTTGACCGCTGCGACGACCCGTTCGACTTCCATACGCATTCAAACGACAATAAAAAAGCCGGCATAGCCGGCTTTTTTATTTCCATCGCGGGATCATCAGGACCCCGAGAGAGTGACGATTTACTGCTTCGCTGCCACACTCACGGTGTTCTCATTCATCCCGCCACCCAATGCCTTGTACAGATCAATCGCATTGTTCAAGCGCAGCTGCCGCGCCTGGATCAAGGCCTGCTGCGCCGAGAACAGGTCACGTTGCGCGTCGAGCTGATCCAGCGAAGAGGCAATGCCATTCTTGAACCGCAGGTCGGTCAGCTTCAGGCGTTCCTGCTGTGCTGCCAGGAAAGCTTCCTGGGCCTTGACCTGGTCATCCAGCGTACCACGCGCCACCAGGGCATCGGCCACTTCGCGGAAAGCCGTCTGGATGGTTTTCTCGTAAGTCACCACAGCCTTGTTCTTGCGCACCTCGGCCAGATCCAGATTGGCACTGTTGCGGCCGAAGTCGAAGATCGGCAACGACAGCGAGGGACCAAAACTCCACGCCCCGGAACCCGATTCGAACAAACCGCCCAGCGTGCTGCTGGCACTGCCGAAACTGCCGGTGAGCGAAATGCGCGGGAAGAACGCCGCCCGCGCCGCGCCGATGTTGGCATTGGCGGCGAGCAGGCTCTGCTCGGCCGAGCGGATGTCCGGACGATTGGTCAGCAGGTCCGAAGGCAGGCCTGCCGGAATATCAGTCACGATCTTTTCATCCGACAGCAGCTGTGCCGGCGGCAGGTCGCCGACCTTCTTCCCGACCAGCAGTGTCAGCGCATTCTCGGCCTGCGCGCGCTGGCGCTCCAGCTGGGACTTCGATACCCGCGCCGACTCCACCAGCGTCTGCGTCAAGCGGAAATCCAGCGCCGAACTGGCGCCCACGTCGAGGCGCTTTTGCGCCAGGTCGAGGTTGGACTCGCGTGACTTGAGCGTGTCATTGGCCAGCTGCAGCTGTTCCGCATAGGAACGCTCGGACAGGTAAGCCTGGGCCACCTGTGCAATCAGGCTGATCTGTGCCGACTTCTGCGCTTCTTCGGTGGAGAGATAGGTCGCCAGTGCCGCATCCTTCAAGCTGCGCACACGGCCGAAGAAGTCCAGCTCGTAGGCCGGAACCGCCAGGCCTACCTGATAGCTGTTGCTGATGAACGGCTGTCCGGTCAGCGACTGGCTGGCCGCAGTGCGCGAGCGGGCGGCGCTGCCGGTGACGTTCAGGTTGGGCAGCAGGTCAGCGCGGGCGATCTGGTACTGGGCGCGCGCTTCCTCGATATTGAGCACGGCCGTGCGCAGGTCACGGTTGTTCTCCAGGGCCGCTGCGATCAGTTGCTGCAAACGCTGGTCCGGGAAGAACTGGCGCCAGCCCAGGTTGACGGCCTGCAGTTCGGCACGGCCCGCGGCATCTGCCGGGTAGGCCGTCTCCACCGGAGCTTGCGGACGGTCATAGGTGGGGGCCAGCGAGCAGCCCCCCAATACGCCGGCCACCATCAGCGCTGCGCACAATTGCAGCAGGCGAGGCGAGCGCGGCAACGACAGATTAGCCATTGTCATTCTCCACTATTGATCTTGGGCGAGTGGTCAGCGTCAAACTTGCGCTGACGCTCGCTGCCCTTGAAAATCTTGCGCACGACCACGAAGAAGATCGGCACCAGGAACACGGCCAGCACGGTAGCGGTGATCATGCCGCCCATCACGCCGGTACCGATGGCGCGTTGGCTGGCCGAACCGGCGCCAGAGGCGATGGCCAGCGGCAGCACGCCAAGGATGAAGGCCAGCGAGGTCATGATGATCGGACGGAAGCGCAGGTGCACCGCCTCCAATGTCGCTTCAATCAATCCCTTGCCCTGCGCCTGCAGATCCTTGGCGAACTCGATGATCAGAATCGCGTTCTTGGCCGACAGACCCACCACCGCAATCATCCCCACCTTGAAGTACACGTCGTTGGGCATGGCGCGCAGCGTCACACCGAGCAGGGCACCGAGGATACCCAGCGGCACCACCAGCATCACCGCCAGCGGGATCGAGGTGCTTTCATAGAGCGCTGCCAGCACCAGGAACACGGCGATGAGCGACAGGGCATACAGCGCCGGGGCCTGGTTGCCGGAGGTCTTTTCTTCCAGCGACTGGCCGGTCCATTCGAAACCGAAGCCCGGCGGCAGCTTGGCCACATAGGATTCCATCTCGGCCATGGCTTCACCGGTACTGCGGCCAGGCGCCGCGCCGCCGGCGATCTTCATGGCCGGATAGCCGTTGTAGCGGATCAGCTGCACGGGACCGTTGATCCACTTGGCCGTCACGAATGCCGAGAAGGGCACCATGCCACCATTGGCGTTGCGGGCGTACAGGTTGGTCAGATCTTCAGGTTGCAGTCGACGGTTGGCATCGGCCTGCACGATCACGCGCTGCTGGCGGCCCAGGTTGGGGAAGTCGTTGACATAGGACGAACCCAGCGCCGTGGAGAGCACGCTGTTGATCGTCGAGAACGGCACGCCCAGCGCATTGGCCTTGTCGCGGTCGATGTCCAGTTGCAGCTGCGGCGCATCTTCCAGACCTTCCGGACGCACACCGGCCAGCACCTTGCTCTGCGAGGCCATGCCCAGGATCTGGTTGCGGGCCTGTACCAGGGCGGCGTGGCCCAGGCCGGCACGGTCCTGCAGACGGAAGGTGAAGCCCGTTGCATTACCCAGTTCCGGGATCGGCGGCGGATTCAGCGGGAAGACGATCGCGTCCTTGATCTGCGAGAAGGCACCGAAAGCCTTGCCGGCAATCGCATCAGCCGATTGCGACTTGTCGCGCTCGGACCAGTCCTTCAGCGGGGTAAACACCAGCGCCGCGTTCTGGCCATTGCCCGAGAACGAGAAGCCCAGCACGGCAATGGCGTGTTCGACCGCCGGATCCTTGAGGTAATGCTGCTCAATCTTCTTGACCACCTCCAGCGTACGCGCCGTACTTGCACCCGGCGGCAGCTGGACGTTGGTGATGATGTAGCCCTGGTCTTCGTTGGGCAGGAAGGAAGCCGGCAATCGCACGTACAGCAAGCCCACGCAGGCCACGATGACCACGTAGACGATCATGTAGCGACCGGCCTTGTTGAGCATCTTGCCGATCACGCCCTGATAGCTGTTGGCGGTGGTGTTGAACTTGCGGTTGAACCAGCCGAAGAAACCCTTCTTCTCGTGGTGGTGACCCTTCTCCACCGGCTTGAGGATGGTCGCGCACAATGCCGGCGTGAGGGTGAAGGCCATCAGCACCGAGAACACCATGGAAGCCACCATCGACAGCGAGAACTGGCGATAGATCGCGCCCACGGCGCCACCGAAGAAGGCCATCGGGATGAACACCGCAATCAGCACCAGGGTGATACCGATCAGCGCGCCGCTGATCTGGCCCATGGCCTTGCGGGTCGCATCAGCCGGCGAGAGGCCTTCCTCGCTCATGATGCGTTCGACGTTTTCCACCACCACGATCGCATCGTCCACCAGGATACCGATGGCCAGCACCATGCCGAACATGGTCAGCACGTTGATCGAGAAGCCGAACAACAGCAGCGTGGCAAAGGTCCCCAGCAGCGCCACCGGCACCACGATGGTCGGGATGATGGTGTAGCGGATGTTCTGCAGGAACAGGAACATCACCAGGAACACCAGCACGATGGCTTCGATCAGGGTCTTGACCACTTCCTCGATCGAGATCTTGACGAACTTGGAGGTGTCGTAGGGGATGGTGTACTTCACACCGGCCGGGAAATACTTGGCCAGCTCTTCCATCTTCTTGTGCACGGCGGTGGCAGTGCCGAGCGCGTTGGCAGTCGGCGAAAGCTGCACGCCGATGAACGACGAAGGCTTGCCATCCAGGCGGCCGGACGTGTCATAGCTCTGGCCACCGACTTCGATGCGGGCCACATCACGCAGGCGCACGCTGGAACCATTGGCATTGGCGCGCAGCACGATGTTGCCGAACTGCTCGGGCGAAGTCAGCTGGCCGTTGACCACCACGGTGGCCGCGATCTGCTGGGTGCCCGGGCTGGGCAGGGCGCCCAGGGTGCCGCCGGCCACCAGTGCATTCTGCGCCTGGATCGCTGCGGTCACATCCGCGGGGGTCAGGCTCAGGCCGATCAGCTTGTTCGGGTCGATCCAGATGCGCATGGCGCGTTCGGTACCGAACAGCTGCGCCTGGCCCACACCAGGCACGCGCTTGATTTCGTTCAAGACGTTGCGTGACAGGTAGTCACCCAGCGCCACCGGATCGAGCTTGCCATCGGTGGAAGACAAACCGATGAAGAGCAGGAAGTTGGAACGCGACTTGGTCACCTGCACGCCCTGTTGCGTCACGGCCGCCGGCAGGCGGGCCTCGACGCGCTTCAGGCGGTTCTGCACATCCACCGCCGCCAGGTCCGGATTGGTTTCCGGCGAGAAGGTGATGGTGATCTGCACCTGGCCGTTGGCCTGGCTTTGCGACTCGATGTATTGCAGGCCATCGGCGCCGTTCATTTCCTGTTCGATCAGGCTGGTCACCGAATCGTCCAGGGTCTGCGCGGTCGCACCCGGATAAGTGGCCGTGACCACGATGGTCGGCGGCGCGATGCTGGGGTACTGGGCCACCGGCAAGCCGGTAATGGCCAGCGCACCGGCCAGCATGATGAAGATCGCTAGCACCCACGCAAATACGGGGCGATCAATAAAGAACTTTCCCATCTGGCAGCCTCTTAGTTAGCTTTCGGTTGGGCGCTCGCCTCTTGCTTGGCCGGCTGGCCAGAAGCTTGTGCGGGAGCGCCCGCGGGATTCCATTGGACCGGCTTGACGGTGGCGCCCGGGCGGACCTTCTGCAGGCCTTCCACGATGACGCGATCACCTTCCTTCAAGCCATCGATGACCTGCCAGTTGTTGCCGCGTGCACCGCCCGTCTTGACCGGACGCGCCTCGACCTTGCTCTCGGCATTGACCACCATCACCGAGGAGCCGCCGGCATCACGCATCACCGCTTGTTGCGGCACCAGCAGGGCCTGTTCGTCCACGGCTTGCTCGATCTTGGTCCGCACGTAGGTGCCCGGCAGCAGCAGGCGCTTGGGGTTGGGGAATTCGGCGCGCAGCGAGACCGAACCGGTGCTTTCATCCACGCTGATGTCGGAGAAGAGCAGCTTGCCCGGCTGTTCATAAGCCTGGCCGTTTTCCAGTACCAGGGTCACGCTGGCCTTGTTGTCGCCCACGCTCTTGAGTTGACCGGCAGCCATGGCCTGCTGCAGCTTCAACAGATCGGCGCTGGACTGGGTCACGTTGACGTAGACCGGATCGAGCTGCTGCACCAGCGCCAGCTGGGTGGCATCACCCTGGCCCACCAGCGCACCTTCGGTCACCAGCGCGCGGCCGATGCGGCCGGAGATGGGCGAGGTCACGGTGGCATAACCCAGGTTCAGGTTGGCAGTCTGCACCGCTGCCTTGCCGGCGGCGACATCGGCTTCGGCCTGCTTCTGGGCGGCCACGGCGTTGTCATATTCCTGCTTGGAGACGGCGTTGACTTCCACCAGCGGCTTGTAGCGCTGCGCGGTCAGCGAGGTCTGCGTCAGGTTGGCCTGGGCGCGCGCCAGCGTGGCTTGTGCGCTTTCCAGGCTGGCCTTGTACTGGGCCGGGTCGATCTTGAAGAGCACCTGGCCCTCCTTGACCTCGCTGCCTTCCTTGAAGACGCGCTTTTGCACGATGCCTGCGACCCGTGCACGCACCTGCGCCACGCGGAAGGCTTCCACCCGGCCCGGCAGTTCATTGGTGATGGCCACGCGCTGCGGGGCGATGGTCACCACCGACACCTCGGCCGGCGGCATCTGGCCGCCTTGCGCGGCGGGTTTCTGTCCGCAGGCAACCAGCGCGGCGGCAACGGCGACGGTCATGGTGAGGCGCGTGAAACGACTGACTGAGCTCATAGATATCTCGCACGAAAGTAAAGTTGAAGCCGCCAGGGGCGGCGATGAAACGAATTCGGTAGAACCGGTCACGACGATGATGCTGTGCCTGTCATCCGTTGTTGGAGGGGATGGATGAGCCGGGCCACAGATTGTTGCAATGCAAAAAAGCCCCCACCCCCCTTAGGCCAGGGTGATGAATTTTTTTGCAGATGATGAACGGCAGGAACTTGAAGCGGATGCTATTATACATACATCCATGAATGTATGTATTTCTTCCAGACATCACATTAATTTATCAAACTTGTTTGAAACGGCGTAGCAAAATATGAGCGATTCCTTGCATTTTGGTTCGAAAGCTACTGTGATGCCGTTTCCGCTGGTCTGAACCCGAGCTCTTCCATGCCTCCAGGCTATTGGCCGAGCTGCTGGGAAGACGAATTTGACGCCCTGATATTGTGCACGAAACTTACTTACTTCTTCATGACCGTGACTGCTCTCATGAAGCCTTCGACCAAATTCCGCCGCTTGCGGGTGATGTGCATCCGCAACACGGCTGCCCCATGGTGCGCCTGAAGGCCGGCGCCATGGGCATTTCCCGGGGAGCTTGCTGACATGGCCCGTTCGACCAAGGAAGAAGCGCTGGAAACGCGCGCCCGCATCCTCGATGCGGCCGAGCAGGTGTTCCACGAGCGCGGTGTCTCGCAGACATCGCTGGCCGATGTGGCCAAGGCTGCCGAAGTCACGCGCGGAGCGATCTACTGGCATTTCAAGAACAAGAGCGACCTGTTCGACGCCATGTGTGAACGCGTGCGCCTGCCCATGGAAGCGGTGCTGGAAGAAAACGCCAGCCCGCAGGTGGAAGACCCGCTGGGGCAATTCCTGCGCAGTGGCATCTACGTGCTCACCATGGCCGCGACGGACGAGCGATGCCGGCGCGTGTTCGACATCATCTTCAACAAGTGTGAATTCGCCGACGCCCACGACCCCATCCTGATTCGCCAGCGCGAATGCCATGTGGACGGCCTGCTGCGGCTGGAGCAGATCCTGCTCAATGCGGTGGCACGCGGCCAGCTTCCGGCGACGCTCGATATCCGCCTGGCCTGCCTGGCGGCGCACGCCACCTTCAGCGGCTTGCTGACGGACTGGTTCTTTTCCCCCGACAGTTTCGACCTGGTCAAGGATGGCGAGCGGATCCTGGCGGCTTCGCTGTACGCGCTCAAGACCGCACCATCGCTGCAGAAAGCGTAGCCCGGCCAAGCACGATAAAACCTTGCGGTTTTCAGGCGATATGAAGAATCAGGATAAAACGGAAGGGAATTGAGGCAGGCCGGAGAACCCGGCCCCCGCCTGACCGGCCTGCGCCATGTGCATGACGCCCGCCGGCCAGAATGCGATATGAATCAATAAACCAAAAAAACCGGCTCAATAGGTCGGCATCGAAGGATCCACCTGGGCCGCCCAGGCGTGCACGCCTCCGCTCAGGTTGATGACCTTGGTGAACCCCTGGCGCTCCAGGAAGGCAGCCACCTGCATGCTGCGGCCACCGTGATGGCAGATGCAGACCACCGGCTGTTCCTCGTCCAGCTCCGAGAAGCGGCCGGGAATGGTGTTCATCGGAACCAGCTGCGAGCCGGCGATGTGGCAGGTCTGGTGTTCCCAGGGTTCACGCACATCCAGCAGCAGGGGCGTGGGGCGCTCCGGATCGTTGATCCAGGCCGCCAGTTCCGGGGCAGAGATGTGCTCCATGATGCTTTTCCTGTCTCGGCCTGGCGGCTCAGAACGTGAAGTGGGACGGCGTGATCGCTGCATGCAGCGGCTTGGCCAGGGTTTCCACGATGTTGACGGTCTCGAAGGCGTGTTCCGAGGTGCGGGTGATCAATTGCAGTTCCATCACCGGGGCCGAACCGACGATGGCCAGCAGGCGGCCGCCGATCTTGAGTTGCTTGCCGAAGGCTTCCGGCAGCAGCGGCAGCGAGCCCGAGATGACGATGACGTCGTATTCGCCAGCCTTGCCATCGGCGCCGGTCCAGCCTTGCGCGCCATTGCCCAGTTGCACGTCGACGTTGGCCACGCCGTAGTCCGACAGGTTCTGCTCGGCCAGGGACTTCAGTTCCGGCGAGATTTCCACGGTCGTCACGTGACGCGCCTTGTGCGCCAGCAGGGCCGCCATGTAGCCCGAACCTGCGCCGATTTCCAGCACGTATTCGTGCTTCTTCACATTGGCTTCCTGCAGGATGCGCGCTTCGATCTTGGGGGCCAGCATGTTTTCACCACCCGGCAGCGGGATCTCGGTGTCGAAGAAGGCCAGGCTGCGATAGGCGGCCGGGACGAATTCTTCACGCTTGACGACCATCAGCAGGTCCAGCACGTCTTGCGCCAGCACGTTCCAGGGGCGGATTTGCTGCTCGATCATGTTGAAGCGGGCTTGTTCGATATTCATGGCGTTGGCTCGATCTAATCTAATAGCGACGGAAAGGCAGCATTTTAGCAAACACCGCCCAGCTAATCAGCCCATCTATGCGCTGAAAAAGCCGCCGGAGGCGCTTCTGTTGCCGGTTTTCCTCAATGCAATGCGAGCGCGGCAGGCCCGCGTCAGGCTTTGAGCCCGTTCAGGCAAAGGTCGATCATGCTCTCCAGGTAGGCCTGCGGATCGATGGGCGTGGCCGCGCAGGGTGCGAGTGACTGCTCCCACAGCATCAGCATGATGAGGGGCGCGACGATGACTTTCTTCATGGCATCGGCATCGACGCGGCGGAATTCCCCGCGCGCCATGCCGCGTTCGAGCACGCGCACCACGGTCGCATCCCCGCGTGCGGTGACTTCATCATGGTAGAAGCGCGCCAGTTCGGGGAAGTTGCCGGATTCGGCCACCATCAGCTTGGCGATGCCGACCACGCCGGAGTGCGAGGCGGATTGCCACCAGTGCAGGATGAGGTCGCGCAGCAGCTCGGCACTGCTGCCGGCGTGGCCCTCGATGCGGGCTTCGGCCTGATCCAGCAGGGGCAGCACGTTGGTGCGCACCACCGACTTGAAGAGGCTTTCCTTGCCATCGAAGTAGAGATAGAGCGTGCCCTTGGAGACGCCCGCGCGGGTGGCGACGTCTTCCAGGCGGGTAGCGGCATAACCGCGTTCGACGAACAGCTCCAGGGCCGCCGCCAGCAATTCCTGGGGGCGGTCTTGCTTGCGTCGTTCCCAACGCGGTTCTTTGGCCGATGCAGACATGAGAAACAAGATTACCGGGACGGGGCACTGTAAGTGGCAAGCCGCGCCGGCGTCAAGCGGCCAGATCAAGAGTGGCCAGGTCAAGCCACCGGTACCGCGTGCCGCGCGATGCACTACAATGCAGTCCCCCAGCGCCACCCTCCACCAGGAAAGTCCATGAACTGCCGAGACGCATGCGGCGCCTGCTGCATCGCCCCTTCCATCACCAGCCCGATTCCCGGCATGCCCGATGGCAAGCCGGCCGGCGTGCCCTGCGTGCAACTGGGCAAGGACATGCGCTGCAAGATCTTCGGCCAGCCCGAACGCCCGGACTTCTGTGCCGGCTTGCAGCCTTCAGTGGAGATGTGTGGAGAGAACCGCGGTCAGGCCATCGCCTGGCTCAGTGAACTGGAGACGCTGACGGCGCCGGGCAGCCAAGCTGGCCGGCGAGGGGAGAGCACCTGAAGCGGGAAGCTTGTCTAGAAAGCTTCCTCGCGCCGCCGTCGGGCTTCTTCGCGGATATCCTCGATGAGCCGGCGGGTATCCACCTTTTCCTTGAGGTGTGCGGCATGGGCTTCACGGCTGATGGGAGCGATGGTAGTGAGCTCCTTCAGATCGGCAGTACTTTCTTCGTGTCGATGATGCACCGCTGCTCCTGTGTCGATAGGGGGAGGGAGGAACTCTGCCTTTGTACCACGGATCGGGCGCCTTTGGCGAGTTTGGCATCAAATGACTGCTGATGTCGGGCCGATGCGCCCCGTTCCGGTGCTCAGGGGAAGATTTCCGCAAGCCGCTCGCTCGGACGCACCAGCAGCGTGCCTTTGGGCGCCACCACGATGGGGCGGTTGATGAGGATGGGATGTTCCAGCATGGCGTCGATGAGCTGCGCGTCGGTCACACCGTCAGCATCCAGCCCCAGTTCCTTGTAAAGCGCTTCCTTGCTGCGCACCACCTCGCGCACCGGCGCCCCCATGGCCTTGATGAGGCCTTCGAGCGTGGCGCGGTCGGGCGGGGTCTTCAGGTATTCAATGATGGTCGGCTCCACGCCGCCGTCGCGCAGCCCTTGCAGGACATTGCGCGAGGTGCCGCACTTGGGGTTGTGATAGATCGTGATGCCGGTGTTGGTGCTCATATCGTCCGTTGGAAGAGGGAATAAAAAATTCATCTTAGCGCGCTTAGCTGACAGCAAAACGTCAGTTTTGTCACCCTGCTAAGGTAAAATCCATTTTTGTTGCAGCGCACCGAGTGCACTTTTTTCAGCCACTCGTGGTCGAAAGGCCGCTTTACGGCGAAGAAATTCATTCCGGATGGCCCTTCAACCGCATTTTTGCAGGGTTCGGCCGTCGCCGGCGTCCGGAAAACCGTCCATTGCTTCCTGTTTGCGTGGCCACTGGCGCCCAACGAAGCGGATCGGCGGGCTTTCGGGCCTGAAAGCAGCCATTTTCCTTCATTTCCCTTCAACCCCACATCAACAGCCACCCACAGCACCCGTATGGATACTCTCCTCGCGCTCAAGGCGCTCATCATGGGCATCGTCGAAGGCCTGACCGAATTCCTGCCCATTTCCTCCACCGGCCACCTGATCCTGGCCAACAGCCTGCTGCAGTTCACCGGCCCCGACTTTTCCAAGGAAAAGGCCGATGTCTTCGAGATCGTCATCCAGGCCGGCGCCATCCTGGCGGTGTGCTGGGAGTACCGGGTACGCATCGCCACCGTCTTGACCGGCATGTTTTCTGACCGCAAGGCCCAGCGCCTGGTGATCAACCTGATCGTGGCCTTCCTGCCGGCAGCCATCCTGGGCTTCCTGTTCAGCCGCCGCATCAAGGAGGTGCTGTTCAACCCGGTCTCGGTCGCCATCGCCTTCATCGTCGGCGGCCTCATCATCCTGTGGGTGGAACGCCGCAACAAGGACCGCATGAGCATGGCCTCGGCGCGCGTGGAAACGGTGGATGACATGACCCCGCTGGATGCCCTGAAAGTCGGCATCGCCCAGGCCTTCGCGCTGATCCCCGGGACCAGCCGCTCGGGTGCCACCATCATCGGCGGCATGATGTTCGGCCTGTCGCGCAAGGCGGCGACCGAATTCTCGTTCTTCCTGGCCATCCCGACCCTGTTTGCTGCCACCATCTATTCGCTCTACAAGGAGCGCGCCCTGCTGTCGGCGGCCGACGTGCCGCTGTTTACCGTGGGCACCGTGGCCGCCTTCGTCTCGGCCTTCCTGTGCGTGCGCTGGCTGCTGCGCTACATCAGCTCGCACGATTTCACCATCTTCGCCTGGTATCGCATCGTCTTCGGCATCATCGTCCTGGTGACCGCCTATACCGGCGCCGTTGCCTGGGTGGAGTGATCCCCCGGCGCCTGGCCCCGTGCATGGCATGCGCGGGCGTCAGGCGCCTGTCAGCCAGCGCCCGGGCGGGCGCGGTACACTGCAGCACCCGTGGCCGGCCTCGCTGCCGGCGGCGGCGACAACATCTCTTTCGCCAACTCCCTTCAGAGCACACACCCCATGGCCAACGTCTGCAGCGCCGGGCTTGATATCGGCTTTGCCTCCCTCAGTTACGCGCAGATCGGTTTCCTCGGCATCGTCCAGGGCATCACCGAACTGCTCCCCATTTCATCGACCGCCCACATGCGCGTGGTGCCGGCCTTCCTCGGCTGGCATGATCCGGGTTCGGCCTTCTCCGCGGCCATGCAGCTGGCCGCGCTGGCGGCCGTCATCAGCTACTTCCGGCGCGATGTGAGTGCCGTCACCGGCGGCAGCCTGGCCGCCTGGCGCCGCCGCGATTTCAGCGATCCCATGTTCAAGCTGGCCGTGGCCATCATCCTGGCCACCATCCCCATCGGCATTGCCGGACTGGCGTTGTCGCATGTCTTGAATGCCTGCGGCTCGCCGCTGCGCAGCCTGACCGTGATCGGCTGGTCCTGCATCGTCATGGCGGTCTTGCTGGCGATTTCCGAAATGGTCTGCCGCCATCGCCGCAGCGTCGACCAGATGCGCCTGCGCGATGCCTTGATCGTCGGCCTGGCCCAGGTCGGTGCGCTGATCCCGGGCGTCTCGCGTTCCGGTTCCACGCTCACGGCCGCGCTGTTCCTGAACTTCCGCCGCGAGGAAGCGGCACGCTTTTCCTTCCTGCTGGGTTTGCCCGCCATCGCCCTGGCCGGATTGAAGGAACTGGCCGTATTGCTGCACGCCCATATCCCGCTGGAAGCCTGGGGTGTCCTGCTCTTCGGGCTGGCCGTGGCGAGTGTTTCGGCCTTTGCCGCCATCTGGGGATTGATGAAATTCCTGGAGCGTTTCTCGACATGGCCCTTCATCGTCTATCGAGCTGCGCTGGGCGTTTTCCTGCTGTTGGCGGTGTCGCGAGGCTGGCTGCAATAAAATAGCGCCTTCGCTACGCAGCAGCTTCAGGTTTTTCCATGGTCGATTTCGATTCCCTGCCTCCCGGCGCCACCCAGCAAGAACGTGCATTGCACGTGCTGGAGACGGTGTTCGGCTACTCGTCCTTCCGCGGTCACCAGGGCGAGATCGTCCAGCACGTCGCCGGGGGCGGGGATGCCCTCGTGCTCATGCCCACCGGCGGCGGCAAGTCGCTCTGCTACCAGGTGCCGGCGCTGCTGCGCGAGGGCACCGGCGTGGTGGTCTCGCCGCTGATTGCGCTCATGCAGGACCAGGTCGATGCGCTGGCCGAAGTCGGCGTGCGTGCGGCCTTCCTCAATTCCACCCAGAGTTTCGACGAAGCCCTGCAGATCGAGCGCCGCCTGCGCCAGGGCGACCTGGACCTGCTCTACGTCGCGCCCGAACGCCTGATGACGCCGCGCTGCCTGGACCTGCTGGAGTCGGCCCGCATCTCGCTCTTCGCCATCGATGAGGCGCACTGCGTCTCGCAATGGGGGCATGATTTCCGTCCGGAATACATCAAGCTCTCGATCCTGCACGAGCGTTTCCCGCAGGTCCCGCGCATCGCGTTGACGGCCACGGCCGACCAGCAGACCCGCGAAGAAATCATCCATCGCCTGCAACTGGAAGATGCGCGCCAGTTCGTCTCCTCCTTCGATCGTCCCAACATCCGCTACCAGATCGTGGAAAAGGCCAATGGCCGCAAGCAGTTGCTGGACTTCATCAAGAGCGAACACCCCGAAGACGCCGGCATCGTCTACTGCCTCTCGCGCAAGAAGGTCGAAGAGACGGCCGAGTTCCTGCGCGGCGAAGGCCTCAATGCGCTGGCCTATCACGCCGGCATGGACTACGCGCTGCGCACCAAGAACCAGGCGCGCTTCCTGCGGGAAGACAAGATCGTGATGGTCGCCACCATCGCCTTCGGCATGGGCATCGACAAGCCCGACGTGCGTTTCGTCTGCCACCTCGATTTGCCCAAGAGCGTGGAAGGCTACTACCAGGAGACCGGCCGCGCCGGCCGCGACGGCCTGCCCGCCGACGCCTGGATGGCCTACGGCTTGCAGGACGTGGTGCAGCAGCGCCGCATGATCGACGAATCCGAAGCCGACGAGACCTTCAAGCGCGTGCTCGGCACCAAGCTCGACGCCATGCTCTCCCTGTGCGAGACGCTGCACTGCCGGCGCGTGCACCTGCTGGACTACTTCGGCGAGAAATCCAGCCCTTGTGGCAATTGCGACACCTGCCTCACGCCCCCGGTCTCCTTTGATGCCACGGTCGAGGTACAGAAACTGCTCTCCACCGTCTATCGCGTCGAACAGCGCTTCGCCCCCGGCCATGTGATCGAGGTGCTGCGCGGCATCGATGGCGAGCGCGTCAAGCAATGGCGTCACGATCAGCTTTCCGTTTTTGGCGTGGGCAGCGATCGCGGCGAGGCGGAATGGCGCGCCATCCTGCGCCAGGTGATCGCGCTGGGTTTGCTGACAGTGGACGCCGAGAACTACAGCGCCCTCAAGCTCACCGAGGCCGCGCGCCCGGTGCTGCGCGGTGAACAGCAGGTGCAGCTGCGGCGCTATCGCAAGCCGGAAAAAGCCAAGCGCAGCTCGCAGCGCTCCAGCTTCGTCGAGACCGACCTCAGCAGCGAAGAGCAGGCGCTCTTCGAGAAGCTGCGCTGGTGGCGCATGGAAACCGCGCGGACGCACAACGTGCCGGCCTACGTCATCTTCCACGATGCCACCATGCGCGAGATCGCCAAGGCCCGGCCGCAGTCGCTGGACGACCTGCGCCACGTCACCGGCGTGGGCGAAAAGAAGCTGGAAACCTATGGCGCCCAGATCATCGACCTGATCGCCGGCATGGAGTCGGCCGACGCCTGAGGGGGCGGCGGCAATTCTCCCTGATTCTCGTCAACTCCCGTCATTCCCTCCGCCATCCGCACCAGCGCTGTGCAGCGCCGGGCGGGCTTTTGCGGCCGACGTTGCTGCCGTAACGCAAATTCCTTCATACGGCACTTTTACCGGCCTCTTCCCCGATTTGCTGACCCCGCTTGGCGATATCATCAACGACGGGGAATCGGGTTCAACACCAACGAAGGTGAGCCGGGGGGCGATATGAAACTCAATGATCTGAAGATAGGCGTGCGCCTGGGCATGCTGTCGGCACTGCTGCTGGCGGCCATCGCCTTTGTCGGCATACGTGGCGTGATGGTGGTCGGGGAAGTCTACGGCCAGGGGGCGCACGGCATGGAAACGGGGGCCCTCATCGAGCAGTCGGTCGATGCCGCCCGCAGTGCGCAGGTGCAATTCAAGATCCAGGTGCAGGAGTGGAAGAACACCTTGCTGCGCGGCAAGGATCCCGCCGCCTTCAACAGATACCGCCAGGCCTTCATCGATGAAAGCGCCGCCACCCAGAAGCAGCTCAAGACCCTGGAAGCCCTGATGCCGCGCATCGGCATGGAGGCCGAGCCCGCACGCAAGGCCCAGCAGGCCCATGCAGAGCTGCTCAATCGCTATCTTGAAGCCCTCAAGCTCTACGCCTCCGACGATCCCGCCTCGGTAGCGCGGGTGGATGAACAGGTCAAGGGCGTGGATCGCGTACCGACCAAGATGATCGATGACATCGTCGTGGCCGTGCTGGAGCACAGCCGCAAGACACGCGAGTCCATCAATGCTGACAGTCTTTCCGACTACCAGCAGGCGCGTTTGCTGCTGCTGGTCTCGATCGGCCTGTCGCTGCTGCTGGGCCTGGCCATCACCTGGACCCTAGTGCGCAGCATCGTGCACCCGCTGGGCGAAGCGGTGCAGATTGCCCGGACGGTGGCGGCGGGTGACCTGCGCTCGGAGGTCGTCATTCGCGGCAAGGACGAAACGGCGCAACTGCTACACTCATTGAAGGAGATGAACGACAACCTGGCCGGCATCGTCTCAGAAGTGCGCAGCGGCACCGGTGCCATCACGGTCGCGGCTACCGAGATCGCCAGCGGCAACCGCGACTTGTCCGAGCGCACGGAGGAGCAGGCCGGTTCGCTCGAAGAGACTGCCGCCTCGATGGAAGAGATCACCTCCACCGTGCAGAAGAACGCCGAGAACACGCACCAGGCCCATCAACTGGCCGACCATGCCTCGGGCGTGGCGCGCAAGGGGGGCGACATGGTTGGTGCGGTGGTGCAGACCATGCAGGCCATCGAGGAGAGTTCGCATCGCATCGTCGAGATCATCAGCGTCATCGACGGCATCGCCTTCCAGACCAATATCCTCGCGCTCAATGCCGCAGTGGAAGCCGCGCGCGCCGGCGAGCAGGGGCGCGGGTTTGCGGTGGTGGCCTCGGAGGTGCGCAGCCTGGCCCAGCGCAGCGCCACGGCTGCACGCGAGATCAAGGAACTGATCGATGATTCGGTCGGCAAGATCAACGCCGGCTCGGCCCTGGTCAATGGCGCCGGCAACACCATGGAAGACATCATCGGCGCCATCCAGAAGGTCGCGGCCATCATGGATGACATCAACGTGGCCAACCGCGAGCAGAGTACCGGCATCGATGAAGTCAACAAGGCGGTGGTGCAGATGGATAGCGTCACCCAGCAGAATGCCGCGCTGGTGGAAGAAGCTGCTGCAGCGGCGGAGAGCCTGCAGTTCCAGGCGGAATCGCTGTCACGGGCGGTGGCTGTATTCAAGCTCAAGTGAGGCCACGGCACAAATGAAAACGGCATGCCATCGTGGCATGCCGCTGGTGCGATCCTTCGGTGAGACGGGCGATATCGGTGATACGGGTGATCAGTTCAGGTGATCGCTTTTGTTCATCACCTTGGTGATTCCAGGATGTGATCACTTTCCCTCATCACCCGACGGATGCACGATTGAGGGAATCATCCGTGCATCCGACGCGCATCCTCAGGCGCGTTTTTCAAACACCAGGTCCCACACACCATGACCGAGGCGCAGGCCACGGTTTTCGAACTTGGTGGTATCGCGGTAATCCGGACGCGGCACGTAGCCGGAGGGATCGGTTGCGGTGTTCTTCAGGGTCGGTTCGGCCGACAGCACTTCCAGCATCTGGATGGCATATTCTTCCCAGTCGGTGGCGCAATGGATGTAGCCGCCGGGGGCCAGGCGCGTGCTGATCAGTTGCACCAGGGGCGACTGGATCAGGCGGCGCTTGTTGTGGCGCGCCTTGTGCCAGGGATCGGGGAAGAACACGTGCACGCCAGCCAGGGAATCGGGGGCGATCATGTTGGTGAGCACTTCGACGGCATCATGCTGGATGATGCGCACGTTTTCCAGGTTTCCCTCGCCGATCAGCTTGAGGTAGCTGCCCACGCCGGGGGTATGGACTTCGACGCCGATGAAGTTTTTCTCGGGCATGAGGGCCGAGATTTTGGCGCTGGTTTCACCCATGCCGAAGCCGATTTCGAGGATGGTGGGTGCCTGGCGTGCGAAGGTGGCGGCCAGGTCCAGCGGGGCCTTGTCGTAGGGGACCAGGAAGCGCGGTCCCAGTTCTTCCAGCGCGCGTCCTTGCGCGACCGAGACACGCCCGGCGCGGGTGACGAAACTGCGGATGCGGCGCTCGCTGGGATCATAGAACAGCGGCTTGCCGGATTTGTTTTCAGACATGGATGACTCGAAGCAATTGAGGTGCGGCCCGCAAAGTCGCACCGGTCAGGGACGGGCGAACAGGGCCGCAGGGAAGCGATCTGGAGCGGGTGAAGGGGATCGAACCCTCGTCTTAAGCTTGGGAAGCTTCTGCTCTACCATTGAGCTACACCCGCGTGTGGGTGGGGATTATACCGGGTAACTGGGTGGTTTTTCCAATGTTGGGAATTTGCTGGAGTGCTACTAATATTTGCTCTAACCATTTTTATTTTTTTCCTCTAATTGCAAAATGATGGCTCTGAGCTTTGCGGCGATAATTTCATTGCTCTTACTAACTGTATTTCCAAACACAGTCTCAATAAGCGAAAATGCATCAAGCGCGGCATTAAACTCTTCGTCACTAATCGCTAAATCCTCAAGCGTTTTAGGATGCATTAATCGATCTCTTACCGAGAATGTGTCAACTAAGTTTCTAAATAAAATTGTGTCAAAATCTGGGCACAAGTCTGTACCAAAAAGATCGTCAAACGTTCGTAACGAAAATTTAATCAGTGCGATTGAACCTGTCCTCAATCTCTTGCTTTGAATGATCCCGTTGTTTCCTATATCTATCTGTTGCTCTTTTAGCGCAAAAAATAATTCCGATCTTGCATTCGGTTCTAAGCAATGAAGGATAACTTGGCGAAGTTGATAAGTCATAGCCTCAATAAATGCTGCGACAGCCCGAATTAAATGTCGTCTATAACTTTGGCTAATTTGCGCTGCTGAGTCTTTTTCTTTTTCTATGAGAACTAATATGTCACCACGTAATGCAAGATAAAGTTCTGCTATTGGACTATTTTTCGAAGTCTCTTCAGACATGGTTTCCACCTTTAATACATGAAGCTATTTTCTACGTATTAGAGCACGTGAGAGCGCGTACTTAACGCAGGATTGGACTGCGCGGGCAAATAGCCCCTTGGGGTATCAGGAGGAGCTTCGGCAGCGGCTCTTGCTATTCAGCTGCTGGCGCCGCCGGTTGATCCGAGGTGAATTCAGGTTCAGCTTATTTTTCTTGCTCCTTGCCCTCCCGCGCTTTCCTCTCTTTTGCATATTTCTCGGACATCTTGCGCCATTGATTCAGTTGCCGAAAATAAGTCCGCTTGACGCTGACCTCCGATAGCGGCTGGATGCCACGAATCGGACTGACGGGAGGGACGCGACGTTCGCTCATGATGCCTGGCTCCTGCTGTGGTCTGTTTGTTCGCAATATCCCGCTCCCGGGGAAATTGCACATACCCGGTTGAATATTGTCATCACTGGGCCTCAGGCATCAAGCCATGTTCCACCATCGCCCGGCGCGCCTCCTCTTCGCCCAGCAGCGTCAAAAACGCCCGCCCGGCCGCTCCTGACGAAGACCGCGCGTCCACCGCCCCCACATACACTGTGTAGTTCTGAATGGCCGCCGGCAACGGCCCCACCAGCTTTGCACCCTTGACCTGCAGGATCTCGCTCTGCTGATGCAGTGCCAGCACGGCGCTTCCATCCACCAGTTTTTCCGCCACCAGACCGCCAGGCACAAGCACTTCCTTGGCATGCATCTGCGCTGCGATGCCAAGTTGTTCAAACAATCTCTCCAGATAGATCCCGCTGGACCCTCCCGCCTTCGGATCGATCATTGCCACCGAAGGCGCGTCCAGCAACGCTTTCCTGAATTGCGCCACGGTGGCAATGGCAGGCGAGGGCGCGCCTTGCTTGACCGCCACCGCAATCCCCACGCGCGCAATTGCGCGCTCGCTGGTCAGGTTCAGGTAGCCGTCCTTGCCCAAGCCGCGCAGGACACCTTCCGGTGCCACCACCACGTCGACCGTTTCACCGGATCGCACCCGTTTGTCCACCACGCCACCGGTGGCATTGTCGACCTTCACATGAATTCCGCTGCGCCGTTCGAAATCGGCCGCTACCGTGCGCACGATGGGCGCAATCGCGCCGGCGGCCAGCACGCGGAGTTCGTCCGCAGAAGCGGGCAGGGCAACAAGGGAGGAGATAAGCGAAAAGCTCGCAGCGAAGAAAAGCGAAAGACGAGACGCACGCACGTTGACTCCAGGCGATGGAAGACAGGGGGAAGGGAATGTGGCGGCAGAACGGAAAGGACGTCGGCTCTGATTATACGACGCATGCAGACGCTGCGTTTGCGCCCAGTGGGCGCGTAAAAAACAATCACCTTGAATTGATTAGCGGCGACAGAACGACGACCGTCTAGCCCTCATCACCGTCCGCGTTCAACGCAGCGACCGAGATGCCTTTGCCTCATCCCAATCCCCAAACGCCCGCGACCGCCTGCCCGCATCCACCAGGCAAGCCTTGACCACCTTCAACACCAGCAGTCCCACCGCAAACAGCACCACCATCAAGCCCGCCAGCATCGCCGCGTCGCTCCACGTTGGCCAGCCCGGCGCGCGCCAGGGAAACCGCAGCTGCCGCGCCTGGGTCGATTGCATCACCGCAAAGCCCAGCCACCCCAGCATCGGTCCAAAGGGCAGCACGGTGCGCCAGACCAGCATCACGGGTCCGCAGAACACCAGCCAGTAAGTAAATATACCCAGCGGCAACACCCCATGGCGCAAGGCGCTCATCGCCATCGACAGCGAATCCACACCTTGATCCTTGGCCAGTCCCGCATCCGACAGGCCCGCCAGGAAAACGCAGACGATCAATGTCGCCAGCATCGCCGATTTACGTGGCGACTCGGGCAGGCCGCGCCGCTCGCGTAGCAGCAGGTGCGCAAAGCAGCCGCCGCACAGCAGCGCCGTCAACACCGACGTGCAGGCGGCATAGGTCGGCAGCGAACGCGCCATCAACGTGATGGCCAGCAAGCTGAAGCCAGCTGCGGCCAGGCAGGCCGCCATCCCTAGCCGCACACCCCGGTGGATAGGTAGCAAATGGGCGTGCTCGCTCATGGCAGACGACCTGGGAAGGAAAAGGGCGGGCACCAGCGGCATGGAGAGGCTCCTCGTCGCCACATCGCGGCAGAAAATGCAGGCAGGGAAGTCAAGACAGGCATTGGCCAAATTCTAATGCGCGCATCCCCAAATGAAACCAGTCCGATTGGACTGAAATGCCGCTGCAAGATGTAAATTACCGGCCGCGGCCAACGGACGTTGCGTGGGCCCAGTCCATATGGACTGCTTCAATTCCACGCACGCCTCACTTATAATTTTTTGCCCCATTTTTTTATGGAATGGGCTGAGGCTCTCCGCCTCATCGATACCGGTCGGCATGGGGGCATGCCGGTTTTCGCTCCGAATTCTTTGGAACTCTCATCGTCTATGTTGTTGCTCACCGGCAGTACCGGATTCATCGGGGGAGCGCTGGCCGCTCGTCTCATCAATACGCCGCGCTGGGAGCGCTCGCTGTTCCTGGTGCGTTCGGCCAATCGCGACGAGGGCCGCACGCGCCTGGCGTCCAACCTGCGCCTGCACGGCGTGAGCGAGCAGGACCTGGCGCGCCTCTCGCCGGACCAGATCATCTGCGGCGACCTCACCGGTGTGGAGCGCTGGATCGATGATCCACGCTTGCTGCAGGTCAACGATGTGGTGAACTCGGCCGCCCTGGCTTCTTTCGGCACCCATCGCTCCATCTTCCCCACCAACGTCGATGGCGTGCTTGCCATGGCGCACGGCCTCTGTCGCGGGCGCAAGCTGCGCCGCTTCATCCAGATCGGCACCGGCATGTCGTGCGGCCGCAATGCGCCACGCCCGGTGTCGGAAGATTATTCCCCCGGTGATGATGTCGAGCACTACCTCGATTACACCGCCAGCAAGTACGAGGCCGAACAGCGCCTGCGCACCGAATTGCCGGAGCTGCCGCTGGTCGTGGCGCGCCCCTCCATCGTGGTCGGCCATACCGAGCTGGGATGTGCCGCCTCCGGCAGCATCTACTGGGTATTCCGCCTGGCGCGCGCCCTGCAGGCTTTCCCCTGCGAACTGGATCAGAAGATCGACGTGATTCCGGTGGACTATTGCGCCGAGGCATTGCACCTGCTGCTGGATAAATCGACGCTCAAATACTCGGCCTACAACATCTCTTCCGGCCCGAGCCATTCCTGCACGTTCGGCCAGATCGATGAAGCCATCAGCGTGGGTAGCGGTGAGCGCCCGATGTCCCGTTATCGCCAGACCCATTACGAAAGCTTCCTGCAGATGCAGGACCGCTTCAAGGACCTCATCGGTCCCTGCAACAAGCGCATCGTCTTGAAGGCGATCCGTGCGTATGGCTATTTTGCGGCGGAAGAAGTGCTGTTCGACAATGCGCGCCTGATCGAGGAAGGCATGCCTCCGCCCCAGCCGCTCACCGATTACGTGACCCTGTGCGAACGCACCAGCAAGGACATCCTCATCGCGCAGCAGATGAAGTACGACTACAAGACCTGAGCTAGGGATTCAGGTCATCGCATTGCAGGCAAGGTTCAGGGCGCATCAAGCAGGATCTCGATGCGCTCCTTGCCGCGTCCCGTGTTCTTGCGTTTGAGCCGCAGCGCTCCCACCTCGGCCGTCGTGCGAGGGTGCGTACCGCCGCAGGCCATGCGCGCAAATCCTTCCACTTCCCAATAACGCCGCCCGGCGGCCTCATCGCTGAACGCGGTGACGATAGGCAAGCCCGCAGCCACCAGCTCCTGCGCCGCTGCTTCGATGGCCGGGAAGAGGGGCGCCAGGCTGGTGTCGCTGGCGAAGTCCACGCGCGCCTTGTCGATGGCGATATGTGCGCCGATGCGTTCGATCCCCGGCCGCATCTGGTAGACCAGCTGCAATACCATCTCGGCGGCGAAGTGCAGGCGCATCAGGCGATAGCGGCGGGCCCAGTCGATCTGCAGGTGGACGGCATCACCAACCTGCAGGCCATGCCCTGCGGGTAGCGTGTAGACGATGGTCTGGTCGCGCTTCTCCGCCTGCAGAACGGGATGACCACCGAGTGTGCCGGCGTCGCTCTCCTGGCCGCCGGAGAAAGCGAAGAAGATGGTCTGTGCCACCTGCACCTGGTCGCCGTCGACGGCGGTGATGATGGTGTCGAGTTCGGTCTGGTAGGGCGCGGACCAGAAATTTTTGTGCGTCATGATGTGCCGATAACAGGAGAAAACAGGACAGGACGAAGCGAAATAATTTGTGGAGATGCGACGTCGGTAAGGTCCCCTCCGCTGAACCCGGCGCGCGGTCCCCAGTCTACAGGCTGTTGCATCCTCGGACAGCCTAACAAAGGAGACCTCCCCATGTCGTTGCACGAAGATTATATCTTCCCGCTGCAGGCGCATCTGGCGCAGCCAGACTGGCCTGCGTTGGAGCATATGCTGCTCGCGCAGGGCTTCATCATTCCGCCGCGCGGCGAGGGCGTGCCCGGTCCTGCGCTGCAGGAATTGCTTCATCTTTTATGCAGAGCACTCGACTGCGGATTTCAATGGAAGGAGAATATTCGCACCACGGGCGATGTCTTGCGTTGCTATGTGGAATCGGGCGACCTGCCTGCAGATTTCCCTGCGCCTGATGATCTGACTATGGCCGAGACCGTGGCGCTGCTGGCCGAGCATGGCATCGTTATCAAAGACCCGTACGAGGAAAAAGCAGTCACATGGTCTAGTCCCATGTATAGCTTCGGTCCGGCGACACTGGCGCTGCTGAGTGCCGACTGCATGTCCGAGTACAAACGCGAGAGGCACAGATTCAGCCTGTGCCTGGAAGCCTGCGATGGTGTCAATCCCATGGTGCGTGTGGGTGAGAACCTGGAAATCCCCCGAGTGCCGGGCAGCAAGGAGCCGTTGAAGGAGATGCACCCCTTTGGTTCGCATGTCGATTTTCTTAGCGCTTCCTGGGAAGACCCTGCAGTGCAATGGCAGGACGAACGATCCGGTCGCAGCTATCGTATCCTGGAACTGGACTGGCAATACAGCATGGCCCTGGGATTCCGGATGGTGCGTTTGAAGGGCTTCGACCAGGACAGCACCCTGCGCCTGGCGTCTGTGGTGGCCGAACTGGCCGGTGAACCCATGGGGGCCAGTCATTTGTGGTTGTGAGTTCTTCCCGAGGCTGCAGCCTTCTTGAATGTCTTCATGCCGTCTGCGGCCTGTCGTCCAGCAACGCTTCAATCGCCACAGTGTCCACCTCATCGCGCTGCGCCGGCCGCAGCAGTTCGTCCGCATAAGTCCGCCACAAGCCACTGCGCAGGAAGTAGCGGAACAGTTCGGTATCCAGGTGCTGCTCGCGGCACATCCTGGCCATGATGCGCAGTGATTCCGACAAGGTCTTGGCCGGCTTGTACGGCCGGTCTGCTGCGGTGAGCGCCTCGAACACATCGGCCAGAGCCATCACCCTGTCCTGCACGGGCAGCTCCGATGCGCGCAGGCGGCGCGGATAGCCGGTGCCATCCATTTTCTCGTGGTGATTGGCGGCGGTGTCGGGCACGCTCTTGAGCGACTCCGGCCACGGCAGTCGCTTCAACATCACCAGGGTTTGCACGATGTGATTGTTGATGGCGAAGCGGTCTTCCTCGGTCAGCGTGCCGCGCCGCACGGTCAGGTTGTGCAGCTCCCCCATGTTCTGCCGGTATTGCGGCAACTGCATGTCGAAGCCCAGCACATTGCGCGGGTCCCCGCGTTCGACCGCAGGGCGATGCTCATCGTCCCAGGCGACCTTGTGTTCCGGGCGGTCGGCCAGCAACTGTTCGGTGTGCGGCAGCGTCATGTCGGGCTCCCCGGCACGGGCAGCCTGCAGGCGCCGGCTTTCTTCATCGGCCAGGCCCAGGCTGTCATCGAAGTGACGCTGCCAGGTCTGCGTGGCGATCTGGCGCAGGCGGGCGATGGCTTCGTCCGACATCGCTTCGCCACCGACATTGCATTGTGCAACGAATGCGAAGTCCTCACGCAGCTGGTGGCGGCGGGCTTCCAGGCGGGCACGCAGGTGCTCCGCCTGCTCAGGCGGCAAGCTGATGTGCAAGTCACGCAGCAGCTCCAGTTCGGCGTCGCGCCACAGCACTTCAAAGCGCATGCGTACTTCATGGATGCGGTTATGGATCACTTCGAGCTTGGTGGCCTTGTCGACGATGTGCTCGGGGCTGGTGACCTTGCCGCAGTCATGCAGCAGCGCGGCCAATTGGAAGGCATAGCGCTCGTCTTCGTTCAGGGTGAAGTCCGCATAGGGCCCCGCGCGCTCCTGCGCCAGGCTTTCCACCAGCATGATGGCCAGGTGCGGTACGCGCTCGCAATGGCCGCCGGTATAAGGACTCTTGGCATCGATGGCGTCGGCCATCAACCGGATCAGGGATTCCAGCAGCGCCTTCTGCGCGGCGATCAGCTGGCGCGTTTCGATGGCCACGGCCAGCATGCCCGAGAGCCGCCGTGCAAAGGCGAGGAAGCGTGGATCCTCGTGCGCGCTGTCATGCGCATGCATCAGCACCAGCACACCCTCCAGCGAACCGTTGCGCCCGCGCAGGTCCAGTTCCACGCGCAGGCGGCCGTCTTCGGTATCGCGCGCGGCATCGGTGGTGCTGCCCTGTTCGTCATAGGGCATGGTGTCGGCCAGGCCGCACTGCTGGCCGTAAGCCGCCGCGCGCTGCATCACGCGCTGTTCGCGCTGCCACAGGTAGACCGCGCCGCCATCGCAGCGCGTGGCCTGCACGAATTTTTCCAGCACTTGCTGCAGCATTTCCTCGACATGGGTTTCGGTACTCAGGATGGCGCTGATGTCGAGGAAGGCTTCCACCGTCAGGCTGACATGATCGACCATGTCGGTGAGCATGTTGACTTCGCGCAGCGTGCTGCGGCCCCGGCGCTGGGTGCGGAAATCAAAGCGCGACATGCGGCCGGCCTGCAGCGCCAGGCGCTCCATGCTGCGACCGATGGCGCGCCCGGCCCACCAGCCCAGCGGCAGGAAGGCCAGCACCAGCAACAAGGCCACCAGCACCATGGTCTTGCGGTTGCGGTCGAGCTGGCCCAGCAGTTCGTCGCCAGGCGCGGCGATGAGGAGCTTGAGGGCATGGCCGTCGATGACGTTGAAGGGCAGGGACAAGCCCAGCCATTCGCGCCCGTCCACGCTGTAGAGCGCGCTCGATTCGCCGGTGCGCGCACGCTCGGACAATTGCGACAGGCTCGGCACATCCAGCTCATCCAGGCTGCGGAAGCGGAAGCTCTCCCCGTCCTGCTCCAGCACGCGCGCCATGTCGCTGTAGGCGATGACCTTGCGCTGCTCGTCCACCAGCGCCAGTTCGCTGTGCGGCGTCAGGCGCAGGTTGCCCAGGCTGGCCGCGAGGTCATCGAGCGTCATGTCGATGGCCACCACGGCATCGCTGTTGCGGGCGCGCTGCGAGAGGCTGATGCCGATCTGGCGCGTGGTGAAGAAGACATAGGGCGCAGAAATCGCAGGCACCAGCGAACGGTCCGCCGTGGCATACCAGGGGCGGGTACGCGGATCGAAGCGGTAGCCCGGTTCGTCGCGCCGGGACAGCAGCTTCAGTTCGCCGTCGTAGAACCGGTATTGGCCGTGCTGCGCACCGGCACCATCGCGCAGGATGCTTTGTACCAGGAAGGCGGCATTGGCCGGAGCAGTGAAGAAGTCGCGCTGCTCGGCGCCGCGCAGCGAACGCACCAGCAGGAAGTCGCCATTGGGATAGCCCACATAGACGGCCGACACCAGCGGATTGGCGACCATGTCGACGGAGAAGGCAGCGATGCGCGCAAGGCGGTCATCGAGGCCGGTCGCTTGCGTGATGGGATCGAAGGCCAGCTGGCGCAGGGTGGCCACGGCAGGATCGATGATGCGGCGTGACCGCTCGGTCATGATGCGGCCGGCGTCTTCGGCCGAGCGCTCGGCCATGTCCAGCAGCACCTGGCGTGCACCCCACCAGCCGACCGACACCAGCACCGCCGCCAGCAGGATCATGCCGGCCATCACCAGGCCGGAAATGCCGAAGCGTACCGGCAAGCCAGGTACGTTGGCGTCGTCGTCGGACGGATCAAACAAAGGGCGTTCGGGAAGGGGCATTGGGCTCGCTGCGACCGGGTGACCTGCAACAGGACCCGCGATGCCACCGGCGCCGCCTACCACGGCGCACAACGGGACGCGGCCTCTTTTTTGTTCGAGCCAATATACCGGAATTACGTGGGACCGGCAAAAACCGGTCAAGTAGATTGGCCGGCTGTCGGTCAGTTGGGTGCATGCGTGCGTGGCCAGCCCTGGTGCTGCCTGGCAAGACAACGCGTGGCCCGCCAGCAGGGCGGGCTGCGCGGTGATGGCAACGGAAAAACCACACATTTGTCAATAGATGCAGGCATTGTGTGGCAAGTGGTGTACAATAAGCGCTGTACTTGCATCAAGTTGTATTCTTGTTGGTTCCAATTCCGCCTGACTGTCGTTCCCTCCTCGGTCGTTCTGTTTTCTTTCCTTCGGTTTCAGTTCTTGGTTTCAAGTGCCTTCCAGGCATGTGCCTTCATTCGTCCAAACTTTCCAAAGGAAACAAACATGAGCAGTCAAACCGGCGTAGTCAAATGGTTCAACGATGCCAAGGGCTTCGGCTTCATCACTCCTGATGCCGGCGGCGCCGACGTCTTCGCGCACTTCCAGGACATCCAGTCCAACGGCTTCCGCAGCCTGTCGGAAAACCAGCGCGTGTCCTTCGACCGCGGTGTCGGCCCCAAGGGTGAAAAGGCCACCAACATCAAGGTCATCTAAGACCGCGATATTCGCGCAAGCGAAGCAGAACATCCTCGCTGCCCGCGCCTGAACGCCTCCGGAATTCCATACGCTCCAGGGGCCAGGCCGGCAGACTCCGCAGTCCTTTCATGTCGGCGCGATTTTTTCGCAGGCTCTCACCTGGCAGATAGCCAGGGAGGGCCGGTTCCGAAGGAAGGGACAGCGCAGGGCGCCGCCCCTGCCAGAGACTCAGCTGTGGCCGTGCAGATAGCGCGGGCAGGTGAACTTTGACGGCAGGGACGCGTCAGTCACGGCGCAAGCCGTGTAGCAAATAGTTAATTAATCGCTCGTAGAGCGTGACACCGGCCCGCACCAACGGCGGCTTCCGGACCACAACACGAACGATTGAGTCCAGCACCGGCCAGATAGGCCGGGCGGGACACTCTTGCAGCACCTGGCAGATCGCCAGGGTCATGAGGGAATCAAGCGTTAATCAATGAACGGCCCATCTGGTTTCAGATGGGCTTTTTGCGTTCTGGAACCGGCTAAACGATATAAATGATTTAGTCCGCTTGCACCTGCGCGCCATTCAGCAGGCGTAAAGCCTGCGCCACCACCGCCTCCGGCGTGATGCCGAAATGCCGGTACAGCACATCAGCTGGTCCCGATACACCGAAGCCCGCCATGCCGACGAAGCCACGCCGACATCGCCAGTTTCTCCGGCATGGCCCGCAATGACCTGGCCGGCAAGGGTTTGCAGATCGTCGATGCCGACAAGGATTCCTTCAAGCAGGCGCTGGCCCAGGCCAACTTCTACAACGACATGCGCGCCAAGTTCGGCGAGGAGGCCTGGAAGCTGCTCGAGGCCAGCGTCGGTGCGCTGGGCTGACGCGCTCGGACGCCACAGCGCTGGCGCAACATCGAATGCGCAAAACAGAAAAGGCCGGAGCAAGTTTTGCTCCGGCCTATTGCGTGTGCTACAGGGTAAAAGATCAGCGCGGACCACCACCATGTCCGCCGTCGCCCCAGCCCCCGCGCGCGCCGCCACCGCCCGGTCCCGGTCCGCAGAACCAGGGTGCGCAGACACAGCCACCCAGCATGGTCAGCAGAAGTGCTGCGGCCAGCAGCGTGGTCAGTCGTTTCATGGTCAACCTCATGCAAAGAAATGGAAAGAGATGCACTGAGGCAGCATTGAACTACGCCAGCCTGCCAAGCGCAGTCAGGCAATTGCAACAAAAAGTGTTGCTGCCGCACGCGCGCCTTGGACTCAGTCAAATCCGCGCACGCGCTCCTTGTCCATGCGCGGCAACTCCCAATGGAAGCGGATCGCCAGCAGGCGCACCGCAAAGCCCAGCAGCAGCGAAGCGAGCGTGGCGATACGGCCATCGATCTGCCAGTGCAGGATCAGGACGTACATCGTGCCCGTCAGCAGGGACACGCTGGCATAGATTTCACGCCGCAGGACCAGCGGAATCTCGTTGCAGAGCACATCGCGCAGCAGTCCACCGAAAACGCCGGTGACCATGCCCAGCATCACCACGATGGCCGGATGGAAGTTGTCGAAGCTGCGCGCGATGTCGCAGCCGATAATGGTAAAGGCCACCAAGCCCAGCGCATCGACCACCAGGAATGCAGACTTGAAATGATGCAGGGCACGCGCGGCCACCGCTGCGACGATGGCCGCGCAGATGGTGAAGGCCAGATATTCCGGATGGGCTACCCAGCCCAGCGGATAGTGGCCGATCAGGATGTCGCGCACGGTTCCGCCACCCAGTGCCGCCACCGTCCCGATGAGGCAGATGCCGAAAATATCCATGTCCTTGCGGATGCCCATGAGCGCGCCCGAAATGGCTTCGGCGCAGATGGCGATGAGGTAGATGGTATGCAGCAGCATGGCAGGGTCCGGGCTGGGCGGTAGTGGCGAAGCCCGGATTATTGCATGGCGCGTACCCGACACCATGCTGCGGCACACCAGGTCAGGCTGTGGTATCGATGATGTTGCCGATGGCCTTCACGCCCGAACTCACGCTGTCGGCCACCGAGTGCGCGGCCGAGGAAACGGCATCGACCGTGGTGTCGTAGGCGCTTTCAATTTCGTCACCGACTTCGGAGGCCACGTTCTTGATCGGCTGGATGATGGTGTTGTAGAAGCTGCTGTTGCCGGAGGAGACCGAAGACACGCTCATGTGAAACTCCCTTGTAGTGGTAGGCAGCCGGCATCCCCCTCTGCTGAGGAGGATGCGGACAGGAGTTCATCATAGGCAAGCGCGCCACCCGTGCAAAGATGCTGGCACCTGCGCAACGGGTAAAGAAATGCAATGCCTTGTAAAGCGGTGTAGGCGCACATATGGGCGGCCACGCCGCACCTTCTTACCGGGCCAATGCCAGCGCTGTTTCCTTCTGGTGTGTGGCGCTGATCGCTGTGGCCGAAGCAGGCGAGCGCGGGCCGCCATGGGTGATCTTGAACACCGACATGGCCTGGCTCAGTTTGATCGACTGGTCGCGCAGGTTCTCGGCAGCGGCGGCGGCCTGTTCCACCAGCGCCGCATTCTGCTGGGTGGTTTCGTCGATGGCGTTGACGGCCTGGTTCAACTGTTCGATGCCGCCGCTCTGCTCGTTGCTGGCGACCGTGATTTCGGCCATGGTCACCGCCATGTTTTCCACCGCGCCACCGAGGTCGCCCATGGCTTGTGCGGTTTCCCGCACCAGCTGGTTGCCGCTCTCGACTTTCGCACGCGAGTCGTCGATGAGGCCCTTGATGTCCTTGGCGGCAGCCGCCGAGCGTTGGGCCAGCGTACGCACTTCCGAGGCCACCACGGCAAAGCCGCGTCCCTGCTCGCCGGCACGCGCGGCTTCCACCGCGGCGTTGAGCGCCAGGATGTTGGTCTGGAAGGAGATGCCGTCGATCAGCCCGATGATGTCCACGATCTTGTGCGAAGCTGCATCGATTTCTTCCATGGTCTTGCCCATGCGCTTGACCGACTGGCTACCGCGTTGCGCGATGGCCGAGGCCGATTGCGCCTGGCGGTCGGCGTTGGCCGCCGAGTCGGCATTCTGGCGTACGGTGGCAGCGAACTGCTCCACGCTGGAGGCCGTCTCTTCCAGCGCCGAGGCTTGCGATTCGGTGCGGCCGGACAGGTCCATGTTGCCGCTGGCGATCTCGCCGGTGGAGATGGTCATCGATTCGACGTTGCGGCGCACGTCGCCGATGATGGCGCGCAGGTTCACGTTCAGTTGCTGCAGGGCTTGCAGCAGCAAGCCCATGTCACCGCGCGCATTGGTATCGATATGCAGGTCAAGGTCGCCGCCGGCCAGGCCATGGACGGACTTGATGGCACGCTGCAAGGGCGCCACGATGCTCGCATGCAGCACCGCCCACGATCCCAGCAGCAGGGCGGCACCAGCGAGGGTGCCCAGCCATACTGCATAGGGGCTGCCCCCGGCCGATTGCACGGCACTGCCGGCCACCGTCCCCCCGAGGATGAACATGAGCGTGAGTGCACTCATCATCCACCCCAGCCGCTTGGCCACCGGGAGATCGCGCAGGCCTTGCAGCCAGCCCATCAAGCCGGTCCGCGCCACTGCGCCGCGACGGATGCGCAGGCCGCGCGCCTGCCCGGCGACGAAGGTGCGATAGGCGCTGTCGGCCGCCTGTACCTGTTCCCGCGAGGGGCGCGTGCGCACCGACATGTAGCCGACCGCGCGGCCGTTCTCGCGCACCGGCGTGACGTTGGCCTGGACCCAGTAGTAGTCGCCGTTCTTGCAGCGGTTCTTGACCAGGCCGTTCCAGGGCAGGCCTTCCTTCAGCGTGGCCCACATGTCGGCGAAGGCCTCGCGCGGCATCTCGGGATGGCGCACGATGTTCTGCGGGGCCCCGATCAGTTCGGCTTCGTCGAAACCGCTGATTTCCACGAAGTAAGGATTGACGTAGGTGATGTTGCCCTGCAGGTCAGTCTTGGAAACGATGGACTTGCCATCCTCCAGCAGCCGTTCGGTGGTGGTGATCGGTAGATTCGTGCGCATCCTGGTCCCCCATTGCCCTGACCGTTGCTGACCTTGCGAGGTCACGGTCCTGCCTCTGTTGTAGAAAGCCGCCGCGCTTCGTCCCCCGGGCGTGGCGACCCCGTTTTCATGCCGGGCCGCTTGCAGCCTGGCGTGCAATTGCGAGTCGGTGTCATGGCGTTCCATGGCATTTCCGCAGGAGATGCACGACGCGAGCCTGTATCCGGCTTGGGCGGCGCGACACGGAAACCACGATGACCAGAATCTAAACGCTGTACTTCGCTTTCAATCGGTCAAAAAGGCGGGGCTTTCCACGGGTGAACCGGAAACAGGTCCGGCATTCCTGCCGGGCGGGGCAGGGGCGATGATGGAGGGAAATTGTTTCCGCCCATCATCGGCCCGGCAATACCGTGGACGCTTATTGGCGGGGCTGTACCTGGAACAGCACGCCTTGGGGTACCAGTTCTACCGAGAGCAATTGGTCGGCCACGACCTCGGTCATGCGCTGGCCGGGGTTGTCCAGGGCGACCGTGGTGAGGCGGGTAATGAGGGGCAGCAGCTTGTCCTCGCTGCCGGAGATGAAACTGCGCGCGGCACTGGAGGCGCAGATCAGGAATTCGTCACGGGCACCGGGGACCTTGTTGGTCATCATCACGCCCACGTTGCGCAGTTCGCCCTTCTTGTTGAGCGTGCCGATGAGCGTGGTCTGGGCCGGGCCGACCTGGGTGTCGAGCACGTATTCATATTTGCCCGGATGCAGGCGCGACGGGTCCAGCATGTAGAGGTGGGCCATGTGCTCGGGCTCTTCCACTTTCATGTCCTTGAGCACGTCGGCCAGCCGATTGTTGAAGCGATCGGCGAACTGCTTGGGGGTGAGGCCCAGCGTGGTCTGCGCCGCTTCGTGGGCCGCCAGTTCCTGGTCGATGTGGCGGTCACAGCCGGCGGCCAACAAGGAAGTGGCCAGCAGGGTGCAGGACAAGAGACGCAGCGGGGATCGTAAAAGTGTCAGCATGTTCGTCAGAATGTCGCGTGTTTCGCTACATTGTGCATCATTTACGGGGCGCTTGGACCTGTCGCAGATCAAGCGTGGAGGCCGGTTTGTGTGTGTTGGTGATAAAGTACCTTGCCGACAACAAGGCAATACGACAACATCCGAACCGACGCCAAGCCATGACAGCTTCCCCTTCCGGCCAGCCCCCAGTCGCCGTCCAGTCCGATCTGCACGAACTGCGTGAGATCATCCGCCACTTCTCCAGCGAGCGCGACTGGCTGCGGTTCCATACGCCCAAGAATCTCGCCATGGCCCTCTCGGTGGAGGTGGCCGAGCTGGTGGAGCACTTCCAGTGGCTGCCTACCGGCGCCGATCATGAGCTCGACGATGCCGCCCGCGAAGGCATCCGCCATGAGATGGCCGATGTGCTGGTCTACCTGATCCAGCTGGCCGACCACACCGGCGTGGACCTGCGCAGCGCCGTCCTGGAAAAGATGGAACTGAACCGCCGCAAGTACCCGGTCGAACTGGCCCGGGGCAACGCGCGCAAATACAGCGCCCTGGCCGGTTCCGCCGCCGATGCAGACGCAGACGCCGGGTCCGGCGACCGCTGACGCAGGCCTCATCCTTGCTTGTCCTCCTCACACGTTCGCTGCCCGGAGCCTGCCGTGACCAACTGGAATGACGGTTACGTCGTCGACATCGCCTACACCTATGGCTACTACCCCGGCATGAATCCGGCGCGCCTGCCGCTGGCCTTTGCCTTCCACGGCCTGCAGGCGCCGGCCATCCAGACCGCCTGCGAACTGGGTTTCGGGCAGGGCCTGTCGACCAACTTTCACGCGGCAGCGTCCACCACGCGCTGGTGGGGCAATGATTTCAATCCACTGCAGGCGGCCTTTGCCCAGGAACTGGCGGCTGCCAGTGGCAGTGGCGCGCAGCTGGAGGATTCCAGCTTCTCGCATTTCTGCCGGCGTGACGACCTGCCCGATTTCGATTTCATCGCCCTGCATGGCATCTGGAGCTGGGTCTCCGAAGACAACCGCCAGATCATCCTCGATTTCATTGATCGCAAGCTCAAGCCCGGCGGCGTGCTCTACCTGAGCTACAACACCCAGCCAGGCTGGTCGGCCTTCATGCCGCTGCGCGACCTGCTGGTGCAGCACACGCAACTGGCCGGCAACGAGGAGCGCGGCCTGCCTACCGCCGCCCGCATCGAAGCCGCGCTGGCCTTTGCCACGCGTCTCTTCGAGACCGATCCGGTGTATGCGCAGGCCAACCCCTTCATGCGTGATCGCCTCAAGATGCTGCTGCAACAGCCCCGCAGCTACCTCGCGCACGAATACTTCAACCGTGACTGGCATGCCGAGCCCTTCGCCGAGATCCATCGCCGCTTCTCGCAAGCGGGCCTGCAGTTCGCCTGCCCGGCGCACTACATCGACCATCTCGACATGGCCAACTTCACGCCCGCGCAGCGCCAGTACCTGGCCGAGATCGAGGACCCGGTGCTGTACCAGAGCACGCGCGACTTCATGGTCAACCAGACATTCCGGCGCGACTACTGGGTACGCGGCGGCCAGGTGCTCGATGAGCGCCAGCGCGTGCAGGCCCTGGCGCTGCAAAGCGTGGTGCTGTTGACCGAACCGGACAAGGTGCCGCTGACAATCCAGAACGTGGCCTCCGAAATCACGCTCAACCGCCTCATCTATGAGCCCATCCTGCAAGCCCTCTCGGACTACCAGCCGCACACGCTGGTGGACCTGGCGGCCTCGCTGGCACATCGCAACCTGAACCTGTCGCAGGTGATCGACTCGGCCCTGATGCTCATCGGTACCGGCCACGCCGCCCCGCTGCCGCCCGAGCCCGATGCCGCCACCTTCGCCCAGATCGCCGGCCGCACCGCCGACCTCAATGCCTACCTGCTGCAACTCGCGGCCATGGTGCTGCCGGACAGCCAGGAGGGCGACATCAGCCACCTGGCCAGTCCCCTGACCGGGGGCGGGGTGAAGGTGGAGCGGGTGGAGCAGTTGTTCCTGCTGGCGCGCGAGATCTGCGGCGACGATGTGGAAGCCTGGCCGGCCCAGGCCTGGCAGCATATTGCCGCCCAGGGCAAGCGGCTGGTGCGCGATGGCGTGCGCCTGGAAGGGGAGGCCGAGAACCTGGCCGAACTGGCGACCCAGGCACGGCTCTTCGCGCGCACCCGGCTGCCCTTGCTGCGGGCCTTGCAGGTTGCCTGAACCTGCTGCGCTGCGCCACGGATGAGCTTGCAGTGCATGATTTTTGGGGAATCCTCACGCCCGGCCTGACAGCCGCGTGACAGCGCCCTGACAAGGCAGCGGGATCGCACTGCCTGGCTGCAATCGCGTTGCATCGCAGCGCACTAGCCTGTAGCATTTCGCGTGGCCGTATTGCCGGCCATCACTGCCGTGCCTCTCTTTAAGGAAAGTCGGTCTCCAGCTTATGCCCCTGTCTCGTCAACTCCAAACGCGCCTGACCGTGTCCGGCACCGCTGCCGCGCTCCTCACCGCCGTCGTGCTCACCGCCATGGCCCTCAATGGCAGCACGCAGGGCCTGGTCATGGCCGCCGTGGTGCTGGTGCTGTTGTCGGCCTTGCTGTCCTGGCTGCTGGCCCGGCAATGGCTGCAACCGCTCGCGGCAGTGGAGGCAGGCATGCAGCAACTGCAGGAAGAACACAAGCAGCTCGTGGAGCAGCGCGACGACGCCCGCACGCACCTGGAAGAAATGGAAAAGACGCTGGCCCGCGTCGGCCTGGAAGATGCACTCACGGGCCTGGCCAATCGCCGCCAGTTCGAGCGCGGCCTGCTGGAAGAATTCAACCGTGCCGCGCGCACCAACCTGTCGCTGGCCATCATCATGATCGACATCGATCTCTTCGATGAGTACAACGCCAGCTATGGCCGCATGGCCGGTGACAAGGTCTTGCGCCGTGTCGGCAGCGCCATCCGCGATACCAACGTGCGTCCGGAAGACCTGCTCTCGCGCTTCGGTACCCAGGAGATCGCCGTGCTGCTGCCCGGCTCGCGCCTGGACGGCGCGCTGATCGTGGCCGAACGCATCCGCAAGTCGATCGAGCAGCTCAACATCGAACACAGCGCCAGCCCGACCGGGCGCGTGACCATCAGCATCGGCATCGCGGCAGTTGCCCCGCAGCGCCAGGTCGACGAACCCGAGACCGTACTGCGCGAATCGGAACAGGCCCTGGCCCTGGCCAAGGCTTCCGGCCGCGATTGCATCCGCACCGCCGAGGACCTCAAGCAGGCCTGAGCCGCTGTCCCCCCAACGCAGTGCTGCAACGACAAATGCCGCCCGGTGCTCACCCACCGCGCGGCATTTTTCATGGTTCTACAGGTCGCTGCCGGACTCAGGGTTGCTCGGGCCCCGGCACGAGGAACTTGGACTTGGCGCAATACATCTTGGCGTTGGTATCGTTGTAGACGATCTTGCTGCCGGCCTGCGATTGCCGCACCGGATAGGCCGAGTCGTCCTCGGGCGTGAAGCGGATGCCCAGCGCGCCCTTGATGGCATCGGTCAGCTTGACCGGGGTGGTATTGAAATAGGCACTGATGAAATCGGCCTGGCTGTTGCTGTCATTGACCAGGAAATCGGTGGCCTGCATGCCCCACAGCGAGACATTGGTGGCCTTGAACCAGTAGGCTCCGCCCTCGGTCTTGTAGGGCGGCCCGAAGGCAGCCACCAGGTAATCGTAGAAATACTTGCTGTTGAGCTGGTTCAGGCACAGCAAGGCATTGCCGACCTCGATGCCAAAACTGGGTTGCGGCGCGGCCTGCGCAGCGGGTGCGGCGGCCACGGCACCGGCCAGCGTCAGCACCAGCGCGCGCAGGCGCGGGCGCAGGCGAGTGCACAGGCGAAATGCGATCTTCAAACGGACTCCCGGAAATTGCCTCTTGGCATGTTATCGGTACGGCACGCGGGGCGGGCCGGGGAGTCGATTGTAGGGGGGATTTGGGATTTTTTCCAAACAGCAGTCTTTTTTGCCGCCCGGCGGGAGGCCCTAGCGCTTGCCGCGCAACACCCGGTCGCCGCGCGCCGAGCGGCCTTCCTGCGGCGCTGCGCTGGCGGCCAGGTGTCCCAGGCCATCGAGGAAGGACGCGATGCCGGTGCCCTTGACCAGGACGCAAGGTTTGCCCAGCTTCTTGCAGGTGCTCTTGACCAGGTGATAGGCGTTGTGGCTGATGTTGCCGGAGGCGCAGATGACGATATCAGCCGCTGCCAGCATGGGCGTGAGCCGGTGCAGGTTGTCTTCGCGGCCGCCGTCGTGATGCAGGAAGCGCCCGGCGCGGGTTTCGATCTCGGCCCGGTAGTGATTGCGCGCGCCGGTCAGGCCGCCTACGCAGAGCACACAGCGGTCGCCAAGCGACAAGGCGATGGGGGCAGCCGTGGAGGCGGAAGCGGAGGCAGCAGCACGCATGGGGGGACTCGCAGGAAGTGAGTGACGGTCCCAGCCTAACTGCTGTCTTGCCGCTTGCGAACGAATCAATCCGCAGCAGCATATGCGCTTTGCGTTGGCGCCAGCCGGGTGCGGATCAGGCCGCAGGCGGCACGGCGGCGCCCGGCGGCGTGGCCGGGATCGCCGAGGTTTGTTGTGCGCGCACCTGGCGCTGCATGGCCCGCACGAAGTCCGGCAGGCGGCGACCATTGCGGTCCGGATAATGGCCGTGTTCGCTCATCTGGCGGACACGGTCCAGGCGGAAGGAACGGAAATCGTCACGGGTTTCGCACCAGGCGGCCAGCAGCCAGGTGCCGCCGAAGAAGGCCAGCGCCAGTGGCCACACCACGCGCTGGCTGCTGCGCTGCTGGGCATCGGTGTAGTGCAGCAGCAGCTTGTGGCGGCTGTTGATGGCCTGGCGGATGGCTTCCAGCCGTTCGCCCTGGCCGCAGTCGTCCTGCATGGCGGGGGCAAAGAGCGGTGTGGCCTCGACGAAATCACGCTTTTCCTTGGGCAGGGCCAGCACTACCTTGGCCAGTGCCGAAGCCGCCGAGGCACCCAATTGCGGGCCGCCCCAGGCCTGCACCATGCGCATGCCGATCACCAGCGCATCGATTTCATCGGCATTGAACATCAGCGGCGGCAGGTCATAGCCGGGCTTGATGCGGTAGCCGACCCCGGCTTCGCCATCCACCGGCACGCCCGACAGCGACAGGTCGCGGATGTCGCGATAGACCGTGCGTTCCGATACCGACAGCCATTGCGCCAGCTGGCGCGCCGTGGTGAGACGGCGTCCGCGCAGGTACTGGGTGATCTGGAACAGGCGATCGGCTCGACGCATGGCAGGGACGGTAAAAAATGATGCGGGCCATTCTGGCACGCATGCTCCCGGCCCGCCACGAACTTCGATGCTGCTGTGCAAGATGCGGCCATGGCATTGCCTGGCGAGCCGATCCGACTCGTTCAGTGCATCGCGTGCAAGGCGAGGCGATTGCCTTCGCTGTCGATGAACTGGGCGATGTAGCCGATATCGTTGGGCAGCTGGAAGCGTTCCATGGTGACCTCACCACCGGCGGCCTTGACGCGGTCGAGCACGGCCTGGATCGAGGGGCCGGCATCGAGGTAGATCAGCGTGCCCTGGCGAGCGGGTTCCAGCCAGCCGGGGCCGGTCAGGCAGCCGATGGACTGGCCATCGTCACGCACGAAGATGGCCATCGGACCTTCTTCGGACAATTGCTCCTGGCGCAGCCTGGTAGCGAAGACGGCTTCGTAGAAGCGGGTGGCGCGCTGCAGGTCCTTGGTGGCGATCTCGAACCAGTTGACTTGGGTTTGCATGGTGTTCTTCCTTTTCTTGTGAGGGGAGCGTTGTCTATGCCGGCTGGCATGGAACGCATCATGCGCGGGGGCTACTGACACCGTCCTGTCAGTAGCCCTCGCGCCCCCGGGAAGAAACGGTCAGCAATCAGCGCGTGGCCGCCGCTGCAACGCCCTCCTGCTGCGGCTGCCCGCCGGTTTGTTCATCTTCGTGGCCAGCGGCATAGCGCCGCGCCAGCACCGCGCACAGCATCAGCTGCATCTGGTGGAACAGCATGATCGGCAGCAGCACCACCGCTGCACCGCTGCCGGCAAACAGCACCGACGCGATAGGGATGCCCGAGGCCAGCGACTTCTTGGAGCCGCAGAAGACCAGCACGATTTCATCGCCGCGCGGCATCTTCAGGGCGCGGGCACCATAGGTCGTCACCAGCAGCACGGTCCCCAGCAACACCGCATTGACCAGCACCAGCAAGGCCAGCTGGCCCGGCGGGAACAGGTGCCAGACGCCCTGTGCCACGGCCACGCTGAAGGCAGCATAGACCGACAGCAGGATGCCGCCGCGATCAACCACATTGACGATGACCTTGTGGCGATTGATCCAGTCGCCGATCCACGGACGCATCAGGTTGCCCAGCACGAAGGGCAGCAGCAGTTGCAGCAGGATGCTCAGCACCTGCGACATGCCGTTGGCTTCGTGATGACGATGTAGCAGCAGCGTGACCAGGAGCGGCGTGATGACGATGCCCAGCAGGTTGGAGGCCGTGGCACCGCAGATCGCTGCCGGCACGTTGCCGCGTGCGATGGAGGTAAAGCCGATCGAGGATTGCACGGTGGAGGAGAGCGTACAGACGAACAGCACGCCCATCCACAGTTGCGGCGTCAGCAGGTCGGGCACGGCGCTCTTCAAGGCCAGGCCCAGCAGCGGGAACAGCAGGAAGGTCGAGGCCAGCGTGAGCAAATGCAGGCGCGGCTGCTTCAGTCCGGACAGGGCCGCCTCGCGCGAGAGCTTGGCACCATGCAGGAAGAACAGCAGCGAGATGGCCGCATTGCTGGCGATGTGCATGAAGTGCTCGAAGCTGCCGGTGGCCGGGAAGAAGGTGGCCAGCAGCACGGTGCCGATGAGCAACTGGGTGAAGCGGTCGGGGAGAAAGCGGTTCATGGCGCGCTCGCGGAGAAAATGAAGGGACGATGAAGGAAAGATTCGGGTTTGCCCTCATGATAGGAAAGCGCACGGCCATCGGGAACCCCTCTGATCGCGTTGACTGTCATCGGAAAGTCCGATGATAATGACCGCATGCTCAATCCCCTCTGGCTCCAGACCTTCGCCACCGCTGCGGCTTCGTCCAGCTTCACCGAGGCGGGGCGCCAGCTCGGGCTGACGCAATCAACCGTCAGCGACCACATCCGCCGCCTGGAAGAGAGCCTGGGCCGTCGCCTCTTCGTGCGCGATACGCATTCCCTGGCGCTGACCGCCGATGGCGAAAGCCTGCTGGTCCATGCGCGCCTGATCCTGCAGGCGCATGCGCGCGCCGAGGCCCAGTTCAGTGCTCCGCGCCTGCGTGGACGGGTTCGCTTCGGTACTTCTGACGACCTCGCCATGGGTCCGCTGCCGGACATGCTGGCCGCCTTTCGCAGTCAGCATCCGGAGGTCGAACTGGAAATCACCATCGGTCTCACCAGCGAGCTCTATGCCTCGCTGGACCAGGGCAAGCTGGACTTGCTGGTGGGCAAACGGCGCGCCGGTGAATCACGCGGCCACAGCATGTTCTCCACGCCCATGCAGTGGCTCACCCGGCCCGATACCCTGGTCGACCTCACCGAACCCTTGCCCCTGATCCTGCTGCCCGAGCCCAGCATCACCCGGGCGGCGACCTTGCAGGCGCTGGGCAAGTCGGGTCATCACTGGCGCATCGTCTGCACCAGCGGCAGTCATGCGGGCTGCATGGCAGCGGCGCGTGGCGGGCTGGGGCTGGCGGCGTTGCCGCAGCATCTGGCCTCACGTGACCTGGTGGTGCCGTTGAATCATGCGGCGCTGCCGCGGCTGCCGGATGTGGAATATGTGGCGCTCACCGCGCGGCGGCTGTCGCGGCCGGCCGATACGCTGTACCAGATCCTGATGGCCAGCCGCTTGAGTCGCGGCTGAACGGTCAAGCGCGAGCGGGTTTCAGGCAGCCTCGACGATCAGCGCCGGGGCATTCAGGGAACGGATGCGGCGGTCCACGAAATAGCCGCCGGCTTCCATGTAGCGCAGGTAGTGGCGTGCGCACTGCGTGCAGCGAGCGATATTGCAGCGGTTGTACGGATACCAGGCCGGCGCGACAGGCGCCTCGGGCGAGGCGTAGCGCGTGCCCTGGGGATGGTATTCGGTGAAGGTGGGTTCGTCGTAGGGATCGGCAATGAGCGTGGCCACGTCCACCAATTGCGTTTCCGGCAGCGACAGCGGCAGGCTGATCCAGCCGCTGCTGTCGGCCGCGCGGCAATTGCACTCCACGGTGATGGCCGCACTGTCGGCTGCCAGGGCGCGCAGTTGCGCCAGGTCCGGATGGGGGAGCAGGTCTTGCATGAGCGGGACCGGTCAGTGCGCCAAGGCGCAATGCCCTGTGGATAAGCGAAGCGTAAATGCTATAAACGATTTATCCACAGGCTGTTTGAAAATGAAAAAAGAAAAGAACAAAAAATAAAAACGGCGAACACTATTTTTTCGGGTTGTAGCGGATATCGCCTTCAAACAGCTGTGCGGTGCCGCCGCCCAGGTCCGATTGCACCGGCCACACTTCATGCCCGATGCGCAATTCCGTGCCTTCGTGAACGGCCTTGGCCACGATGATGCGTGCGTCTTCGGCGGCCACCATGCCTTCCTTCATCTGGCTCACTTCTTCCAGCAGCACCTTGACCTCGTAGGCCAGCGCCTTGCGCTTGTCGCTGGTCTCATGCAGCAGTTCGGGGGTGGCTTTTTCGGGATTGAGCTTGTAGTAGCTCTGCTGCTTGATGGTGCGATCGAGCTCGGCCACCTTGCGGGTGTATTCCTGTTCCTTGATGGCGATCTTCTCTTCCAGATACGGATCGAGGCCGACCTGGATGCGCGTATGCGTGGTGGTGGAAGCACCGATCACGTTGGCGCGGATCACGTTGGTGGCTTCCACGCGGCCGCCGATGATGTGGCCGGTACGTGGATTGCCCTTGCCGACGGTGATCTCGTTGCCCGCCAGCAGTTCGCAGTGACGGGCGTTGCCCAGGACCAGGATGTCCTCGGCCGCTTCGATGTGGGCACTCTCGGCAAACATCACCTGCACCGATTTTTGCGAACTGATGCGCGAGGCAATGGCGGTGGTGCCGGCCTGCGCGGTCACCCCTTCGCTGTGGCCGATCACGCCGCCCTTGACCGTGACACTGCCACCGGCCACGATCTCGGCCGCTTCGACGGTGCCATTGATCACCACGTCGCCGCCCACATTCATCTTCATGCCGGTGAGCACGTCACCCGAGACGCGCACCGTGCCTTCGAAGCTCAGGTTGCCGGTGGAGAGGTCGACGTTTTCCACATCCAGCACCGGATTGACCTTCACGCCGTTCTTGATGACCGTAGGCTGGCCCGGCACGATGGCCACCAGCAGGTTGGGATCTTCTTCACTCGGTTCTGCACCGATGCATTCCTTGGCGAAAGGCACATCGGCAATCGGCCGTGCCGGCACCTTGCCGCCACGGATGTCGATGCCATCCTGGCCCGGCACCGGCGGCGTGCGGCGCATCAGCGGGTCCCCGACCTTGACCAGCAGGATGTGGCCCATGTCGGCATAGGAGACCACGGCATCTTCGTCGATGTCGGCCAGCTCTTCTTCCTTTTCTTCCAGCAGGCTCTCGAAACGGGCCGGCTCGGCAGGCGTGGGCATGAGGCCCTGCGCCACCACCAGCTTGTTGCAGAAACCGGCCGAGAGCGCCCCGCGCAGTTGCTCGTGCAGGATGCCGTAAGTGATGCCGGCGGCGCGGATGGCGTTGACCACTTCCACGCTCTTGGCGCGGCCACCGTAGGGCGGCACCAGGGTCAGCGAGGCCATCATCAGGTCATCGGACACATCGAGCGAGAATTCGCCATCGCGCCGTTCGGCGATGACCTGGGTGACGGGTTCCTTGGCATCCTCGGCCTTGCGCACGAAGCCATTGAGGACCGAATCCTGGAAAAACAGTTTGGTCAGCCCATGGTCTGTCATGGCCTGTTTCAGGAAGGCCAGCGTCAGCGGCGGGAAGCCCTGCACGGGTTGCCAGGTGGCGCTCAGTTCGCCGCTGGCCCTGTCGAACGCAAATGACAGCGGTTGCGGGGTTGCTTGGTTCATGCTGTTCCTCGATGTAAGGCTGCACCCGGTCTGTCTCGGATCGCTCGCGTGTCATGGCAACAGCCATGGACGCGGGGATGTCTGGTCCTGCTATGGAGGTGCGGGCCGTGATCCGGCGCGTTGCTGACCGCACCGGCAAAAAGGCGGCGGCAGTCCCCCTGACGCAATACGGATGACATTGTAATGTGGCAAGATGATCCAGTAATTTGTTCGATAGCACAAGTTTTGCCAATTTTGGCTCTAGATTAGGCTCTTATCGTTGGTTTTATGTTAAGTACCCAAATAGAAGACTTCAAGGGGGAAGATCCTCGCGATGATGCCTTGAGTGCGGCCCGTTATCGGGCCGGCCGCACCAGTACGCTGGTGAGCATCGTGGTCAATATCGCGCTGGTGATGCTGCAGGTGACGGCGGGCGTGTTTTCCGGATCGCAGGCCCTGATTGCGGACGGCATTCATTCGCTCTCCGATCTCATTTCCGATTTCGTGGTGCTGCTGGCGGGCCATCACAGCCGCAAGCAGGCCGACGACGATCACCAATATGGTCACCAGCGTTACGAAACGGCGGCCTCGCTGGCACTGGGTGCATTGCTGCTGGCCGTGGGCCTGGGCATGCTGGTGTCGGCTGCGCAGAAGATCCAGCACTACGGCCATACGCCGCCGGTGCACGTGGCGGCCTTGTGGGTAGCGCTGGCGGCCTTGCTGGCCAAGGAACTGCTGTTCCGCTACATGCTGCGCATCGCTGAGCGTGTGCGCTCCAGCATGCTGGTGGCCAATGCCTGGCACGCGCGTTCGGATGCGGCCTCCTCCTTGGTGGTGGCGCTGGGCATCGTGGGCAGCCTGGCTGGCTTCACCTTGCTCGATCCGGTAGCGGCGGCAGTGGTGGGGTTGATGGTGGTGCGCACCGGCTGGGGATTTTTCTGGAGCGCGCTGCATGACCTGATGGACCGCGCCGTGTCGGCAGAAGAAGCCGAAGCCATTCGCACCACCATCCTCGCCACGCCCGGGGTGCAGGGACTGCATGACCTGCGTACGCGGCGCATGGGCGATCTCACGCTGGTGGATGTGCACCTGGAAATCGATGGAGGCATCACGGTCACCGAAGGCCATGCCATTGCCATCGAGGCGCGGCGCCGGGTGCTGGCGGCGCATCATGTGCTGGATGTGATGACGCATGTGGATCCGGTGGGGCAGGGTGGAGCGCACTGATCGTCACAATATCTGCCTGGCAATACATTGTGTAGCGTACGCCGCATCATTCTGACGAAGCCGGCACGACAACTTGTCTAGCGCGGCCGTCTTCGTTTAAAATCCGGGCTTCTCTTTGGGGAGTAGCCAGCTTTCGGGTCATCCGGAAGAGCCCGTGTCAACATTCTCGGCAGCATCGATGCCGTGGCGCGGGTAGCCATCCAGGTAGGCGAGACCATAGACGTATCCTGCGGCCAGGCTGGGCGCGCAGGCGCGTCCATGGACTTTTCGCCCGGCCAAGGAATCCCCGCTCATGAATTTCCCCGCTCTCCTTCTCCTCGCGCTGGCGATGTCCACCGACGCTTTTGCGGCCGCCATCGGCAAGGGTGCCGCCATGCAGAAGCCCCGCTTCCTGCAGGCATTGCGCATCGGCCTGCTGTTCGGCGTAATCGAAGCCATCACGCCCTTGATCGGCTGGTTCGCCGGTTCCGTCGCGACCAAGTGGGTCTCGCAATGGGATCACTGGATCGCCTTCGTGCTGCTGCTGGTACTGGGCGCGCGCATGATCCACGAAGGCTTGAGCGACGACGATGAGGAAGAAGACGCCGGCATCGCCCCGCAGAAGCAATCAGTGGTCATGCTGGCCCTCACCGCGGTGGCCACCAGCATCGACGCCATGGCCGTGGGCGTGGGCCTGGCCTTCATCGACGTCAACATCCTCGAAGCCGCGCTCCTGATCGGCCTGGCCACCACCACCATGGTCACCATCGGCGTAATGGTCGGCCGCGTGCTGGGCCACCTGATCGGCAAGCGTGCCGAGATCATCGGTGGCGTGGTGTTGATTGGCGTGGGGGCGGCGATCCTCTATGAACACATGAGCCGCGTCGGATAAGCCAATTGGCCTGATCGCAAGAGGCAGGGTTTGACTGCGCCAAGCTCAGGCTACGTTTGCAGAATTCTTTTCAAGCCAAGCGAAGCGCTCCTGCCCAGTTGCGGAAACCCGGTACTCGTCAAGTGCGGAAGAAACCGACTTGACGATGAGGTTCATGTCTTCCATCAGCATAAGATGATAGGCAATTTTGCGTCGATGCCCCTCCTCAGTTTTGGTGATCGACATTATCGAGTTGATGTTATGAAAGACGTTTTCATCTAGGACCAGAGCCTTGAGAATACTGTCTTGGAATGTAATGTCCTGCTTCATCAAATGGCTCTCTGTGAATTGTTTTCAATTTGCCGCAGTCCAGCGCTCTAGTGCGCAATTCCGGTTGTATTGAATCCTTGAATTTTCCGCGAGCACGAAGGTCCGATAGCTTCGCTCTTTGGCCATTGCGGCAACCAGCATCTGGTAAGGCTGATTTGTCAGTCCTGTAAAGCTTATTTGAATCACTGCCGATGCGTTGGCACCAAACTTGTAGTGCTCAGGCCAAGGAGCGGCGACGAAATTCACGTCGCGGAATCGGGCGCTCGGGTGATAGCAATGAAGCGTTTCCTTCGCGAAGTCCGCCAGGCTCGACTCGATATTGGCGGTATTGACCGTACCGGGCGTATTGTAGCTTCGCGCCGCCTGATCTACCGCCTGAGGATGTTGTAACGCAAGACTAAGTATCAGCGACAGTGGTTCCACTTCTTCCCCCAAGAAAATCATATTTATTTTCTTGGAATGTAGCAGCGATGAAGTCGCGGTGGAAAGCAAAAAATGCTTAGTTTTTGCGATGTTGCCGTCGATCGTAAATTTCGTTCCGCGCGGAAATTTTATTGTGCAAATTTTTAGTGACGTTGTTTCTAAGCTCTATCAACTGTTTGATATAAGGCGCGCTATTAATATTCAATAGATATTAATAGCCATCGAATTATATATTGGACAAACACTCCCCCCGAAGGCACTCTTGTGCTCCCTTTTTCCCTAAGCAGCCCTGAGGAGACACCCATCATGCCGACCTACCGTTCCTATACCACCACCCAAGGCCGCAACATGGCCGGCGCGCGTGCGCTGTGGCGTGCCACCGGCATGAAGGATGGCGATTTCAGCAAGCCCATCATTGCGGTCGTGAACTCCTTCACCCAGTTCGTGCCCGGCCACGTGCACCTGAAGGACCTGGGCCAGCTGGTGGCGCGCGAGATCGAGGCGGCCGGTGGCGTGGCCAAGGAATTCAACACCATCGCCGTGGATGACGGCATCGCCATGGGCCACGACGGCATGCTGTACTCGCTGCCTTCGCGCGACCTGATCGCCGACTCGGTCGAATACATGGTCAACGCCCACTGTGCCGACGCCATGGTCTGCATCTCCAACTGCGACAAGATCACCCCGGGCATGCTCATGGCCGCCATGCGCCTGAACATCCCCGTGGTCTTCGTCTCCGGTGGCCCGATGGAAGCCGGCAAGTTCATCAAGACCGTCAACACCGACAAGAAGGTCATCAAGCTGGACCTGGTCGACGCCATGATCCAGGCCGGCGACAAGAACATCTCGGATGCCGACGTGGCCGAAGTGGAACGCTCGGCCTGTCCGACCTGCGGTTCCTGCTCGGGCATGTTTACCGCCAACTCGATGAACTGCCTGACCGAAGTACTGGGCCTGTCGCTGCCGGGCAATGGCACCGTGCTCGCCACGCACGCCGACCGCAAGGAACTGTTCCTGCGCGCCGGCCGCCTGATCGTCGAACTGGCCAAGCGCCACTACGAACAGGACGACTACAGCATCCTGCCGCGCAACATCTGCACCAAGGAAACCTGGGAAAACGCCATGGCCCTGGACGTCTCCATGGGCGGCTCCACCAACACCGTGCTGCACCTGCTGGCCGCAGCCCACGAAGCCAAGGTGGAATTCACCATGGCCGACATCGACCGCATCTCGCGCAAGGTCCCCTGCCTGTGCAAGGTGGCGCCGATGACCAACAAGTACCACATCGAAGACGTGCACCGCGCCGGCGGCATCATCGCCATCCTGGGTGAGCTGGCCCGCGCCGGCCTGCTGGACACCTCGCGTCCGACCGTGCACAGCAAGTCCCTGGGTGAAGCCATCGAGAAATTCGACATCCGCGTCACCAGCGACCCGGCCGTGCACAAGCTGTTCCGTGCCGCCCCCGGTGGCGTGCCCACGCAAACGGCCTTCTCGCAGGAAGAGCGTTTTGAAGACAGCGACCTGGACCGCGCCAACGGCTGCATCCGCGATCGTGAACACGCCTACTCGCAAGACGGCGGCCTGGCCGTCCTGTACGGCAACATCGCCGAGAAGGGTTGCATCGTCAAGACCGCAGGCGTGGATGAAAGCATCCTGAAGTTCTCCGGCACGGCGCGCGTATTCGAAAGCCAGGACGCAGCCGTCGAAGGCATCCTGGGCGACAAGGTCAAGGCCGGTGACGTGGTCATCGTGCGTTACGAAGGTCCCAAGGGCGGTCCCGGCATGCAGGAAATGCTGTACCCGACCTCGTACATCAAGTCCAAGGGCCTGGGCAAGGCGTGCGCACTGTTTACCGATGGCCGCTTCTCCGGCGGTTCCTCGGGCCTGGTGATCGGCCACGCTTCGCCGGAAGCGGCCGAAGGCGGTGCCATCGGCCTGGTGGAAGAGGGTGACATGATCGATATCGACATCCCCAACCGCACCATCAACCTGCGCATCTCCGGTGAAGAACTGGCCAAGCGCCGGACCGAGATGGAAGCCCGTGGCGATGCCGCGTGGCAGCCGGGCAACCGCCAGCGCGTGGTATCGCAGGCACTGCAGGCTTATGCGGCGCTGACCACGTCGGCCGATCGCGGCGCCGTGCGTGACCTGTCGCAGTTGAAGCGTTAATTCCCGTGGCCGTCACTGACGGTGACGCAACGATGTAGCAAAAGAAAAACCGCCCGGTGCAAGCCGGGCGGTTTTTTTTCGTGCGTCGTTGAGCCTGCTTGGGCTCATGCCTTGATGGCCGGCCGCATATGCGTAGACGCAAACGCCAGCCCTTCTTCGAAGGACGACAGCACCATGTCCACCTGTTCCTTCACGGTCGCGGCCTCCACTTCCTCGTTGAAGAAGGAGGGGCGGATGGTGACCAGCAGCGCATGCGGCAAGTTCTCGCGCAGGTCATGTACCACCGCCATCCACGCTTCCAGCTTCTCGCGCACCGGATAGACCAGGAACACGATGGACACCAGTTCCGCCTTGCTGGTATCGGGCTGTTCTTCTTCGGACTGGTCCAGCGTGATGCTGCGGGCATCGATGCCGGTCACGCGCAGGGCATGCACCAGCAGTTCGGAGAGCAGGTCATCGCGCTCACCGCGCAAGCCGCCGCACAGCACCACCGATCCCTGCGGCACATCCAGCGAACCCTGCCAGCGGCCCAGCCGCGCCTGGCGCAATTCGCGCAGGTGCGCGCCGACGCCGCTGTTGAGCAGCGGCACCTCGCGCCGGCGGCGCAGGCTGCGTGGCGCACCCGGGCTTTGGGTGAGCACTTCGGTGAGCTGCGAGACCGAGTGCAGCAGCCGTTCCTGCTGCGCGCCTTCGATACGGCCATGGCGCAGATCCAATGCCGCCAAGGCCAGGCCGGGCAGCAGGATCTGGTCGCAATACTTGGCGAAGCTCTGCTTTTGCAGATGGCCGCGTGCATCGCGGATGATGGCCTCCGATTCACCGGCCAGGGCACGCTGGTAGAAGCGCTCGGCGTGGGTCATGTCGGGCGCTTCGCCCAGCAGGATGGTGATCGGTTCCAGCGCGGCCACGTGACGTCCGGCCACCACCAGGCACAGCGTCAAGGGAGTGGAGAGCAGCAGGCCGATGGGCCCCCACAGCGTGCCCCAGAACAGCGCCGAGACGATCACCGCCAGCGGGGAGAGGCCGGAGCTGTGGCCATAGACGCGCGGCTCGATGAAGTTGGCCACGATCACTTCCAGTCCCACATAGAAGGCCAGGAAGGACAGTGCCAGCCACCAGCCGGGATCGATGGCGGCGATGAACACCGAAATCATCAGCCCGGAAGCCAGCGCCCCCAGGTAGGGTACGAAGCGCAGCACCCCGGCCAGCGCGCCCCACAGCACCGCATGTGGCACGCCACCGGCGGCCAGTACCGCGCCCATGATGAGTCCGAACACCAGGTTGACGATGAACTGCGAGAAGAAGAAGCGCGACACGCCCTCGGCGGCATCGCCCAGCGCCTGCATGGTGCGGCTCATCTCGGTCAGCCCGGCCAGGCGAATCAGGCGTTCGCGCAGGGATTCCTGTTCCAGCAGGATGAAGACCAGCAGCACCAGCACGATGCCGGCCTGGCCGATCGGCCCCCAGGCCAGCGCAAAGAGGCGCCGCAAGGCACCGCGCACCGACATGCGGGTATCGGCTTCGGGCGTGGCGGCTGCTGCAGCGGCGGCGGCAGCGGTGCGGCTATTCTTCTTGCCGCTGCGTGCGCTCTCCGGCAGCGGCTGCGGGATCACTGCGCTCAGTTCGGCTTCGAGCCGGGCGAAGGGGCGCTCGGCCATGGTGCGCACGCTTTCCACCTTGTCCTGGATGGCGTCGCGGTACTGCGGCAGGTCGCTGGTGACGCTCACCAGCTGGAAGGTCAGCACCACCGCCAGCGCCACCAGGCAGCCACCGACCAGCAGCACCGAGACCATCGCGGCCGCCGCCCGGTTCAGGCCGAGGGCATCGAGCTTCCTCACCAGCGGCAGGATGATCAGGCTGGCGATCCCGGCCACCGCCAGCGGGGCCAGGATGTCGCGACCGAAGTAGAGCATGCCCAGCACCACGGCAGCTCCCAGCAGGGTGGTGGAACTCAGGCGCGAGAAGGCGGAAGACTTGAGGTTTTGCATGGCGTGGATGTAGGCAGGAAGGCAGGCCGGTCAGGAATGCAGCGCGAGTATAGCCGTTGCCCTTGGCCTGTGCGCATGGCGCCTTGACGTTTTCTGCACCATGCCCCGCAAGCGCACGGCGGGCGCGGCTTGCGGACGGGCGGGGTCAGCGCATCACTTCATACAGTTCCAGCGGCAGCCCATCCGGGTCGGCGAAGAAGGTGAAGCGCCGACCCGTGTATTCATCCACGCGGATCTCTTCCACGGCCACCCCCTTGGCCTCCAGCTCAGCCTTGCAGGCCGCGACGTCGGCCACCGCAAATGACAGGTGCCGCAGGCCGCAGGCCTCGGGACGCGAGGGACGGGCCGGCGGAGACGGGAAGGAGAACAGCTCGACCTGGGTGCCATCGGGCAGGCCCAGGTCCAGCTTCCACGAGTCGCGCGCTTCACGGTAATGCTCGGCGATCACGCGCAGGCCCAGCAGGTCCACATAGAAAGCCTTGGAAACGGCGTAGTCGGAACAGATGATGGCCACATGATGGATGCCTTGCAGTTGCATGGAGTGCTTTCAGGAAAAGGGTTCAGCCGGGACGCCCTTTGGTACCCGGACCTTGCTGCGCCAGTCCGGCGCAGACCGCGCGCACCTTGTCGCGCAGCCAGCGATGCGCCGGGTCCAGCTCCACGCGGGGATGCCACATCAGCGAGACGATGATGGGGGCGGTCGCGATGGGCAGTTCGAACAGATGGATGCCGGAAGCACTGCCATCCTTGCGCGGCGCGCCGGCCGTGGTCAGGAAGGAGCGCGGCACCATGGCCACCAGGTCGGAGGTGCGCACGACGGCCAGCGCACCGGGAAAGCTCGGCACCACCGCCACCACCTTGCGCACCAGGCCGCGCTCGGCCAGTGCGGCATCGAGCGGACTGGCGCGGTCGCCGCGCGGGGACGCGCTCACGTGGTCATAGGCGCAATAGCGCTCGGCACTCACGCGCCGCAGGGCCGCCAGCGGATGGCCGACCCGGACCGCGCCCACGAAGCGGTCCCGGAACAGGGTCTGCAGGCGCACTTCCGGTCCCATCTCGCTGGCCACGCCGATCTCGATATCGGCACTGCCTTCGCGCAAGGGCAGGGGACTGCGCTCCACCTTGGGCGCGAAGCGCAAGCGCACCAGCGGGGCCTCGCTGGTGACGGCACTGATGAGCGCGGCACCGCAGGCTTCGATGAAGCCCTCGTTGGCGCGGATGGTGAAGTCGCGCGCCAGCCGCGCCACATCCAGTTCCGGTACCGAAGGTCGCAACACGGAGCGGGCCTCATGTACCACGTTGCGCACGCGCTCCTGCAGGGCTTCCGCGCAGGGGGTGAGCACCATCTGTCGCCCGGCCCGCACCAGCAACTGGTCGCCGGTGGCCTGGCGCAAGCGCGTGAGGGTACGGCTCATGGCCGAGGCGCTCAGGCCCAGGCGGCGCGCAGCCCCGGCCACACTGGCTTCGGCGATGAGGGCATCCAGGGCGATCAGGAGATTGAGGTCGGTATCGGGCATGGCGGCATCCTAGCATGCGACCGATGACATGGCGTCCCATGCAATGATCCAATGCAAGCCATGCGTCTTCCGCCTTGTCTCGCGGCTGGCTATAGTGAAGGCCTGATCCGATCTTCCCTGGCGATTTCCATGTCACTCTTTTCCGACCTGCCCGGCGACGAAGGCCTGCCGGGCGTGCAGCGGCGCCGCGCCATGCTGGCTGTCATGACGGCCACCACCATGGCGGTGTTCGACGGCACCATCATCAACGTCGCGCTGCCACAGATCAGCCTGGCGCTGCAGACCTCGGCCGCTGCTTCCGTGTGGGTAGCCAACGCCTACCTGCTGGCTACGGCGATGACGCTGGCCGCATTTGCGGCGCTGTCCTCAAGGCTGGGCTTTCGCACCCAGTTCACGGCCGGGCTGGCGGTCTTCACGCTGGCTTCGCTGGGTTGCGCACTGTCGCACTCAGTGGATCTGCTCATTGCCATGCGCGTGCTGCAAGGGCTGGGTGGCGCGGCCATGCTGAGCATTGCGCCAGCCATCCATCGCACCGTCTTTCCCAACCGCCTGCTGGGCCGCATCCTCGGCTTGAATGCCGTGCTGGTGGCTGCCAGCACGGCCGTCGGTCCGGTACTGGGCGGCACCTTGCTGGCAGCGCTGGGCTGGGAGTGGATTTTCCTCATCAACGTGCCGCTGGGCATCGTCGCCGTGCTGCTGTCGTGGAGCGCCATTCCGGAAACACGCAAGCCGGTGCAGGCGCCCTTCGACGTGGCCGGTGCGCTGTGGTCGGCGCTGGCCATGGGCGCCATCATCATGGCGGCCGATACCTGTGCACGCTTCGCCGAACCGGGCCAGGGGACCCACGCCAGGCTGGAGGCGGCAGCCTACGCCCTGGTGGCGCTGCTGGCCGGTGCCGCCTTCGTGCGCGGCCAGCGCCGTGTACCGGAGCCGCTGTTGCCGCTGGACATCTTTGCCAATGCACGTTTCTCGCTGGCCGCACTGACCTCGCTGGCGTCCTTCGTGGGGCAGGGCATCGCTTTCGTGGCCTTGCCCTTCCTGTTCCAGAACGGCTATGGATACACCGCGTTTGAGTCGGCCGCACTGTTCACACCCTGGCCGCTGGGCATCGTGCTGGTGGCGCCGCATGCAGGCAAGCTGGCTGACCGTCATTCACCGGCGTTGCTGTCGAGCCTGGGCCTGGCGCTCTTTACGGTCGGGCTGGGCTTGCTGGCCTTGCTGCCTGATCACGCCCAGGCCTGGGACATTGGCTGGCGCGCATTGGTATGCGGCATGGGCTTCGGTTTCTTCCAGAGTCCCAACAACCGCGAGATGCTTTCCAATGTCGCCCGCGAACGCAGCGGCAATGCCTCGGGCGTGCTGGCCATCATGCGTACCTTCGGCCAGTGCCTGGGCGCCGCCTTGCTGGGGACGATCCTGGCGATCTACACCGCCGGTGCGGTGGCGCAAGGGGAGCTCAAGATGAGTGCGGCCCAGGATGGCGACGCGATCCGTCTCGCACTGTGGGTGGCGGTCCTGGCCACGGCACTGGCCACCGCAGTCAGTGCCAGCCGCTTGCGGCGCAAGGCGCAATCGCCCGCCTGATCTGCCTTGGCGGGCCATGGTGCAGAAAACGTCAACACCCGCCGAGCTCATCATTGACTGAAATGTACCCAAATTGGTAACTTTTTAGTGAGCCGATAAATCCTCGCTGATTCTCGCTTTGTCCCGGCAGGCGGGAGCATAGACTGCTCTTGCTTGCCGGCGTACTGACTGCACCAGGGCGAACCACAATCACAACAGCGTCCCGCTTCACCCTCCTCGCCCCACTCAAGCGTTCAGGTCCCGCAGTCCTTCCCGGGCAAGCTCCGTCAAACTCTCCCCGGCCTCACCTTCCGTCGGCCGGGGGATACCGCAAAAGGGGGCAATACCATGGGCAAGTTGAAAGTCGTGACCAGGCTGGCGTTGGGCTTCGGCCTGATTCTCGTGTTTCTGTTGGGCATTTCCGTACTGGGCATGGCAGGCATGGCGCGCATCAATGACGCGCTCACCGACATCACCGCCGTCAACAATGCCGAAACCAAGCTGGTCAGCGCCTTGCGCAACGCCTTGAGCCAGCGCGCCATCGCCATTCGCAACATCGCCCTGCTGGACGATCAGGAAGGCATGCGGGTGGAATCGCAGACGCTGGCGCGCCAGGAGAAGATCTATGCGGATGCACTGGTCACGCTGGACAAGATGTTCAATACCGAAGCGGCCACGACCGAGCGCGAAAAGCAGTTGCTGGCGCAGATCAAGGCCGATGAAGCGGCCACCGTGCCGTTGATGGCCAAGGCGCTGCAACTGGGGCTGGACAACAAGCCAGCCGATGCGGTGAAAGTGCTCATCACCGAAGTGCGTCCAAGGCAGCAGGCCTGGATCAAATCGCTCACCGAACTGGCCGACTTTGAAGATCAACTCAACGAAGAAGCCGCGAGCAGCGCGCGCAGCACCTATGCATGGCTGCGCACCATCATGCTCAGTGCCGTGGCCTTGGCGTTGCTCATCGGCGTGGCCGCCTCGGCCATGATTGCGCGCAGCATCCTGCGCCAGCTTGGTGCCGAGCCGTCGGAAGCGCAAGCCATCGCCCGCGAGATCGCCGCCGGCGATCTCACCGCCACCGTGCGACTGCGGGATGGCGATGGCAACAGCCTGATGGCTTCCATCGAGCAGATGCGTTATCAATTGAACGTGATCGCGCACGGCATCAAGTCGGCGGCCGAGACCATTTCGGTGGCCAGTGGCCAGATCGCACAGGGCAATTTCGACCTCTCGCAACGCACCGAAGAACAAGCCGCCTCGCTGGAAGAAACCGCCGCCAGCATGGAAGAACTGACCACCACCGTGCGCCAGAACACCAGCCACGCCGCCGAGGCGCTGCGCCTGTCAGGTGGCGCAGCGCAGACCGCCGCCAGTGGCAGCGAGGCCTTTGATCGCGTGGTCTCGACCATGGACAAGATCTCGGCCAGCTCGGGCAAGATGGCCGACATCATCGGCGTGATCGAAGGCATCGCCTTCCAGACCAATATCCTCGCGCTCAACGCCGCAGTGGAAGCCGCCCGCGCCGGCGAGCAGGGACGCGGCTTTGCGGTGGTGGCCTCGGAAGTGCGCTCGCTGGCGCAGCGCAGCGCGGTGGCGTCCAAGGAAATCAAGGACCTCATCGGCGAATCGATGGCGCATGTGGGCGCAGGCTCGCAACTGGTGGCCAGCGCCGGCCAGCAGATGAACGGCATCGTGGCATCGGTGCAGCGCTTTGGCGAGATCATGAACGAAATCGCTACCGCTACCCAGGAGCAAGGCAGCGGCATCGAACAGATCAATACCGCCATCGTGCAGATGGATCAGGTGACCCAGCAGAATGCGGCGCTGGTGGAAGAAGCCAGTGCGGCAGCGCAGTCGCTGTCACAGCAGGCGATGGGCTTGCTGAAGGTGGTATCGATCTTCAAGATCCGCCAGGATGCCTCGGTCACGCCCGGCAGTGGCCATGCCACCCCTGCTGCACCGGGCTTGCCGGGCGCGCCGCTGGCGGCCCTGCACTGAGACTGGCACTGCCAGGCAAGCACGGCGGGCCGGCGTGGGCCGGCCCTGCGTGCATCAGCCCTGGGCGCCGTCGTCCTCGTCTTCGTCCTTGGGCACGAAGACCATGCCGGTCTTGGCGTTGTAGTCCATGAGACCGGCATAGCGGCCCCAGGCGATCATGGTCTCGAAGGTCTTTTCGGGATTGTCGTAGGGCAGGGCGCTGCCGATGTCCTTCAATACGCGCTCTGCCTCGATTTCTTCGGCCTCGCCCAGCACCGCCAAGATGATGTGGAAGATGCGCAGCTTGTAGACCTGCTCGGCGAAGATGGCGCGCTGGCCCTGGCGGTCGGCGGCCACGAAGCGGCGGCCCAGGTCGGTCAGGTAGACCTCCTGCTTGGGCGTATCCACTAGTTCCAGGATCTCGGCGGCTTTCACGGTGGCGATGGTCTCGCCGAATTCCTTGCCGATCTCGTCCGAAATATCATAGATGTTGTTCAGTTCCGGTTCGTCGTGCAGCAGGCTCATCAGGCCCAGGATCTGGCCCACCGGGATCAGCGGGATGGATTCCATGCGCTTGCGTCCGCGCGAGATCGGCTCGCCCGGCACGTGCGCCTCCGGCGGCAGGTCGGGCAGCGAGAGCGTGGTGATCGCTTCGTGGATGATGTTGACCAGGCGCTGGAATTCCGGGCTCTTGGAGTCGCGCGGATAGGGCAGGGGATTGTCCAGCACCAGGCCCAGGCGGCCCGGGCGCGGGAACACCACGACGATGCGGGTGGCCATTTCCACCGCTTCCTCGATGTTGTGGGTGACCATGAAGATCGAGGTCAGGCCGCTGTCGGGGGCACCCCACAGGCTGATCAGTTCCTGGCGCAGGTTCTCTGCGGTCAGTACGTCCAGGGCGCTGAAGGCTTCGTCCAGGCACAGGAGCTTGGGCTTGGAGACCAGCGCACGCGCAATGCCCACGCGCTGGCGCATGCCACCGGAGAGCTCACGCGGATAGGCGCTGTGGTAGTTGCCCAGGCCGATCAGTTCGATGGCGCGGTCTACTGCGGCATCGCGTTCCTCGCGGGTCGGGTTGTGCGACATCAGCCCCACGGCCACGTTCTGTTCCACCGTCAGCCACGGGTAGAGCGCGAAGGTCTGGAACACCACCGAGGCATCGCGATTGACGCCATAGAGTGGCTTGCCGGCGGCCATGGTGTGGCCCGAGCTGGGTTCGACCAGGCCGGTCAGGCAGCGCAGGATGGTCGACTTGCCCGAGCCCGACTGGCCCAGGAGGGCCAGCAGTTCGCCTTCGTGGACGGCCAGGTCGATGTTGTCCAATACCTTGAGCTCGTGGCCGCCGGCGGTGTTGTAGGATTTGCTGACAGCGCACAGTTCAGCGACGGCGGGACGTTGTTGCGGAGAATTCATGGTCATGGCGTGGCTCAAGATCAATCGAGGCGGAAACGGCGTTCGGCGAAGGCATACAGGCGACGCCAGACAAACTTGTTCATCAACACGACGAACATCGACATCACGCCGATGCTGGCGATGATGAGCGGCGTGTCACCGGATTTGGTGACTGCCGAAATATAGGCACCCAGGCCATCGGCCTTGAGCGAGACATCGCCCCAGCTGGCCAGCTCGGCCACGATGGAGGCATTCCATGCGCCACCGGCTGCGGTACATGCGCCGGTCACCCAGAACGGGAAGATGGCCGGCAGGATCAGCGTCTTCCATAAATTCCAGCGCGACAGGCCATACATGCGGGCGGCTTCCTTCAAGTCATTGGGAATGGCCATGGCACCGGCGATGACGTTGAAGAGGATGTACCACTGCGTGCCCATGGCGATCAACAGGATGCTGCCCCAGTTCATGCTCACGTTGGCGGCCACGAACCAGCCCACCACCAGCGGGAAGGTCATGTTGACCGGGAAGGACGCACCGATCTGCGCCAGGGGCTGGGCGAAACGGGCAATGTGCGGCTTGGAGCCGATCCACACGCCCACCGGGGTCCAGATCAGCGTGGCAATCACGGTCATGGCCAGCACCCGCAGCATGGTCAGGAAACCCAGCCAGACGATGTGGCCGAACAGGCTCCAGCTCATGGCGCCGTGCAAGGCATCGATGGCTGCCACCAGCCCGCGCAGGGCTTCGAAGATCAGCAGGCCGCAGATCAGGCCGGTGATGACGCGCTTGGTCCAGCGTTCACGGGTGATGCGGGCCGGGGTCGGTGCGGCTGACGTGGCGGGCCGCTGGCGCGCCAGCCAGTCGCCCAGCGGCAGCCACAGTTTTTCATCGAGCCAGGTAAAGACGTAGGAACCACGCAGCAGGTCATACACCCAGGAGGTCGGCGGCGAGCTCGATTCGGTCAGTTCGATCTTGAACTTGTCGGCCCAGGCCAAGAGCGGCCGCCAGACCAGCTGGTCGCTCACCAGGATCAGCGCCAGCATGGCAATCACCGCCCACAGTGCCGCAGTATGGTCGCCCTGGTCGATGGCTTGCGCCATGTAGGAACCGAGGCCAGGCAGCTTCAGGTCCTTGTTCATGACGCTGATGGCTTCGCTTTGCGCCACGAAAAACCAGCCGCCGCCGAAGGACATCATCGAGTTCCAGATCAGGCTGTGCGCCGAGGCCGGCAGCTCGACCGTGCGGAAGCGCTGCCAGGCGGTCAGGCGATAGGTGGTGGCGGCTTCCTGCATGTCGGTCGGGATGGTGACCATGGAGTGGTAGAAGCCGAATGCCATGTTCCACACCTGGCCGGTGAAGATGGCGAAGATGGCCGCGCATTCCACGCCCATCAAGCTACCCGGGAACAGCGCCATGAAGCCGGCCACGGTGGGCGAGAGGAAACCCAGCACCGGCACCGATTGCAGGATGTCCAGCGCCGGCAGGATCAGGGCGCGCGCGCGGCGGCTCTTGGCGGCCAGGTAGCCGGTGCCGATGGCGAAGAAGAGCGAGAAAGCGAAGGCGATCCACATGCGCAGCAGCGTGCGGCCGGCGTAATAGGGGATCATGGCGGGCGAGCTGTCCACCTCCAGCTGGTCGGACGGATCGAAGTGCACCAGCATGCCTTTACCGAAGTGCAGGGCGCTCCACAGCAGGCCGAACAGCACCGCCAGCACCAGCGCATCGATCCAGCCGAAGCCAGGCTTGACTTCTTCATAGGCCGTCAGTTGCGGCGAGGTGGTCTTCATTGTCATGGCGGTGAGGCTGGATGGCGGTAATGGCGGTGTTGGCGATGGTGGCCGGGGAAGGCGTTCAGGTGCTCCCGGATCGATCGTGTGCGATCAATCCGATCGGTCAACGGTCTGGTTCCGTGCAACACGCGGCCCCGAGACCGGCGGCGCAACTGTAGCAAGGTATTCTGACAGTTTCTTGACCAGCTTGTCGCGCAGAACGGTATTCAAAAAAAGAGCCACGATTGGGTTGTTGCAAAGTAGATACTTTGTAGATACGTGGTCATTGACTTGAAAAGGGAGGTTTATACAATGTATCTACATCTTGGAGAGTGAATATGGAGTTATCCATTCAGAAATGGGGCAATAGTGCAGCCGTTCGCCTGTCGACCGAATTCCTGAGCTTGCTCAACGTCAAGCTTGGCGACAAGTTGACAGTTGATATCCGTCCGGAAGGAGCGCTGCTCAAGCCCAAGCGGCATGTCTACGCGCTGGAGGATCTCGTGAATCAATGCGATCTGAATGCTGGCGAGCCGGAGGATATGGCGACCTGGCGCAAACTGAAGCCAGTGGGACGGGAAAAATGGTGAGGCGCGTCAAGTTTGACCGCGGCGATATCGTGGTCGTCAATCTTGAGCCTACAGAGGGCCGGGAGCAAAGAGGCGAGCATCGCCCCGCTTTGGTGTTATCGACCTCGGTATTCAATGTGATGGGAACCGTATTGGTTGCTCCGATTACACAAGGCGGAGACTTCGCACGTCATGCCGGCTTTGCCGTCACACTGAGCGGTGCAGCGACCAAGACGCAAGGGGCGGCACTGGTCAATCAGATTCGCATGCTCGATCTGGAGGCGCGCGGCGCAAAGAGGGTCGAAAGTGCGCCGGATTTCGTCATCGACGACGCACTGGCGCGCTTGCAGGCCATTCTCGACTGAACGGAAAGCGGTTCATGCTGGTCGCATGAACCGCTTCAGTTTCTAAATTCAGTTTTTAATCTCTATTGCCGATTTCGAGATGTATTGGTTCAGTGGTGATGTTTCTTGCGTGGAATCATCGTCCACATCGTCAACCCGCTGAGCAACAGCAAGCCCGCCAGGATATACAGGGCAATGTCGATATTGCCGGTACGAGTCTTGACCAGCCCGATCAGCCAGGGGCTGACGATGCCGCTGGTGATGCCCACGCTGGAGATGAAGGCGATGCCCGGCGCGATGGTCTGGGCCGGCAGCAGGCCCGGCGGCAGCGACCAGAAGATCGGCAGGGCCGCAAAGATCAGCACCGCCGCGATCGACAGCAAGCCCAGCGACACCGCCAGGCTGGACGGATGCAAGGTCAGCGCCGCCAGCGCCAGCGCGCCCCCGGTGGTGCACACCAGGAAGTGGCCGTGACGCTCGTTGCGGCGATCCGAGCGGCGCGCAATGAGGATCAGTCCGATGGCGCCGATGGCGTTGGGAATGACGGTATAGAGCGAGACCTGCACCACATCCTTGATGCCGAAGTCGCGGATCATCAGCGGCATCCAGAAGTTCAGCGTGAGCGAGCCGCAGGTCAGCGCAAAGTAGATGAAGGCGAACAGGTAGGTTGGCCGATGCGACAGCGCCTGCTTGAGCGCCGCCAGCGAGTGGGCGCTCACGTGATGGGTGCGCAGCGCTTCCTGGCTCTGGCGGTTCAGCAGGAAGCTGCGCTCCTCGGGCGTCAGCCAGGTGGCCTGCGCCGGTCCGTCGGCCAGCAGGAAGATCACCAGCAAGCCAAGTACCACTGCCGGTGCCCCTTCGATGGCGAACATCCACTGCCAGCCATAGAGGCCCATGACCCCCGCCATGTCGCGCATGATCCAGCCCGAGACCAGTCCGCCCAGCACCCCGGCCACCGCGACCCCGGCAAAGAAGATCGCCATCACCGCCGCGCGGCGCCGCGCCGGGAACCAGTAGCTGAGATAGAGCACGATGCCGGGGAAGAAGCCCGCCTCGAAGACCCCCAGCAGGAAGCGCAGCACATAGAAGTGCGTCGCATCGCTCACGGCCATCATCCCCACCGAGGCCAGTCCCCACAGCACCATGATGCGCGAGAACGTGCGGCGTGCGCCAAAGCGTGCCAGCAGCATGTTGCTGGGGACTTCGCAGAGCACGTAGCCGACATAGAAGACAGCCGCGCCCAGGCCATACATGGCGTCGCTGAAGCCAAGGTCCTGCTTCATCTGCAACTGGGCGAAGCCGATATTGATGCGGTCCAGGAAGGAGACCACGTAGCAGATGAAAAGAAAGGGAATGATGCGCAGCCAGACCTTGCGATAGATCGCGTCTTCGGCCGCCACGCTGAGATCGGGTGAGGAAGGGACAGCCAGCGTGCCGGCGCCCTGGGATGGGGTCATCATGAATGTCTCCGTTGTGTAGGCGCCTCGGGTGGCGCTCTTGTTGACGTGGATGTGGGTGAAGGGGGCCTGGCTCAGGCCGCTTCGGCAAGGGCGGCTGGCGCGACGGTTGCGCGCGCGCGCTGCATGGCCTCGATCAACAGCGCATGCCCGCCGATGTGATTGCACAGCAGCAGGATCAGGCGCGCATTGACTTCCTGGCTGGCGGCGTCGTCCAGGCCGCGATGCATGTCGATCAGGGCTTCATAGAAATCGTCCGGACGGTCCAGGTTGGGTGCGGTGTTCAGGTTCACGGGAGTCTCCTTGATATCGGGTTTGTTCAGCGCGAGGCTTGTCAGGCCGCATCCAGTACCGGCGCGGCCAGTGCACCCTGGCGGTGCCCGGTCGCCCGCAGCAGGGCCTCGGCCAGTGCCGCGGCGTCGACCTTGCGCCAGGCGGCGCAGATGTGCTGGTCGGGACGGATCAGGTAGCAGGTCTGCGGCTGCGCGTCGTAGCGTTGCGCAGCCAGGCCGTCGATGTCCTGCACCTGGCGCGCGTCCTGCCCCAAAGCCGAAAGCGCGGCGCGATCCTCGGCCGTGGCGTCGGCACTGCTGACGAAGAGCAGGCGCAGCGGTGCGCTGCCTTCGCACAGTGATTGCAGGGCTTGTCGCTGTGCCTCGGACAGTTCGGCGGGCGCGGCGAACATCATGGCCACGAACTGGTCGCCCAGCTGGGGCAGCAGCCAACCTGGACCGGTACTGGTCAGCACCGGCGCATCGGTGCAGGGCGCACCCGCCTGCATGGCCCCGCTGAAGGGCGCACTGGCGGGAGTGTTCAGGGGCGAGCCATGCAGCGTAGCCGGCAGGGACAGGCGGCCGCTGTTGACCAGGCGGCGTGCAAAGTCATGTTCGCGCGCCAGGGCCAGTACGGCATCGCGGAAGCATTTGCTCACCGCACTCTTGGGAGTGATGAAGTCGGTGGCGCGGGTGGAGTTGAGCAGGTTTTCGTCGGCGGCAACTTCGCGCTCGCTGGCGTAGCTGTCCAGCAGGCTTTCCGGTGCCTTGCCCTGCAGGACGTAGGCCAGCTTCCAGGCCAGGTTCTCCGCATCCTGCACGCCACTGTTGGCGCCGCGCGCACCGAAGGGCGAAACGCAATGCGCGGCATCGCCCACGAACAGCACGCGGCCATGGCGGAAGCGATCCATGCGCACGCAGGAGAAGGTGTAGACGCTGACCCACTCCAGCGAGAATTTCACATCCTTGCCCAGCAGCGCCTGCACGCGCGGGATCACGCGTTCGGGCGTCTTCTCCAGCACCGGGTCGGCATCCCAGCCGAGCTGGAAATCGATGCGCCACACATCGTCAGGCTGGCGATGCAGCAGCACCGACTGGTTGGGATGGAAGGGCGGATCGAACCAGAACCAGCGTTCGGCCGGGAAGGGGGCTTCCATCTTGACGTCGGCGATGAGGAAGCGATCGCGGAAGGTGTGGCCCACGCTCTCCAGTCCCATCATCTTGCGCAGGGGACTGCGCGAGCCGTCGGCGGCCACCACGTAGCGCGCCTTGAGGGTATAGCTGCCGGCGGGGGTGTCGACCGTCAGCGCTTCATGATCGCCCTGGTGGGTGATGCCGCTGACCTTGCTCTTCCAGCGCAGTTCGATCTGCGGGTACTGGCTGGCTTCTTCCAGCAGGTAGCCTTCCAGGTAGTACTGCTGCAGGTTGATGAAGGCAGGACGGGCATGGCCGGCTTCCGGCAGCAGGTCGAATTCGTAGATGGCCTGGTCGCGCAGGAAGACTTTGCCGCGATTCCATCCCACCCCTTTGTCCACCATGCGCTGGCCGCAGCCGATGCGGTCAAGGATGTCCAGTGTGCGCTTGGCAAAGCAGATCGCGCGCGATCCGACGGAAAGCATGTCGTCGTCGTCCACCACCACGACGGGGATGCCTTGTCGCGCCAGGTCGATGGCGCTGACCAGGCCGACCGGCCCGGCGCCGATGACGACCACCGGATGCACGGGAGCAGCGTCGCTGCGGGTTTGTTCCAGGCAGGGCTGGAAGGAGAAGCGCTGCTGCTGGTAATCGATGGCTGGGTTTTCGTTCATGGGTTGTCTCCTCGCTATCCTCTATGGGGTTGTTGGGATCAGGCTTGCAATGCGGCCCACATTTCCTTGTCGCGCTCGGCGGTCCAGATGCGCGGATGGGCGATGCCGGAGGCTTCGTCGTAGGCGCGCGTGACGTCGAAGGGCAGGCAGTGCTCGTAGATGAAGACCTGGCCGAACTTGGGATCCATCAACTGCCGGGTATGGGCCATGGCTTCCTTCAGGCCCATCCTGGCGGCGACCGCTTCGCGTCCGGCACGCAGCAGGGTGGACACGAAATCCTTGGTGTAGGCGATGCCTTGCTCGACTTGCGCGCGTCCGCGCAGCGCCGGTCCGCGACCCGGTACCAGGGCTTCGGGCTGCAGGGCGGCCAGGGCGTCGAGGGTGGCCGGCCAGGGTTCGAGCTGGGCATCGCCGCAGTAGCAGGCGGCGTCGTATTCCACCAGGTCGCCCGAGAACAGGACCTTCTGGCCGGGTAGCCACACCACCGTATCGCCCTTGGTGTGGCCGGCGCCCAGGTGGGCGATCTTCACTTCCAGCTTGCCCATGAACAGCGTCATTTCCTTCTCGAACACCAGGGTCGGCCAGGTCAGGCCGGGCACCGTCTCCACCCCGGCAAACAGACGCGGGAAGCGTTCGATCTCGGACTTCATGTCAGCCTCGCCGCGCTCGACGATCATCTCGTAGGTGCCGCGGCTGGCGATGACCTGCTCGCCGCCCTCCTTGAAATAAGCCGACGCGCCCAGCACGCGCACCGCGTGATAGTGGGTCAGCACCACGTACTTGATGGGCAGGTCGGTGACGCTGCGGATGCGCGCGATGAGGTCCTGCGCCATGGCCGGGGTGGCGGTGGTATCGATGACCATCACGCTGTCGTCGCCGATGATGACGCCGGAATTGGGATCGCCCTCGGCGGTGTACGCGTAGGCGTTTTCCGAGATGCGTTCAAAGGTGATCTTCTTGGCGTCGAGATCCGCCTGGGATGCAAAAGCCTTGGCCATGTCTGCCTCGTTCAGTAACAGTTTGGGTGGGGACGCGGCTGGACATGGCTTGCGCCATCGGGGGAGGTCTCCGTCCAACCCGTCATGGATCAATGCGGGTCAAATCTTGTTGTTGATACCTGCCGTGAGCAGGTTGATGGCATCTTAGTGAGCGTCTTTTGATTAGTCAATGGCAAAGATGTTTGTCATGGATTAATTGACGTTTTCTGCACCAAGGCCAGTTCTTGCTGCGCTGCAAGCCAGTTCGATTAGAATCCGGGTGTGACGCCGCATGCCGCATGCGCATGCGGCACTGCTGCTGTGCATAGTCAGCAGCCCAAATCATCAATCTTGGAATTCCCGGATGAGCGCATCTCCCGCAAAGACACAACGTGGCATCCAGAGCGTGGAAGTGGCCGGCCGCCTGTTGCAGGCCCTGGCCCTGGCGCGCCAGCCCTTGCCGCTGGTGGCGCTGGCGGCCGCGGCCGAATTGTCCTCGGCGCAAGCCCACACCTACCTGGTGAGCCTGCTGCGGCTGGGCCTGATCAAGCGCACCCCCGGCGATGGCCACTACGAGCCCGGTCCGCTGGCCTTGCGCCTGGGGATGGCGCGCCTGGCCCAGGAGCCCGCCTACCGCCTGGCCCTGCCGCAGGTGCAGCAGCTGAGCCAGGATACGGGCCTGAGCGTGGCGATCAGCTTGCCCACGCCGGCCGGACCGACCATCGTGCACTATGCCCATGCCGGCAAGCCGCTGCATGTGAACTTGCACGTGGGCACCGTGATGGCCTTGTCCGATACCGCCACCGGGCGCGCTTATTGCGCCTATGTCCCTTTCGCTGCCTGGCAGGGTGTGTGGGAGGTGCAGCATCCGGGAGTCGCCAAAAGCCAGCTCAGGCATTTCCAAGAAGAACTCGATGCCATCCGCAAGCGCGGCATGGAGCGGGCGGTCGACTTGCCCAGTCCGGGTGTGACCAGCCTGTGCATGCCCCTGCTCGATGCGCAGCAGCAGTTGTTATTGCTGGTCACCGTCATCGGCAGCAGCGGCGTGATCGATGCCGGCTGGCGCGGCACGGTCGCGCGCCAGTTGCGCGGCTGCATCGAGGCCATCGCGGCCACCCTGCCCGACACCGAAGAGGAGGCCGCATGAAGACTTCCACCCCCTTGCCCATGCCCGAAGACGACCAGGACGGCACGCGCAGCCAGCGCGGCATCCAGTCGCTCGACAGCACGGGCGCACTGCTGGAAGCCTTGCTGGAGGCCGGCCGGCCACTCCCGCTGGGCGACCTGGCGCGACTGGCCGGCATGCCGGCGGCCAAGGCCTTCCCGCACCTGGTGAGCCTGCAGAAGATCGGTTTGCTCTCGCGTGACGCCCAGGGCAATTTCTTCCCCGGTGCACTCAGTCTCGACCTGGGCCTGGCCGCCTTGCAACGGCTCTCGCCGCTGCGCGAGGCCGAGGCCGAAGTGGCGACCCTGGCGCAGGCGACCGGCCTGTCGGTGGCGCTGGCCGTGATCGGTCCGCTGGGGCCGACCGTGGTGCGGCTGGAGGAATCCTCCCGGCCGCAGCATGTGAGCCTGCGCATCGGGACTGTGCTATCGATGGTGCATACCGCCATCGGCCGTGTCTGCGCGGCGCATTTGCCGCCGGACATGCTGGCCGGGGCCCTGGCCATGGATGCGATCCGCATGGAAGGCGCGCAGCCCGACAGCGTCGCCCATGCCGATGGCAGCCTGCGCCACGACTACGCCGAACGACTGCGCCAGATCCGCGAGCAGGCGATGGACCAGGCCTTGGGCCGACCTGTACCGGGCATCCACACCTTGGCCGCACCGGTGTTCAATCACGCGGGACAGCTGGCGCTGGTGATGGCCATCATGGGCAGCAGCGGCAGTTTCGATACTGCCCTGGAGGGAGATGCGGCACTGCTGCTGCGGGCAGCTGCGCAATCGGTGTCGTGGCGACTTGGCGCAGTCGAGCCGGCCATGGCGGCCATGCGCGGGTGAGCGCTCAACTCGTTTATATCGCTTATATCGCTTATATCGTTTATATCGTTTGCAGGATATTCAGCTTGCCGTAGTGCGGCTCTCCAGGATGGCCTGGACCCGTTGCATTAGGCCATCCATCTTGAACGGCTTGGTCAGCAACTGCATGCCCGCCGGCAGGTGGCCGTTGCCGAAGGCGGCGTTTTCCGCATAGCCGGTGATGAAGAGCACCTGCAGTTCCGGTCGCGCAGCGCGCGCTGCATCGGCCACCTGGCGGCCATTGAGTCCGCCCGGCAATCCCACATCGGTGATGAGCAGGTCGATGCGCGCGGCCGAATGCAGCAGGCGCAGCGCAGTCGGCCCATCCTCGGCCTGCAGGGCCGTATAGCCGGCCTCGGTGAGGACTTCGGCCACCAGCAGGCGAATCGGCGCTTCGTCGTCTACCACCAGCACCACTTCGCCCCTGCCGGCGGCCCCTGGCGCACTGGCCGGTTCAATTTCCTCCGCTCGTGCCTCCTGCAGGTGGCGCGGCAGGTAGAGCGACACCGTGCTGCCCCGGCCCACTTCCGAATAGAGCCTCACCTGGCCGCCCGACTGGCGCGCAAAGCCATACACCATGGACAGGCCCAAACCGGTGCCTTCGCCGATGGGCTTGGTGGTGAAGAAGGGATCGAAGGCCCGTGCCAAAACATCGGGTGGCATGCCGGTTCCGTTATCGGTCACCGAGATACAGACATACTCCCCGGCCGGGAGATCGCGTTCCTGCGCCCATTTGTCGTCCAGCCATTTGTTGGCGGTTTCGATGGTCAGGCGGCCGCCATCGGGCATGGCGTCGCGCGCATTGATGCACAGGTTCAGCAGGGCGCTTTCCAGTTGCGGGCCATCGACGAAGGTCGGCCACAGCGCTACTGCGGTCACCACTTCCAGCGTGATGGCCGGGCCGATGGTACGGCGGATCAGTTCTTCCATGCCGCTGATCAAGACGTTGACGTTGGTGGGGCTCGGTGCCAGCGTCTGCCGGCGCGCGAAGGCCAGCAGCCGTTGCGTGAGGGAGGCCGCACGCTGCGCGCTGCGCGCAGCCAGGTCGATGTAGCGGAACAGTTCGTCGCCGCGTCCCTGCACCAGCCGCACCCGCATCAGGTCCAGGCTGCCGGTGATGCCGCCCAGCAGGTTGTTGAAGTCATGCGCCAGGCCGCCGGTGAGCTGGCCGATGGCTTCGATCTTCTGCGAATGGCGCAGCGCTTCTTCCGTGGCCATCAGCTCTTTGGTGCGTGCGCTGACCTCGGCTTCCAGCGACTCGTTGATCTCGCGCAGGCGCGCCTCGCTGGCGGCCAGCGCCTGCTGGTTGCGGATGCGTTCAAAGGCCGCGCGCGCCTGCTCGCTCACATCGCGCACGATGGCCAGTTCATTGTCGGTCCACGTGCGGGGCACGTTGCTGCTGACGTGCACGACGCCGACCAGTTCGCCGCCCTCGATGAGCGGTACGTCCATATAGGAAGCCACGCCGCAGGCACGGTGCTGCTCTTTCACGCTGGCTGCGCGGGCGTCGTGATCGATATGGCCGACCAGGACCACGCTACCGCTGCGCAGGGTTTGCGACAGGCGCCGCTCATCGTGCAAGGCCAGTGCGGCCGCACCGTTCTCATCAGGATGGAAACTCCACTGGCCCAGTTCCTGTACCTGCAGCTGCGGTCCCAGTGTCTTGTAGCTGACCCAGCGCGCGGTGAGGGCATCGCCGATGACGTGGGCAGCTGCGCGGGCCACGTCGGTCAGCGAACCGGCTGCGCGGATCGCTTCGGCCAGGCGGAACAGGGCATGCTGGCGTGCCTCGCTGTTCTTGCGCTCGGTGACGTCGCGGGTGGTGCCGGCCACGGCCTCGACTTCGCCATCCGGGCCGAGGACGGGGAAGATGATGTAGTCATAGATGCGTCGGCCGAAGGTGCCGTTGAAAGGGACATCGCCACGCACCGGGCGCTTGGTGGCACGCACCTGTTCGATTTCGCGGCTGTGCATCTCGGCATGCCAGGGCTCGTAGCCCAGTTCCAGGCAATTCTTGCCGATGGCTTCCTCCCAGGTCTTGCCCCACATCTGCAGCAGCACGCGGTTGGCGTAGGTGAAGCGGTGATTCAGGTCCCAGGCATAGGCCAGGTCAGGTGTCGTGGAAAGGAAGGTTTCATAGAATCGCCGTCGCTGTTCGTGCAGCGTGCGCTCCGAGGGAGGCTCCGGGTCCGGCGCACAGGCAGGCAAGCACTCGCGCAGGCTGGCCGAGACGCCCTGCGCTTGCGGGCTGCAGATCACTTCAAAGGAAATCGCCAGGCCTGGCGGTGAATAAACGCACTGTCGGCATTGGCCGTCGGCCAGAGTGGCGCGCAGTTGCGCCTCCAGCAAGCTGCCGGCCAGGCCAGGAAAAGCCTCCCACAGCATTGCGCCCGGGAGTGTGTGCGTCCCATCCTGGCGCCGGCCCAGCACGCTCGCAGCGGCATCATCCAAGTAGACCAGTTGCCAGCGGGCATCGACGGCGAAATACGCGGCCACAGGGACTGCGGGAACGGCTGATCCGGCGGTGGGCGGCGAGAGATCAGCACGACGGGAAAACTCGGACATGGCGGACCTTGATTTCTGATGTCGCCTGATTGTAGATGAGCCTTTGTGAGGAAGCTGTAGGACAAGGACGCAATTTGGGTGTTTGCGCAGGCAGATGTTGCCCGAGCTCATCCTTTCCTGCCCGATGCGGCAAGCCAGGCTGAACGTTACGTTCCGGCTGCTTGCGGTTGAGCACCTGATCGCCCGGAAAGCGGCAATACATCAGGCTTTTCCTGAGTTTGGGAAGGCCCGCACGCGCCTATAATCGAAGCCGTCACAACAAATGCTTGCATAGGGTGATGCCGGCCCTCATGGCTCCCTGGCTGCGGCGTAAAAGTAGAAAAGGCACAGAGCACAGGATGTCTGCTTCCTCATTGATGAGCATGGTGCGCCGTTACTGGCGCGTGGACTATGATCAGCCCGAGCTGCTCATCGCGCAGTACCGTGCGTTCTCCGGCAAGATGCCGATGATGTACCTGATCCTGCTGATCAACAGCTGGGCACTGGCACAGACCTATTACCCGCTGGCACCTTATTGGCTCAGCCTGTATTTCCCGGCGATGCTCACGGTGCTGTGCGTGACGCGCCTGACCTTCTGGTGGCGCGGCCGCCTCGTCGATCCCACCCCTGGCATGGCCGCCAATGCGCTCAAGCGCACCAGTTTCCTGGCGGCGCCCATTGCGCTCAGTTTCTCGCTGTGGTCGGTGATGCTGTTTCCCTACGGCGACAGTTATGCCCAGGCCCATGTCGCTTTCTACATGGGCATCACCGTCATCTGCTGCATCTTCTGTTTGATGTACCTGCGCTCGGCGGCCTTGTCGGTGGCGTTGATCGTCAATGGCATCTTCACGGTCTTCTTCCTCTCCACCCATATTCCGACCTTTGTGGCAGCGGCACTGAACGTGGTGCTGGTGACCATCGGCATGCTGGCCATCGTCAACAGCCATTACAGCGATTTCGTCCGGCTCATCGATGCCCAGGTCAAGACGACCTTGCTGGGCAACGAGAACCTGCGCCTGGCCAACCTCGATTCGCTCACGCAGATTCCCAACCGGCGCAAGTTCTTCGCCCAGCTCAACGAGATCTGTACCCGGGCTACCGCGAGCGGCCAGCGTTTTGCGGTTGCCATCCTCGACCTCGACGGGTTCAAAGCCGTCAATGACCTCTATGGTCATACCCATGGTGACCAGCTGCTGGTGGAAGTGGGCCAACGCCTCACCGCCGTCTGCCAGGACGATCATTTCCACCTGGCGCGCCTGGGCGGCGACGAGTTTTCCATCATCATCGATGCCGACCTCAGCGATGAGGCCCTGCAGCAATTCGGCGGCCGCATCTGCGATGCCTTGCGCCGGCCCTTCGTGCTCTACAAGGCGACGGTACAGATTGCCGCTTCGGTGGGCGTGGCCACTTTTCCCGACATGGCCGTGGACGCCAGTTCGCTCTATGAGCACGCCGACTATGCGCTGTACCAGGGCAAGCGCGAGCGGCGCGGGACCGTGACGCTTTTTTCCGAAAAGGACAAGGCCCAGATCCAGCGCAATGCCAATATCGAACAAGCCTTGCGCCTGGCCGACTTCGATCGCGAACTGTCGGTGTTCTTCCAGCCCATCGTGCGCCTGGAGGATTGCCAGCCGATCGCCTTCGAAGCCCTGGCGCGCTGGCACAGTGCCGTCAAGGGGACGGTGGCCCCCATGGAGTTCATCCCGGCGGCCGAGCGCATGGGCATCATCAACCAGTTGAGCGTGATCCTGCTGAAGAAGGCGCTGCAGGCTGCTGCAACCTGGCCGCCCGACATCCGCCTGTCGTTCAACCTGTCGGCCAATGACATCAATACCAGCGAAGGGATGGCGCAGATCGTGCAGGTGATTACCCACTCGGGGATGTGTCCTTCGCGGCTCGACCTGGAGATCACTGAAACGGCGGTGCTGCAGGACCTGGAAAAATCCAGCCAATTGGTGAGTACCCTGCGCCAGCTGGGCTGCGGCATCACGCTCGATGATTTCGGCACCGGCTATGCCAGCCTGAGTCACTTGCACGCACTGCCGCTCACACGCATCAAGATCGACAAGAGCTTCGTGGCCGACATCGAGCACAATGCGGTGAGCCACAAGATCGTCAAATCCTTGCTCGCGCTCACGCATGACATGCAACTGGCCTGTGTGGTGGAAGGGGTGGAAACGCCGGCGCACCTGCAGAGCCTGCGCGAGCTTGGCGCGCTGTACGGGCAGGGCTACCTGTTCTCGGTGCCGCTGGCAGCCGGGCAGGTGCAGGCGTGGATGGAGGCCCGGCAAGCCGGTTCCCTTCAGCGCGAGCCGTCCTTGCGCTGACGCGCCGCATCGAAGTCCATGCCGCTGGCGCGATAGACTTCCTGCAAGGCGTTGAGGATGTGCGGATCGCGTGTGCTCACCAGCAGCAGCGCTTCGCAAGACCAGAAAACTTCCTGCCTGCCTGCTCCCACGTTGGGATCGTCGCGGCTGCCCAGCATGTCCATCCAGCTGCTGTCGAAATGCACATCAGTTTCCTTGTATTCAAGGATGAAGTTGCCGCTGGACGGTCCGGCCTCATCATCCATCACCCGCAATTCCATCTGCTCCCTGGTGAGGCCCCGTTCGCGCAGGGCGTCATAGGCGCGTTGTGCGCTGGCCAGCGTAGGGAAGGGAAAGGCGGCCACGGTCGGTTCCTGCGTCGTCATCGGATTCTCCTTGGGCTGCTGTTGCGGATGCGAAGCCGGAGCGGTCGCAGCGCGTCCGGCCAACGCGCTACACCTTGGCCTTTTGGCCCGGTGTGGCCGAGCGCACCAGGAAATCACGGGTGACCGTGGGCAGGTGGTTGAGCATCCAGCTGCTCATGGCTTTTTCCTGTTCCAGGATCGCCTGGCAGATGCGCTCGGTCTCGCTGTCACCCGCTTCGCGCGCCGCCGCGATGAGTGAGGTGTAGCAGGCGATTTCAAGATTCTCGAACACATAGCCTGCAATGGCCCCCTTGACGATCTCATCGTGCTGGGTTATGCCGCCTGCCGCTTGGGCGAAGGCGGTCATGCGCCCCGCCATGTCCTTGAAGAGGGAGGCGCTGCCGTTGAGCCGCTTGATGCATCCCTCCACCAGTTCCTGCTGGCCGAGGGTTTCCTGCAGGTGCGACTCCAGCCGCGCTTTCAGTTCGGGATAGTGATCGATGCGGCTGGCCTGGGCCTTGAGCATGTGTTCAGCCTGCTGTTCCATGGCGTGGGCATCCTTGAGCCAGGCCAGCAGGTTTTCGTTGACGTCGGTAGTCATCGCGTTCTCCTTGTCGGGTTCCGGGGCAGGTGGCGCGTTGCCTGTGCAACGCGCCACCTCTGCAGGAGCGGGGCTCAGGGCTTCTTGGCTTTGAGGTTCATCTCCGGATCGGCCGAGCCAATCTCGGCGCCGGTCAGCGGTTCACCATCCTGTGCGGAGGCGGTGCGGGCCGCCATCTGGTCCAGCATGGCCTGCTCCTCGGCACCGAGTTCCACCGTGGCCTGACCGTCGCCGCCATCGACCGGGGTCAAAGCATCGGCGCCATCCAGGCGCTCCCACTGCTTGCCGTCATTCCATGGACCAGTCTGTTCGCCCAGCCCTTGCGAGAGATTGACGTAGACCTTGGAGAAGCGCGGATCGCCAGGCATTTTTCCCGGCGGGAAGTTTGGGCGAATCGAATAGAGCGCTTTTTCAAACGACTTCTGGTGGGCGATCTCGCGCGTCATCAGGAAGCCCAGCGCTTCTTTCACGCCCGGATCGTCGGTGAGGTTGATCAGGCGTTCATAGACGATCTTGGCGCGCGCCTCGGCGGCAATGTTGGAGCGCAGGTCGGCAGTGGGCTCGCCGATGGTGTCGATGTAGGCAGCGCTCCAGGGTACGCCGGCTGAATTGACCAGCGGTGCGCCGGCCCCATAGAGGACCTGGGTGATGTGGCTGTCGTTGCCGGCACCGGTGATTTCCTTGTAGAGGATGCCTTCTTCTTCCACGCCTTCGGCCAGCTTGCCCTTGGCGCCCTTGTTGAGCATGACCACGATGTTGCCGATCACTTCCAGGTGGCTCAGTTCTTCGGTGGCGATGTCGAAGAGCATGTCCTTGCGGCCTGGATCATCTTCTGCGATGGCCTGGGTAAAGTAGCGGCAGGCAGCGGCCAGTTCGCCTTGCGGGCCGCCGAATTGTTCCAGCATCAGATTGGCCAGCCCGGGATTGGGGCCGGCGACGCGTACCGTGTATTGCAGGCGTTTGTTGTGAGCGAACATGTCGGACTCCTTGTCGAGGTCGAGGGATTGAACGGGGAGAAAGCTGGACGTGAATGCGTCACCGTGTGGCGAGCGAGCCATTCGTCCAGCAGAGACTTCATGCTAGGAGGCGAGTGCTCAGCCATACCATCGGCATGAGCGGAAAACATGCGGTGATCGGTAACGATGAAACGTGTCGGAGATCGTTAGCGCGGCAGCAGCCGCCGTCGGACGACCACAGGTCCGACTATCAGTGTTAGTCCGATGGAGCGCAGGCGGGCTCCCCGCTAGACTCGGAGACTTGCATGCCCGTGCAGGTTGGACGTGCGCGCTGCAGGCTGAATGCCGCCGCGCAAGCTTGATTGCGGTCGCCCTTTTCGATTTCCATTTCCGCTCACGCAAGGACAACATGCTCAAGAAAGTCGAGCCCTCCGTGACCACGCTCACGCTGACGCCGCGGCAGCCAGCCGGCGCCACGGCCACTCCTGCCGAGGCCGCGTCCACATCGACGGCGGCCCCCGATGCCATGCGGCTGAGCTGGCCCATGGTCGCCCTCGGCGTGGTCCTGCTGGCCGCTGCCATCGGCTGGTGGAGCGCCCACGATGAGCGTATCTGGCGCGCCTACGTGGGCGGCATGGCCGCCGCTGCAGCCACTGCGGCGGGGACGCTGCCGCTGTTTTTCTCGCGCCGTTTCTCGCCCCGCATGGCCGATTGCTGCACCGGTTTCGGTGCAGGGGTGATGCTGGCAGCCTCCGTCTTTTCGCTCATCCTGCCGGCCCTGGAGAGCCTGGAGCAAGGCGGCAGCACCAAGCAGATGGCCAGCCTCATCACCGGGGCCAGCGTACTGTGCGGTGCGCTGCTGGTGCTGGCGCTGCAGCGTGCCGGGGAGGGCCATGACGAACTGGTGCGCCAGGCGGCGCTGCGCCGCGTGTGGCTGTTCGTGCTGACGGTCGGGTTGCACAACTTGCCTGAAGGATTGGCGGTCGGCGTGGCCTATGGTGGCGTGGCGCCAGAGCAGGCTTCCGTGCTCACCTTCGGTATCGCCTTGCAGGACATCCCCGAAGGCATGATCGTGGCCACCGCCCTGCGCGGCATCGGCTATTCACGTGCTGACGCCATCGGCTGCGGCATCCTGTCGGGATTGGTGGAGCCGCTGGCTGCGGTGGGCGGCGCGGCGCTGGTGTCGCTGTCGGCGGCGATGTTGCCGTGGGCCCTGGGTGGCGCGGCCGGGGCCATGCTCTTCGTGCTGGCCCATGAAGTGATCCCGGACCCGCATCGCCGTCGCGATGCGCTGGCGGCGACCTGCTGCCTCATCATCGGCTTCGTGCTCATGATGGTGATGGATACCGCACTGTCATGAGGGAAGCGATCATGACCCGTCCCGCGCCTGATGAGGATCCGGCCATCGCGCCATCAGCGCTGACCTACGTGGAACTGTGGCGCGGGGCCGAGCTGCTCACCAGGAAGGCGGGGGAAGAGCAGTCCGGCTCGCGCTGGGTGTTCCTGTCGGTGCTGATGCTGCTCTCATTCTGTCTGGAAGCCTATCTCAACCACGCCGGTCCCCTGCTGTTTGGCGCTGCCTGGAACGAAGGCCGGCAGCCGCACAGGGACAAGGATGTGAAGGCCAGGCTGCGCCTGGTGTGCGCTGCCTGCGGCGTGAAACTGGAGGCGCCCTACAAGTACCGCACGGTCGCGCTGACCCTGCTGGAGTTGCGCGAGAGTCTTGGCCAGGCCAGCCAGGTACGGCTGGCGCCGCCGGGCGTGACATCCGCGCGGCGCCCTGCGTTACCCGACAGCGCATCGGACCCCGCCGAGCTGGCGCTCGACCCGGCATGGAGCCCTTATTGCGAGCGCAGCGTGGTGCTGGAGTACCGGACCCAGCTGCGCAGCCTGCTGGCCAAGCTGCATGCGGGATTGCCGCAGCAGGGACGCAGCCCGCTGTCGATCTGAAGCGTAGCCATCCGGTCCGTGCCGGCCCGAGACAACCCTTATTTTTTCTTCACTACAGGAGTCCACATGTTCAATCCGCTTTCCCGTCCTGCCCTGTTGCGTGCTGCGTGCAGTGCCCTGGTGGTGCTGTCCATGCATGCGCTGCCGGCCCACGCCGATGAGCCCACGGTGAGCATCCTCGAACCCAAGACCGGGCAGACCGTGACCAGCCCCTTCCGCGTGCGCCTGGCCGCGCATGCCATGACAACCCGCCCGGCGGGCAAGGTGGTGGAAGGAACCGGTCATCACCACCTGCTCATCAATCACGGTGCCGTGGGCAAGGGGGAAGTCATTCCCGACGATGACACCCATCTCCACCTCGACAAGGGCCAGACCGAAGTCATGGTCACGCTGCCACCGGGCAAATACAAGCTCACGGACCAGTTCGCCGATGGCGAGCATCGTTCCTACGGACACATGATGGCGCACGGTATCAACATCATCGTGAAATGATCCTCCCACGGGGCGCCGATAGTACACAGCAGGCAGCAAAAAGGGCCCCGGGGGGCCCTCTGCCTTCGGCAAGCCAACGCCCTTAGCGGTTGTTGCCCTGGTTGCCGCCGCCGTGGCTGTTCTGGCCGCCCTTGCGGCCGGCTTCACGTGCTTCTTCTGAGCTGAACTCGTGCGCGCTGCCTTTTTCGTGGGCGGCCTTGCCGCCCTGGCTGGCGATTTCGCGCTGCTTGTTTTCATCCATCGAAGCGAAGCCGCGGTTGCTGGTCGAGCCTTGGTTCTGGTTTGCCATGATGTATCTCCTTGAGTCATGAGGGGGTGGAAAAATCCGCAGGGCTTTGTCTTCCCTACGAGTCTTCATCTTAGGCAGGTGCCGGCGGTCGTGATATCGGCGTGTTTCCCGATGAGGGGGCGGCGGGGACTGTCAGTCTTGCCAGCATCATTGAAGAAGAGTTGCTGCTCTGCCATGAGCTCTTCCACACCGGGTGAAGCGTGGCAGCTCATCGTTTTCATCAGTCGATCAGATCAATCGGAACCGTGCCATCTACTGTGCAGATGAATCGATGCGCCCCTTCAGGAACCAACACGGCCTGCGGGACTCCATGGCTTGTTCTGGGCATCGCATGCTCACGGCCTGCGATGCCGGTAAAACCTGGATACCACCATGAAGAAGAAACAAGCGCTGATCGAGGGAGTAAACCGGCTCAAGGCCTCGCACGAGCAGGCAGCCACCATCCTGCAGAACATCGTGCATGACGTGGTGCGGGTCAGCAAGGGAGGGGAAGGCTTGCCCGAGCGCCGCGACTTTCGCCGCTATCGCCGTGCCATCAAGGAATTGAAACTGCAGTGCCTGCAGGTGGAAATGGTACTGGCCGAATTCGACCGTGAAGATTGATCTGTGCGCTTGATCATCTGAAGTGCATTGATCTGCCGGGGCGATCAATCGAAGCTTCCCCGGCAGGAGCCTTGCCATTACAGTTGCGGACTGTTCTCCCGCATATCCTGCTCCGAATAATTGTCGCCTTCCGGTTTGTTGCGGGAGCCAGGCTTGTCGCTGTCGCCCGGCGCGTATTGCTTGCCGCGGTCGAGCATGTCGCGCTCATTGGTGCCGCTGCGCGCGTTACCCTCGGTTTGCAGGTCTTGCGGGCCGGAAGTGTCGGGGGGATGGGTGTGCTTGTTCAGGGCGTCGGTCATGATGCTCTCCTTGTCCTTGGATGAATGGATGGCGTGCCGTCATGCAAGCCGGCAGGCGCAGTGCTGCATGTGCTGGTCGATGCTACTGCGACACGCAGGCCGTGTATGTCGGCCAGCACCGCCAATGCTGGCTCCGGGCGGCTGACACGGGGCAGGGAGCGCATCATTCCTGCTTCGCCTGAGCCGCTGCGCGCGCTCATCAAGCCGCGCTGACGCGTCCGACAGCCTCGCCCCACAAAGGCAGGCGGGGGCCGCTGATGGTGGACTGTCCTCGCTCTCGTTAGTGTGGAAGCTCAGGACCTTTTCCCATTTTCCCTTTTTCCCCTCAGCTTTCCCAAGGAGAACCACATGGCCATCGAATCCAAACTGCCTACCCGCGCCAATCCCGGTCCCGCACAGTCCAGTGGCGACGCCACCAACCGCGCCGCCCGCAGCGACCACGTGGAAGCGCGCGAAACCAGCACCGACAACGCCAACAAGGAAATCGCCAAGCCCGAATTCGACATCGTCCAGGACGATGCCCGCGCGCCGCGCTGAGTCTGCCACCGAGTCTTCGACTCGGTTTGCCAGGCTTGCCGCCGATGTTCATTGACGCCAGACCAGCCCATTCAAGGAGTAACCCATGCGCGCATTGCTCTACCATTCCGCCCATGACGTGCGGGTCGAAACGGTCCCCGACCCCATCATCCAGGAAGCCGACGACATCATCCTGAAGGTCACTGCCACCGCCATCTGCGGCTCCGACCTGCACCTCTATCGCGGCAAGATTCCTGCCACCGAAGCAGGCGACATCCTCGGCCATGAATTCATGGGGGTCGTGGTGGAGACCGGGCCGGGCGTAAAGCGGCTCAAGAAGGGCGACCGTGTGGTGGTGCCCTTCGTCATCGCCTGCGGCCAATGCTTCTTCTGCGACCAGCATCTCTACGCCGCCTGTGAGACGACCAACCCGGATCGCGGTGCGATCATGAACGGCAAGGGCATCCACTCGGGAGCGGCCATGTTCGGCTACAGCCACCTCTATGGCGGCATGCCGGGCGGACAGGCCGAGTACGTGCGCGTGCCCAAGGCCGACGTCGGACCCATCCGCATCGACTCGCCGCTGGCTGATGAGCAGGTCCTGTTCCTGAGCGACATCCTGCCCACCGGCTATCAGGCGGTGAAGAATGCCGGGGTGCGTGAGGGCTCCACGGTAGCCATCTACGGTGCCGGTCCGGTGGGCCAGATGGCGGCCGCGTGCGCCCGCATGCTGGGCGCGGAAAAGATTTTCATGGTCGATCACCATGACTATCGCCTGCGCTTCGCTGCCGAGCAATACCATGCGATTCCGATCAATTTCGACCAGGTTGATCCGGGCGAGACCATCATCGCCAATACCGCCGGCCGGGGTGTGGATGCGGTGATCGATGCGGTCGGCTTTGAAGCCAAGGGCAGTGTGGTTGAAACCGCGATGACCAACCTCAAGCTCGAAGGCAGCAGCGGCCAGGCACTGCGCCACTGCATTGCCTCGGTGCGGAGGGGCGGCACGGTGAGCGTACCGGGTGTGTATGCCGGCTTCATCCACGGTTTCCTGTTCGGCGACATCTTCGAGAAGGGGCTCACCATCAAGACCGGCCAGACCCACGTGCAGCATTACATGCCAGAGCTGCTGGCCAGTATCGAGGACGGCTGGCTGCGCCCCGAGGCCATCATCACGCACCGCCTGCCGCTGGAGGAGGCCGCCGAGGGCTACCGGATCTTCAATGAAAAGCGCGAGGAATGCCGCAAGGTGGTGCTCACTGCCTGAGCATGCCGGGCATGCTGCTGGAGAGGGAAGCGACCGGGTGATGCCGGTCGCTTTTTTCTGGTCCTCACACGGGAGGGAATTTCATCCGTCCCTTCGAACGAGCGACTTCTGCTCATCTTTTTCGAGGTTCATCCGTAGTGAATAAGGGCCCAGACAAGGCTTGATAGCGCCTCAGGAGCGGGGTTTTGGTGGTCTTGGTGGAAAGGGGAGGCTGGCGAGCACTGGCTCGCATTTTTGTGGTGAAAATGTCACGCCGTGATATAAAAATCCCAATGCTGCAAGTTTCATTTGCTGGTAAGACCTTTGTGTGCGTAAATACTGCAAAATTTATGAAATATATGACATAAAGTTGGCTCAATCTCATAATTATTTGAATATTTTTCATATTTTTCGTTACGCACACCACTCGGAAAGCCAATGAAGGCCTTGTCAGACATGAAAATCGGCGTGAAGCTGAGCTTGGGGTTCGCCAGTTTGTTGGTGATGATGCTGGTCCTCGTGGGGGTGGCCATGCTCGGGATCAATGGCCTGCGCAGCTCCATCGAACGCGCCAACGAAGTCCAGAACGAAAGCCTGGCGCCCCTCTACGTGGCCCGCGAGGCGCTGGACCAGACCGGTATCGCTGCCCGCAATGCCTACGTCTTCCTCAGCGACGCCGATGCGCAATCCGAACTGAAGATCGTCGACGAACAGAAGGCGGTCTATCTCGCCGAGCTGCACAAGCTGGAATCGCGCCTGGCCGGCAATGCCCATTTCGCACCGGTGCGCACGGGCCTGCTGCAGATGGCCGATGAACTCAAGCGCCCGCGCCAATACCGCGAGAGCGGGGCGATGGAGGCTTATCGCAGTTTCCTGGTCAATGATTGCAGCCCGCTGCGCCGCAAGATCGTGGCCGACATCAACGTCCTCATCGGCGACATCGCCGGCCAGAGCACGGACGCCGGCCTGGCCGCAGAGCAGTCGGCCACTGCCGCCCTGCGGCTCATCGCCGTGCTGGCGGCCCTTGCCGTCGTTATTGCGGTGGCGGTGGCCTTCACCATCACACGAGGCTTGCTGCGCCAGCTCGGCGGCGAGCCGGCCTATGCAATGGCCATCGCCCAGCGCATCGCACATGGCGACCTGGCCGTGGAGGTCGCCACCCGCAGCGGCGACCGCAGCAGCTTGCTGCATGCCCTGCGCATGATGCGCGACAGCCTGGCCGGCATCGTCGGGCAGGTGCGCCAGGGGACCGATGCGATCGAACGCGCCTCCTCCGAGATTGCCTCCGGCAACGTCGACCTGTCGGCCCGCACCGAACGCCAGGCCAGCTCACTGGAAGAGACCGCCAGCGCCATGGAGGAGATCACCTCGGCCGTGCGCCAGAGTGCGGCCAATGCGGCGCAGGCCAATGAGCTGGCGGCCTCGGCCTCGGGGGTCGCGGTCAAGGGCGGGCACATGATGGGCGAGGTGGTGGCGACGATGGAAGACATCCATCAATCCTCGGTGAAGATCGTGGACATCATCAGCGTGATCGATGGCATCGCTTTCCAGACCAACATCCTGGCCTTGAACGCAGCCGTGGAAGCGGCGCGCGCCGGCGAGGGCGGGCGCGGCTTCGCGGTGGTGGCCTCGGAAGTGCGCACGCTGGCCCAGCGCAGCGCGGCAGCCGCCAAGGAGATCAAGGAACTGATCGGCGCCTCGGTCGCCAAGGTCGAGAGCGGCAGCGGCCAGGTCAAGGACGCCGGACAGACCATGGAAGAGATCGTGGCCAGCGTGCGCAAGGTGACCGACGTGATCGCTGAAATCAGCCTGTCCAGCCGTGAGCAAAGCGAGGGCATCGAGCAGGTCAATGACGCCATCGGCCACATGGATGAAGCGACCCAGCAGAACTCGGCGCTGGTGGAGCAGGCTGCTGCAGCGGCCGAGGCGCTGACCTCACAGGCCGGTGCGCTGGCACGGCTGGTGTCCACCTTCAAGCTGGCGCCGGCGGCGCAGGTGATGGGGTGATCCGTGCTGCTTGAAAACCCTGACAACGCCGTTCATGCAGACTTTTCCGTGCCGGCCCGATTGCCACAAGACGAAGGCGCTCGTCTGGCCGCGCTGCAGGGCTATTGCGTACTCGATACCCTGCCCGACAAGACCTGCGACCAGATCACCGAGCTGGCGCGCTCGCTCTTTGGCGTGGAGATCTCGCTGGTGTCGCTGGTGGATGAAGAGCGACAGTGGTTCAAGTCGCGCGCCGGCTTGCCTGCCCATGAAACCCCGCGCTCCATGTCTTTCTGCGCCCACGCCATCCTGTCGGGCGGTAGCCTGGTGGTGCTCGATGCCCAGCAGGATTCACGCTTTCGCGGCAACCCGCTGGTCACCGGTGCGCCGCGCATCCGCTTCTATGCGGGCGCGCCGCTGGTGTCCTCGCAAGGCCATGCGCTGGGCACGCTCTGCCTGATCGATCCGCATCCGCGCCAGCGCTTTGGTCCGGCCGAGGTGGCCAGGCTGGAACAGCTCGCCGCCATGGTCATGGAGCGCCTGGAGCAGTTGCGCAACCGCGGCTATACCGACCATGTGACGGGTTTGCCCAATCGCGCCCGCCTCATGGAAGTGCTGCGCACACGGCCGCACGCCAGGGGCGCTGCCGGGCTGCCCTGTGCGGCGCTGGGCGTGGACATCTGTTCGCGTGAATATTTGTTCGATATGGTCAAGGCGCTGGGCTGGGATTATGCCGAGGCCTTCCTGGTGCAGGTCAGCCGTGCCCTGTGCGAGGCGCTGGGCGGGCAGCCGGTGTACCGGGTCACGACCACGACCTTCGTCTTCCTCGACGAGAGCACCACCGCGCAGCGGCAGGAACACATCGCCAACGTTCGCCAGCAGTTCGTGCAGGCCCTCGAAATCCACGGCATTCCCCATCAGCTCGACATTGCCATTGGTGTGTTGCCGGCCGTGGATGACATCGCCGGTAGCGACGTGGTGCGCTCGCTGCTGACGGTCATCGATGTGGGGCGCGAGGAAGGCGTCTGTCCGCGCCAGTTCGAATCGATCCATGCGGAAAACCAGCGCCACGCTTTCTGGCTGCTCTCGGCATTGCCGATGGCCTTCAATGCGTCCAATGAACTGAGCCTGCATTACCAGCCCAAGGTCCGCTTGCGCGACGGCAGCTGTGTCGGCGCCGAAGCCCTGATTCGCTGGGTTCACCCGGTGATGGGCAACATCTCCCCGGCAATCTTCATCGCGCTGGCAGAGAAAACCGCCCAGATCCGCCAGATCACGGCCTGGGTGGTACGCCATGCGGTGGCCCAGGTCGCGGCCTGGCAGGCGCGCGGTCTGGCGGTCCCGATTGCGATCAACACCTCGGCGCGTGACTTCGAATCCGACGACATCCTGCGCCTGCTGGCCGCGCAGTTGAAGCAGCACGCGGTCTCGCCGGGATTGATCGAGATCGAATTCACCGAGAGCTCCATGGCCAGCAATCCGGAAGGGGTGCGCCAGCGCCTGGAGTCGCTGCGCGAGCTGGGGGTGAAGGTGGCCATCGATGACTTTGGCAGCGGCTTTTGCAACCTCTCCTACCTCAAGAGCATCCCGGCCGACATCATGAAGATCGACCGCTCCTTCATCCGCAGCCTGGAAGAGGACCAGGCCGACCAGGTGATCGTGCCTTCCATCATCCATCTGGCACACCAGCTGGGCTTTTGCGTGGTGGCCGAAGGGGTGGAAAGCGAGCGCACGGCCAGGATCCTGCATCACCTGGGCTGTGACATCGCCCAAGGCTATGCGATTGCGCGGCCGATGCCGGCCGACGAACTGGAGCAGTGGCTGGGGATGGAGCCATGAGGGCCGCTGGCGCCGCAGTGCTGCGGCAGGCAATCCGCGCCCTGCCCGGGGCGCGGCGCTTACGGCAGGTTCGATTCCAGCAGTTGCAGCGACAGGATATCGGTGGCCAGGGCGGCCAGTTCTTCGAGGGCCTGCCGTTCGTGGGCGCGCAGGATGCGCGGTTCGGTATCGATGACGCACAGGGAACCGAAAGCGCGGCCCTGGTACATCAGGCGGATGCCGGCATAGAAGCGGATGAACGGCGAGCCCGTGACCATGGGATTGTTGACGAAGCGCGGATCCTTGGTGGCGTCGGAGACGGTGAAGATCTCCTCCTGCATCACGGCGTAATTGCAGAAGGCCCACGAGCGCGGCGTGGAGCTGATGTTCAGGCCATGTGCCGCACGGAAGATCTGCAGCTCCGAGGTCAGGAAAGTGACCAGGGCAATGGGGACGTCCAGCAATTCGCTGGCGAGCCATGTCAGGCGATGAAAACGGGCCTCGGAATGTGTGTCTTCCATTGTCTGTTCAACGAAGCGCGCACGCTCGGCTTCATTCGCGCTGACCGGATAAGGCACTTCGATCTGGGGCACGACGGGGCCGGCCGCGGGCTCGGGTTGTTTCACTTCACGATGGCCGAGCAAGGTCATGACCGAACTCAGCCGGGTGCGTCGGTGGCCCCCGGGTGTCTTCCAGGAGGCCAGCATGCCGCTCTCCATCCACATCTGGGCGGTGGTGATCGACACGCCCAGCAGCCGGGCTGCTTCCCGCGAGGTCATCGCCGGGTCGCTGGGAGGTGTTTGGTTGTCATCAGAGGGTGCTGCGCGACCCATTTGATTGATCCTTGTAAAAGTATAACTGCGCGCGGACGAATTTTTATATTTCACATATTTAATATTTTAAAAATGGCAGAAATGCAACGAAAGTCAGTATTTTTAATATCTTTCACTTTTCGTTAGCGCTGCTCTGTGCAAAATATGAAATAGGCAGATATCCGTACGGTAGCGAGGGGAGCTTACGCCATCCTTGTTGTCGATGAATTCTCGCTATGCGGGAATGATTCATCGTTGTTTTGAAGGTGTTGACGTTGGTACCAAGCGGGCATTGTAGTGCCCATTGCGAAATGATGTCGGACAAGGTCTGTGGTTCTGACGGGAAGCTGACTTGCGTCAAGCCTTGGGGCCTGATCCGTCGCAGAAAACCCGACGCGGTCGCAGGCGGCAGGGAAAACCAGGGAAGAAATGGGCAAGCGAGAAAAACCGGCAGCGACTTCTCATCGAATGAAAATTTGTGTCGCCGGCAGGACCTACGTGGTGGAAAGCCGGCCGCTGGACGCGGCCCGCGAGCAACGCTGTTACGTGTACCGGGTCTGGAGCGACGGTGTACTGGTGAAGGATTGGACCGAGGGCAACATGGCCGACTTCTTCGGCATGCTGCCTGAGGCTGGCAAGGAATAGAACGCAACTGCTCCGGCGCACCTCCGCGCCGGATCGCTGTCCCGCCTTCTCATCCCCCCGAGAAGGCGTTAGCCCTGCTTCGCAAGAAGCAGGGCTTTTTTTGCCGCTTCGCAGCGCAGTCGGTGGCAATGTATGAACCAATCTCATTGATCAATGAGATCAAATCATTTTTATTCATGGATGGCCCGTCATAGAATTCGGCCAGAACATTGACCGACAAGGGGCGCAGACACATCATGAGCAACGACTTCTCATTCGCCATCAAGAGCATCTGTTTCGACGAGGACTACCGTCCCGCCGACAACACGCGCATCACCACCAACTTCGCCAACCTGGCCCGGGGCGCAGAGCGGCAGGCGAACCTGCGCAATACCTTCCGCATGATCAACAACCGCTTCAATGCGCTGGCGCACTGGGACAATCCCAAGGCCGACCGCTACGCCGTGGAGCTGGACATCGTCTCTGTGGAAATGGGGATCGCCGGACAGGATACGGCTCATGCGCTGCCGCTCATCGAAGTGCTCAAGACCAACATCGTCGATCACCACACGGGTGAGCGCATCGAGGGTATCGTCGGCAACAATTTTTCGTCGTATGTGCGCGATTACGATTTCAGCGTGGTGCTGCTGGAACATACCAAGCAGCAGTCCGGCTTCAGCGTCCCCGATCATTTCGGCGAGCTGCATGGCAATCTGTTCAAGCGCTTCGTCGCCTCACCCGCCTACCGCGAGCACTTCAGCAAGCCGCCCGTGATCTGCCTGAGCGTGGCCAGCAGCAAGACCTATCACCGCACCGGCAATGTCCATCCGGTGCTGGGTGTGGAGTATCTCCAGAATGAAAGCTCGCTCACCGATGCCTACTTCGCCAAGATGGGGCTGGCGGTGCGCTACTTCATGCCGCCTGACAGCGCCGCGCCGCTGGCCTTCTATTTCAGTGGCGACCTCCTGCGCGACTACACGAACCTGGAGCTGATCAGCACCATCAGCACGATGGAGACCTTCCAGAAAATCTATCGTCCGGAGATCTACAACGCCAATTCCGCTGCCGGCAAGACTTACCAGCCCAGCCTGCAGAACGAAGACTATTCCATGACGCGCATCGTCTATGACCGCGAGGAGCGCAGCCGCCTGGCGGTCCAGCAGGGGCGCTTCGCCGAAGAACATTTCATCAAGCCGTACCGCGCCGTGCTCGAACAGTGGTCGGCTGCTTGTGCCCGTTGATTTTTCCTCCACCAGGTTCTCCATCGTGAAAAAACTTTTGCCCACCTCCACCGCCGGCAGCCTGCCGAAACCCGCCTGGCTGGCCGAGCCCGAAAAACTCTGGTCGCCCTGGAAGCTGCAAGGCGAAGAACTGCTCGATGCCAAGCGCGATGCGTTGCGCTTGTCGTTGCAGGAGCAGCAGCATGCCGGCATCGATATCGTCAGTGATGGCGAGCAGACGCGCCAGCATTTCGTGACCACATTCATCGAGCATCTCGACGGTGTGGATTTTGCCAAGCGCGAGACAGTGCGCATCCGCAATCGCTATGACGCCAGCGTACCCACGGTAGTGGGTGCGGTGTCGCGCCAGAAGCCGGTGTTCGTCGAGGATGCGCGCTTTTTGCGCAGCCAGACTGACCAGCCGATCAAGTGGGCGCTGCCCGGCCCCATGACCATGATCGACACGCTCTATGACAGCCACTACAAGAGCCGCGAGAAACTGGCCTGGGAGTTTGCCGTGATCCTCAACCAGGAGGCGCGCGAGCTGGAAGCGGCGGGCGTGGACATCATCCAGTTCGATGAGCCGGCCTTCAATGTCTTCTTCGATGAAGTCAACGACTGGGGTGTGGCCACGCTTGAGCGCGCCATCGAGGGACTCAAGTGCGAGACCGCCGTGCACATCTGCTATGGCTACGGCATCAAGGCCAACACCGACTGGAAGAAGACGCTGGGTTCCGAGTGGCGCCAGTATGAGGAGACGTTCCCGAAGCTGCAGGCATCCAATATCGACATCGTCTCCCTGGAATGCCACAACGCGCGCGTGCCCATGGACCTGATCGAACTCATTCGCGGCAAGAAGGTCATGGTCGGTGCCATCGACGTGGCCAATCACGCCATCGAGACGCCCGAGGAAGTGGCGGCGACCTTGCGCCGGGCCTTGCAGTTCGTGGCGGCGGACAAGCTCTATCCGAGTACCAATTGCGGGATGGCGCCGCTGCCGCGTGATGTGGCGCGGGGCAAGCTCCATGCCTTGAGTGCGGGGGCGGAGATGGTGCGGCGTGAGTTGCAGGTATAGTTGCAACGTGAACCTTACCTGATGAAAGGAAAATGACCACCGGAAACGGTGGTCATTTTTCTTTGGATCGCGTGTCTTGCTGCGCCGTGTTCTGCGCCGTATCAAGCGGAAAAGAGCCTGCAAGGAGCGTACGCGTCTTTCAGCGGGAGGGAGTCACATCCCGCACCAGCCTGATCCCGACCAAGGTATAGCGCGTAGTGGGGGTATTCCAGTTCCGGAATGCACACCGCGCATACAAGGCCCACGTATGCCACGAGCCCCCGCGCCGTACTTTGGTCTGACCGCTTGCCGGCCCCTGCGGGTCTGCCAATGGCGAGCGTGCGTAGGTGTCTTCTCCATACCAGTCTGCAGTCCACTCCCAGGCATTGCCGACCATATCATGCACCCCGAAGGCGTTCGGCGGGAAACTGTCGACCGGGGAGGTGAAGGCGAAACCATCATGGCCCTTGAGCGCATGGCCCGCCAGGCGCGGCCAGTAGGGTGCTGCATCGGCATCGAAGGTATTGGCAATGAAGCTGAGGCCCTCGGGATCATCGCCATTGGGATAGCGTGTGGTACTGCCTGCGCGGCAGGCGTATTCCCATTCGGCTTCCGTCGGCAGACGGTAGTGTGCCTTTTCCTTTTCACTCAGCCATGCGGCCAGGGCTTGTGCGTCGTTCCAGGTGACGTTGAGCACCGGATGATCGTCGCCCTGGGGAAAGCCTGGAGTCTTCCAGCTGTATTGCGGGTTGCGCCCTTCGAAGGCGTCCTTGCGCTCGGTCTTCTCAGGGTCATAGCCGGGGTTGTAGCCATAGCCTCCCGTCTGGTCGCGGATGGATTCGGGAACATAGCCGGACTGCGCCACGAATCTGGCAAACTGGCCAACGGTGACCAGGTGCTTGCCGAGATAAAACGGACGGGTGATGCGCACCTTGTGGCGCGGCCGCTCGTCGTCGAGATCGCGCAGGCGGCGCTCTTCATAATCCGGATAGGCTTGTTTGAGCGACGCGAGGGATTCATCGGTGCCCATCAGGAATTCTCCCGCCGGGATCAGGACCAGTTGCATGCCGATGGCGTTTTCCATCGTCGCGGGTAGTGGCGGTCTTTCCTCGGCGCACGCGCATTGCACGGTCGCGCTAAACAATATCGCCAGCAAGCTGATGGTGCCGTGTTTCAAGTCATCCCCCTGATGTCGGCTGCTGCTTCCCTGTTGACGTTGCAACGAGGAGTTCAATTCGTTGCCGCCTGCGCCAGATCCCCCTGGATGGCAATCGATTCTATCGCAAACGACAGAAGGGGCTTGCTGGCCTCGTGCAGCATGAGGACGGGCTTTGATATTGAATAATTACCTCTGCAATCATGGGAGGATGGCGGGCCGGGCTGTGAATGGTTCCGCGAATTGAAAAAATAGGTCAAAGTCTCCAGGTGTCAGTGACAAGCTTGTTGGATTGTATTCGCGGGTTCTCTAGCAGGAGGCATCAAGCGCTATTTCTTAAGCGTCCGGCGTGGCTATGCTCCTCGAGCAGAGATCGCGTACGGCCTTGGAATAGGAAACGCGCGATGCCTTGCATCGGGCGGCTGCGTTGCTGTAAAACCTGTCAACCTATTTCAGGACTGGATGCAACATGGAATTAAGACAACTCCGCTATTTCATACGGGTCGTTGAGTTGGGAAGCATGGGCCGAGCTGCAGCGGACCTGGGGGTAGTCACTTCTGCACTCAGTCAGCAAATCAGCCGGCTGGAGGGCGAACTCTCTACCCGTCTGTTGCGACGTACGACGACCGGCGTTGTCGCGACCGACGCAGGTTTGGCATTCTGGCACCAGGCACAACTGGCGCTGCGGCATGTCGACGAGGCAAGCCGGGCCGCGCAGAACGCGCGCATGTCCGGGCATGTCAGTGTCGGCTTTGCGCCAACCACGGCATCGGTGTTGGCGCTGGCCTTCATGAGCAGCTTGCGTGCCCGCTACCCTGACATCCGTTTGCACCTTGTCGAAAGCCTGTCGGGTAACTTGGCCGCCATGCTCAATGCGCGGCAACTGGATCTCGCCATTCTGTTCGAGACAAACGCAGGCAAGCGCCTGACTGCCACGCCTCTTTTGCACGAGCGCCTCTTTCTGGTCGGTTCCCATCAGCTCGCTGGCATGCCCAAGGTCAACAAGATCCATCTCAAGGATATCGGCACGTTGCCGCTGGTGATGCCTAGCGGGACCCATGGGTTGCGGGCGGTTGTGACAAAGGCCTTCACGCAGGCCAAGTGCGAGCCCAACATCGTCGCCGAGATTGATGGCTTGGCGACCCTCATGGACGTTGTCCGGACGGGGCTGGCAGCGACGATTCAGCCCGGCGCCGCGGCCTCACGTCTCCACGGATCCGAAGTTCGGCTCGTACAGGTGGCCGACAAGGGAGTGCGTCGGACCAATTTGCTGGCCAGCCTGCCAGAGGATGAATTGTCGCCGGCTGCATTGGCTACCCGCATCGTGCTGAGGGACGTCGTGCGCGAACTATTGACCGGGTCCCATTGGTTGGGAGCAAGTCTTCACGAATCATGAACGCGGCTTGTCGGGCTGACGACTACCGAAGCTGATACGGTCCACCTAGAATCGCCTCTTGAAACGGAGGCAAGCGATGGTAGACGTACTGGTTGTTGGAGGCGGCAATGCGGCACTGTGTGCGGCGCTCATGGCCCGGGAAGCAGGCGCATCCGTCTTGCTGCTTGAGGCATCGCCACGTGAATGGCGTGGTGGAAATTCTCAGCACACGCGCAACCTGCGCTGTATGCATGACGCGCCACAGGACGTGTTGGTCGACGCCTATCCCGAAGAGGAATACTGGCAGGATCTGCTCAAAGTCACCGGCGGAATCACCAATGAAAAATTGGCACGCATCGCCATCGTGGCATCGTCAAACTGCCGCGACTGGATGCGCCGGCATGGCGTGCATTTCCAGCCACCACTGTCTGGTGCGCTGCATGTAGCCCGTACCAACGCCTTTTTCATGGGCGGAGGCAAAGCCCTGGTGAATGCCTACTTCCGTAGCGCAGAAAGACTGGGCGTACAGATCCGCTACGATACACCGGTGGTGTCCGTCGAACTCGATGGCGACCGCTTTGCTGCCGTGCGCACTGCCAAGGGTGAACGAATCACCGCAAAAAGCTGCGTGCTGGCGGCAGGCGGCTTCGAATCCAATCGCGCATGGTTGCGCGAAGCCTGGGGCCAGAACGCCCGTGGCGAATGGCCCTCCGACAATTTCCTGATTCGCGGCACGCGCTTCAACGAAGGCGTGCTGCTCAAATACATGATCAATGCCGGAGCCGATGCGATCGGCGACCCGACACAAGCCCATATGGTGGCAATCGACGCACGCGCGCCGCTCTATGACGGCGGCATTTGCACGCGGATCGATTGCGTCTCGCTTGGCGTGGTCGTCAATCGTGACGGTGAACGCTTCTATGACGAAGGGGAGGACTTCTGGCCCAAGCGCTACGCCATTTGGGGGCGCCTGGTGGCGCAGCAGCCAGGTCAGATCAGCTACTCCATCATCGACCAGACAGCCATTGGCCGCTTCATGCCGCCGGTCTTTCCTGGCACCACAGCCAACACGCTTCCCGAATTGGCACAGAAGCTCGGACTGCCCGAGCAGGCCTTCATCAAGACAGTGGACGACTACAATGCCGCCTGCCGTCCTGGCCACTTTGACCACACTGCGCTCGATGACTGCCGCACTGAAGGTCTCACTCCCCCAAAAACGCACTGGGCGCGCCCCATCAGCACGGCGCCGTTTTATGGCTATGCCCTCAAACCTGGTGTCACCTTCACTTACCTGGGCTTGAAGGTCAATGAGCATGCCGCCGTGCATTTCGGCGGCCGACCCAGTCCCAATCTGTTCGTGGCCGGGGAAATGATGGCGGGCAATGTGCTTGGCAAGGGATACACCGCCGGCGTTGGCATGGCCATCGGTACGGCCTTCGGACGCATCGCTGGCACGCAGGCGGCCGCTGCCGCAAAGAGAGTTGAACATGCAACAGCTTGAAGCCCTGACCCGACAAGCCTGCGAGCAGGCCTCAGGGGGGTATGCCGTGATCCCGATCCTGAGCGCGAAGGAGGCCGAGGTCGAGCGCCAGATGAAGATCTGCAATTCCTGCCGCTACTGTGAAGGCTTCTGCGCGGTGTTCCCGGCAATGACGAGGCGGCTGGAATTTGGCAAGGCTGACATCAATTACCTTGCCAATCTCTGTCATAACTGTGGTGCCTGTTTGCATGCGTGTCAGTACGCACCGCCGCATGAATTCGCCGTCAATGTACCGCAGGCCATGGCCAAGGTGCGCGTTGAGACCTATGCCGATTATGCCTGGCCGCCTGCTCTTGGGGCGCTATACAAGCGTAACGGACTGTTCCTCGCGCTCGCGTTGGTCGCAGGGTTGACACTGTTCCTGATGCTTGCCGCCTGGTTGCAGGGCTCGCTGTTGCGCGCACCTTCCGGCGCCAATTTCTATTCCATTTTTCCGCACAAGCTGATGGCAGGTTTGTTCGCGCCAATCTTCTTGCTTGCACTACTGAGTCTGAGCCTGGGTGTGCGGCGTTTTTGGAAGGACATCTCACCGGGAGCCGCCACGGCGGAGGCTGTGGGAGACGCCGCAGACAAGGTGCTGAGACTGAAATTCCTGGACGGCGGACATGGGGAAGGGTGCAACAACGCCAATGACAGTTTTACGTTGGCGCGGCGCCGCTTTCACCATTTCACGTTTTACGGTTTCCTGCTGTGCCTGGCGGCTACCAGCGTGGCGACGTTGTACCACTATCTGTTCGGCTGGGAAGCACCCTACGGCTTCACCAGTTTGCCCAAGCTGTTGGGCATCTCAGGTGGCGTTTCTCTGCTGATCGGCACTACCGGTTTGTTTGCTTTGAATTTGCGCCGCCACCCGTTGCAGGGGGATACAGCGCAGCGCCCCATGGACCGTGGTTTCATCGCCTTGCTGTTCCTTACGGCAGCGAGCGGCCTGATGCTGATGCTCTCGCGCGGAACCCCCGCACTGCCGCTGACCTTGTGTGTGCACCTGGGCGCTGTCATGGCGCTGTTCGTCACCTTGCCCTATGGGAAGTTCGCCCATGGCATTTTCAGAAGCGCTGCTCTTCTCAAGTGGGCAATCGAGAAGCGCCAACCGAATTCATTAAAACTAAGCGACGACTAAATGCCTGACACGGCCAGTTTGCGTGATGCGTCAGCTCTGCTCATGAAAAGACCCGTGACATAACTTATAAAATATTTGGAGGCAAATACAATGACAATAAAAGACACCAATAGGGATGGCGCAGGTTCTCGACCCTCGTCAAAAATCGGCGCCGTACTGCGTGTCACCAGTGGAAACTTTCTGGAGCAATTCGACTTCTTCCTTTTTGGCTTCTACGCAAACTATATCTCCAGGATTTTCTTCCCAAGCGATAACGAATTCGCGTCCCTGATGCTGACTTTCGCGGTGTTCGGTGCCGGTTTCTTGATGCGGCCGCTGGGTGCGATCATATTGGGTGCTTACATCGACAAGGTAGGCCGCCGCAAAGGCTTGATTGTCACGCTCTCGATCATGGCGAGCGGTACGGTGCTCATTGCGCTGGTGCCGGGATACGCATCAATCGGTTTGTTCGCACCGTTGCTGGTGCTGATCGGCCGCTTGCTTCAAGGCTTCTCGGCCGGGGCGGAACTGGGTGGCGTATCGGTCTACCTGGCGGAGATTGCCACCCCTGGCCGCAAGGGCTTCTATACTGCCTGGCAATCGGCTAGCCAACAGGTCGCCATCGTGATGGCGGCTGCGCTGGGATTCGGCTTGAACCACTGGCTGTCTCCAGGGGAGGTGACGGCATGGGGGTGGCGTATCCCGTTCCTGATCGGCTGCGCGATCATTCCCGTTATCTTCATGTTGCGCAACACCCTGGAGGAGACCGGCGAGTTCCAGGCGCGTCGTCACCATCCTGATATCCAGGAGGTGTTTCATTCGATGGTCAAGAATTGGCGTACGGTGCTCACAGGGATGCTCTTTGTCGCGATGACGACCACCACTTTCTACCTGATCACCGTCTACACACCAACCTTTGGTCGCAGCGTGCTGCACTTGGGCGCGGGCGACAGTTTGTTGGTGACGCTTCTCGTGGGATTGTCCAATTTCGTCTGGCTGCCGATTGGCGGTGCACTATCCGACCGCATTGGCCGCAAACCTATTCTGGTCGGCATTTCCTTGCTTGCGCTGCTGACAGCTTATCCCGCGATGTCGTGGTTGGTGGCCAACCCCAGCTTTGGACACCTGCTTGCGGTGTTGCTGCTGTTCTCTTTCTATTTCGGGATGTATAACGGTGCCATGGTCGTAGCGCTGACGGAGGTCATGCCTGTGAACGTCAGAGTGGTAGGCTTCTCACTCGCCTTCAGCCTGGCAACCGCCGTCTTTGGGGGATTTACACCCGCCATTTCCACGTATCTGATCGATGTGACGTCCAATAAAGCGTCGCCCGGACTTTGGATGAGTTTCGCTGCGCTATGTGGGCTCACCGCTACTTTGATCTTCTGTCGACGCGGTGGAGCAGTGAGTCGCGTTGTGCAGTGAAACTCAGGCGCGACGCTTGGCCTCAATGGAAAAGATGTCCGCAATGCGCTGGCGGTGAGCGCTTCTGCCGCCGATTGCGGACATCGCTACGATTACTGTTCGATATTGAGAAGGCCACCGCAATGGTGGCCTTTTCATTGGCGCTGACGCTGTTGCCACTGTGCTTTTGATACGCCATCGATGAGTCCGACTGGCTTTCATCGGGTCGACAGGCCTTATTTCGGAAATGCAGACTCCATTCTTGTTGATCGGCTCACCAGCTGGTCTCCCTCTCCGCCGTAGAGGAAATCTTGTGAATGGCCAGGTCGGCCCCTTCAAACTCCTGCTCCGGATCCAGCCGTATCCCCACCGCCTTCTTCAGCAAGCCATAGATGATCCATCCGCCCGCTGCTGCAATGGCGATCCCCATGAGGCTGCCGATGAGCTGCGACATGAACGACACGCCACCGCGTCCGCCCAGCGCCTGCAAGCCAAAGATACCCGCCGCCAGTCCGCCCCACAGGCCGCACAGGCCGTGCAGCGGCCACACGCCCAGCACATCGTCGATCTTCCACTTGTTCTGGGTGCGGGTGAACATCCACACGAAGATCGCCCCCGCAATGCCGCCGGTGACCAGCGCGCCCAGCGGATGCATCAGGTCCGAGCCCGCGCACACCGCCACCAGGCCGGCCAGCGGGCCGTTGTAGGCGAAGCCGGGATCGTTGCGGCCCATCAGCAGCGCCACCAGCGTGCCGCCGGCCATGGCCATGAGCGAATTCATGGCGACCAGGCCATTCATCTTGTCCAGGGTCTGCGCGCTCATCACATTGAAGCCGAACCAGCCCACCGTCAGGATCCACGCGCCCAAGGCCAGGAAAGGAATGTTGGACGGCGGATGCGCCGCCACCGCGCCTTCCTTGCTGTAGCGGCCACGGCGTGCACCCAGCAGCAGGACCGCCGGCAGCGCAATCCAGCCACCCACGGCGTGGACCACGATGGAACCGGCGAAATCATGGAACTCTGCACCGAAGGTGGTCGCCAGCCAGGCCTGCACGCCCAGGTGCTGGTTCCACGCGATGCCCTCGAAGAAGGGATAGACCAGGCCCACCAGCACGGCCGTGGCGATCAACTGCGGATTGAATTTGGAACGCTCGGCGATGCCGCCGGAGATGATGGCCGGGATGGCTGCCGCAAAGGTCAGCAGGAAGAAGAACTTCACCAGCTCGAAACCGCTGCGCTCGGCCAGCGTCTCGGCGCCGGCAAAGAAGCTCACCCCATAGGCCACGTAATAGCCGATGAAGAAGTAGACGATGGTCGATACCGCAAAGTCAGCCAGGATCTTCACCAGGGCATTGACCTGGTTCTTCTTGCGCACCGTCCCCAGTTCCAGGAAGGCAAAGCCGGCATGCATGGCCAGGATCATGATCGCCCCCAGCAGGATGAAGAGGGCGTCTGCGCCGTTTTTGTGATCGTCCACCAGAAAATCTCCCAAAAAGTGTGCAAGGAAATGCGTGAAAGCCACGACTAAAGCAATTTCCGTTCCATTTTGGTGAGAAATGCGCAGTGCATTGATTTGAAAAGACTTTTTCGGTGCGTCAGCTATGCGTCAGGCACCGACACGCACGAACTCCGTGCATGTCGGTGCCGGTCGGTTGTAGTCGGCTGCATTTTGGTGCGTGGGCAGTAAAGCCTTGCCTGCCCAGCGTCGCTTATTGCCGAGTCGCCTTGGGCAGTGCGTCAATGAAACCCTCAATGAGCTGCGCCACCGCCTCCGGATCTTCCAGCGGTGACAAGTGGCCCACGCCAGGAAGGACGCGGAGGGCGGCCTGGGGAATGCGCGGCAAAAGCTCTGCCTGCAGCGTCGCGATCCTGTCGACCTGATCCTGCTCGCCCGAGATGACCAGCGTGGGGACTTCGATGGCAGCGACATCGGCCGTGATGTCCTCCGCCATCGCCACGTTGGGCCAGGCGAGCTTGGCCTGGGGTGCAGCCTGCAGGCTGTCCTCGATGACCTGTGCGCGGCGCGCGGCCGTGAGGGGCTTTGCGGTCAATACATGGTCGAGCACGAACTCCACCGATTCGCGCGACTGGTAGGCGCCTGCCAGCATGGCCCGCTGTTCCGCCGAAAGCAGCATGGGCGAGGGCGGAGATGGTGCCACCAGGATCAGCCCTTCAAGCCCGTGCGGCCGGCGCGAAGCCATCAGCTGTGCCACCTTGCCACCCATGGAGTGGCCCACCAGAACATAGCGCTGCAGTCCCAAGGCGGCAATGACGCCCTCGGCATCGGCGGCCAGGTCGGCAATCCGGTAGCCCTCGGCGGGCGCTGCAGAGCGGCCCCAGCCGCGATGGTCGGTGGCGACGATGCGGCAGCGCTGCGCCACTTGTGCGGCTACCGCATCCCAGGTGCGGGACGAACCGCCGTAGTAGTGCAGGAACACCAGCGCCAGTTCGCCGCTGCCCTGCTGGGCAACGTGGATGCGTGTTCCGTTGGTTTCGATATGCATGTGTCTGCTCCTTTGTGATGGGGGAGAGTCAATGGTAGATTCCATGCGAAAAATTTATAATTGGCAAATTGTTAGTCACAGTCGACACTCTGATGATCGAATAGGGGGCGCATGGACAAACTGATGAGCCTCAATGTCTTTGTGGCCGCAGTGGAGGAAGGCAGCTTTGCCGGGGCGGCCCGGCGCTTCGCGCTGTCGCCGGCGATGGCGGGCAAGCACGTCAGTCAGATCGAGGCGGAGCTGGGTGCCCGCCTGTTTCAACGTACCACGCGCCGCCTGAGCCTCACCGAGGTAGGCCGGACGTATTACGTGCGTTGCCGCCAGATCCTCGCGGCATTCGAAGAGGCGAACCGCGAAGCGACTGCGGCGCAAGGGACCGCACGGGGCGTTCTGCGCGTGGCCGTGCCGGTGACCTTCGGCGCCATGCATCTGGGCCCGGTCATTGCGCGCTATCTTGCGGATCACCCGGAGGTCAACGTCGAGGTCGTGCTCGGCGACCGCTATGTCGACCTGATCGATGCGGGCGTGGATGTGGCCATCCGCATCGGGAAGCTCGACGATCCCGAACTGGTCACGCGCCGTCTGGCACCCTGCAGCATGATCGCCTGTGCCTCTCCCGAACTGATCGCGCAGCATGGCCTGCCTGGCACGCCGCAAGCCTTGTCGCGCCTGCCGCGCCTGGCCTTCAGTGACGCAGTCTCTGAAGGCGACTGGACTTTCATCGATGCCGCGGGACAGGCGCATCGCATCGATGGTCCCTGCCGGCTGACGGCCAACAACATGCAGATGCTGCTGGCTTGCGTGCTGGCGGGCGCGGGTGTGGCCTTCGGGCCTTCCTTCGTCTTCGGTGAACATATCAGGCAAGGGCGCTTGATTGCCCTGCTTCCGGAGTATCGCGCCAATGCATTGGCCATCCAGGCCGTCTATCCGAGCGCGCGAGGAATCCCGCTCAAGGTCCGCCGCTTCGTCGATTATCTTGCCGAAGACTTCGGCGCTCATCCGCCGTGGGAAGTTTAGGGCCTGTTCACATTCAATCTGTGAGTGCGAGAGGTCGCCAAGCGTTGACTGCCTAGGCGCGGCGACGCGCCGTGGTGGTGCCACGGCAAGGAGCTGCAACAACGGCAGGCGACGCTTGGCGGCCTCTCCCGGAGGGTTGCCCCCAGAAGGCGCGCTGGCCGCGTTGCACGTCAGGGCTGGTGGCACCACCACCAGCCCTGACGCGCGCCTTGCCACCACGCCTTCTGGGGGCAACGCATCTCACAGATTGAATGTGAACAGGCCCTAGAACCCCGCAACGTTGGCAAGGCGTTCCACCCCGCCTAATGCGATGACACGAACATCGCCGACGGTTCCGGATCGGGCAGCGCATAGGCCTCTTTCATCCGCGCCACCTCTTGCGTCGGCGGCAGGCCAAAGAGTCGTTTGAATTCCCGGCTGAACTGGGAGGCGCTTTCATAGCCGACGCGCGCGCTGGCTTCGGCTACCGTCAGGCCGTTGCGCAGCATCAGCAGGCGTGCCTGATGCAGGCGGGTCGATTTCAGGTATTGCATCGGCGAAGTGGCGGTGACCGCCTTGAAATGCGCATGAAAGGAGGGCGGACTCATGGCCGCCTCCTGCGCGAGCTGTTCCACATCCAGTTTGTCCGCATAGGCGGCGTGAATTTTCCGGATGGCCTTGGCCACTTTTCCATATTGCCCGTCATTGCGCAGCGCGGCGCGCATGGAGGCACCTTGCCTGCCCGTGAGTACCCGCAGGTAGATCTCCTTCACCAGCGACCGGCCCAAGATCCTGGCTTCCATCGGCACCCGCATGGCCTCCAGGAAACGCAATACCGAGGCCGACATCCGCGCATCCATCCTGGTGGCGAACATGGTCTGCGGATGGGCGGAGAGATCGGCATCATCCATCTGCAAGAGGATTTCAGCCAGCAGTTGGAAATCCAGCCGGAAATAGATCGCCAGCAAGGGCGCCTTCGCACTGGCGTCGGTTTCCATCGTGAAGGGCACGGGCACCGACACAGCCAGGTAGTGCCGCGCATCATAGAGATAGGTTTGCCCGCCCAGGAATCCGCGCTTGCGTCCCTGCACGACCACGACGATGCCCGGCTCGTAGAGGACCGGCGTTTCACTCAGTGCACGGTTGGATCTGAGGAAACGCACATCCGGAAGCGGCGACAGGTTGTAGCCTTCGTCAGGGGCGAGCTCAGTGAGCAGTTTCACCATGCGTTGATGGGCATTCGAATTTTTCTGCCCGGATTTCTTCGTACTTCCTGACATGAGCGATCTCATAGTTTTAGGCAAACACCACATGCTAATCGACATGGTGGATCGACGGGAGCCTGCCTATGATGGCAGCCATCGTCCTCTCCGTCGGGAAGCTGCTCCGGCCTCCCCGGAGAGGCTTCCATCAAGGAGCTACAGAGGTCGCCATGAAAACTTCCAAGACATTGCATATCCTGATCACGGGCGTGAGCTCGGGATTTGGCCGGGCCCTGGCGGACGCCGCCCTGCAGGCCGGCCATTCAGTAACAGGCACGGTGCGCAGCCAGGCCGCCAAAGAGCAGTTCGAGCAGATGGCTCCCGGACGCGCGGCGGCCATCGTCCTCGATGTGACCGATTTTCCCGCCATTGCTGCGGTGGCCGGGCACCTGGCCCCGGTGGATGTGCTGGTCAACAACGCCGGCTACGGACATGAAGGCGCGCTCGAAGAATCCTCGCTTGAGGAGATGCGGCACCAGTTCGATGTCAACGTGTTCGGTGCCGTAGCCATGATGAAGGCCGTGCTGCCCTCCATGCGGGCGCGGCGCACCGGCCATATCATCAACATCACCTCCATGGGCGGATTCATCACCATGCCGGGCATTGCCTATTACTGCGGCAGCAAGTTCGCCCTGGAAGGCATTTCCGAGACCCTGGCCAAGGAAGTGGCAGCGTTCGGCATCAAGGTCACGGCTGTGGCACCCGGTTCCTTCCGTACCGACTGGGCGGGACGCTCCATGGTGCGTTCGCCCCGAAGCCTGGCGGATTACGATGCAGTGATCGACCCGATCCGCGCGGCACGCCAGGCCAAGAGCGGGCACCAGCTCGGCGACCCGGCCAGGGCGGCGCAGGTGATCCTCGACATGGCCGGCGATGCCGACGCACCGGTGCATCTCCTGCTGGGCAGCGACGCCGTCAAGCTGGTGCGCGAAAAGCTGGCGCTGATGCTTGAGGAAATCGATGCATGGGAAAAGATCTCGGCATCCACGGATTTCCGGTGAACGATCTTGCAGCAGGGTCCGAGGTCGTTGAGAGGGTGTGATGCAGGGGGGGCCCGATACCGTCCACCGGAAAGAGGCAAAACCATGCGGCCCGAGGGCCGCATTTTTTACGAGAAGCGGGCCGCATTTCCTTTGCGGTCAGGACTGGTCAGCAGGGTTTCATCGGACGGTCATATTCGGTTGCTAGATTGCAAGCCCCCGTCTCTTCGTCACCGTTTCCCTCACCCTCATCCTCACAGGAGTCGCCATGCCAGACCGCAACCCGCCAGCCGACCACAGCCGCCGCCGCTTCCTGCGCGACAGCGCCCTCACGACAGTGGCCGCCACCACCAGCCTGGCCGCACCGGCCGCCTTTTCTGCCGCCCCGGCCATCGTCACCTCGGAGCGCCTGCGTCCGCAATTCCCCGGCGGCATCATGAGCGGTGACGTCACCCGCGACAGCGCCATGGTCTGGGCGCGCGCCGACCGCAATGCGCGCATGCTGGTCGAGTATTCCACCCGCGAGGATTTCAGCAACCCCGTGCGTATCGCCGGTCCCACCGCACTGGCGCGCGAAGACTACACCGCCCGCGTCGACCTGCGCGGCCTGCCGGCAGGCCAGCGTATCTACTACCGTGTGCGCTTCCAGGACCTGGTGCATGAATCGGCCCTGAGCGAGCCGCTGACCGGCAGCCTCATGGTGCCCGCCGCCACGCATGCCCAGGCGCGCGACATCACCTTCGCCTTCTCGGGCGATGAAGCCGGCCAGGGCTGGGGCATCAATGAACAGTGGGGCGGTTACCGGGTGTATGAAAGCATGCGCCGCTTCCGCCCGGATTTCTTCATCCACTCGGGCGACCAGATCTATGCCGATGGTCCTATCCAGGCCGAAGTGAAGCTGGATGACGGAACGCTGTGGCGCAACGTGGTCACCGAGGCCAAGTCCAAGGTCGCGCAGACGCTGGATGACTATCGCGGCAACTTCGCCTACAACATGCTCGACGCCAACAAGCGCCGCTTCGCCGCCGAGGTGCCCTTCCTGGTGCAGTGGGATGACCACGAAGTGCGCAACAACTGGTATCCCGGCCAGCTGATCGGTGCGGCCGAAAAGCGCTACGACGAACGCAACATCGACGTGCTGGCGGCCCGCGCGCGCCAGGCCATGTTCGAACACAATCCCTTCCGCATCGACAGCGCGGATCCCTTCCGCATCTATCGCGCCTTCAACCACGGTCCGCTGCTGGAGGTGTTCATGCTGGACGAGCGCAGCTATCGCGGCCGCAATTCTCCCAACCGCCAGAAGGGTGGCCACGACGCCGACTTCCTCGGCCCCGAGCAGATGCGCTGGATCAAGCAGGCGCTGCTGCGTTCGCGCTCGACCTGGAAGCTCATTGCCAGCGATATGCCACTGTCGATCGTGGTGCCGGACCTGAACCCGGATGTGCCCAAGGGAACCTTCGAGGCCTGGGCCAATGCCGACAACGGCAAGCCCTCCGGGCGCGAGCTGGAGGTGGTCGAACTGCTGCGCTTCATCAAGCAGCACGACATCAAGAACGTGGTGTGGGTGACGGCCGACGTGCACTACGCCTCGGCTACGCACTATGCGCCCGAGCGTGCGCAGTTCACCGACTTCAAGCCCTTCTGGGAATTCGTCGGTGGCCCGATCAATGCCGGTACCTTCGGGCCGGGCGAGATCGATCGTACCTTCGGTCCGGACGTGCGCTTCGTCAGCATCCCGGCGGACATGAAGCAGAACCGCTCGCCGGCCGAGCTGCTGCAGTTCTTCGGCATCGGCAAGATCGATGCGAAGAGCAAGACCCTCACCGTCACCCTGCACAACACCGACGGCAAGGAAATCTACAAGGTGGAATTGCCCCCCGAGGCCTGATCGCCTGCGGGCAGTGCGGCAAGAATCGGACCGGACTCAGCCCGGTCCGGCAAGCTTGCGCGAGATGTGCGCGCAGGCTTGCAGCAGCGGCATCACATAGGCCTGCTGCGCATCGGCCAGGCGGCGATACAGCGGAATGCTCACGCTCACGCAGGCCACCGGTACGCCATCCGCACCGATGATGGCGGCGCCGTAGCAAAAGATCTGGGCTTCGTTCTCTTCGCGGTCTTCGGCGTAGCCGCGCGTGCGGGTCTCTTCGACATCGGCGCGCAGGGCCTCCAGCGTGGTGTGCGTGTTGGCCGTGAAGGCTTGCAGATGCAGCGCGCGCATCAGGCGTTCGCGCTGCGCTTGTTCCAGTGCGGCCAGGTAGGCTTTGCCCACTGAACTCGAATACAAGGTCACGCGGGTCCCGATGCGCGAATCCATGCGCACGGCTTGCGGACTTTCCAGTTTCTCGATGTAGACCATGCTGTGGTCGCTGGGCACGGCCAGGTGCACGGTCTCGCGCGTGATGTCGCGCAGCTGGCGCAACGGCTCGATGGCCGTGGTACGGATGTCGCTGCGGTCCCAGGCGCGGCTGGCCAGATGGATCAGGCGCGGTCCGACTTCATATTGCCTGCTGCGCGGGTTCTCCACCACCATGCCCTCGGCCATGAGCGCGCCGAGGATGCGATAGACCGTGGGGCGCGGATAGCCCGACAGCGCCGCCAGCTGCGCAATGGAGAGGGGCGCTTCCTGATCGGCGATCAGCTGCAGCACCGCCATGAACTTGGAGAAGGCGGCCGTGCCCGCGATCTTGTTGTCGTCAGCTTGTTTGTCGTGGTCGGGCATGAGCGCGGGATCGTGGGGCAGGAGTGGATCAAGGACAGGGGCAGGATTGCGTACAAGATTCAGTACGAAAATCCGTACAGAATTCCGTACCGATTTCGGGCCAGATTATAGCCGAGCCCACCTGCAAAAAATCCCGCGCCGTCTGGAGCCGGCGCGGGCAAATGGCATTGCACGTGAAAGCGTTGCGGTGGCGTCAGGCCACCAGATAGCCGCCATCGACCGGCACGATGGCACCGGTCATGAAGGAGGCCGCCGGTGAACACAGGAAAGCGACCACCTGGCCGATGTCTTCCGGCTTGCCCCAGCGGCCCAGCGGTGTGCGCGCCAGGATCGGTCCGGCGCGTACGGGATCGTCCTGCAGGGCTTGCGTGAGCGGGGTGGCGATCCAGCCCGGCGCCACCGCATTGACGCGGATGCCGTCGGCCGCATAGGCGATGGCCAGCGACTTGGTCAGCTGCGCCACGCCGCCCTTGCTGGCGCTGTAGCCCGGCACCAGTCCGCCACCGAAGAAGCTGAGCATGGAGGCGGTATTGACGATGCAGCCCCCGGATTGCTTGAGCAGTTCGCGGCTGGCAGCGCACACCCGCATGGTGCCGGTGAGGTTGACCGCGATGACCTGCTCGAAGACCTCGGTCTCCAGCTCTTCCCCGCGCTTGATGATGCCGGCGCAGTTGACCACGATATCGAGTTGCGTGATGTTGGCCAGCACCGCGCGCACGCTGTCTTCGCTGGCCACGTTCATCTCGGCCAGGGTGATGCCGCTGCCCTCGAATGACTCATGCGCAAAGGGCGGCAGGCCGGCGGCGATGACGTGTGCGCCCAGTGCGGCGAGCTGGCGTGCAACGGCCGCGCCTATGCCTTGGGTGCCGCCGGTAACGAGGGCGGTCTTGCCCCGGAGCAGGTCGGGAATGAAGCTCATGAAAATTCCTTCTGGTGAGTGGCAGGAGACTGGCTGGATGCCGCTACCCACGGGCGGCGGCATCGGGTCAGGCTACTGACGGGTGAAGGTTTGCCTCAGGCGGCGTGTGCCTCGATAGGCTTGTCCACCACGAACATGTAGACCAGCGCGGCGGCGAAGGCCACGGCGGCACTGATCAGGAGGGCATTGACGAAGGAGTGGGTCTGGTCCACCACCACGCCCGTGATGACCGGTGCCAGCGATCCGCCGAGATAGCCGCCGAAGTTCTGCATGCTGCCCAGCGATGCCACCAGGCGCCGCGGAATGGCCACCGAGACCAGCGCCCAGGCGCCACCGGAAGCCATGTTCACGAAGGCCATGGCCAGCGAGATGTAGACGATGGCCATGGTGGTGCTGGGCGTATAGGCGGCCGGAATGGTGAAGGCACCGGCACCGATCAAGCCCGCGCAGATCGGCCACTTGCGGCTGCGGATGGCAGGCATGCCGCGCTTCATCAGGCCATCGGCGATGTAGCCCGAGGAGAGCATGCCGAGCGTGCCGAAGATGTAGGGAATCACCACCACCCAGCCGGTGCGCGCGATGGAGAGATGGCGCTCATGTTCCAGGTAGGCGGGCAGCCAGGTGAGGTACAGCCACACCATGTAGATCACGCCCATGAAGCCGAACAGCATGCCCCAGGTGGTGCGATAGGTGAAGAGGCTCTTCCATTCGGACCAGCTCAGTTTGGCATTGGCGTTGGGGTCGTTGTCATGGTCATCGGCCAGGTACAGCACCTCGGAGGGAGTGAGCTGGACTTCGTTGCGATTCCGGTAAAACAGGTACCAGCCCACCGACACGGCGATGCCCAGTACGCCCATGATGACGAACATCATGCGCCAGCCGAAGGAGAGCATCAGGATCGTGAGGATGGGCGGCGCCAGCGCCGGTCCGATGGTGGAGGAGGCCACGAAGATGCCGGTCGGCCCGCCGCGCTCGCGCATGGCAAACCATTCCGAGACCACCTTGGCGCCGGCCGGGAACTGTGGCGCCTCACCCAGGCCGAGGAACACCCGTGCCACCAGGAACTGCTGCAGGCTGCTCACGAAGCCCCCCGCCAGCTGTGCCACCGACCAGATGAACATGCCCGCGCCCAGCATCACGCGCGCGCCGAACTTGTCGAGCATGGCGCCGATGGGCAATTGCGAGAAGGCATAGGCCAGCGAGAAGGCCGACAGCAACAGGCCCATCTGCGAGGCCGAGAGGTTGAGCTCCTGGCTCACCGAGTGGTTGGCGATGGACAGCGTGCTGCGGTCGAGGTAGTTGACGATGCCTGCCAGCATCAGGAAGCTCAGTGCCACGAGCTGTATGCGTTTGAGCCGGGGGCTCTTTTCCTTTTGGACTTCCATGGGTTACGTCTCCAGTGTGAATGAGTCAATGCCATTGGCGTGCTTCGTGCCGGCTCCGTCTATTGCGGAGCTCGCTGTCGATGACATGGCCGAAGCGTCATGCAAGGATGCGGTCTTGAGGACGGTGTGGAGTCCGTCCCTGCGTGTTGCTCTTCCGGCGCTGCCTGGGCGGCTTCTGCCTGCCCCGGCATGCGATCCTTGTTTGCCCGGATGATTCGTGTGGTCGAGCGGCAAGCCGCTCAGTACGTTGCGCGCCCGCCCGAAAGATCGAATACGGCGCCGGTGTTGAAGCTGCAGGACCCGGAGCACAGCCATGCGCACATGTCGGCGACCTCATCGACCGTGCCCAGGCGATGCATGGGGCTCTTGGCGATCATGGTCTGCACATGGGCTGGCGACATCTGCTCCAGCAGCGCGGTCTTGACGGCCGCCGGGGCAATGGCGTTGACCAGCACGCCGGTCTCGGCCAGCTCCTTGCCCAGGGACTTGGTCAGCGCCAGGACGCCTGCCTTGGCAGCGCTGTAGGCCGAGGCATTGGGTGTGCCTTCCTTGCCGGCCAGCGAGGCGATGTTGACGATGCGTCCGCGTCCGGCTGCGCGCATGGCCGGCGTCACACTGCGGCAGGCATGGAAGACGCCCATCAGGTTGACCTGCACGATGCAGTGCCATTGGGCGACGTCGTACTCGTCCAGCGGCACGGTAGGGCCGGCGTAACCGGCGTTGTTGATGAGGAAATCGATGCGTCCGGTCTCGGCCAGCAGTTGCTGTGCGGCCTGCATGACCGCAGCGGCATCGGTGATGTCGAGGCTTTCTTGCCGATAGGGCGAGGCAGCATCATGCTGCTGGTCCCAGACGACCACCTGCGCGCCGCCCGCGGCCAGGCGTGCGCTGATGGCCGCACCGATGCCGCCATGGCCGCCGGTGACCACGGCCACGCAGTCGGCAAAGTCATGGGAGGCGCGAGGATAAGTCATTTCATGCATCCTCAGCGTACGAAGCGATTGACGTAATCGCTGCCCAGTCCAACCGCTTCATAGTGCTTGCGGCACATGTCGAGCTTGGTGAAGACATCCTCGTAGCCTTCGAACTTGCCCCAGGGATCGCAATAGAACATCACGCCGGTGATGTGGAAGTAGGTGATCATCTCTTCCACGTCTTCAGGGACGTAGAGGGTGTGAGTCTCGCCAGGCGGCTCGAAGACGTAGCTGCCCTGTTCGGCGATCCAGTCGTGTTCCAGGTAGCGCCAGCGGCCTTTGAGCACCATGCCATGCACCGGTGCGGGATGACGGTGGCGCGAGAGCACGCCGGACTTGCGCACGCGCAGCAGGTTGGTCCAGTAGCCCTGCGAGACATTCAGGCACAGCGGACGGAACCACACGTTCTCCGCCTGCGGCACCCAGATGCGTTCGTCCTCCGGCACGGCCGGATTGACCACGATTTCCAGCGGCGCTTCCTTGGGGTTGGGGAGCTGGTAGGGCTTCATCTTCTGGTCGGCGGGCATGGGGGTGCCGTTGGCAGTCATGTGGGGTCTCCTGAGGTTCTTCTATTGAATCGGGACTTTGTTCAATATATGGACAAAGCGTTCGCCATATGGTCAATGTCGACGATAGAAGACGGTGTGTCAATGGCATTTCGGCCCGGACAGGCCCGCCGGAAAGCGAGCCGCAATCGCATGCGCCGGTCTGCTCCACTGCAATTGCGCGCCAGTGCAGCGTCCGCAAGACGAGCCTGCAAGCTGGTGTGAGGATGCATGAAAATTATGCATGGCTGCCGTTCAAGCCAGCCTGCGGGAGAGCGTGGGCGCCCTGCGAGAACCTCTGCGTTGCTATCGCCGAGGGATCGGGCAATCAGGCGATCAGGCGATCAGGCCTCGGTCGGTCCGGACCAGTGCACCTGCGCGAAGGCTTCGGACAGAAAATCCAGCATCGCCCTGACCTTGGCCGGGAGATGCGCGCGGCTGGGGTAGACCGCATAGATGCCGAGGTCCGGCGCGGTGTAATCGGAGAGGATGGGAACCAGCTGCCCGCTGCGCAGGTACTGGTCGATCATGAAGGTCGGCTGGCGCGTGATGCCGATGCCGCCCAGCGCCGCCTGCACGCAGCTGTCGCCATTGTTGACGTGCATGCGTGCATTGACGCGCACGCTCACCGGACCTTCCGGTCCGCTGAATTGCCACTCGTCCTTGCCGTGGTTGTAGCTGTAGCTGATGACCTGGTGTTGTGCCAGCTCGTGTGGATGGCGCGGCGTGCCGTGCGCTTCGAGGTAGGCCGGCGAAGCGCAGATGGGCAGGCTGGTGCTGGTGAGCTTGCGGTGGATCAGCGTGGAATCGGCCAGCCGGGCGATGCGGATCGCCAGGTCATAGCCTTCATCGATGATGTCGACGATGCGGTCCGACAGGGTGATGTCCAGTTCCACTTCCGGATGGCGTTCCAGGAAGATCGGCCACAGCGGTGCGAGATGCAGGATACCGAAGGTCACCGGGGCGTTGATGCGCAGCAGGCCAGCGGGTTTGGCGCTGCCGGCCAGGAGCAGGTCATCGGCTTCTTCCAATGCTGCAACTATCTGCTTGCAGCGTTCCAGATAGAGGCTGCCGGCTTCGGTCAGCGAGAGCCGGCGCGTGGTCCGTTGCATCAGGCGCGAACCCAGGCGCGCTTCCAGTTCCAGTACCGTGCGCGAGACGGCGGCCTTGGAAATGCCCAGCGCATCGGCCGCCTTGACGAAGCTGCCGAGGTCGGCCACGGCGATGAAGCATTCGATTTCGCGCAGTTTGTTCAACTTGTCTTTTCCCCAGATGGCGCCGCGCTGGCGCCGTCCGGAAAGACGGCCGCTCAGGCAGCTGCCGGAAGTTGTGCCAGCAGGCGGGAGCCGGTGCCGAAGGCGAAGGCGTCCATGCGCAGGCTATGATACGTCGAACCGCTGTCGAGGTGAACCAGCTGGGTCCAGTCATCGGCTGCGCCCATGGCGAAGAACAGGCTCAGCAGGTGTTCGTCGCTGGGATGCGTGCGCACCGCATGCGGGGCCGTGGTCCGGTAGCCGAACAGGGCCTGCAGGTCACCGGCCTGCATGCGTTCCAGGAACCAGCGCAGGAATTCCAGCGTATGCGGCGCATCGCCGCCCTCGATCTCGTTGCGGCGCAGTTCGCGCAGGTTGTGCGTGAAGCTGCCCGAGCCGACCAGCAGGATGCCTTCCTTGGCCAGGGGCGCCAGCAGGCGGCCGACCTGATAGTGATATTCGGGGGGCTGCTGCGATTGCAGCGAGAGCTGGATCACCGGCACATCGGCGTGCGGGTAGAGATAGCGCAGCGGCACCCAGGCCCCGTGATCGAGTCCCCAGCCGCCATCGGTATTGGCCGGCAGGCCGCCGTCACGCAGGCGCTGCGCCACATGCTCGGCCAGCGCCGGTGCCCCGGGGGCGGGATAGTCCAGTTCATACAGCGCCTGCGGGAAGCCGCCGAAATCATGGATCACGCGCGGCTTGGCCTGGTTGCCCACGCGCGGCGTGAAGGTCTCCCAGTGCGGCGACACCATCACGATGCCACGCGGACGCGGCAGCGTCGCGCCGATGCCCGCCAGCAGCGGGCCGGTGCGGCCCGGTTCCACGGCCAGCATGGGCGAGCCGTGCGAGACGAACAGTGAAGGCAGGGTGAAGCTGTCGGTGAGGTTGCTGGTGGACATGATGGAACTCCTTGGCTGATGCGCTGAATGATATAAAACATTGACGCCGGGCGCGCGGCCCGGCGACGTCGGAGGCGGGCGCCGTTATGGGCGCGGCGCTTCACGCTTGAGGGCAAAGGCGCCATCGCCGAGCAGGAATACGGCAATCAGGCCGACGATCCACAGCGCCAGGTATTCCCAGCCGCCCTTGGGGTTGGTGAAGAAGAAGCCGGCCTTGCCATGCACCAGCACGATCGCGCCCAGCAGGTCGGCGGCCAGCGGCAGGGCCAACCAGCGGCCATAGATACCCAGCACCAGCGCGATGCCCCCGATGACTTCCAATGCGATGACCGGATAGGCGAACCAGCCTGGTACGCCCAGCGAGGCAAAGAAGCCGACGGTCCCGGCGGGCGTGAAGACGAACAGTTTCAGGCCGGCGTGGACCAGGAAGAAAATGCCCATGGTAACGCGCAGCAGGAAGGCGGCGTAGTCGGCGCGGGTGTTGACGGTAACGGTGGTCATGGAGATCCCGGAAAAGTGTGGAGTGGATGAAGGATGGCCAGCGTTGCGCTTTATCTTGCGTGCGCAACGGCATTGTCCAAGTCCACACTGTAGGGAAGAACGCAGGCCGGATAAACCGGCTGCGGCGGGATGGATTGTCTTGGGGAGGTTGACAATCCACCCGCGCCGGAGAGGATCAGTCTTCGCTGTCGCGCGGGACCGGCTTGGCTTCCTCGCGGCGGTTGTAGCCGGCCACCATGTCGAAGCGGAACAGGCGGCATTCCAGGGCACCGTTGAAGAACGGCGTCTTGCGGGCTTCCTTCAGGCGCATCAGCTTGGGCAGGCCGAGGTCGGCCGAGAACAGGAATACGCTCCAGCCCGCAAAGCGCTGCTTCAAGGTGCTGGAGAAGGCGCTGAAGAACTGCGCGAACAATTCCTCGGTCGGCAAGGCGCGGTCGCCGCGCACGCCGATACGCTCACCGTAAGGCGGATTGGAGAGGATGATGCCGACCAGCGGCTTGCCCTCGGCATCGACCGGCGGCTTGATTTCCTGTGCTTCGATCTGCTTCAGCGGTACCTCGAAGTGCACCCCGGCGCGCACCAGGTTCTTGCGGGTCAGTTCCACCATGTCGCCGGAGATGTCGCTGCCGAAGAGCGTAGGCGTGGTCGGAATCGGATTGGGTTTGAAATCGCCCTTGATGGCGAACCAGGCATCGGCATCGAAGTTGCTGAACTTCTCGAAGGCGAAGCGGCGGCGTGCGCCCGGCGGCACGCCGGCGATGATCTGCGCGGCTTCGGCCAGGATGGTGCCGGAACCGCACATGGGATCGAACAGCGGCACGCCCGGCTTCCAGCCTGCGGTGCGCAAGAGGCCCGCCGCCAGGTTTTCGCGCAGTGGCGCGTCACCGGTTTCTTCGCGCCAGCCGCGCTTGAAGAGCGCCTCGCCGGAGGTATCGAGATAGACCGTGAAATTGTGGGCATCGACGAAACCGGCGATGCGCATGTCAGGCGTGCGCGTGTTCACCGAAGGACGCAGCTTGAACTGGTCCAGGAAGCGGTCGCAGATCGCATCCTTGATCTTGAGGGTGCTGAACTCCAGGCTGCGCAGCGGCGACTTCACGGCGGTCAGGTCCACGCGGATGGTGTGGGAGACCTTGAACCAGTCTTCCCAGGCTTGCGCCAGGGTGAGGTCGTAGATGTCGTTCTCGTTCTTGTAGGAACCATGTCCCATGCGCAGCAGCACGCGGCTGGCGATGCGCGAGTGCAGGTTCATCTGGTAGGCCGCCAGCAGGGTGCCGGAGCAGTGCACGCCACCGGGCACCTGGTTGTGCACCTTGAGGTTGGCGGCGGGACCGGCGTGCTGGGCGATCTCGTTGAGTTCGTCGGCCAGGGCCGCTTCCAGGCCGCGCGGGCAGGGACAGAAGTAAGAGTAGTTGGTGTCGGGAGATTGCATGGGAGTACCTTTTATCCGTTGGAAAACAAAGTAACAAAAATGAAAAAAGCCGGACTGCGCGGCTCGCTGCGCAGTCCGGCGTCATTGTACGCTGGCCGCTGAGCCTTTCGCGAAGGCGCGCTCGACGAAGTCCAGTCGGTCCTGGCCCCAGTAGCCTTCGCCGTCGTAGACGTACCACGGTGCACCGAAGATGCTGGCGGCATTGGCCTCATCGGTGAAGCGGTCGAATTCGGCCTGCACGCTGGCCGTTTCGGCCGACTTCAGCAGGGCTGCGCCGTCGTGTTCATTGGCATTGGCGATGGCCACCAGGGTGTCGTGGTCGGCGATGTTGCGTTGTTCTTCCCACACGGCGCGCATGATGGCACCGGTCAGGCGCAAGGACGCGGCGGTGCCGTGGGCCAGCTGGGTGGCGATGATCAGGCGCGCCGCATTGTCGCTGTTGACCGGGAAATAGGTCGGCTGCAGCACCATGGGCTTGCCCAGGAATTCGCTCCAGCGTGCCAGTTCCTTCAAGCGGTAAGCCTGGCGCTGCGGTGCGCGCTTGGCCAGCGGCAGGCCGCCGGAGACACCGAAGATCTTGGACAGGTCGAAAGGCTTGGGCAGGATCTGTACCTGGTATTTTTCGGCGAGGGCGACGAAACGATCGTGGCCCAGGTAGGCGAACGGTGAATGCGGCGCGAAGAAGTACTCACAGACTTTGCTCATGACCGGCTCCGGAAGGATGAGTGTGGAATGCAGCGGACGAAGACTGCTGGGTTAGTTGCAGAATGATCAGAAGGGCTTGACCACGACCAGGATCACGATGGCCAGCATCAGCAGCACCGGCACTTCGTTGAACCAGCGATACCAGACGTGGCTGCGCACGTTCTTGCCGTGTTCGAATTTCTTGAGCAGCGAGCCGCAGGCGTGCTGGTAGCCGATCACCAGCACCACCAGGAACAGCTTGGCATGCAGCCAGCCATTGCCCGGGCCTTTCCAGAACGACCAGGTGAGGGCCAGCAGCCACACGCCCAGCACCAGCGCCACCAGCGAGATCATGCCGGTGAAACGGTAGAGGCGGCGCGCCATGCCCAGCAGGCGTTCGCGCGCGACCAGGTCGGTCTCCTGCGCCAGGTTCACGAAGATGCGCGGCAGGTAGAACAGGCCGGCGAACCAGGAGGCGATGAAGACGATGTGCAGGGCTTTGATCCAGAGCATGGCTATCCTTGTCGTGCGTGATGGCTTGGGGGTGTGGCGTGCGTGTGTCTTACTGGCGGACCTGTCCCTGGCCCAGCACCACGTACTTCAGCGAGGTCAGTCCTTCCAGTCCCACCGGGCCGCGTGCATGCAGCTTGTCGTTGGAGATGCCGATCTCCGCACCCAGGCCGTATTCGAAGCCATCGGCAAAGCGCGTCGAGGCATTGACCATGACCGAGGCCGAATCCACCTCGCGCAGGAAACGCATGGCGCGCGTGTAGTCCTCGGTGATGATGCTGTCAGTGTGCTGCGAAGAATGGCGGTTGATGTGCTCGATGGCCTCATCCATGTCGGCCACCACTTTCACGGCCAGGATGGGGGCCAGGTATTCGGTGTCCCAATCCTCTTCGGTGGCGGCCTTGAGCAGCGGATAGCCGGCCAGGATCTCGGCGGCTTCCGGGTCGCAGCGCAGTTCCACTTCCTTGACGCGATACAGTTCGGACAGCGGCGGCAGGATCGCGGCGGCGATGTTGCGCGATACCAGCAGGGTTTCCATGGTGTTGCAGGTGCCGTAGCGATGGCACTTGGCATTGAAGGCCACGTCCAGCGCCTTGCGGGTGTCAGCCTTGTCGTCGATGTAGACGTGGCAGATGCCGTCGAGGTGCTTGATCATCGGCACCTTGGCTTCCTTCATGAGGCGCTCGATCAGGCCCTTGCCGCCGCGCGGGACGATCACGTCCACGTATTCCTGCATGGTGATGAGCGCACCCACGGCAGCACGGTCGGTGGTCTCGACGACCTGCACGGCCTGTTCCGGCAGGCCGGCACCGGCCAGGCCTTCCTTGACCAGCTTGGCCAGGGCCTGGTTGCAATGGATGGCTTCGGAACCGCCGCGCAGGATGGTGGCGTTGCCGCTCTTGATGCACAGGCCTGCGGCGTCGACCGTCACGTTGGGACGGGCCTCGTAGATGATGCCGATCACGCCCAGCGGCACGCGCATCTGGCCGACCTGGATGCCGGTGGGGCGGTACTTCATGTTGCTGATCTCACCGATGGGATCGGGCAGGGAGGCGATCTGTTCGAGGCCTTCGGCCATGGTGGCGATGGCCTTGTCGGACAAGGTCAGGCGGTCCAGCATGGCCTCGGCCAGGCCATTGGCGCGGGCCGCGTCCAGGTCCAGCGCATTGGCTGCGCGCAGGACATCGGCCTCGCGGCGGATGGCGGCAGCGATCAGCAGCAGCGCCTGGTTCTTGGCAGCGGTATCGGCACGCGCCATGGCGCGCGAGGCGGCACGGGCCTGCTGGCCGATGCGGTTCATGTAGAGGTCGATGTTTTCCATGCTGTTTTCTCCGGGGCGCGATGCACGCGGCGGGTTCGATGTCGGGTATTCGGTATTCGTTGTTCGATGCACGGTGTGCGGCCGGATCAGCGTCCGCGTGCCAGCTTCAGGCCCAGTTGCAGCAAGGCGTCCCATGGGTCGCCGGCAAAGCTGCGGGCACGCAGGCCCTTGACCATGCGGTCCACCAGGGCCGCTTCCTGCAACGCCTGTTCCAGCGTGGCCAGGCTGATGCGGCGCAGGGCCGGTTCCATCAGGCGTTCGCGCGGGCCCCAGATGCGGTATTCCTTCAGCAGCGCGCCCACGGGCTTGCCCTGCGCCATGCCGGATTTGAGCTTGAGCAGGGTGCGGATTTCTTCGGTGACCGCCCACAGCACCAGTGGCAGCGCCTCGCCTTCGCCTTTCAAGCCGTCCATCATGCGCGTCAGGCGCGCGATGTCGCCCGAGAGCATGGCTTCGTTGAGCTTGAAGACGTCATAACGCGCCACATTCAGGACCGCATCCTGCACCTGTTCGAAACTGAGCTTGCCCGGCGGATGCAGCAGGGCCAGCTTCTGGATCTCCTGGTGCGCGGCCAGGAGGTTGCCCTCCACGCGGTCGGCGATGAAATCCAGGCAGGGCCGGTCGGCGCTCTGCTGCTGCGCCGCCAGGCGGTTGCCGATCCAGGCTGGCAACTGTGCGCGTTCCACCAGCGGGATGTCGATGTAGACCGCCGCCTGCTGCAGGGCACCGACCCAGGCCGCCTTCTGGGTGGCCCAGTCCAGCTTGGGCAGGCTGATGATGGTCAGGTTGTCGGGGGAGAGATTGGCGGCGTAATCCTGCAGGGCCTGGCCGCCATCCTTGCCGGGCTTGCCGGTGGGGATGCGCAGTTCGATGAGCTTCTTGTCGCCGAACAGCGATTGCGACTGGTTGGCCGCCAGCAGTTCGCCCCACTTGAAGCTGCGCTCCACCACCAGCACCTCGCGTTCGGTATAGCCATTGGCGCGGGCACTGCGGCGGATCTTGTCGGCGGCTTCCAGCGCCAGCAGGTGCTCGTCGCTGGCGATCACGTAGAGCGACGCCAGCGATTTGCCGAGATGGGCGTCCAGGGAGTCGTGGCGCAGTTGCATGGCGATTGCGGAGCCGGTCAGGAATCCGACTCGGCCGCCTCCTTCTCGTTCTTGATGGCCGTCCTGGAGGCCGCCAGGCGACGCAGGATCTGCTGCACCAGGTCGGACTGCATGTCGCGGTAGAGCAGCACTTCTTCAGCCTGCTTGGCCAGTTCCTGGTTCTCGTCATAGGTGATGACGCGGCGCAGGGTAATGGCCGTCGGCGGAATCACGGTGACGCCCTTGGCATCGGTGACCGAGAAGGTAAAGCGCTGGAACAGTGCGAATTCACGCACGCGGCCGTTGGTGTTCAAGGTCAGCACCTGGCGGTCGCGGGAATCGGCCAGCACCTTCAGGTTGGCTTCGGCGTCCTTGGGATCGGCCACCACCTTGGCACCGCTGGCCTCGATGTTGCGCTTGAGTTCGACCCCGACCGCCGAGTTGGCTCCAAAGCCCAGGTAGATGGTCTTGAAGGGCAGGTCAGCCGCACCGCGCAGGTGGAAGCCGCAGGCCGTGAGCATCACGGCTGCAGCCACCAGCAGCAGCCATTGCGAGAAACGCTTGAGTTGGACTTGAGCGTGCATGGAGTTCCGTCGTTAAGGTTGGGCCGTATCAGGCAACGATGTTGACCAGCTTGCCTGGCACCACGATCACCTTCTTCGGTGCGCCGGTCAGGAATTTCTTGACGTCTTCGTTGGCCAGCGCGGCGGCTTCGATGGCGGCCTTGTCGGCATCCTTCGGCACGGTCACTTCACCGCGCAGCTTGCCGTTGACCTGCACCACCAGTTTGAGCTCGCTCTGTTCCAGCGCGGCCGCATCGACCTGCGGCCAGGCCGCATCAAGGATGTCGCCCTGCGCCTGGGCATAGCCCAGCTGCTGCCACAGCACATGGGTGATGTGCGGGGCGACCGGATTCAAGACGCGCAGGAAGATCGAGAAGCACTCGGCGATCACCGCATCACCGGCTGCGCCGGCAGCAGGCTTGGCGGCTTCGAGCGTGTTGAGCATCTTCATGCAGGCCGAAACCACGGTGTTGTACTGGATGCGCTTGAAGTCGTTGTCGGCTTGCTGCAGGACCTTGTGCACTTCGCGGCGCAGGGTCTTCAGGCCATCGTCGAGCTGGGCTGCATCGAGCGCACCGGCTGCGGTAATGCGTGCGGCGTTGTTGTAGCCGAAGGCCCAGACGCGGCGCAGGAAGCGGTTGGCGCCTTCCACGCCGGCACCGGACCATTCTAGGGTCTGTTCCGGGGGCGAGGCGAACATGGTGAACAGGCGCGCCGTGTCGGCACCATACTGGTCGATCTGCGCTTGCGGGTCGATGCCGTTGTTCTTGGACTTGGACATCTTCTCGGTGCCGCCGATCATCACCGGCTGGCCGTCTTCCTTCAAGACGGCCGAGACCGGACGGCCCTTGTCATCGAAGGACAGGTCGACGTCGGCGGGGTTGTACCAGGTCTTCTTGCCGGCGGCGTCTTCACGATAGTAGGTCTCGTTCAAGACCATGCCCTGCGTCAACAGGTTGGTGAAGGGCTCGTCGAACTTGACCAGGCCGAAGTCGCGCATGACCTTGGTCCAGAAGCGCGCGTACAGCAGGTGCAGCACGGCGTGTTCGATGCCGCCGATGTACTGGTCCATGGGCATCCAGTAATCGTTGCGGGAGTCCACCATCGCCTCGTTGCTGCCCGGCGAGGTATAGCGCATGTAGTACCAGGACGAATCCACGAAGGTGTCCATGGTGTCGGTTTCGCGGCGCGCCGGCTTGCCGCAGCAAGGGCAGTCGACCTTGAGGAATTGCTCATGCTTGTTCAGCGGGTTGCCGCTGCCGTCCGGTACGCAGTCTTCCGGCAGCACCACCGGCAGGTCCTTCTCGGGCACGGGCACGTCGCCGCAATCCGGGCAGTGGATGATGGGGATGGGGGTACCCCAGTAGCGCTGGCGCGAGATGCCCCAGTCGCGCAGGCGGAAGGTCACCTTCTTCTCGCCCAGGCCCTGTGCGGCCAGGTCGGCGGCGACCGCATCGACGGCGGCCTGGTAGCCCAGGCCATCGTACTTGCCGGACGCGATGGTCTTGCCGGCTTCCTTGTCGCCGTACCATTCTTCCCAGGCTTCGGTGGAGTAGGTCTTGCCTTCCACGGCGATGACCTGCTTGATCGGCAGATTGTATTTGCGGGCGAAGGCGAAGTCGCGCTCGTCATGCGCCGGCACGCCCATCACGGCGCCGTCGCCGTAGGTGATGAGCACATAGTTGCCGACCCAGACTTCGACCTGCTCACCGGTCAGCGGATGGGTGACGAACAGGCCCGTGGGCATGCCCTTCTTTTCCATGGTCGCCATGTCGGCTTCGATCACGCTGCCTTGCTTGCATTCGGCGATGAAGGCTTGCAGGGCCGGATTGTTTTCTGCGGCGAGCGTGGCCAGCGGGTGTTCCGGGGCCACGGCGCAGAAGGTCACGCCCATGATGGTGTCGGCGCGGGTGGTGAAGACGAACAGCTTGCCATCGTTGATGAGCTGGCCGTCCGCGCCCTTGATCTGGTGCGGGAAGGCAAAGCGCACGCCGGTGGACTTGCCGATCCAGTTGGCCTGCATCAGGCGCACGCGCTCGGGCCAGCCGGGCAGCTTGGTCTCGACGTGTTCCAGCAGTTCGTCGGCGTAGTCGGTGATCTTGGCGTAGTACATCGGGATCTCGCGCTTTTCGATCACGGCACCCGAGCGCCAGCCACGGCCGTCGATGACCTGCTCGTTGGCCAGCACGGTCTGGTCGATCGGATCCCAGTTCACGGTCCCGGTCTTCTTGTAGATGATGCCCTTCTCCAGCATCTTCAGGAACATCCACTGGTTCCACTTGTAGTACTCGGGACGGCAGGCCGTCATTTCGCGCGACCAGTCGATGGCCAGGCCCATCGACTGCATCTGCGACTTCATATATTCAATATTGGAATAAGTCCACTGCGCCGGCGGCACGCCATTGGCCATGGCGGCGTTTTCGGCGGGCATGCCGAAGGCGTCCCAGCCCATGGGCATCAGGACGTTGTAACCGTTCATGCGCAGGTAGCGGTACATCACATCGTTGATGGTGTAGTTGCGCACGTGGCCCATGTGCAGCTTGCCGGAGGGATAGGGCAGCATCGAGCAGGCGTAGAACTTCTTCTTGTCGCGGCCTTCCTTGTCACGGGCGTTTTCGACGGTCTTGTAGGCGTCGATGGCGTTCCAGTGCTGCTGTGCGGACTGTTCGACTTCGGCTGGGCTGTATTTATCTTGCATGACGGGCTGATACGGATGGAATTCGGTTGGGAAGGGATCGCAATTCGGATTGCAATTCGAAACCCTGCATTATACCGGCTCACTGCCCCGGCGCGGCATTGCGGCCCGTACCCTGCGCCCCGGCTAGCCGGCAGGCGTAAAAAAAGCCCGCCTCCGTAAAGAGGCGGGCCAAGACCCCTGTGCCTGAGCAGGCGGCAGCAGGGATAGCAGCTACACGGTTCCCGCCTGCGAGGGGGCGACGGACTGGAATGGTGTGCCGGCCAGCATGGGGGCTGGCGTGACGTATGAAACCACCGGCAGAGGCGGCGCGGCGTGTTCTCGAAAGACTTCTTGTTAAATCTCGAAAAATTGTGAAAAAGCAATTTTTTATCGATATTGGCTTGAATTTGACCGCTTCGTTCCATGGGGGATGGAATGTCGCCAAGATCCAGCGTGGTTGAGGTTTTCGTTCACATTCCTCATGGTTTGATGGTCATGAGGGCGTAACAATCGGGCGTCATCATGAAATCGTTTTCATTTGCCCCGGAAACCCCGTGCGTCCGTCCATCAAACAAGTTGCCCATCTGGCTGGCGTCTCCATTGCCACCGTGTCCCGGCTGCTCAACAAGCCCGGCTCGGTCAGTGCGGAGACCGCCGAGAAGATCCACCGCAGCATTGCCGAGCTGGGCTTCCGTCCCAATTTCACCGGCCGCAACTTGCGCGCCGGCAATTCGCGCACGGTCGGGGTGGTCGTGCCGACCCTGTCCAACACGGTCTTCGCCCAATGCCTGCAAGGCATCGAGCTGGCGGCACGCGCGCTGGACTACTCGGTCATGTTCACCACCACCGAATACCTGCCCGAAGACGAATCGGCGGCGGTGGAGCTGCTGCTGGGCCATCGCGTCGATGGGGTGATCCTGACGGTGGCTGATGCCGGTGCCAATGCCACTCTGGACTTGCTGGAGCGCGAGCGCATTCCCTTCGTGCTGGCCTACAACCAGCTGGCGGCGGCCGATGCCGGGACCGCCATCCAGCGCGCCTCGGTGTCGGTGGACAACCGCGCCGCCGCCTGCGATGCCGTCACCCACCTGATCGGACTGGGGCATCGCCGCATCCAGATGCTCTCGGGACGCTTCAATGCCTCCGACCGCGCCATGCAGCGCTACTGCGGCTATCTCGATGCCATGCAAGCCGCCGGCCTGGCGCCGCTGCCGGCCATCGAGGTCGAGCGCCACACGCTCACTGCCGCCACCGATTACCAGCAGATGATGGCCGACCCGCGGCATCGCCCTACGGCCCTGTTCTGTTCCAACGACCTGCTGGCCCTGAGTGCCATGCGCGACCTGCGCGCACTGGGCTTGCAGGTGCCGGGCGATATCTCGGTGATGGGCTTCGACGGCATCCCTGTCGGGGCGCTGATGCAGCCGGTGCTGGCCAGCGTGGTGCAGCCTTCCGAGCAGATCGGCGATGTCGCCTTGCGTACCCTGGTCGATGCCATCGAGCGCGCGCTGCCTGCTGCTGTTGCTGCCTCCCTGCCTGTGGAGACGCCGGTGCCGGTCATCGCCGGGGTGCGCCACATCCTCCCGCATGCCTTGCGCGAGGGGGGATCGGTGGCGCCGCCCGCGCCGGCCTCTTGCTGATGCAGATGTCGTTGAAGAATTTGTTGTGCCCTCGTTGTTCAACCCTTAGGAAAGGATCAGACATGTTCCTGAAACGTGTTATTCAAACCGCTGCCGGCGCGCTGTTGCTGTCGGCTTCCCTGGCCGCTTCGGCCCAGACCGCGATCTGCTACAACTGTCCGCCCGAGTGGGCGGACTGGGCCGCGCAGATCAAGGCCATCAAGGACAAGACCGGCATCACCGTGCCGCCTGACAACAAGAACAGCGGCCAGGCCCTGGCCCAGCTGACGGCCGAGAAGGCCAGCCCGGTGGCCGATTTCACCTACCTGGGCGTGTCCTTCGGCATCGAAGCGAAGAACAAGGACCTGGTGGCCGCCTACAAGCCGGCCCACTGGAACGACATCCCCAACGGACTGAAGGATCCTGACGGCTACTGGGTCACCATCCACTCCGGCACCATGGGCATCATGGTCAACGTCGATGCCTTGAAGGGCAAGCCCGTGCCCAAGTCCTGGGCCGACCTGCAAAAGCCCGAATACAAGGGCCTGATCGGCTACCTCGACCCGGCCTCGGCCTTCGTCGGCTATGTCGGCGCGGTGGCGATCAACCAGGCCATGGGCGGCACCCTCGATGATTTCTCGCCGGCCATCACCTACTTCAAGAACCTGCAGAAGAACCAGCCCATCGTCCCCAAGCAGACCTCCTATGCGCGCCTGATCTCGGGTGAAATCCCCATCCTGCTGGGCTATGACTTCGACGCCTACCGCGCCAAGTACAAGGACCACGCCAACGTGGCCTTCGTGATTCCCTCGGAAGGTACCGTCACCGTGCCCTACGTGGTCTCGCTGGTGAAGAACGGACCGCACCAGGCCGAAGCGAAGAAGGTGTTGGACTTCCTGCTGTCCGACCAGGGCCAGGCCATCTGGGCCAACGCCTACCTGCGTCCGGTACGTGCCTCGGCCATGTCCAAGGAAGCGGAAGCGCGTTTCCTGCCGGCTGCCGAATATGCCCGCGCCAAGTCGGTGGACTACGGCAAGATGGCCGAAGCCCAGCGCAAGTTCGGCGAGCGCTACCTGGCTGAAGTGCGTTAAATGCAGATCGCAGGAGCAAGCATGAAGAGCATGATCCCCTCCGTCCCCGTCAGGCCAGCGGCTGCGCGTGCGCGCTCGGCGGGCAATGGCGTGTGGCTGTGGTTCGCCGTTCCCGGCCTGACGATCTTCTGCGCCTTCTGGCTGCTGCCCATGGTGCGGCTGGTCGGCGTGGGTGCCTCCGGGCCGGACGGTGCCATGGCCTACCTGTCGGTGCTGACCAACCGCCATTACTTCATCAGCCTGGTGTCCACGCTGGTGCTGTCGGCTGTGGTCACGGTGGTGACGCTGGCCATCTCGGTGTTCGTCGGCTTGTTCCTGCAACGTAATCGTTTTCCCGGCCAGTCGGCATTGCTGGCCATGCTGACGTTCCCGCTGGCGTTTCCCGGCGTGGTGGTCGGCTTCATGGTCATCATGCTGGCGGGGCGCCAGGGTCTCATCGGCGCCTTCACCACCTGGCTCTTCGGCGAGTCACTGGTGTTTGCGTATTCGCTGGCGGGGCTGTTCCTGGGTTACCTGTATTTCTCGATTCCGCGCGTGATCCTCACCGTCGTGGCTGCCGCCGAAAAACTCGATCCCTCGCTGGAAGAAGCCGCGCGTTCGCTCGGTGCCAAGCCCTGGCAGGTGCTGCTGCACGTGGTGCTGCCTGCACTGCTGCCGGCGCTCATTTCCTCGGGTGCGATCTGCTTTGCCACCAGCGTCGGCGCCTTCGGGACCGCCTTTACGCTGGCGGCCAATATCGATGTTCTGCCCATGACCATCTACAACGAATTTACCGGCTATGCCAACTTTGCTACGGCGGCCTCGCTGTCCATCGTGCTGGGCGTGATCACCTGGGCGGTGCTGGCGCTGGCGCGTTCGCTCACCGGCAGCGGCGTGGCCGCAGCGGCTTGAGGAGTGGCCATGCAGAATCGTTTGCGTTTTTACGTTCAATTGGGATTCACGCTGCTGGTGTGCGCCTTCCTGGTGGTACCGGTGGTGCTGTCGATGCTGGCCGGCGTGACCGAGAATTTCTTCGTCGGCTTGTCCAGCGGGCTCACGCTGCGCTGGGTGGCGCAGGTGTGGGAGATGTACCAGCCCACCATCTGGCGTTCGCTCATCATTGCGCTGGCCTGCCTGGCGGTGACGCTGGTGGCCGGTGTGCCGCTGGCCTACATGCTGGCGCGCTATCGCGGCGGACACAGCCGCCTGGCGCGCGTGATCGAGGAGCTGCTCATGATGCCGGTGGCCGTGCCGGGCCTGGCCACCGCACTGGCGCTCATCATGGCTTACGGCCAGTTGCGCGAGTTCCGCGCCAGCATCCTCTTCATCCTGGTCGGCCACGTGATCTTCACGCTGCCCTTCATGGTGCGCCCGGTGCTGGCGGTGATGCAGTCCTCGCAGCTGGCCCAGCTGGAAGAAGCCGCTGCCAGCCTGGGGGCGGGGCGGATGCGCCGCTTCTTCGGCATCGTCATTCCCAATGCCGCCTCGGGCATCCTGGCCGGGGCGCTGATGGTGGTTACGCTGTCCATCGGCGAATTCAACATCACCTGGATGCTGCACACGCCGCTGACCCAGACCCTGCCGGTGGGCCTGGCCGATGCCTATGCATCGATGCGGCTGGAGGTGGGATCGGCCTATACGCTGATCTTCTTTTTCATGATCATTCCGCTCCTGATCGGCATGCAGTGGGCGACCCAGGCAACACGCAAGAAAGTCAGTCTATGAAGCCCAAGCAAGAAGCCGTTTCCATCCGCCTGCAGCAATGCGCCAAGTCCTTTGCCAATGGCACCCGCGCGCTGCAGCCGCTGGACCTCGATATCCATCCCGGTGAAACCCTGGTCCTGCTGGGCCCCTCGGGCTGCGGCAAGACCACCACGCTGCGCATGATCGCCGGGCTGGAGTTTCCCGATGAAGGCGGGCGCGTGTTCTTCGGCGATGAAGACGTGACCGCACTGCCCATTGAAAAACGTGGCGTGGGCATGGTGTTCCAGAACTACGCGCTGTTCCCCAACATGAGCGTGGGCGAGAACATCGCCTACGGCATGAAGATCCGCAAGATCCCGGCCGGCGAACGTGCCGAGCGGGTCGAACGACTGCTGGAGATGGTGCACCTGCAAGGCCTCTCGCACCGTCGCGTGGACCAGCTTTCGGGCGGCCAGAAGCAGCGCGTGGCACTGGCCCGCGCACTGGCGATGGAGCCGCGCGTATTGCTGCTGGACGAACCGCTCACGGCACTGGACGCCAAGCTGCGCGAAGCCGTGCGCAGCGACCTCAACAAGCTGCTGCGCAGCCTGGGCATCACCGCCATCTATGTCACGCACGACCAGGGCGAGGCCATGGCGCTGGGCGACCGCATCGTGGTCATGGAGCGCGGCAAGATCTCGCAGATCGGTACCCCCCAGGAAATCTACTATCATCCCGCCAATGACTTCGTGGCCGATTTCATCGGCGCGATGAATCGCGTGCAAGGTATCGTTTCGGGAGATAGGTTGTTGTTGCCCACCGGTAGCCTGCCGCTGCTCGACAAGCTCGATGCCGCCAGCCAGGGCCAGGAGGCTTGCGCCATGTTCCGTCCCGAGGATGTGCAGGTGGTGGACATCACCGAAGCCGACGGCCAGTGCGTGCGCGGCAAGCTGCTCAACACGTTTTTCCTGGGTGACCGCACCCGCTTTGAAATCGAGATCGGCACGGAGCGGCCGATCATCGCCGAGACCAGCCGCCGTGGCTGGTGGGAAGCCGGGCAGCAGATCGCCATCCGCGTGCCGGCCGAGGCACTGGTAAAACTGGCGCCGCGCGCCGAGAAGGAGACCGCATGATCCTGGGACAGATTTCCGACCTGCACATCAAGACCGATGGCAAGAAATCCTATCGCGTGGTGGATACCGCCGAAGCACTGCGCCGCTGCGTGCGGCAAGTCAATGCACTGAAGCAGAAGCCGGACGTGCTGGTCATCACCGGCGACCTGGTGGACTTCGGCAAGCCCTCCGAATATGCCTGCCTGCGTGAGTTGCTGGCACCGCTGGCCATGCCCTATTACCTGTTGCCGGGCAACCATGACGAGCGCAATGCGCTGCGCGCGGCTTTCCCGGAGCACGCCTATCTGCAGCAGGGCGGTGAGCGCATCGAGTATGTGATCGAAGACCATCCGGTGCGCATCATCGCGCTCGATACCGTGATCCCGCGCGCCAGTGGTGGCGAGCTGGCCGCCTCCAGCCTGCTGTGGCTGGACGACGTGCTGGCACAGCAGCCGGAGCGTCCGACCGTCATTGCCATGCATCACCCGCCTTTCACCACCGGCATCGGCCACATGGATGACATGGGCCTGGCCAATCCACAGGCGCTGGAAGCGGTGGTGCGCAAGCACCCGCAGGTCGAGCGCATCCTGTGCGGGCACCTGCATCGTTCGATCCAGCGACGCTTTGGCGGGACGCTGGCTACGACCTGTCCGGGCGTGTCACACCAGGTGCAGCTGGACCTGGATCCGCAAGCGCCTTCCTGCTTCGTGATGGAGCCGCCGGGATTCCAGTTGCACTGGTGGGATGCGGCTGCAGGGAGCCTGGTCAGCCATACGGCCTTCATCGGGGAATTCGATGGGCCGTATCCGTTTTATGATGGGGATGAATTGATCGACTGATCGACTGATCGACTGATCGTTGATCAACGGGGCGAGTGATTGATCTCTTTGGGAGATCAATCAGGGCCGCCGCAGCGATGGAGTAGATGAATGGAAAACGGCAATATCACTTCCACACCAGCGCAATGACCGGCGGCTCGTCGTAATCCTCGCAGCGGTCATTGATGGCCGTGCAGCAGAATTCCACGTCTTCCACCAGGTCCGGCAGGCGCTTGTGCAGGTCGACGCTGTGGCTGATCTCGATGGTCAGCACTTCCTTGGGTTTGAGCCTGAACTTGCACATGCCATCTTCATCGCGCAGGTAGGACAGGCAATCGACCCAGGCATCCATGTTGCGGCCATAGAAATCCGGGAAGCCGAAGGCGGCTGCGCTCTCGGTATGGAAACTGTCCCAGTCGGTGATGCGGTCGCCCGCCAGTTGTACGGTGGCCATGCCTGCTCTCTTTCAGTTTGCTTGTCTGTTGCTCTTGCCGCCGCCCTTGGGATCGGTGACGAAACCCAGCTTGGTCAGCCCCGCACCCTGCGCGGCTGACATTACTTCGGCGATCATTTCATAGCGGGTCGACTTGTCGGCCCGCAATTGCAGCTCGGGCTGCGGTTTCCTGGCTGCAGCCGTGGCCAGCCGCGCATCCATGTCCGCTTCGCTGACCGGCTGGTCGTTCCAGTACAGCTTGCCGGCCGCATCGATGCCCAGGGTGATGGTCTCCGGTTTTTCCGGGGCCGGGTTGGACTGCGCGGTGGGCAGGTCCAGCTTCAGGGCGTGGGTGAACATGGGCGCGGTGATGATGAAGATCACCAGCAGGACCAGCATCACGTCCACCATCGGGGTGACATTGATGTCGGCCATCGGGGCCGAGTTCTGGTTGTCGTTGAATCCGCCGAAACTCATGTGGGACTCCTCTCGGATCGGGTGTCGGAAAAATTATTTGCGCATGCCGCCGACGCGCTCGCCGGTGGTCAGGTACGCATGCAGGTCGTGCGCGAAGCCATCCAGTTCGGCCAGCACCACGCGGTTGATGCGGGTGAAGGCGTTGTAGGCCAGCACCGCCGGGATCGCGACCAGCAGGCCCAGCGCGGTCATGATCAGCGCCTCGCCCACGGGACCGGCAACCTTGTCGATCTGCACCGTGCCGCTGGCCGAGACCGCCACCAGCGCGTGGTAGATGCCCCACACGGTACCGAAGAGGCCCACGAAGGGCGCGGTCGAGCCGACCGAGGCCAGCAGCGTCAGGCCGCGTTCCAGGCGCGCAGAGACGCGGTTGATTTCGCGGCGCAGGGTGCGCGTGATCAGTTCGCCCGGATCGGTGGCGGCGTTGAGCGAGGGCGTGCCCTGCTGGCGCGTGCCGATGTCGGCCGCTTCAGCGGCGCGTTCGGCCATGGGGGTGTAGATCTGTTCGCTGTCCAGGCGCTGCATGGCGGCGGTGGCGTCGGCCAGGGTCGGGGCCTGCCAGAATTGTTCCAGGGCATTGCTGCCACGGCGGATGCGCCAGGCGGCCCAGGCCTTGGAGAGGATGTAGAACCAGCTGGCGATCGACATCAGCAACAGCAGGTAGGCCACCGAGTGCGAAACGGCATCGCCTTGGGCCCAATAGTGGGCAAATCCAACGTTCTGTTCCATGGTAGGTGCTTTCGGGAAAGACGCCGCGCTGGCGGCAGGGAGTCAATGAAAGTTGGCTGGGGGAGAGTCGCTTGGAGCGGCGGCCCCCAAAAAAATTCGCTGCCGGACCTGGTGGGGCGCGGCAGCGTCGGGCATTTCCTGTGGTGGCGGGCTCGGCTTACTTGAAGCCCAGCACATCCTGCATGTCATACAGGCCGGTGTCCTTCTCGGCCAGGAAGCGTGCGGCACGCAGGCTGCCCATGGCGTACGAGACGCGGCTGGACGACTTGTGCGAAATCTCGATGCGCTCGCCGATACCGGCAAAGAGCACCGTGTGGTCGCCGATGATGTCGCCGCCGCGCACGGTGGCAAAGCCGATGGAGGACGGATCGCGTTCACCGGTGACGCCTTCGCGTGCATAAACCGCGACGTCGTCGAGCTTCTTGCCCAGCGCATCGGCGATGACTTCACCCATCTTCAGGGCGGTGCCGGAGGGGGCGTCGACCTTGTGGCGGTGATGGGCTTCGATGATCTCGATGTCGTAGCCGTGCGAGAAATTCTTGGCGGCCAGTTCCAGCAGCTTCAGCGTGACGTTGACGCCCACGCTCATGTTGGGTGCGGCCATGATGGCGGTACGCTTGGCGAATTCGGTGATGGCCGCTTTGCCTTCGGCTTCGAAGCCGGTGGTGCCGATGACCACCTTCACGCCATGGGCGGCGCAGTATTCCAGGTGTTTGAGCGTGCCTTCCGGGCGGGTGAAGTCGATCAGTACATCTGCGCCAGCCAGGCCGCGCGCCAGGTCGGACTCGATGACCACGCCGGTGGTCTTGCCCAGGAACAGGCCGGCATCGGTCCCGATGGCGGGCGAGGCGGGCGTATCCAGGGCGCCGGAGAGCTTCAGGCCCTCGGCGTTGAGGATGGCTTCGATCAGCATGCGGCCCATGCGCCCGGAGGCGCCGGCCACGGCGATATTCAATGCAGTCATGTGAAACTTGGAAGGAAGAAGTGCGAAGGACAGGTCTGGCCCGGCTTACTTGTTGGTGGCCGAGGAAGGCGCCACCGGCGAGGCCGGTTTGATCTCGCTGTCGTCCTTGGGTTTGTCGCTGAAGCTGGCCTTGGCGCCGACCTTGGCGTCGGTGATCAGGGTCAGGTATTCGCTTTCGGTGGGCAGGTTCTGGCCGCCTTCGACGTGATCCAGCAGGTCATCCTTGAAGAATACCGACACGCGGCTGGTCATGATCTCGCCGTTGCCCTTGGCCAGGCGGAAATCGTAGTCCCAGCGATTGGCGTGGAACATGTCGGTCAGCAGCGGCGTGCCCAGCACGAAGCGCACCTGGTCGCGCGTGAGGCCGGGGCGCAGTTGCGCCACCATTTCCTTGGAGACGAAGTTGCCTTGCTGGATGTCGATGCGGTAGGGCTTCAGGAAGCCGAACAGGCTGTTGCTCTTGCCGGTCACCTTCACGCCCGAGGTATCGGTGGGTGCAGCCTGTTCCGGTGCCTTGGTCGAGGAGCAGCCGGCCAGCGAGACGGCCAGTGCAGCCAGGACGCCGACGGCGGTGGTGTGATGACGGGACTTCATTCGGGAAAGCATGCGCATAAAGATTTCAACCGGGTTGAGCCATGAGCCTAAAGCACTATATGATAAGCTAGAACTTACTTCTTAAATAGGCATGAGTGCGTTCCGGGTGTAAAAGGGTGTTCCCCACCGCCCCGCCGGAATGGTCCGCCAGGTCTTCCCAGTGGACCGTCGCGCCTGTTCGAGACCAGTAAAACCCCGGGAACCCACTCTACCATGCCGAACAATCCATCCGAACTGAAGGCCAGCGGCCTGAAGGCGACCCTGCCGCGCCTGAAGATCCTCGAAATCTTCCAGAACACCTCCGTGCGCCACCTCAGCGCCGAAGACGTCTACAAACAATTGCTGTCCGACAACCTCGACGTCGGCCTGGCCACCGTCTACCGCGTGCTGACCCAGTTTGAACAGGCCGGCCTGCTCCAGCGCAATCACTTCGAGACCGGCAAGGCCGTCTTCGAACTCAACGAAGGCTCGCACCACGATCACCTGGTCTGCCTGGATTGCGGCAAGGTCGAGGAATTCTTCGACGCCGAAATCGAAAAGCGCCAGTTGAAGATTGCCCAGGAGCACGGTTTCGAGATCGCCGACCATGCCTTGGCCCTCTACGGTCATTGCAAAAACTGCAAGAAAGTGAAGAAATAAGCCAGCCATCGCTTCCTGGCCGGATTTGAGCAAGGCAGCGTGAAGCAACATGCAAAAAAGCCACGTGCGGTCGCGCGTGGCTTTTTTGCGTTCTGGCGGGATGGTTGTGCTGGCCGGGCTCAGTGCTGGCTCAGCGCGCTGGAGAGCAGTTTGGCGGTGATGTCGACGATGGGAATGACCCGTTCGTAGGCCATGCGGGTCGGCCCGATCACGCCCAGGGTGCCGACGATGCGGCCGTTGACCTCGTAGGGGGCGGTGACGATGCTCATGTCGTCCATCGGCACCAGCTGGGATTCGCCGCCGATGAAGATCTGTACGCCGGTGGCCTTGCTGGACACATCGAGCAGCTGCAAGAGCCCGGTCTTCTGCTCGAACATGTCGAACAGGCGCCGCAAGGAATTCATGTTGGAAGACAGGTCGGTCACCGACAGCAGGTTGCGCTCGCCGGAGATGACCACGTTGTTGTCGGCCTCTTCGTTCATGGCGTCGCTGCCGGCTTCGACGGCGGCCTGCATGAGCGCGGTCATGTCGTCGCGCAGCTGGCGCAGTTCGCCTTGCAGGTGGATGCGCACCTGGTCGAAGGACTGGCCGGCGTAATGCTGGTTGATGTAGTTGGCGGCCTGGGTCAGCTGGCTCGGGGTGTAGTCCACCTCGGTCAGCAGCATGCGGTTCTGCACGTCGCCGCCCTGGTCGACGATGACCAGCAGGATGCGTTTTTCGGATAGCCGCAGGAATTCGATCTGCTGGAACATCGATTCGCGCTTGGGCGTCATCACCACACCGGCGAACTGCGACAGCGAGGACAGCACCTGGGCTGCATTGGTGATGATCTTCTGGGGCGAACCGCTGTGCTGCAGCCGCGCCTGCAGGCGGCCTTCGAGGGCGCTCTCGTCGATGGCCTCGACGGTGAGCAGGGTATCGACGAACATGCGATAGCCGCGCGGCGTGGGCACGCGGCCTGCCGAGGTGTGCGGGCTTGCGACGAAGCCCATCTCTTCGAGATCGGCCATGATGTTGCGGATGGTCGCCGGCGACAGTTCCAGGCCCGACAGTTTCGACAGGGCGCGCGACCCTACCGGCTGGCCGTCGGCGATGTACCGTTCGACCAGGGCCTTCAGGAGTGTGCGGGCGCGGTTATCGAGTTGCATGGGGCATATTCTAGCGGCATATCCGGCAAATGTGACGGCCGCGTCAGTTCTTCCAAAAATTGAACAAAGGTTCAGGCTTGCGCCTGCAGCCAGTCGTGCAGCTCATGCAGGTCGCGGCAGATGGCGTCGGGGGTGATGCCTTCGGGCAGGGTGCGCTCGAAACGGTTCATCCACACTGCCCGCAAACCGGCCCGCTGCGCGCCTTGTACGTCCAGCAGCGGATCGTCGCCCACATACACCGTGGCCGCCGGAGCGACCTGCAGTGCCTCGCAGGCGGCGTGGAAGATGGCCGGATCAGGTTTGGCGCGGCCGAAGCGATGGGCGGCGATCGAGACCCCGAAGTGCCCGGCCAGGCCGATGCGCTCCAGGTCGGCAAAGCCGTTGGAGACCGAGCCCAGCGTGAGCCGGTCTTTCATGCGCAGCAGTGCCGGCTCCACGTCATCGAACAGCGCCACCGTGCTGCGCGCCTCGGAGAACAGGGCCATGGCCGGGTCGACCAGCGCCAGGTCCACGTCATGCTCGCGGAAGACATCGGAAAGCGCCGTATGGCGCAGCTTCCAGAGGTCGATACGATACATGGGATCGGTCTTCATCAGGGCCATGCGGCGTTCGCGCAGGCTGGCAATCGTATGGGCCGCTACCACGGCGGGCGCATGCTCGCGCAGCCAGTCGTAGAGCAGGCCTTCGGCGCGCACCAGCACCGGCTCGATGGCCCACAGGGTATCGTCGAGATCGAACAGCACCGCCTCGATGGGGGAGGGGGCGGGCGAGGAGGGCAGGGGGGAAGCGCTTGGTTTCATTACAATGTCATCTCAAATTATGGTCTAATCCGCAGCATGTGGCCCATCAAATTACCCGTTCAGGCAGCCGTACCCAAAACCGTCGCCATCGTCGGCAAGTTCCAGGCCGTCGGCATCGCGCAGATCTTGTCGGACATCGCGGTGTTCCTGGAATCGCACGGCCACACCGTGGTCTTCGAGTCCGAGACCGCCGAGAACATCGCCCTGCAAGGCTATGACAGCATGACGCCTGAGCAGATCGGACATCACGCGGACGTGGCCATCGTGGTCGGCGGCGACGGCACCATGCTCGGCATTGCACGCCAGCTGGCGCCCTACAACGTGCCGCTGATCGGCATCAACCAGGGCCGCCTGGGCTTCATCACCGATATCGCCCAAGACCGCATGATACCGGCTCTGGCCGACATGCTGGAAGGCAAGGTCGAAGCCGAGTCGCGTTCGCTGCTGGAGGCGCGGGTCTACCGCGAAGGCAGCGAGATCTTCCGCGCGCTGGCCTTGAACGATGTGGTGGTGGCGCGTGGCTCCACCTCCGGCATGGTCGAGCTGCGGGTAGAGGTCGATGGCCGCTTCATGTACAACCAGCGTTCCGATGGCCTCATCGTGGCTACGCCCACCGGTTCCACCGCCTATGCCTTGTCGGCCGGCGGCCCTATCCTGCATCCCAGCCTGCACGGCATCGTCATGGTGCCGATTTCTCCGCATTCGCTGTCGAACCGCCCCATCACGCTGTCGGATTCCTGTGAGATCGTGATCCAGGTGGTGGCCGGGCGCGAGGTCAGCGCCAACTTCGACATGCAGTCCTTGACCAGCGTGCTGCATGGCGACCGCATCGTGATCCGCCGTTCGGCGCACAAGATCACCTTCCTGCATCCCGAGGGCTGGAGTTATTTCGATACCCTGCGCGAGAAGCTGCACTGGAATGAATACCCCTCCATAGAAGGCCGATTACAATAAGCGCGCATCGAGCCCGGCCATTGCGTGCCGGCTCGCTTGAGCATACTGGCCTGTCCGTCCAACCCGCTGCGAGACCACCATGCTGCGTACCTTAACGATTCGCGACTTCGTGATTGTCGATGCCATCGAGCTCGAATTCGCGCGCGGATTTTCCGTCTTCACCGGCGAAACCGGCGCCGGCAAATCCATCCTCATCGACGCCCTGGCACTGGCCATGGGCGGGCGGGGCGATCCCAGCGTGGTGCGCGAGGGCGCGGCCAAGGCAGACGTGAGCGCCGACTTCACCGCCACGCCGGAAGTGATGGCCTGGCTGGACGAACACGAATTCACCGGCGAGCACGACGGCGTGCTGCTACGCCGGGTGATCGACAATGCCGGCCGCAGCAAGGCCTACATCAACGGCAGCGCCGCCACCGCCGCGCAATTGCGCGAAGTCGGCGAGATGCTGGTGGACATCCACGGCCAGCATGCGCACCAGTCGCTGATGAAGGCCGATGCCCAGCGCCAGTTGCTGGACAGCCAGGCCGGTCTGCTGGAGCCGGCGCGCGAAGTGGCTGCGGCCTACAAGACCTGGCGTGCCCTGGCCCGCCAGCGCGAACAGTTCGAGCAGGATGCGCGCAATGTGCTGCTGGAGCGCGAGCGCCTGGAGTGGCAAGTGGCCGAACTGCACAAGCTGGCCGTCAAGCCCGGTGAATGGGCCGACATCAGCACCGAGCACAGCCGCCTGTCGCATGCCGCGGCGCTCATCGGTGGCGCGCAGGAGGCGCTGGGCGTGATCTCGGAATCGGAGTCGCCGATCCTCTCGCAACTCTCCTCGATCACGCAGAAGCTGACCAAGCTGGTCGATGTTGATACGGCCTTGAAGCCGGTGCTCGACGCGCTGGAACCGGCGCAGATCCAGCTGCAGGAAGCGGTCTATGCCTTGAATGATTATCTCGGCCGCGTCGAACTCGATCCCGCGCGATTGCAGGAAGTGGAAGAGCGCCTGGAAGCTATCCATTCGACCGCCCGCAAATTCCACGTGCAGCCCGATGAGCTGCCCGAGGAGCATCGCAAGCTCTCCGAAGAATTGAAGCAACTGGCCGACGCCAGCGACCTCGATGCCCTGCGCGCGCAGGAAGACAAGCTCAAGGAAGCCTATCTGGCCCAGGCGCAGAAACTCTCCAAGGCGCGCGCCAAGGCCGCTGCCGCCTTGGGCGAGGCGGTCACCGCCGCCATGCAGGACCTGTCGATGGCCGGTGGACGCTTCGAGATCGCGCTCAATGCAGTGGAGCCGGCGGCATACGGCCTGGAGCAGGTGGAATTCCTGGTGGCCGGCCACGCCGGCGTGGCGCCGCGCGCCCTGGCCAAGGTGGCCTCGGGCGGTGAGCTGGCGCGCATCTCGCTGGCCATCTCGGTGATCGCCTCGGCCGCCACCACGGTGCCGACCCTGATCTTCGATGAAGTCGACAGCGGCATCGGCGGTGCCGTGGCTGAAGTGGTCGGGCGATTGTTGAAGCGCCTCGGCCAGGAACGCCAGGTGCTGTGCGTGACCCACTTGCCGCAGGTGGCCAGCCAGGCCAACCAGCACTACCAGGTCAAGAAGCGTAGCGAGGGCGGCAAGACCCTCTCCGACATCGACGGGCTGGACCCCAAGGCGCGCGTGGAAGAAATCGCCCGCATGCTGGGCGGACTGGAAATCACGGCCACCACGCGCAAGCATGCGCGCGAGCTGCTGGCGTCCTGACCGCCTTCACACCAAGAACATCAAGAAACCCAAGCGCAACGACCATGCCCTTCCGCAAAGAACCTCCCTACACCCATGGCAGCCCGGCCTCCACCGCCGTGGTGCTGGTCAATCTTGGCACGCCCGATGCGCCCAACGCGGGCGCGCTGCGGCGCTACCTCAAGCAATTCCTGTCGGATCCGCGCGTGGTGGAAATCCCGCGCGCGGTGTGGTGGTTCATTCTCAACGGCATCATCCTGCCTTTCCGTTCCTCCAAGTCGGCCGAGAAATACGCCAGCATCTGGACCGAGGAAGGCTCGCCACTGCGCGTGCACACCCAGCGCCAGGCTGCCGCGCTGGCGGTGCAGCTGGCCGGGCGCGGTCATCATCAATTGCAGGTGGTGTATGCCATGCGTTACGGCACGCCTTCGCTGCCCGAAGTGCTGGTTCAGCTGAAGCAACAGGGCTGCACGCGCATCCTGGTGTTGCCGGCCTATCCGCAGTATTCGGGTACGACCACCGCTTCCATCTTCGATGCCGTCTTCGATCATTACCGGCAGGTGCGCAACATCCCCGAGCTGCGCCTGATCCGCAACTATCACGACCAGGATGCCTACATCCAGGCGCTGCGCCAGTCGGTGCTGGACCATTGGGACCTGCACGGCCGGCCGGACAAGTTGCTGATGAGCTTCCACGGCGTGCCCAAGCGCACGCTGATGCTGGGCGATCCTTACCATTGCGAGTGCTACAAGACGGCGCGCCTGCTGGCGAAATCGCTGGGGCTGACCGATGAGCAGTACCAGGTCACCTTCCAGTCGCGCTTCGGCAAGGCCGAATGGCTGCAGCCCTATACCGCGCCCACCGCCCAGGAACTGGGCCGGCAGGGCGTGCGCCGCATCGACGTGATGTGCCCCGGCTTCACCAGCGACTGCCTGGAAACCCTGGAAGAAATCGCCATGGAAGTGAAGGAAGACTTCCTGCATGCGGGCGGCAAGGAGTTTCACTTCATCCCTTGCCTGAATGAATCACCGGCCTGGATCAACGGCATGGTGGAGATCGTCGAGCAGCACTTGGCCGGCTGGCCGACCATGAGCAATGCGGCCGCCCGTGAAGAGATGGCGCGCCAGCAGGCGATCGCCGCAGAGCGGGCGAAGGCACTGGGCGCGGATCGCTGATTTTTCAGGAAGCTTCATATCGGCCGCCGACCTCGGGCGGCCAACCGACGTCAGCCTGCTAAAATGGCAGGCTGAACGCCTTTACTGTCGCCGATGTTGTCTGTCCGGCAACGATCTTGCCTGGTGCAGGGCGACCAGATTGTTCATACAAGAAAAAACCGGGGGGTAGCGTCGCTCAGAGCGTGTATTCGCTCACCAGATGCGTATAGCTGATCCAGGCGGTCGCCAGCAGGCTGTACAGGGCAACGAAGATAATGGCCGCAATCAGTGGCAGTTTCATGATGACACCTTGTTGGCGCGACAAGCGATGAGGGGAAGTGGGAATGCCGTCAAACGAGCCTGCCCCAAAGGGCGAGAACTCGAATTCAGTTTAGGTCGGGCTCGAATTAACTTGAAGTCAGACCCCGTAATTTCTGTAAGCGCGCGTAACATTTTTCTTCTTGAAATCGCAGAAATAGGCAAAAAGTCGCCGGAAAGTGCCAAAAAGCCCTTGAAAAAGCAGGGACATGCCCTACTTGTGCCGCATCCCTTGGCGGACGGCGCTTCACATCAGGCTGCCGCACGCACGTAAATCATTGATTTGTTGGAGGTAATTCAGGAATGCAAGACATGGAAAAACAGGAAAACCCATCCGTCCAGCAAGACAACCAGGCTGCTGACGCCGCTGCTGCTGCCACTGCCGCCGAGCAGGCCGCTGCGGCTGCCGCTGCCGAGCCCACGCTGGAAGACAAGCTGGCCGCAGCCGAAGCCCGTGCTGCCGAGATGCAGGACGCTTTCCTGCGTGCCCGTGCCGAAGGCGAGAACATCCGCCGCCGTGCTCAGGAAGACATCGCCAAGGCCCACAAGTTCGCCATCGAGGGCTTCGCCGAGTCGCTGCTGGCGGTCAAGGACAGCCTGGAAATGGCCCTGAAGATCGAAAACGCCTCGCTGGAATCGCTCAAGGAAGGCGTGGACATGACCTTGAAGCAACTCTCCTCGGCCTTCGAGAAGAACAAGCTGCAGGAAGTCAGCCCGCAAGCCGGCGAGAAGCTCGACCCGATGAAGCACCAGGCCGTCTCGGCCGTGCCGGCCGAGCAGGAAGCCAACACGGTCGTTGCCGTGCTGCAAAAAGGCTATATGATTTCCGACCGTCTGCTGCGTCCTGCGCTGGTGACGGTGGCCCAGGGAAAGTAAGCGGACCGGCGCCGGAAGGGGAAAGAGGCAAAAGGCATCATTTTTGCTTGTTCCGGTGGTTTCGGCGCTTGAAAGTCCATCTTTCCTCCACATATTCAAACCATTCAAAACACCTGTAGCCCGACATCCAGGGCTGAAAGAACGAAGGAAAAATCATGGGAAAAATCATTGGTATTGACCTGGGCACCACCAACTCTTGCGTTTCCGTCATGGAAGGCAACCAGCCCAAGGTGATCGAGAACTCCGAAGGCGCGCGTACCACGCCTTCCATCATTGCTTATCAGGAAGACGGCGAAATCCTGGTGGGTGCACCCGCCAAGCGCCAGGCCGTCACCAACCCGAAGAACACCATCTATGCCGCCAAGCGCCTGATCGGCCGCAAGTTCACCGAGAAGGAAGTGCAGAAGGACATCAACCTGATGCCCTACCAGATCGTGGCCGCCGACAATGGCGATGCCTGGATCGGCGTGCGCGACAAGAAGCTGGCCCCGCCGCAGATTTCCGCTGAAGTCCTGCGCAAGATGAAGAAGACCGCCGAAGACTACCTGGGCGAAGAAGTCACCGAAGCCGTCATCACGGTCCCGGCCTACTTCAACGACGCCCAGCGCCAGGCCACCAAGGATGCCGGCCGCATCGCCGGCCTGGACGTCAAGCGCATCATCAACGAGCCGACCGCAGCCGCGCTGGCCTTCGGCCTGGACAAGGCTGAAAAGGGTGACCGCAAGATCGCCGTGTATGACCTGGGCGGCGGTACTTTCGACGTGTCCATCATCGAAATCGCTGACGTCGATGGCGAAAAGCAGTTCGAAGTGCTGTCCACCAACGGTGACACCTTCCTGGGTGGCGAAGACTTCGACCAGCGCCTGATCGACTACATCATCGAGGAATTCAAGAAGATCAACGGCCTGGACCTGTCCAAGGACGCCATTGCCCTGCAGCGCATCAAGGCTTCGGCCGAACGCGCCAAGATCGAGCTGTCGTCCTCGCAACAGACCGAGATCAACGAGCCCTATATCGCCATGGCCAATGGCGCACCGGTCCACCTGAACCTGAAGATTACCCGTGCCAAGCTGGAGTCCCTGGTTGAGGAACTGATCTCCAAGACCATCGAACCCTGCCGTACCGCCATCAAGGATGCCGGTGTGAAGGTGTCTGACATCGACGACGTGATCCTGGTCGGCGGCATGACCCGCATGCCCAAGGTCATCGAGAAGGTGAAGGAATTCTTCGGCAAGGATCCGCGCCGTGACGTGAACCCCGACGAAGCCGTGGCCGTCGGTGCCGCGATCCAGGGTTCGGTCCTCTCGGGCGACCGCAAGGACGTGCTGCTGCTGGACGTGACCCCGCTGTCGCTGGGTATCGAAACCATGGGCGGCGTCATGACCAAGATGATCAAGAAGAACACCACCATCCCGACCAAGTTCAGCCAGGTGTTCTCCACTGCCGACGACAACCAGCCGGCCGTGACCATCAAGGTCTACCAGGGCGAGCGTGAAATGGCCGTGGGCAACAAGGCCTTGGGCGAATTCAACCTGGAAGGCATCCCGCCGGCACCGCGCGGCACCCCGCAGATCGAAGTGACCTTCGACATCGACGCCAACGGCATCCTGCACGTGGGCGCCAAGGACAAGGCCACCGGCAAGGAAAACAAGATCACCATCAAGGCCAACTCGGGCTTGAATGAAGAAGAGATCGAAAAGATGGTGCGCGACGCCGAGGCCAACGCCGAGGAAGACAAGCGCCTGAAGGAATTGGCCGAGACCCGCAACCAGGGCGATGCGCTGGTGCACTCGACCAAGAAGGCCCTGGGCGAATACGGCGACAAGCTGGAAGCCGGCGAGAAGGAAGTCATCGAAGCTGCCATCAAGAACTTGGAAGAAGCCCTCAAGGGTGACGACAAGGCCACCATCGATGCCAAGACCGAAGCCCTGTCGACCGCGGCGCAGAAGCTGGGCGAGAAGATGTACGCCGACCAGCAGGCGCAAGCCGCTGCGGCCGGTGGCGCTGCGGGTGCCGCAGGTGCCCAGGCGGGTGCCGCCGGTGCCGCACCGAAGGACGACAACGTGGTCGACGCCGACTTCAAGGAAGTGAAGTAATCCGGGACTGATGCCTCGATTTACCTGAGGTCAGCGCTCGCGCCCGGGTGCGGTTTTTCCGCAGCCCGGGCGGATTTTTGAGAAGCATCCACCCGGCCGGGTTGTTTTTTCGGCCAGGCCGGTACGCCGAGTCCGCAGTCAAAAGCTGAACTCGGCTTTTTCACATTGTTGGTTTCCGGTCGTGCTTGCGCGGCCGCAGATGCAGGCCATCGCAGCAGCGACGGAACACAATAACAAGGTGGGTTATACAACATGGCAAAACGCGATTTTTACGAAGTGCTCGGACTGGCGAAGAACGCCAGCGACGACGAAATCAAGAAGGCTTATCGCAAGCTGGCGATGAAGTACCATCCTGACCGTAACCCGGACAGCAAGGGTGCGGAAGACAAGTTCAAGGAGGTCAAGGAAGCCTACGAGATGCTGTCGGACCCGCAGAAGCGCGAGGCCTACGACCGCTACGGCCATGCCGGCGTCGATCCCAACATGGGTGGCGGCGGCGGTGCCGGCGCGGGCGGCTTTGCCGATGCCTTCGGCGACATCTTCGGTGACATCTTCGGCGGCGGCGGTGGTCGTGGCCGCAATTCCGGTCCGCAGGTCTATCGCGGCGCCGACCTGCGCTACAACCTGGAAATCACGCTGGAGCAGGCTGCCCACGGTTTCGACACCACCATCCGCGTGCCCTCCTGGGACCAGTGCGATACCTGCCACGGCAGCGGCGCCAAGCCCGGCACCTCGCCGGTCACTTGCACCACCTGCGGCGGTCACGGCCAGGTGCGCATGCAGCAGGGCTTCTTCAGCATCCAGCAGACCTGCCCCAAGTGCCACGGCAGCGGCAAGATCATTCCGGAACCCTGCACCACCTGCGCCGGCGCCGGCCGCATCAAGCGCAACAAGACGCTGGAAGTGAAGATCCCCGAAGGCATCGACGACGGCATGCGTATCCGCTCCTCCGGCAACGGTGAACCGGGCGTCAACGGCGGCCCTCCAGGCGACCTGTATGTGGAAATCCACATCAAGCCGCACGACGTGTTCCAGCGCGATGGCGACGACCTGCATTGCGAAATGCCGATCTCCTTCGCCAAGGCGGCACTGGGTGGCGAGATCGAAGCCCCGACCTTGAATGGCAAGGCGTCCTTCTCCATTCCCGAGGGCACCCAGAGCGGCAAGACCTTCCGCCTGCGTGGCAAGGGCATCAAGGGTGTGCGTTCCGGTTACGCGGGTGACCTGTTCTGCCACGTCGTGGTGGAAACCCCGGTCAAGCTGACCGATCGCCAGAAGGAACTGCTGCGCGAGTTCGAGCAGCTCACCACCGAAGGCGGCGCCAAACACAGCCCGCAGACCAAGACCTGGAAGGACAAGGTCAAGGAATTCTTCGAGTAAGCCGCCGCTGCGACAGCAGCATCTTGCGCGACCAGCCGCAAAGCAAAAGGCCAGCGACATCGCTGGCCTTTTGCTTGTCCACAGGCTTCATCAAGCCATCAGAAGCAATGCTCCTGCGCCGGGAAGCTGCCGTCCTTGACGGCCGCCACATAGTGCCGCATTGCCTCCTCGATGCCGTTGGCCCCGTCCATGAAGTTGCGCACGAAGCGGCTCTTGTGGCCCGGGAACACGCCCAGCATGTCATGCATCACCAGCACCTGGCCCGAGCAATCAGGGCCGGCACCAATGCCGATGGTGGGGATGGCCAGGCGGTCGGTCACTTCCTTGCCCAGCGTGGCCGGTACCGCTTCGATGACCACCAGCGAAGCGCCCGCCTGCTGCACCGCCAGCGCATCCGAATGCAGTTGCGTGGCGCCATCGCTGGTCTTGCCCTGCACCTTGAAGCCGCCCAGCTGGTGCACCGACTGCGGCGTGAGGCCAATGTGCGCGCACACGGGAATGCCGCGCTCGGTGAGGAACTTGATGGTATCGGCCAGCCACACGCCGCCTTCGAGCTTGACCATCTGCGCGCCCGCCTGCATGAGCAGCGCGGCGTTGCGGAAGGCTTCCTCGCGGGTCGGGTAGGTGCCGAAGGGCAGGTCGGCGATGATGAGCATGGTGCGGGTGCCGCGAGCGACTGCCGCCGTGTGATAGGCCACATCCTGGATCGTCACCGGCAGGGTCGAATCATGGCCCTGGCAGACCATGCCCAGGGAGTCGCCGATCAACACCGTTTCCAGCCCGGCGCGCTCCATGAGCGTGGCGAAGCTGGCGTCATAACAGGTCAGCATGCTGATCTTGTCGCCCTTGGCGCGCATCGCCTGCAGGGTGTGGGTGGTCACCGGCTTGGCGCGTGCCGCGCCCGATTCCTGAAGATAGCCTGCCATGAAAGATTCAACCTCCGTGATTGAGAAAGGCGCGCGGCCCGTGCATCTCCTGGATGTGCTGCAGCAGGATGGCCAGATCGGCGTCGCTGCGGGCCGGATCCAGGTGCTCGGTGTTGACGGTCAGTACCGGCGCGTCTTGGTAATGATAGAAAAATTGACTGTAGCACTCCGACAGCCGTTGCAGGTAATCCAGGGAGATGGCTTCCTCCATGGCGATCCCGCGTGCGGCGATGCGGGTCTGCAAGACATCCGGGGGCGCCTGCAGGTGGATCACCAGGTCCGGTACGCGCGCCCGTGGCTGCAACTGGCGATACAGGGCGTCATAGAGCGCCAGTTCATCCCCGGCCAGGGTCAGCTGGGCGAACAGGATGTTCTTTTCCAGCATGAAGTCGGCCACGAAGCGCCCCTCCAACTGCGCCGGATCCAGCGGTGCCTGCAACTGCCCCATGCGCTGCAGGAGGAAAAATACCTGGGTCTGGAAGGCATGCCGTGCGGCATCCCGGTAGAACTCGGCCAGGAAGGGATTGCCCTCCGGCTGTTCCAGCAAGGCCTGCGCGCCCCACAGCGTGGACAGGCGCGTGGCCAGCGAAGTCTTGCCAGCCCCGATGGGGCCGTCGATTGCGATGTAGCGGTAGCTTTCCAGTTCCATGGCTTCTTTCCCCCGGCGCGCCGGGTGCGGCATTGTAGTTGATTTCACCCCGGGCGACGCTGGTCGCCGGATGCGATTGTTGTTAATTCTTTGTCAATATCTGACCGATTGTCAGGTAGTGCAGACAACTCAGGCGGAATTTGGCCCTTATTCCACGCAAGGCAAGACAGCGCCAAGCAGCACAATAGGCTGTGGCTTGGTGCGCGCAGGGTAGACCGGCGGGGCGGCGAATTAGTGCCAGAAGCGGCGCTTGAAGCGGCTTTGCCTCGTCCTGCCCGGCATGAAGTCGCCCGAACTGCCCAAGAAGCGCCAGTTCCTGCCGTAAACATCGATGGGGCAGGGTGCGTCATCCTTGGTCCTGCCGTTTTTGATCCGAGCTGAAACAACCAACAGGAAAACGTGGCTGTGAAATCGCTTCGCAATATCTTGCCGGTGCTGTGCCTGGTGAATCTGCTGCTGTTCATGATGCTGGCCCAGCACTGGTGGCTGGGTCTGCTGGTGGGCCTGCTGATCGGCGGCGCCTTCTACCTGACATGCCTGCCTGTCCCAGCCGTGGCGGCACAGCCGGTGCTGGCGCAACCGATGCCGATGCCTGTGCCGGTCTCCGCCGAGCCGGTGCTGGCCGCTCAGGCGCCGGCGTCGGTGGTTGCCGCCAGCGCGCCGCTGGCCGATTTGTTGCGCGAAGTGCTGCCGGTGTGGCAGGGCAATGTCCAGCTGGCCCGGGCGCAGACCCAATCGGCCATCGACAGCCTGACCGCCCGTTTTGTCGGCATCCACGAGCGCCTGGGCGGCGCACTGGACCCGGCCAGGCATGGCACGAATGGCGAAATCCTGCAGACCGTACAGCACGCTGCCGAACAATTGGGTGCCATTGCGACGGCACTGGAAGGCATGCTGGCCTCGCGCCAGGTGCTGGTGACCAAGTTCGACAGCCTCATGGCCGCCAATGACGAGATTCGCCGCCTGGCGCAACAGAACGAGCAACTGGCGGGCCAGACCGGCGTGACCGACCTGCTCAGCGACGAACAGAGCTGGCAGGAACTGGCCGAGCGTTCGGCCGAGAACAGCCGCCAGATTGCCGCCCGCGCCAAAAGCGCGCGCCAGCAGATCATGGCGGCCATCGGTGCTACCGGGGACGCCACCGCCAGTACCGAAGGTATCGCCGAGAATTCGCGCGCCGTGATCGACCAGATCATCGCCGACTTCCGCCACTCCGCCATGAAGCTCACCACGACCATGGAAGCGCTGGAAGACGAGGGGCGCGAAGTGGACCGCGAGGTCTGCGACATCCTGGTCCACCTGCAATTCCAGGACCGCATCAGCCAGATCCTCGACCACGTGCAGCAGGACATCCTGCGCCTGCGCAGCGCGGCCGCAGAGGCCCAGGCGCTGCCCTCGCCGCAGCAGTGGCTGGCCGATCTCGAAAAGACCTACACCACCCAGGAACAACGCCAGATGCACGCAGGCCAGCAGGGTCATCCCGCGCCACCGTCGCAGGTGGATTTTTTCTGAGACCCCGAGGAACCGAGATGGAAAAATGCATATTGATCGTCGACGATTCCTTCAGCCTGCGGCAGACCATCACGGCCGCCTTGAAGAGCGCCGGCTACCAGGTCGAAGAGGCTGCCGACGGCCGCGAAGCCCTGAAGAAACTCGATGGCCGCAAGTTCAACCTGGTCATCTCCGACCTCAACATGCCCAACCTGGACGGCCTGTCCTTCGTACGCGAGATGAAGCAGTTGCCGGCCTACAAATTTACCCCCGTGATCATGCTGACCACCGAAAGCAGTGAAGCGCGCAAGCAGGAGGGCAAGGCTGCCGGCATCCGCGCCTGGGTGCACAAGCCTTTCCTGCCGCCGGTGCTGCTCGATGCCGTGGCCAAGCTGGTGCAGCCATGAGACACAGGGACCGTTGAAGAGAATGCCGAGACCCCAAAGATGCCACTGACGTATTCCGTGCAAGAGGACAGCCTGCTGCTCACCGTGAGCGGCGGCCTGACCATTTTCCAGGCGGCCGAGCGCAAGCCGGAATTGCTGCACGCCCTGAGCTTGCCGCAGACGGAGGTGGTGCTGGACCTGGCCGGGGTCGACGAACTCGACACCGCCGGCATCCAGTTGCTGCTGCTGTTGCGGCGCGAACTGGTCAACGCCGGCCGCCGGCTGGAGATCGGCGCCTGCAGCCCGGCCGTACTGGCCGTGTTGGACCTGCTGCAATTGCATGAGCGATTCAGCCCCGCCGTGGAGCCCGCATGAAAAAGGACTCCGCCCGCGACGCCGTCGTGCAGGAAGCCCGCGAGCTGCTGGTGGCCATGGAAGCGGCCTTGCTGCAGATCGAGATGGAAGGTCCTTCGCGCGACAGCATCAACGCCATTTTCCGCGCCGCCCACACCATCAAGGGTTCAGCGGGCCTGTTCGCCTTCGACAGCTAAAGTGGACCCATCCGTCAAGACAGCGTTTGCCAGAATTTAAGCTGCATCCATGACTTCACTTGCAGCAGAACAGCGCTGCCCTGATCCTGC